>CBDIBW010000032.1:0-32770 GCA_965277135.1 Thioclava sp. | reverse complement strand
CAGGAAATCCGACAGGCTGTCGAGTTGCGCACCAAATTCCGATGTTGCATGGAGCCTGCGCGCCAGAAGCCCGTCAAGACCGTCGATCAAGCCCGCAAGAAGGATCAGCGTCACAGCAAATTCGAACCGGTCATCCATCGCGTAGCGGATCGCGGTCAGACCCAGCCCCATTCCCGCGATCGTCACAAGATTGGGCAGAAGCTGCAGAAGCGCGATCCGGTCCCTTTCATCCGCTTCGACATCGTTCGACCCCATCTTGGCTTCCCTGCCCTCGCTCACCGAACACAACCCCGGCGCGCGCATTCCATGCCGTTCAGATCGGCAATCACCGTCTCGCCCGCAACCATGCTTTGACCAATGCAGACCAGCGGTGCCACCCCTTCGGGCAGATAGATATCAAGCCGCGAGCCAAACCGGATCAGCCCGAAGCGTTCACCCGTCATCAGGCTCTGCCCCTCTTGCGACCAGCACAGGATACGGCGCGCCACCAGCCCGGCGATCTGCACCACGCCATATCGGCGCCCGTCGGGCAGCGCCACGGCCAGGCCGTTGCGCTCATTGTCCGAACTGGCCTTGTCGAGCGAGGCATTGACGAACTTGCCCGGCCTGTAGGCGATCCTGGTGATCCGGCCCGCTGCGGGCAAGCGGTTCACATGACAGTTGAAGACCGACATGAAGACCGAGATCCGCGTCATCGGTCGATCGCCAAGCCCCAGTTCCGTCGGCGGAACGGCAGGTTCCAGCAGTGACACCACCCCGTCGGCGGGTGAGACCATAAGCCCCTCGCGGATCGGCGTGACACGATCCGGATCACGAAAGAAGTAACAGCACCAGATCGTCAGCCCGACACCGATCCACCCCAGCGGCACCCAGACCAGGAACAGCAGCAGCGTGATCCCGGCAAAGATGGCGACGAATTTGTGCCCCTCCGGGTGTATCGGCTTGACGAAGGTCGAGAACATCGGAACAGACATGAGTTTGCGCCTTTCTTGCGGGTCGCTCTCCTCCTACCCGTTCACCGGCCACTTGCAAAGGCCGCACGAGTTTTCAGTCAAGCCCTTTTCCTGACTCTGGTGTTTGATTCCGGCGTTTGAGGGTGCGATCCATTTGCTGGAATGGACATCTGACGTCCGGCGGCAGCTCCGTCCAGACCAGCGACAACCGCCTCGATCCATTCCATCGCGGTGAAGCCGTCATCCTCGTCGGTTGCGGGTTTGCCGATGCGGCTGTCCTCCCACAACTGCCGACATTCCCGCTCGGTCCAGAAATAGGTCCGCTGATAGATAGGAATGACGAACTGCGGCGCGCTGTTGATGAAGTTCAGGAGGTTGGCATCAGTGGCTTTCATGGTAACGAACTCGGTATTGGAATTAATCTGAATAGGCGTGCCCGGCGTCCAGAGCATCGGTGAAATAGGGTGTGAAACCGGCGAGCATGATGGTCACAGAGACCAAATCGCGCATTTCAATCTCGCGCAGCTGGCTAGCGGCTGTGCCTGCGTGACGGATGCCGGGATAATCGTTGGCAAAGCGATAGATGCCTTTTGCCGATTCCTTGATCTGCTCGTGCGGCCAGACGACCGTTCGATCACACATCGCGCCAAAGGTGTTCGCTTCGCGGCGGGCCGTTGCGTTGAAGGCATCGGCACGACAAATCCGATCCATCAAAGGGCCGCGACTGCCCCTTGCTGGCGTCGTGCACCACCAACGCGAAGGCACAAAAAACCGTCACCCGTCATGTCGGGGCTGACGCCCGCGAACGGGTTGACAGCTATCGCCTGACCGACCGGGGCAAGGCGCTCTACGAGCGAGGAAAGGAAACCGTCGAGCACTCCCTTGCCGACGCCAAGCAACTCTTCGGCCACCGATACGCCCGCTTCCGGTCTCTCGCAAAAATCCAAACCCAATGCCTGCTCGCCGCGACCGCCCGGACTATCAAGAGAATCGCAATGGTGATGGCGACGTAGGGCAGACCCTGCTCAGCATGAGCGGCCGTGGCCCATGCAACCTTCAAATCCGCGATTTTGAACGCAGCAGACAAGCCAAAACCACACCAGAATAACGGGGGTTGTCAGAAGTCTGGGGGCACAATCGGGCCCCCGTTCTTCCGTTGATGCAGACGGTCCTGTTGCACTGAAAATCGCATTGTGGAAGCGACTTTTCCGGCCATTTGCGACTATTGTCCTTGGACAAGAGCGGCCAGCACCCCATATCTGCAATACCTGCCAAGGGAATTGTGGACATGAACGTGCACGGCAAGATCGAGCCACCCGACACCGACGAGGCAAAAGCCGCGCTGAAACTGTTGCGTCAATGGGCGGCGCACGCCGATCCGGTCGAGGTCGCCAGGCTCGACCCGGCCATCGCGCGCCTTCTGCCGGGCCGGGACATTGCCAATTACCCCGATCTGAACCGGCATTACGATCCCGATTTCACCGTCGATGCAGCCTACAAGGCGTCGCTGCCCGATTTGCAGAACGGTCCGTCCTCGCTGATCGTGGGGGCAAGGGCCCGGATCGAACATGTTGGCATTTCGAATTTCCGTCTGCCGGTGCGCTACAAGACCCGCGACAATGGCGATCTGACGCTCGAAACCTCGGTGACCGGCACGGTCAGCCTCGAAGCCGAGAAGAAGGGCATCAACATGTCGCGGGTGATGCGCAGCTTCTACGCCCATGCCGAGGCCGCGTTCTCTTTCGAGGTGATGGAGGTTGCGCTTGACGATTACAAGGATGACCTTGAAAGTTTCGATGCGCGTCTGATGATGCGTTTTTCGTTCCCGGTCCGGCGTTCTTCGCTGCGCTCCGGACTCTCCGGCTGGCAGTATTACGACATCGCGCTGGAACTGATCGAGAGTGCGGGGGTGCGCCGCAAGGTGATCCATCTCGACTACGTTTATTCGTCAACCTGCCCCTGCTCGCTGGAACTGAGCGAACATGCCCGTGCCAGTCGCAGCCGGCTTGCCACACCGCATTCGCAACGCTCCGTCGCGCGGATCTCGGTTGAGGTCGAACCGGGCGAGGTTCTCTGGTTCGAGGATCTCATCGAGCACGCCCGTGACGCGGTTCCGACCGAGACGCAGGTCATGGTGAAGCGCGAGGATGAACAGGCCTTCGCGGAACTCAACGCCGCGAATCCGATCTTCGTCGAGGATGCCGTGCGCGCCTTTGCTGCCACATTGCTGGCCGATCCGCGCATCGGGGATTTCCGCGTCTTGGCCAGTCATATGGAAAGTCTGCACTCCCATGATGCCGTGGCGATTATGACCGAAGGCAAAATGTTTGCCGAAGCCAGCCTTGATCCGCGCCTCTTCGCCTCGCTGCAACATCCGGGCTGAGCCGAACCGCGATTGACGGGCCATCGGTTCGCGCCCCGGTTGCGACAGTGCCGGGCGCAGGTTTCAACGTCTCTTGCGCCGCTTCACACCGCCCCGTTGTCCAGGTCGGCCCGCCGTTGACCGCCCCTTGGCTTTCACCGCAGCCTCGGCTACGGCCTCCACGGTCGATTGACGTGCCAGAGGATCGTCATGAACGACCAGGTCCACCGCCTCCAGACGCTGGATCTCGTCGCGCATCCGGGCCGCGTCCTCGAATTCCAGATCTTCGGCGGCCTTGCGCATTCTCGCCCGCAACTGGTCGAGATGGGCCTGCAGGTTGCCGCCGGGTTTGACATGTTCGACCTTTGCGGTGACGCGCGCCATATCCGTGTCGCCCTGGTATAGCCCCGCCAGAATGTCATCGACATTCTTGCGCACCGTCTCGGGGGTGATGCCATGTTCGGCATTGTAGGCCAGTTGCTTGGCGCGGCGGCGTTCGGTTTCGTCGATGGCACGCTGCATCGAACCGGTGAGCTTGTCGGCATACATGATGACCCGTCCATCGGCATTGCGCGCCGCCCGGCCGATGGTCTGGATCAGCGAGGTTTCCGAACGCAGGAACCCCTCCTTGTCGGCGTCCAGAATCGCCACCAGCCCGCATTCGGGAATGTCGAGACCCTCGCGCAGCAGGTTGATCCCCACGAGCACATCGAATGCCCCGAGCCGCAGGTCGCGCAGGATCTCGATCCGTTCGATCGTGTCGATATCCGAGTGCATGTAACGGACCCGGCCCCCCTGTTCGTGCAGATATTCGGTCAGATCCTCGGCCATCCGCTTGGTCAGCGTGGTGCACAGCACGCGCAGCCCCCTGGCGGTCACCTTGCGGATCTCGTCGAGCAGATCATCCACCTGTGTCTCGACCGGGCGGATCTCGATCTCGGGGTCCACAAGGCCCGTCGGGCGGATCACCTGTTCGGCAAACACGCCGCCTGCCTGTTCGAGCTCCCACGCCGCAGGGGTGGCCGAAACGAAGATCGATTGCGGGCGCATCGCGTCCCATTCCTCGAATTTGAGCGGGCGGTTGTCCATGCAGGAGGGCAGACGGAAGCCGTGCTCGGACAGGGTGAACTTGCGCCGGTAGTCGCCGCGATACATGCCGCCGATCTGTGGCACGGTAACGTGGGATTCATCGGCAAAGACAATGGCATTGTCGGGGATGAATTCGAACAGGGTGGGGGGAGGCTCCCCCGGTGCGCGTCCGGTCAGATAGCGCGAATAGTTCTCGATCCCGTTGCACACGCCGGTCGCCTCCAGCATTTCGAGATCGAAATTCGTGCGCTGTTCAAGCCGCTGCGCCTCCAGCAGCCTGCCCTCGTCATTGAGTTGCCTGAGCCGGTGTGCAAGCTCCTTGCGAATGCTCCTGGTGGCCTGTTGCAAGGTGGGGCGGGGCGTCACATAGTGACTGTTGGCGTAGATCCGGATCTGCTCGAACGTGTCGGTCTTCTGCCCGGTCAGCGGATCGAATTCCGTAATGGCCTCCAGATCCTCGCCGAAGAAGCTGAACCTCCAGGCGCGGTCTTCGAGGTGGGCGGGCCAAAGATCGACCGTGTCGCCCTTGACCCGGAACGCCCCCCGCTGAAAGGCTGCGTCGAGGCGCCTGTATTGCTGCGCGACCAGTTCGGACAGGAATTTGCGCTGCTCGACCAGATCCCCGACCTTGAGATCCTGTGTCATCGCGGAATAGGTCTCGACCGAACCGATGCCATAGATGCACGAGACCGAGGCAACGATGATCACATCGTCGCGCTCCAGCAGTGAGCGGGTGGCCGAATGGCGCATCCGGTCGATCTGTTCGTTGATCTGGGATTCCTTCTCGATATAGGTGTCCGAGCGCGGCACATAGGCTTCGGGCTGGTAATAGTCGTAGTAGGACACGAAATATTCTACCGAGTTCTCGGGAAAGAAGCTTTTGAATTCGCCGTATAATTGCGCCGCCAGTGTCTTGTTGGGGGCAAGGATGATCGCTGGCCTCTGGGTCTCTTCGATGACCTTTGCCATGGTGAAGGTCTTGCCGGTGCCGGTCGCGCCCATCAGCACCTGGTCATGCTCTCCATCTCCTATTCCACCGGACAGTTCGGCAATCGCGGTCGGCTGATCGCCGGCGGGGGCAAATTCGGTCTGCATGACAAAGCGTTTCCCCCCCTCAAGCTTGGGGCGGGTCAGGACATCCGGCCGGTTGATCGGCATATTGGTAGTGTTGTGGGGCATGGTGGCAGACCTTTCGCTGCCCCCAGACTTGTCCGCTTTTCGTTGGCGTTCAAGGGGGTGTGGCAAAGGTAAGGCCAAGGTTAACAAAAATGATGAAATTTTATGTGTTTAGCGTTCTGTTAGGCTTAATTCAGGGTTGCGAATCTGGCCCGATATTCGCAATATGTTCCCGCAAGCAGCATGGATCTGCCGGTCGGAGCACCACCCCACCCCTCGCTCCCCGGCCCGACCGGCAGACGCTGTTTGATATGTCTGACTTGTCTCTCGTTGGACTTGCGCTTCCGGCCCGATCGACTAAGTCAGGATTGAGGACGATTATCCGAGGAGTTTTGCCATGCGCGCGCGCATCTATCAGCCGGCCCGCACTGCCATGCAGTCGGGCAACGCGAAAACCAGGGTCTGGTATCTCGATTACATCCCGGCCGATGCGCGCGAGATCGATCCGTTGATGGGCTGGACCAGTTCCGATGACACGCAAGCCCAGGTGCGCCTGCGCTTCGATACCCGTGCCGAGGCCGAAGCCTATGCCAGGGATCACGGTATTGATTATGCCGTGACCGATCCGCAAAAGCGCTCGGCCAATATTCGTCCGCGTGGCTATGGTGAAAACTTCGCCTCCGACCGCCGCGCCAACTGGACTCACTGAAGCCAACCGGTCTTTCGACCCTTGAGCAGGCGATACCGCGCCCTGAATGTAGCGGGATATTTGGTTTGGCGAAAAAATTTTTCGCCGATATGTTGATCTGGCCCCTTGGTTTGCGCGGAATGGCCCGCGCCGCGATGCCTGGCACGACTTTGGCAGATTTTTTCTGCAGTGTTCAGCGATGATCTTTTCCCAATGAGGGCGGCGTATTGGTGGCGGTTTCGCCAAGGTGTCGAGGATGGCTTTGCTGACGGCTGGCATGGTTGGCTGATGTGGCGGTCCGGGGCTTGTTTTTTTTCCCGTCCCGCTGCCTTGAGGCGGCGGGATTGCACGAAGGCGCAGGCGATCCTCGTCATCAGCGCGTGTCGGGATATTTGCGGCGGCGACCTCGACCGGCTTCGGGACAGACCAGCCCGACATCGGCCGGACAGACGGTCTGGCGGCGCGACAGGCCGAGCGCCCGGACGAGGCCGCGTGCGCTCGGCGCCTGGCGGAAAAGCCCGCTCGATCCGTAGCCCGCATCGGCCAACACACAGCCGAAGCGGACGCCCGCGACCCTCACCCGGTCGATCGCCTCGATCGCAATCTCCGGTTTGCGCCAGGCGATCTGCCGATCCTGCGGCACACATCCTGCGGCACACGGGCGCGGGCCATGCGACCGGGGTCGTCCGTCCAGGCGTCCGGCACAAACAGCCGCAACCCCACCACCACGGGCATTTCGCGCGAGGCCAGCGTCACCGAGACCAGCGTCACCGAGGCCAGCGTCACCGAGGCCAGCGACCGGCAATTCCCGGTCTTGCCCGGCGAGGACGCATATTGCGGCGCAACCCCGACCGAGCGATCCCCCGTCTTTGGCAGGCAGGTCTCATCAATGGCCAGAAAGGCCGCTTCGCCGCCAACCAGCCTGTCAGCTTCCGCCAGCAAGGCCTCCTCCAAGGGCGCGCTGTCCCGGACCCCGTCGGCAATGAAGGGATGCAACCGGTCGTCGCTGACCGCCGCCTCCCGCGCCGCCATCGGCTGCACGCTCTTGCGCTCGCCCGGACCGATCAGCCCTGCACCACAGGCCGGACACATCCGCCCCCGCGTCTTGCTCCCCCGCGTCTTGCTCCCCCGCGTCCTGTGCCTGAGCGCCGCAACAAACGGCGACAGCCAAGTCTCCGGATCGCCGCGCCACTCTTCCATAAGATCCCGGCCCCCAAGCTGGCTACCTGTGAATCATCCAAAACGGAGACCGTGAAGCCGGAGGTTATCAGATCAGCAAAAAATCTGCCAAAGTCGTGCTAGGCGGTGTGATAAAATAGGGGATTCCAAAATCGGTATTTGAGTGATTCATTTGGTGTCAGCTTTTTGTATGGAGTTGACACCACATGCGTCGATATGCCCTTCGCGATGGCCAATGGGACCGGATCGAACAGCTTTTGCCGGGCAAGGCCTGTGATGTCGGGGTGAGCACCGCTGACAACCGGCTGTTCGTTGAGGCGGTCCTTTCCCGCTCTCGGGCAGGCCTCCCGTGGCGGGACCTGCCCGAGCGCTTTGGTGATTTCCGGGGGTTCTGTTGCGCCAACCCCTGCGGGGTTTCATCTGGTGAATCCATCGTGGTCGCCCGGCGACATGAGCAGCCCCACACCCCGACCTGCACGACCAGGAACTGGCCGGGGTACAGTGAGCCATTGTGGCGCCATTGGTTCGAGCCCGAGATGATCTGGCCCGGGATGACCCGGGATGGCGTGCCGACAGGCCGGCGGTGTCGCCAGCAGAGCTGCAGTGACGCCGTCATCCAGACTTGCCTTTCAATGAAGGTGTTGTCCGGCATGGCGCTTGGGCAGACGACCGGTTTTGTCGAGAGCCTGCTGAAGCTGATCGGCTTGGACTGGGCGGTGCCTGATCCAGCCGCTGTTTCAGCGACCTGCTAAGCGGTTTCGGTTTTGGCTCTGATGACCTCGCGAGGCGCTTTCCATTTCAGGCCGCTGTGTGGGTGGTTCTCGTTATAGTCTTCGATCCAGTCTGCTATCAATGAGAGCACGGTTTCGGCGTTGGGCAACGGGTTGATGCGGACGTAGTCACGCTTGAGCGTTTTCACGAACGCCCCTGACATGCCGTTGGATTGTGGGCTTTTGACGGGTGTGAAGCAGGACTTCAGCCCGAGTTGTTGCGCGAAGATGCGTGTTTCTTTCGCGGTGTAAGCGCTACCGTTCAACCGGTCATGCAAGTTCGACCGCGATATCCCAACTGTTGTCGCCACTCTTTCATGGTGAACCGTCCCGTCTGAGCGACTGCGCAAGCAAGGTCTGTTTTTTGAGCGGCTTTTTTCCAAAGTTTCTTTCAGGATTCGGGACTATTCTGAATTTTGTGCTCAGACGTGGTAACTGCTCGCATAGGAGACCCACGTATGAGCATCGACAAAGACCTGCTGGACCGTCTGATGGAAGGGCGCTCGCCGGGCGATCTGTTTGGCAAAACCGGCATCCTGGCGGAACTGACGAAGGCCCTGGCGGAACGTGCGCTGAGCACGGAGATGGATGTCCATCTCGATGAAGAGCGCGCTGAGGACGTCCCTGAGGGGGGCAACCCGTCCCCGAACCGGCGCAACGGCAGCAGCCAGAAGACCGTGACCACGGACATTCGAAGCTCGCGGCAAGGTGGTCCTGGACATACCTCGCGATCGGAACGGCAGCTTCGATCCGCTGCTGATCGCGAAATATCAGCGCCGCTTCCCTGAATTCGACCGCAAGATCGTCAGCATGTATGATCTACACCACGAATGCCATTGAGGCCTTGAACTCGAAAATCCGGCGCGCCGTCCGAACGCGTGGCCACTTCCCGAGCGACGCCGCCGCCGCGAAATTGATCTATCTCGCGCTCAATGCTACATCAACCGAGTGGAAGCGCCCGGTCCGCGAATGGCACGCTGTCAGATCTCAGCTCGCAATCATGTTCGAACACCGCTTCCCAATGGCGTAATCAAAGCGCCAGAGCACAAAAATCCGCACAGTCTCCTTCCCGGATTATGACAAAACCGCAACCGCATTTCCCGGAGCCATACATCTCGTCGCGTCAGCTATATGGCTCAATGGATGACACCGCCTAGTTAAGATTTGATCCGTTAGGGAGATTTTAAACCTCTCCATGCCAAGCTGAGACTGACTTTTCAGGACACAGCAGCAGAAAGGTGTATTCGATGTCCATCTCTTCCTCTCTGAATGCCGGTGTCGCAGGGCTGGCCGCCAATGCAACCCGACTTGCGACGATCTCTGACAACATCGCGAATTCCGGGACCTATGGCTACAAGCGCGCCGTGACCGACTTCGAAAGCATGGTGATCAACAACGCGGCTGGCTCGGGCATCTATTCGGCCGGGGGGGTGCGTGCCTTCACCGAACGCCTGATTGATGATAGTGGTGCCCTGATTTCGACTTCGAATGCGATGGATATTGCCGTATCGGGGCGTGGCATGCTGCCGGTCATCCCGACCGTCTCGCTGGAAAATGCCGCAGGCGAACAGCCTATGATGATGACCACCACCGGGGCTTTCAACACTGATTCCAACGGTACGCTCATGACGAAATCGGGGCTGGTTCTGCTTGGTTGGCCAGCCAATGCCGATGGCAACATCCCGACCTATCCGCGCGATACGTTGGGTGGCCTTGAACCGGTTGTCATCAATGCGAACCAGACCGCAGGCGATCCGACCACCAAGATGGGTCTTGGGGTGAATCTGCCCGCTGTTGATACCGAGGCTGGTGCCTCCGGGGATACGCTGCCGCTTTCGGTCGAATATTTCGGCAATCTCGGCACGTCGGAGACATTGGATATTTCCTTCACGCCGAGCCTTCCGAAAAGCGGTTCATCGAATAAATGGTCCATGGTCATTCGTGATTCCGCGAAGATCGACGATCCGACGACGACCACCGTCGATGAAACAATTATTGGCGAATACACACTGACCTTCGATGACAGCCGCGGTAATGGCGGCACCCTCAAAGATGTCCAACGGGTTTCGGGCGGGACCTATAATTCCACGGACGGCACGCTTGATCTTAAAGTGGCCGGCGGTCCGCTGTCGATGACGATCGGCAAGATCGGCGACACGAACGGTCTGACCCAGTTGTCCGACAGTTTCGCTCCGACCGCGATTACCAAGGACGGATCGCCCGTCGGCAATCTGACCGAGGTCACGGTCGACAAGAACGGCTATATCAAGGCGGCCTACGATACCGGCTTCATCCGGACAGTCTATCAGATCCCACTGGTCGATGTACCCAATCCGAACGGACTGACCTCGCTCGACAACCAGACATTCCAGGTCTCGACGGAATCCGGCTCGTTCTTCCTGTGGGATGCTGGAGATGGACCAACGGGTTCGGTCGAGGGCTACGCCCGTGAGGGTTCTACCGTCGATGTGGCGCAGGAACTAACCGATCTGATTCAGACCCAGCGGGCCTATTCCTCGAACGCAAAGGTCATTCAGACCGTGGATGAAATGTTGCAGGAAACGACCAACATCAAACGCTAGGGTGGCTTGGGTTGCCATTGAACGGAGGGCATGATGAGTAGTATCCAGATCACCCTGTCAAACGCCTTGTCCGGATTGACGGCCTCGTCACGCGCTGCCGAAATCGTGTCTTCCAATACCGCCAACGTCATGACCGAAGGGTATGCGCGGCGCGAATTGCAGCTTAGCGCGCGAATCGTCGGAGGGGAAGGTGGTGGTGTCACCGTGATGGGGGTCGCCCGTATGGTGAACGAATCGGTGCTGCAGGATCGACGCCTGGCCGATGCCGCGCGGGCCAATGCGGCCGAGCGAACAGCGTTCTACACCAAGATGGAAGACTGGCTCGGCACACCGGAAGAGGCGGCTTCGCTCTCTTCCAGGCTTACCGCCCTGGAGGCAGCATTGACCGAGGCTGCGGCGCGCCCTGAGGCGGAGGCCCGCCTGACTGCCGTTCTCGATGCGGCAAGATCCATCACCGATCATCTGAATACCATGAGCGACCAGATCCAGCAGAAGCGATTGCAGGCTGATCGGCAAATCGCGGCTCAGGTGGACAGCCTGAATGGGTCGCTTCGGCAAATCGACGACCTGAACGAGATGATCATCTCCCAAAGCATAGCGGGCCACGATATCAGCGCCTTGCTGGATCATCGCCAAGGGCTGGTCGATCAAGTATCCGGGATCGTGCCGGTGCGGCAGGTCGCACGCGAAAACAACCAGATTGCGCTGTTCACCACTGGTGGGGCCGTCCTGCTGGAAAGCAACCCGCCCGAAATCGAGTTCGAAACAGCGAACATGATCACGGCCGACATGACGCTGAAATCCGGAGCACTTTCGGGGCTGACGCTGAACGGGATGCCGATCACGACTTCGGATGACAGGCTTATGGGAGGTGGCACGCTGGGTGCGCTATTCGCAATTCGCGACGAATTGGCCCCGGAAGCACAGGGACAAATTGATGCCTATGCACGCAATCTGATCGAGCGTTTCGCTGACCCGAATGTGGATCCGACCCTGTCATCCGGCGATCCGGGTCTGTTTACCGACGCTGGCCATGCGCTTGATGCCAAAAAAGAGGTCGGACTGGCTGGCCGTATCTCTATCAACGCCATGGCTGACCCCGATAAGGGCGGCGAAGTCTGGCGTTTGCGCGCAGGGCTCGGGGCCAGGACCGCAGGTCTGGTAGCCGATTCGACCCTTCTCAATGCGCTGACCGAGGCGCTTGCCGAGAAAACTGTTCCCGCGTCGGGGAATTTCTCGACCAACAAGCAGAGTGCAGCGGATCTTGCTTCGGAACTGCTGTCGCAATCTTCTTTGAAACGCCAGAGTGCAGAAACCACCAAGAGCTTCACAAGCGCGCATTACGAGGCGCTCAATAAAATGGTGCTCTCCGACGGCGTCGATACCGACCAGGAATTGCAGACACTGCTGATCGTGGAGCGCGCCTTCGCCGCCAATGCAAAGGTCATGCAGACGGCTGACACGCTCTTGCAACAGCTATTGGAGATGTAAGATGAACTATGTTTCCATGGGTGACATGGTGCAGATCTACCAGATGCGTCAGCACAACACGATGCTCAAGACAACGAGGGCGCGTCTCAATGAAGAGGTGGTAACCGGGGTCAAGGCAGATCTCGGTGCGGCGGTTTCGGGGGATTTCACCGCGCTTTCGGGTATTGATCGGTCTCTCTCGCTGCTCGATTCCTACGATCTGGTCACAGATGAGGCGACGGTCGCTGCGGGCGCGATGCAGGATGTCTTCACGGTTTTGCAAGATACATCGTTGAGGATCGGGTCGGCGATGATCTCGGCAGCGACGACGAAGCACAAGACGCTCGTTGACACGACCAATAGTGATGCAGCAGTAAAATTCGACACCATCATCGCCGCCCTGAACACCAATGTGTCCGGGAGATACCTGTTTGCCGGTCTGGATACAGATACCCGCCCGCTTGCCAGCGCCGACGAAATACTGAACGCCCTGCAAACCACGGTGGCCGGGGCAACCAGGGCGAGCGAGGCGATCAAGCGAATCGATGCCTGGTTCGATGCCCCGTCGGGAAGTGGCGGCTTTCTCGATATTGGCTACCTGAGCCAATCGACTGACGGACCAACCTATCGCATTGCCGAAGGGGAGACGACAACCCTGCCCGGCACGGCTGCCGATACGAACCTGCGCGATCTTATCAAGGGCTTCGCTATGGCGGCGCTGGTCAATGACGGTCTCTTTGATGGGGATCTGGATGCGCAGGCAGAGGTGGTTTCAGCCGCGGGCGAACGGATCATGGCCGGGGACCATGCGGTGACCACGCTTGCCGCCCGGACCGGGATAGTCGAAGCGCGGATCGCGGACACAGCCACGCGGAATGATACCGAGCGGGCAGCACTCGATCTGGCACGCAACCAATTGATCAAGACAGATCCCTATGAAACTGCGACCGCGCTCAAAGCCGTTGGCAATCAGATTGAGACGCTCTACACTCTGACATCGCGACTCTCGCAACTCTCGCTTGTGGACTACCTGTGATGGTGCGGTTTTTTCTATCCATATTCCTGATCGTTCTGCCACTGGTTGCCCAATCCGCGCCGATCCGTATCAAGGATCTGGTCGATTTCGATGGGGTGCGCGGAAATGATCTCGTCGGATACGGGCTTGTCGTCGGGCTGAACGGCACGGGCGACGGCCTGCGCAACGCTCCCTTCACCGAGGAAATCATGTCCAACATGCTGGAGCGACTGGGCGTCAATGTAACCGGGGAACAATTCCGTCCCAGGAACGTGGCCGCCGTCATGGTGACCGCGACCTTGCCTGCCTTTGCGCGCGCCGGAAGCCAGATCGACGTGACAGTCTCCGCGATAGGCGATGCCAAGAGCTTGCTGGGCGGCACTTTGGTGATGACCCCGCTCAAGGCGGCCGATGGGGAAATTTATGCCGTATCGCAAGGTACGATCATCGCAGGGGGTGCCTCGGTCGAGGGCGCGGCCACGTCGGTTGTGCAGGGGGTGCCCACGTCGGGAATGATTCCGGCTGGTGCACGGGTCGAACGCGAAATCGACTTTGCGATCAACGATCTCTCCACCATCCGTCTTGCGCTGCGCACGCCGGATTTCACGACGGCAAGCCGGATCGAGACGGTGATCAATCACGAATATGGGCGGCGTGTGGCCGAGATGCTCGACGGAGGTACGGTTGCGATGAATATCAAGGCGACCGGGGCAAGGTCCGTGGCCCACGCAATCGGACGGGTCGAAAACCTCGGCGTGGAACCCGAACAACATGCGCGTGTCGTCGTTGACCAGCGCTCCGGCACGATCGTGATGGGGCGCGATGTAAGAATTTCGCGGGTCGCTGTGAGCCAGGGCAATCTGACGTTGAAGGTAGAGGAGGCACCTCTGGTCGTGCAACCCAACCCGTTTTCCAGCGGACAGACCGTCATCGTACCACGATCGCAGGCGTCGATCACCGAAGAACCGGGGATCCGTATGGCGGAAGTGTCTGATGGCAGCACACTTTCCGAAGTTGTGTCCGGACTGAATGCCCTTGGCGTAAGTCCCCGTGACATGATCGACATTCTCAAGAGCATCAATGCAGCCGGGGCGCTCCATGCCGAATTTGTGGTGAACTGATGGCCTGATTTTGCGATGTTTCTCCGGTTGGGCTGCATCGTTCGTGGCCCACACCGCATGGACCGGGTGCTCTGGCGCCTGTGCGCATCCGCTGTGCGTTGGCAATGGGGCAAGAACGGGTTTATATGCGGTCAGGAACATCGAGAGAAACGGACCGTGGCTATTCATCTACATCACAATGATCTTCCAGAGGGGCTGAATTTGGGGCCCGTTGTCGCAATCGATACGGAAACCATGGGGCTCGATCCGCGCCGGGACCGGTTATGCCTCGTGCAGTTATCGGCCGGGGATGGCGATGCACATCTGGTCCGGATCGCAAAGGACCAGTCCGAAGCCCTGCGACTTTGTGCCGTGCTTGCCGATCCGGGGGTGGAAAAGTTGTTCCATTTCGCACGCTTCGACATCGCGGCGCTTTTCAATGCGTTCGGCGTGCTGACCACGCCTGTCTTTTGCACGAAGATCGCGTCCAGGATGGTGCGGACCTATACCGACCGGCACGGACTCAAGAACCTGCTGCAGGAACTGGTTGGCGTCGATATTGCGAAACAGCAGCAAAGTTCGGATTGGGGAGCGGGAGAACTGACCCAGGCGCAGCGCGAATACGCGGCCTCTGATGTTCTGTATCTGCACCGTCTGCGCGAGGTTCTCGAGGCGCGTCTGATCCGTGAGGGGCGGCGCGAGCTGGCCCAGACCTGCTTTGACTTTCTGCCCGGGCGGGCACAACTTGACTTGCTTGGATGGGAAGAACCCAATGACATCTTCAACCACTGATTCCAACGCTGACTTCCTCGATACCGCCCGCCGGGTGATCGGGATCGAGGCCGAAGGGCTGACCGCCTTGTCCGACAGCCTGAACGAGGAATTTTCGCGCAGCGTGTCGATGATCCTCGACATCAAGGGACGGGTCATCGTCTCGGGTATGGGGAAATCGGGCCATATCGCACGCAAGATCGCGGCGACTTTGGCTTCGACCGGTACACCGGCGCAATTCGTCCATCCGGCTGAGGCGAGCCATGGCGATCTGGGGATGGTGACCCGGACGGATCTGGCGCTGGTACTGTCGAATTCGGGGGAAACACCCGAACTGGCCAATCTGATTGCCCACACGCGCCGTTTCGGGATCCCGCTGATCGGGGTCGCCTCGCGACCGGATGCGGCCCTGCTCCGGCAATCTGACGTTGCGCTGGTCTTGCCACAAGCTGCCGAAGCTTGCGGCCGTGGCATTGTGCCGACCACCTCGACCACGATGACGCTGGCACTGGGGGATGCGCTGGCCGTTGCGCTTATGGAATATCGCCAGTTCACGCCCGAGCATTTCCGTACCTTCCATCCGGGTGGCAAACTGGGCGCGAAACTGTTGAAGGTTGGGGATCTGATGCATGAGGATTTGCCGCTCGTGCCGATGCAGACACCAATGTCCGAAGCACTTCTTGTGATGAGCCAGAAAGGTTTTGGTGTGATCGGAGTGACCGATGACGCGGGCCATCTGGCCGGTATCATCACGGATGGCGACTTGCGGCGGCATATGGACGGGCTGCTGTCGCACATGGTCAACGAAGTCATGACGCCAGGGCCGCACACGATCAGTCCCGATCAACTGGCCGAGGCTGCCGTTGCGCAGATGAATACGCGCAAGATAACCTGTCTCTTCGTCGTCGCGAATGACAAGCCGGTCGGCTTTGTGCAGATCCACGATTGCCTGCGGGCCGGGGTGGTGTGATGCGTTACGACAACCGTCATTCGCAGCTTGTGGCCTGGGCAAAAATCATCCTGCCGCTGAGTGCGCTGATGCTGTTGTCGACATTGTTCCTGTTTTCGCACCGCATCGACCCGAGTGCTGCGATCCCCTACGCCAAGGTTGATGTGGAAAGGCTGGTGCGGGAATCGGCTTTGAGCAGACCCGATTATGCAGGTGTTACCGATGACGGAGCCACTCTTGCCGTCACGGCCGATCTGGCGGTAGCAGTGCCCGACACTGCCAACGGGGTTCACGCGACCAGACTCAAGGCGAAACTGACCGCACAGGACGGGCTGGTGGCCGATCTGCAATCGCAAACCGGGCTGCTCGATCCCGGCGCCGGGGTGGTGATCCTGAAAAAGGATGTCGCAATGCAGACTTCGCGGGGCTACCGGATGACGTCGGACCTGATGCGAATGCAGACCGACAAAAGCGAACTGACGTCGCCCGGCCCGGTGAATGGCAGGGCACCGTTCGGAACGTTCAAGGCGGGTTCGATGCGGATGACGGTTGCCCCGGACGGGGTGAGCCACGATCTGATTTTCAAGAATGGCGTGAAATTAGTATATCAGCCGCAGGAATAAGGGTCAAGATACGTGGAATTAAAAATGCGTGGAATTACCAGCCTGTTCGCGGTTGTGATGATCAGTTTGCCCGCGTTTGCGCAGACGCAGGAGATCTCATTCAACGGTCTGCGGGCCGACAGTACCGAGCCGGTGGAGGTCACGGCCGATCAACTCAACGTCAATCAGGAGAGTGGCAAGGCTGTCTTTACCGGCAATGTGCTGGTTGTGCAGGGAACTTTGCGGATGACTTCTGCCAGAATCGATGTGTTCTATGTCGAAGGCTCGAAAAGCGAGATAGACCATCTTCGTGCGACCGGTGGTGTGACGCTGGTGTCACCGACCCAGGCAGCGGAAGGGGCCGAGGCCGTCTATGATGTGCCAGACGGCACTATCGTGATGACCGGAAATGTGCTTTTGACCCAAGGTGATAACGTGATGTCGGGCAACAGGCTCAACGTGAACCTGCGCACCGGAACCGGGCAGATGCAGGGACGTGTGCACGCCATTTTCAAGCCTGTCACAAAGTGATGAGCGAGCCTGAAGAACATGAAGAACACATGGGGCCGGACCCGGTCCTGGACGGCAGCGGCGGGTTGGAAGTGCGCTCGCTTCGCAAGAGCTATCGCCGTCGCCCGGTGATACGGGACGTGTCGCTGCGCCTGGCCCGCGGAGAGGTTGTTGCATTGCTGGGACCGAATGGCTCTGGCAAGACCACCTGTTTTTACAACATTGCCGGACTGATCCGGCCTGATGCGGGTTACGTGATTCTGGACGGCAAGGATGTCACAGGCCTGCCGATGTATCGCCGCGCGCGGCTCGGGATCGGATATTTGCCGCAAGAAGCGTCGATCTTTCGCGGCTTGACGGTCGAGGGCAATATCATGGCGGTGCTGGAGATTGCCGAACCAGACCCGTATCGGCGGCGCGAGCGGCTGGAGGAACTGCTGGGCGATTTCTCGATCGAGCATCTGCGGCAAGCGCCTGCGCTGGCGCTTTCGGGCGGTGAACGGCGGCGTTGCGAGATCGCGCGCTGTCTGGCCGCGGATCCGAAATACCTCCTTCTCGACGAACCCTTCGCCGGGGTTGATCCGATTGCGGTTTCGGAAATCCGCGCCCTGGTGTCGCACCTGAAGCAACGGGGTATCGGGGTGTTGATCACCGATCACAACGTGCGTGAAACGCTCGAAATCGTCAACAGGGCCTATATCTTGCATGGCGGAACGGTGCTGATGTCGGGGACGGCAGAGGAAGTCGTGCATGATGAGAATGTCCGGCGCGTCTATCTGGGTCAGCATTTCCGCATCCTCTGATGGCCCGTGAGAAAGGTTTTTCCCTGCGGCGCAGGTCACCCGTTGACACTCCCTCCGATCCGTTCCCAAATACGGGTTGAATGCGTGACCATCGCCCCATTATCCAGAGCATGCGTCCCGATTCCCGAAAGGCCGATGTCCCGCTCTGCAAAGTCCGCGCGAGGCGGGAGGAGACGAGAAAGGTGCAAGCTATCCCCAGGACTTTAACCGGTATGCAACCGGGCCTGTGTCAGGTTCCGGAGCAGCCCAATATATGTATGTGAAGGAAAAAATCCATGCGTTACCAGATCAGCGGGAAACAACTCGATATCGGTGAGGCGCTGCAATCCCATGTGAAGACAGAACTGGGTGTGGTCATCGACAAATACATGCAGCGCCCGACCGACGCGACCGTCACCTTCTCGCGAGATGCGCATGAATTCCTGTGTGAGGCGACGGTCCACCTGTCCACCGGCCTGACCGCCTCTGCCAAGGGGCATGCGGCCGAGATTCATGCCGCTTTCGACGCGGTCTGCGAAAAGATGGACAAACAGTTGCGCCGTCACAAACGCCGGCTGAAAGATCACCATCGCGATCGTAGCGATCCGGTTGAATTCGAGGCGGCAGGGCTGTATGTGCTCGCGGCGGAGGAGGATGAGGAAACTGGCGAGACCAGCGATGGCGCGTCGATGATCATTGCCGAGATGGAGACTAGGGTTCCCACGATCTCGGTCGGCGAGGCGGTGATGCAGATGGAGCTGGCCAACAAGCCGTTGCTCGTTTTCCGTAACGAGAAACATGGTGGAGTCAATGTCGTATACCAGCGCGATGATGGCAATATTGGCTGGATCGACCCGCGCAACAGCAAATGAGCGCCATGGAACAGGGCGCGGAAAAGACGGAACATATGGATCTTTCTAGGTTGCTCAAACCCGGTGCCGTAAAGGTGCTGTCCAATGTAACCAGCAAGAAGAGCCTGTTTCAGGATCTTGGCGATATCGCGGCGGCGGTTTACGGGCTCAATGCCAGACAGACTGTCGATGCGCTGCAGGAACGCGAAAGCCTCGGAGCCACAGGAGTAGGCCATGGGGTCGCGTTGCCCCATGGGCGTCTGAATGATCTGGACGGGGTCGTGGGGGTGTTCCTGCGTCTTGAGAAGCCGCTGAATTTCGATGCGGTGGATCGGTCGCCGGTTGATCTGGTCTTTGCGTTGTTTGCCCCCAAGAATTGTGGGGTTGACCATCTCAAGGCGCTCGCCCTTGTGTCGCGCACCCTGCGCGATTGCGAGGTTTGCGGAAAACTGCGCGCAAACACGGATCCGGCCACGCTCCATGCGGTTCTGACCGAAGGGCATGACCAGCAGGCCGCCTGAGCCAGTCGCCTGACCCAAACGCCATGGATTTCATGCCCGAGTTTCCAAGAATGCCGCCCTTCGGGGCGGTGTTTTTTGGGCGGTGTTTTTCGTCAATCGGTCTTCCAGCGACAAAAGCCGAATTGTATCATGTCGCGGGCGTAGGTCTCGCGTGCGGCGGCTTCCAGATCGGCAGTCCAGATCTCTGCCAGCTTGATCGGCGCCGTATCCGCCGCGCTCGGATCCAGTTCGGGCATCTTCGTGTCGCCGCAAATATAGGCAAGGTCGCGCACGAGGCTGTCTTCACGCGCCAAAAGATCGGGCTGTGCAAATTGTGCCATGCCTTGCAGGATGGTGGATTGGCTTGCCCAGATCGGTGCTACCGGCAGGCTGGTCTGGTTGGAGAGGTTCGCCTTGAGCCAGCGCAGGAATTCCAGAAGGGCAGGCGCATAATCGTCGCGCGGCAGTGATTGCCCCTCTGCGGGAATTGGAAGTTTGTAGCTCTTGCGCAGAATGGCGCGTATTTCGCACATGCTGTCCCGGTTCAGCGTTGCCGAAAAGGCCAGATGGGCCCGCATCAGCGGATGGCGCAGCACGGTAAAGCTGCGATGGCCGGGATGCTGACGTTTCCACTGACGCAAGGTCTTTTGCGAAAACCCTTGCTGCAGAGGGCCGATGCCTGACAGCCAGTCACGGATCGGGTCGTCGAGGGCGGGCCGGATCGGCATGTAAATCAGCCCGGCTTCGGCACAAGCCACAAAACCAGGCACGCCAGGTCCTCGGCGCGGTTCGAAATTCGGCGTTTTCGACAGGTTGAAGCGATCAAGACGCGCCAGGGACGCTTCCATCGCCGGGAAGTTCGAAACCTTCGCCTCAAGCGGTTCGGGGTTCTGCACCTTGAGCGTTTCCGGCAGTGCGCTCAGCCGTGCCTTGACACCGAGCCACCCGGCCAGCCCGTTAAGAACGTCAACGTTCTGCGCATCTTCGTAGTCGATATAGAACGCCGTTTGCCCGGAGGTCTGCAACGCATTCATCAGACCGGTCTGGACGTTCTGAAGGATCTCCAGATGCGCCTCGAATTCGGTCGCGTCAAACTGTGCCTGTGACGCCTTTCGATGTTTCGCATCGCCCAGCTTCCATTGCTTTGTTGCCCGCGCGATCCTGAGGCTCACATAACTTTCGATCGGATTGCGTGTCAGGATGATTTTTGCGCATTTGCGATCATTGAGGAACTTGGTGCGCATCCGAGGGTCGTGGTCGTGGAAATAGCGACACCCCTGCAACCCGTCGGACTGCTTGATCTTCTCCCACAGAACCGTCGGATCCGCGTCGCGTCGGCTTCTCGTGATGCCCAGCAGTTCGGTCTTGTTCGGATAGCCGATCAGAGCGGGATTGAAGGCCTCGCCGTGGCAGGTCACCCCCTCCAACGAATTGAGTGCGGCCTCCAGCAGGTTCGAACCGGTGCGCATCTCGGCAAAGATCACGAAACTATCGAAATTGGCCATGGGCTCACTTCATCAGGTAGGGACGCTCGCGTCGCGCGTTCTTTTTGCGGGTCTCGTTGTCGGGCGGAAAATGCCCCATGACGAGCGGCTGCATCCCCTGGTTCTTGAGGTTTTGCAGGAATTGGCCAAACCCGTCGAGGTTGACCATGTGCGGCACCTCGGTCAGGCGGCGTGCGCTGCGCGGACTGATTTCATCGATGATGGCCTGTAACGGCTCCATCGGGTTCTCGATGAATTCCGTGATGTTCCAGATTCGTACGCGTGCTTTCACATACATTGATGAGAGGATCTTGATGTGGTCCAGTTCCCGTTTTTGCAGGCGGGCGGCCTCGCGGCGGATGGTGACGAAATTCTGGTCCGCCCGGAACAGCGGCAAAGCCCATGTCCCGGTGATCACGCAGATCTGCGCATTCGGGTCCGCTGCCGTGAACCGGTTCAGATCCTGATTGTCGCGCGGCGAGAACATGTAGCATTGGCGTTCCCCGCGCGCGTTCCAGATCAGGTTCGTGAGGAATGCCTGCGGATTGTAATCGCGCAGGGCCGGATCATCCGTCAGACACCCGTTGAACATCTGTCCGCGTCCGGAAAATTCGGCGGCTCCGGCGGCGAAGAGATGCCCATGCACCCGAGCCCCCACATGTTTCGACAGCCAGCTCTCGAAGTTTTCGAAAAGGTCGGAAAACCCGTGGAAGATCGAATAGGGTGCCGAGGTCTTGCCATTTTCGTGGTCGCGCAGGGGGAAGCTGCTTTGCATGTAAAGGCCCGGACGGCCCCTGGTGCGCCGCTCGATCGACTTGTGGAACAGCCTGTCGATCCTGGACGGGTTCGGTTCGGCCATTTCCGTGCCCTTGTGGCCGGACGACAGGAAGGTCGAATAAAGTTTGTCCGCCCTGGGCCAGATCTTGCGCGCGACAAAACAATCCGAGCGACGCAAAAGTTTTAAATGGTCATCGTAGAAGATATGCGGCTTACCCTGAAAATCGAATTTGTTCAGCGTCAGTGACCGGCTTTCGATCGAGGTCGAGAATCGCCGGACGAGAGTCTGGAAATAGCTTTCATCCGGGATCCAGACGCGTTTGAAATAGCGGTCATGGCGTGGCCGGTCGGGATCTTCCAGGATCGAACCGAGGGTCTGACGGGTCAGACACCACCACTGGCTGCCCAGATGCGGCACCAGCCCGGCCGGGATCTGGCGTTTGACACCCAGCTTGCGCTGGATCTCGACATAGCGGTCGAACAATCGTCGCTGTCGTTTCCAGGAAAAGGGAAAGCGCAAGGTGAATCGTTCGATATCGATGCCGCCGACGATCCAGCCCACTTCGGACGTGGTCACGCTCTCGATGAAATCCGTATGGGGACGCGCCTCCAGATAGTCGATCAGTTCGCGCACCGGGCGCAGCGGGAGGCAAGATCCGGAAGCAAGATAGACATGACGCACATTCGCGTGCCGCCTGAGCATCTGTTCGGCGGCGGCCTGACTGGCGGCGACCAGCGACCAGGTGCCCCATTCGCATTTGTAACGGCGCGAGAAAGAGACGGTGCCCAGATCGGCAAGGCTGTGCTGAAAGGCATTGAAGTCATGATCACCCACCCGCTTGTCCACATGGATCACGATCGGTGCCCCGTTTTCACACCAATAGCGCGCCACCTGCGCTGCACGGTGCAGCGCGGTATGGCACATCATGATGAAGCCGACCGACATGTGAGAACTCCTAAGCCCAGTTACCTTTGGACATCAGCCCCAGGATCTCCAACTGACGCCAGTTGATATATTTTTCAGAGTATTTGCACCAAAAATCCGGCTCTTTTGCAATGGTCTGCGCATAAGCGCGATATTCCTGGGAGCCCGCGTAATGTTCGCGCCTTACCAACTCCTCCTTGACCTGCCGGGTCAGGGGCGAGAGAAACTTGGCGTGCAGCAGGCAGCCGGAAATCCTCTCGCCACCCATCCGGTCATAGACGGCGTTGAGCGAACGTGGCAGCAGCATATGCGTGGAGGACAGGTAAACGAACTTTTTGTCCCATTTGACCAACGGGATCTTGTTGAGCGAAGGCGATTTCCTGGGGGTATCCGGGAAAAAGATACGCGCACGGGGACCGCCCTGGATCCAGAGATTCTGGCACAGATCGTTGCGCGAGATCATGTAATTGCCCGCATCGAACCAGCAGGCGATGTCGAACGGGTTCTGCCCTTCGCGATAGGGATGCTCGTCGAACGGCCCCTTGGTATACATGTCCAGCAGCATTGCGGGGAAGGCGCGCATCTTGTAGGTATCCATCCAGTCGGTCAGGGCGTTGATCGGACGCGCATCGCAGAACGGATAGACGAAGAACTCATCCGGATCGACGGTCAGGCACCAATGACCCGTGCCGTATCTGCGCAGCAGGTGGTTCATCCAGTCGATACCGAACCGCGATGCCCGGTAGGAACCGCGCGCAAGCCAGACGGAACAGTCCTTTTGGTCCATCAGGTATTCACGTGTGCCATCATCGCTGTCATTGTCGGCAAACAGAAAATGGCAAATCCCCATGTCACGATAATAGCTCAGGAAATATGGCAGGCGGATACGTTCATTGCGCAGGGTCACGAAGGCCAGAACATCGCCCGAGCCGATTGCATCGGTTCGGTCGGCCAGCAGGGAAAGCTCGTGCCGCTTGCGAAACGCCCGGAATTGCCGCAAGCGGCGTATCCTGCGCAACTTTATGAGGGTCTTCAACTCCACATCATGTCCATTCCGAGCCAACAACCCTTCATATCCACCCTCCCCGTGACATCAAACCGCGCGCCTCAAGATGGCGCCACCCGCCAAGCCGGGTCGATCGCTTTGTCCACAAAACGGGGTTGGAGATCAGCCGATCATAGTAGGCGTCAAACTTGTCCGGATCACCAAAATGTTCGCGCCGCAATTTCTCTTCGGCCGATTTCTCGATGATCGAATCGAGAAATTTCGTATGCAGCAGGAGACCTGAAATCCGTTCCCCTCCCATCTCGTCATGAACCCGGTTCAGGCGGCGCGGCAGGATCGCATGGGTGGAGTTCAGATAGGCCCAACGCCGGTTCCATTTTACCAGCGGGACCTTGGACAGGGTCGGTGCGCGTCGCGGATCCTGCGCGAAAAAGGCCCGCGCGCGTGGCCCGCCCTGAATCCACAGCGTGTGCAGGTGGTCCTGCTTGCGGATCATGTAATTGCCCGCATCGAACCAGCACAGGATGTCGCGCGGGTCCTGTCCCTGACGATAGCCGTGTTCCCCCAGTTGCCCGTCCGGATAGAGATCAAGCATCATCGCAGGAAAGCTGCGCTGTCCGCAGCGGTCGAGCCATTCGGTCAGCGCCGGGAGCGGGCGGGTGTCGTGATGGGGATAGACAAGCAGTTCGTCGGCATCGACAGTCAGACACCAATGCCCGTGCCCATGACGGATCATGAGCCATGTGAGCCAGTCCAGACCAAAGCGCGACAGGCGATAGCTTGCCCGTGTCTGCCAGAGCGAAACATCCCGCCGCTCTGCCAGAAGCGCGGCTGTCCCATCCGTGCTGTCGTTATCGACGATCAGGAAATGTTCTACCCCAAGATCGTGATAATGGCGCAGGAAATAGGGCAGACGCAGGGCCTCGTTGCGCATCACGGCGAACAGCAGGATCATCTTGTGACCGATCCCACGGGTTCGATCGGTAACGGGGTCGAGTTGATGCCGCTTGCGCAGCGCACGCCAGAGAAACCGCTTGCGTCGCAGGCGCATCTGGTAGGCTTGCAGGAGTTCCGGTGCCGTTGGCATGTTCAGTTCCGGTATGGATCAGCATTCATAATCTTTGGTCTGATGCCAGCGCCAGGCATCGCTGATCATCGTCGCCAGATCGGAGCGCCCGGGCTGCCAGCCCAGTTCGCTCAGGGCGCGCGTCGAACCCGAAACCAGCCTGGCCGCATCACCGGGACGGCGCTCCCCCTCGATGATCGGAACCGCACGATTGGTCACGGTGCGCGATGCCTCGATCACCTCGCGCACCGAAAAACCGTTCCCTGAACCGAGACAGAAAATGGCGTTGTCCTTGCCATCCTCAAGCCATTTCAACCCCAGCACATGCGCATCCACCAGATCCGAGACATGCACATAGTCACGCACGCAGGTGCCATCGGGCGTCGGATAGTCCGAGCCGAACACCGTCAGCGCCGGGCGCTTGCCCATGATCGCCTCAAGCATCAGCGGGATCAGGTGGGTTTCGGGGACATGCTGCTCGCCGATCTCGGCTTCGGGATCGGCACCCGCGACATTGAAATAGCGATAGATCACCGATTTCAGCCCATGGCTGGTGCCGAAGTCACGCAGCATGTCCTCGATCGCCCGCTTTGAGCCGCCATAGGCGTTGATCGGACGCTGCGGGGTATTCTCGTCCAGCACCACCCCGTCCTGATCGCCATATGTCGCGCATGTCGAGGAAAACACGAAAGTCCTGCAACCTGCCGCGATGGTCGCCTCGATCAGGTTGAGCGCGTTCATCACGTTCAGCCGCCAGTATTTCGACGGGTTCCTCATCGATTCGCCAACCAGACTGAGCGCTGCGAAATGCATCACGGCGACCGGTTTCCAGTTGGCGAAAACCTCGTCCAGACGGGCGCGATCGGCCAGATCGCCCTCTTCGAGGGGACCAAACCTTACCGCCTGTTTCCAGCCGGTCGAAAGGTTGTCGAAACATACGGGCACGTAACCTGAATGACGCAGCGCCTTGCAGGCGTGCGATCCGATATAGCCTGCGCCCCCCGTGACCAGAACATGCCTTGCCATCGTCTACGCAACCGGGTTCCGCATCGCCACAAGGGCGTTCAGATAGGTGCCGAACTCATCCTTCAGATCGGGACGTTCCAGGCCAAAGGCCACCGTGGCTTGCAGAAAGCCCGCCTTGGTGCCGCAATCGAAACGCTGGCCGCTGAATCGATAACCGTAAACGGGGTTGCCATCCCGGATCTCTTTCGCGATCGCGTCGGTCAACTGGATCTCGCCACCCGCGCCGGTTTCCTTCTTGT
The DNA here is from genome assembly GCA_965277135.1 of Thioclava sp. Taxonomy (GTDB): domain Bacteria; phylum Pseudomonadota; class Alphaproteobacteria; order Rhodobacterales; family Rhodobacteraceae; genus Thioclava. Next base: position 6,958 of record CBDIBW010000032.1, on the reverse strand, counting down.
GCAGCGTCTGCATCACGCTCGGCGTCAGGATGTAGCGACCGATCACCGCAAGGTTCGACGGCGCCTCTTCGGGTGCGGGTTTCTCGACCATGGCACGCACCCGCGACATCGGGCCATCGCTGCTTTCAATGTCGAGCACGCCATAGGACGAGGTTTTCTCGCGCGGAACTTCCATCGCGGCGACAACATTGCCGCCGGTTTCGGCATGGGCTTCCATCATCTGCTGCAGGCAGGGTGTGTCGGCTGCGATCACATCATCGGTCAGGATCACGGCAAAGGATTCGTCACCGATCAGGCGGCGCGCGCACCAGACCGCGTGACCCAGGCCGAGCGGCTTGTTCTGGCGAACATAGGCGATCGCGCCCGAATCCATGTTGGTTTTCTTCAGCTCTTCCAGCAGGTCGGTCTTGTTCTTCTTCCTGAGTGATGTTGCCAGTTCCGGCGCGTCGTCGAAGTAATCCTCAAGCGCGGATTTCCCGCGCGAGGTCACAAAGATGAAATCGCAAATGCCTGCCGCCCGGGCCTCGTCGATGGCATATTGGATCAACGGGCGATCCACCAGCGTCAGGATCTCTTTCGGGATGGATTTCGTCGCAGGAAGAAAGCGGGTTCCGAGGCCGGCAACAGGAAAAATCGCTTTCGTGACCTTACGTTTCATTAATCACCTATATGTCAAGACAAGTCCCAACTGCGAGAACAGTTTCAAATGGTATGTAATTTCAAAAGAAGATTGTAAAGGGAAATCTCTCGATAACGTGAGCGTTTCGTGGCCAGGTGGCACCGGAGAATCCGCTTCCCGTCGATTGTCTCGCAATGACATGTGACTGCGGCACCCTGACACCGGAAATCCCCTGACACAAGGGAAGACCCTGTGGGGAAGACCCTGTGTCAGGCGAGACCCATCGTGGTCATCATCGCTTCGATTCGTTCGACATCCGAAGGGTTGTTCAACTCCCAGAACCGGCGACCGCGCGCCTCGACCTCGACACAGAGCACATGTCGGCCATTTTCAAGAAATCGCAACTGTTCAAGCCCTTCGAGCGTCTCCAGCGGGCCGATCGGCCAGGTCAGGTAATCGGACAGTATCCCGGCCCGGTAGGCATAGACCCCGACATGGTGGAAAACCGGTGTCGGGTCGGCCGGGGCGTAAGCCTGTGACGTGAACGGGATCACCTCCTTGGAGAAATAGAGCGCGTGATTGGTCGCGCCGAATACGGCGGTCGTGCCACCAACGCGCCCATGTTTGCGATCCTCGACAAGATCCGCCAGCATCGCGCCTTCACAGCGCAGAACCGGTGTCGCAAGCTCTGCGGTTGCGTCCTGCCTGATGCCGTCGATCAGGGCCTCGACGAACCAGGGCGGGGTCAGCGGTGCGTCGCCTTGCAGGTTCACGATCACCTCGCAATCGCCGCCCAGCGTTGCATGGGCCTCGGCGCAACGCTCGGTCCCGTTGCGGCAATCGGACGAGGTCATCACCACCTCGGCCCCAAAGCCTTCGGCGGCCGCGCGAATGCGGTCGTCATCGGTCGCCACGACGACACGCGAATCACCCGAGACAGACATCGCGGCCTCCCAGCTGCGCTGGATCAGGGTCTTCTTCTCGCCTCTTGCCCCCGCCAGTTCGACCAGCGGCTTGCCGGGATAGCGCGACGAGGCGTAACGTGCCGGAATGACAATGAGGATCGACATCACTTCACCAACAGAACGCCCGGAGCATAGGCAATGAAGAACGGGTTCGCAAAGCCCGGCTTGCCATAGGTGAATAGGGTGTGGTCATCGAAGCGGATCACCTCGCCGCCCGCACCGCGCAGCACCGCGTCGCCTGCCGCCGTGTCCCATTCCATGGTGCGTCCGAGGCGCGGATAGAGGTCGGCTTCGCCCGTCGCCACAAGGCAGAATTTCAGTGAGGAACCCGCCGATTTCATATCCGTCACGGCATATTTACCAATATAGTCGTCGGTTGCCTGGTCGCGATGCGATTTTGACGCCACGATCCTCAGCCGACGATTGTCGGGCACGGAAACCGTGATCGGCTTGCGTTCGCCCAAGGCATCCTTGTCGAATTCGGGGCCAATTTCCTCGACCGAACGACCATCGGGCAGCGTGTAGAACAGCCGTTTCCTGGCCGGTGCATAGATCACGCCGCGCAGCGGAACACCGTTCTCGACATAGGCGATATTGACCGTGAAATCGCCACGGCGCTGAATGAATTCCTTCGTGCCATCAAGGGGATCGACGATCAGGAACGTCGAAACCTCCTGCCCGTGCGAAAAGGCCTGTTCTTCGCTCACCAGCGCCGTGTCGGGAAAGGCCGCACGCAGCCCGGCCGAGATCAGCGCATCCGCAGTCTCATCGGCTTCGGTCACAGGGGAATTATCGGATTTCGACTTCACTTCGAAATCGGGAGAGTTGTAGATCGTCATGATCTTCTCCCCCGCTTCGAGGGCGAGACGGCGCATCACCTGAGTCAGGGTTTCGAACTCCATTTCTTCTCCATTCCGGCCCGATTGCAATGGTTACCCTGCATACTTATGGTGGTGTGGCAAGGGATGGGCAAGGTTTCCTGTCCCGCTTGGCGAAAAATCAGGCCGGGATGGCGACAGATGTTCAGAGTTGAAAGAAAAAGTTCCACGCTCGCATCGACCTTCAGCATACTGGGGCTGATCTATCATGCGACCGTGCGACAACTGCGCAAGACGCACGGCAATGCGGTGGTCGGTCTGTTCATGAACATGTTGCAGACGCTGACCCTCGTTTTGACATTCTACATCATGTTCGGTGTGCTCGGGATGCGTGGGAGTGCGATCAGTGGTGACTTTTTGCTCTATATCATGAGCGGGATCTTCCTGTTCATGACGCATACCAAGGCGATGGGCGCGGTGTTCGGCGCCGAGGGGCCGACCTCGGCGATGATGAAACACGCACCGATGACGACGGCGATCTCGATCTCGGCTGCTGCACTGAGCGCGCTCTACATTCAGATTCTGTCGATGCTTCTGGTGCTGTTCATCTACCACGCGGCCTTCAAGCCGTTCGAGATCTACGACTGGGCCGGCGCGCTCGGAATGGTGTTTCTGTCATGGTTTACCGGCGTGGCGATCGGTCTGGTGCTCCTGGCCGTCAAGCCCTGGGCACCCGACGCCGTCGGGGTTGTTCAGACGGTCTATGCCCGTGCCAACATGATCGCATCGGGCAAGATGTTCCTGGCCAACAACCTGCCACACAAGATGCTGGTGCTGTTCGACTGGAATCCGCTCTTTCACACGATCGACCAGGCGCGGGGCTTCGTTTTCAACAATTACAACCCGCATTTCTCGGACTGGCACTATGCGCTATATGTCGGGCTGGCCCTGGTCATGATCGGGCTGATGGGCGAATTCTACACGCGCCAATATGCCTCGATCAGTTGGGGGGCCAAGCGCTGATCAAACCTTGCGCACCGTGTCACCCGGTTCCAGATGCGGTTCCAGTTCGATCACCTCGCCTCCGGCCAGGCCGGTATGCGCGCGTCCCGCGACGATTTGTGCAGCCTTGCGCCCGATTTCGGCGCGGCACGCATCCATCGTCGCCAATTGAACCGGGAAACCCGCCAGGAGATCAAGCCCGTTGAACCCGGCCAGCCCGATCTGCCCTGGCACGTCATATCCGTGATCGAGGCAGTAGAGCATACCGCCCGCCCCGATCATGTCATTCGAATAATACAGAAAATCCAGTTCCGGATTGCGCATCAGGATCGCTTCGGTCATCTCGCGCCCTTTTGCCAGGGCCGAGCCGCCAGCATAGAATTCGGTGTTCGCGATGGCAATCCCGGCCTCACAAAGACCCTCGGAAAATCCCTCATATCGCTTCCGGGCGCGATGGTCATCGGGCATTTTCGATCCCAGAAAGCCGATCTTGCGATAGCCTGCCGCGACGATCGCCGCGGCCATCTGACGCCCGGCACGCCGGTGCGAAATGCCAACGACCGAATCCACCCCGTCACCATCGGCATCCATGATTTCGACCACGGGGATCGCGGCATTTTCGAGCATCGCGCGCGCCGCCGGTGTGTGTTCCAACCCGGCGATGATCACCCCCGAGGGGCGCCAGGACAGCATTTCGTAGAGAACCGCCTCTTCCTTTTCCGGCGAGTAGTTCGTCACGCCAACCACCGGCTGAAGCCCGGTATCCTCCAGCTCGTCGGAAATTGCCGAAAGCACGGCCGGAAAGACAAGGTTCGACAGCGAGGGGATGATCACTGCCACAAGCTTCACCCGCCGCGAGGCAAGCGCACCGGCGATCTTGTTGGGCACGTATCCCAGCGTCCTGGCGGTCTGGAGCACCTTTTCGCGTGCCGCGTCAGACACGCCCCCTCGATTGCGCAGCACCCGACTGACCGTCATCTCCGACACGCCCGAAGCCTCCGAGACATCGCGCAGGGTCAGCCGACGGCAGGGTTCACCGGGTCGAGACATGGTCATTATCCTTGAAACATATCCTTCTTGTTAACGCCAGACATTTCCCTTGCGCAAGCGCCTCGCAATTGCCATGTCGGCAACGATTGGGCCATAATCGGGATGTGGGCTGAAACCCGAACCTCCATTTCCTGACCTGACCCGCGTGAATCCTCAGATTGCTGGTCAGGTATTGAAAGGGGGCAATGGTGGGCCGATCAGTTCCCCCCTTTTCAATTTTTCCAGCGCTTGTGGCTTGCGTATGTGCCACTTTGGCGGCATCAAGAGCATGTGGTCCCGTGGCTCAACTGGATAGAGCAGCCCCCTCCTAAGGGGCAGGTTGCAGGTTCGAATCCTGCCGGGATCGCCATTTTTCTACGCTCATTGATTATTATCCTTTTTATTCAGTTGGTTACGAACTTGTGTCCCATTGGCTGGGTTCGTGTGTCCCAGATTACGCACCCTGCATGATGAGTCTGACAATCTGCTCTCGGTCGGCAGCGCGAGTATAGCGCTCTACCTCAGTCAATGTCACATGACCCGCCATAGCTGCGATTTGGTGCACAGTCTTACCTTGCTCGGCCCAGTAGACACAGAACGCTTTGCGCAATCCATGCAGTCTCGCCGTCATGCCAGCTTCTATTGCAGCTTCACGAAACATGTTCCCGATACTCTCCACAGCATAAGGCTTGCCACGTTTGCTCAGGATAAAAGTTGGGGAGATGTCGGGCGTGCGAGCGATAGCAGCACGCAATTCATGTGTCAGCGGCACATAGCTGGTGACGCCTGTTTTCTGTCGATCAAATTTCAGCATACCGTTCCTGATGTTGTGCCGCCCGATATGTGCCAAATCTACTCGGGCCGCGCCGGTGTATAGAGCAAGATCGAAAATCAGTCGTTGAACAGTGCCGACTTCCCAGTGCTCGATGAATGCTGAGATGTCGTCTGCATCAACCGTTGGAAGTTCTTTGGGGGTTGGCTTATCTATTTCGATGTGCGCCATCGGATTTTGTTTGATGTAGCCGAGCCGCTTGGCGTGTTCAAAAACAGGCTTCAACGCTTTGTATTCATTAACTGCGCCATGACTGCGGGGTGACGTCCCGTTTGATGGTGTAGGTGTCGGTGGCCATCGGGTTTCTCGGTAGGGTCGGGTTGCGCCCACCAACCTGAACCGAGGGATAGACCCGATGACCAAACCTATGATGGACCTCCGCGCACTGGTGGAGAAGATCGGAGATGCCGATCTGCTGCGTGAGATGATCGGCTTCGCCGCCGAACGTCTCATGGAGCTGGAGGTCGGCGCCAAGACCGGCGCCGACTGCGGCGAGAAGCCCCCCGAGCGACTGGCGCAGCGTAACGGCTACCGCGATCGCGACTGGCAGACGCGGGCCGGCAGTGTCGAGCTGCGCATCCCGCGCCTGCGCACCGGCTCCTGCTTCCCGTCCTTTCTCGAGCCGCGGCGCTCAGTGGAGAAGGCGCTGACGGCTGTCATCCAGGAAGCCTATGTCCATGGCGTGTCGACACGGTCGATGGATGACCTCGTGCAGGCCATGGGCGGCACCGGCATCTCCAAGAGCCAGGTCAGCCGGCTTTGCGAAGAAATCGACGAGCGGGTCGATGCCTGTCTCACCCGTCCGATCGAGGGCGAATGGCCCTACCTCTGGATCGACGCGACCTATCTCAAGGTCCGCCAGGGTGGCCGGATCGTGTCTGTCGCCGTGACGATCGCGGTGGGCGTGAACACCGATGGCCGCCGCGAAGTGTTGGGCATGGCGATCGGCGCTTCCGAGGCGGAGCCGTTCTGGACCGCGTTTCTGCGCGATCTTGTCCGCCGTGGCCTCTCGGGCGTGAAGCTGGTGATCCCGGACGCGCATGAGGGCATCAAGGCGGCCACGGCGCGGGTGCTGTCGACCACCTGGCAGCGCTGCCGAGTGCATTTCCAGCGCAATGCCCTGGCCCATGCCCCTGGCCCATGCCGGCAAGAACAGCCGCAGGGTGGTCTCGGCCTTCATCGCCACGGCCTTTGCCCAGCCGGACCACGCTGCGGCCAAGACCCAGTGGCGGCTGGTGGCGGACCAGATGCGTCCCAGGCTGCCGAAATTGGCCACGCTCATGGACACGGCGGAGGAGGACGTGCTGGCCTACATGACCTTCCCCGCCCAGCACCGCGCGAAGTTGCACGCGACGAATCCAATTGAGCGTCTGAACGGAGAGATCAAGCGACGCACGGACGTCGTCGGGATCTTTCCCAACGAGGCCTCGATCCGGAGGTTGGTGGGCGCGATCCTGATGGAGCAGACCGAGGAATGGACCGTCCAGCGTGGCCGTTACATGACGCTGGAAACGCTCGTGCCGGTCTGCGATGATATCATGGTCAGCCTACCTGCCGCGCAGCGCGACTGACCAGCTCGGCCCGCCTTTGAGCGCGAGGACCACCGCCAGCTACACCATCAGCTGGGACAGAATCGGTTTGGAGTTAGTAGATGCGTGGATCGGACGAGAAGACCGGGTCTTTGTTCAGCTAT
>CBDIBW010000031.1:0-52509 GCA_965277135.1 Thioclava sp. | reverse complement strand
TTCACCGGCCGGCTGACCTTGGCGCCAAGGTGCTGCTTTCGGGCGGTTCGAGTACGTCCTGAAGGCCCGGCGCCTGGCTGGGCGGGAGGGTGATCACCTCTGGCTTGTGTTTCGATGGCGATGCGCCTCCGGGGCGGGTATTTTTTGCAATCGCCGTCCATGCGGGCTCGTTCGCCGGAGGATCCGGCGGGCGGTCATGTCGGGCTGGAGCCGGTCCGGTTCAGGGACCGGACCAGTGCAGGGCGGCGAGCCTTGGCCAGAGGACTGCCCAGAACGGTGCGGCGGCGGCAGACAATGCGAGCGTGATACGGCGGCCGGACAGGATCAGCCGGGCGCCGGCGCGCAGCACGCGTTCGCGCAGGCGGCGCAGGCTCCAGCCGGTGCCGGTGGCAGCCGCCATGGCGCGGCGGGCGATGTGCATCAGCTCATAGGCGAGAAGAGAGATCAGGAGCCGAACCTCATTGCACGCGAAGGCATCGACGCCGGGCGTCGCGGTTTGCGTGCCCCGCCCCCGCCAGTGAGATTTCGGCCGGTTCGTCGAGGACAGCGCCGGGGCGAGCACGTCTTTCAGCTCGCCCATATGGCCCTCGGCGGTGCCCCTTGCGCGGTAATGCTCGAGGATGTCCTCCCGGCTCATCTCTGCCAGCGTCAGCGAGGTGACGAGGAAGAAGCGGTCGAGCAGAAGGTCGTCCTCGCGCTCCTTGACCACCAGGATCACGCGGCGCTCCTTGTCCCAGGTCTCGGCCTGGTAGCGCAGTTCGTGCAGCCACATCCGCGGCTTGATCGGACGCCGCCCGGGCGGGCGCGTCATGTGAGGCGCGGCCTCGCGGTCCAGCGCCGGGTTGGCGCGCAGCCGCGAGACATAGTCGATGCCGCGCGCCTCCAGCCCCGCCAGCAAGGTGGCCGAGGGGAAGCCCGCATCGATGCGCAGCATGGCGACCTCGCAGAGGCTGGCCTGCGCCCGGTCGACCACGTCGAGGATCACATCAAGCGCGCCCTCCGCGGTACCGACATTGCCCGCTCTCAGCCGTGCATCCAGCATGTCGCCGGTCTCGGCGATCGAGGTGATGAGCGGATGATAGATGCGCGCATTGTAATGGCCATTCCACTCCGCCTTCGGCTGGTGACCATGAACCTCGATCGGCAGGCTGTCCACGTCCAGCGTCACCTTCGGCAAGCGCTTGCCGGCATTCTGTGCCTGAACGCCCCGGCCGGCCAATTCCAGGACCGCTTCGCGCAGGACCTTCAGATTGTCCGGCGCCGCCATCATCGCCGTGAAGCGCGAGAGCGTGGGTTGGGACGCCAGCCCCGGACCGCCGAGCGGCGTCATCCCGGCTGCCGAACTCACCGCCAGTCGGAAGGCCGGGTCGTGCCGCAGCGCATCGGCATCGTCATGATCGCGCCATCCCTGGGCGGCCAGCAGGATCGTGGTGCGCAGGAGCGAGGCCAGATCATGCGTGACATCCTGCGGCCGCCGCGGATCGCTCAGACGATCGGTCATCCAGCCCACGATGCCGCTGTTTTCGAGCACCTCGCGCAGAAGGATTGCCCCGGGATCTCCGGTCAGCCGCTCTGCCCGGCTCTCGATCCGAAGAGAGCGATTGAACCGGGGCGCCACCAGCGATAGCGTTTCACCCATGCGTGCGTCCGATGCTGCCGTTGATCCTTGTCTAGAAGACTGAATCTACAGCGCTTTCAGGCGCACGCAACTTTCCCAGAAGAATTGGACGAATAAGGCGGGCTAAATAGTGTAAAGCCTGTGGGCCGCTATCTGGTCAGCAGATCCACGAGATATGGTAAGTGTTACAGGCAGCGTGACTCCTCACCAAGATTTTTGCTGCGCAAGAGGACCGTCGCGGTAAGGATGGGGATCGAAATCACAGGCGTCACAGATATCGAGGATCGGATCAGGTCTGGGACTTGCTCTCACAACACCTTCCTGCCGGCGCAAGGGACGCGGTTCTACGACATCGTCCGGGGGTGGGCAGGATCGCTCAAGAATAATCGCGGAGTCAGGTCGGTTTACGGCAATGCCGTATTCTGGATTATGCGAGGTTAAGACACCCGCAATATTCACCGGCCGGCTGACCTTGGCGCCAAGGTGCTGCTTTCGGGCGGTTCGAGTACGTCCTGAAGGCCCGGCGCCTGGCTGGGCGGGAGGGTGATCACCTCTGGCTTGTGTTTCGATGGCGATGCGCCTCCGGGGCGGGTATTTTTTGCAATCGCCGTCCATGCGGGCTCGTTCGCCGGAGGATCCGGCGGGCGGTCATGTCGGGCTGGAGCCGGTCCGGTTCAGGGACCGGACCAGTGCAGGGCGGCGAGCCTTGGCCAGAGGACTGCCCAGAACGGTGCGGCGGCGGCAGACAATGCGAGCGTGATACGGCGGCCGGACAGGATCAGCCGGGCGCCGGCGCGCAGCACGCGTTCGCGCAGGCGGCGCAGGCTCCAGCCGGTGCCGGTGGCAGCCGCCATGGCGCGGCGGGCGATGTGCATCAGCTCATAGGCGAGAAGAGAGATCAGGAGCCGAACCTCATTGCACGCGAAGGCATCGACGCCGGGCGTCGCGGTTTGCGTGCCCCGCCCCCGCCAGTGAGATTTCGGCCGGTTCGTCGAGGACAGCGCCGGGGCGAGCACGTCTTTCAGCTCGCCCATATGGCCCTCGGCGGTGCCCCTTGCGCGGTAATGCTCGAGGATGTCCTCCCGGCTCATCTCTGCCAGCGTCAGCGAGGTGACGAGGAAGAAGCGGTCGAGCAGAAGGTCGTCCTCGCGCTCCTTGACCACCAGGATCACGCGGCGCTCCTTGTCCCAGGTCTCGGCCTGGTAGCGCAGTTCGTGCAGCCACATCCGCGGCTTGATCGGACGCCGCCCGGGCGGGCGCGTCATGTGAGGCGCGGCCTCGCGGTCCAGCGCCGGGTTGGCGCGCAGCCGCGAGACATAGTCGATGCCGCGCGCCTCCAGCCCCGCCAGCAAGGTGGCCGAGGGGAAGCCCGCATCGATGCGCAGCATGGCGACCTCGCAGAGGCTGGCCTGCGCCCGGTCGACCACGTCGAGGATCACATCAAGCGCGCCCTCCGCGGTACCGACATTGCCCGCTCTCAGCCGTGCATCCAGCATGTCGCCGGTCTCGGCGATCGAGGTGATGAGCGGATGATAGATGCGCGCATTGTAATGGCCATTCCACTCCGCCTTCGGCTGGTGACCATGAACCTCGATCGGCAGGCTGTCCACGTCCAGCGTCACCTTCGGCAAGCGCTTGCCGGCATTCTGTGCCTGAACGCCCCGGCCGGCCAATTCCAGGACCGCTTCGCGCAGGACCTTCAGATTGTCCGGCGCCGCCATCATCGCCGTGAAGCGCGAGAGCGTGGGTTGGGACGCCAGCCCCGGACCGCCGAGCGGCGTCATCCCGGCTGCCGAACTCACCGCCAGTCGGAAGGCCGGGTCGTGCCGCAGCGCATCGGCATCGTCATGATCGCGCCATCCCTGGGCGGCCAGCAGGATCGTGGTGCGCAGGAGCGAGGCCAGATCATGCGTGACATCCTGCGGCCGCCGCGGATCGCTCAGACGATCGGTCATCCAGCCCACGATGCCGCTGTTTTCGAGCACCTCGCGCAGAAGGATTGCCCCGGGATCTCCGGTCAGCCGCTCTGCCCGGCTCTCGATCCGAAGAGAGCGATTGAACCGGGGCGCCACCAGCGATAGCGTTTCACCCATGCGTGCGTCCGATGCTGCCGTTGATCCTTGTCTAGAAGACTGAATCTACAGCGCTTTCAGGCGCACGCAACTTTCCCAGAAGAATTGGACGAATAAGGCGGGGTACAGGATCCCCCTGGAGAGACCTTCCTCCTGATTACGGCGGCTGGAGTAATACGCATCGTCGTTTCATCCGGTGGCGAGACAAAGGAATATGGGAGAAACTCTTGGAAATAGTGATTGATGATCCCGATTACGCGTGGCTTATAATCGATGCCTCTCATTGCAAGGTTCATCCTCATGCCGCAGGGATCATGCCTGCAGGGGCCCGTGGAGGGAATCAAGATATGAGTCGCACAAAAGGGGGCTCAACACAAAACTCCATTTGGCCGTGGATGCGCATGGTATGCCGGTCCGGGTTATTGTTACAAAAGGCACAACAGCAGATTGTACTCAGGCGGGAAAACTCATGACAGGCTTGAATGCGGAACATCTTCTGGCAGACCGGGGATATGACAGCAACGCCATTGTTAGGCAAGCAGAAGACCAAGATATGAAAAGTGTTATCCCACCAAGGAAGAGCCGTAAAGAACAACGGGACTATGACAAAGATCTCTATCAGTTAAGACATCTCGTTGAAAATGCGTTCCTGCATTTAAAGCGTTGGCGTGGTATTGCAACGCGGTATGCCAAAAATACTTCCTCCTTCTTGGCAGCCGTACAAATCAGATGTATCGCTCTTTGGGCCAAAATCTCATGACTACACTATCTAGTGTCTGGCTTGGTCGAAAGGGTGAAAATCGGATGCGCCATCGACGCCATGTCGCCCTTTGGTGCAGCGTCGAAAATATCGCAGACAAAGAAATCCCCCTGAGCATGTCGCAGGGGGAGGAGGGGAGCCCGGTCCGGTTTCGTAGTTTCACCCACCATGCTAGGGTCTGTGGACATTTAGGATTTTCATTTGGCGTGATTTCTGCTTCAAGCATCCAAAATGGAGGTTTGAATGAACGAGCAGCGCTTTGTGGTGTCGGATGCCTTGTGGCAACGGCTTGAGCCACATCTTCCTGGCAAGGTCAGTGATGCCGGAGCACCGGCAAAGGACAATCGACTGTTTTTGGAAGCGGTTTTCTGGCGGGTACGCACCGGGTCGCCATGGCGTGATCTCCCACCCGCCTTTGGCCATTGGAACAGCCAGTTCCGGCGATTTCGTCGGTGGGCCAAGTCGGGCATGTTTGAGGGTCTTTTCAAAGCTATGAGCGGTGACCCCGACCTCGAATATGCGCTCATTGACGGCACCATCGTTCAGGTTCACCAGAAGGCAACCGGCGCAAAAGGGGGTCTCAGGCTCAGGCCATCGGGCGCTCGCGCGGTGGGTTGACGACAAAAATCGTGGCATTGGTGGATGCACTCGGCCATCTGATGCGCTTTTTGCTGCTCCCGGGACAAGCGCATGACATGAAGGGTGTCGCGCCGTTGATCAAAGGCGTTTCTTTTGATGCGTTGCTCGCGGACAAGGCGTTTGATGCGGATTGGTTGTTGGAAGACCTCGACGAGCGCGGTGCAACCGCCGTGATCCCGCCCAAAGCCAATCGCAAAATCCAGCGCGAATATGACGTGGAGCTCTACAAGTGGCGGCATCTGGTGGAAAACTACTTTGCAAAAATCAAAGAGTTCAGAGCGATAGCCACAAGATACGATAAAACCGATTGCAGTTACGCAGCAAGTTGGTACCTCGTAGCAGCCCTCATCGCCTCAAAATAATTGTCCACAGACCCTAGTTAGTTCGGCCTGAACAACGCGCATGTGTATGATCTTCTTTTGGAAACTGATAATTTTTCTCGCTGCTGACTGCAGGGTTTCGTAGAGTGGCATTGAATATGCTGCAGTTTGGGATCTTGCCATGAAGCACCGCGATCGCGCCCCGGAACAGGATGACCTGCTACGACCGCGCCTGGTCAACATGATCGATATGCGCCATGAACTTGTGAAGCTGGCGGCCCTGATCGACCGGGAGTGGCTCGAGAGGAAATGGGCGGGGTTCTTTCCGGCACGGTCCGGTCGACCGGCGACGCATCCAGGGCTGGTGGCGGGGCTCATGTCTCTGCAACACACATACGGCCTCTCGGACGAGGCCGTGGTCGCGCGGTGGGTCGAGACCCCGTACTTTCAGCATTTCACCGGCGAGACGTTTTTTCAGCACCAGGCCCCGATCCATCCCTCCTCGCTCAGCCGCTGGCGGGACCGCATCGGCGAGGAGGGCGCTGAATGGTTGCTGACCAGGACGGTTCAAGCCGGTCGCTCGGCCGGTGTCGTCGATGACGACCGGCTGTCACGCGTGTCTGTCGATACGACGGTCATGGAGAAGACCATCGCACACCCGACCGATGCGCGCCTCTACGAGACGGCGCGGGTCAAACTGGTCGCACTCGCAAAGGATCTCGGGATCCCACTGCGGCAGACCTGTGCGCGCAAGGCACCGCGGCTGGCGCGGCAGATCGGGCGCCATGCCCATGCGCGTCAGTTCAAGCGGATGCGCAAGGCATTGAGAACGCTGCGTGGTGACGCCGGGCGTGTCATGCGTGACATCCGCCGGCGGCTCGACACCATCCCCGCGGGCACCATCCCCGCGGGCACCATGCGCGACGGCGTCACCGAGATGTTGGCGCGGGTCTCGAAGCTGCTGCACCAGGCCACGAGGGCGAAGGGAAAGATCCACGCCCTGCACGCGCCCGAGGTCGACGGCATCTCCAAGGGCAAGGCGCGGGTGCGCTACGAGTTCGGCTGCAAGGTCAGCGTCGCTACGACCATTGACGGCGGCTTCGTCGTCGGCATGCGCGCCATGCCGGGCAACCCCTAGGGTCTGGACCCATTAATCCTGCATGCTCAGCGCCGAAAAATGCGTGAGATCAGAGGCTTGCTGACTGAAGCCACGACGGGTTGTCATGGCAAGGGCAGCGAGGCGCTGAGATCATGCATTTCCCGGCGCCCTTCGGGTTTGACGGATTTCGCGCCTGCCGTCGTCTCAGAGCCTTGAAATAGAACCACTATTCCCACGGCCCTGCTCCTGGTCAGACACCAAATCTGTCAAACTGAGAATGCAGAATTAATGGGTCCAGATCCTACGACGGCCACACCCTGGCCGAGGCCCTGGAGCAGGTCGAGACGCTCACCGACAGGCGACCCGCGCTCGCAGTCGTCGACCGCGGTTACCGCGGTCACGATGTCCGTGACACGCAGGTGCTGATTTCCGGCATGCGCCGCGGCCTGACGAAGGGGCTGAAAGCGCAGCTGCGATGACGCAGCGCGAGCGAGCCGGAGATCGGCCACATGAAAACCGACGGGCGCCTGGCGCGCTGCCCACTCAAAGGTACCAGGGGCGATGCGATCTTCGCCGTCCTCTGTGGTTGCGGCCACAACATCCGCAAGATCCTGGCTCGGCTGAGGGGTCTTTTTGTCATGCTGCTTGCCTGGCGCGCCGCGGCCCGTCACCCCATCAAGGCGGTCGAGGGCCATTGGCGCAAACGCGAGCTGGCCGCATAAGCGTTGTTCAACGCCGACTAACTATTGCTAAAAAACAAAGGCATCGAACGGAGACCATCGCGCACAGCTTCACACCCATCGCGCACTGAGCTGTTGGATTTGCTGAGAAACAGTGAGCGCTAACCTGGACCGTCTGGTCCTGAAGATGGCGGTAGCACTTCTGATTTCTGTTGCTTTTCCGGGTCTTGCCGGGAGGGCAGGGCATCAATCAACGGTTTGGCAATATCATCGTGATCGCTGGCTGCTTCGGCAAGTACCTTTGCAGCATCCGCATGCCCACCTGTGAGTGCGAGCCACACGGAACTCAGGCCCTGTTTGATGTTGCCAATATCCTCAACAATCCGCTCCACCCATCGGGTGAGCATCTTGCGGATGGTGGTTGTAATTTCCTCTGTCGTCAGCTTTGCGCGGTATTTGCTGCGGAATGCCGTCTGAATGCTATCAGGTTCCAGTGCCTTGAAACCGGGATATTTCCATTTCTGCGATGGGGTGGGAAACGTGGCCGCGCGTTCGACTTGCGTTTCCATGAAGGCCTCGACGTTTGCCTGGCGCTGGCGTTTGGCTTCCTCTTGCGCTCTGCGGTCCAGTTCTTCCGCCTCATCTGTGAGGATCGCCCAGATCCATTTGCCATCGTAACCTTTGCCGATCCTTGTCCAGAGTGGATCACGGGCTGCGGCATGGTCCGACACATCGAGATTGATACCCCAGCGTGTGATCCGTTTGGCAAAGGCTGAATTCGCTCTTGCACGCGCCACAAGCGTCTGCATAGCGTTCAGCCCTCTCTGCACGCTCAGCGGCCTCCTGCGCGGCTCTGAGGGCGTTCTGGCGGTCTTCCTCGGCTTTACGGGCCTTTTCCCGCTCCAGAGCCTCTCTGCGCTCTTTCTCGGCCTGTTTGGCCGCTCTGATGGCTTCTGCCGCCTTTGCTTCAGCTTCCCAGGCTTTTGCCATACGCCGTTTGTAGGCTGTGAGCTGGGGGCCATCATGGGTGCCGACAGCGGTATTCTCGATATCCGCCGCCATATGTTCCAGGTCATCAGCTTGTTGCCGAAGGTCTGTTGCATCGGATGCTTTTGCGATGACAGCGCTGACGCCGCCCTTTGCCGCGGCAAGGATTGCTTTGTGCGTAGCTTTGGCAAGTCCACTCACTCCATCCAGATCACGCATCGCGACATTGAGGGCGTCGATATTGGCGGCTTGCTTGCGGAGCGCTTCAGCGGCCGCCTGCATCTCCGCAATGATGACGGACTTGCGCCGATGATCCACACGGGCGTCGCAGTCTGCGGCTTCCAGCGCATCGTTGATCATCCCGGCCCACCAAGCGCGCATCTCTGCGATCTCCACGCCGCCTGTCTTGGCTGCATCGAGGATCCGGGTCTTGGCCCCAAACCCATCCGCCTCCGCTTTCCGCGTCGTACAGAGCAGGTGCGCATGATGATTGCGCTTGTCGCCTTTGCGGTTGGGTGCGTGAATGGCGACATCCACGACCACCCCGTAGCGTGTGACAAGCTCGGTTGCCAAGGCCCGGACAAGTTCAGCGCGTTGCGCTGCATCCAGTGCATCGGGGAGGGCGACCAGCCATTCACGGGCCACGGTACTGTTCTTGCGGTTCTCGGCTGCTTCAGCCGCATTCCAGAGCGCCTGCCGGTGGTCGATCCAGTCGCAGTCATCCGGGGCCGCGATATAGCTCTCGATGACGCCTTGCTTGCGCCGATAGTCGTGTTCCAGCCCGGTGCGTGTATCCTGCAGCCGCTCTGCAGCACGATATGCGGTTGCGGCGACAGAAGAGCGGCCTTGCGACCGGCTGATGGTGGTCACGTCGAGATGGAAGATTGCACCGTCAGCCATTCTGGTGATCCGTCTTGAACAGCTTCTTGTCGGCAGGGCGGGAGAGGGCGGCCTTCAGCTCAGCGAGTAGTTTGGCCGCCGTGGGATCGCGCTCGGCACGGGCCATGAGGGCGGCACCGACGACCACCTTGCGCCGCGCCTCCAGACGACGGGCCGCATCAGCAGCACGGACAATATCCAGCTCAGCCTGTGCAGCTTTCTGGGCAGCTGTTCGTGCCTTGCGCGTTTGTAGGGCGGGGCTGTTTGCGGTAATGATACGAACCATGGGGCTTCCTTATTCGCTGCGACGATAGGAGAAGTGGCACAATATGCAAACTATTCATTCACTGCGTTCACTCCCCGTTTGCGTGCGATCTCCTTGAGGCCGAGCCTCAGCCGATGGCGAACACCTTCGCTGCGTTCCGCAGCGACATGGAAGGCCGCGTCGCGCCTTCCAAACCATCCCAGACCAACCACGCGGTTGGATCGCGTCTCTCCGATCGTGCAACCCGCGGGGTTGTCGATCTGTGCGGGTGGGGGACTACGGTTCCGACCCTTGCCAGTCGCCCGGTTGGGCGACGCAAAACCCGTCCTTCCCCTACCTTGTGTGGGGGCGATGTCAGGACGGGTTTTGCAAGTGCAAGTTGTTCGCTAAGCTGGTGATAGACTGCGGCAACCTACTCATGCGTTCTTGGATCACGGCCTGCATGTGAGTGGCGGCTCCTTGCTGGCTGGCAGCGGTCAACACTATCCTTACTTCTGGGGCTCCGGCAAACAAGGGGCGGTTCATCCATGGACCAACGGCCAAGTCGAACGCATGAACCGAACAATCAAAGACGCAACGGTGAAAAGGTATCACGACGAAAGCCACGATCCGCTTCGCGATCACCTCGCTGACTTTTTGAATGCCGGCAACCTCGCAAGGCGCCTGAAGACGCTGAATGGCCTCACGCCTTACGAATACATCTGCAAAATCTGGACATCAGAGCCAGGGCGATCCATCCTAAGTCCGATCCACCAGATGACGCGACTGAACACATAGGGAGAGTATTTCGCCTGCTTATTGGGCGCTCATGCGGATGAGTATCTCTTCCACCGTCAGCAATTCGATCTGATCGGGCATCCGTGGCAGAACCAGATCCAGAACCGCGCGATGAGAGGCGGGCTCGGAGCTGCCGACGGCATCCGTCGCGACAACGGTGTGAAATCCGGCGTCGACTGCCTCCATCAAGCCGGCGAGAACACAGACATCCGTCTCCACCCCCGAGAAGACGAGAGTGCGGATGCCGACCTCTTCCATCCGCTGCCGTTGTCCGGCGACCTTGAAGATGGAATAGGTCGGTTTCTCGATCAACCGCGCGGGTTCCACCAGATCGGCAAGCGCGGGCACCACATCCTGCATCGCGGGATCAAGACGATCCGTCGTCAGCATCTCCCAGCTGCGGTAATACTGCTGCCAGCGGCCGGATGCGGCCTCCGGGTTGGGGGGCAACATGAATTTCGCGAAGTGGTTGCGCCCGGCGAAGCCCTCGGCAAGCCGCCGCACCTTGGGCAGGATCTCCGTCACCGCAGGCGTGTGCCAGACCGTCTGTTCGGCAAAGAGGCGCTGCATATCGATGATGACATGGGCCGTATCCGGCCCGCCGAGCGGCGGCAGGCTCATCCGCGACCCTCCAGCACGACGGTATGGACGGGGGACCAGATCAGCGTGACCTCTTCGCCCACCGACAGCAGCGTGCCGTCGCGGTTCTGGGCGAAGACCTTCAGTGCCATGCCCCCGGTCCCTTCCAGCGAATAGGTGAGCGCGGGACCAACATAGAGGACAACGGTGATGAGCGCGGCAAGGCTGTTCTGCCCCTCGGGCGCGGGCTGTCCTGCCGGCAGGATCGTCATCTTCTCGGGCCGGATTGCCACGGTCGCGGGACCGCAGACGGGCAGCCCGGGCGCCCCGATCCGGCTTCCATCGGCGAGAGTGAGAATGCCGCCCTCCACCGTGCCGGTCAGGAAGTTGGAGTCGCCCAAGGATTCCGCCGCGAAGCGGGTGCGGGGCTGCTCATAGACCTCCGCCGGTTTGCCCATCTGCACGATCTGCCCGCGGTCGAGGATGGCGACCTTGTCGGAGAGCGTCAGCGCCTCTTCCTGGTCATGGGTGACGAAGATCGTGGTCAGACCGCTCTCGCGCTGGATGCGCAGCAATTCTACCTGCATCTCCTGCCGGAGCCGCCGGTCGAGCGCGGAGAGCGTCTCGTCAAGCAGCAGGACTGAGGGTTGGGTAACGATGGCGCGGGCGAGTGCGACGCGCTGCTGCTGGCCGCCCGACAGTTGTTTCGGGCTGCGATCTCCGAAACCGGGCAGGCGCACCATCTCCAGCGCCTCTGCCGCGTGGCGGGCGGCCTCGGCCCCCTTGAT
The DNA here is from genome assembly GCA_965277135.1 of Thioclava sp. Lineage (GTDB taxonomy): Bacteria > Pseudomonadota > Alphaproteobacteria > Rhodobacterales > Rhodobacteraceae > Thioclava. The sequence goes on along the minus strand of CBDIBW010000031.1, from coordinate 41,046 downwards.
GCCGCGCCGGGCAAGGCCGAAGGTCACGTTGTCGGTGACCGACATATGCGGAAAGAGCGCGTAGGACTGGAATACCATGCCGATGTTGCGCGCCCAGACCGGGACATTCGTCACATCGCACGGCCCGATGGCCACGCGGCCCTGATCGGTGGCGATGAAACCCGCGATGATGCGCAGGAGCGTCGTCTTGCCGGACCCCGAGGGGCCGAGCAGGCTGGTGAAGCTGCCCTCCTCGAAGGTGGTGGAAATGTCGGTCAGAACCTGCGTGTTGCCATAGATCTTGGCGACGCCTTGAACGTCAACGGTTGTCACCTTTGCCTCCGTTCTGCTGTCCGGGCCGGACGAAGATCACGAAGATCAGGATCAGCGCCATTGAGGCGAGAAGCAGGATCGTCGAGATCGCATTGATATCTGGGGTGAATCCGTTGCGGATGGCCGAGTAGATCTTCACCGGCAATGTGGTGAAGCCCGGCGTGGCAAGGAAATAGGAGATCACGAACTGATCGAGCGAGACGGCGAAAGCAAAGAGAGCCGCGCCGAGGATGCTGGGGGTCAGCAGCGGCAGGGTGATCCGGAAGAAGGCATGAAGCGGCGTTGAGCCGAGGCTCATCGCGGCTTCCTCCAGGTCGATGCGGATCGTCTGCAACCCGGTGCCGACGACCAGCACGACATAGGGAATGGCCAGCGCTACATGGCCGATCAGGATCGCATGAAGGCCGCGCCCGATGCCGGTCCAGTAGAACATGACCAGCATCGCCGTGCCGGTGATGAGCCACGGAATGGCGATCGGCGGCAACAGCAGCACGCGCAGCACATTGCGGCCGCGAAAGCTCGACCGCGCCAGCGCGACGGAGGCCATCGTGCCCAGCGTCGTGGCCACGATCGTGGTGATGACGGCGATATAGACGCTGTTCCATCCGGCCTCGATCAGGTCGTCACTGCCGGCGAGCTGATCGTACCATTTGAAGGTGAAATGGAACGGCAGTTGATAGAAGGGCGAGGCGTTGAAGCCCATGGCGATCATCACCACGATGGGCAGGTAGAGAAAGAAGATGATCGCGCCGAGATAGAAGCGAGTCAGATGTTTCATGCGGACCTCACATCGACGCGTTGCGGCGCAGCACGCCCGAGAATGTGGCGAGGATGCCCAGCACGACGGTCAGCAGGATGAAGGAGAGCGCCGCCCCCATTGGCCAGTTGAAGGCCTGGGTGAACTGATCCTCGATCACCGTGCCGATGGTGACGCCCACCGGCCCGCCGAGGATGCGCGGCTCCATGAAGGATCCGACGACCGGTACGAAGATCAGCACTGCGCCCGAGATCAGGCCGGGGGCCGCCATCGGGATCAGGATCTTGCCGAGGATCGTCCACCAGCGCGCACCAAGGCTGGCGGCGGCTTCGATGATCGCGTCGTCTATGGTGATGAGCGCGATATAGCAGGTCAGCACCATATAAGGCAGGTAGCCGTGGACGAGACCCACGACGATCGCGGGCCGGGTATAGAGAAAGCCGATCGAGGGGCCGTCGGGCCAGATCATGTGCCAGACCGCATCGAGAAACCCGCCCTGACGCAGCACCATCGTCCAGGAGAAAATACGGATCAGCCCGTTGGTCCAGAACGGCAGCAGGATCAGGATGAGCAGGATCTCCCGCGCGCGGCCAAGGCCGGAACGCGCCAGCGCCAAGGCTGCGAGAAAGCCCAGGACGGCGCAAAGGCCGGTGGTCCAGACCGCAATCTCGAAGGACCAGAGTGCGACCTTCAGCAGATAGGGCTGATCATAGAAGACGGCATATTGCTTCAGCGTCCAGATCACCTTCTGGTTTCCGAGCGGTGTCTTGGCCATGAAGCTGAAGACGAACATCGCCAGAAGCGGCAGGAAGATCGCGAGCGTGAGCCAGCCATAGGTCGGCAGCAGCAGTGCGGTCGTGGTCAGCCAGCGGGGCAGGCGCATCCCGGTCTGCGGCCCCGAATGTTCAGGGCCGCCGCCTGCAGGCGCAGTGTCAGCTGGCATAGAAGGCCTTCATCTCCTGCCAGAGGTTGTTGAACGCCTGACGGCGGTCATCGGGCAGGGCCGACATGACGGACATCGTCTTGATGTATTCCTGCTTGTGGACCTGCCGTGTCAGGCTGTCTTCGGGCAGCTTGTCCATCGCTGCGGCATTGGCGGAGGCCGGCGCACCGACCGTGGTGGCCCAAGTATAGTAGAACTCCGGGTCGATCATGTAGTTGATGAACTTGTAGGCCGCATCCTGATTGGTGCTGGTCGAGGGGATCGAAAGGCTGTCGAGCCAGCCGATCGCGCCTTCCTTCGGCACGACGAATTCGACCGGGATGTTGCTGTTGACCTTGGAGCGGACCGCGGAACCCGACCAGTAGACAGAAAGGTCGAAATCCTTGGCCACGAAGCTCTTGTTCCACTGATCCTCGCTCGACCACAGCATCTTGAGGTTCGGCTTGATCTGCTTGAGGACCTCCTTGACCTTGTCGAGATCCCTAGGGTTGTTCATGTCCTGCCCGGTGGCCAGTGCACCGACGCCGACCTCGGTCACCGGACTGTCTAACAGGGCGACACGGCCCTTGTATTTTGGATCCCACAGCGCGGCATAGCTGTCGGGCCTCTCCCTCCCCTCGCGGATCGCGAGCGCGTTCATCCCCCAGACCCAGGCGCAGCCCCAGGTCTTGTCGTCATGTACGAGGTTGGCGTGATCTTTCAGCTCAGGCGTCAAATCCTTCAAATTCGGTATCTTCGAGACATCCATCGGGATGATGAGCCCGTCATCCACCGCCTGCTTGTCGCGGGCGGAGTTGATGAGCACGACATCATAGATACCGGGGTTGGTGCGCAGCTTGGTCAGCATCTCGGGTTCGGAACTGAAGTAGTCATGTACCACCTCGATCCCGGTCTGCTTCTTGAAATCCTTGAGCGCCCATTTCTCGTCGGTGCCATAGCCCTGCCAGTTGAGCACGGTGATTCTGGTCGCTGCGCTGGCCGCGCGCGGACGCAGCACGGTGCTTGCGGCAAGCGCACCGCCGCCGATGAGGCCAAGGGTCTGGCGCCTGGTGGTCTTCATCTCATCACTCCTCATGGAAACATCAGTCGAAAGCCTCACCCCGGGGCGTCACGAGGGCCACAACCGGGTTCGGATCATGGGTCCGATCGGATCCGGCATGGGGGGATTTTCCGCCGCCGCGCCTCGGTCTGCCTCATCGTTCACCGGTGATCCCGAGAGGGGTATCGTCTCCGAGAGGGGTATCGTCTCCATGACAGCCTGTTTGTATACGGATGGTTGGTCGTCGCTTTCCTTCTGTCAAGCCTGTTCTGCGCCTCTCATTCAAAATTGCGCACGCAGGGCCGAAACCATACACTTAAGGGGCGATACTGATCGCTTTCGGACACGTTTTAGGGTGAATCCCCCCGCGCGCGGTGCAAACTCGGGCATGTCGCCTGCAAGTTCGGCAGTCAGAACAGTCTCTGCCGCGATTCCGGGGAAATGAAGCTGCGCGGCCGTATCGCTGGGCGACAGGGTACAGGAAAAGCAGCCCTCCTCGAAGCGGATCCGGCTGATCCGGCCTGCAAAATCGCTCACGAGGCGGGGACCGTTGCGCGTGGCCAGCGTGATCGCGCCCTGATGCCGGCTGACCCATGCCGGGCCGATCGGGGTTTCGAGCGGGGCCGAGATGGGTATCGGGGCCATTGGTCAGGCACCAGCCCTCCCATGGGGAAATCGCGCAGATTTCCTCCACCGCCATCAAGGGCAGAAGGCCCGCCCAGATATAGAAGGGATCGGTGTCGCCCTGATCGAGAACCTCGCCGGTATCGGCATTGTAATTCTCGCCCGCGATCCGGTCGCGCTGCCAGCAGATATCGAACATCGCATGGCTCTCCGCAGCGAGGCGGCGTGCGCGCGCGGTCTGGCCCGCGCGCTGCAATCCCAGCCAGACGAGGTAATTCACATTCGGCCAGATCCGCCCGCGCCAATAGACGTTATCGGCGAAAGCCGGATCGTCGCGGGCGGCATTGGGCAGGGGGAAGGCCCCGGCAAAGCGCGGCCGGATCGTCGAGATGGCGCAGCAGCGCCTCGGTCTGTTCAGCATTCGCCGCACCGCAGAGCAACGGATAGAAGCTGGTGGGGGAAAGGGCATGCACGAAGCCGCCGTCGCGCTGACGATTGGCGGAAGATCTGGCGGCTCTCGTCCCAGAAGGTTGTCTCGATCAGGGCACGGTGCCGCTGCGCAAGGGCGGCAAAGGTCTCCGCCTCTTCCCGCTTGCCCAGCGTGGCGGCGATCCGGCCCAGCATCTCGGCATCGAGCGCGACCACGCAGTTGAGCCCGAGATCCCATGTCGAGAGATGCCCCGTCGCGGCCTCGAAGCGCGCCTCGTCATGGGTGGCGGAATTGTCCATGCCGGTCTCGTTGCGCGCGCCGAAATGGGTTCCCTTGTAAAGTGCTTCTCCCACATCGCTGGTGCCGCAGGAGATCAGCCCGTTGCCCGCTGGGTCGCGCATCTCGCGTCACCAGCGGTGATTGCGGCAGAGCGTGTCGTAATGCGCGCCCAGAAGCGAGCGTTCGCCGCTGCGCTGATAAAGCTGCCACACGATCAGGCTGCCGAGCGGCGGCTGGCTGCGGTCGACCCATGCGTCGTTCGAGCCGACGATGCAGGCGATATTACCCTGCGGTGTCGCCCCGGCATGGGCGGCCTCCATGTTCTGCCGTGCCAGATCGGTGTCGAACAGACCTGCGAGCAGGGCTGCATAGCATTGATCATTGTACCAGACCGCAAAGGTGCCGAGGTTCCAGATCCGTGTGACGGCGGTATAGGGGCGGTGGTTTGTCTGATCCCAGATCGTGTTCCAGCCCACGATATCGCGCACCGCGTCAAGTGCGCCCGCCGCCGCGCCGGAATGGGCCGGGGCGAGATCTGCGGGCGGGGCCGAAAGCGCGGCCCGCGCGCGACGGATCGCGAGTGCGGCACTGTCGGCCACGCCCGCCGCATAGGCCCCGCGCGCCATCATGTCGAGGTTGAAGCGCAGCCCCATCACCGGCGCGCGCTCCGCCCGCCCGGTGGTGTGAAAATAGCCGTTTTCCTCCAGATCGACGCGCAGCGCGTCGAGCGTCGGATAGCCCATTACCAAGAGCGGCGCGTCCTGCGTGACGACGGCCACATAGCGCCGGTCGATCTTTGCGATCAGCGCACCGCTCTCTGCGTCATGGCAGATCTCCTCACCGCCATCCGCCGCGACGGCGAGCGTCAGCCAGAAGCGCGCGCCCCATTCGCCGATCTCCTGCGCCTGCCACGCGCCACGGATGGCGAAGGGATCTGTGCTGCCTGCGATGAAGGCCAGTTTCGTGCCATGAAAATCGGTCTCCAGCGCCATATGCCGGTTGTCGGTCGTATGGGGGCCAAGGCGGACGGCATCGTGGCACGGCTCGATCAGCCCGGTCTTGCGGGCGCGGGTGGAATAGAGAACCGGCGTCAGCCGCAGGCCGAGCGGCAGATAACACAACTCCGCCGGGTGGGGGGACCAACTGTACCAGGCGCGGTCGGGGGGAGATGGTGACATATCCGGTCACGATGGGCGATCCTACTCGGGTTCCGGCGGCAGAAGATCAAGCTCGGGCGGGGTCGTCAAGCCGCTGACATCCGGCCAGCCCGGCCCGGCATAGGGCGTTCCGGCATAAAAGGCATTGGCCGCGGTGTTGCTGACCGCGAGGCGGAGGCTATGGGTACCTACAATCGCATCGGCGACGACAAGGTACGCACGCTCAACATCACCATTTCCGGCTCGAAGAGCTGCAACCTCCAGAGCAACAAGGATCCGGATGAATGCAACCTCGGGTTCGCGCTTCTCGATGCCTGGAGCATTCTCAGCGCCTTCAAGCAGATCGAGCCCACCGACCTGCGCGGGATTCGCTCAATCGCCATCCCACCGCTCGGCAGCGGCCTCGGTGGCCTCGACTGGAAGAAGGTCCGCCCGCAGATCGAGGAGGCCCTGCGCGGCTTCAACGATGTGCGCGTGGTGATCTTCGAGCCCGGCGGCGCCCCCGCCCCGCAGCAGATCGCGAAGCGGCAGACGGCGCCGAACATGACCCCTGACATGACCCCTGGCCGGGCGGCGCTGGTGGGCCTGATGCATCGCTACCTCGGCGGCTTGCTGGACCCGTTCGTCACCCTGCTCGAAGTGCACAAGCTCATGTACTTCATGAAGGCCAGCGGCGAGGACTCTCTGGACCGGCTCCGGGTGGTCAAGGGTCACTACGGCCCCTACGCCGAGAACCTCTCGCATGTGCTGCGCGAAATCGAAGGGTACTTCGTGTCGGGCTATCGGGACGGCGGCGACGCGCCCGACAAGCAGCTCGAACTGGTGCCCGGCGCCGTTCAAGATGCCGACGAGTTTCTGCGCACCCATCCGGAGACACACGCCCGGTTCGATCGTGTCGCCGATCTTGTCTCCGGGTTCGAGACGCCGTTCGGGCTCGAACTCCTCTCGACCGTACATTGGGTCATCACGACCGAACAGGCACGGACGATGGACGATGTCGTCGAGCGCATCTACGGGTGGAACGACCGTAAGCGCCATTTCACGCGCCGACAGATCGCGCTGGCAGCGGACGTGTTGAGGAGCAAGGGCTGGATGTGAATCGGCATGCAAAACTGATCCACCTAGTTGGGTTATGAGCGCGTAAAATTGACCCACCTGTTTTTGTTAACGTCCGCGCAACATTGTGCGGAGGAAAGAGCAGGTGTTGTTAATGGAAAGCGTATTGAAGATCCGACGATGTGTTCTGGCTGAAGGGCGCAGCATCAGGTCAGTTTCGCGTGTGACGGGGCTGTCGGGGAACACGATCAAGAAGTATCTGAAGGATGAGAGGCCGCCGCGCGACCAGCGTCAGGCGCCGCCGGTTCGGCACAAGCTGTGTAACGGGTTCCCAATGATGACCGTTGCAAAGACATTGGGTGTGTCTGCAAGCTCGCCAACCAGCAGATCCTCGCCATCACCATCGGCGCGGTGGCCGAGGCGATGATGCTCGTCGAGGCAGGCGGGGCCGATCGCGCGAAATTCCGGGATGCGAGAGAGTGTCCGGTGTTCTGTGTATGAGTAAATTGGCCCATGCTTCCAATTTGAAGGAGCATGACGACAATGACGATTTCCAAGGAAGTGCTGGACGAACTGTTGAGCGGGGTTGACCGCCCCGAGGATTTGCTGGGCGACAAAGGCCTCATGAAGGAACTGAAGGTTCGTTTCATGGAGCGGATGCTGGGCGCGGAGCTGACCGAACACCTTGGCTATGAGCCGGGGGAGGACCCTGCCGAGCAAAGCAACCGCCGCAACGGCACGTCACGCAAGACGGTGAAGGGCAATGACGGTGCGCTGCTGATTGATGTTCCGCGCGACCGGGACGGCAGTTTTGAGCCTGAACGGATCAAGACAGGCCAGACCCGGATCGACGGGATGGACGACAAAATCATCGGTCTTTATGCTGCCGGACTATCGATCCGCGATATCCGGGCCCACCTTGAAGAGGTTTACGGCCTGAAGGTGTCCGCCGATCTTGTTAGCCGGGTCACCGACGCGGTCTTGGAAGAGGTCTCAGACTGGCAAAACCGCGCCCTGGAGCCGATGTACCCCATCGTTTTTCTCGATACCCTACGCGTCAAAATCCGCGATGCGGAAAGCCGTCAGGTCAAAAACAAGGCGGTTTACGTGGCCCTGGGCGTCACCCCGGAAGGCAAGCGCGAGGTTCTGGGGCTCTGGATCGCCGCCAATGAGGGGGCTAAATTCTGGCTCTCGGTGATGAACAATCTGCGCAATCGTGGGGTTGAAGACATCCTGATTGCCGTTGTCGACGGCCTCAAGGGCTTCCCTGATGCGATCAATGCCGCCTTTCCAGATACCACCGTACAAACCTGTATCGTGCATCTGGTGCGCCACTCCCTGAACTTCTGTGGCTGGAAGGACCGCAAGACCGTCGCCAAAGACCTCAAGCGGATTTATCAGGCAACCAATGACACCGAGGCCGAGAAGGCACGCGCTGATTTTGAAGCCGAATGGGGGCAAAAATACCCGTCAATCGCCCCAAGCTGGCGGCGCGCCTGGCAGGAAGTCATCCCGTTTTTTGCTTTCCCGCCGGCGGTCCGCAAAATCATTTACACCACGAATGCGATTGAAAGCCTCAACCGCGGGATACGCAAAACAACAAAAACGAGGCGTAGTTTCCCAACAGACGATGCCGCAACCAAGTTGATTTACCTCGCCATCCGCAGCTTCGAGAGAACAGGCAGGGCCGTCCGGGAATGGGTTGCTGCCCGAAACCAATTCGCTAGCCTATACCCCGAGCGGTTCAACAAATGACCCGCTAAACTCGCATGGGCTAAACCTCATACACAGAGTTTCGGATACTTCCGGATGCGATCCGCGGCGGCTTCGCCGAAAGCCGTATCCTCGAGTTGCACGGTCAGCGCATGGTTGCCCGCGACTTCGCCCCCGGAGGCCCCGCGCGGCTCCAGCTCAAGGATCTCGACGCGGTCGAGGCCGTGGCGCAGGGCGCGGGGCTCACGCTTCCGCTCTCGCATGCGGTCCGCGAGGGATTTGCGCGATTCGTAGCCTCGGGGCAGGGGGATCTGGACCATTCCGCCGGAGACTATCCAGAATTCTGTGCCCTGGCGCTTTGATTATGCCATTGGGAAGCGGTATTCGAACATGATGGCGAATTGACGTTTCACAGCGTGCCATTCGCGCCCAGCGCGCTTCCACTCCTGAGAGGTACCTGGAGAACATTCGTCCCCGGTTCCGTTTGCTCCGCCACTTGCCCTTGCGAAACCGTTCTCTCTATCAGGCAGCGGCCGGATTTTTGCGTTGTTTTCGAGGGTTATGCGGGTGGGGCCGAGCACTGGTGCCAGCGCCAGGAAGCCCGGAAGTGGTCTTTCAGCGCCGATAGTCTCCGGACCTGATGACTGCGCGGTTTTGGTGAATGGCTTGCAGCCAGCTGAAATCGTTCGATTTTCTGAGATCCCAACCTGATCCCTTCGACGCCGGTCGCGTCCGGTGAGATGGAACGGGGGTCGAACGATCGCCCGTCGCCCGATGCTCTGTCCGGCTGGAGCAGGCGCTACGGCTGAGTGGCGGCTCGCGGCTTCCCGGCGGGACGGCGGGTGCGCCGTGTCTGAGCCTCAATGAAAAGACCTCTGCAGAATATACCTGCCCATCACAACCGCCCCGCCCGGACGACAGGCCGGGCTGCGCCTGCCTGCCCCCCCGGCAGGCGCATTCATCGTTTCATCATATTGAAATGTTTTTCATTTAAACCTTGGATCGCAAGTTGTTTTCGGCACGCAAAGGCGCCTTCCCAGGCAGGCGCAGCCCTCTTTTCTGCACAAAACCTGCATTATGCAGAGGTCTTGATGAAAGACGTCAAACGGCGCATTGGGGAGTGGTCATGCTGCCGGGCAGAGCAAATCCCGTTGTTCTTTCCACTCCATCGGGACCGGCTTCATGAGCCTTGCCAGGGTCACATCCGGCCGCTGCCTGCCGTCAAGGATCGCCTCGACGATATCGGGGGCGAGCAGGGTGAGGCGCAGGATTCGGGTCATGTAGGAGGGTGCGATGCCCTCACGCTCGGCCAGTTCGGAGATCGACATGAACGCGCCCGAGCCCAGCATGCGGTTCCAGCGGAAGGCGCGGGCGAGTGCCTTGACCAGTGTGCTGTCCGGCTTGCGCGCCGGTTCTGCGCCTTCCGGCAGCTGCATCTCCTTCCGTCCGCCGCGTTTCACGAGGCGGAACGGCACATGGATGGTGATGGTCTCGGGCGTGGCGGCGGGTCGCCTTCCATGTCCCCGCCACGATCCCGGGCTGGCGGAACACGGCGCGCAGCTGGTCAATGACCGCCGCCTCGATCTCGCCTGCGGGCACCCGACCGACCGGGCAGGATCCGGCGCCGTGCTTCAGTATGGTCTGGCTGGCGTAATACCGGTAGAGCCGCTTGCCCTTGCGGGTGTGTGTCGGTGAAAACGCCGCCCCGTCCGGACCGAGCAGCAATCCCTTGAGCAGCGCGGGCGTCTCGGCGCGGGTGCGGGCGGCCCGTTTGCGCGGGCTTTCCCGCAGGATGGCGTGGACTTTCTCCCAGATATCTTTATCGATGATCGCGGCATGCTCGCCAGGATAACTCGCGCCCTTGTGGACCGCCGCGCCGATATAGGTGCGGTTGTTCAGCATCCGGTACAGGAATTTCTTGTCGATCCGGTTGCCGCGGGGCGTGCGGATGCCGCGCTTCGCCACCTCGCGGGCCAGTTCGGTGCCCGAGCCGATCTCCAGGAACCGGGCGAAGATCCAGCGGACATGCGCGGCGTTTTCGTCGTCGACAAGCAACTTTCGGCTCTCCACCCGGTAGCCGAAGGGCGGCACGCCCCCCCATCCACATGCCCTTCTTACGGCTGGCGGCGACCTTGTCGCGGATGCGCTCGGCGGTGACCTCGCGCTCGAACTGGGCAAACGAGAGCAGGAGATTCAGTGTCAGCCGGCCCATGGACGTGGTCGTGTTGAACGATTGCGTGACCGACACGAAGGTCACGCCGTACCGATCGAACAGATCCACCAGCTTCGCGAAGTCGGCCAGCGCCCGGCTGAGGCGGTCGATCTTGTAGACCACCACCACATCGACCAGCCCGTCTTCTATGTCCTCCAGCAGCCGCCGCAGGCCGGGCCGTTCGAGAGTGCCACCCGAAATGCCGCCGTCGTCATACTGGTCCCGCACCGGCACCCACCCTTCCGACCGTTGGCTGGCGATGTACGCCTCACACGCCTCGCGTTGGGCGTGCAGGCTGTTGAATTCCTGCTCCAGCCCTTCCTCGGAGGATTTCCGGGTGTAGATCGCGCAGCGCAGTTTCCGGATCATTCCTGATTTCGCAGTGGCCTTCGTCATGTCCGCGCCCTCCGGTTCTTGAGCCCGAAAAAGACCCACCCGTTCCAGCGCGTGCCGGTGATCGCCCGCGCGATGGCCGAGAGCGACCTGAAGGGCCGCCCCTGCCACTCAAACCCGTCTGCGGTGACGGTGACGACATGCTCGACGCCCCGCCATTCGCGGATCAGCCGTGTGCCCGCAATCGGCATCGCGTCGGCGCGGATGCGGCTCTTCTTGCGATCACCGCCATCAAGTTGCTCGCCAAGCCGTTCAAGCCGCCGGATGGTCTCCGGTTTCAGCCCGCCAAGGCTGAGTTCCTGAATGCGGTACGCGAGGCGGCTTTCGAGATAGCGCCGGTTGCAGGGCGGCGGTTCACTGTCGAACAACTCGCGCCATTGCTGTTTCAGGTCCGGCGTCTTCGCGGCCTTCAGCGCGGCGAGGCGCGCGGGTATGGGATCGTGGGACGTCATGCGGTCTCCTCATGCGTTGGAGCTGCATGACGGCATCGGTCGGCCGGAAAGTGTAGGCAAATGTCTCCGGTCCCGGCAGAAACTTCGCCACGTTCGCGCAGAGAGTATGTCGGCCGATGGCTTTCCCCGTTCTCGACGGTGAATTCCGCGGCTGACATTCGGAGCCCAGCCGGGCCCCATTCGACCAAGCCATTGAATTCAATGGTTCCTTCTGGGCGATATTGCCATACGGGAGGCGTTGGTTTTGCAAGATCGCCAGCGACAGAGCGATTTTTTTGGGTTTCCACCTGGGTTTCCACCCTCGGAGACATACACCCGAAACCCTCGTGAATTCAAACGCTTGTCTGGATTCCAGGTGGCAACTTGGGTGGACTCCGGAAGCCACCCGGAAGCCACCTGTGGAGTCCGGTATCCACCTGATACACCCGAAACCCGCGTGAATTCAAACGTTTGACGGATCGCGCGAGTGGAAACCCGATGGCTTTCGGGTTTCCCCCCGCTGTCTGACCTGCTCTGGTCGGTGATGGACGATGGGGAGCCTGAGCGCATGAGACTGTCGCTACGAAAATATGCCGCCCATCGCGGGGTGAGCCACACGGCGGTGGGCAAGGCGATCGCGAGCGGCCGGATCACGCTTGAGGCCGACGGCACGATCGACCCGGCCAGGGCGGACAGGCAGTGGGACAACCGGACGGACCCGGCGAAATTGCCAAAACGGCGCGCCAAAAACCGCCAGCCCGCTGCGGGGACTATGGGATCGGTTACGGATGGCCGCGCTGATGGCCGTGGAGTTGGGGGTGGAAACGGCGGCCCTGCAGAAGGTTCTGGAGAAACATGTCCGCGCCCATCTCGAAGAGCTTGCAGACGTCCGGATCAATTTCTGACGGAGGCGCGCCGTTCGACGGGGCGCGGGCGTCCTTCCATTCCTGTGAAAACATCACACCGTCAAATCATGGGATCAAACACCTGTTCCGACCGGTATCGCACCGAGCGGCGGAACGTGAACCACCAGAGGAGATTGCATGATGAAATACAAGACAAGCCTGGCAGCGCTGTTCGCCAACATGAAGGAACAGATGGTTCTGATGACCTTTTCCGGTGTTTGCGGGATGTCGTTCCGCGCCGTCCTGGCGCCTGAGGAACCGTGGAAACGGCGGGTGGTGCAGGCCATTGCCGGGGCGCTGTCCGCGGTGTTTCTCGGCGGCACGCTGGCGCATGTCATCGACGCGATGACCGGCGCGGGTGGGTGGTGACGCGCGAGGTCGGGCAGGGGAGTGACCCGGCCTCTGCGCGCGTGAATATCGCGCATCTCTTCGGCCAACTCCAATGAGGGCGCAAGATCATGAGCCTCGGTGAAGGCGGTGTGCATCATGTAATGAGACTTGACTCAGGGTTGAATTGAAAATGCGAGACCTGTCGCAAAAGCGACATTCCAGATTTTGGTCTTATCGGTTCCAGATCGCGTTTGCGCCAATCCTAGCGAGGAAGGCCGCATGTGCCTCGGCTTCTTCCTCGCTCAGGCGCGAGGCAAGCGGGGCGGGGCGCGGCTGCGGTCGCCAGTCAGAACTCCGATCAGCCATGTTCCTCTTGCTTCCGGTCGCGATCTGCAGGCCAAAGCCGGGCTGCCGTCCGCCGATCAACTCCAGATAGACCTCGGCCAGGATCTCACTGTCGAGAAGCGCACCATGCAGCGTCCGCGATGCGTTGTCGATGTTGAACCGGCGGCAGAGCGCATCCAGTGTGGCGGGGGAGCCCGGAAATTTGCGCCGCGCGATCACCAGCGTGTCGAGCGCCCGCTCATCCGCGATCGGTTCCAGCCGGGCCCGGTTCAGTTCCGCGTTGAGAAACCGCATGTCGAACCTGGCGTTATGGATCACCAGCCTGGAATCCGGTCCGATGAAGTCCAGAAAATCCTGTCCGATCTGCGCGAATTTCGGTTTGTCGGCAAGAAATTCATCCCCCAGCCCGTGCACCTCGAAAGCCGATTGCGGCATCAGGCGTTCCGGATTGACATATTGGTGGTAGTGATTTCCGGTCGGCATGTGGTTGTACAGTTCGACCGCACCGATTTCCACGATCCGGTCCCCCTGATCCGGGTCGAAACCGGTGGTTTCGGTATCCAGAACGATCTCACGCATCGCGGCCCTCCTTGATCTGCGCGATCAGATGTTGCACATCATTGCGGGTCTGCTCAAGTGTGTGTGTCTCGATGAGATGGGTCGCGCGTGCGCGCTTTTGTGTATCCGGCATCTGACGTGCCAGGATCAGCCCGAACCGCGCCTCGGTCATCCCCGGTCGTTCGAGAACGCGGGCGCGCTGCACTTCTGGCGGAGCTGATACGACAACAGACGCGTCGCATTCCGCATCGGCCCCGGTTTCGAACAGAAGCGGAATGTCGAGCAGGATCAGGTCAGCCTCCTGATGCGCCGCAATGAAATCCGCGCGTGCCTCAAAGGTCAGCGGATGGACGATGGCTTCCAGCTGCGAGAGCGCCTGAGCATCACCCGCCAGGATGGATTTGAGCGCCCCGCGATCAACCCCGCCTTGCGTGATGGCCTGCGGGAAAACCTTGCCGATCGGCCTGACAGCCGCACCGCCGGGTGCATAAAGCTGATGCACGCTCGCGTCGGCATCCCAGACCGGCACGCCTGCATCCGCAAACATCTGCGCCGTGGTCGATTTTCCCATGCCGATGGAGCCCGTCAGCCCGAGCAGGAACGGCCGGTTCATGCGTTCAGCACCGCGTCGCGCACGGCCCCGGTCACGTCCGGGCGTGTGCCGAACCAACGCTCGAACCCCGGAACCGCCTGATGCAAGAGCATCCCGAGGCCGTCAACCGTCGCACATCCCCTTGCGGCTGCGGCTTCAAGGAATTTCGTTCGAAGCGGTGTGTAGACGATATCGCAGCAGGTGGCATCGGCACCAAGCGCGTCGAGCGATACGCGAAACATGTCCTTGCCGGTCATGCCAAGCGCCGTCGTGTTCACAACCGTCCTGGCACCTTTCATCATGTTCCCCGCCTGCCCCCAGTCATGGATCACAAGACGGCCACCGAATTCCGCGCGCAACGCATCGGCGCGGGCGCGGGTCCGGTTGGAAATGTGAATCTCCGAAACACCGGTTTCGAGCAGGGCAACCACGATCGCGCGCGCGGCGCCACCAGCCCCCAATACGGCCGCGGCACCGGATTTCGGATCCCAGTGCGGTGCGGACTGACGCATCGCCGCGAGAAAGCCGTACCCGTCCGTATTGTCCGCGTGGATCCTGCCATCGGGTCGAAAGATCAGCGTGTTCGCGGCGCCGATCAGTGCCGCCCGGTCCGAAACCGAATCGGCGATCTGCAATGCACGAATCTTGTGCGGGATGGTGACATTGACGCCCAGGAATCCTGCCTTGGACAGGGCGCGCAGGACGCTTTCGAAATCCTCGCCCTCGACAGGCATCGGGATATAATAACCGTTGATCCCGTAGTGGTCGAGCCAATGGTGAAACAGGGCGGGTGAGCGCGAATGCGCAATCGGCGAGCCGATCACGCCGGCGAGCGGAATACGGGGGTGATCACTCATGTTCTCAACTCTCCTGGGGCATGAAGCCGGTTCGGCAGCCCGATCCGGGACAGGCCCGGAACGACAAGGTAATCGCCCTGCATTCCGAAGAAAAGCCGAACATCCTTTTTCTCCGGCTTGCAGCTACCGACCCGCCCGTGCCTGCTGCGCCTGCTGCGCCTGCTGCGGCGTGATCGGCGCGGCCTGAGTTGCGGGCGCGGCTGAGTTGCGCAAGGCCCGGGACTCGATCTCTGGTGTCAATTGCCCTGTGACAAGAAGGTGCATCAGAACATCCTTCCGCCGATCGGAACCTGCTGGCCGGGACCGAGCAGAACAACCTCGCCATTGTCATCGGGGACGCCCAGCACCAGCGCCTCGGACATGAAGGGGCCGATCTGGCGAGGCGGAAGGTTCACCACGCCCAGAACCTGACGCCCGACCAGATCTTTCGGGGTGTAATGTCCGGTGATCTGCGCCGAGGATTTCCTGACCCCGATCCCGTCGCCGTAATCGACCCAGAGCCTGATTGCCGGTTTGCGTGCCTCGGGGAAGGGCTCTGCCTGAATGACGCGCCCCACGCGGATATCGACTTTCAGAAAATCCTCGAAGGAAATCGTCATTGTCCCAGTTCCCGTCCGCGATCTGTTGCCGCCTTCACCGCGCGCCTGAGCAACGCCGGAAAGCCGGCCTCTTCATCCATAAGCACATTGAGCGCCGCCGCCGTGGTTCCGCCGGGGCTGGTGACGTTGACGCGCAGCTGCGACGCATCCTCGGCGGCGTCTTCGGCCAGTTGGCCGGCACCGCCGACCGTTGCCTTGGCAAGTTTCATCGCCAGATCGGGTGACAGGCCCTGCGCTTCGCCGGCAGCGGCGAGCGTTTCGATCAGGTGAAAAACATAGGCCGGGCCGGAGCCGGAGACGGCCGTGACCGCATCCATCTGCTCTTCGCGTTCCAGATGCACGACCTGACCCACGGCCTGCAAGAGCGTTTCGGCGGTGCCTAGATCGCCCGGCGAGGTGGCACGATTGCCGATGATCGCGGTGATCCCGCGCCCGATCGCTGCCGGCATATTGGGCATCGCGCGCACCAGAGGGGTGCTGGCGCCCAGGACAGTCTCGTAATTTGCAATCGTGATGCCTGCCGCGACGGTGAGGAAGAGCGTGTGACCGCTGCCCATTGCCCGCAGGCCGGGCAGGGCCTCTTGCATCATCTGCGGCTTCACGGCGACCAGAACCACACCCGGCGCGGTGGGCAGATCGGTGTCGAGATGAACACCTGCCTCTTTCAGCCACCCGGCCGGACGCGGATCGACCACCCAGACCGACTGCGCCGAAAGACCGCGCTTCATCAGCCCTTGCAGGATCGCACCGCCCATTTTGCCGCAGCCAAGAATGACCAGACCGCGTTCGGAAATCGTTTCGAAACTCATGTTTCCCCCTTGGATATCGGGGGCAGACTAGGCCCGGCCATAGGCCTCTGCAATGGCCACCTGCATCGCGTCTTCGGGAGTGCTCTTTCCCCAGGTCGCGAGCTGAAAGGCGGGGTAGAACCGTTCGGAGGCGACAACGGCGGCAGAGATCATGCGGTCGATCTGCTCGGGTCCTGGCATCTGTTCGCCCGACAGCACCAGCCCGTGACGCCACACCATCAGCCTCTGCTCGGACCAGAATGTGAAGGCACCGGTCCAGACCTGATCGTTGCAGCGGTTGAGAAGGTCGTAAAGGGCGGGTTCACGTGCACGCGGCGGGTCCATTTCGAAGGTCGAGATCAGGCGCAGGGTGGAGTCGTATCCGGACCAGGCAAGCGTGATCGAGTAGGTGCGCCACTGGCCCTCGACAGACACCGCGATCTGATCGTCCGTGACACGATCGAACTCCCATTGATGTGCCTCGGCCAACGTTTCGACGATGTCGATCGGATGCAGATCATCGGTGTTCAGGTAGTCTTCGTTCAGTGCCATGCCCGTGTCCTCCTGCCAGTTTGGCGCCCTGTGGTGCAGGCTCGCCGGGGTTTGTCGGCCATACCAAAAGCGGTGTGCAGCTTTTTCTCTTATACTACATATTGTTTTGGTAGATGGCGATCTGTAAAGCAATTTATGATGGATAAACCGGGAGAAGATCACGAAATCTGGGGATAGATTACCCACAGATTGAATGGCATCTTTCAGCTTTTTGATTTAAAATTTTGTTTTGTAAGGATAAAAATCGTCTCTAATGCGGAAAGTGAAAGCATGCCGTGCACCGGCAGTCCCACGCTCGCAAAAGTGCCAGCGTCCGCACGTTGGCGATTCGACGGTGCCCGGTTCTTGTGCGCAGGTGCCCATTGCGGTCTCTGCCCGCCTGCGTGACAATGCCGCACATTGAATACCCGGAAGCCGGGGACGGGAAAGATTCGCGAAGCCGCGCATCGCGCTCGGGTCATTGCATCATGTCCTGGAAGATGTTCGGGAAGATGTTCGGGACGCACGGCCTGGTGGAGCTGAGGGGGATCGAACCCCTGACCTCATCATTGCGAACGATGCGCTCTCCCATCTGAGCTACAGCCCCTCGCCGTGGCCGGGTGTTTCGCGCAAGGTGCTGGCATTGTCAAGTTGTCCGGACGGCTGTCGCGCGAAATTTTTCACGCCGGGGTCTTGACGTGCGACGTCACGAAATTCACCAGCGCGACAGCCGAACGGGCGATGGCCGCGCGCCATCTTGCGGTCTGTCCGCAATGCTCATCTCGCACTTGTCCGACGTTCTCCAGCCACCATCTCCCTGGCGATCCGCTCCACGATCGGGCGCGCCTGGGTTTCGGTCATGCCGGGGTGCAGGCGCGGATCGTAGAGCATGTGCAGAAGCATCTCGTCATGATGTGTCAGTAGCGCGAATTCCTCGTCATCATTGAAGATCGAGGGGCGCGCGTGAAAATAGTCGTTGGCAAGGCCGAGCCCCTGGGCCAGTTCCTCATGGATGCAGGACCGGCGCAGGCTGTCAGGGTGTTCCCCCCGGATCATTGCCACGGCCCGGGAATAGATCGGGCTGTTGTCTTTCGAGAACGCAAAGACCACACAATAGGTCGAGAGTGGCAGATCGGTGATCGCCTTGATGCTGCCGCTATCAATGCCGGGGATCATTTTCCGCAATTTCGGTGTGATATTGCGGCGTTCGTCCTCGTTGAGGAACAGGATATGGAAGTTGCCGCCGCGCGTGACCACGCGCACCGGGTGACCGGTTGCCTGCGCGAGTTTTCCCGCATAGGCGTTGACATCGGTCCGGTCGCGGGCACGATCCGTCACCGGGATGGAGGGGCCGAATTCCATCTCCATCCTGACCGGCTCTTCCCATCGGCGCAGGCGTGAGCGGGTCTGTCGTGCCTCGAAGCCGCGTGGACCGTGCGTGTATTCGTCATAGAGCGCGATATGAATGAAATCGTCGGTCAGACGGCGGGCATCGAAGGGCGCATCGCGCGGCGCGACATCGGTGCGCATCTGACCTCGACCTTCGAGGTCGGCGGCGATCCTTGCGTAATAGTCAACCATTGCCCTGGAGATGGAACTGCGCGGAGTGGCCTGTTCCGGGCGCGGAGTCACGGGGATGGGGGCTGGGTCCGGGCGCGGGGCTTCACGGGGCGCATTGGTCATATCGCCATGGAAATCGGGTATGCAGCCGCACAAAAGCGCACCGATTGCCAGCATGCCCAGGAACCGAATGGCCGAATCCGGTCCCCGCATCTCAGGCGGCACGTTTGGAGGATTTTGACGCCGCGAACCTGTCGCGCAACTCACCTTCCATCTCGATCAGTTCCTTTTCGGGATCGGCTTGCGGCAGATCGTGCAGAACCGGCATTTCGGGCGCGGGGCCTTGAAGACTGCATGTCCCGCCGTGACACCACGCCACCTGATACCCTTATGCGCTACCGGCCAGCACGATCATCAGCCAGAAGGCGATGCGCTGCCGCACGTTATGAGACATCAACATGAGACATCGACCTCCCCCACAAGGACGCGGATCCTTCCGCCCTGACAGACAATTATATAGGCGCACAGGCGGAATTGTGCCAGAGGCGAAGCGGTCAATTTGCGGGACACCACCAGTGTGGACCGCATCGTTGGGGGCGGATCTGCTCCGATGCCGTGCCGTGTTCAGTCGCGGGGTCTGCGACCCGGATGCGGAGCGCGGCCCCCGGGCGCGCCATTGCGGTGCGGCTTGTGTCCCGCCGCGCGCGGCTTGCCGCCATTGTCACTCTTGCCGCCCCGGTGGGATTTGAAGCCAGCCGACTTGAAAGGGGCCTTGCGGCTGTCATCCCCGCCTTCTCCGCGCGGTTTTCCCAAGCCTGACCTTTGCCGTGGCTTGTATTCACTGTTGCGTTCAAAGCCCGGCTTGCCGCCGTCACGACCGCCTGGACTGCCCGGTTTGCCACCGAAGCGTGGCTTGTGCGCGCCGTTGCGCTCGAAGCGGGGTTTTCCGCCCTCGGGACGCGGGCCACGCTTGTCAAAACCGCCCTTGCCGGCCTCATCGCGATGCGACTTGCGTCCACCCGGGCGCGGGCCTCGATCCCGGTTGCCACCGTCGTGGTCGAATCGGTTCTGGCTTCGGTTCTGGCTTTTGCCATCGCGACCACGATCGGCACGATCACGTGCACCGGCGGGTGCCTCGCCCGGTGCCTCGCCCGGTGCGGTGGAACCATCAAGCAGCCCGCCCAACTGATCGCGCAGCATCTTGCGTTTCACTTCGGTCACATCGCCCGGTTTCATGTCGAGCAGGCGGAATGGGCCGTAGCCGATGCGGATCAGGCGGTTCACCTGCAACCCGATCCCGGACATGGCGCGGCGAATCTCGCGGTTTTTGCCTTCGCGGATACCGACGGTCAGCCAGGCATTCGCGCCCTGCTGACGATCCAGCGAGATTTCCATCGGCTGGAAATCGTCGCCGTCGATGGTGATCCCGCGGCGCAGCGGATCGAAGGTCGCCTCGTTCGGACGGCCGTTCACCCGCACCCGATACTTGCGCAGCCAGCCGGTCGCGGGATGTTCCAGTCGTCGCTTGAGCCCGCCATCATTGGTCAGCAGCAACAGCCCCTCGGAATTGAGATCGAGGCGACCGATATTGAGGACGCGCGGCATGCCCTCGGGCATTTCGTCGAAGATTGTGCGGCGGCCCTGTTCGTCCTTCTCGGTCGTGATCAGCCCAAGCGGTTTGTAATAAAGCCACAGCCGCGTTTGCTGCGGCGCGTCAATCGGTTTGCCGTCGATGGTAACCTTGTCGCCCGACGTCACGTCAAGGGCCGGGGTGGTGATCTGCTTGCCGTTCACCGCGACCTTGCCGGCCAGGATCATCTTTTCGGCGTCGCGGCGCGAAGCTATCCCGGAGCGCGCGATCACCTTGGCGACGCGTTCACCGGTTCCGGGCCTTGCGGGGGTGTCAGTCATGGCTTGTCCTTCCAGGGGAGGGGGCACCGGAGTCACTCGGGTGCTCAAAGGCCCGGCCTCTACACCCTTTCGAGGCGTTTGCATAGCGTCTTGATCGCGCGGGCCGTTCAGGCGATGAAGAGCCATGGAGTTTCGGTCCTTCATGCAGCAGGCGCTGGCAGAGGCGCGCGCCGCAGCAAATCGTGGCGAGGTGCCCGTCGGCGCGGTGATCGTGGATCCCGGCGGGCGCGTTGTGGCCGCAGCGGGCAATCGCACCCGCGAGATGAACGACCCGACCGCCCATGCCGAAATTCTCGCCATACGTGCGGCTTGCGCGGCTGCGGGATCGGAGCGCCTGCCAAAGCATGATCTCCATGTCACGCTTGAACCGTGCCCGATGTGCGCCTCGGCAATCAGCCAGGTCCGGATCGCGCGGCTCTATTATGGTGCGGCGGATCCGAAATCGGGGGGGGTTGCGCAGGGGCCGCGTGTCTTTGCGCATCCCCAATGTCACCACGTTCCCGAAATCTATGATGGAATTGCCGCGTGCGAGGCCGAAGCCCTGCTCAGGAATTTCTTCGCCCGGCGGCGTTGACGGGACCGATCCGGACAGATTTGCAAGACCGAAGGCGCTTTGCGATTGCCGCTGAACATGCCTGACGCGCTGCGCGCCCATGACGGTGTTTCCTGCGTCAACGCTTCGGCTCCGGATCACTCCGGGTTCTCCTGCGCAGGGCTGACGGGGCGAGGTCAAACATCCGTCGGAACATGTCGGAAAAATGTGCCTGCGACGAGAAGCCGGTCAGTTGCGCGATTTCGGACAAGGGAAGGCGCGTCGTCTCGATCAGATCCTTGCCTTTTTCCAACCGGATGCGGCGATATTCCGCCATCACAGACGCCCCGAGGCCCTGGCGGAATTGCCGTTGCAACTGGCGTGAGGACAACCCGGCAAGCGCCGCGATCTGTTCCTGGTCAAGCGGGTCCGCGATATGGGTTTCCATTGCTCCATGAATACGGTTTCAGTCCCAAATGTAAAATGAAACGTCTTGAATATGGTGGAACCCGTGTCTTTTTGCGGCTAACATGCTCGCCGGGACAAGGAGCTTTGCGTATGAGATTTTCCGGATTCAGGATGGTGAAAGAAGCACTGACCGGCCACAAGGGGTGGAAACCGCTCTGGCGCAATCCCGATCCGAAATCCGATTATGATCATATCATTGTGGGCGGTGGCGGTCACGGGCTGGCGACCGCCTATTATCTGGCCAGCGAATTCGGGCAGTCGCGCATTGCCGTGCTGGAAAAGGGCTGGCTCGGCTCGGGCAATATCGGGCGCAACACGGCGATCATCCGTTCGAACTACCTGCTGCCGGGCAACGAGCCCTTCTACGAGTTCTCGATGAAGCTGTGGGAAGGGCTGGAGCAGGCGCTCAATTTCAACGCCATGGTCAGCCAGCGTGGCATCATCAATCTGATCCATACCGACGCGCAGCGCGATGCCTATCGTCGCCGCGGCAACGCGATGTTGCTGGCCGGGGCCGATGCGCGGCTGCTTGACCGCGACGAGGTGCGCGCGATGGTGCCATTCCTGAATTTCGACAATGCGCGGTTCCCGATCAAGGGCGGTCTTGTGCAGGCCCGTGCGGGAACCGCGCGCCACGACGGTGTGGCCTGGGGCTATGCCCGGGCGGCCGACCTGCATGGGGTGGACCTGATCCAGAATTGCGAGGTCACGGGGTTTCGTATCGAGAATGGCAAGGTGCTGGGCGTCGAGACCTCGCGCGGCTTCATCGGGGCGCGGAAAATCGGCGTCTCTGTGGCGGGATCATCGGGGCGCGTGATGCAGATGGCCGGGATGCGCCTGCCGATCGAGAGCCACGTGTTGCAAGCCTTCGTGTCGGAGGGGCTCAAGCCCGCCATTGCGGGCGTCATCACCTTCGGTGCAGGCCATTTCTATGTCAGCCAGTCCGACAAGGGCGGCCTTGTCTTTGGCGGCGATCTCGACGGTTACAACTCCTACGCCCAACGCGGCAACCTGCCGGTGGTCGAGGATGTGTTCGAGGGCGGCATGGCGCTGATGCCGATGATCGGGCGCGCGCGTCTGCTGCGCAGCTGGGGCGGCATCATGGACATGTCGATGGACGGGTCTGCGATCATCGACAAGACCCATATCGACGGCCTTTATCTGAATGCGGGCTGGTGCTATGGCGGGTTCAAGGCGACGCCTGCTGCGGGCTTCAGTTTCGCGCATCTGCTGGCCACCGACAGCCCGCATGAAACGGCCACGGCGATGCGGCTTGATCGCTTCGCGCGCGGCTATGTGATTGACGAAAAGGGCGTCGGCGCCCAACCGAACCTGCACTGAGGCGCGACATGCTGATCCCGCACCCCCTTCTTGGCCTTCGCGACGCACAGGAATTCACCTGTCTCGGTGACGTTTCGCTGCTCAACCGCCCCTCGCCCGAGGGTGAGGGCGCCGAGGCTGCCTTTTGCGATTACGTCTTTCTGCGCGACAACCCGGCGGGCATTCACCGCGAGTTGTGGTTTCACGAACAGGGCGACCGGTCCTGGCTGGTCGTGACACGCAACACCCTGACCCACGAAATCCTTGCGGCCGAACTGGCCTCGGATGTGGCGATGGCTGCGCGGACGGGCCAGCCATGACGCGGTTCACCGGTGGTCTGATCGACCGCAGGAAGATCCTGCATTTCCGTTTCGACGGAAAATCCTTTCAAGGGTTCGAGGGCGATACGCTGGCCTCGGCGCTGCTGGCCAATGGCGTGCAACTGATGGGGCGCAGCTTCAAGTATCACCGCCCGCGCGGGCCGTTCTCCGCAGGCTCCGAAGAGCCCAATGCGCTGGTCGCGCTGCGCGAAGGCGCACGGCGCGAACCCAACACGCGGGCGACGGTGGCCGAGCTTTATGACGGGCTTGTCGCCAGATCCCAGAACCGCCTAGGCCCGCTTGGCTTCGACGCGCTGGCCGTCAACGACCTGTTCGCGCCGCTCTTCACCGCCGGGTTCTATTACAAGACCTTCATGTGGCCCAGGGCATTCTGGGAAAAGCTCTATGAGCCCGCGATCCGGCGCACGGCAGGGCTTGGACGCCTGTCAATGTTGCCCGACCCGGACGGCTATGACAAAGGCTTTCTGCATTGCGATCTGCTGGTCATTGGTGGCGGGGCGGCCGGACTGGCGGCAGCACTGACGGCGGCCCGTAGCGGTGCCAGGGTGATCCTGGCGGATGAGGATTTTCGTCTGGGCGGGCGCCTCCTGGCCGAAAGCCATTCCCTGAACGGCACCCCCGCGGTCGATTGGGTGGCTGCGGCGCAGGCCGAACTGGCCAGCTTGCCGAACCTGCGGATCATGACCCGCACCACCGTGTTCGGCGCTTATGATCATGGTATTTTCGGCGCGGTCGAACGCGTGTCCGATCACCTGCTCGACCCTGGTGGCAAAGTGCGTCAGACGCTGTGGCGGATCACCGCAAAACGCACGGTGCTGGCCGCTGGCGCGACCGAGCGGCACATCCCCTTCGCCGACAATGACCGCCCCGGTATCATGCTGGCCGGTGCCATGCGTGCCTATGCCAACCGCTGGGCCGCAAGCCCCGGCACCAGGGGCGATCAGCGCATTGCGATCTTCACCAATAACGACGATGGCCACCGCACGGCTCTTGATCTGATGGCGAGGGGCGCGCGGATCCTCGGCGTGATCGACCCGCGCGAGGATGCGCCGCGTCTGGGCCATTACCACCTGTTCAACGGTGCGACCGTCACCGGCGCGCGCGGGCGGCTTGGCCTGCGTTCGATCGAGGTGACGCGGAACGGGCGGGGCGAGTGGCTTGAATGCAGCGCGCTTGGTGTTTCGGGCGGCTGGAACCCGAACGTGCATCTGGCCTCGCATCATCGCGGGCGTCCGGTCTGGAACGAAGAGAGTCTGGCATTCGTGCCAGGCGAAGATGGGCCGAAGGGCCTGATCCCCGCCGGGGCCTGTGCCGGTCGTGGCAACACGGCTGGCGCGCTTGCCGATGGTGCGCGCGCGGCGATCAAGGCGCTGGATCAGCTTGGCATTGCGGCAAGCCCGGTCGATCTGCCAGATGCCGAGGATGCGCCCTGCCGTCAGGCCGCCTGCTGGCATGTGCCGGGCAAGGGCCGCGCCTGGGTCGATTTCCAGAACGACGTGACCGTCAAGGATATTGTTCTCGCGCATCAGGAAAACATGCGCCCGGTCGAGCATCTGAAACGCTGGACGACGCTTGGCATGGCGACCGATCAGGGCAGAACGGCGAATGTCAGCGCCTTCGCCGTGATGGCCGAACTGACCGGCAAGTCGATCCCGCAGACCGGCACGACGATCTTCCGCCCGCCCTGCACGGGTGTCTCGCTTGCGGTGCTGGGCAATGGCGATACCGGCAGGCATTTCCGTCCGCGCCGCCTGACCCCGACCCACCATTGGGCCGAGGCACAGGGCGCGACCTTTGTCGAGGTTGGCCCGTGGATGCGGGCGCAATTCTTTCCCCGCAAGGGCGAAACCCATTGGCGCGAAAGTGTGGATCGCGAGGTTCTGGCCGTGCGCTCGGGCGTGGGAGTGTGCGATGTGACCACGCTGGGCAAGGTCGATGTACAGGGCGCCGATGCGACCGGGTTCCTCAACCGGGTCTATGCCAACCAGATGGGCACACTCAAGGTTGGCATGGTGCGCTATGGCATCATGCTGCGCGAGGACGGGCATATCTATGACGACGGCACCTGCGCACGCATGGCCGAGGATCATTATGTCGTCACCACCACGACCGCCAATGCGGGCCTCGTCTATCGCCGGATGGAATTTGCCCGCCAGTGCCTCTGGCCCGAACTGGATGTGCAACTGATCTCGACAACCGACGCCTGGGCGCAGATCGCCGTGGCAGGGCCGAAATCGCGCGCATTGCTGAGCCGGATCGTGGACGGGTTCGACCTTTCGAACGCGGCCTTCCCCTTCATGGCCTGTGCGGAACTGACCGTCTGCAACGGGTTGCGGGCGCGACTGTTCCGGATCTCCTTTTCGGGCGAGCTGGCCTATGAGATCGCGGTGCCGGCGCGCTACGGTCATGCCCTGATCGAGCGGCTGATGGAAAAAGGCGCCGATCTGGATGTCACCCCCTACGGGACCGAGGCGCTTGGCGTGTTGCGGATCGAAAAGGGCCATGCGGCGGGCAGCGAGATCAACGGCCAGACCACGGCGCAGATGCTGGGTCTGGGCCGGATGGTCTCGGTCAGGAAGGACAGTATCGGTGCGGTGATGAGCCGTCGCGAAGGGCTGGTTGGCGAAAAACGCCGCCTTGTCGGTCTGATGCCGGTGGATGCGGACGCGACCGTCATCGCCGGTGCGCATCTCTTTGCCGAAGGGGATGCGCAGAACACCCGTTCGGATCAGGGCTGGATCACCTCGGCCTGTCATTCGCCGCATGTCGGCCGTTCGATCGGTCTCGGCTTTCTGGAAAATGGTGATCAACGCCTGGATGAGGTGATCGTCGCGGCCAACCCGCTTGAGGGGAGTTCCGCGCGCCTGCGTGTCGTTCCCGCTCATTTTGTCGATCCGGAAGGAGGGCGTTTGCGTGACTGACTTGACCCCGCTGACAGCGCTTGGCGCCGCCGCGCCCCGCATTGCCGGTTTCGGCGCGTTGGAGGTGCATGAAAATGCCGGTATGGCATTGGCCTCGCTGGCCCTGCGCCACGGCGCAGGGCAGCCGGAGCCGATGGGGCTTCGCCTGCCCGATCCGGGCTGTTGGCGTGGCAATGATCACGCCGGGGCCTTCTGGTCTGCTCCGAATCAGTGGATGATCGAGGCCGAGGGCCGCGCCGAAGAAGATTTCGCGCGCGATCTGAAGCTGTCGGCCCCGGATTGCTCGGTCACCGAGCAGACCGACGGCTGGGTCTGTTTCGAGATCGCCTCGCAGCAGGGCGCAGGCCCGATTGAGGCGCTGATGGCGAAACTTGTGAATATCGATGTGGCGGCGTTCGGGCCTGGTTCGGCAACCCGCACCGCATTCGACCATGGCAGCATCTTCGTGATTCGCCGCGCCGCGGCGCATCTGGCGATCTGGGGGATGCGATCGGCCGCTGAATCGCTCTGGCACGGGCTGGCGCAGGCGGCAGGAAGATTGGCAGAAGGGTAGGGGCAATGGCCGGGATTGTGCTTGACGGGAATGTTTTTGCGACCGGTATCCGGGCGCAGATTGCGGAACATGTTGCGGACCTGAAGGCGGATCGGGGGATCACGCCGGGTCTGGCGGTGGTGCTGGTGGGCGAGGATCCCGCAAGCCAGGTCTATGTGCGCAACAAGGGCAAGCAGACGCGCGCGGTGGGGATGAACAGCTACGAGCACAAGCTTGATGCCGCAACGCCCGAGGCCGATCTGCTGGCGCTGATCGAAAAGCTCAATGCCGACCCGGCGGTGCACGGGATTCTGGTGCAACTGCCGCTGCCCGCCCATATCGACGCCGGGGCGGTGATCAACGCGATCGATCCGGCCAAGGATGTGGACGGGTTCCACAGCCTCAATGTCGGGCGTCTGGGCACCGGTCAGAAAGCGATGGTGCCCTGCACGCCGCTGGGCTGCCTGATGCTGCTGCGCGCCCACCATGGCAGTCTGTCGGGGCTGAACGCGGTGGTGGTCGGGCGTTCCAATATCGTGGGCAAACCGATGGCGCAGCTTTTGCTGGGCGACAGCTGCACGGTGACGATCGCGCATTCGCGCACCGCGGATCTGGCTGCGGTCTGTCGCGGGGCGGACATCCTGGTGGCCGCGGTGGGCCGCCCCGAGATGATCCAGGGCGATTGGGTGAAACCGGGTGCTACGGTGATCGATGTGGGTATCAACCGGATCCCGGCCCCCGAAAAGGGCGAAGGCAAGACGCGACTGGTGGGAGATGTGGCGTTCGCCTCGGCCGCGCAGGTGGCGGGCGCGATCACTCCGGTGCCGGGCGGGGTTGGCCCGATGACGATTGCCTGCCTGCTGGCCAATACGCTCACCGCCTGCCGCCGGGCCAATGGCCTGCCCGAGCCCGAGGGGCTGACGGCGTAAGGGCAGGGGGCCACCCTCTGCCCTGAAAAGACCAATGCGCCACCGATCCGCACAGACCTTTCAACGAGATGATCCATGACCCACAAATACTGCCTCACCGTGACCTGTCCGACGACGCGCGGGATTGTCGCGGCGATCTCGACCTTCCTCGCGCAGAATGGCTGCAACATTACCGACAGTTCGCAATTCGACGACATGGAGACGGGCAATTTCTTCATGCGCATCAGCTTCACCTCGCAAGAGGGGATCGAGCGTGCGGCGCTGACCGAAACCTTCGATGCGATCGCCGGGAGTTTCGGCATGACATTCGCCTTCCATGACGAGGCGAGCAAGATGAAGGTGGTGATCATGGTCTCGCGCTTTGGCCATTGCCTCAACGATCTGCTCTACCGGGTGCGAATCGGGGCGCTGCCGGTCGAGATCGTGGCGGTGATCTCGAACCACATGGATTACCAGAAACTGGTGGTGAACCATGATATCCCGTTCCACCACATCAAGGTGACCAGGGAAAACAAGCCGCAGGCGGAGGCGCAGATCATGCAGGTGGTCGAGGAGACCGGTGCCGAACTGATCGTGCTGGCGCGCTACATGCAGATCCTCAGCGACGGGATGTGTCGGAAGATGTCGGGGCGGATCATCAACATCCACCACTCGTTCCTGCCCTCTTTCAAGGGCGCGAACCCCTACAAGCAGGCCTATGAGCGCGGGGTGAAGCTGATCGGGGCGACCTCGCATTACGTGACCGCCGATCTCGACGAGGGTCCGATCATCGAGCAGGACACGGTACGCATCACCCATGCGCAATCTCCCGACGATTACGTGAGTTTGGGCCGCGATGTCGAGGCGCAGGTCCTGGCGCGCGCGATCCATGCCCACGCCCATCGCCGCACCTTCCTGAACGGGAACAAGACGGTGGTCTTTCCCGCGTCCCCCGGGGCCTATGCGTCGGAACGGATGGGGTAGGCCGCGCTTTGGCGGACCATTCAGGATCCTGCCCGCGCGAAATCATGCCGCGCGCCGGACTGCGGATATGATCGCCCGCACGGGGGGGGGGGCAGTTACCCTTGGTGAATACGCGATGGGGTGCCAAGCGTCACGCATGGACGATAAAGGGCGACACCTGCAAGCGGGCCACGCGTCCCTTTACCCGTATGGTCACACCGCAATGGTGTCCAGAGGCGTCACGTCTTGCAGATCCAGCCGCCGCCGTAGATCCGGCTGTCGTCATTCGAATAGAAGACACAGGCCTGTCCGGGACTGACGCCGTCTTCCGGCACGACCAGTTCGACCTTTGCCTCGGTCTCCGAGACGGGGCGAATGATCGCCTCTCGCGGCGGGCGGGTGGATCGGACCTTGACCGAGAGGTGCCATTGGGTGCGCGCGGTGAAGGGTTCATCGCCCAGCCAGTTGATCTCGCGCACCGGGATCACACGGGTCGAGAGCTCTTTTTGCGGACCCACCACGACATGGCGCGTCTCGGGGACGAGCCTGACCACATAAAGCGGATCTTCCAGCCCGCCGATCCCAAGGCCCCGCCGCTGCCCGATCGTGTAATGGATCACACCGCGATGCTGGCCCAGAACGTTGCCGTCCATGTCCACGATGTCGCCCGGATCGGCCGCACCGGGACGCAACTTCTCGATGACGGAAGCATAATTGCCGTTGGGGACAAAACAGATATCCTGGCTGTCGGGCTTGTCGGCCACCGGGAGCCCGTATCTCGCCGCCAGTTTGCGGGTTTCGGCCTTGGTCGCCAGGTGCCCCAGCGGGAAGCGCAAATAGCTCAGTTGTTCGGGCGTGGTCGAGAACAGGAAATAGCTCTGATCGCGGTTCGGATCGGTTGCGGAATGCAGTTCGGGGCCTGACGCGCCCATCTTGCGCCGGATGTAATGTCCGGTCGCCATGCAATCGGCATCCAGATCCTTGGCCGTTTCCAGCAGATCCCGGAACTTCACCCGCTCGTTGCAGCGGATGCAGGGCACGGGCGTGGCCCCACCCAGATAGGCATCGGCAAATTCGTCGATCACTGCCTCGCGGAAGGCGTTTTCGTAATCGAGCACATAATGCGGAAAGCCCATCGCCTCGGCGACGCGCCGCGCATCGTGGATGTCGCGCCCGGCACAGCAGGCACCCTTCCTGGCCAGCGCCGCGCCGTGATCGTAAAGTTGCAGTGTCACGCCCACCACATCATAGCCCTCTTCGGACAGTTGGGCGGCGACGACAGAACTGTCCACGCCACCCGACATGGCGACGATGACACGGGTTTCCGAAGGCGGCTTGGCAAAGCCGAGCGAGTTGAGCGGCACATCCTTGGGCATGGGATCCTTGGGCATGGGGTCGGCTCTTTCTTCACAGACCTCGCGAAATATAGGAAAATGCAAACTATCGACAAGGGCGCGTTTCATCCGCTGTTAAGCGCAACCCGGCATCTTGTCCCTTGATGGTCAAGTTGAAGGGGTGAAACCATGTATCTCAAGAAAGTTGACGGACCACGGGCAGTGACCCTGCCCGATGGAACGATTCTGACACGGTCCGATCTGCCACCGGTTGAAACACGACGCTGGGTTGCCTCCCGCAAGGCCCTTGTCGTTCATGCTGTCGCGCATGGGTTGATCGGTCGGAACGAGGCTCTCGAACGCTATGATCTCTCGGACGAAGAACTGGATTTATGGATTTCCGGGGTCAAGAAGTATGGGGCGGCAGGGCTCAAAGTGACGGCCATTCAAAAACGGAGACAACTTTAGGTTGCAAAAACGGGAAAGCCTGCGAAGGTAACACGGTATTAACCATTTGATGCAACTGTAAGTTGTGATCGAAGGATTAACGCGGAGAACCGGGCATGCGGATTTTGTTGGTAGAAGATGACCCAACCACCTCGCGGAGCATCGAACTGATGCTGACACATGCGAATCTCAACGTCTATTGCACCGACCTTGGTGAAGAGGGCATTGATCTTGCCAAGCTCTATGACTACGACCTGATTCTTCTGGATCTGAACCTGCCCGACATGAACGGGCATGAGGTTCTGCGTCAGTTGCGTCTGGCCCGGATCGAGACGCCAATCCTCATTCTGACCGGTGCCGACGATACCGAGAACAAGATCCGGGGCTTCGGTTTCGGGGCTGATGATTACATGACCAAGCCCTTTCATCGGGAGGAACTGATCGCGCGCATTCACGCGATCATCCGTCGTTCCAAGGGTCACGCGCAGTCGGTGATCCGGACCGGAAAGATCTCGGTCAACCTCGATACCAAGACGGTCGAAGTTGCCGACAAATCCGTGCATCTGACGGGCAAGGAATACCAGATGCTCGAATTGTTGAGCCTGCGCAAGGGGACAACCCTGACCAAGGAGATGTTCCTCAACCATCTCTATGGTGGCATGGACGAACCCGAGTTGAAGATCATTGACGTCTTCATCTGCAAGCTGCGCAAGAAACTGGCCGATGCCACGGGTGGCGACAACCATATCGAAACTGTCTGGGGACGTGGCTATGTGTTGCGCGATCCCGACCCGGGCGAGTTGCAAAACCGCATCGCCATGGGGGCCTGAGCCCCGATGGGCACGCCCCCGATCCCGTGATCTGCGTCGCGGCCCTTTACGCCCTCCCGGACCGGCCCTAAACCAAAGGCAGACCGAGGGGGCTTTGCAAGGGCACAGTACAGATGAACCGGGATGTCGCGCGATTGACCGAAGCTGAAGCGCGGGCGGAACTGACCGGCCTGATCGCGCGGGTTAAGGCGGCCAATACCGCCTATCATACCCATGATGCGCCCGAGATCCCGGATGCCGATTATGACGCGCTCAAGCGCCGCCTGGCGGCGATCCAGGCGCGTTTTCCCAACCTCAGGCAGGCCGACAGTCCGACCGGGCAGGTGGGGGCCGCACTGGCCGAGGGTTTTGGCAAGATCACCCATGCGAGCCGCATGATGAGCCTTGCCAACGCGTTCGACCCGGAGGATGTGAACGAGTTCGACGCCGGGATTCGCAGCTTTCTGGGGCTTCGGGCCGAGGCGCCAATTTCTTATACGGCCGAACCCAAGATTGACGGGCTGTCGCTCTCGATCCGCTACGAGAACGGCAAACTGATCCATGCCGCGACCCGTGGCGACGGGGCGGTGGGCGAGAACGTCACGCAGAACGCGCGCACCATCGCCGACATTCCTGCGGAACTGGTTGGTGCCCCCGATCTGCTTGAAGTGCGCGGTGAGGTCTATATGACGCATCCGGATTTCGAGGTGCTCAATAGCCGTGCCGAAGAGGCGGGCGACAAGCGTTTTGCCAATCCGCGCAATGCGGCGGCGGGATCGCTGCGCCAGCTCGATCCGAAAATCACCGCGCAACGCCCGCTCAGGTTCCTTGCCTATGCCTGGGGCGAGCTGTCAGAACCGCTGGCCGACACCCAGATCGAGGCGATTTCGCGGCTGGCCGCACTGGGGTTTGAGACAAATCCGTTGACGCGGCTTTGCGATGGCCCATCCCGGATGATCGACCATTACCGCCAGATCGAATCCCAACGCGCGACATTGGGCTACGATATCGACGGTGTGGTCTACAAGGTGAACGATCTGGCGTTGCAGCGTCGGCTCGGGTTCCGTTCGACCACGCCACGCTGGGCGATCGCGCATAAATTTCCCGCCGATCTGGCCTGGACGTGGCTTGAGGCGATCGAGATTCAGGTTGGTCGCACCGGCGCCCTGAGCCCGGTTGCCCGGCTGACACCGGTTACGGTCGGAGGGGTCGTCGTCTCCAACGCGACCTTGCATAACGAGGATTATATCGCCGGGCGCGACAGCAAGGGTGAACGAATCCGCGGTGGCAAGGATATCCGGGTGGGCGACTGGGTGCAGGTCTATCGCGCGGGCGATGTGATTCCAAAAGTTGCGGATGTGGATGTGTCGCGACGGCCCAATGATACGCAACCTTATGAATTTCCAGAAAAATGCCCCTGTTGCGGAGCAGACGCGATCCGCGAGGAGGGCGATGCCGTCCGGCGGTGCACCGGCGGGCTGGTCTGCCCGGCGCAGGCCGTCGAGAAGCTCAGGCATTTTGTCTCGCGGGCCGCATTCGACATCGAGGGGCTGGGGGCGAAGCAGGTCGAGGCTCTCCACCAGGACGAATGGATTGGTGAGCCGGCGGACATTTTCCTGCTGGAAGCGCGCCATGGCGAGGGGCTCAAGCAGCTCAAAAACCGCGACGGCTGGGGTGAGAAATCGGCCCGGAACCTGTTCGATGCAATCACCCAAAAGCGCCGTATCCCGTTGCAGCGCCTGATCTTTGCTCTTGGTATCCGACATGTCGGTGAGGTCGCGGCCACAGATCTTGCACGCCATTACGGCACATGGGAGGCGCTGATCCGGGCCATCGACATGGCAGGCCCGGCCGAGCAACGCTACCGGCAGATCGAAGAAGCGGTGCGGGCCGAACGGATCGCCGCAAAAGAAGAGGATCGCCGCGCGGCGATCCGTGCCACGCAGGAACGGATCTGGTCGGCTGATCCGCCGCTGCCCGAGGGCGCGCGCGCGGCATGGGATGAACTGGTCGGTATCGACGGGATCGGCACGACCGTTGCATCTTCGCTCGTCGCGACCTTCCATCAGAAGGACGAACGCGCCTCTATCGACCGTCTGTCGGCCTTGCTGGAGGTCGAAGAGGCCGAACAGCCGGACACCGACAGCGAAATGTCCGGTTTGACGGTCGTGTTCACCGGAACGCTGGAACAGATGACGCGGGCCGAGGCGAAGGCCAGGGCCGAGGCGCTTGGGGCGCGGGTGTCGGGTTCGGTCAGCGCCAGGACCGATCTTGTCGTGGCAGGTCCCGGGGCCGGATCCAAGGCCAGGAAGGCAGCGGAATTGAACATCAAGGTTATCGATGAGGATGCGTGGATTGCGCTGGCGGGCAGATGACGGGGCAGATGACGGGGCGGCCACCAGAGTTGTTTCCGCTTTTCGCGCAGATCGAGACCCTGACCGGGGTTGGCACCAGGACGGCCAGATCGCTTGCTGCAATGGGGATCAGGCACCCGCGGGACATGCTCTTTACCTTGCCACACGCGGTGATCGACCGTCATCCGGTCGAAACGGTGCAAGGCGTCAGTTCCGGCACGGTGGTGTCGGTCGAGGTCACGGTCGGCAGCCACCTGCCCGCGCGCCGGCGCGGTCAGCCGGATCGCGTTTTGTGCCATGATTCGCAGTCGGACCTGACATTGATCTTCTTTCATGCACGCGGTGATTGGGTTCAGCGGCAATTGCCGCAAGGGGCGCGCCGGATCGTGTCGGGCAAGCTCGAAATCTATGACGGGGTGGCGCAGATGGTTCATCCCGATCATATCCTGCCGTGCGAGAAGATTGACGATCTGGCCCGGTTCGAGCCGGTCTATCCGCTCGGTGCCGGGCTGACGCAGCGGGTGATGGGCAAGGCGGCGGCATCGGCTGTGGCGATGGCCCCGGACCTGCCCGACTGGATCGACCCGGACCTGAAGGCGCGCGAGGGCTGGCCCGACTGGAAAACGGCGGTGCAAACGGCCCATGCGCCGCAAGGTCTGTCCGATGTGCAAAGCGCGGCACCCGCGCGCGCGCGGCTCGCTTATGACGAGCTCTTCGCGCATCAGATGACGCTGGCTCTGGCCCGCCGCCAGGCCCGCCGCCGCAAGGGACGGGCCACGAAGGGAACATCAACCTTGTCCGACAAGATTTTGACATCGTTGCCTTATGTTCCAACCGGGGCGCAAACCCGTTCCATTGCCGAGATCGCCGTCGATATGGGGTCTGGGGTGCGGATGAACCGATTGCTCCAGGGCGATGTCGGCGCTGGCAAGACGCTGGTTGCGTTCCTGGCGATGCTGATCGCCGTCGAGGCGGGGGGGCAGGCGGTGATGATGGCCCCGACCGAGATTCTCGCGCGGCAGCATCTGGAGGGGCTCGGGCCGCTCGCGGCAGCGGCGGGCGTGCGGCTGGAGATCCTGACCGGGCGCGACAAGGGGGCAGACCGGACGGCCAGGCTGGCAGATCTGGCGTCCGGGCAGATCGGGATTCTTGTGGGAACCCATGCGGTGTTCCAGAAAGACGTGGTGTTTCGCGATCTTCGCCTGGCGGTGATTGATGAGCAGCACCGGTTCGGGGTTGCGCAGCGGATGGAACTGGGCACCAAGGGCGAGGCGGTAGATACGCTGGTGATGACGGCAACGCCGATCCCGCGCTCGCTCGCGCTTGCGCAATATGGCGATATGGATGTCAGCCTGCTTGATGAAAAACCGCCCGGTCGCAAGCCGGTCAGGACAGCGCTGGTTGCCAATAGCCGGATGGAAGAGGTGGTCGGCCACCTCAAACGCGCCGTGACCGAGGGGCGGCAGGCTTACTGGGTCTGTCCGCTGGTCGAGGACAGCGCGCATGTCGATCTGGCTTCGGCCGAGGATCGGTTCCGGGCGCTCCGGGCGAGCCTGGGCGAGGATGTGGTCGGTCTGGTGCATGGGCAGATGCCGCCCGCCGAAAAAGACGCGGCGATGGCGGATTTTGTTGCCGGCCGTCGTCGTGTTCTGGTGGCGACGACGGTGATCGAGGTGGGTGTGAACGTGCCCGATGCGTCGATCATGGTGATCGAACGCGCCGAGAGTTTCGGTCTGGCCCAGCTGCATCAGTTGCGTGGGCGGGTCGGGCGCGGTGCGACCGAATCCACCTGTCTGATGATCTATCAGCCGCCGCTTGGGGAAACGGCCGAGCGGCGGCTGTCGATCCTGCGCGAAAGCGAGGACGGGTTTCGCATCGCCGAGGAGGATCTGGCAATGCGCGGTGCGGGAGACGTGATCGGCACCGCGCAATCGGGGTTGCCGCGCTTTCGCATTGCGGATCTGGAACGTCAGGCCGGGCTGATGGCGGTGGCGCAACGCGATGCGCGCAAGCTGTTGCTTGATGATCCGGGCCTTAGCGGGTCGCGGGGACAGGCTGCGCGCAGCCTGCTGTGGTTGCTCAACCAGGACCGGGCGATCCGGTTGCTGAAGGTCGGCTGAGCGAACAAACATACCGGATGGTCGAAAATGTTCCCAAAAAGTTCTTTACTTTGCGGACCTGATGTGAGAACAAATCAGAAACAACCATGAAGGAGACCAAAATGGCTCAAGAAATCAAAGCGTTTCTGGATCGCAACCAGCACACACTCCTGACCGACGCGATCGGGGGTGTAATGCTCTGTATCAGTTTCGTGGCAGTGCTCTGGCTGCCTGTGCTGTTCTGATCTTCGGCATTCGCCCCTCATTGCCCTGCGTTTTCGGTTGTCGCTCCTGTTTCAAATTTTGCGGTGCTGCCTGTCCCAAAGGTTGCCTGCCCGAAAGCGTGACTGTGCCGCCATTCCGTTTCGGAATGGTGGCCCTTGCCCCCTATATTGGATGCACCATGTCCAGGCTCATGTTTCAGCTTGATTTGTTAGCGCTAACATCATATGAATATCCACAACCCGGTCCCTGAGGCCGCCATATTGTCAGCCAGCAAGGAAAGGGGCCGCCATGGCGCTCGATTCGACCATTGCCCGCGTGACCGACAGGATCAGAACCCGTTCGGAAGGGGCGCGCAACGATTATCTTGCCCGCATTCACGAAGCTGCCGAAAACGGCCCGGCCCGCGCCCATCTGAGCTGCGGCAACCAGGCCCATGCCTATGCCGCGATGGGACAGGATCAGGCGGCACTGGCCAGCGGGCGCGCGCCAAATATCGGGATCGTGACCGCCTATAATGACATGCTCTCGGCCCACCAGCCCTACGAGACCTTTCCACAACTCATAAAATCGGCGCTGCGCGAGATCGGCGCGACCGCGCAGGTCGCAGGCGGCGTGCCCGCGATGTGCGACGGCGTAACCCAGGGCCAGCCAGGGATGGAACTGTCGCTGTTTTCGCGCGACGTGATCGCGATGGCGACGGCCGTCGCGCTGAGCCACAACACCTACGATGCGGCGCTTTACATGGGCGTGTGCGACAAGATCGTGCCCGGCCTTGTCATGGCCGCCGCGACCTTCGGCCATATTCCGGCGGTCTTCATCCCCGCCGGACCGATGACGACGGGCCTGCCCAATGACGAGAAAGCCAGGGTGCGCCAGCGATTCGCCACCGGCGAAGTGGGACGCGACAAACTGATGGCGGCCGAGATGGCCTCCTATCACGGGCCGGGCACCTGCACCTTCTACGGCACGGCAAACACCAACCAGATGCTGATGGAATTCATGGGGCTGCACCTGCCCGGCTCCAGTTTCGTCAACCCGAATACCCCCTTGCGCGAGGCTCTGACAATCGCGGGTGCCAGGCGTGCTGCCGAAATCACCGCCCTTGGAAACGCATACCGCCCCGCAGGCGAGGTGCTCGATGAGCGGGCCTTCGTCAATGGCCTCGTGGGGCTGATGGCAACAGGCGGATCCACGAACCACATCCTGCACCTGCCCGCGATGGCGCGCGCCGCCGGGATCATTCTCGATCTGGAGGATTTCGACGAGATCAGTTCCGCCGTGCCGTTGATGGCAAAGGTCTACCCGAACGGCCTGGCCGATGTGAACCATTTCCACGCGGCGGGGGGCTTGCAATTCATGATCCGCCACCTGCTGAAATCGGGACTGATGCACGAGGACGCGATGAGTGTCGCAGGCGATGGCATGGCGCATTACACGCAAGAGCCCAAGGTCACCGAAGAGGGTCTGGTCTGGGTCGATGGCCCGGAAGAGAGCCTCAACGACAAGATCCTGCGCCCCTGCAACGACGCTTTTCAGCCAACCGGCGGGCTCAGGCAACTCAACGGCAATCTGGGGCGCGGCGTGATCAAGGTCTCCGCCGTTGCCGAGGAACGTCGCTTCGTCGAGGCACCGGTGCGCGTCTTCCAGGATCAGGCAGAGGTCAAGGAAGCCTTCAAGCGCGAGGAATTCACCTCCGACATGGTTGTCGTCGTCCGTTTCCAGGGTCCCAGGGCGAACGGGATGCCGGAGCTGCACTCGCTCACCCCGACGCTTTCGGTGCTGCAAGATCGCGGCCTCAAGGTGGCGCTGGTCACCGATGGGCGGATGTCGGGCGCCAGCGGCAAGGTTCCGGCCGCGATCCATGTCTCGCCCGAAGCCGCCGATGGCGGACCGCTTGCCAAACTGCAAGATGGCGATATCGTGCGCCTCGACGCGATGTCGGGCGAACTGGCCTGCCTTACCGACGGGTTCGACGCCCGCAGCCCGGTGCAGCCCGACCTCTCGGCCAACCGGCATGGCCTCGGGCGCGAGCTGTTCGGTGCCTTTCGCGCCCATGTCGGCCCGTCCACCTCCGGGGCCGCGGTGGTGCTCTGAATTCGCGCCTCCGCCCGGTGGGGCGGCAAAACACAGGAGAACTCCGATGACGCCTTCCGAACAATCCGCCGCCACCCGCAAGGTCTGCGCGCTGGCCCCGATCGTGCCGGTGATCGTGGTCAAGGATGTGGCCCATGCCGCACCGCTGGCCAGGGCGCTGGTCGCAGGCGGCCTGCCTGCGCTGGAGGTCACGCTGCGCACCCCTTGCGCACTTGAGGCGATTCGCGCCATGGCCGATATCGAAGGCGGTGTGGTGGGGGCAGGCACCCTGCTCGGAGCGGCCGATGTGAAAGCGGCCAGAGCGGCCGGTGCGCAATTCGGGGTCTCGCCCGGTGCGACCGAGACACTGGTCAAGGCTTGCGAGGATGAAGGGCTGCCGCTCTTGCCGGGCGCTGCAACCGCATCCGAGGTGATGAAGCTTTACGAGATGGGCTTTGATGTCCTGAAGTTCTTCCCCGCCGAAGCCTCGGGAGGGGCGCGCGCGATCAAGGCGATCGGCGCGCCGATCCCGCAAGTGTCCTTCTGCCCGACCGGTGGCGTCAGCATGAAGAATGCTAGGGGTTACCTGAGCCTGCCGAACGTTTCCTGTGCGGGCGGTTCCTGGGTGGCGCCCGATGCAATGGTGCAATCCGCCGATTGGGCCGGGATCGAGACACTGGCATCAGAGGCGTCGGCATTGCCGCGCTGATCCTGCTCAACGGAGCGGTGATTTTCATCCACCCCGCCACCCCGTCGCGTTGTGGCGGGCGGTTCTCATGGCTTCCCCTTCCCAGGGGTGCGGCATCGCCAAAGCCGCGCAAGCCGCCTGCGGACCAAAGACTGATCGAGCCTTCCGGATCGGCTGCGCCAAGGGTCAATGTTTGTCCTCCGTCCGGCCCCCGAGAACCTTCTCCACCACCGCCAGGACGTCGGCGCATACCTGCTCCAGCCGGGCCGCCAGCCCATCCAGATCCGGCTGATCGGTTTCGCGCAGCATGAAGGCACGCCCTCCCTCACCGATCGCCTCCATGTCAAGCGCCTCTCCTGTCAACAGGCGCGTGCCCGCCTGAAGCCGCCACAGAAAACGATCGGCCGCTGCCAGACGCGCCGCCTCATCCTTGTCGATCAGGCCGCTGCGCGGACCTGCCCGCAACTGCGCCTCGACCCGGCGCGCGGGCGCGGCCTCGTACAGGGCGAAATACTGCACCAGCAACTCGATATCCTGCAACCGTCCCGGGCCGATCCTGGCTTCCCAAGGGTTTTGCGACGATTTGGCCGCAAAGATCCGGGCGCGCATATCGGCAAGGCCGGAGCACACCTGCGCCGCACGCCCCTTCCGCGCCAGCACCTTCATCCGGATCGCTTCCACCTCGGCCCCGAGCACCGCATTTCCGGCCACCGGCCGGGCCCGCGTCAGCGCCAGATGTTCCCAGGTCCATGCCTCTTCCATCTGGTAATTCGCAAAACTCTGCAACGAGGTTGCCACCGGCCCTTGCCGCCCCGAGGGGCGCAGCCGCATATCCGCCTCGTAAAGCGTCCCCTCCGCCATCGGTGCGGAAAGCGCGGTAATCAGCGCCTGCGTGAGCCTGGCGTAATAGGCCCTTGCAGCCAGGGGCCTGTTGCCGTGCGAACAATCCTGACCCGCCGCATCATAGATCACGACAAGATCAAGGTCGGACTGGGCATTCAGCCGCTCCGCCCCGAGACTGCCCATACCCAGAATCACCGCCCCACGCCCCGGTGGCGGCCCATGGCGGCGGGCAAATTCGTTCTCGACCACCGGCCAGAGCGCAATGAGGACCGCTCCCGCAATATCGGCATATTGTTGCGC
Source organism: Thioclava sp. (assembly GCA_965277135.1). Classification (GTDB taxonomy): domain Bacteria; phylum Pseudomonadota; class Alphaproteobacteria; order Rhodobacterales; family Rhodobacteraceae; genus Thioclava. The sequence continues at coordinate 1,567 of CBDIBW010000031.1, read as the reverse complement.
TGCCTCTGCGGCATCGACCAACCCGCGCAGATGATGCACCCCGACGCGGAATTTCCATTCCCTGGCCCAGCCGCGCGCCGCGTCGAGAGCCTTTTCGTAATCTCCGGCCAGCGCCATCTGGTCGGACAGCGCAGCCCCCAATGCCACCTTGCCGGGCCAGGGTTCGAAGAAAACGCCGTCCAGAACCGCATCCATCACCGAAGGATTCCGTGACAGATAGCCGGCCAGCGCAGGCGCGGTTGCGCAGATGTCAACAATCAGATCAATGAGTGTGGGATTTGCCTCGAACAGCGAAAATATCTGCACCCCGGCCGGCAGCCCGCGCAAGAATCCGTCGAACTGCACCAGCGCTTCGTCCATATTTGCCGCCCGTCCCATCCGGCGCAGCAATTCCGGTTCCAGCCGCTTGAAGATCGACCGCGCCCGCTCCGATCGCAACGCCGGACAGCTTGCCCAGCCATCGACCAGCTTGCGGGCCTGTTGCGAGATGGCGGGTCGCTCTGTCGCTGTGCCGGGGGCAAAGAAATCGCTGGTCAGCGCCTCGACCCGTTCCAGCCGGCACCGCAACCGCGCCTCCCAGGCTGCCATATCGCCCTCGCCCATCATCGCCGCGATCCGCGCCAGCCCCTCGGGTGTGTCCGGCAGGCGGTGCGTCTGCTGATCAAGAACCATCTGGATCCGATGCTCGATCTCGCGATGCTCGCGGTAATGCGTGATCAGTTCTTCGGCCACCCCGGCGGGCAGCCACCCCTTGCCGGACAACGCCCGCAAGCCGCCAACGGTGGTGCGATCGCGCAGATCCGGGTCGCGCCCCCCCGCGATCAGTTGCCGGGTCTGGGCAAAGAACTCGATCTCGCGGATTCCGCCCTGACCCAGCTTGATGTTGTGGCCGGGAATCCCGATCGGGCCGTGCAGCCCCTTGTGCTCACGAATCCGCAACCGCATGTCATGCGCATCCTGGATCGCGGCAAAATCCAGATGCTTGCGCCACACGAAAGGGCGCAGCGTGGCCAGAAACCGCTCTCCCGCCGCGATGTCGCCGGCACAGGGCCGCGCCTTGATATAGGCGGCCCGCTCCCAGGTGCGCCCCTCAGCCTCGTAATAGAGTTCCGCCGACGCCATCGAGATACAGACCGGCGTCACGCCCGCATCGGGGCGCAATCGCAGATCGGTGCGAAACACATAGCCTTCCGCAGTCCGCTCCCCAAGCATTGCCGCCATCTTGCGCGCCACCCGGATGAAGGTCGTCCGCGCCTCCTGGCGCTGCTGTGGCGCGAATCGCGTTTCGTCGAACAGGCAGATCAGATCTATATCGGAGGAGTAATTCAACTCCCCCGCCCCCATCTTTCCCATCGCCAGCGCGACCATTCCCGCCCCGGTCGCGGCATCTTCCGGTGTGGTGCCGGGCAATTTGCCACGCTGGATCTCCTCGGCCACCAGCTGGGAAATCGCAAGGTCGGCAGCCCGGTCGGCCAGCGCGGTCAGCGCCCCCGTAACCTGCGCCAGTGGCCAGACACCGCCCAGATCTGCCAAGGCCACCAAAAGCGCGATGCGCCGCCTGGCCCGG
>CBDIBW010000030.1:0-307689 GCA_965277135.1 Thioclava sp. | reverse complement strand
GACCACGGATGAACGCTTCTACACCCTGATGCGCGGTATCAAGTCGATCCTGCAAGTCTGGGTCGGCAGCCAGATCCCCGATTACAACGAAGCCTTTGCCCTTGCGGTGCTGGCGATGGTTCCCCCCGTTCTAGTGGTCGTCGTGTTCCAGCGCATGTTCATCAAGGGCCTGACCGAAAGCGACAAGTGACATGGCCGACATTCATCTCAAATCCGTGGGCAAGACCTATGCGGGCGGCCTGACCGCCGTTTCCGGGATCAATCTGGACATAGCCGATGGCGAGTTCATCGTCTTTGTCGGCCCGTCGGGCTGTGGCAAGTCCACCTTGCTGCGCATGGTCGCGGGGCTTGAAGAGATCAGCGATGGCGAAATCCTGATCGGCGCGCGCGTGGTCAACCGGGTCGAGCCCTCCGAGCGCGACATCGCGATGGTGTTCCAGAACTACGCGCTCTACCCGCACATGAGCGTGCGTGACAACATGGCCTTCGGGCTGAAGAACCGCAAGACGCCGGCTGCCGAGATCAAGACCCGCGTGGCGGAAGCTGCCCGGATGCTCGAACTTGAACGCTATCTCGACCGCAAGCCGCGTGCGCTGTCGGGCGGGCAGCGTCAGCGCGTCGCGATGGGCCGCGCCATCGTTCGCCAGCCCGCCGCATTCCTCTTTGACGAGCCGCTTTCGAACCTTGATGCGAAACTGCGCGTGTCGATGCGCGGCGAGATCAGCAAACTGCAGCGGCGACTGAAAACCACCGCGCTCTATGTCACCCACGATCAGCTTGAGGCGATGACGCTGGCCGACCGGCTGGTGGTGCTGAACGGGGGTCGGATCGAGCAGGTCGGAACGCCGCTGGAGGTCTATCACACACCCGCCACCACCTTTGTCGCAAGCTTCATAGGCGCACCCGCGATGAACCTCGTCGATGCGCGGGTGGAATCCGGCCAGGTCATCCTGGAAGGCCATGCCATGGGGCCGGTGGAGGCTCCCGATGGCCCGGTCACACTGGGTATCCGGGCCGAGGAGTTGCAGGCGGGAGATCACGGCCTTCCCGTCACCGTCGATTATGTCGAAGAACTGGGAGCGAGCCGGATCGTTCATGCGTTTGCGGACGGTCAGCACCTGTCCTTTGTCCATCCTCCCGAGGCTCCGATGACTGACCGGATGCGCCTGAGCACGCGCCCGCGCGCGCTGCATCTGTTCGACACCAGCACAGGTGCTCGCATCGGTGCCCCCATCAGTGCCCCCATCAGTGCCCCTGTCGCGCGTATCCCGCAGAGCGTGGCATGATCAATGTTGCAACTCACCTGGTCTGGCAATTAAGCCTGATCCGCGCCGTTCAAAGCGAAGCGCAAATCTGAACGGCTCCCTGGGTTTGCCGCGCAAATGGCGGGGCATGTTCATGTCTTTCGGTGTGGACCCGCCCCGGGCGTAAGAACCGACATCGCGCGAACGGTCCGGTATCGACTGGCCGGACAGCCCACCCTGTTGCCAAAACACAGTGTTTCGCGCTTCACATCCCCCTTGCATGCTTGCGCCACCTTCCGCCGCCTTGCTCGACTATCTATGGTGGTGCGCAACAAACAGGATACAAGAACTGTAAGGATAGGGACGTGGCGCATATCGTCGTGATGGGCAATGAAAAGGGTGGCTCGGGCAAATCGACCACATCGATGCATGTGGCGACAGCATTGACCCGGATGGGCTGGAAGGTTGGTGCGCTCGATCTGGACCTGCGGCAGCGCAGTTTCGGCCGATATGTCGAGAACCGGCGGGCCTTTTGCACCCGTGAGGGGCTGGATCTGCCGACACCCGATTACCGTGAATTGCCCGAGGTCGATCCCGCCACGCTGGCGCCGGGACAGAACCCCTACGACCATCGCTTGTCGGTGGCGGTGGCCGAAATCGAACCGACCTGCGATTTCATCCTCATCGATTGTCCCGGCTCGCATACCCGGCTGAGCCAGGTCGCACATTCTCTGGCCGATACACTGGTCACGCCGCTCAATGACAGCTTTATCGACTTCGACCTGCTGGCACGGATCGACCCTGTAAGTTCCAGGGTTCTGGGTCCCTCGATCTATTCCGAGATGGTCTGGTCGGCCCGGCAGTTGCGCGCCAAGGCCGGGCTGAAACCGATTGACTGGATCGTGCTGCGCAACCGCGTGGGTACCCAGCAGATGCACAACAAGCGCAAGGTGGGTGCCGCGCTGGAGCAATTGTCCAGACGCATCGGCTTTCGCGTTGCACCCGGATTCTCGGAACGGGTCATCTTCCGGGAGCTGTTTCCGCGCGGTCTCACATTGCTGGATCTGAAGGATCTGGGGATCGAGAACCTGAATCTCTCGAATGTGGCGGCACGGCAGGAGTTGCGGGATCTCCTCAAGGAGATCAACCTGCCCGAGGTGACGATAGATTTCTGACCTGCGCGCACGTCTGTATAACCCAATGACGCACCCAACGGGCATTGTTGCAAACCTGGGCAGATCAGGCCGCGACATGCACGGGGTCTCCGGCGTGTTTCACCTGCGTGCCATCGCGGAAGACGGCAAACTTGTCGACCTCGAACGAAACGCGCTGGCCCGTGTCGAACCGGACATCCGGCGGGCACATGGCCCGGACCTGCGTGCCGTCGGCCAGATCGACCGTGACCAGCACATGCGTGCCGAAATCCGTTGCCAGATGCACGGCGGACAGGGCCTCGGCGGATGGAACGAGCCGCAGGGCCTCCGGACGGATGGCCAGCGTAACCTTGCCATCGGGCAGACGCACCCGCAGCGGAAAGTCCGGATGCCGAGCCTCGCTGTCGCGGATCTCCGTCTCGATGAAATTCATGTAGCCGATGAAGCCGGCCACGAACCGGGTCTCCGGATTGCGGTAGATGCGGTTTGGCGTGTCCACCTGCTCGATCGCTCCATTGCGCAGAACGACGATCCGATCCGCCATTGCCAATGCTTCATCCTGCCCGTGCGTGACGAACAGTGTGGTGATACCGACACGGCGCTGAATGTCGCGCACCTCCTCGCGCAGCCTTTCGCGCAGATGCTGATCGAGGCTGGCAAAGGGCTCGTCGAGAAGCAGGATCTTCGGTTCCAGCACAAGAGAGCGGGCAATCGCCACGCGCTGTTGCTGGCCACCGGAGAGCTGCCAGACGCGGCGCTGGCCATGATCGGACAGACCGACCATCTCCAGCACATTCCCGACCCTCTCGCGGATCACGCGGCGGGGCAGTTTGCGCAGCTTGAGACCAAAGGCCACGTTCTGTGCCACGCTCATGTGGGACCATAGCGCGTGGCTCTGGAACACCATGCCTGTCGGGCGTTTTTCCGGCGGAACGCGGGTCACGTCCTCGCCGTCGATGGCAATGACGCCGCTTGTGGGTGTCTCGAAGCCGCCGACCATGCGCAAAATGGTCGACTTACCGGAACCGGACGGTCCCAGAAGGCAGACCAGTTCGCCATCCCCGACATCGAGATTGATGTCACATACGGCCGAACTCTGATCGAAGATCTTGGAAAGATTTAACAAAGAAAGTCGCGCCATAGTCTTGAGCCTTTCCGGTCAGACACCAAATCCGCGCGCGAAGGAGGCAGAGCCAATCACCCGGCGCGTAAACATCATCGCGACAAACGAGGGCACCCACAGCAGAACAGAGAGCACCGCGCCATACTGAACGACAAGCTGGTTGTTGATGTAGGTGATCATGAGAACCGGCATCGTCCTGATTTCCGGTGCGCCGATCAGCCACGCTCCTTCCGTTTCATAGAAGGTTCCGACAAAGGACAGCAGCAGGGCCGCAAGGATGGTGGGCGCGGCCTGCGGCAGGCTGATCGACCAGAACACGCGCAAGGAGCCTGCCCCGGCGTCGCGAGCAGCTTCCTCCATCCGCTGATCGACGTTCTGGAATGCCGCCACCGGAACCCAGATCATCAGCATCAGCGTGCCGACCAGCTGGATCAGCACCACGCCCCAGAAGGTGGAAATCAGGCCCAGATGCAGAAAGATGCCCGCAATGGCGACAAGCAGGCCGAACTTCGGAAAGGCATGGCTGGCCAGAAACGACAGGAAGAACAGGTTGCGCCCCGGAAAGGTCATCCGCGCAAAGGCATGGGCCGCAGGCAGGCAGATCAGGGCCGACACGCCCGTGACCGTGCAGGCCAGACGGACGGACAGGGTCAGCGCCGACCAGACATCCGCCCGGTTGAAGGTGGCGTGCCAGAACCGCAGGCCGACGCGCTGTGGAAGAACCGAAGGATAGCGCCAGACTTCGGCAAAGGCCCAGATGGCGACCACCAGCAGCGGAATGATGATGACGATACCGAGGATGACTGCAAGGCTCAGGCCCGGCCAGTCGGGTTTCGGCGTGTCGAGACGTTCGCCCGCGATGTGATGGGTTGCGATACTCATCGGCGGGCCTCCCGGTTGCGCGCGATCGACCGGACATAGAATGCGCCGAAGACGGCACAAATGGCAAAGGTCACCACGGCCTGCGTGATCGCCTGCTGTGGATTGCCGACATCCGAGAAGGTACGCTGCATGAACGGCCCCATCATCTCCGGCGAGGCCGGGCCAAGGATGTAGGGCAGCGTAAAGGATGAGAAGATGCTGAGCACGCTAAAGCTCAGCACCACCAGCACAGCGTTGGTCATGTGCGGCATGACGATGGAGCGCAAAACGACAAGACGCCCGGCCCCCGCATCGCGTGCCGCCTCGACGGAATTGTCACTGACAGCGCCAAGACCGGCCGTCAGCATCAGAACCGTGAGAGGAATGTTGTCCCACACCAGACCGATGATCGGCCCGGCAGGCGTCAGATAGGGCGTCGGCAGCTTGGGCAGTCCGATCGCATGCAGCACGATGTCAACGGCTCCGTTGGGACCAATGGTGCGAATGAGCGCATAAGCCAGGATCACGGAAGGCATGAACATGGGCAAGAGCGCCAGACCCTGCACGAAGGACGCGACACGCCCGTGTCCGAACCGCAGATAGAGCGCCACGGGAAAGCAGATCGCAAGCAGCACAACCACGCAGAGCCCCGTTATCCAGATGGTCAGCCAGAGATTGCGCAGGCTGTAGGCATCCGAGAAGAAGAAACGGTAGTTTTCAAGAGAAAGGTGCGGGCCTGATCCCGTATCGACCAGAACGCTTGTCAGAACGGCACTGAAGATGGGCCAAATGATGAGCCAGCCCAGAAGCAACACCGGAACGGCAACAAGAAACAGACCTTGCAGTCCGCTTTCCGTCCGTTTCGGCATGAACTTCCGGCCAGCATGAACAGGCTGACCGATCATCACATCATCCGCGTTTCATCCGCGTTTCACGTTCGGGGCAACATTTCGATACCATCCGTCGTTGACCGCGTTCCCCCAGTTGCCGCCCGGGAATGACGGAATGGAGGACGGGATGACATCCTTGTATTTTTGCTTGATATCCGGATTGAGATAATCCCAGCTCACGCCCGGGAAACCGCCGAGCCTGGTGATGATCAGCGTCTGGATTTCGCTGGACAGCACAAAGCTGGCCAAAGCCTTGGCACCGTCCAACGCCTTCGCATTCGTCGGCATGACGATGCGCGCGAAGCCACCGCAAAGGGCCAGATCCCGGAGTTGCACCAAGCCGGTGGTCTCCGGATCAAGAACGCCCTGCGACATAGCCTGAAGAACCTGATCCGACCACACCGGAGTCATGATTACAACACCTTGAGACAGCAACTGGATAGACTGGGTGTTGCCCGAGGTGTAACGCCCCTTTTCATAGAGGTAGGGTGCGATGTCGTTGAGGATCTTCCAGGCCGGATCCAGAGTCTTTCCGGCATAGTCATCCGAGTAGTTCCGCAGGGTGAACCTGTTCGGATCCAGGCCATTGGCCTGATGGATGGCGCGACGCACGAAGTTGCCGCCCGAGCCACCCTTGTCCGGACGATTGTAGATGAACTGACCCGGGTTGGCCTTGATCCACCTGACCAGCGCATCCCAGGATCTCGGCGCATCCTGCGGCTTCAGCCTGCTCTTGTCATAAGCCAGAAGCACCTGGCTGCCACGGTATGGCAGACCGTAATCGGACTGGATTGCAGCCGGGTTGACGTGGGAATAGTTTTCCAGACCGGCCTTCTTGAAGTTGACCCAAAGGCCATCTTCGATCGCACCCTTGTTGATGAAGGGATCGTAGGCTTCGAACATCTCGACCTGCGGGTCGGTGCCGTTGTTTTTCGCAGCCATGGCACGGTCGGCAATGGCCCGCAGACCGGAGCCATCACCGGCGTCGATGATGCGGGCCTGATATCCGGAGTTCGCCTTTTCAAACCGCGGCAGGATCTCGTTGGTCCAGAAATCGGAAATATTGGAATCCGAACCCGTATAGACATTGATCATGCCATCAGCGGCGAAGGCCAAACGAGGCACTGCAAACAGGCTTGCAGACCAAGCTGTGGAAAGCAGAAATTTACGGCGGTCCATGAACACTATCCTCATTGTTTGTCCCATCCCGGGCGATCAATGTCTTCTCAAGACATAGCCCCTCCCAGGCGACACCCGCGTGGCAAGAAAATGAATGTTCAATGACACCCTTTGGCGAATTTCCGCTGCTGGAAAAACGGAAAGGATTCGAAAAACAGTGCAGGGTAATGTGGTCTTCCCAATGCAATGTATGTCCGCCCCCCACCAGCGCTGTTGCGCAAGACCCCGATCAATACTGCGGACCGGGCGACCATCGCCGTCAAGGCTTTCAAAAACGCCATCTTTTTAAAGTTTTTGATTGTCTCGGCGCTGCTGGCTTTCAGACGGGTCAATAACTGGCCGCTCAACCGCCATGAGTCGGCCACAATCCCGAGCCGGGGCCCGAGCCGGGACCTGTGCCGGTCTTTGTGGTTATCGTGGACATCGCCGCGCCAAAGCGACGTCCGCCGAGACATGCGCCGAGACATACGCTCAGGCAGGTTCGCTCATCGCGCGGCGCAACGTGTCGAGCCCCGTCGCCATCAGCGCCCGAGCCCCGGCCAGATCCGGGGCTTCGACGTAAAGACGCAGTTCGGGTGCGTTGCCCGAGGGGCGCACATGAACCACACGCCCGTCTTTCAGACGCATCCGCACGCCGTCGGTCAGGTCCAGCCCCGCCTCTTCGCCGCCCAGTGTCGCAAGGAAAGCCTGCCGTCGCGCGCGATCCTCGATCAGCGCCTTGATGAAAGGTTGCGAACGCTCCTGCGGCACCTCTTGCAGGCGATCCGCCAGCGTTACCACGGGCGGCTCCTGCGCCACGCGGGCAGACAGCGGACCCGCACCCGCCGAGAGCAGCGTCATCACCAGCGGCAAAACGCAGTCGCGGGTCGGCAACGCAGAGAACGTTCCGGCCGGTCCCTGCGCGGCAAATCCGAGCAGAAAACCGCCATTGGCCTCATAGCCCACGACCTTGCCACCCGCCGCCTCCATCCCGGCGATGACATATGGGGAACCGATCCTGGTGCGCTCGACCCTGGGGAACGCCTTTTGAACCACGCCACCGTTCGACGAGATCGGGGTGATGACGGCATCGGCACCCAGTGCCTGCGCGGTGATCTGCCCCATGATATCGCCCGGCACGATCTGGCCACGCTCGTCTGCCAGAAGAGGGCGGTCGCTGTCTCCGTCGGTCGAGACCAGCGCATCCAGCCCATACTCTGTCACCCAGCCGGCGATCTGCGCGCGGGTGCCGGGATCGACGGCTTCGGTATCGACCGGAATGAAGATGTCGGACCGGCCCAGCTCAACCACATCCGCGCCCATCCCCGACAGGATCCCGACCAGAATGTCGCGCCCCACGGCGGAATGCTGATACACACCGATCCTTTGGCCGTGCAGCCCGTCCGTTCCGCAGGCGGTCAGGTAGCGCGCGACAAATGCCGCGCCCGAATCGGGTGCCGCGATCCGCGCACCCTTGGTGCCCGTCGGGTTTGTGCCCAGCGCGCCGGTGATCGCCGCCTCGTCCTCTTTGGTGATCTCGCCCTTGGTGGAATAGAATTTCAGTCCGTTGCGATCTGCGGGAATATGGCTGCCGGTAATCATCACCGCACCCGCGCCCGCCTCCCGCGCCGCCAGGGCCAGCGCCGGCGTCGGCACCGCGCCGCACTCGGCCACATCGACGCCCATCCCGCGCGCCACCTTGAGCACGTCATCCGCGATAGCCGGCGAGGAAGGGCGCAGATCCTGTCCGACAAACAGCCCCGTACCGATGTCACAGGCCGACACGAAGGCCCGCACATACTCGGCGACCAGATCGGGGTTCAGGTCCACAACACGTCCGCGCAAACCGCTTGTGCCAAATTTCGGGGCCATGTTTTCCTCCTGCACCACCGCGCCTGTCAAAGGTTGCGCTCACAGTGGCGAAGCATTCCCTCCGATGCAAGGTGGCCACGGTCGCGTGGCAAGGATATGCTCGGTATCCAAAGACCGGCCCGCCAACCGTGCGATGAACCGCACCTGTTTCTGCGTGCCCAACGCCACCAGCAATCACCCAGGAAATCCCGATCTGTCGCAGGAGGCCGAGCGGGGCCTCTTCCTCGGTGGTGCCCGAGCGGGTTCGCCCGGTTGGCTGGTGTGGCGGAGACGGACGGCGCTGTCGCTGGTGCAACGGTGGGCGCCGCCATCACGAAATGACCGGATCTTGCCCGGTCTTTGCAAACATACGGCCCATTGCGGGTTTTTCATCGGGGGCCAGGTTTTTCGCAGCTTGTCGGATTGACGCAATGATCTGGCAAACCGTATCATGATGACAATGCTTGTGTCGGTCGATAGGTTTATGTCGGTTGATATTGAGATTTCGGGGATGGGACGGATGGGCAGAGCGATCCTTCTACTTGTGGCGCTCGGGCTGGTGTCTGGTGCCTGCGGCAAGACCAGTACACAGCGCGCCGCGACCGGCGGGCTTGCGGGGCTGGTCTTGGCCGGGCCTCCGGGTGCCGTCGTGGGGGCTGGGCTGGGCATGGTCACACGGAAACATCGCAGGTAAATGAGGCCACGACGAGGAGCGCGGCCTCAGCACCTTCGGCGGGCCCATCATGGCGCATGACCCCGACCGCCGGCCGAAATCCACCTCCGCATCGCCCTCGTGACCCGATCCAACACCCTCGGCCAGGCCGGGATCGTCTGCGGATCCATGACCTCGGTGGAGACAGGGACATCTCAACCGTAAGGTCTGCAACAATGCCACGCCGGGCTATCCATGAGCGGCCAAAAAGACCGAAAACCGATCATCAGGTGGCCTCGTCCCTGGCGACACTGGCAAGCCTGCTGGTGCCGTTTTTTCGAGGAATGGAGGTTCCATAACTGCGAAACCACCCTTTCAGAACGGAACGAGTAAAGATAGATACGGAGGCGGGATCCCAAGTGGCGGCAAGCAAGACGCTTGTGAGGACCAGGCGTGCCCCGGCAAGCGCTTGCCAGACGGGTCTGAATGCCATATCTGGTCTATCGGCTTGATAGTGAAACCACATATGGTATGCTTTCCAAAATGCCGTGACTATAGAGGGTGAGTTCTTAATGGTAAAGAAATATGACAGCTTCGATGTGGAAGCGGTTGCGCAAAAAATGGATGTTGCGGAAAACAGCAAAAAAATGGCGCTTCCTGATATTAAGCCGACCACGCCTGTAAGTCCATTTGATCGCACCGCCTTCGCAGACAGTGGGATTGATTTTCCAATCGAGAATGTTGTCCCCGTGGTAGGGTTCTCGCGCACGTTCATCAACAAGGTCATAGGCCGGAAAAAAACACTCGGTGTTGCCGATGTTATTGAGCTGATTGACCAGGATGCCTTCAGCGAGACATTCGTTCCGCGCAGCAAGATAATTCCTTATTTGATTGAAAGGTCCAGAAATACGACTGATGAAGAAACACTCGATCTGACAAACGAGTTCATATTGATTGAGGGCGACTCAATAGAAAAGCTACGCTCTATAACGTCTTCTTCCATTCAGTGCGTGGTCACTTCAACTCCGTATTGGGGGTTGAGGATTTACGACACGGCCGTTTCAAGCGGTTGGGCAGATGGTGAGCGCTGTTCGTACGGACATGAGCAGACTCCGGAAGGTTTTATCCGCCACACGATTGAACTTCTGCATGAAGCCCATCGCATCCTCAAGGACGACGGGTCTGTGTGGTGGAATGTAATGGATTCTTTCAATACTCGAACGCAGATCAGAGGCAATGCCGTCGAAGCACTGCGCGCCATGCAGGGCAAAGATAAAAGGAAATGGAGCGAGCATGATTGTCGCCGCTATAGCGCTGGGCATGCATACCTGAAAGACGGGGAACAATGCCTGATTCCAAGCCGGATTGCGGAGCGCGCCTCCCGCATGGGCTTTTTTGTGAAGTCCGTCATTACGTGGGCAAAAACCGCGACTCTCCCTGAACCACAAAGTTCACGGGTAAGCCGAAATCTTGAATATGTAATACACTTGTCCAAAAAGCGGACTCCGAAATTCAACAAGAAAATCTATCGAAGCCTTCCGGCCACGCTCGGAGGCAGAAATAATGGATGGGAGACGGATAAGCTTTCGGATGTCTGGACGCTGCCAACATCCAGCGGACGCGATGATCACGGTGCTCAGTTTCCCGTGGCATTGCCGGGAAGGTGTCTCGCGCTTTCTACCGATGAGAATGATATTGTGCTGGATCCGTTTGTTGGCGCAGGAAACAGCGGCGTGGCGGCTCTGGCACTTGGCCGCCGTTTCATTGGCATCGATGTCTCCAAGAAGTACCTTGACACGGCGCGCAGAAAGCTCGAATCAACAAAGACCGAGCGGGAAGATGTGCCGCTATCGGAGTTGCTCAATGTTGTCGAAACCGTTTCTCCTGACCCGCTAGCTGTTCAGTGCCTGCCTCTGGTGGATCGGATTTAGGATGAATCGCTCTGGCTCTGAAGTCCGGATTTTGCAGATGTATTCGCAAGGCGTGAGGGCGCCGAGTGTCTTGATTTGATGCTGTCGCGGGCTCAAGGCGGCTGTGGCGAACGAAATGTCGTTGCCGGTGAGGAGTATGCGGATCTTGCAGGGCGAGGGCATCGAGCCAGTGTTCAGGGAACGCCCGGTTTGAGTGTCTCAAACCGCATGAACCGTGACAGATACACAGAGTTTCTGACACTCCCCCACGGGACGCAACAAACTGTGCCGGTGGAGCGACCGTCGATCCCGCAGGTATGCCTCACCTCAGCCAAAGAACCCCCACGATGCGTGAACGCATGACGTCCGATCCTTTCCAGCGGGCGGCGAAACGCTCGATCCGGATCATCGGGCCAAGCACGCTGAAGCCCGGGTATGCTGAAGACGGCCCGCGACGCCTGGCGGGCGATGTGGGGCCGGGCGTGTCTGCCAGCCGACAGCGGGCCCTTGAGGGCACGAGCGCCCGCCGCCGCCGTCATCGGGCCGGGCACGCCATCCACCGTCACCGGCTCCCCGAACCCGGCAAGCGGGCGTGGCAGTTTCTTCACCGCATTGGCCCCCGCCTTGACATACATGTCGAACAGCGAGCCCTGCCCTGTGCGGGGCCGCGCCGCATGGGTCGCAGGCGCTACCAGATCACACGGAACAGGTCGGCCCGGTCTTGCGGTGCAGCCTGCTCTTGCGGCAAAATACCGTTCCACTGTCTTGCGCGTGGCATTGGCTAAGGAGGGCGAGCCTGCTGGCAGATCGATCACCGATCCGCCATGGCCCGCGCGGAACTGCGCGCAGATCCTGTCGGCTGCGGTCATCTCGGCCAGACCGGTCCGGGTGCGCCGGAAGAGAGGGCCCTCGACTCTGTGCCCCTCGACTCTGTGGCTTTTCCCGAGCACCGCAGATCACCGCCACCGCGTCCTGGTGATCGCGCATCCGGTTGGACCGTGATCGGCCCCGCTCTGGCGCGCGATGTGCGTCACGATCCCGACGCCTGTCAGCACGCGCGTGCCGCGTGGTTTGGCGTTGCCCCGAATGCCCTCTGTCAGGCCTTGCACAAATCGGGGGTGACATATCAAAAACAGCCCTCCGGCCCTCAAAGGCGGACGCAGGTGCCGCTGACGGTAACACTGTTCCCATGCAACATCGACAGCGATGTGTTCCATGCCTGGCCCCTGCCCGATCTGATCCCCAGGCACCCCGACGCAGCGGCCATCGTCATCGACACCGCCGCTTTCCACAAACGGGCCGACACAAAAGCGGCTATTGAGACGGCAGGGCACAGGCTCGAATACCTTCCCCCATACGCGCCGGATTTGAACCCGATCGAGCATGAATGGGCACAAGCCAAGGCCATCAGTTGCAGCCCGCCATCGCTCCGACATTGATCAGGTGGCGGCCACAGGCGTTGGCACCCTCAATCACCATGCCACATCTCTCTTCACCTTTTGAGACAGCCAATGAGCCAATGGCAGATTTGGTTGCCGAAGCCCGTCGGCGCGAGCCCGTACCACCAAGGATTATCAATTTAAAACAAAATATTATAAAATATTCACTCGGCCGCCTCAGCCGCCGATTCCAGCTCCGCTGCGCGCTTTTCGACCAGTTCCACGATATGATTGATCATCTGCTCATTGCTCATCTTGTGGTCCCGCTTGCCCGCCAGATAGACCATGCCGGAGCCCGCGCCGCCCCCGGTAAAACCGATATCGGTCATCAGCGCCTCGCCAGGCCCATTCACCACACAGCCGATGATCGACAGACTCATCGGAGTCTTGATGTGCTCCAGACGCTTTTCCAGCGCCTCGACCGTCTTGATCACGTCAAAGCCCTGACGCGCGCAGGAGGGGCAGGAGATGATCTGCACGCCGCGGGTGCGCAGCCCCAAAGATTTCAGGATCTCGAAGCCGACTTTCACCTCTTCGACCGGATCGGCACTCAGGCTCACGCGCAGCGTATCACCGATCCCCATCCACAGAAGATTCCCCAACCCGATCGCGGATTTCACCGTGCCCGACATCAGGCCACCGGCCTCGGTTATCCCCAGGTGGATTGGCGCATCGGTCGCCTCGGCAATACCCTGATAGGCCGCAGCGGCGAGGAACACGTCACTTGCCTTGACCGAGATTTTGTATTCGTGGAAATCGTGATCCTCAAGAATGCGGATATGGTTCATCGCGCTTTCGACCATCGCCTCGGGGCACGGCTCGCCGTATTTCTCCAGCAGATGCTTCTCCAGGCTGCCCGCATTCACCCCGATCCGGATCGCACAGCCATGGTCCCTGGCCGCGTGGACAACCTCCGCCACGCGCTTCTCATCGCCGATATTGCCGGGGTTGATGCGCAGGCAGGCCGCGCCTGCATCCGCCGCCTCGATGGCGCGCTTGTAATGGAAATGGATATCCGCGACGATCGGCACCGGGCTCTCGCGACAGATTTCCCTGAGCGCCCTGGTCGCGGCCACATCGGGGGTCGAGACCCGCACGATATCGGCCCCCGCATCGGCAGCACGGATCACCTGCTCCAGTGTGGCCTTCACATCGGCGCTGTCGGTATTCGTCATGGTCTGCACCAAAATCGGCGCATCTCCACCCACCGGCACATTGCCAACCATGATCTGGCGAGATTTGCGCCGATAGATGTTGCGCCAGGGACGAACCGGATTGAGCGACATCGCACCCTCCTGAAGCGGATCACGCGGTCACGGATAGGTCAAACCGCGCCCGCGCGCAACGCGCATATGGTCATCGTGATCTGTCGATCATTGCTGATCTGCAAAGGCCACGCCGGTCATGTCGCCTGCATCGGCCATCGCGATCATCCTGGCCAGATCCTTGTCCTGCGCCAGATTCGCCACCGGATATTTCTCGTCCAGCACTGAGGGCGATAACTTGATCCCCTTGGTCACTTCGCCACGCTTGCCGACCGGACCATGGGCCACGCCGTTCACCGCGAAATAGATCGCCCCGGATTCGCCCGTGCGCATCACGGGCGGCTGTTCGAGTTTCGGCAGCGCATAGCTTTCGCCCGCATCCATCACTTTCTCAAAGATGGTGGATCCATCGGCCGACCTGATGCGCACCCAGGACGGGCGGACTGCCATCACCACCACCTTGGGGGCATCCACCCCCAGGGCACTGGCGACCGCATCCCGGATCGTGTTTTCCGCAGGCGCGGTCGAGTTGGTCACAGAGGCCGGCAGAACCGGTGCAGGATTCAGTGTAAGGTCCGGAGCGATCGCGCCGCCCGCATTGCCGACAAGCGCGCCCGTCCGGTTCGGGTCGATCGCGGCAATCGGCCCGTCGCGGTAAATCAGCACCGGCGTTTTCAGCGCGGCAGGTCGATAGATACGGTCCAGCGCCTCGGGGGTCCGGGTTTGCGACAGGTCGTCGCCCTGCGCCATTTCCGGCCCGAACTCGACACCATCCAGCGGATCGAGTTCGGCCACGACGCCCGGCGCCTGGTCGCCCGGCACCAGCTGCACACGTTGCACCTCTTGCAAGACGGACCAGCCACCATAGCCGATCCCGCCGACAATCAGCACCAGCACGAGCAGCGACCCTATGGCGCGCGGATTGATCCGGGTCCAGAATGGCTCTTTCCTGGGCAGGAACGTCGCGTCGGGATTTTCCAACGCCTCCGCCAGCTCGCGCGGGTGACGCCGAAGCCCGGGACCGGAGGCCGCAGCCGCCATGCCATGGGTCGGGCAATGGCCCGACTCGTGACAGAAACGATTGAACGCCCATTCCGGATTCAGACCCAGATAACGCGCATAAGAACGCACGTAACCGGCGATGAACGACGGCGTATCGAACGCCTCCACATCACAGCTTTCGATGGCGGCAATATAGGCGGCCTTGATGCGCAACTCGCGCTGGACATCAAGCAGCGACCTGGAGAGCGTTGCCCGCTCTCCGCGCATGACATCGCCCAGACGCAGTTCGAAATCGTCAAAGCTCTTCAGCCTTTCGCCGTCCTGCATCGAAGGAATTGTCCTCCGCCCGATCATACTGCCTGTCCCTGCCCCAGAAATATGCTGGAATATGCTGGATCCCGATCGCAGTTTACAGCCGACCCGATCGAATTCAACCTATCACAGGCCAGAGGACCATGCACCCGCAGAAATCGCCCTATGCGGAGGCTTCGGCGCGATTCAGCTCACAACGCGACCAAAGAGACCCCATACCTTTCACCAGCGTGTCGATCATGCCCGGATCATGCGCCGGCGAAGGCGTGAAGCGCAAACGCTCCGTTCCATGCGGAACCGTCGGAAAGTTGATCGGCTGCACATAGACCCCGAACTCATCAAGCAGAATGTCCGACAGCGCCTTGGTGTGGACCGGATCACCGATGATCACCGGCACGATATGCGAACCGTGGTCGATGATCGGCATCCCCATGCCCTTGAGACGCATTTTCAGCACGTTCGCATGCAGTTGCTGCTTGTCGCGCAACGCCTGCCCGCCCTCGGTCTTGAGGAACGCGATCGAGGCAGCGGCCCCGGCCGCGACAACCGGGGGCAGCGAGGTGGTGAAGATGAAGCCCGGCGCATAGGAGCGCACCGCATCCACCATCCTGGCCGAGGCGGCGATATATCCTCCGAACACACCGAAAGCCTTGCCCAGCGTGCCGTTGAAGATGTCGATCCGCCCCATCTCGCCACGTTTTTCGGCGATCCCCGCGCCACGCGGACCATACATGCCGACTGCATGCACCTCGTCGAGATAGGTGAGCGCCCCGAATTCCTCGGCAAGATCGCAAATCCCGGAGATCGGACCGAAATCGCCGTCCATCGAATAAACCGACTCGAATGCGATCAGCTTCGGCGTGGCCGGGTCGTCGGCCGCAAGCAACGCGCGCAGATGATCGAGATCGTTGTGGCGGAAGATGCGCTTCGCTCCACCGTTGCGCCGGATCCCCTCGATCATCGAAGCGTGGTTCAACGCGTCCGAGTAGATGATCAGACCGGGGAACAGCTTTGGCAGGGTGCTCAGCGTGGCATCATTGGCGATATAGGCCGACGAGAACACAAGGGCCGTTTCCTTGCCGTGCAGATCCGCGATCTCGGCCTCAAGACGCCGGTGATAGACCGTGGTTCCCGAGATGTTGCGCGTGCCCCCCGAGCCGGCACCGGTCGCCTCCAGCGCCGCGTGCATCGCGTCCAGGACGACGGGATGTTGCCCCATGCCCAGGTAATCATTGCTGCACCAGATGGTGATGTCCTTGCGCTCGCCATCCGGTCTGGTCCAGACGGCATGGGGGAAGTTGCCCTTCTCGCGCGCGATATCGATGAAGACGCGGTAGCGGCCCTCCTCATGGAGCTTGCCAATCGCCTGATCGAGCGCGCGGTCGTAATCCATACTTTTGGTCCCTTGCTCTACTGTTCGCTGAGGTCAGCACTGGAGGATCACGCGAAGCGCGACATTGACAAATGTCAAATCTCTCCATCGGAGCCTAAAATAAACCTGATACGCGTGAATACCAATGAAAAGCAACTATTCATTTGCCACAATTTGTCGCACCCCGTCCCCTCATGCTCTGGACAGCCTCGCACACAGCCCTAGCCTGTGGGGCCAGAAGCAAGGAGGTCTGAATGGCACTCAACGAGATTCTCGCCGAAATTGACAGTGGCCTGGACCCGGCGATGGAGCGGTTGTTCGAGTTGCTCAGGATTCGCTCGATCTCGACCGACCCGGCCTGCAAGGCCGAGACGCACAAGGCGGCTCAATGGCTGGTCAAGGAGTTGAATTCGCTGGGGTTCAAGGCCGAACTGCGTCCAACGCCCGGCCACCCCATGGTGGTTGCGAAATCGAAAGGCAACGGCCCTTCGCTGTTGTTCTACGGCCATTACGATGTGCAGCCGGTGGACCCGCTGGACCAGTGGCAGTCCGGCCCGTTCGATCCGCACATCGAGGACACGCCGAACGGCAAGGTCATCCGTGGCCGCGGCAGTTCGGACGACAAGGGCCAGTTGATGACCTTCATCGAGGCTTGCCGTGCCTGCAAGGCGGTGACGGGCCGTCTGCCGGCCAATCTGACAATCTTTCTGGAAGGCGAGGAAGAATCAGGTTCGCCGTCGCTGGTGCCCTTCCTAGAGGCAAACCGCGAGGAACTGACCTGCGATCTGGCGCTGATCTGCGATACCGGGATGATCACACCGGGCGTGCCCTCGATCGCCGGCTCCCTGCGTGGAATGTTGAAAGACGAATTCACCCTGCACGGGCCGAAGGTCGATCTGCATTCCGGCCATTACGGCGGCCCCGCACTCAATCCGCTGCGCGAGATTTCCAGAATCATCGCCAGTTTTCACGACGATCAGGGCCGTGTTGCGGTCGCGGGCTTTTACGAGGGGGTGCACGAGGTTCCGCCAGAACGGCTCGAAGCGTGGAAAACCTGCGGTTTCGACGAGACAGCCTATTTTGAACATGCCGGGATGAGCGTTGCGCATGGTGAGGCAGGCTATTGCACGCTTGAGCAGCAATGGGCGCGTCCGACCCTGGAAATCAACGGGCTCTGGGGTGGCTACCAGGGGGCCGGGTCAAAGACCGTGATCCCGGCCGAGGCGCATTGCAAGATCACCTGCCGTCTGGTGGGGGACATGGATCCGGCCCATGTGCGCAAGGTTGTGCGCAGGCATGTCGAAGACCGCCTGCCCACCGATACCACGATCACCTGGGATGATGATCTGGATGGGGCACCCGCCTGCGTCATGGACACCAGCCGGCCCGAATTCGAGGCCGCGCGCCAGGCGCTCGGCGACGAATGGGGGCATGAGGCCGTGATCATCGGCATGGGCGGCTCGATTCCGATCGGCTACTTCTTCAAGTCGATCCTCGGGATGGATGCGATGCTCGTGGGATTTGCCAATGACGACGACGCAATCCACTCGCCCAACGAGAAATACGATGTCAGCAGCTTCCACAAGGGGATCCGGTCCTGGGCACGCATTCTCGACCGGATCGCTGGCTGATCCGGGCAGTCATCCCTCATGCTTCCTCGTGCCGTTTGCCCCGGAACCCTTGCGCAACCACGAATTTCTCCGAACTGTCGGCCCGGGACGAGGGCGGCTTCACATTCACCACCTTTTCAAAATTCAACTTGAGCACCTTCATCAACCCGCCCTCGGCGCCACCGGCAAGCACCTTTGCAACAAAGGTGCCGCCCTCTTCGAGAACGTCGAAGGCAAAGAGGGCTGCGGCTTCGCACAGCGAGATGATCCGCAGGTGGTCGGTGTTCCGATGGCCCGAACTCGCCGCAGCCATATCGGACATCACAACGTCGGCCCTTCCGCCAAGCCAACCTTTCACTTTCGCATCTGCATCCTCTGACAGGAAGTCCAGTTGATGGATCCCGGCTCCGGGGATCTGCTCGACCTGTTGCAGATCGACACCCAGCACCGTACCCACCTTCTTGCCCGTTTTCTCGGCCCGCGCATTTACCCGCCTGACCGCGACCTGGCACCAGCCACCGGGCGCACAGCCCAGATCGACAACCCGCGCGCCGGGCACGAGAAAGTGGAATTTCTCATCCAGTTCCAGTATCTTGAAGGCTGCGCGCCCACGATATCCCTCTGTCCTGGCGCGCTGCACATAGGGGTCGTTCAACTGCCGCTCCAGCCAGCGGGTCGAGCTGAGCTTGCGTCCCTTGGCGGTCTTCACCCGCACCCGCAGATCGCGTTGACCACGACCCGAGATGTTCTTGCCAGTCGGTGTCTTTGCCATCATTCCATCTCTTCAAGAACGCCATCGGCAGCCATTTGCGCATAAAGCAGCCCCTCGCGCACCCCCCGGTCGGCCACCGACATCCGGTCGGTCGGCCAGACCCGCATCAGGGCTTGCAGGATCGCCGCCCCCGACATGATCAGCGCATGCCGATCCCGACCAATGAGCGGATCAGCACGCCGCCCCTGCGGCCCGAGCCGCAGCAGCGACCGGATCACGGCATCGATCTGGCCGGAATTCATCTCCATTCCGTCAATGCGGTTACGATCATACCGTTTGAGGTTCAGGTGACAGGCGGCCACGGTCGTCGCCGTTCCCGAAGTGCCGATGATCTGGAACCCGGCTTGCGGCGCGCCTGCCGCATAGGGCGCGAAATCCATCAGTTTTTCTTCGAAGAACCAGCTCATCAGCGCAAAGTGCGCCGCATCGTCCTCGACATCGGCAAACTGGTCCCTGAGCGTTGCGACCCCCAGCGGAACCGAGATCCAGTCAACCATGCGCGCCACCGGTTCAGCGCCTGCGGGCCGATCGCCGCCCTGCCCCAACCGCATGATCGCGCGCGCGCGCGCGCCCGGCGGCACATCTTCAAGGTCGATCCAGACCAGTTCCGTCGAACCACCGCCAATATCGACTACCAGCACCTGCTCCGATTGCGGGTTGACCAGCGGGGCGCAGGCAATCACCGCCAGCCGTGCCTCTTCCTCGGCCGGGATGATCTCCAGCGGCAGCCCCGTTTCGCGCCGCACGTAGCGAATGAAATCGCACGCATTCCTGGCCCGGCGACAGGCCTCGGTGGCAACAAGCCGCATCCGTCTGGCACCATGCACCTCAATCTTGTGGCGACAGATCTGCAATGCCTGAACAGTGCGCGCCATCGAATTGCGCGAAAGGCGACCATAGGTCTCAAGGCCCTCACCAAGCTGAACACTCTTGGAAAAGCTGTCAATGACACGGAACCGAGAGCCCTGCGGACGGGCAATCAGCATCCGGCAACTGTTCGTGCCGAGATCAAGGGCGGCATAAAGTGCGCCCGCCTCGGCGGTCTGGGTCACGGGATGCTCGACCAAGGCGGATTTTCTGCCACTGCGGGCGGAAAATGGCCGCTTCGGGAGCGCGCCCGCCGACCGGGGACGCCTGGGCGCCATGATCACGCCCTCCAATTTCAAGTTACCCCGAACCTAGCCATTCGTCGGCCGCATATCAAGGGAGCCTCTTGTGATCCGTCTCTGATCCCGCCTTATTCGTCCAATTCTTCTGGGAAAGTTGCGTGCGCCTGAAAGCGCTGTAGATTCAGTCTTCTAGACAAGGATCAACGGCAGCATCGGACGCACGCATGGGTGAAACGCTATCGCTGGTGGCGCCCCGGTTCAATCGCTCTCTTCGGATCGAGAGCCGGGCAGAGCGGCTGACCGGAGATCCCGGGGCAATCCTTCTGCGCGAGGTGCTCGAAAACAGCGGCATCGTGGGCTGGATGACCGATCGTCTGAGCGATCCGCGGCGGCCGCAGGATGTCACGCAATTGCGCGAAAGGCGACCATAGGTCTCAAGGCCCTCACCAAGCTGAACACTCTTGGAAAAGCTGTCAATGACACGGAACCGAGAGCCCTGCGGACGGGCAATCAGCATCCGGCAACTGTTCGTGCCGAGATCAAGGGCGGCATAAAGTGCGCCCGCCTCGGCGGTCTGGGTCACGGGATGCTCGACCAAGGCGGATTTTCTGCCACTGCGGGCGGAAAATGGCCGCTTCGGGAGCGCGCCCGCCGACCGGGGACGCCTGGGCGCCATGATCACGCCCTCCGATTTCAAGTTACCCCGAACCTAGCCATTCGTCGGCCGCATATCAAGGGAGCCTCTTGTGATCCGTCTCTGATCAGACATGTTGACCGGCATTGACCTCGATTTCGGTGCCGGTCACGTAGCTTGATGCGTCCGAACACAGAAACCAGATCACATCGGCCACCTCCGAGGGCTGCCCCAACCGTCGCAGCGGCAGGTTTTCCACGATTTTCTCGGTGCCGGGCGACAGAATCGAGGTCGCAATCTCGCCAGGTGCAATTGCATTCACCCGCACGCCAAGTGGCCCGAAATCATGCGACATCTCGCGCGTCAGCGCCTTGAGCGCGGCTTTCGAGGTCGCATAGGCCGCGCCTGCGAACGGATGCACCCGCGACCCTGCGATCGAGGTGACATTGACCACTGTGCCACCCGCCGCCGAGAGCTCGTCCTTCAGCCCGCGCGCCAGCACGATCGACGCAAAGAAATTGACGTGGAACACCTCCCCCCAGGTCATCAGGTCGGTATCGAGCGTGTTGAGGCGTTCGCCCTTCGGCCCTTTGGGCGAGATCCCGGCATTGTTGACCAGCGCATGCAGTTTGCCATCCAGCCGATCGCGGATCACCTCGACCGCGTTGATCGTATCGGCCGGGTCTGCAAGATCGAGTTGAATGTGATCTTCTGTCCCTGAACTCCAGGGGCAGCGCGGATCCAGGGCCTGACGCGAACAGGTGATGACCCGCCACCCCTCGGCGGCAAAGCGTTTCACCGTGGCATGGCCGATCCCCCGGCTCGCTCCCGTCAGCAGCATCACCTTGCGATCATCCATGACCCGGATCCTTTCGTCAGAGGATTGCAGCCTAGTCGCTTTTTGCCGCAATGCAACGCGCCCTTTCCAGGCTCCGCGACAGGGGCTAGACAATCGGGGCCAGAGCATTCGGGACACCAAAAGATGAGAAAGCAGACCATGGATCAAGACTGGACCTCCACCGCCCGCACACTCTCCGAGGCCCTTCCCTATCTTCAGCGCTACACTGGCGCGGTTGTCGTGGTGAAATTCGGCGGCAACGCGATGGGCGACGACGTCGCCATGGCCGGATTTGCCCGCGATATCGTGCTTATGCGCCAGGTCGGGATGAACCCGGTCGTGGTGCATGGCGGCGGCCCGATGATCAATGACATGCTGGGCAAGCTCGGCATCAGGTCCGACTGGGTGCGCGGCAAGCGCGTGACCGACAAGGCCACCGTCGAGGTGGTCGAGATGATCCTGTCGGGCCTCGTGAACAAGCGTATCGTGCAGGCGATCAACAACCAGGGCGGGCGGGCTGTCGGGATCTCGGGCAAGGATGACGACCTGATGGTCTGTGAACCCGATGACCCGGAACTGGGCTTTGTCGGGCGCCCCGTCGAAATGAACGTGCAGGTGATCCGTGACCTGTGCAACGCAGGCATCATTCCGGTCATCGCCCCGGTTGCCACCGGCGTGACGGATAACGAGACCTTCAACGTCAATGGTGACACGGCCGCAGGCGCCATTGCCGGCGCATTGCAGGCCGACCGGCTGCTGCTCCTGACCGATGTGTCGGGCGTGAAGAACAAGTCGGGCGACATCATCACCCAGATGACCCCCGATGAGGTCACCGCCCTGATTGCCGATGAAACGGTCTCGGGCGGGATGATCCCCAAGGTCGAAACCGCCCTGCAAGCGGTGAAGGAGGGGGTGCGCGCCGTGGTCATCCTTGATGGCCGGGTCGCCAATGCCTGTCTGCTCGAACTCTTCACCGAACATGGTGCGGGTTCGATGATCCGCTCGACCACCCCGCGCGTGGTCCCATGCCGTCGGTGATCGCGGCGCAGGAACCCGAAGGAATGGCTCAAGGGCTCGGGTTACCGGGGCTCGGGCTACCGGATCGCGGGGCAGGCAAATGCCTGCGACACGGAAATTTGACACGGCAATTTGACAGGCAAGGCGAAAGGCGCAAGCTGGTCCCGCTCTCCCCGCATCACCTCAGATGGCTGAGAAAATTGTCCACCTCGTCGATGGTCGTTGACCACGAACATACCAGCCGTGCCGCCAACGGCACCTCGGGCGTCCCGTCGAGCGACTGATCGAAGGGCCAGAGGTAATAACAAGCGCCCGCCGACCGCGCCCGGCGATGAATGCCGCGTGGCAAGCTGGCAAAGACCGCATTGGCATCGGTCGGGTGGAGCAGGCGCCCCCCCTCCTTGACAATGCCTTCGGACAGGCGCTTTGCCATCGCATTGGCATGACGCGCAAGCTCCAGCCACAGATCGTTTTCCAGATAGGCCAGCATCTGAGCCGCAAGAAAACGATGCTTGGAGAACAGATGCCCGCCTCTCTTGCACCGCAGTTCGAATTCCCGGGCCCGCGCGGGGTCAAAGATCACCACCGCTTCGACCCCCATACATCCGTTCTTGGTGCCGCCAAAGGACAGAACATCGATACCCGCCTTCCATGTCATCTCGGCCGGGGTGCAATCCGCGGCGACCAGCGCATTTGCAAACCGCGCACCATCCATGTGAACCGGCAACTCGTATTTCCGTGCGATTTCGGTCAGCGCTGCCACCTCGACCGGGCTATGGAGCGTGCCCGCCTCGGTCGCATTGGTGATCGAGATCATTCCGCGCTGCACATTGTGAACCCCGCCGCGGCCGGTATGAGCAATCGCGCGCGCCAGCGCATCGGGGTCCATTTTTGCATGCGGCCCGTCGACCAGCGTCAGCTTGGATCCGTTGGTGTAGAATTCCGGCGCACCGCACTCGTCTTCCTCGATATGCGCGTTGCGATGGCAGAAAATCGTGCCCCAGGGCGGGGTCAGAACCGCACAGGAAAGCGCATTCGCGGCGGTTCCGGTCGCGACCAGACAGACGCGCGCCTGCGGTGCTTCGAAAATCGCGCGCACCCTAGCCTGTGCCGCCTCGGTCAGCGGGTCGGCGCCGTAGGACGGCATCGCCCCCTCATTGGCCGCAGCCAGAGCCGCCAGGATATTCGGATGGGTTCCCGAAATGTTGTCAGAGGCAAAATTCATGACAGATCCTTGATCGCGTAATCATCCCAGTCCTCTTCGGACATTTCGCATTCGGGCACAGTCCAGCCTCGCACCGATTGGCCCGCCTCATGCACGGTCTCGGTCGAGCCGGAAATGAGGTAGTGCCAATCGGGCAGCGGTTTTCCCTCGGAGCGCAACCGATAGGCACAGGTCGCCGGCATCCAGTAGGCGATCTGATCGATCGACCCGGACGTCAGCGTCACGCATTCGGGCACGAACTGATGACGAATATCATATCGGGTGCAACGGCAGGTCTCGCCGTCGAGCAATCTGCAGGCCACGCAGGTAAAGACCAACTCGCCCGTATCCTCGTATTCGAGCTTGTTGAGGCAGCATTTTCCGCACCCGTCACACAGCGCCTCCCATTCAGGGGGTGTGAGCGTGTCCAGCGGCAAATGCCAGAACCGGGGGCGCAATTTCCTCATCCGCAGACCCTGCCCCGGACATGGCGAAATGGAAAGGGGTCATGCGGTGGCAAGAATATCACGCGCATGTGCGCAATCCTCGGTCATCTGTGCCACCAGCGCGTCAATCCCGTGAAATTTCAGTTCGGGGCGCAGATAATCGACCAGCGCGACCGAGACATGCTCTCCGTAAAGGTCGCCTTCGAAATCGAAGATGTAGGTTTCGAGGTTGGGCGTATTCTCCCCGAACATCGGCCGCACGCCAAGGCTCGCCGCGCCCAGGTAGTTGCCCGTCCGGGAGCCGGTCAGCACATCGAGCCTGACCGCGTAAACACCCGACTTGGGCAGGTGGAGCCCGGCAACCGACATGTTCACGGTCGGAAAGCCCAGATCGCGCCCCCGCTTTTCGCCATGCAGCACCTCTCCATCGATGCGGTGCAGATGGCCCAGCATCGCGGCCGCATCGCGCGGTCGCCCCTCGGCCAGTGCCGCGCGAATCGCGGTCGAGGACACCTCCACCCCATCGACATGCACAAGCGGCGCCACGGCAACCTCGAAGCCGAAGCGCTGCCCCAGTTCGCTCAGCATCGCGCCGTCGCCCTCGCGCCCCTTGCCAAAGCGGAAATCGCCACCGACGGCGACATGCGCCACACCCAGCCCCCCGGCCAGAACCTCACGCGCGAAACGCTCCGCACTCATATCGGCCAACTCTTCGTCGAACGGCAGTTCATGAAGGTGATCGACGCCAAGCTTCGCCAGACGGTTCGCGCGCGTTTCGGGACTCATCAGGCGAAACGGCGCGATCTGTTTGCCTGCGCGCGCGGCGAAAAACGCGCGCGGATGGGGTTCGAACATGATCACGCCAAGCGGCAGGCCGGGCTTGCGCGCGTGCTCGATCACCGATTGGTGGCCCAGGTGGATGCCATCGAAATTTCCCATGGCGACGGAAGCGCCACGGGCCGAGCCGTCGAGGGATTTCCAGTGCCTGTGCCGTTCCATGGACTCCGCCTCCGACCCCGGCTCCCGGTGTGGCCCGCCGGTCAGTTCGCCTTGCGCGAGGACACCAGAAACCAGCGCCTCGCCCCTGATCGTCACCATATCGCCCACAAGGCAGCGGGTTTCAAGCGTGACACGACGACGTTCCATGTCGATCGCAATCACCTTGATCCCGGTTGAGCACCGAATCACCCGGACGAACGGGGACGAAAACCCTCAGCAACTGCCATCGGGAAGGTCCTTTACCGGATGAGACGGGCCTGGCATGTCTCGTTTCGACCGGCCCTGCGCCCGATCAACGCAAGGTACCGATGGCGAATGGCGGATCCTGCTGACGCGTGTGCAGCCAGTCGCGCAACAGTTCCGGATCCGGATGCTCGACATCGGCTCCGAACTGGTCATGCGCCAGCCCGCCGGTCACGAAAAGGCAGTCGATCCCCTCACCTGCGGCGCCGGAAACGTCGGTATTGATACCGTCCCCGATGGCAAGAATACGGCTGTCTTCCACCCCGCCGATGGCACTCAGTTTGCGCCGCGCCAGATCGTAGATCGGCGGATGGGGTTTGCCGAAATACATCACCTCGCCGCCCATATCCTCATAAAGCGCCGCCAGCGCACCCGCGCAGTAGATCCGCCTGTCACCCATATCGACGACAATATCGGGATTGGCGCACAGCATCGGCAGGCCCCGCATCCTGGCCAGCAGGAACCTGGCGCGGTAATCCTCGGGCACCTCGGTTTGCTCATCGAAGGGGCCGGTGCAGATGATCCCCTCGGCATCGTCGAAATCGACCCGCTCGACACCCTCCTGCCCCCGCCATTCTTCCGGGATCTCGGTGAAGAACCCGTCATCCTTGGACGGACCCAGATGCCAGACCTTGCGACCGGCAGCCCCGGCCAGCATCGCGTCCTGCGCTGCATCCCCCGAGGATACGACCAGATCATGAGTGTCCTTCGGACAGCCAATCCGCTCCAGCATCTCGATCACGAATTTCGCCGGGCGCGGCGCATTGGTCAGCAACACGACCTTGCCCCCCGTGTTGCCCCCCGTCTTGCCCCCCGTAGCCCGAAACGCCCGAAGCGCCGCAACGGCGGCCGGAAACGGCGTCACACCGTCATGCAGACAGCCCCACAGATCGCAGAACAGCGCGTCATAGGGTTGCGAAATCTCTGAGAGCGATTGAAGGATGCGTGTCATGGGAGCCTTTCGAAGATCAGCAAGGGCGCGACCGCCCCGGATATGTGCCTGATGGAGGATATGGCACAGGCATAACGAAAGGCAAAGCCGCACAGCAAGCATGAAGGGGGGTGGGACGCTGCCCCACTGCCCCACTGCCCCATGTCGCCCATATGCCGCCCCCCTTGCTGCGTTCTTGTCCTGTTCAGACTCCGAGACAGTAGCGCATCACCGCTTTTTGCGCGTGCAGGCGGTTCTCGGCCTCGTCGAAGATTACCGAATGAGGACCGTCCATCACGCCCGACGTCGCCTCGTCATTGCGATGCGCCGGCAGGCAGTGCATGAAAAGCGCATCGGGCCTGGCATGGCTCATAAGCTCTTCGTTGACCTGGTAGGCGCGCAACTGGTTGTGGCGGCGCTCCCTGGCCGATTCAGGGTCGTGCATCGAGACCCAGGTATCGGTGACAACCAGATCGGCCCCGCTGACGGCCTCGACCGGATTGCGCGTGATGGTGATCGGACGGCCTGCCCTTTGTGCCAGATCCAGCCAGGCGCGTTCGGGATCAAGCGGTTCCGGGCCGGTAAATGTCAGGTCGAAGCCGAATTGCACCGCAGCATGGGCAAGGCTGGCAAAGACATTGTTGCCGTCGCCCGACCACACCACCTTCTTTCCCGCGATCGGGCCGCGCCTTTCCTCGTAGGTCAGGATATCCGCCATGATCTGGCAGGGATGGGTGCGGTCGGTCAGCCCGTTGATCACCGGCACACTGGCATGTTCGGCCATTTCGATGAGGGTCTCCTCCTCGAAGGTGCGGATCATGATCAGATCCACATAACGGCTCAACACACGGGCCGTATCGGCGATGGTCTCGCCATGGCCAAGCTGCATGTCGCCCCCCGAGAGCACCATCGTCTCGCCGCCCATCTGACGCACGCCGACATCGAAGCTGACACGGGTCCGGGTCGAGGGTTTCTCGAAGATCAGCGCGACCATGCGGCCTGCCAGCGGCTGCTCGTCATCCGGGGCACCCTTGGGGCGCCCGGTGCGGGCCTGCTTCATCGTGAGACCCTGATCGATCATGCTCCGCAGGGCGGCCGGGTCGGTTTTGTGGATATCGAGGAAATGGGTCATCGGTTCGTTTTTCTTTCGGGTCGTGGGACGGGGGCTGCGCGCTCCGGTTTGTGGCGTGGAAACCATTTTCGTTACGGGACCAGATTATTTTGCATCAAGGAGGTTGCAGAAAGCCTTTGGTATGCCTCTATCAACGGGCTGTCGAGAAGGGTAGTGTCAAAGAGCTTGCGCAGTTCTGGTTTTCACGCGCCGACGGCTGCCTGGGTTTGCTCCGCGAATGGCGGGGGCATGTTAAGGAGCCACCGTCACGGTCAAATGTGCGAAAGACTTTATACGTCATCCAGCACGCATTCGCCGCGCAAGACACCCAAGACCGCTTGGCTGCAGATCGCATGGACAAAGAGCGTTGCGATAGTTGACGTCTGCACGCTCTTTGCCCGTGCTTTCGTTGGCGCCAGATGTTGACCGAAGCAACAGGGCAGATTTTCCTTCAGGAAGACGTAGGTTTCAGCGCAGTTTTGGCGGCCGGGTCGGATCCATGCCCGGCGCGGCACCGGGGCGGATTTCCCGAACATCGTCATCAATCGGTTCGGGCACATGCAGCGCCAGACCCTGTTCAACGAGCATCTGCGCGGCCGGGTCCGTCTCGTCGAGGAAGGTCACGTCCAGCTCCCCGGCATCAAGGCCGGAAAAGGTCAGCGCCTCGCCCATTGCCTTGGCGATACCCGGCCGGAGGCGCTCATCGGCGCCCAGGATCGCCAGCACATGGCCGTGCCGCCCGTCATCGTAGCACACGCCCGCGAGAAGCGCGTGCGAGGCAAGGCCCGCAAGCTGATCCAGCTTGGCCTCGAACGCCGGCAGCAGCAGTCCGAGGATCGCGGGCGGCAACGCGGGCGCGGTGAATTCCACCGGAGACCCTTGTGTGGTCTCGGGATCGTGAGAGAGGGCCTCGGTCAGCCATTCCATCGCCTGTGGCGGCAAAAGCATAGCCGACGCCGCAACCGTCAGGTTGATCCCGAGACCGATATTCTCGCCCACCAGATACTGTGCGATCACCCGGCCCGGCAGCGCCGCATAAGGTTGCACCTCGTCAGAGAATTGCGCCAGGCGCTCCTCCAGATCGAAGGCCAGAACGAAATCCCCCTCCTCGGTCGAGAAGACTTGCGGACGGATCGTCTCGCCCTCGGGCTCCTCTTCGAGCCGCACGAACAGCTCGGCATCGGCAAGGCGATCATAGACGGCCAGACGCTTGGCTTCGTTCTCGGGATCCGGCCTCCATCGCGGCATGGGCGCGATCATAAGGCGTCATCATGGCACCTCCTTCATAGCACCTCCTTCACCCGCGCGCGCAAGACGGAGAGCAGTTCCGCCTCGAACCACGGGTTTTTCTTCAGCCATCCTGTATTGCGCCAGACGGATGGGGCAAGGGGAAGACGCGCGGCGCATGATCGCGCCAGCCTGCCACGGTCTGCGTCACGTTGCGTGTGCCAAGGTGCCAGCGCTGTGCGGCCCCTCCCACCAGCAAGGTCAGCGCGGGTTGCCCAAGCACCGCCATCACCTGATGGCGCCATGTCACGGCACAGACCGGCGGCGGAGGCAGGTCCGACCCCTTCGAATCGTAGCCCGGGAAAGCAGAACGCCATCGGCACGATCGCAAGCTTTGCCTGATCATAAAGATCTCGCGCCCGATCCCCATCCAATGACGCAACCGGTCGCCCGAGCGGTCATTGAAGGGCAACCCCGTTTCATGCACCCGCAACCCCGGTGCCTGCCCCACCACGAGGATCGGCACGGGCCCCTGAAAACCACACCACGGGGCGCGGCGCATGGCCTGTCGCGGTCGCGTGGAAGCGACCGGCACACAGGCGGCAGGCACGGATCTGATCGGGCAGAGTCCTTGTCATCGTTTCCTGTGTTGCGACAAATCATTTTTCATAGCATAATCCTGTTGCAAACGGGCATGGTGGTGCTCAATTACCCGTGCAGGTGACTTTATCAATCAAAACGCCAATGTGGATGTGGGGCAAGATATACCGAAACCCGAAAAGTCATGCTTGAATTCGAGAATGTCTCAAAGTCCTTCTGGACAGGCAAACAGCGCAAGGTGATCCTCCATGGTGCCAGTTTCCGCGTGGAACTGGGCAACAGTCTTGGCATTCTGGCACCCAACGGCACCGGCAAGACCACGATCATCAACATGATGGCCGGACTGGAAAAGCCCGATGAGGGCGAGATTCGCAAGACCTGCCGCGTCTCGTTTCCACTTGGTTTCATGGGCGGTGTGGTCTCGAAACACACCGCACGCGAGAATGCCCGCTTCATCGCCCGGCTTTACGGCCTCGATCCCGATTACGTGGAAGCGTTCTGTCGTTGGCTGACCGGGATCGGCGAGTATTTCGACATGCCGGTGGGCACCTACAGTTCCGGAATGCGGGCGCGGTTCACCTTTTCGTTGCTCCTGTCGCTGGAATTCGATATCTACCTGATCGACGAGGGAATGCCCGCGACCACAGACGTGAGTTTTCAATCGCAAGGCAGGGGCGATCCTGCGCGACCGCCTGAACAAAGCGACGGTCGTGGTCGTTTCGCACCAGGCCAAGACCCTTGAAAAGTTTTGCCGCTCCGCCGGCGTTCTGCGTGACGGGCAGCTCTATATGTTTGATACTCTGGAAGAAGCAAGGCGGATGTATGACTATCAGCCCTAAAACCCGGAAGCCCCCATTCGCCAGGACTCTTCGCATCCGCAGAGGCCCTCCCCCGCCAGCGGTGCGCAACCCGAATCCCCCGCTTCGGCTCCCCCCGATGATCTCCCGGATATGTTCGAGCCCCATGAAGACGGCTTCGACGAAGAGACATTCCCCGATCACGACAGCGCCCCCGGGATTTCTGCATCCGGCGAGATGACCCCGAGGAGGAGATTTCGAAGATCCGCAAGGAAGGGCTGACCGCACGACAATTGCGTCTGGCGCGGCGCATGGCCCAGAAACACGCGATCAAGGCAGGTTCGGATTTCGAGGCGGTCATGCTGTTGCGGCGCAAGGGGATCGACCCGTTCGACCACGCGAGCATCGTGGGGCTGGCAAGCTCTCATGAGAAAAAAGCCGCAACCTCGCACGGACCGGCGCGCACCGACGGAGCAGGTGCCGATGGTCGGATACAACTGCCGCAGACGCCTCAAACCCGGCACCGTACCCTCGACCGAAGTGATGAACGAGGGCACGCGCGCCAGGGAAATCCTGAAGATTCAACGCGACATCGCCCGTCGTCGGCGGCGCAAGCAGATCCTGCTGGCCGCGCGGCTGGCGTTTTTCGTGTTCCTTCCGACGATACTGGCCGGCTACTACTACTGGTTCGCCGCCACCCCGATGTATGCGACCCGTTCGGCCTTCGTGATCCAGAAATCCGAGGGCATGGGCAATTCGAATATCGGGAGCCTGTTTTCCGGCACGCAACTGGCAACGAATCAGGATTCGGTCGCTGTGCAGGCCTTCCTGCAATCGCCGGACGCAATGCAGCGGCTCGATCAGGATCAGGGTTTCAAGAAAGTGTTTCAAAGCCCGGAATCGACCCTTTCAGCGTTTGCCCGAAAATGCGACGAACAGCCAGGCCTACAAACTGTATCGCCGCATGGTGAAAATTGGCTATGACCCGTCCGAGGGCATCATCAGGATGGAGGTCATCGCCCCCAATCCCCAGAAATCCGCAGCCTTCTCCAGGGCGCTGATTTCATATGCCGAGCAACAGGTCGATCAACTCACCGCGCGCGCGCGCAACGACCAGATGAAAGACGCGCGAAAGAGCTATGAGGATGCCGAGGACAAGGTCTTTGCAGCTCAGATCAAGGTCAGGAATTGCAAGAAAAAGTGGGTATTCTCGACCCGGTGAGTGAAAACTCCCTGGTGATGGGACAGATCTCGAATTTCCAGTTGCAATTGCAGAAAAAAACGGCTGGAACTGGGACAGTTGACAAACAACCCGAGCCCCAACATGGCCCGCGTGGAGGGTGTCGAGGGCGAGATCCAGCTCTTTCAGAACATGGTGCGCAACCTGCGCAGCCAGCTTACCAAAGCAAAGGACAGCAACGAATCGCTCGCAGCCGTGACCGGACAATTGCAGATCGCGCAAGGGGAGCTTCAGACCCGTCAAACCCTTCTGGCAGCTGCCGCACAGCAGATGGAAACCGCCCGGATCGAGGCCAACAAACAGGTGCGCTACCTGGAAATGGGAGTACGTCCCATCGTGCCCGATGAAGCGACCTATCCGCGCGCCTTCGAGAACACGCTGCTGGCTTTCCTGATCTTCTCGGGCATCTATCTGATGCTGTCGCTGACGGCCTCGATCCTGCGCGAGCAGGTGTCAACCTGACCGCGGCGACCACGCCCCCTGAACAAGCTGCGGAGAGACGAATGAAAGACGTGCAGATCGGCAACGTGACCGTCAGCAACAACCGCCCCCTGAGCGTGATCGCAGGGCCCTGCCAGTTGGAAAGCCGCGACCACGCGATGATGATCGCAACCGAGATGGCGCGTGCCTGCGATCAGGCCGGGGCGCGGTTCATCTTCAAGGCCAGCTACGACAAGGCCAACCGAACCAGCCTGCGCGGCGTTCGCGGCCTTGGGATCGAGGCCGGCCTGCGCATCCTGCAAGAGGTGCGCAAAGAGATCGGCTGCCCCGTCCTGACCGACATTCATGATGCGCAACAGGCGCGGATCGCGGGCAGCGTCGTCGATGTGATCCAGATCCCGGCCTTCCTGTGCCGCCAGACCGATCTGCTGCTGGCGGCTGGTGAAACCGGTTGTGTCGTCAACATCAAGAAGGGTCAGTTCCTTGCCCCCTGGGGACATGCCGAATGTTGCCGAGAAAGTTGCCTCGACCGGCAACGCGAAAATCCTGCTGACCGAGCGCGGCACATCCTTCGGATACAACACGCTGGTCGTCGACATGCGCGGCCTGCCCGAGATGATGAAAAACCGGCTACCCGGTGATCATGGACGCAACCCATTCCGTGCAGCAACCCGGTGGCCAGGGCGCAAGCTCTGGCGGGCAGCGCGAATTCGCGCCGGTGATGGCCCGCGCTGCGGTGTCTGTGGGGATTGCAGGCGTATTCATCGAGACGCATGAAGATCCCGACACCGCCCCCTCTGACGGGCCGAACATGATCCGGCTGTCGCAGATGCCCGCACTCATTCAGACCCTGATGGAATTCGACCGGATCGCCAAGGATGATCCGATTGTAGAGTGACAAGGTTTTCGTCAGTGTTTGCGACGCAAAGTTGCAGCAGCGCGGGCTTTTGTGGAGCGGGCGTTTCGCCGCCCCCGGGCGGTGATGGGAGACCGCGCCCAACGGCCCGCCTGACCGATAGCCTGGCGACAACCTGACGACAGCGATGCCATGATCCGGAGCTTCATGACAATGCAGGTGTTGTCCGGTATGGCATCGCGGCAAAGCCAGCGACGTGGGCAGCGATGTGGGCAGCGATGTGGGGGACGCACTCATGCACGCCGAACGGTGCGATCGGATCCCGCCCGGGCAGGAGATCGCCAGCGTCACCGCTGAACACAGCCTTAAACACAAGCAAGGGCCATGACGCCATTGCGCCGGGCTTCGGGCTTCGGGCTTCGGGTTCGAATCGTCATTCTGAACGGCGATACCACCCTCGGCAGACCCGTCACCGAAGCCATGAGATAAATCCCTCCGACAAAAGGGGAACTCCGCCCCTCAGGCAATTTGCGCAACACAGTCGCCCGAAATGCAAAATAACCTGCCCCGGTTCAGTTCCTACAGGCTGATCGATCACTCGCCGCAAGGATATCTGGTTTTCCCGAAAACCGAATTTGCGGAATATTTCAATCGCAATAGACAGCCCGATCAGATGACGCACAGGACCATCTGTTTTGTCTATACATGAAAAAAGACCGGATAACTTGAATCGTGCGAAATTGACCGCCGCAGGCCGACCCTTTACAAGGAATTGGAAACGGCTGGCAGAGGCAGAAAACTCATGGCTGAAGATACGCATATCGCGCCTGGACCGGATCGTTCGCTGCTGATTGTGGATGATGACGCCCCTTTCCTGACACGACTGGCACGGGCAATGGAAAAGCGCGGCTTTGAGGTCCGGACGGCCAGAACCGTGGCAGCCGGGCGCGGGATCGTTCAATACAACCCACCGGGCTACGCCGTCATTGATCTGCGACTTGAGGATGGCAACGGTCTCGATGTGGTCGAGGCCTTGCGTGAAAAGCGCGCCGATGCACGGATCGTCGTTCTGACTGGCTATGGGGCAATTGCCACGGCAGTCGCTGCGGTGAAAATGGGAGCGACGGATTACCTGGCCAAGCCGGCCGATGCCGCCGATATCACCAACGCGCTACTGGTAAAGGCTGAGGATCTGCCACCACCGCCGGAAAATCCAATGAGTGCGGATCGCGTACGCTGGGAACATATCCAGCGCATTTATGAACTGTGTGACCGGAATGTTTCGGAGACGGCACGTCGGTTGAATATGCATCGCCGCACACTTCAGCGTATTCTCGCCAAACGCAGCCCGCGATGATTAAAAAAAACCGTTGAATGTCTTGCAAAACCGGGTTACCTAGGGAAAATCAAAATCAAAATCTGGAGGTTTTTATGGATGTCGATTCCATGTCACTGGATGAGCTGAAATCACTGCGCAAGCAGGTTGACAAGGCGATCTCCAGCTACGAAGGCCGCAAAAAGAAAGAAGCTCTTGCGGAACTTGATAAAACGGCTCGTGAATTGGGATTTTCTCTGGCGGAACTCACGGGAACGATGGTGCCGAGGGCACGCGCACCAAATGCGCCAAGATACGCGAACCCGCAGGATCCATCGCAAACCTGGACCGGGCGCGGGCGCAAGCCGCACTGGGTGCAGGCGGCACTTGATGCGGGAAAGTCGCTCAACGATTTCAGTATATGATCGGCGCAAAAGGAATGCCCGCAATTTTTGTGGGCATTTTCTTTTATTCTTTTACGTTCCCATTGCCACAAGCAGTTCTTCGTGACGGCGCATATAATCCGTCCGCACGTCCAAAGGTGATCGCAACCGGATTTTCAGACCTTCGGCAAGGTCCATATTCAGGTTTCCGAATATAGTGTCGGCTTCGGTTCTTGAAAAGCCGGCAATCTGTTCGGCCTCCAGACGGGCCGAAAGGATATCGGCCTTCTTGATCGCGCGTTTCACCCGGGCCGGAATCTGGGCGGGCAGTCCGAATCGGATGTGAACCGCAGCGCTCAGCCGCGCATCCAGTTCGTCATATCCCGCGCCGATGGCCGCCTTGACCGGGCTGATCATGTCGCCCAGCACATATTCGGGCGCATCATGCAGCAATGCCGCCAATTGCCAACGCGGATCGCATCCCACAGGCTGCTGGCGCGTGAATATCTGCTCGACCAGCAGGCAATGCTCGGCCACGGAATAGGCCCAATCACCCAGAGTCTGCCCGTTCCAGCGCGCGACGAAGGCCAGCCCATGCGCGATATCCTCGACCTCGATATCGACCGGTGTCGGGTCCAGCAGATCAAGCCTGCGCCCCGACAACATTCTCTGCCATGCCCGTTTCATGCCACCATGCCTTTGCTGCCGAAAGGCTCTGACTAGCCAATGGTTCCGATTCTGTAAATCGCTGCCGCGGGGGCACATTTTGGCAAGCCCTTGTGCCGATGCGCCAGGTTGTCACGAGAAGACGACCGCCATGCGGCTCGCTGCCAGAGCCATTCTGATTGCAGACGTCAAGGGCACTGCCATTCCCGCGACAATCGCTCTTGCGCGGGTCGTCAATGATATGCTGACCACAACCTGGCGCACATGCCTGCGCGCATTGTCGATGACCGGTTTGAGTGCTAGATGACTTCCAGTTCACAAATCCGGGGGGCCATATATGGCTGACTATGCAATCAAGGATATCGGGCTTGCCGATTACGGCCGCAAGGAACTCGATATCGCGGAAACCGAAATGCCGGGCCTGATGGCCTGCCGCAAGGAATATGGCGAAAGTCAGCCATTGAAGGGCGCGCGTATCGCCGGATCATTGCACATGACGGTGCAAACGGCCGTGCTTATCGAAACGCTCAAGGAATTGGGGGCCGATGTCCGCTGGGCGTCGTGCAACATCTTCTCGACGCAGGACCACGCGGCTGCGGCGATTGCGGCAGGTGGCACCCCGGTCTTTGCGATCAAGGGCGAAAGTCTTGAGGACTATTGGTCCTACACGGACCGGATTTTCCAGTTCCCCGAAGGCACGGCGAACATGATCCTTGACGATGGCGGCGACGCGACGCTCTATATCCTTCTCGGGGCACGGGCCGAAAATGGTGAGGAAGATCTGCTTGCCGTCCCGACCTCGGAAGAGGAAACGGCACTGTTCGCGCAGATCAGGAAGCGGATGGCAGAAACCCCCGGCTGGTTCACCAGGCAGCGCAACGCGATCAAGGGTGTCAGCGAAGAGACCACCACCGGCGTGCACCGCCTCTACGATCTGCACAGCAAGGGCCTGCTGCCGTTCCCGGCGATCAACGTCAACGACAGTGTTACCAAGTCGAAATTCGACAACAAATATGGCTGCAAGGAATCATTGGTTGATGGTATTCGCCGCGCCACCGACGTGATGATGGCCGGCAAGGTTGCCGTCGTTTGCGGCTATGGCGATGTCGGCAAGGGTTCGGCGGCATCCCTGCGTGGTGCCGGTGCCCGTGTGAAGGTGACCGAGGTGGATCCGATCTGCGCTCTGCAGGCCGCGATGGACGGGTTCGAGGTTGTCTTGCTGGAAGATGTCGTCGATACCGCCGATATCTTCATCACCACCACCGGCAACAAGGATGTCCTGCGTATCGAACATATGCGCGAGATGAAGGACATGGCCATCGTCGGCAATATCGGCCATTTCGACAACGAAATTCAGGTCGCGGCGCTGAAGAACCACAAATGGACCAGCATCAAGGAGCAGGTGGACATGATCGAGATGCCCTCGGGCGCGCGGATCATCCTGCTTTCCGAAGGCCGCCTGCTGAACCTTGGCAATGCGACCGGTCACCCGAGCTTCGTGATGTCGGCCAGCTTCACCAACCAGACGCTGGCGCAGATCGAGTTGTTCACCAGGAGCGGGGAGTACGCGCCCGGCGTTCACATCCTGCCCAAGGCGCTTGATGAAAAGGTGGCCCGACTGCACCTGAGCAAGATCGGCGTGAAACTGACCGAACTCAAGCCCGATCAGGCCGAATATATCGGCGTGACCGTCGAAGGGCCCTACAAGCCCGAGCATTACCGCTATTGAGCGGGACGATACCCCACAGAAAGGCCGCGCTCAAAGCGCGGCCCGTTTCATTTCGCGATGTTCCGATCTGAGTGCCCCTCGACTGTTCCGGACCGTGCCGGGCTTTGGCCATGGCGGCCCATATGCCATTGCCGATCGCAAGCCGGATCATGTTTGCTGTCCCATCACGCTGTCATCAGGAACGGTTGGCAGACTTTGTTGCAGCCCCGGCTCGTTTCCATGCTGGTGCTGCGCGAAAAGTTGCACCGGTGCGAAGGGACCGGGATCGCCCTGGTGGTGATCTCGCGGATCAAGAGCGTGCTGGCAGGCAGCCGCTAGTCGATCCAGCGAAAGATCGCACGCGCACCGCGATTGTCGAAGAACGGAACGGTGGCGGGGGGGACCAGCGTGCCATCTTCGGCCATCAGCGCCCTGACTTCGGCCAGAACGATCTCTGTGATGAAGGGCAAGTTGAGCGCGCGGGCCTGCGGGATCGGCACCCAATGAAGGTGTGAAAGCTCGTCGCAGCCTTGCGAGAGATCATGTGGATCTGTTATCAGATCCGCCGCATCGGCGAGGAAGAACCGCGCATCGAAGCGGCGGGGGCGACCGGGCGGGGTGATCGCACGAAAGATGAACTGTAGCCGGTCGGCCGCAGGGCGTATCCCGCATTCCGCCAGCTCCTGCCAGTTCTGCGGCACTTCGCCGGGCCAGTCGCCGCGCTGGCCCAGGATCTGCCCGGTTTCCTCCCATAGCTCGCGCAGGGCCGCTGCGGCCAGAGCGGGACCGATCTCGGCGGGTGCATCATGTGCAAGTCGCCGCGCAGACGTTGCGCCGAGCGGCGCGGCCAGCGGAACGTCCCGGTCACCCGGATCGAGCGCACCACCCGGAAAGACGTATTTCGACGGCATGAAAGCCATACCCGATCCGCGTTGCCCCATCAGAACTGCCGGGGCGTTTGCACCGTCGCGATGCACGATCACCACAGTTGCGGCATGGCGGATCGCGGTCTTTTCGACAGGCTTCGGTCCGGTTCCGATTGCGGTGTCGGTCATGCGCGAT
The DNA here is from genome assembly GCA_965277135.1 of Thioclava sp. Lineage (GTDB taxonomy): Bacteria > Pseudomonadota > Alphaproteobacteria > Rhodobacterales > Rhodobacteraceae > Thioclava. The sequence continues at coordinate 270,247 of CBDIBW010000030.1, read as the reverse complement.
CTTTCTCCCCGGCACCATATATCCGGCACGAGCATTCTATCGGCAGCAACATGCCCTTCATTCGCGGCAGGGGGAAGGCCGATGACAAGATCATGCCGGTGCCGAACAGCGCCAGCATCTGCCACGGCTCGGAGCGGAGGACAATGCAGACGGCAATGATCATCGGTGCGAGAGTGTCGTTGGAGCAGAAAAAAGCATTTACCTATGAAAACGCTCTACAGCAAGCCTTCATCGCCGCGTTGGTGACCGACCGGCTCAAGCATCGGATTCGTTCTGCCTGCCGCCGCGCACGGATCAGACGCAGACGCAAGACGGCAACACCCGATTGCGTCCGTCAAGGTGGTGTAATTTTTCGGGTGGCCTGATGTCATGATCAGGTGGCTTGTGTGGTTATGCTGAGAATGGGATCGGTCTCCTCGTGGTCGATCTGGGCGAAGGCCTCGACCTGCCTGTAGCGGCTGGCGGTCTGCCATTCGTCGTTTTGTTCGAACAGGACAGCGCCGATGAGGCGGGTGATCGAGGCTTCGTTGGGGAAGATGCCCACGATGTCGGCGCGGCGCCTGACCTCCTTGTTCAGGCGTTCGATCGGGTTGGTGCTGTGCAGTTTTGTGCGGTGCTGGCGGGGCAAGGCCATGCAGGCCAGCACGTCATGCTCGCTCTCGTCCATCAGCCCGGCCAGCTTGGGCCAACGGGGGCGCAGCTGATCCGCCACGCGGCGCCAGGTTTCCCGGGCCTGTTTCCGGTCGGGCGGATCGAAGGCCTGGCGGATCGCGGCGGCGACGACGGTGTGTGGACCTGTACCGGTTTTATGCTGCTCCGGTTTCTCGTTTAAGCGGCCTTTGCTTTGAAGGCCAGCGGGCTTTTCCACCCCAGAGCTGAGTGTCTACGGCGGGGATTGTAGAAGCCGTTGATGTACTCGAAGATCGCCATCTCTGCGGTGCGCCGGGTCTCCCAGGTTCTTTGCCACAGAAGCTCCGCCTTGATGAGCAGCTCCGCCCTGATGGTTTTGAAGAATGTCTCGACGACAGCGTTATCGTAACAGTTGCCCTTGCCGCTCATGGAGGCCTTGAAGCCGTGCTGAGAAGTCGTGCTGACGCAGAAGCTTCTGATCGTCATGAGAGCAATACCGGCTGCCACGATCCGTGTGATGGATGCATCCCTTCGGCGGGTTCCGCAGCGCGATAGCCATCTTGAGAGCTCGGATCGCCAGAGCCCGCTTCATGCGGCTGCTGACCGCCTATCCACGGGCACTGACATCCATGATCCGGCACAGGCGTTTGATCGGCAGAAGCCCTTCGTTCTTTGCAATGAAAGCGAACCTCACTTGCTTCGCTCCGCAAAGAACCGGGTCGCTTTTTTGAACACCTCCCTCTCCTCCCGGAGCTGTCGGTTCTCAGACCCCGGTTGCGCAGGTCGCCGAGCACCTTGACCCGGAACGGCCCAGAACGGCCCGGAACTTCGCACCCTCATTGGCCTGGAACCAAAGGCCCGGAACGTCCCGAGTGCCGTCGGGCAGCACCGCGAGGGCCACGAAGACCGTCTTGTTCGAGACCGCCCCGTCGCTGCGGATATTGACGCGGATCGCGTCCATGAAGACGATCGGGGAGCAGGGCTCCGGAGGGCGGTTCTGCCAGGCGGTGACCTCCTCCATGACCGCGTCGGTGATCGCTGAAATCAAGCCCGGCGATGCCTCGACGCCGTAGATGTCCTCGATATGCCCCTGGATCTATGCCCCTGGATCTCGCGGGTTGTCATACCCCGGGCATACATGCTGACGATCTTGCGGTCGAATTCAGGGAAGCGGCGCTGATATTTCGCGATCAGCAGCGGATCGAAGCTGCCGTTCCGATCGCGAGGTATGTCCAGAACCACCTTGCTGCGAGCAGCGCACGTTCCGCCAGCGCCTTCGTCAGTTCCGCCAGGATGCCGGTTTTGCCAAAAAGATCGCCCGGCGAGCGCCCTTCCATCAGACGGTCCAAAAGCTCTTTGTCGATGCTCATACGTGGGTCTCCTATGCGAGAAGTTACCACGTCAGCGCACAAAATTCAGAATAGTCCCGCAAAAAGCTTTTTCACATCCGCCTCTGGACGCGCGCCGTAATGGCTGATCACTTCAGCGGCGGCGACGCAGCCCATCCGGCCCGATCGTTCCAGCCCCTGCCCCGTCGCATAGCCATAAAGGAAACCCGCCGCAAACTGGTCGCCCGCGCCGGTGGCGTCAACCGGCGTCACGCGCCTGACCGGCACTTCTATACGCTCCTTGCCGCGCATCAGCACCACATCCGCACCCGAACGGGTACAAACCACCAGTTCGCATTCCCCGGCGGCCTGCTTCAGCGCGGTTTCGAGATCCGTCTGGTAGAGGGCTTCCCACTCGTGTTCATTGCCGATCACATAGTCCATCTGGTCACGCACCAGCCGACGAAAATCGGCACGGTGACGATCGACGCAGAACGGATCCGACAGGGCGATCACCGCCTTCCCACCGCCCCGGTGACAGCCCTGCGCCGCCTTGAGAAACGCCGCCTTGCCGTGATCCTTGTCAAAGAGATAGCCCTCCAGGAACAGGATCTGCGTATTCTCTACCACTTCGAGGCTTACATCCTCGGTCGAGACCTCCGCCGAGATCCCCAGATAGGTATTCATCGAACGCTCGCCATCGGGGGTTACGAAAATCATCGTACGCGATGTCGGCAACTCGCCCCCGGCGACCGGCGCATTGGGGAAATCCGTGCCCTCACCATGCAGCGCCGCCTCGTAGAAACGTCCGTGCGCATCGTCACGCACCCGACCGATGAACGCCGTGCTCAGGCCCAGATTGCCACAGCCCGCCACGGTATTGGCGACAGATCCGCCCGGTGTCTGCATGTGCTCCTGCATCGCGGCGAACAGGGTCTCGGCGCGCTCACGCTCGACAAGCTGCGTTATCCCCTTTTCGATACCCATATGATCCAGAAAGCTGTCATCACATCGGGCGATCACATCGACAACGGCATTGCCGATACCTACAACCTGATATTGCTTCAAAGGGTCTTCTCCTCGAACTGGCAGAGATCCGCAATCAGGCAGACCCCGCATCTTGGTTTGCGCGCCACACAGATATAGCGTCCATGCAGAATCATCCAGTGATGGGCATGGTGCTGATATTCAACCGGCACATTGTCCTCGATGGCACGCTCGACCGCGCCCACATCCTTGCCCGGACAGATACCTGTGCGATTTCCGACACGGAAGATATGGGTATCGACCGCCTGGGCCGGGTGTCCGAACCACATGTTCAGCACCACATTGGCCGTCTTGCGCCCGACGCCGGGCAGCGATTGCAGTGCTGCCCGCGAACTGGGCACTTCGCCATCATGTCGATCGACAAGGATCTGGCTCAGCCGGATGACATTCTTCGCCTTTTGCCGGAACAACCCGATGGTTCTGATATGTTCGCTCACCCCCTCAAGCCCGAGGGCGAGCATTTTTTCCGGCGTGTCTGCCACCGCGAAAAGTCCGCGCGTCGCCTTGTTGACCCCCGCATCGGTCGCCTGAGCCGAAAGCGCCACCGCCACCACAAGCGTATAGGCGTTGACATGCTCCAGTTCTCCCTTCGGATGAGGTTCACAGGCTGCAAACCGGGCAAAGACCTCTTTCATCGTGGCATAATCGAACTGCTTGGCCATGGCTCTTCTTGCCCTTGTCCGCCCACAAGCACAAGCCTGTCCGGGAAAAGCGAATATTTTTCATCCGGGGCCGTGCAAATTTTCTCGCCATTGACCCGGCAACAGCAGGTTGTAGACGGGCTCCGTCCGGGGGGGAACAGAATGATCGCCCGTGCACATGACCGCCCGCTGATCGCATTATGCGCAGGTTTCGGGTCGCCCGACCATCTGCGTCGTATTAGGATGGCAAGTGAAAGGATGCCCGCCATGACCACCGACACCCGACCCGACAGCCACCACCATTTCCGCGTGATCGAGCGCGCGCTGGCCGAGATCGATGTGGCGCAGCAGGCGGGTGCCCCCCTGTCGCTTGCAACGCTCGCAGCACGGCTGGGCATGAGTGCCGGACATTTCCAGCGCACCTTCTCGGCCTGGGTCGGGGTCTCGCCCAAGTGCTGTCTGCAATATCTTGCGCCGGATCTGGCCCGCGATCTGGTCGCGCGCAAACTGCCCCTCAACCATGCTGCCGATGCGACCGGCCCGAGCGGAACCGGCCGGCTGCATGATCTCTTCCTGTCCTGGGAAGCGATGAGTCCTGGCGCATATGCCAAAGGCGGTGCGGGGCTGGACATCCTCTGGGGCTGGTTTGAAAGTCCGTTCGGCCCGGCCTTGATCATGGGCACGAAAAAGGGGATCTGCGGTATCGGATTCGCAGCCGGGAAAGGGGCCGAGGCGACGATGGCTGACCTGCTCTCGCGTTGGCCGCAGGCGCATTTTACCGAAGATCCGATGACGCTCGCCCCTCTGGCCGAGGCCGCGTTTCCGCGCGCTGGCGCAGCCCGTGGTCCGGTGCGTCTTTACCTGATCGGAACCCCGTTCCAGATCAAGGTATGGGCGGCTCTGATGGCGATCCCATCGGGTCAGGTCACGACCCTATTCCGACATTACCCGGGCGATCGGGACACCCCAGGGCGGTGCGCGCAGCGGGCACCGCAGTGGGACGCAACCCGATCTCTTTCCTGATCCCCTGCCACCGGGTCTTGCGCAAGTCCGGTGGCCTGGGTGGCTACCATTGGGGGCTTGGGGTGAAACGCGCCATGCTGGGATGGGAGGCAGCCCGCGCCGATGTCAATGCGTCCACCTGAAACAGCAAGGCCGACGTGACAAGAAAAAGCCCGCGCGTTCGGGAATTCTGATGGAACAGGGTGGCTCCTTGCGCGTATGCTGAGAGGCAAGCCCCGTGTCTCGGGGCATCAGACAGGACAAACGAACATCATGACGACCTATCTCAAGACCAAAACCATTCTTATGGGCGCGGTGGCCGCGATGGCCCTTGCAGCCTGTGTTCCCGGTGGCTACACCGGTGCCAGCAATCCCGACCAAAGCCCCAATGCAAACCGCAATGCCGGTGCCATCACCGGTGCCCTGATCGGTGGCGTGCTCGGGGCCACATCGGGTGGGGATAAACGCTTGGTCAAGGCGGCTGCCGGGGCCGCCGTCGGCGGGCTCATCGGTGGCGGGATCGGCTCCATGCTGGACCGGCAGGCTCAGGAGTTGCGTCGTGACCTGACCACCAGCGGCGTCAGCGTCGTGCGACAGGATGATCGTCTCATCGTGTCGATGCCACAGGATGTGCTGTTTGCAACCGACAGTTCGACAGTGCGCCCGTGATCTGCGAAACGACCTCTACACGCCTGGCCGGCAGCCTCAATCGCTATCCCGCCACCATCGTCGAGGTGGTGGGCCATACCGACAATACGGGTGATGCCGCTTACAACATGCGCCTTTCGCAACAGCGCGCCCGGTCCGTGGCCGCGATCCTCGTGTGGGCAGGGGTGCCGCAATCGCGCGTCATCGCGACCGGCCGCGGCGAAAGATCAGCCGATCGCGTCGAACCTGACACCCGAAGGGCGTCAGGCCAACCGCCGGGTCGAATTCATCATACGCGCCCGTCAGTAATCATCGCGAAACAGAGCATCGAAGGCCGGGTTGTCCCGGCCTTTTTCTGTCGCACAAGCTTGTGCGACAGGCAGGCCTTCAGCCCTCAGGCGTCAGGCGTCATCACACCGAAACACCCGGGCCTGACGGTCCGGGTGTTTCGGTCTCTTGCTCGGGGGGCTTCAGTTCAGCCGGGTTTCAACCTCCAGGATCGAGTGGTCGATCATTGCCGATCGATCGGCAGCCGACATCTGCTTGCCCAGAACATCGCCAGCGGCTGCCACCGCGATTGACACCGCACGGTTCCTGACCTCCTTGAGCGCGCTGGCCTCTGCCGAGGCGATCTGCGCTTCGGCAGCCTTCAGGCGACGCTTGATCGAATGCCGCAGATCTTCCCTGGCCTTCCCGGCCGCGGCCTCGGCATCGCGCCTGGCGGCCGCGACGATCTGGTCGGCCTGAACCTGAACCTCACGCGCCTTGCGCTCGTAGCTGGCCAGAATCGACTGCGCATCCTCGCGCAGTTTGCGCGCCTCTTCGAGGTCGTTGCGGATGAGGTTGGCGCGCCTGTCGAGCAGCTTGCCCAGCATGCCCGGAACCTTTGCCCGGAGCACGATTGCCACGAAGACGAGGAAGGCGAGCAGCACGACGAAGTTGGAGTTCCACAACGAGAAGAACGGGTCGTTGGAGTTGGGGCCGCTTGCGGCAAAAGCCGGCTGCGTGGCGATCAGGAAGAGGATCGAAAGTCTTTTCATCACTTTACCCTTTCAGCCGCGCATCGACCGCAGCCGCCATGTCCGCCATATCCGCCTTGCCACCCAGAACCGCGACGAGTTCGCCGGTGGTTTCTTTCGCAACCTGATCGATCGCAGCCAGAGCACCTTCGCGAATCTCGCTGATACGCTTTTCCGATTCCGCCGCACGTGCGGCGATCTCGGCGTCGGCCCTGGCGATGGCCGCATCCAGATCACGCTGGATGTCAGCCCTGGTTTTGTTGGCGATCTTGTGTGCCTGAACATGCGCGTCGGCCAGCGCCTTTTCATAGGCGATCTCGGCCTCTTCGGCCCTGCGCCTGAAATCCTCGGCCGCCGCCACATCACCCTCAATCATGCCCAGACGATCCGCGAGAACCGCCTGAATGCGCGGTAACGCAATACGCGAGAGCAGCCAGTAAATCGCGCCCAATGCCACCAGAAGCCAGAAGATCTGGTTCGGGTAGGTCGAAAAATCGAGTTGCGGCATTCCGCCCGCATCGGCGTCATGTATGTGTTCGGCCCCGTGAAGCGCGTCGGCGCCCGCAGTTGCCGCAATGTGCGTTTCGCTTGCCATATGGTCCCCCGATCCTGCTGTCCGGATCTCCTTGAAAGGGTTCGGATGGACCCCGAACAGGCCCACCCGCTCTTCAAGAAAGAGTGCCGGATCAGACGGCAAACATCAGCAGCAGCGCGACGAGAAACGAAAAGATCCCGAACGCTTCCGCGAACGCGATACCGATGAACAGCATAGCGGTCTGGCCAGCGGCAGCCGACGGGTTGCGCAGCGCGCCCGACAGGAAGTTTCCGGCAACATTGCCCACACCGACAGCCGCGCCGCCCATACCCATGCAGGCCAGGCCAGCGCCGATGTAAGCCCCCATCTGAACGATATCGCCTTCCATGTTCGTCACTCCTTCAGGTTGAAATTGGCAGATTGATTGTGAAGCCTGTCCATGCCTTGACCGTTTCAGTGCGCCGGATGCAGCGCATCCTTGAGATAGACACAGGTCAGGATCGTGAAAACGTAAGCCTGGATGAAAGCCACCAGCACCTCGAACCCGTACATCGCGGCGATCCCGATAATCGAGAGCGGTGTCACCGCGATCCCGATGCCCGAGAACAGAATGAGCGGCGCGAAGGCGGCGAACACTTTTATCACGGCATGCCCGGCCATCATGTTGCCCGCCAGACGAATGGAGTGGCTCACGGGACGCACGAAGTAGGAAATCACCTCGATGATTGCCATGACCGGGCGCAACGGCAGCGGTGCCGAGGCCACCCAGAACAGGCTCAGAAAGCCCGCACCGTTCCGGACGAAGCCCACCACGGTGACCGCCACGAAGACGAAGATCGCGAGAGTCGCGGTGACCGCAATATGCGAGGTGGTGGTGAAGGCAAGCGGCAGCAGGCCAAGGAAGTTCGAGAACACGATGAAGAGGAACAGCGTGAAGATACAGGGGAAGAATTTCAACGCATCCTTGCCCACAATATCCTCGACCATCTTGTGCACGAAGCCATAGGCCAGTTCCGCGATCGACTGGGCGCGGCTCGGGATCACGGCGCGACCGCGCGTGCCCGCGAGGAGCATGAGGGAGATACCCAGAACCGCGATCGCCATCCACAGCGTCACGTTGGTGGGGGTATACCAGTGCACCGGGCCAGCCCCGAAGAGCGGCTTCACGATGAACTGTTGCATCGGGTGGAACATGAGTTCGTTTTCAGCGCCGGTCGTCACGTCCGGTTTCCCTCCTCTTCGGCTGCGGCAGCCGCCGCTCGTTTCCCGTTTACCTCTTGCCTCTTCGCCTCTTGCCTCACCTCTTGTGCCGAGCGCAGCATCACCTTCACGCCCGCCACGAACCCGAGAAGCGTGAACAGCACCATGCACACAGGCAGCGTTCCGAACGCCCGATCCAGCCCGTATCCGATGCCGAAGCCGATCCCCAGCCCCGAGACCATCTCAATCACCATCCGCCAGGCCAGATCGGCTTGCGACAGGTGATGATCGGCTCGCTGCGGCCGCGGTTCATTGGCCTTGCGTATCCTGGCCAACCTCTCCTCCAGCGCTTTCAGGCGCTCGGGATCAGGCTCGTCAGAGGAACGATCGGACATGAAGTGGTCCCGCTAAAGTCCTGTTGGTGATAGACGCTGCCCCATCTTGAGTCAATCACCTTGGCACCCGAAAAAATTATCATAACTCATTGAAAAAATAAACTTGTTAAAGGCTCGCAATTTTATTTTTTGCCTGGCCTCTTGAAACTGTGCGGGGGTCATATTCAACCGATCAGTTGACTTTTATCGCGGATGACGGAATCATTTGAGAATGTTGAGTTGCCTGCCCCCTTCTCTCGATGCGATTTTCGCCGCACTGGCTGATCCGACCCGACGGACAATCCTGACCATGCTGCTTGAGGATGACATGGCCGTAACCGATGTGGCCGAACCCTTTGAAATGTCATTGGCGGCCGTCTCGAAACACCTGACGATCCTGACCAATGCCGGACTGATCAGCCAGGAAAAATGCGGCCGGGTGAAATGGTGCAAGCTGGAACCTGCCGCAATGGCCGACGCGATCACCTGGATCCAGAGCTTCGGACAATTGGAACCGGTGGATTTCGACGCCTTCGAGCGATTTCTGAAAACCGAACTGGCCAATGAACTGGCCGGGAAACCGGCAATCCTTGATCCGCCCGAGAGCGTCGTAAAGCAAAGCTGACGGATCATATCTCGCTGACGTGACAATGTGGCAAGAGCCGCTTCACATCCGCCCCCCGGCACAGATCGGTGGCCGGCGTCATCACCGCAGCCGAAGCGCCCGCCGCGCCGTAACGCAGCGCCTCGGGCAGGGTCAGCCCGCGCGCGAGCGCCAGCGTGAACGCAGCAACGAAACTGTCGCCCGCCCCGACCTTCGAGACGACCGGAACGCCCGCCGCCGTGGCAAACCACCGCTTGTCCTTCGTCGCCAGCACATTGCCATCCGAACCGCGCGCCACCATCACCACATCGGCAATCCCGCGATGCACCAGGGATTGCGCGTAATCGGCGCTGTCCTCCCGATCGGGCAGCGGACGCCCGGCAACCTCTTCAGCTTCCAGATCATCCATCCGCAAGAGATCGGCGGGACGGGCCTCTGCTGTGATCAGCTTGTGCAAAGCCTTGCCCGAGGTATCAAGGAGCAGCCGCGCCCGCGTGCGCGCAATCTTGCTTGCCAATCGCGCGGGGAAATCATCGGGCACGCCGGGCGGTTGCGATCCCGACAAAATCACCGTCCCGCCCTCCGGGGCCGCCCGCGCAATGCGGCTCAGCGCCCTGGCCACATCACGCGGAGCCCAGTCAGGCCCCGGCATGACGAAGCGATACTGCTCTCCGGTCTGCTCATCGGTGGCCGTCAGGCTCATCCGGGTTTCACCCGGTGCCGGAAAGGGCAGCAAACCGATTCCCGCCTCAGCCAGAAGCCGCATGAGCTTGTCGCCATTCGAGCCACCAAGTGCGACGAAAGCCGTCGAATTCCCCCCCAATGCCGAAATCGCCCGGCTGACATTGACCCCTCCGCCGCCTGGATCGGTTTCGGGAGGCGAACAGCGCAACTTGCGCTCGGGCGCTATCGAATCGGTCGAAATCGACAGATCCACTGTCGGGTTGAGCGTGATCGTGATGATGGCGGTCATGGGCGGCTCCTCGTATTGCGCACAGATCAATCATGTCAGGTCAACCCGTACAAACCAAGGTTGCAAACCCGTCTTCAAACGCGAATCGTTCATTCGCTCTTAAAGAATCTTAAGAAATCGCGCCCAAACACCGAGCAGTCTTGATGCTTGAACAGGAACAAGAATCCCGATGCTGACGACCTGCATTGAAAGCATATACTGACAAACAGTAGCGACCTGGCGCAAGCGACATTGGCAACCCCCGCATCCTGATTACGTGACAACTGTGCGGGACGACGATGAGCCCTGCGTCTCTGGGAGCTACAAATCGATAAACCAAGGGATTTCATCTTGAATAATCCCTGTGCGGTTATCGGCGTAGCCAATTTCTGACCCGTGAAGAAAGAGGCCAATGAAGAATGGAATGCCGAACGTGGCTGACGCCGCACCCGTGTGGTGGGCGCGTTTCCGAATGTAAGTCCTGCCGGAACCTGGCGACCGCCCGCCTGCGCCACATCGCAGCGACCCGTTGGTCCAGGCTGAAAGATCCGAACCAGCCGGGACGGTGTTCGCATCACACGCCCCCTCGCGAAACGACAAAACCGCGCCCCTTGCTGGACGCGGTTCCCGATTCGGACATGGATGCGGATCTTATCGGGTTGCAGTCGCCGGAGCTTCGTCCTCGTCATCGGCAGTCGCACCGCCGATATCGTCGAGAATCTGGCCGATCTCGAATTCGGCAGCAGCTTCTTCTTCTGCGGCCAGTTCCTGGATCGACTTGCCCGACGCTTGCAGAGCTGCCTCTTCAGGCGAACGGGCAACATTAAGCTGGATCCCGGCAACGACTTCGGGGTGCAGATGCACTTCGACATCATGCAGGCCGAGACCCTTGATCGGCTGGCGAATGCTGACCTGCTTGCGGTCGATCGAGAAACCCTCTTCGGTGGCGATCGTTGCAGCATCACGGGTGGTGACCGAGCCGTAGAGGTTGCCACCATCGGAGGCGGAACGGATGACCACGAAGACCTGACCGTTCAGCTTCGCCGCGAGCGCCTCGGCTTCCTTCCTGGTTTCCAGGTTGCGGGATTCGAGTTGGGCCTTGCGCTCCTCGAAGCTCTTGATGTTGGCTTCCGAGGCACGCAGCGCCTTGCCCTGCGGCAGCAGGTAGTTACGGCCGAACCCGTCCTTGACGGTGACAACATCACCCATCTGGCCGAGCCTGGCCACGCGTTCGAGAAGGATCACTTCCATCGGTCGGTCTCCTTATTTCACGGCATAGGGCAGCAGGGCAAGGAAGCGGGCGCGCTTGATGGCGCGCGCCAGTTCACGCTGCTTTCTTGCCGAAACGGCGGTGATGCGGGCGGGGACGATCTTGCCGCGCTCGGAAATGTAGCGCTGCAGAAGACGGGTGTCCTTGTAATCGATCTTCGGCGCGTTCCCGCCCGAGAACGGGCAGACCTTGCGACGGCGGAGAAACGGTTTTGCCATGGGTTCAACTCCTGTGCGCGGATCAGCGACGCTCGCGACGGCTGTCGCGCTCATCCCGTTTCTGCATCTGGACCGAAGGGCCCTCTGCGTGCGCTTCGACCTTGATGGTCATCACGCGCATCACATCGTCATGCAGACGAGCCAGACGCTCCATTTCCCGAACGGCCGGCGCCGGGGCGTCGGTTTTCAGGAAGGCGTAGTGGCCCTTGCGGTTCTTGTTGATCTTGTAGGCCATGGTCTTCACGCCCCAATACTCCTTGTCGACGACTTGGCCGCCATTGTCGGAGAGGACTGTGGAGAAATGTTCGATCAGACCTTCGGCCTGCGCGTTGGACAGATCCTGACGCGCGATGAGGACATGCTCGTAAAGCGGCATGCAAACTCCATTCTTTCAAGGCGGCTTCAACGTCGGGTCTTCTGGCTTCCGTGACCCGACACGAGAGGCTCCGCCGGTTCGAAGCAAACACGGAAGATAGGGCCTTATAAAGGATGGTGCCCGCGATGCAAGGGTTTCGTGCTGCGGATTGAACCAGTTTTTCCGTCATGCTGACGCAAGACATGTCATGGCCCAACCTCCCTGATCGCAGAGTGTCCCGGCCCCTCGATCACCTCCAGATATCGCCCCCGCAGCCCAAGGTTGTCGAACAGCTCTGCCCCCGTGCCCGTCATCATCACCTGCGCATCCATGGCGCAGATCTCATCATAGAGGGCTGCCCTGCGCGCGCTGTCAAGATGCGCGGCGACCTCGTCAAGGAGCAGCACGACATTCTCGCCCGCCAGCGCCCGCGCATTGGCCAGGATCAACGAAATCAGAAGTGCCTTCTGCTCTCCGGTCGAACATTGCGCAGCGGGCATCGCCTTCTCGGCATAGACCGCGCTCAGATCGGCACGATGGGGACCCTCCAGCGTGCGACCGGCCGCCATGTCGCGGCCCCGGTCCGCCTCAAGCGCCGCCGCCAGATCCTCCGGCCCCGCGTTGTCCAGCGCCAGATCGGCTGCGGGAAACGCTGTGCCGATCCCGGCCCGCGCCTGCGCGATACGGATCAGCGCCGCGTCGCGATTGGCCCGGATTGCATCCGCCGCTTCGACCATCTGCCCTTCGAGCGCATGATACCAGACCGGATCGCGCACCATGTCCCTGAGCAGCCGGTTACGCTCGCGCATCGCCTTGTCATAGGCCAGCGTTGCCTCGGCATGGGCCGGAACGAAGCTCATCACCATCCGGTCGAGAAACCGCCGACGCCCCTCGGCCCCTTCGATCCACAGCCGGTCCATCGCCGGAACCAGCCAGAGCACGCGCAGGATCGGTGCCAGTGCGACCTGCGGCGCGGTCTTCCCATCGATTTCGACCTTGCGCGGCTCGCCAGGCAGGGCAGAGGTCTCGATCTCGTGCCGGTCGGTCGCGGCACGCAGTTTCCAGCCTACCAACCCGCCCGCCGAACCGTCGCGCCGCATCAGATCGTCACTCTGGGCACGCCGCAACCCGCGTCCGGGCGAGAGCAGCGACATCGCTTCGAGGATATTCGTCTTGCCTGCGCCATTGGGGCCGTGAATCGCAACGGGCCGCGCGTCGAACTTCAGGGTGGCGCGGCGATGCGAACGGAACTGCAATATCGTCAGTTCACGCAGCATCGCGCCCCTTCATCCGGTCGAAAACATTTCCGCCGGAGGCATCCGCCGTCCGTCACACGCGCATCGGCATCACGACATAGACGGCCGTCGTGTCGCCACCTTCGCGCATCAGGGTCGGGTCCCCCGAGGAATTGAACAGGAAGACCGCGTTCTCACGATCCACCTGGTTGGCAATTTCAAGCAGATATTTGGCGTTGAAGCCAATGTCCAGCGGCTCGTCCGCATAGGCCACGACAAGCTCTTCCTCGGCGGCACCCGCGTCGGGGGCGTTGACCGAAAGCACCAGCCTGTCGGCGTCCAGCGCCAGCTTTACCGCGCGCGAACGTTCCGACGAAACGGTTGCCACGCGGTCCACCGCATCGGCAAATTCGGTCGCGTCCACTTCGAGCTTGCGGCTATTCCCGGTCGGAATGACGCGGGAGTAATCGGGAAAGGTGCCGTCGATCACCTTCGAGGTCAGCGTGATCAGGGGGGTGGCAAAACGCACCTTGGTTTCCGAGACCGACACCGCGATGTCCTGGTCATCATCATCGAGCAGCTTGCGAAGCTCGTTCACGGTCTTGCGCGGCACGATCACATCGGGCATTTCCGTCGCCCCGTCAGGCAGTTCGGCATCGATCCGTGCCAGACGGTGACCATCGGTGGCCACGCAGCGCAGCACCTGGCCCTCTTCACCGGTGGCGACATGCATGTAGACACCGTTGAGGTAATAACGGGTCTCTTCGGTGGAGATCGCGAATTTCGATTTCTCGAAAAGACGCTTGAGAACCCCGGCCCTGGCCGAGAAATTCGCGGTGTATTCCGAACTGGCCATCACCGGAAAATCTTCCTTCGGCAGCGTGGCGAGGTTGAAATTCGAGCGACCCGCCGTAACCGTCAGGCGGCCCGCTGCCGGATCGTCGGCCATCTGCACCAAGGCGCCATCGGGCAGTTTGCGTGTGATTTCATGCAGCATCACCGCCGAGACCGTTGTGGCACCAGCCTGTTCGACCATCGCGGCGGCCTTGTCCACCACTTCGATGTCGAGGTCGGTTGCGCGGAACCGGACCGTGTCAGCCTCGACCTCGATCAGGACATTGGCAAGGATCGGGATGGTGTTGCGCCGCTCCACGACGGATTGGGCTTGCGAGACGGCTTTGAGAAGCGCGGCACGCTCGATGCTGAATTTCATATCGATCCCTCATGACTGACCGGGGACGGCAAGGTAACAGCTCACGCCACGGACACAAGAATTTTTCCGAAACTCTCGGATGCTTTGACGAGGCGGTCAAGACCGCTCCCGTGCGCTTAACTCTCAAGAAGGCGGCGCAGCATGTCGATATCCTCGGCCAGTTGCGAATCGGTCGCACGCAACTCTTCGATCTTCCGGATGCCGTGCATGATGGTGGTGTGGTCGCGGCCACCGAAGCGACGCCCGATATCGGGCAGGGATCGGGTCGTCAGCGATTTCGACAGATACATCGCCACCTGGCGCGGCCGTGCGATGGTGCGCATGCGCTTGGGGCCGACCAGATCAGAGAAGCGGACATTGTAATGTTCGGCCACCTTGCGCTGGATTTCCTCCACCGTGACCTTGCGATCCGAGGCGCGCAGGATATCGGCCAGGCATTCCTGCGCCAGGTCGAGCGTGATCTCACGACCCACGAGCGATGCATAGGCGAAGAGGCGGATCAGCGCGCCTTCGAGGATACGCACGTTCGAGGTGATCCGATGTGCGAGAAATTCCAGAACGCCATCCGCAAACATCAGCCCCGGATACTGGGCGCGGTAATTTTCGGTCTTGGACTGCAGGATGCCCAGGCGCAATTCGTAATCGGTCGGGTGCAGATCGACGACAAGACCACAGGAGAGGCGCGACTTGATTCGCTCTTCCAGATGCTTGATCTCGCCGGGCGCACGATCAGCGGAAATGACGATCTGCTTGCCCTGATCGACCAGCGCGTTGAACGTATGAAAGAATTCTTCCTGGGTGGATTCCTTGCCCGCGATGAATTGCACGTCATCGACCATCAGCACGTCGATCGAGCGGAACAGCTCCTTGAAATCCATGATCTGCCTTTCGCGCAGGGCCTGCACGAAACGATACATGAACTGCTCGGCCGAGAGGTAGAGCACGCGCAGATCGGAACGTCGCATCCGCAGGTCATGCGCGATGGCGTGCATCAAATGGGTCTTGCCAAGACCGACCCCGCCATAGAGGAAGAGCGGATTGAACGTGACCGGGCCGCCTTCGGCCACACGCCTGGCCGCCGCATGGGCGAGTTCGTTCGGTTTGCCGACCACAAAGCTGTCAAAGGTGAAGCGCGAATCAAGCGGTGCGCCGGGCAACTGCGGGTCATTGCTGCGGGCGGCCTTGTGAGCCGGGGCCTGAGCGTGCGGCGCGGGGGCGGGCTTTGTCGGGGTCGGGCGCACGGGGGCAGTGCGGCTGGGCACGCGGATTTCGACCCGCTCGACGGCTTCTCCGGCGCGTCGCATCTCGCGCAGAATCGGCTCTGCGAAGTTGCGCGAAACCCAGTCACGCATGAACCTTGTGGGCGCTTCGAGCGATGCGATCCCGCCCTCGGTCCCGATCAGTTCAAGCGGAGCGATCCACGTTGTGAAATTGTTTTGACCAACCGCTTTTTGAAGTTCATCGCAGACTTGCCCCCAGGTTTCTTTTGTCATTTTCCCAGCCCATAAACACATATCCGTCAGCCGCGACGGTCACCTGTGGGGGTGCGGAACCTGACGGACAGCTGGCAGGCTGTCCCCTCCCGGATAACACCGGCAACATAAGCAAGAACGCCGGAAGGATCCGGAGCATTGCACAACCCGCCGAAAGCGGAGGTCTCCTCCCCCTCCGAGAATCGAAAATCGCATCATCCAAACCGTGGCATCGGCAACCATGCCAAGGCAACCATCCAACTGTCACGGCAGACCATACGGCAGACTATCAAGCCGGCACGCGTCCTAGAAAATGCGTCATGTCCCCCAAGGCGACGTGAATCGCTTGGACAGACTAGCCCGCAGGAGGAAAGCCAGGCAACAGACCTTTTCGCTTGACGTCGGATCAGTCAAAACGAATCGCGCGGCCTGCGCAAAGCTGCAACACTCACCACCAGGCAATTGATTCTGCAACGTGAAAATGGCGAGTGCCATAGTGGCGCTCGCCATTGGTATGATCTGATTTTACTTTCAAAATCAGGTAGAAAGCGCTTTCACGCGAGCCGACAGACGCGACATTTTGCGCGCTGCTGTATTCTTGTGCACGACGCCTTTTGTCACGCCACGGGCCAGTTCCGGCTGAGCAGCACGCAGGGCGGCGATCGCGGAAAATTGATCGCCCGATGCGATCGCTTCCTCAACCTTGCGCAGATAGGTGCGAATGCGCGAACGGCGCGCTTTGTTGACGACATAGCGACGCTCGTTCTGGCGCGCGCGTTTCTTGGACTGGAGCGTATTGGCCATTGTATCTTTCCCATCTTCCGGGTCTGTTCAAATCTGCAATTGCACGACAGACCCCAAGCTCCCGGCGAACCTGATTACTCCAGCCTGAGCGGGCTCCACGCGCATGTGAGTCTTGCACATACGGCAAATTGCCAACCAGGGAAAGCCCAAAAGAAAACAAGAGGCCGTGGCCACCCCCGGGAATGATCCTCCGGGCGATGTGCGGGCACCGTCCCGGAACGGGAGGATCAGGCCGCTACTTGTCGCGGAATTGAGGTTCACGCTTTTCGAGGAAGGCCGACATGCCCTCTTTCTGGTCTTCCGTCGCGAACAGGCCGTTGAACAGGCGACGCTCGAACAGGATGCCTTCGCGCAGCGTCGTTTCGTAAGAGCGGTTCACCGCCTCTTTCGCCGCCAGCGTCGCCAGCATCGACTTCTCGGCAATCTTCCGGGCTGCGGCCATTGCCTCGGGGATCAGTTTTGCCACCGGCACGACGCGGCTCGCAAGACCGGAACGTTCGGCTTCGGCGGCATCCATGAAGCGGCCGGTCAGGTGCATATCCATCGACCTGGACTTGCCGACAAAGCGTGTCAGGCGCTGCGTCCCGCCGAGCCCGGCAATCACCCCGAGATTGATCTCGGGTTGGCCGAACCTGGCGTTCTCGGCGCAGATGATGAAATCGCACATCATCGCCAGTTCACACCCTCCCCCGAGCGCATATCCCGCAACCGCGGCGATGATCGGCTTGCGCGTGCGCAGCAATGCGTCTGTCTCGGTGCCGAAGAAATCGGTTGTGAACATGTCCACGAAGGACTTTTCCGACATCTCCTTGATGTCGGCTCCGGCGGCAAATGCCTTCTCAGAGCCGGTGATGACGATGCAGCGCACCTTGTCATTCTCGTCCACGGCCCTGAGCGCCTCGGCCAGTTCCCCCAGCAGCTGGGAGTTCAGGGCATTGAGGGCTTCGGGCCGATTGAGGCGGATCAGGGCAACGTAATCCTCGATCTCAAGGATCAGAGTCTGGTAGGCCATGCTTGTATTGCCTTTTCTTGATGTCCACGCGACTCCTAGCATCTGAACCACCCGGATCAAGCGGTGAATGATCAAATGTCCTTGCGTCACTTCTGGCAATCGGGGCAGAAAAACGTGGAGCGTCCCGATTGCACGATGCGCCGGATCGGGGTTTCGCATCGGGTGCACCGCGCATCTTCCCGATCGTATACGCGGAAGGTGTGCTGAAAATATCCAAGCTCCCCATCGGCCTGTCGGTGATCGCGCAGGGAGGATCCGCCTGCCGCGATCGCCTCTTGCAAGACCTCCCGGATGGTTGGCACCAGCGTTGCGATCCGGTGCGCGGCAATCCGGCGTGCTTGACGCCTCGGGTCGATGCCTGCCCGAAAAAGCACCTCGCAAACGTAGATATTGCCCAGTCCCGCGACGAGATGCTGATCCAGCAACGCGGTCTTGATCGGGCTTGCGCGGGCCTTCAACCTTGCGACCAGATAGGTTTCGTCAAAGCCGTTGCCCAAGGGTTCGGGACCCAGCCCGGCGAGAAGCCAATGCGCCTCTTCGCGGTCTGTGCGCACCAGATCCATCGCGCCAAACCGCCTTGCATCGTTGAAGGTGACACGTCCGCCCCCCGCCATGTGCAGCACAACGTGATCATGTTTGCGCGGTGCGGGGTGGTCGAGGTGAAAATCCCCCAACATCACGCCGGACACCAGCATCCGCCCCGACATTCCCAAATGAATCAGCAAGCTCTCGCCGGTATCCAGATCCGCCAGGATGTATTTCGAGCGTCGCCGCACTCTCTGCACTGTCGCCCCCTGCAATCGCGCTGCCATCCGCTCGGGCAGGGGCCAGCGCAGGTCGGGCCGGTTCACATCGGCGCGCTCGATCCGGCCCCCTTCCATCGCGGCCACCAGACCGCGGCGCACGGTCTCGACTTCGGGCAGTTCGGGCATCATCTCTCCTGTCGCATTGTATTGGACCCAAGGGCCCTTATAAGAAGGGGGGAGAATTTCGAAACGGCAAGGGCCGATGGACGCAGACATGAGCGCGCAGCAACACAAGACCACACATTTCGGCTTCAAGACCGTGGACGAGACCGCGAAGGCCGGCATGGTCCACGGTGTGTTCTCGCGTGTGGCCTCGAAATACGACATCATGAACGATCTGATGAGCTTCGGTATTCACCGGATCTGGAAAGATGCGATGATGGACTGGCTTGCGCCGCGTCCGGGCCAGAAACTTCTTGATGTGGCAGGAGGCACGGGGGACGTGTCGTTCCGGTTCATCAAGCGCGCCGGGCAGGCCCGTGCGACGGTTTGCGACATGACCGAGTCGATGCTGGTTGAAGGGCGCAAGCGCGCGCAGGCCGACAGTCTGGCCGACAGCCTCGACTGGGTGGTTGGCGATGCGATGGCGCTGCCTTTCGGGGATAACAGTTTCGACGTCTATACGATTTCCTTCGGGATCCGGAACGTCACCCGCATCGCGGACGCACTGTCCGAGGCCCGTCGTGTGCTGCGGCCGGGTGGACGCCTGATGGTTCTGGAGTTTTCCCGGATCCCGAATGACCTGATCCGGAAGGTCTATGATCTCTATTCCTTCAAGATCATTCCCCGCATGGGGCAGGTCGTGGCGAATGACCATGACAGTTACCAGTATCTCGTGGAATCGATCCGGAAGTTTCCCGATCAGCAGACATTTGCCGCGATGATCCGGCAGGCGGATTTCGGAAATGTCTCCTGTCGAAACCTGTCGATGGGGATTGCAGCGCTGCATTCGGGCTGGAAGATCTGAGATGCGTGGCCCACATAACATCTGGCGCCTGATCCGGACCGGTGCGACCTTTGTCCGCTCGCGCGCGATGCATGCCGCGCTTGAGGCCATGGATGCGCCGCCGCGCCTTCGGGCCGTGGCCTATGTGATCAGTGCCCCCTTCGCCTGGCTTGGATACAAGGGCGATCCGAACCTGCCGCCCGTGACCCGCGCGATCACCGCGTTGGGTCCGGCCTATATCAAGTTCGGCCAGATCCTGTCAACGCGTCCCGATGTGGTGGGTGAGGAACTCTCCGATCAACTGCGCATGTTGCAGGATAAATTGCCGCCCTTCGAGACGCGCATTGCCAGGCGAATGATCGAAGAAGAGTTGGGGGCGCCAACCGATCATCTCTTCATGGAGTTTTCCGAACCGGTTGCAGCGGCCTCGATCGCGCAGGTTCACGCCGCGCGCCGCGCCGATACCGGCGAAAAGGTCGCGGTCAAGGTTTTGCGCCCGGGAATCGAACGGGCGTTTCGGCGCGATCTGGACGCGTTCCGTTTCGCAGCGGGGATGATCGAACGCCTCTCGCCCGCGTCGCGGCGCCTGCGCCCGACCGATGTGGTCAGGCATTTCGAATCGGTGGTTCTGGGCGAACTGGATCTGCGACTCGAATCGGCTGCTGCCTCGCAATTTGGTGCAAATACCGCCAATGACGAAGGCTTTGCCGTGCCGCAACCGGTATGGAACCTGTCGGCCAGGCGCGTGATGGTAATGGGCTGGGCCGAGGGGGTGCCGCTGGGCGATCCGCAGGCGCTGCGCGCCGCCGGGCATGACACGGATGCCTTGGGTGCGCGGGTGCTGCAACTCTTTCTCAGCCATGCCTTGCGCGATGGCTACTTCCATGCAGACATGCATCAGGGCAACATGAAGGTTGCGGCGAACGGCGATATACTTGCCTATGATTTCGGGATCATGGGCCAGATCGACGAATATACCCGTCGCGTCTATGCCGAGATCCTGATGGGATTCATCCGGCGCGACTACCGCCGCGTGGCCGAGGTCCATTTCGAGGCAGGCTATGTGCCCGCCGACCACAATGTCGATGATTTTGCCCTGGCACTGCGCGCCGTGGGTGAGCCGATCTTCGGCATGGATGCGGCCCATATCTCGATGGCACGGTTGCTGGCCTACCTGTTCGAGGTGACGGAACGGTTCGGCATGCAGACCCAGACGCAGTTGATCCTGCTGCAGCGGACCATGGTCGTGGTCGAGGGGGTGGCGCGATCGCTTTGCCCCTCGATCAATATGTGGCAGGTCGCCAGTCCCGTGGTTGAGAAATATATCCGTGAGAGTCTGGGACCCGGGGCGGTGCTGCGCGATTTCCGACGTGCGGCAATCGTGCTGTCGCGCTTTGGCCCCGAGGTGCCCGGTCTGATGCGTGCGGTGATCCGCAAAAAGACCGAACCCGCGCCACAGCCGCCCGCGCCGCGCCGTTGGCCTTGTATCGCGCTTGGAGCGGGGGCGATGGCGTTGTTGCTGATCGGTGTGATCCTGGGAAAGCTGCTTTAGGTTTCGCGCAAGGCGGTCACATCCGATGTGGTGATCGTGGAACCACCTTTCAGCACCAGTACGGTGCCATTGTCGGTGGTCTGCGCCTCGGTGATCCTGGAGTAGCTCTGCACCGCATCCTTCGAGATCAGCGTATCGGAATTGTAGCTTTCCAGTTCGAAGGAATATAGCCCGGCCTTCAGGGTGTCGCCGCTGCTATCCGTTCCCGTCCATGTGATCGCTTCCGAACCCGGGGGCATGAACTGCCGCGAGACCGTGTTGCCGTCTTTATCTTTTACCACGAGACAGGTTTCCGACGCGCCTTCTGCGGGCTGTGGCAGCAATGTCACCGGGGTGTTGCCATCAAACCAGACGGGCGCAGAGCTGCGCGCCTCCATCCCGACCCATCCGGCCAGTTCCGACATCCCCGCGAGGCCGAGCCGGCTGGTCAGTGTTTCGAGCAATTCGTTCGTCTTGACCTGCTGCTCAACGCCCGAGAAGGTTGCCAGTTGCACCGCGTAATCCGAGCCTTCGATCGGGTTGAGCGGATCCTGGTTCTGCATCTGCGTGGTCAGCATGGTCAGGAAGGTTTCGAAATCCGACGAAATCGCCGGAGAACTGTTGATGCTTGCGCTGGTGTTCGTGCTGGTGTTCGTATTTGTTGTGGCCGTGTTTGTTGCAGTAACGGTTGTCATGACGTCCTCCTAGATCCGCAGGTCCAGCCCGCTTGAGCCGGTGGCAGGGGCAGAGCGAGGCGATTGCACAAGTGCCGGAGCCTCATCGAGAGGGTCGAACCCGGTTCGCATCGTCCCGGTATTTTGAGAAAAAGGTGTCTGTGGTCGATCCTGTGACTGGCTGTCGAAGCTGAACGTCACATTGGCAAAGCCCAGTTCGCGCATATCGCGGGCCAGCAGGTCGATATTGCGCCGCATCAGATCAAGCGTTTCGCCGCGCTCTGCGTGAATGCCGATGTTCATCGTGTGCTCGGTTCCATGCAGGGTCAGCTTCACCCGCCCCAGTTCTTCCGGTGACAAGGAGATTTCGACCGGTTGATCGGGCAGTTGCGCGGCCGCACCGGTAATCTGGGTCGAGACGGATTGCGCGAGTGCGGCAGGTGCGGCCCCTGACATACCGCCGGAGATACGCATGTCCGTTTGCGAAACGATACCGGGTCCCTGGATCGGGTTGCCCCGATCGTCCTGCATCTCAAGGAAATCTCGCCCGTCCCGAAAATTTGGGATGTTCAAGTCCTTGGGTTGTAGCGGCGGTTGAACCTGGAGCGGCACCGGTCTGTCCGGCGCTGGCTGGCCCTGTCCATAGCCTGCCTGATCGCGGGGCGTAGCATCCCGAATCTCGACCTTTGTGCCCTGGATTGGCGCGACTTCACTCACCTGAGGAGGGGGGTGCATCGGGACGGTTTCTGAATTCAGGTTGGCCGAGGATGCCTGCGTTGCGATGAAGGGCGCAAGCGGGGAGGGAGCGGATGACGAGGTTGCAACAGATTCTTTGCGCGGTTTTGGTACGTGGCCATCATCCTGGGAAGTCGCGAACTTGCCCTGTTCGACAACGGCCGTCGCTGGTTCCGGCAGTGCATGCTGGAGCGACGAGGCGGTGCCTGATGCGGCCCCCGACGGTTCAACAAAGGCACTCGGTTGTTGCGCGACACGAATGCCTACGGGGCCAAGTGCTGATTGTGACAGGGCGTCTCTGAGTGGCGCATCATCCGCATCATGCGGCGTCTGCGATCCCGTGGGGGATGCGTCCTGAACGATCTCGGCCTGTTCAGCCGTGTCCGCGTGCGCCATGGCAGCGGACCTGAGAACGTGATCTCTGTTCGGACTATCAACGCAATCAGCAATGCGTGTCTGAACTGGACCAGTCGGTTCCGTTTGGGCCGCAACGGGCTGGTGGCGCTCTGCTCTGCCGTCTTTCATGCGGTGCCCTTCTGCCAGTGGCAAGCCAGCGACAGGGGGAGGCAAAGCACTGACCGTTTCGGTGCCGACACCGGGGGAAGGGTGCATCATCGTCGAGGGTTCCACAGTGGGTCCGACGCCACCTGGAGTGATCTGATTCCTTGTCTCATGTGCAGCAGTTGTCGCCCGGGATTGCGCGCTCTCCACCCGCCTCTCGCCTTGATCATGCGCCTTTGCAACGGCAACGACAGACGGAAGCGGAGGCATGAGGGTATCCTCTGCCACCAACGCGCCGGGCAGGATCGTTTGATCACGGCGCGACCCAACCCGAGCAGAGATATCGCGACGGTCTTCGGCGGGATCGCCTGCGCTACTGGTTTGCCCGGCACTGATCGCCGGCACATTGTTGAGCATCACGGCAATGGGGGCAGGCTCTGAGTGATCCGACGCAGAAAATACCAGCATGTCGGGGTTTTCGTCCGTGTTTCCGGCCAATATCCGGGGTGCGAATCCTGACCCGGCATCCGCCCCTGCTGGAGCAGGGCCGGGCGTGGCATTTCGTCCAGTCGCGGTCTGCGGGATAATCGCTTCGTCCGTCGAGATGGTGGTGCCCGGGCCGGAGGAAACCGCAATCTGGCTGACAAGCCCGATCCCGTTGAACCGTTGACCCTGTGGCACGGTGATGGGGATGTGCTGTGGTCCGGGTTCGGCCGTCCGTTTCGCCTGCGTTGGCAAATCCCCCCCCTCGGCCGGGGCGTTCGTGTTGACCACCTGATCGAAGGCCGTAGCGCTTTGCGTTGTCCATGCGGTTTGCGCGCTGCCTTGTGCGGTGGCATTCCCGGCCCTCGACGCAAATTCGATGATAGATGACGGTTTCATGATTCTCACGACCTCTGCCAGTGCCCGGCCAGCCTGGCAGCATGTGGTTACCGATTCTTTACCGCCGGATGAGAGGATCGGAAAAAATCGAAGGATCGAAGAGTGCCATGACACAGTTCCCTGTAACCGGATTGCCGTCCCCCCGATTGCCGTCCCCCCCATGCAATACGCCCGATCAGCGGGACGCAACACTTCGCGCTGCCGCAACGGAACTGGAGGCCGGGTTTCTGGCGGAAATGCTTCAACATGCGGGGCTGGGCGGGATGAAGGGCAGCTTCGGCGGCGGTGTGGGGGAGGAACAATTCAACTCCTTTCTGGTCCGCGAACAAGCCGCCCAACTCGCGCAGCGTGGTGGAATCGGGCTTGCCGAAACGATTTTCGAGGCGATGAAACTCAGGATGGAGACCTGCGATGACACATCAGGATGATACGGTCCGGGACCGCTTGCTCGGCCTTCTCGGGGTTGAACGCGATGCAATCCGGAACGCCGATTTCCCGGCGCTGGCGGATCTTGCGGCGCAAAAGCAAACAGAGATCGCGCGCCTTGGCACGTTGTCCCCGCAGGATCTGAGCCGTCTTCGGAATATGGCAAAGGAAAACCAGAGACTGCTTGCCGCCGCGCTTGAGGGGGTGCATGCCGCACAGCGTCGGCTGCAGGGCATTCTCGCGGCTTCGAAAGGCTTCAATGCCTATACGCGCTCGGGCCAGTCCACAGAGATCCGGTCAGACAGAGGGTCGGTCGAACGCCGCGCCTGATCTTGACCGGTCTCGAAAATTCTAGCGATCAAGGTCGGTCTTTCGGGCCGACCTTAGCATTTCCTTAGGGCCTGTCGCGCCATGGTGCGACTCGCATCCCAAGGATGGCGCGCTTTGCGGATTGGCCGGGCGCAAGTTCAGAATGACATGAGCGCCGTTGCAAATGAACGGCTTGCGTAATTCCGGCGCAAAGCGCCACTTGCTGAAGGATCAACATATGTCCAGCATTCTGACCAATACCAGCGCGATGGTCGCGCTGCAAACTCTCAGGGCAATCAATGCGAACCTCGCCACCACCCAGTCGCAGATATCGACCGGCAAGGCGGTGGACACCGCCAAGGACAACGCCGCGGTCTGGGCCATCTCGAAGGTGATGGACTCCGACGTGAAGGGTTTTGAGCGGATCTCCGACAGCCTCGCGCTTGGCGATTCGACCGTCTCGGTGGCGCGCAAGGCGGCCGAAACGATCAATGATCTTCTGACCGACATGAAGGGCAACATCGTTGCCGCCCAGGAATCCAATGTTGACCGTGACAAGATTCAGAATGATGTCGATGCGTTGCGCGATCAGATTCTGTCGGTCGTCGGCGCGGCGCAGTTCAACGGTCTCAACCTGATCGAGGGCACCGACGATGTTGATATTCTCTCCTCGCTCGATCGGCAGTCCGACGGTGCGGTGAATGCCAACAGCATCACCATCAACCGACAAGACATGACCGCAGATGCCGGTGTCTATGGAAAGGGTGCCACACTTGATGCAAATATCAAGGCCGCAAAAGGCACGATTGACGGCACGGGGGTGGCCCACCAACTTGATCTGACCCTGGGGGGCTCCGCCAAAGACGCGCTCAGTCTGAGTGTGAATGGCAAATCATTCTCGGTTGCCTATAATAAGGACTTGGATACGACCATTAAGGATGCAGCAGGGGCAATCAATGCGCTTGGCTTGACCGGGGTCACTGCGACAGCGGCGACCGGTGGCAAGTTGTCACTTGTCAATACCAACAGCTTCGAGGACTTCAGGGTCACGTTGGATGCGGGCGGCACCAATACAATCGCGATAAAAAATAACGGCAATACCGGCCAAGATAGAACAACCGCCTCAAAGGATCTGGCGGATGTAACCCTCGTCAAGCGGGCCGAGGCAGTGAGCCTTTCGAAGCAGGTGAAGGTGAATGATGGTGACAGCTATAGTATCAGCGTAAAGGGCAAAAGCTACGGCTACATCGCCGGCAAGGGCGAAACGATGGAACAAGTCGCGCGCGGGCTCAAGACTGCGATTGATGGCGGTGATCTAAAGGATGTGTCAACCCAGGTAGGGCAAGCCGAAGATGGGTCGTGGCAGGTGCTTGTGGATTATCAAAAGCCCGAAAGCGGTGCACCTGATACCGTGACCCTGGCTGCTGGCGGCAAGGCCGACGGGACGGCATCGGGCGGTTTGTTCGGCCTGAGCAATATTGACGTCACCACCGACAAGGGTGCTGATGCGGCCTTGGGCAATATCGAGGCGCTGATCCAGAATTCAATCAAAGCCGCTGCCTCTTTCGGTTCCGTTCAGGGGCGAATCAACACCCAGGCCACCTTCATCAGCGATCTCTCCGACGCGATGACGGCAGGGATCGGTTCGATGGTGGATGCCGATATGGAAGAGGCCTCGGCGCGGTTGCAAGCGCTTCAGACCCAGCAGCAGCTTGGGCTTCAGGCGTTGTCGATCGCCAACCAGCAGCCGCAGAATATCCTGTCGCTGTTCCGTTAATCCGTCTTTGAGGGCGTCCTTGAGGCGCCCTCACTTCCATGCGCGGCAAAGCTGCGTTCCAAAGCATTCAGTCACAGGAAGGATTTCCCGTGTACGCGACGACTCTGGCTAAAACGACCTATTCAAATCCTGGTCAACCCGTGCGCACCGCGCGAGATACCGAGTTTGACCTCTTTGCCCGTATCACGCGCAGCCTCAAACAGGCTGCGACGGCAGACAAAAGGCATTTTCCCGCGCTCGCGGCGGCGATCTATGAAAACCGGCGCCTCTGGACAGCGCTCGCTGTCGATGTCGCCGATGAGGAGAACTTGCTCCCCGATGAACTGCGGGCGCGCATCCTTTATCTGAACAAGTTCACCCAGGCCCATAGTCGCGAGGTTCTGGCAGGCGAGGCAAATACCGACATCCTGGTCGAGATCAACACCGCGATCATGCGCGGTCTGCGTCAGGCAGGCGGTACGGCATGAGCGGCCTGGTCATCAAACTCGCCCCGAAAGAGCGGGTGCTGATCAATGGTGCGGTGATCGAGAATGGCGAACGTCGCTCACGCCTCACAATCATGACACCAAACGCCAATATTCTCAGGCTGCGCGATGCGATTCATCCCGATCAGGTCACCACCCCTGTTCGCCACGTCTGCTATATTGCGCAACTGGTTCTGTCAGGCGATTCCGATCCGGAAGAGGCGAAGATGCAACTGCTGCGTGGGATCGAGCAGCTCAGCCAGGTCCTGATCGACCATGACAGCCGCACACAGATCAAGTCGGCAACGCAGGCGGTGCTGGAGAACCAGCATTATCAAGCGCTGAAAGCCCTCCGCAGTCTTCTGCCCAGAGAGGACCGGCTGCTGGCCGCGCGACTGCAATGACCTATCAGCCAGTCATTCCCTTCTCCGGCTATGCCGGATGGCAGTTTCTCAACCGGACCTTGGAAACGCAGAAGGCGGTTTTCACCGAATCGTCCGAGATTCAACGCAATGAGGACTATTTTCGGGACAGGATCGGTTCCGTGCGAACGGCAAAAGACCTGGTCAGCGATCGACGGCTCCTCTCGGTCGCACTCGGTGCGTTCGGCCTCGACGAGGATATCAACAACAAGTATTTCATCCAAAAAGTGCTTGAAGAAGGAACGCTCGACAACACCTCCCTGGCCAACAAGCTCTCGGATAGGCGCTACAGGGAACTGGCAAAAGCTTTCGGTTTCGGAGACTACACCACACCACATACGGTGCTGTCGAATTTTCCCGACAAGATTCTGGGTCAATATGAAACCCGACAATTCGAAATTGCTGTTGGAGAGGCGGATACCGATTTACGGCTTGCCATGTCGATCCAGCGCGAATTGCCTGCACTGGCTGCGAAGGATTCGAGTGAGACCACGAAATGGTACACGATCATCGGTTCGACCACGATGAGCCGTGTGTTACAGGTGGCACTCAATCTGCCCTCCAGCGTCGGGTCGCTTGATGTTGATCAACAAATTAACGTTTACGCGAAAAAGGCCGAGGCGATCTACGGCAGCTCGGACCCGGCACAGTTCACCGATCGTGATGCGGTTGACAAACTCGTGCGCGACTTCCTGTTGCGCTCGCAGCTTGCCTCGGGCAGCACGATCTCGCCGGAGAGTGCTGCGCTGATGTTGTTGCAAGGGACGGGGACAGCCAGCGGCCTTTCGCTTCTCCTCTAAAGATCAGCCGAAGCCGGGCGCCAGCCCCATCTGTCCGGTTACGAAGCCGCGCCAGTTCTCATGCGCACCGATCAGAAAGCGCTCCACGACGGGATGGCTCCGTTCCAGTGCGCCCTGCCGGAACAACAACGCGGTGATCGCCGCCTCGGAGGCGCGCGTGCCACCATCCAAGATTTTCAGGGCGATTCCGCGTTTTTGTTCCGGCAGGATCGCGACATAAACATCCTCGGCTCCGGCCTTGACCGCGATCCGCCCCTCCACCGCCCGTATCAACTCGGGACAGGCCCGTCACTTGGTCACTTCTACATATTCACTGCCTCCATGATCCCCCCCAAAAAAGGATGCGCGATTTCCTGCCACCTCGGGGGTTCCCCTTGGGCAAACTCGGTGTAAACACATGTTACTGAGTGGAATACGCATGCGCCATAGCAGAACAGGGTGGGCAGCCCGGGCCATGCAGGAGCAACTGGTTGTCGGAGACTGCAAGCATGAAGAATTTCGTTCTGCGGAGTACCGCTATTCTGATTCTGACCTTGGCGACAGGTCAGACAAGTTTTGCCCAGGACAGCACCAACCGGGTCGCCGCAAAAACCGACTGGAGCGTTTTCGTGGGTGCCAGTCCCAGGCAATGCTGGGGCGTTTCGAAGCCGAAAAAAACTGTGAACATGAAGAACGGCAAGGTCGTCGAAGTGCAGCGCGGTGATATTCTGCTGTTCGTCACCTATCTTCCGGACAAGGCCGGTCAGATTTCATTCATGAGCGGGTATCCGTTCAAGTCGGGTTCGACGGTTGATCTTGAGGTGGGGAAACAGAATTTCACCCTGTTCACCGATGGCGAGGGTGCCTGGGCCGGCTCGGCTGACGAGGATGCCAGAATTGTCGCTGCGCTCAAGGCCGGGGCAGACGTGACCCTGACCGGGCTTTCGAGCCGCGGCACCCGGACGAAGGATACGTTCTCGCTGATGGGGTTCACCGCGGCGGCCGAGGAGGCCAAGGCGCGCTGCAAGTGAACATGTCCTCTTCGCAAGATCTTGCCTTGAGGTTTGCCTGTTTTACCCTGCCGGAACTGGGCCGAGTGCCTTATATGAAGCGCCTTGTTCAAGGAAGAGCGCCATGATCCAGCCGATCGCACCGATCACGCAAGACGTGCACACAATACCCCGCAAGTTGCCCGAGGACGGCAAGGTGAACCTTGTCGGCCTGACGCGGGGCCAGTTGCGCGATGCCCTGATCAAGATGGGAACCCCCGAGAAACAGGCCGGGATGCGAGTGGGACAAATCTGGCAATGGATCTACCATTGGGGCGTGCGCGATTTTGCCAAGATGACCAATCTCGCGAAGGATTACCGCGCAAAGCTTGATGAGCGGTTCGAAATCACCGTGCCCGAGATCGTGTCAAAACAGGTCTCTCTGGACGGCACGCGCAAATATCTTTTGCGGATCGCGGGCGGGCATGAGGTCGAGACCGTCCATATCCCCGAAGAAACGCGCGGCACGCTGTGCATCTCGTCGCAGGTGGGCTGCACGCTGACCTGTTCCTTCTGCCATACCGGAACGCAGAAACTGGTGCGCAACCTGACCGCGGGCGAGATTGTCGGACAACTCATGCTGGCGCGCGACGATCTGGGGGAATGGCCCGAGCCGGGCGCTCCCAGGGATGAGACGCGTCTGGTCAGCAATGTCGTGCTGATGGGCATGGGTGAGCCTCTTTACAATTTCGAGAATGTCCGCGACGCGATGAAGGTGGTGATGGATGGCGAGGGGCTTTCGCTCAGCCGCCGCCGCATCACGCTCTCGACCTCGGGTGTGGTGCCCGGGATCGCCAGGACCGCCGAGGAAATCGGCTGTCTTCTGGCCGTGTCCTTCCACGCCACGACCGACGCGGTGCGCGACCGTCTGGTGCCGATCAACAAACGCTGGAACATCGAGGCGCTGCTCAACGCATTGCGGGCCTATCCGCGCCTGTCGAACCCGGAACGGATCACCTTCGAATATGTGATGCTCAAGGGGATAAATGACAGCGACGCCGATGCCCGCCGTCTGGTCAAGCTGATCTCGGGCATCCCGGCCAAGATCAACCTGATTCCGTTCAACGAATGGCCCGGCGCACCCTATCAGCGCTCGGACCGGGAGCGGATCAAAAGCTTTGCCGACATCATCTACAAGGCAGGCTATGCGAGTCCGATCCGGACCCCGCGCGGCGAGGACATCATGGCGGCGTGCGGACAGTTGAAATCGGCAACCGAACGCGGGCGAAAATCACGGGCGAAAATCCGGGCTGAGGCCGGGTTGCAATCCTGCATGCACCCTGTTGTTCAAAGATGAATGCCGCAATGTCCTTCATCTTGCCTGGCTCATTGCGCGCGACTGTCTGGCCCGCTATAGCCTGATGCGTGTAAAGACCACCTGAAAGAGAAAGACCGCCATGTCCTGTGCCGCGCTGGAAACCACGATTGAAGCTGCCTGGGAAGCCCGCGATACGATCACGCCGAAAATCCGTGGGGAATGGCGCGAGGCCATCGAAGAGACACTTGATGCGCTTGATGGCGGCAAATTGCGCGTGGCCGAGAAGCTCGACAGCGGTGAGTGGCACGTGAATCAGTGGGCGAAGAAAGCCGTTCTTCTGGGCTTTCGCCTGACAGACATGGGGATGCAATCGGGCGGACCTCAGGGCGGTTCCTGGTGGGACAAGGTTGACAGCAAGTTCGCGGGATGGGATGCGGGCGCGTGGAAGAACGCGGGTTTTCGTGCGGTGCCGAACTGCATCGTGCGCCGATCGGCCTATATCGCGCCCGGCGTGGTGCTGATGCCGTCTTTCGTGAATCTTGGGGCCTATGTCGATGAGGGCACGATGGTCGATACCTGGGCAACCGTGGGTTCGTGCGCGCAGATCGGCAAGGGCGTTCACCTGTCAGGTGGCGTCGGGATCGGTGGCGTGCTGGAACCGATGCAGGCAGGCCCCACCATCATCGAGGACAACTGCTTCATCGGCGCGCGCTCGGAGGTCGTCGAAGGCTGCATCATCCGCGAGGGTTCGGTTCTCGGGATGGGTGTCTATATCGGAAAATCGACCAAGATCGTCGATCGTGAAACGGGCGACGTGATGTATGGCGAGGTTCCGCCCTATTGCGTGGTCGTGTCGGGGTCGATGCCTTCCAGGAACGGCATAAACCTTTATTGCGCCGTGATCGTGAAACGTGTCGATGCGCAGACCCGTTCGAAAACCGCCATCAACGAGCTTTTGCGCGACTGACGTGCGATCAGGCTCTGGCGCATTGGCTGGTGTTCGGCAAACCGTGAGGGAACGATGGCCGACAAGGTTGAAAGACCGGTGAAGACCGCCTCGCGTCAGCAGGTCTATACGCTTCTGGTCGAGGTTGGCCGTGCGCCTGATGACGGGCTGCCCAAAGGGGCGTCCGGGGCTGGGCTGTTATGCTATGCTTCGGGTGTGGATGAGGCCGAAGCCGTACGCGAAACCGTGGCGATTCTCAAACAGGCCGATCTCGCGCCGCTTGATGTAACCGGCTACGGCACGATCGCGGAGCGTGAAAGACAGGGCCACGAGATCGAGGCCGAAGAGCGCGCACTCATGCAGCGCGCGCTGGACGAAAATGCGGTGATCGTCGCGCAAATGGTCCCGTTTCACGGCGACGGGAAAACGCCTCTGCAATAGCCCGGATGAGCCGCCACTCTGTGCCTGACCCGTTGCAAGATCACAATTTGTTGATAGACTGTTTTCAGCACGCAGCCAAGCGAGGCCCGAAATGGCACGCGCATTTCACCTTCTCCCGTTGACCATTGTGGCGTTTTTGACGCTTGCCGCCTGTGCGGGATCGCCCGAATCCTCGCCTCGCCCGAGGGCGTGCAGCGCCGAGCCCGCCGCCGAGCCCGCGACAGAGACCCGGTTCGAAAGATGGCTGCGCGGGTTCAGAAAACGCGCGCTCGCCAGCGGCATCACCGAGACGACATGGAACCGTGCGATGTCAGGTGTCACCTGCAACCCGAAGGTGATCGAGCGCGACCGTTACCAATCCGAATTCACCAGGCCGATCTGGGAGTATCTCGACAGTGCCGTTTCGCCCGCGCGTGTGGCGAACGGTCAGCGGATGCTGCTTGAATACCGGCCGCAACTCGACGCAATCGAAAGGAAATACGGTGTTGACAAGGAAGTCATCGTGGCGATCTGGGGACTGGAAAGCCGCTACGGTGCACATCGCGGGACCACGGAAGTCCTGCCCGCGCTGGCGACGCTGGCCTATGACGGGCGGCGCGGCGCGTTCTTTGCCGGGCAACTGATCGCGGCACTGCGGATCGTCCAGTCGGGCGATGTGGATGCACGGCACATGACCGGCTCCTGGGCCGGTGCAATGGGGCATACACAATTCATCCCGACCTCTTATCTGACCTATGCAGTCGATTTCACCGGCGATGGAAAGCGTGACATCTGGTCGAATGATCCGACCGATGCGCTGGCTTCGACGGCGGCCTATCTGGCGCGCTCGGGCTGGACCAGGGGGCAGCCGTGGGGTGTGGAGGTCACGCTACCGTCAAGATTCAATTACGCCCTGACCGGCAAGGATACCAAGAAATCACCCGCCGACTGGGCGGCACTTGGCGTGCGCTCGGCCACCGGGGAAACGATCCCGGATTACGGCACGGCCTCGATCCT
The DNA here is from genome assembly GCA_965277135.1 of Thioclava sp. Taxonomy (GTDB): domain Bacteria; phylum Pseudomonadota; class Alphaproteobacteria; order Rhodobacterales; family Rhodobacteraceae; genus Thioclava. Next base: position 237,746 of record CBDIBW010000030.1, on the reverse strand, counting down.
CGTGCCGACGGGGGCCAGGGGGCCGGCCTTCATGATCTTCGGGAATTTCGGGGTGATTGCGCACTACAACGCCGCCGACAGTTACGTGATCGGCGTGGGGCATCTGTCCGACCGGATCAAGGGCAAGGGGTCCTTCGTCAAGGACTGGCCGCGCACCGGCAAGCCGCTGAGCAAAAAGCAGAATGTCGAGTTGCAAGAGCGGCTGACGGCGGCCGGGTTCGACACGGACGGAACCGACGGCAGGATCGGACCCGACACCACCAGGGCTATCGTGGCCTATCAGAAATCGCGTGGGTTGGTGCCGGACGGCTACGCCACGCCGGAACTGTTGCAGACGCTTCGCTGAGATATCAGGGGAGCGGGCTGACGCCGATGATCGGGCCGTGCAGGTGCAATAGAACGGCCCAAGCGGCAAATGCTGCGATCAGCCGCCAAATCGACGGCAGGCCACGCGGGTGCCAACGTCCGGTGATCAATGCAAGGCCCGGCAGCAGCGATGTCCGCGCGCTCAGCCGTGCCCGTTTCGTCTGCCCGAATTGCCGCCCATTGCGCGCCTCCACTGCCCGCATCCCGATCGCACTGAAGAACGCAAGGATACCGAACAGCACCACATGTGCCAGATCGCCATTTGCCACCAGATGCGCTCCGGCCCAGATCAGCAGCGCCCAGAGGAGCGGTTGCCGTGTCAGTCCGACAATGCCGGGTCGCTCGGGATCGAAACCGTGGCCCCCCTCGAAGGCGAAGGGATTGGGTGCGCCGATCCCGAAACTGGCCAACATGATTGCCACCGGCATCGCGATATTCACCAGCCAGCGCTGCCAGATCTGTTGTGGCCAGAGCATCACACAGGGCGCGCGCCCGGCGGAAAGGATCACCCAGAACAGCAATAAGGTGGAAATCATGCTGAACGCGAGCACCCAGCCGCGCTGCCCCAGCATGCCAACCAGCGCGCCCTTTGCCCGCGGCATTGACGCAATCGCGTGCGAGCCCAGAAACATCAGCCCCGCAAGGATGAATTCACCCCAGCCGCCCATTGTGCACCCCCTCCCCGATCTTCGTTCCGATCCGTTCCTCTCTGCCCTCCAGCATCAGCCTGGAGCCAGCCCAATGTCCACACTCCTGACGGATGCGCTTGTCGCGATGGATGCCGCGAATGCCACGCCCCCCGCCCATCCGCGCCGACGTGAAGGTCCAGGACCGCATCAGGGCAAAAACGATGCCCTGGCCGAGCGCACGCAGATCAAGCTGCACATCCTCCCGATCAAATGAACAAGGGCCGCACGCGGTTTCCGCTGGCGGCCCTGTCCCGATCCGATCTTTGCCTTACGGAAAGATCAGGCGTTGACGCTATCCTTGAGCGCTTTCGCGATGGTCACTTTGACCTGCTTGTCGGCAGGCTTTGGCATTTGCTCGCCGGTGGCCGGGTTGCGCACCATGCGCTCGGGACGCTCACGGCAATAGACCTTGCCGATACCAGGCAGTGTGACGGCACCACCGTCCGAAACTTCCCTGGTGACGATCTCGTTGATCGCGTCGAGTGCCGCCGAAGCGGTTTTCTTGTCGGCTTCCATGGCTTCGGCGAGTGCAGCCACAAGTTGGGTCTTGGTCATCGGTTTCGACATCTTTATTCCTATTTTCCGCCCCGCTTGGCCGGGGTCAATTTCTCCGTCGAGCACGGTCAGGTGACCATGTTCGACACATTTTCAGGGGATATGGCAAGCCCCTTTCGCCCGTATCTTGTGGATTTTCCACACCTCACAGGAAGGCTGTTTCCTCGAAACTGCGCAATTTCCTGCTATGGATGCGCTCCAGTGGCATTTCGCGCAGCTTTTCCGTTGCCCGCACAGCGATCAGCAAATGGTTGGCAACTTGCGTCCGATAGAACTCGGTTGCCATGCCGGGCAGTTTCAGTTCGCCATGCAGCGGTTTGTCGCTCACGCAAAGCAAGGTGCCGTAGGGAACGCGGAAACGGAACCCGTTTGCCGCGATGGTCGCACTTTCCATGTCGAGGGCCACGGCGCGCGATTGGCTGAGCCGGTGCACCGGGCCGGACTGGTCGCGCAATTCCCAGTTGCGATTGTCGATCGTGGCGACGGTGCCGGTGCGCATGATCCGTTTGAGCTCATACAATTCGAGCTTGGTAACCTCGGCGGCGGCCTCTTGCAGGGCGACCTGAACTTCGGCAAGGGCCGGGATCGGCACCCAGACCGGCAGGTCATCATCGAGAACGTGATCCTCGCGCAGATAGGCATGAGCCAGCACGAAATCGCCAAGGCTCTGGGAATTGCGCAGCCCCGCGCAATGGCCGACCATCAACCAGACGTGGGGACGCAGCACCGCGATATGATCGGTCGCGGTTTTCGCGTTTGATGGCCCCACCCCGATATTGACCAGCGTGATCCCCTGACCGTCGGGCCGTTTCAGGTGATAGGTCGGCATTTGCGGCATCTTCTCAAGAGCCGCAATGTCACCTTGCGGATCGCGGATCTGCTGATTGCCGGGGGCGACAAAGCTCGAATAGCCCGAGGCCGGATCAGCCAGCATCTTGCGCGCTATGGCCTCGAATTCATCCACGTAGAACTGGTAATTGGTGAACAGCACATGGTTCTGGAAATGCTCCGCCCCGGTCGCGGTGTAGTGCGACAGGCGCGCAAGCGAGTAATCGACCCGCTGCGCGGTGAATGGCGCGAGGTGATGCGATCCGTCCGGGTTCGGCCCTGCCGTGCCATTGACGATATCGTCATTCATGCTGGCCAGATCCGGCATGTCGAACACGTCCCGCAGGCTGAAACCCAGCACGCCCTCCTGCGGCACGATCACATCGGGATGTGCGGCAACGGCGAAATGCAGCGGGATCGGCTTGTCCGACGGGCCGACCTGAACAGGCACGCCATGATTGCGTATCAGCAGGCCAAGCTGCTGGATCAGGTAATCGTGGAACAGATCGGGCCGGGTGATCGTCGCGGCATAGGTGCCGGGCATCGACACATGCCCGAAACTGAGCCGGCTGTCGGCCTTGATATGGGAGGGCACGGTGATGCGCACCTCGGGATAGAAGGCCCGATACCGCGCGACCGCGTGTTTCGATTCCAGCGTATCGTTGAATTTTTCCAGCAGGAAACGGGTCGCGTCACCATAGAGTTCTTCAAGGCGGTCAACGGCAGCCTCAACGTCGGTGAACTGTTCGGTCGCAGGGGCGTCCGGCGTCAGGGTGGTCATCAGATCGGTCATTCAAACAGGTCCGTCAGTTCAAGGCGCGTCACGTCAACCAGCCCCAGATCCGAGATCCGGATCTCGGGAATGACGACAAGCGCGAGCAACGAATGCTGCATGTAAGCGTTATTGAGCGTGCATCCGCATTCGGCCATTGCCTGCACCATCCGTGCGGCACGCCCGGCAACAATGGCGGCGGGATCGTCCGACATCAGCCCGGCAATCGGCAGCGGGACCGAGGCAATTTCATCCCCGTCCTTCCAGACAGTGATACCGCCGCCCATCTCTCCCAGCCGGTTGGCGCAGGCGGCCATCATCTCGTGGTCGGTGCCCACGACGATCATGTGGTGGCTGTCATGGGCCACGGTGGACCCCATCGCCATCCGCCCCTGATAGCCGAAGCCAGACACGAAGCCGTTGGTCACACCGCCCGTGCCGCGATGGCGTTCAACCAGAGCGATCTGCGCAATGTCTCTCGCGGTGTCGGGCCGGACCAGGCCATCGGCCACCTGCAACTCGGCACCAAGAGCCCTGGTCGGAGCCTGATTTTCCACCACCCCGATTACCCTGGCGGTCACGGTATTGGCCCCCTCGGGCGCGGCAATCTCGAAATCGGCGGCACTCAGCCTCTTGCCCAGATGCACGGTCGCGCGCGCGGTCGCGGGCCAGTTGTAATGCGGGCACGCGGCCAGAAGCTTGCCATCCCTGGCGACCGTCACGCCGCGGGCGATGACCTGCTCGACCGGCAGGGTCGCGAGGTCCGGGGTCAGGATCACATCTGCCCGTCGCCCCGGCGTGATCGATCCCAGTTCGCGTTCCAGCCCGAAATGGGTCGCGGTGTTCAGTGTGCACATTTGCAATGCCACCAGCGGATCGGCACCACAGCCGACCGCGTGGCGGTAAACCCGGTTCATGTGGCCGTCGTGGACCAGCGTGCCGGAATGGCAATCATCGGTGCACAGGATGAAATTGCGCGGATCGAGGCCCTTTCCGGTCACCGCCGTGATCTGGCTTTCCACGTCATACCAGGCCGAACCCAACCGCATCATCGAGCGCATCCCGTTGCGCACGCGCGCGATTGCATCGGCCTCGCAGGTGCCTTCGTGATCGTCCGCCGGCCCGCCCGCCACATAGGCGCGGAAAGCATTGCCCAGATCGGGGGAGGCGTAATGCCCGCCCACGGTCTTGTCTGCACTCCGGGCCGCAGCGATCTCGGCCAGCATCCGGGGATCGCCATGTGCGACACCGGGGAAATTCATCATCTCGCCCAGGCCGATGATGCCGGGCCATGCCATCGCCTCGGCCACATCATCGGGGGTGATCTCGAAGCCCGTCGTCTCCAGTCCCGGCGCGGAGGGTGCGCAGGAGGGCATCTGGGTAAAGATGTTGATCGGCTGCATCAGCGCCTCGTCATGCATCATCTTCACGCCGTCCAGCCCCAGCACATTGGCGATCTCGTGCGGGTCGGTGAACATGCTCGTGGTGCCGTGCGGAATCACGGCGGCCGCAAATTCCGCAGGCGTCAGCATTCCGCTCTCGATATGCATATGCGCATCGCACAGGCCCGGCACCATGTAGCGCCCCCTGGCCTCTATCACTTCGGTATCCGGTCCGATACTGCCCGACAGATCCGGCGCGATGGCGGCAAAACGCCCTTTGGCCACGGAAATGTCGTAGCCTTCCAGAACTTCACGGGTATGGACATTGACCCATTTGCCGCCCTTGATCACAAGGTCGGCCGCTGTGCGCCCGGCCGCCACTGCAATCAGGTGCGGTGCGGCTTCGGGCCATGAACTGATCTCGTTTTTCTGTTTCATGTCGAATGGGTAGCGCCCAATCGGGAAAGGTGCAAGAGATGTTGCCCGGATCGCCTCCCGGCATTAACATGTTGGCCATGTCCGATCTGCCCGGCCCCCCCGGCCCCCCCGGCCCCCGTGTGACATTGACCTACTGTACCGGATGCAACTGGCTTTTGCGTGCCGGCTGGATGGCTCAGGAACTCCTCTCGACATTTGGCGAGGCGTTGTCCGAGGTCGCCCTGATTCCCGGCCATGGCGGCATCTACGAGATCCGCGTGGACGATGTGCTGATCTGGGAGCGCAAGCGCGACGGCGGTTTTCCCGATGCGAAAAGGATCAAGATGCGGGTGCGCGACATCATCGAACCCGATCGCGATCTGGGCCATATCGACAAGGCGGACACATGAAGACGCTTTTGTCGATCGGCCATGGCTATTCGGCGCGGGCCTTGGCGCCTTTGCTGATTGCGCGGGGCTGGCGGGTGATCGGTACGACCCGTTCGGAGAAAAACTTCGCCGCGATCCGTGCGCAGGGCGTCGAGGCAATGATCTGGGACGGTGGCCCGCTGCCGCTTGATCGGGCGACGCATCTGATCTCTTCCGTCGCGCCGGGTCCCGAAGGCGATCCGGTGCTGAACCGGCTTGGGACGGAAATTGCGGCGGCCGGACAGCTGCAATGGGTCGGCTATCTCTCGACCGTTGGTGTTTATGGCGACCATCAGGGCGGCTGGGTTGACGAAGAGACACCGCTGACGCCATCAACCCCGCGCGGCAAGGCGCGGGTTCGGGCGGAGGCGGCATGGCAGGCGCTGAACCTGCCGCTGCATGTCTTTCGCCTTGCCGGGATCTATGGCCCCGGGCGCGGCCCCTTTGCCAGGGTGCGCAACGGCACCGCGCGCCGGATCATCAAGCAGGGCCAGGTTTTCAACCGCATCCATGTCGAGGATATCGCGCAGGTTCTGCTGGCCTCCATCGCTGATCCCGATCCGGGCGCGATCTACAATGTCTGCGACGATGACGCCGCTCCGCCGCAGGACGTGATTGCCTGTGCGGCCGAACTTCTCAACCTGCCCCTGCCACCGGAGATCAATTTCGAGACGGCCGATCTGTCGCCCATGGCACGCAGCTTCTACGCCGAAAGCAAGCGGGTGCGAAACGACAAGATCCGGCGCGATCTGGGGGTGCGCCTGCGCTACCCCGACTACCGCACAGGGTTGCGCGCGCTGCACGATCACGCGGGCTGAGAGCCGAGGCGGTTTGCACGAACCGAGGCAGCTTTCCTGGAAAACGGCCTTGACGGGCGAAACGGCTTTGCCTAGTTAGCGCCGCAGTGGCTAGGTAGCTCAGCTGGTTAGAGCACACGACTCATAATCGTGGGGTCGGGGGTTCAAGTCCCCCCCTCGCCACCAATGTTACCCTTCTATTACCCGCATGGCCATCTACCCGCATGGCCATCGGCGGGACGGTCTGCCAGCATTGGCGAAATGGCTTGCAGTTCGCAAGAATATCCCGTTTCGTCGCCTTGGGTGATCAGCGCGCCCATCCTGATCAGGCTACGCTCGCCAATGATGCAACCGTGCAGCATCGCGTTGTGAGCGATCGTGCAATTGGCGCCGATGATCCGCGGATAGCCCACGCCCATGTGGCAAATCACAGCCTGCTGCACGTTCGAGCCATGTCCGATCCGAATCTCTTTGTTGTCGCCACGCAGAATGCAGCCGCACCAGAGCGAAGCCCCGTCCTTCAGCACGACCTTGCCAATCAGGTTCGCATCCGGCGCGATCCGGGCTCCTGCCCCGACCGGCGATGCAACCCGGTTCGCAGATCATCCCTGTTCAATCCCCGCACGAAGTCATTGAGGCCGGTCTGCCGGTCCCGCCGCTGCCGCTCGGCGGACAGGATCGTCTTCAGATCCGCCTGCGTGTGTTCCAGTTCGTCATTGATCAGCACGTAATCATATTCCGACCAGTGGCTGATCTCCGAAAGGGATTTTTCCATCCTCCTGCGAATCACCTCGTCGCTGTCCTGCGCCCGGTTGCGCAGTCGGTTTTCCAGTTCCGCAAGCGACGGGGGCAGGACGAAGATCGAAATGACATCCTTGCCAAGTGCCGAGTTGCGGATCTGTTGCCCACCCTGCCAGTCAACATCGAACAGCGTATCGCACCCGGCCTGCATCGCGGTCTCGACCGGTCCTTTCGGCGTGCCATAGAAATTCCCGAACACCTCCGCATGTTCGAGCATCTCGCCCGCCGCCACCATCGCCTCGAATTCGGACCGGGTGCGGAAATGATACTCAACCCCGTCGGTCTCGCCCGGACGCGGGTGTCGGGTGGTGGCCGAAACGGAGAAGCGCAGCATCGGATCCCATTCCATCAGTTTGCGTGCCAGTGTCGATTTGCCCGCACCCGACGGCGAAGACAGGATGATCAGCAAACCACGACGGGCAATCTCGGGCATCGGCTCACTCCACATTCTGGACCCGCTCGCGCATCTGGTCGATGATGTACTCGCCATTTGCGCCCAGGGCGCCTCCACTCCACGGTCAGGTGTGCAGGAAAATCCTTCCCGCAGGAAAAGGGGCCTGATCCAAACCGGCAAGGTCGCGATCAGCCCGTGGGCGCTATCATCATCACCATCTGACGGCCTTCGAGTTTGGGCATGCTTTCGACCTTGCCCTCTTCGCCGACATCATCGCGCACGCGATTGAGCAGTTCCAGGCCAAGCCGCTGGTGCGCCATTTCGCGGCCACGGAAGCGCAGGGTGACTTTCACCTTGTCGCCATTGCCGAGAAATTTCATCACATTCTTCATCTTGACATCATAGTCATGGGTGTCGGTCCCGGGACGGAACTTGACCTCCTTGATCTCGATCGTCTTCTGCTTCCTGCGGGCTTCGGCCTCACGCTTTTGCTGTTCGTATTTGAACTTGCCGAAATCCATGATCTTGCAGACCGGAGGATTGGCATTGGGCGAGATTTCAACCAGATCAAGCCCGGCCTCTTCGGCCATCGACATTGCTTCTCGGGGGGAGACCACGCCAACATTTTCGCCTTTTGCCCCGATCAGGCGGATTTCAGGCGCACGGATGCGTCCGTTGACGTTGGGGCCGGTGTCACGGGTCGGCGGGGCGTTATGGGGTCTGCGGGCTATGGTCGGAATCCTTCTGTAGCCGATGGGTAATCAGGCGCGCACGATAATCCCGGGTTGGCCGGCTTTCAACCGCAAAGCGCGGGAAACTCTGCTCCGGACAGGTGCGTTTCCTTGAACGGGGCGGTCCATCTCGCCGGACATGCACCCAAGTGTCCGATCATGAGGAGGTATCGGTATGAACAGCTTGCAGAGTCGGTGTTGCATTTTTGCGCCGTTTTCAGCCCGGCTTGAGGTGGATCCTGGTTTTGGTTCAGGCTGCTTTCTTCTCTTCAATCCGATGGGGGGTCATAGGCCTCATCCGGCATCCATACTCCATGCGTCGCGTGGGGACGTTCGGCGCTGTCACAGGCGCGTGTCACAGGCGCGTGTCACAGGCACCATCCGCCGTGACGGTGGCGATCTCTTCGCCCTCCTCTTCGCCATCACTCCGGCAGCAGAGGGCTGTCCCCCTGGCGGCTCGAAGGGAACGCGACGCCCCGGACATCGCCGGTCGCTGTGTCCACCGCGATACGGGCCTGCCCCTGCCGCCGGCAGAGCGGCGAATAATCCGGCAAGGGCCAGCCGCGATCAAACCGGACCGCGCGCGCCCCGGTGTCGTGGCGATGCGTTACAGGCCGCCCCGTTGGTCGTACGAGAGCGGGTGGGAGATGGCGACGGCAGGCGCATCAGCCAACAGACAGGACTCGAAGGATGAAGCCGCATCACCGATATGGGCAACAACGCCGCTGTGACATGGCGGCGGGCCGGTCAGGCGATGCGCGGATCAGAGGCATATCAGCGGACCGAGCTCGCCGGCTCCTGCACAAGGACTGCTGTCTCTGACCCGGATCTGACCGATCCTTTGCCCTTGCTGTTACCGGACACTTGGTTTGGCAATTGCCTGTGGATAACGAAACTTGGGACACTTGGTTTGGCAATTTTTGAAGGGTTTCAAAAGGGTCTCGACGGTCTTTCAAAAGGTTTTCAAAAGCCAATAAAACAAGGGCGAGGGCCGGATCCTGACCTTTCAAAACGCCGCCCGAATCTGACAGGATCAAAATCCGAACGTGGGACATTTGCGCCGCCCTTGCGAAACGGCCGTCAGGTCGGGCGTATCGTGCTGTAATTACGTGACAATTCCGGCCTTTCCGGGGTGTTTGAGGGATGTGCCTGTGGATAAGTTTGTGCGGGTTGAAGATGCAATGCCCGGCTTGCGTTTTCGCCTTTGGGTTGTGCCGCCGCGCGATCATGGGCGGCCCTTCCCCTCGGGCGGGAAACGTCACGGGAGGCGTCACGAGGCTCATGCCCCGCGCTTCCCCGCGCCGGGATTGGCCGTGGCGTCCTTCAGGCGTCTCTTCAGATTGTATTCGACCAGGGGCATGGCGGCCGCGATTTCGTCGGGGTCGGAGACGTCCGAGACGCGGGTGGCCAGATCGTTGAACATGATGGTGGCTTCGGCGGTCAGGCTTGTGGGCGGGAGTGTGACATTCGCATCGCGCAACATCGTCGCGGCGACATTGGCCAGCCGTTCGAGCAGATCGGGATCGGGGTTCGGGCGGGTGGCGGTATCGGCGGCGTCGGTCGGACTTTGGAATTGCGATCTGATTTCGTCGCGCAGGGCATTGGTTTCGGCTCGCATCATGGCGGCGGCCTCATCGCGCGAGAGCGTTGTGGTTGAGGGTATTGTGGCGGCGCGGGCCTCAATGGCCTGGATCGCCTCGGCCACGCTGGCCCCTGCGGACAGGTCGAGGTAGCGGGCCAGATCGGGCGAGAGCGGCGGGGCTGCCTGGCCCCCGACCTGGCCCCCGACCTGGCCCTCAGGGTCGGGCCGTCGCGGATCGGGGATCAGGGCGGGTGGCTTGCGCGCGTTCGGTCGGCCGCGCCAGACCGCCAGTATCGCGCCCCGCGCGACGAGGTTCGAGACCCTCCATTCGTCATCGTAAGCCTTCTGATGCCCGGCTTCGGGTTGCAGCCAGCCGCGCAGACTGAAGCTTTCGGCGCTCTCGGCCACCAGCCGCTTGATGCAGGCGCGGCCCTGGCGGTCCTTGAGCCAAACGCGCATACCCGGCACGATCGGGGTGTTTGGCGAGACCAGGCAGTAATCACCCTCGCGGATACCCTCGGGGATCATCGAAGTGCCCCTGGCGATGACATAGAAGGATGCAGGATCAACGGGTCCAGACCCTGGCTCACCCGGAGGTCAAACCGCTGCTGTCGGACGATCATGTCCCGGTTGATGGTACGCTGATCAAAGCCTTGGGCTTCGATGAAGAGCTTCCGGCCGAAAGCGCCGCCCGAGACAGACGAACCGGGTGGTCCACCAGCACCGCCAACCGACAAAACGCCAACCAGGCCCTGCCAGCCCGAAACGACCCAGACACCTCCGATGCCCGGCAAATCCCGTAACGCCGAAGTCGATTTCAAGCGCCAGAAGCGTTCGAACACGACGCATGCATCGGTCACCGACCCGGATGCCCGGCTCTACAAGAAATCGGCTGGCGCAGGCGCGATGCTGTGCTTCATGGGGCATACGCTGAGGGCATACGCTGAGGGCATACGCTGATGGAGAACCGCAATGGTCTCATCGTGCAAGCCGAGCTGACCCATGCGGATGGACAGGGCGAGCGCCAGGCTGCGCTCAAGATGATCCACCGCCATGCGCCGGGTTCGACCCGGCAACTGACCCTCGGGGCGGACAAGGGATACGACAGCGCCGACTTCGTTGCCCATCTGCGGCAGGCTTGTGGCACGCCGCACATCGCCCAAAAGGCCCGCTACGCCGCCATCGACCGGCGAACGACAAGACATTCCGGCTACGCCGTGTCCCGGAAGGCCCGAAAGAAGATCGAGGCGCCCTTCGGTTGGGCAAAAACCTTCGGCGGAATGGCCCAGACAACGCATCGCGGTATCGAAAAATCGCGGTATCGAAAAGGTGCGTGCCAGGTTCACAATGACAATGGCAGCCAGCAAGCTGGCGAGGCGGCCCGGCCTGTTGGCGGCGCAATCAGAAACGTGGAGATCAGATCGCACCCACAAAAGCCACATCACGTAGCAATACCCGGTACAAACCGAAGCCGGAATTCGTAGCGAACCGCTGTCTGACAAAAGCAGAAACGTCTTTCAGAGACTTGGTAACAGGCTGCTGAAAAAGGTACGTCTTTGCGTTGATTTCGCCCGTTTTCGAGAGTTTTCACGACCTTTGGCTCAGGTAAGACGCGCCTTGCTGCGGCTTCCTCGTCATCCGGCCAGCAGGCGGGGCAGTCTGGCGAGGTTGTTTGCGGCCATCGTCAACGTGAAGCGGGCTTGGACCTTGTCCATGCCTTGCAGAACCGTTTGGGCCATGCCGCCGACGGTCTTGGACCAGCCGAACGGTTCCTCGATCTCCTTTCGGCATTTCAACGATATGGCATATCCGGCATGGCGGGTGGTTCGGCGGTCGATTGCTGAATATCTTGCTTTCTGCGCCACATGCGGGGTCACGCACATCCTTCGCAACTCGGCGACGAAACCGGCGGCATCATACCCCTTGTCAGCGCCGAGGGTCAGGCGACGGGTCGAGCCGGGGGAATGACGTTCGATCATTTCGAGGGCCGCACGGCGTTCGGCATGCCCATCGGCCTGCGTCAGGTTCGCCTGCACGATCAGGCCGTTTCGGTTCTCCATCAGCGTATGCCCCATGAAGCACAGCATCGCCCCGGCACCGGGTGATTTCTTGCAAAGCCGGGCGTCGGGGTCGGCCTTCGAGGCATGGGTTACGCTGGATCGCTTCTCGCCCCGGACATCGGTTTCTTCGTTTCTGTCTTTTCGGGCTGTACGAGGCATCAAGGTGCTTTCGGGTTGATCCTGTTCGGGCAGCGTGTCGGTAGCGGTTCCGGATGAACCACCGGAACCGTCGTTGTCACCATCATCGGGTGGCGCCTCATCTGCCTTTGGCTGGAGGCTCTTCATCGATACCCATGCCTTGATGAGCGTGCCGTCGACCGGGAAATGCTCGTCCGACAGCAGCGGATTCACCCGCTCATGCGCCAGGATCGCCGCCATGATCTTACGCGACATCTCCGTGTTCAGAAATCGGTCACGGTTCTTCGTGAATACGCTCGGCCTTCGCCCGGGGCTTCGCCCGTTCGGCGCTGAAATCAGCCCACCGGGCTGATGTCCGGGCGCATCTCACCCCGGACCGGATCGTCGATGCCAAAGCCTGCGAACCAGCGGAACAGCAGGTTGTATAGCCTATCCATATAATTCTGCTTCAAGATTTGTTCGGTTGGTCTTCCGGTCTTTCGTCTGATGGCCTTGGCTTGTGCCCATTCATGCTCGATCGGGTTCAGGTCCGGCGCGTATGGGGGCAGGTATTCGAGCCGGTGTCCTGCCGTCTCAATAGCCGCTTTTGTGTCGGCCCGTTTGTGGAAAGCGGCGGTGTCGATGACGATGGCCGCTGCGTCGGGGAGCCTGGGGATCAGATCGTGCGTGGCCCAGGCGTGGAACACATCGCTGTCGATGTTGGCTGAAAACAACGTCACCGTCAGCAGCGCCTGCGTCCGCCTTTGGGGGCCGAAGGGCTGTTTTTGATATGTCACCCCCGATTTGCGCAGGGCCTGACAGAGGGCATTCGGGGCAACGTCAAAGCGCGCGGCACGCGCGTGCTGACAGGTGTCGGGAGAGTGACGCACATCCGCCGCCACATCCTGCGCCAAGGCCGCCAGATTGATCTTGCGTTTGCGCGGCCCGGACTGATCCGGACTGATCCGGCTCCAGGCGCTTGCTACCAGCGGCAAAGAGAGGCGCGCCCGACACCAGATCTCTGCGCGGTTTCCTCAAGGGTGAGCCCTGCCTTCTTGCGCAGGGACAGAACACGACGACGGAAGTCAATGGAACAAGTCATGCCAGATAGGATCAGAATTGTTTGGGTTGGATATAATGTGATTCAAGATGTGAGACGAGGAGGGTTTCATGTCGTCAACTTTCTGGCTCACTGCGGAACAGTTCAACAAGATCAAGCATTTGTTGCCCAACAAGTTGCGCGGGGTGGTGCGTGTGGATGATCGGCGGGGGTGTCGGGGATCAACTTCATAATTTTTATCGTTTGCTTCAACGCGCGCCCTGCCTAAAATCCCGTACAGGGGAAATTCACCACGAGGAACGATTGCAATGACCGGGAAACCGACGATCAACGCCAAGGACGCCCCGGATCTGGGCAAGTTCACCTGGGACGATGCGCTGCGTCTGGAGGAGCAGTTGAGCGGAGAGGAACGGATGTTGCGCGATGCCGCCCGTTCCTATGCGCAAGACAAGCTGCAACCCCGTGCAATTGATGCGTTCGAAACGGAGTGGACCGATCCTGCGATCTTTCGCGAGATGGGCGATATGGGTCTGCTCGGGGTGACCATCCCCGAAGAATATGGCGGGATCGGTGCGGGCTATGTTGCCTACGGTCTGGTTGCCCGCGAAGTCGAGCGCGTCGATAGCGGCTATCGCTCGATGATGTCGGTGCAATCCTCTCTCGTGATGTATCCGATCCATGCCTATGGCTCCGAGCAACAGCGGCAGAAATACCTGCCCCGGCTCGCCTCTGGTGAATGGATCGGCTGTTTTGGCCTGACCGAACCCGATGCGGGCTCGGACCCCGGCGGGATGAAGACCCGGGCGGAGAAAACCGCCACGGGCTATCGGCTGAGCGGTTCCAAGACATGGATCTCGAACGCACCGATTGCCGATGTCTTCGTCGTCTGGGCCAGGTCCGAGGCGCATGGCGGCAAGGTCCGGGGTTTTGTTCTGGACAAGGGCATGAAGGGGCTCTCGGCGCCCAGGATCGGGCAGAAACTGTCCTTGCGCGCCTCGATCACCGGCGAGATCGTGATGGATGGCGTCGAGGTCGGCGAGGATGCACTCCTGCCCCATGTGGAGGGGCTCAAGGGTCCGTTCGGCTGCCTCAACCGTGCCCGCTACGGCATCGCCTGGGGCGTGATGGGCGCGGCCGAGTTCTGCTGGCATGCGGCACGCCAATACGGGCTCGACCGCAAGCAGTTCGACAAGCCGCTCGCGCAGATGCAGCTTTTCCAGAAGAAACTTGCCGACATGCAGACCGAGATCACGCTGGGCCTTCAGGCCGCGCTGCGGGTGGGGCGCCTGATGGACGCTGCCAATGCCGCGCCGGAGATGATCAGCCTGATCAAGCGCAACAATTGCGGCAAGGCGCTGGATGTGGCGCGGATGGCACGCGACATGCATGGCGGCAACGGGATCTCGGGCGAATTCCAGGTGATCCGCCACATGGTCAACCTCGAAACGGTGAACACCTATGAGGGCACCCATGATGTGCATGCGCTGATCCTGGGCCGGGCACAAACGGGTTTGCAGGCGTTCTTCTGATGGCCCCGCTCGAAGGGTTGAAGGTGATCGAGCTGGCGCGGATCCTGGCGGGTCCCTGGGCCGGCCAGATCCTTGCCGATCTTGGTGCCGAGGTGATCAAGGTCGAGGCTCCCGAAGGCGATGACACCCGCCGCTGGGGCCCGCCTTTCATCGAACGCGAGGGTGACGGCCCTGCCAACCGCTCGGCCGCCTATTTCCACGCAACCAATCGCGGCAAGCGTTCCGTCATTGCCGATTTTCGCACCCCCGAGGGCCAGCAGACCGTGCGCGCCCTTGTGGCTGACGCGGATGTCGTGATCGAGAATTTCAAGCTCGGCGGGCTGAGAAAATACAGCCTCGATCATGAGAGCCTGTCGGCCCTGAACCCGCGTCTGGTCTATTGCTCGATCACCGGATTCGGGCAGGACGGCCCCTATGCCAGCCGTGCGGGCTACGATTTTCTCGTGCAGGGTATGGCGGGCTGGATGGATCTGACCGGTGAGCCTGACGGACAGCCGCAAAAGGCCGGGGTGGCTTTCGCCGATCTTTTCACCGGGCTTTACGCGACGATCGGCATCCAGGCTGCGCTGGCCGCACGCGAACGCACCGGGCGCGGCCAGCTTGTCGATATGGCTTTGCTGGATTGCGCGGTGGGGGTACTGGCCAATCAGGGGATGAACTATCTTGCAACCGGGATCGCACCGCGCCGCCTTGGCAATGCGCATCCCAACATTGCCCCTTACGAGGTGCTCAGCGCCGCTGATGGTGAACTGATCCTGGCTGTCGGCAATGACGGGCAATTCGCGCGGCTTTGCGATCTGCTGGGGATTGACCTTGCTGCCGCGCCCGATTTCGCGACGAACGAGGCGCGCCTGGCCAATCGCGCCCGCCTGCGTCTGGCCCTGGGCGAAGCCCTAGCAAAATGGCCGCGCGACAGGTTGCTGAAGGCGCTTGAGGCCGCTACGGTTCCCGCCGGTCCGATCAACGCCGTCGATCAGGTCTTTGCCGATCCGCAGGTTCGATCTCGCGGGATGCGGGTCGAGGCCGACGGGATCCCCGGCATCCGCACGCCGATCCGCCTCTCGGATACACCTCTGGCCGATCCGCGCCCCGCCCCGAAACTGGGGCAGAGGGACTGAGCCGCCTTTCATCCTAGCTTTGAACATCCCGGGCTGAGATGCACCGGATTGATTGCTGCAACCCAGTGGACACACGGCTTCGAGCAACGCCGCGATTGCCGTTCCGGCTGCCGCGAGCTTGATCCGTGCCGGGTTCGTCGAGTTCTGCGGGATGATCAATGCCGTGCAGTGGCACCTCTTCATTCCGATTTTCTGCGCCCCCCGATTTTCTGCACCCCGGTGAAACGGCTCTTGCGCATGTGTCTGATCCTTCAGAGTTGGCGCAGACTCTACATCACGGCGAGGGATTTCGCGGGGAGCGGATCAATTCCTGCATTGTCAAATTTTTGTTTATATACACGCAATTTTTCTCTATCTTGCGAATCTTGAGGAAAGGCAGGGGAGGCCGCACACTCATGATCGTAAACTTTGATCTGAACGGCCAGAACCATCAGGTCAGCGTGGATCACCATGCGCTGCTTCTTGATCTGCTGCGCGACGCGTTCGGCCTCAATGGACCCAAATATGGCTGTGGCATGGCCCAATGTGGTGCGTGCACCGTGCTGGTCGATGGAAGGCCCGCGCGGTCCTGTGTGATGCGGGCCGGCCGGATCGACGGTCGCCAGGTGACAACGCTGGAAGGCCTGGCAGACCCCGGAACCGGGCGGCTTCATCCGGTCCAGCAGGCCTTTATCGACTGTCAGGGTGCGCAATGCGGCTATTGCCTCAATGGCATGATCATGACGGCTTGTGCTTTCCTGACCATCAATCCCGACCCGACCGATGTCGAGATCGGGCAGGCGATGCGCGACAATCTGTGCCGCTGTGGGACCCATCAGGAAATTGTTGCTGCCGTGCGGCGTGCGGCGGAACTCAACCGCGCCAACGAAGCCGCGCTGGCCCAGATCATTGCCGAAGAGATCGACCTGCCGCTCGAGCGGGTCCGGATTGTGCTGGGTGACACCGCCCGGACCCCCGATCAGGGTGCGACCATCGCCTCCGAAACGATTCAGGTCGCGGCAGTGCCGCTGCGCGCGGCCGCAGCTCAGGCGCGTCACTATCTGCTGGGGCGGGCGGCGCTGTTGCTGAACGCGGCACAAACCGACTTGCAGGTCCGCGACGGTCTGGTGTCGTGCAAGGACAAGGCGCTCGACTATGGCCAATTGATGGCGGGCCTCGATGTCGCGATGCGCCTCGATCGCGAGGTGCCGCTCAAGAACCCCCGGGATTACCGGATCGTGGGCCAGCCCGTCGGGCGTCGTGACCTGCCTGCCAAGGTAACCGGCGCCTTCACCTACATTCACGACCTGCGCATCGACGACATGTTGCATGGCCATGTCATTCGCCCGCCCTATGCGGGGCGCGACAGCGGTGAATTCATCGGGCGCAGCCTTGCCTTTGTCGATGAAGGTTGCGTGGCCGGGATGCCGGGACTTGTGGCCATCGTTCGCGAGGCCGATTTCCTGGGGATCGTTGCCGAAACGGCGCAGCAGGCTCAAGCGATAGCCGAGGCGCTGGTCGTCCACTGGCGCATGCCGCCGCCTTTGCCCGACATGGGCGAGCTCAGGCATACGCTGAAGACCTACCCCTCGACCCCGCGCGTGCTGGACAGCACGGGTGATTTCGAGGCTGGCTATCAGGGTTGCGATATCCGGCTCGCGCGGACCTATCTTTGGCCCTATCATCTGCACGGTTCGATAGGACCGTCCTGTGCGATCGCCGAGTGGAACGGCGGCCGCCCGATCGTTCACAGCGGAACGCAAAACCCGCATGCGCTGCGGGACGATCTGGCAAGGCTGGTGGGCCTGTCTGCCGGGTCGATCGACATTCGCCGCCTTCAGGCGGCAGGCTGCTATGGCCGCAACTGCGCCGACGATGTGTGCGGCGATGCGTTGCTGATGGCGCGCGCGGTGGATCGCCCGGTAAGGGTGCAACTGACCCGGGAACAGGAACATCTTTGGGAGCCGAAGGGCGCGGCGCAATTGATGGAAGTGCGGGGCGGCATCGGGTCGGACGGCGACCTGGGCGCCTATGCGCTCGACAGTTGGTACCCATCGAACCGCGGCCCCAATCTCGCATTGCTGCTGACCGCCAGGATTTCCGCCGATCCCCACCATGCGATGATGGGAGATCGCACGATCGTGCCGCCGTATCGCGTCCCCAACAAGCGCATCGTCTGCCATGACATCGCGCCGATCGTGCGCGCGGCCTGGATGCGGGGCGTATCGGCGCTGCCCAACACATTCGCCCATG
Source organism: Thioclava sp. (assembly GCA_965277135.1). Lineage (GTDB taxonomy): Bacteria > Pseudomonadota > Alphaproteobacteria > Rhodobacterales > Rhodobacteraceae > Thioclava. The sequence goes on along the minus strand of CBDIBW010000030.1, from coordinate 219,888 downwards.
AAAGCTTCATGGACGAATTGGCCTTCGAGGCCGGTGAGGATCCTGTCGCCTTCCGCCTGCGTCATCTCGACAACCCGGTCAAGGCCGACCTGGTGCGCCGCACCGCCGCGGCCGCAGGTTGGCAGGAGCGCACCGGCCCGCGCTTGCGACGGGAGGGCAGAATGGCCTATGGTCAGGGCTTTGCCTTCGCCACTTACGTCCATGGCGCCTTCCCGGGCACCGCCGCAGCCTCGGCCGCATGGGTCTGCGACGTCGCCGTCGATACCGAAACGGGAGACGTGACGCTTTCGCGCGTCTTTGTCGGTCAGGATCAGGGGCTGGTCATCAATCCGGACGGCGTTCGCGCGCAAATCCACGGAAACGTCATCCAGACGGCCAGCCGGACCCTGCTGGAGCAGGTCACCTTCGATCAGATCACGCCGACTCCGAAAAGCTGGGCTTCCTATCCGATCCAGACCTTCGACCAGGTGCCGGAAATACGCTCGATGCTGATCGAGCGCCCCGAGGCGCAGGCTCTGGGCGTCGGCGAGAGCGCGGCGGTTCCGGCCGCAGCAGCGATCGCCAACGCGATCTTCGACGCGACGGGCGTGCGGCTGCGCGAGGCTCCCTTCACGCCCGAAAAGATCCGCATAGCGCTTGGCGCGAGCCCTCCGCACAAGAGGGCCGCCCTGAAATCCGGAGGGCACACCGTCGGCTTTCGCGGAAAATTGCGGGATTTTCTCAAGAACCGACCGCTGGCCGCCGTCGGCGCGATCGGCAGCGTCCTGACCCTTGGCGCCATATCCTTTCCCCTGCACCCTGCGATTGCGCCAATGCGCGCACCGTCGGCAAAGACCTTTTCGGCCCAAACCATCGAACTGGGCCGACAGGTTTTCGCAGCCGGCGATTGTGCCGTGTGCCACACGGCCGAGGGCGGTCTGTTGAATGCCGGTGGCCGGGCCATGAAGACCCCCTTCGGCACGGTCTATTCGACCAACCTGACACCTGATCCGGAAACCGGGCTTGGCAACTGGTCTTTCACCGCCTTCGAGCGCGCCATGCGCCACGGGATCAGCCGGGACGGGAAGAACCTCTATCCGGCATTTCCCTATACCGCATTTGCCAGGATCAATGATCGGGACATGTACGCACTCTATGCCTATTTGCAGACCCTGCCGCCAGTCCGGCAGGAAACACCCCGTTCCGTGATGCTGGCACCGGGTCAATCTGCGCGCGGTGAACGCGGCATGGAACCTTGTGTTCCATGACCCGAAACCTCTGGAGAACGACCCTGCGCAATCGGCAGCCTGGAACCGGGGGCGTTATCTGGTCGAAGGCGCGGGCCATTGCAGCGCCTGCCATAGCCCGCGCAACCTGATGGGCGCGGAAAAGACCGGAACCTCGGCCTGGGCAGGCGCCCTTGTCGACGGCTGGTGGGCACCCGCCCTGACTGGAACGGTTGCAGCAGAGCGCGGCTGGACGGAGGAGAGCCTGTTCACCTATCTGCGCACGGGCCATGCAACAGGCATCGCCAGCGCCTCGGGACCGATGGGAGAGGTCGTCCATAGTCTGCAAGGCGCAGGCGACGCCGATGTGCGGGCAATGGCGACCTATCTGGCCTCCATGATCACACCTGTCCCGGTGCCGGTCCGCACCGAGACGATCCCGCTTCCCGGCGCCGCCTCACGGATCTTCCGCGCGGCATGTTCGGGTTGCCATGACCCTGGCCTGCCGGGGGTGGAAACGGCGGCACAGGTGTCACTGTCCATGTCGGCGGCCATTCGCGCGCCCCGTCCGGAGCCGCTGGCAACGGTCATTCGGGACGGGATCGAGACACCACTCTCGTTGCATCTGCGCGACATGCCGGGTTTCGGCGATGAGCTTTCCCCCGGGCAGATCGATGCGCTGACCCACTACCTGCGTGAGCGTTATGCCGCAGACTTGCCGCCTTGGCGACAGGCGGCAGAAAATCATTCAAATCAATAAAAATTGATCAAATCTGGCAGGTGATGCCACTGGATGATCCCGGTCCCAAACGATACAGGACTTCTTCAGAGACATGACATTCATCAAGCGAAGAAATTCATTGCCAACTCAAACTCATTCGTATACAAACAAGTTATTTCATGATAGCGTGGGGAATGACAAAAGTGGCTGACATCGAAAAAATCGACATCGCAGTGATTGGTGCAGGCTTGGGAGGGGCGGCTGCGGCCGCGTTGCTGAACCGGGCAGGATTTACCGTGGACGTCTTCGAGCAGGCACCTTCGTTTGTGCGTCTCGGCGCGGGCATTCATGTCGGCCCCAACGTGATGAAGGTGTTCCGCTCGCTCGGAATCGAGGAACGTCTGAGCCAGATTGCGTCTCATCCGGATTACTGGTTCTCCCGCGACGGCATGACGGGCGAATATCTGTCCCGCATCGAACTGGGCGATTTTGCGAAGCGTGAATATGGCGCTCCCTACATCACGATCCATCGCGGCGACCTGCACGCCGAGCAGATCGCCATCCTGCCCACCGACCGGCTGCATTTCGATCATCGCCTCACGGGGATCGAGGAGCGCGCGGACGATGTTCTTCTGAGCTTTGCAAATGGCCGTCAGGTCGCTGCAAGGCTGGCGATCGGGGCCGATGGCATCAACTCGGTGATCCGTGAAAAACTGCTCGGCGTCGAGAAGGCGCGCTTTTCGGGCTGGATCGGTCACCGCGCGCTGGTGGATATGGACAAGCTGCGCGCGACCGGGCTTGATTACCAGCGCTGTGTGAAGTGGTGGTGGAACCAGTCACGCCATATCATGGCCTATGCCACCAAGCACGACGCCAGTGAATATTACTATGTCACCGGCGTTCCCGTCGATGCTTGGCCCCATGATACCGGGGTTGTCGACAGCTCGCGCGAGGAAATGGACGCGATCTTTGGCGACAATGCCCACCCGATGGTGCGGGGGCTCATCGACGCCACGACCGAGGTTACAAAATGGCCATTCTGGAATCGTGACCCCATGAGTCTCTGGAGCCAGGGCCGTTTGTGCCTTCTGGGCGATGCCTGCCACCCAATGCGCCCGCATATGGCGCAGGGCGCCTGCATGGCGATCGAGGATGCGGCGCTGCTGACCCGTGCGCTGACGGAAACCGGACTCGCTGATTATCCGGCTGCCTTCCGTATTTACGAGTATTCGCGCCGGGACCGCGCGACCCGGGTTCAAACGATCTCGAACGCGAACACCTGGCTCAAGCAGCCAGAAGATCCGGCATGGGTCTATGCCTATGATCCGATGACCGTCGCCCTTGCGGGTGACAACAGGCCCGGCCCTGTGGGGCCGGAGCCTTGGGCGCCTACCTTGCCGCAGTCATGTCCGGCTCATGCAGAACATCGGCCTGAGCAAGGTTCATCGAACAACGCGGATGTGCATGTTGATGCAGTCCGTCGGACCAGGTAGTAAGGACACTGTCCGCTTCAGAAAAGCTATAATGGGAGGAAACACATGAATTCTTTGACAACCGCCACTGTCGAACAGGGCATCCAGGCCGCAGGGGTCGGCCGCTTTCAATACAGACTGTTTGTCATCTTCGGGCTTGTCTGGCTTGCCGACGCCATGCAGGTGCTTGCGATCGGGTTCTCCGTTCCCTCGATTACATCCACGTTTGAGGTCACCGTGCCGGAAGCACTGCAGACGGGGACGTTTTTCTTCATCGGCATGTTGATCGGCGCCGTTTTCTTCGGTCGTCTGGCAGACCGTATCGGTCGCCGTCCGGTCCTGATGATGTCGATCGTGCTCGACGCGATATTCGGCGTCGCCTCTGCATTCGCACCCGATTTGCACTGGCTGATATTCCTGCGTTTCATGACGGGTATCGGCGTCGGCGGCACGCTGCCGGTCGATTACACGATGATGGCGGAGTTTCTGCCTGCGGCCCGTCGTGGACGGTGGCTTGTCTTGCTGGAGTCCTTCTGGGCGGTCGGGACCATCCTTCTGGCAATCCTGGCGCTGGTTGCCGCAACCCATGGCGACCATGCTTGGCGCATCATCTTTTTCGTAACCGGGATTCCCGCGATAATCGGCGTGGTGCTGCGCTTCTACATCCCCGAATCGCCGAATTTCCTGAACAAGACGGGGAAATCCGACAAGGCTCAAGACGTTCTGAAACGCATCGCGCGGGTCAATCGCTCCACAGCCGATATCCCGCAGCTTGCAGCCGAACAGATGGAGCGGAAGTCCATCTTCGCGCTCCTCGACAATACCGTACGTCGCCGGACGCTGTGCCTGATGGTCGCGTGGATGCTCATATCGATCTCCTATTACGGGGTTTTCGTCTATCTGCCGATTACCATGGCCAAGCAAGGCTTCGCATTCATGCGCGGACAGGAGTTCCTGATCGTTCTCGCATTGGTCCAGCTGCCCGGATTTGCTCTGGCGGCCTATGGGGTCGAGCAATGGGGCCGCAAGCCGACGCTGGGGGGCTTCCTGATCCTGAGCGCCCTCGGTTGCCTGCTCTACAGCCTGGGCACCAGCCCTGTCGTCGTCGTGGGGTCCACCCTGCTGCTCAGTTTTTCCCTTCTGGGGACGTGGGGAGCGCTCTATGCCTTCACGCCAGAGGTCTATCCGACAACCCTGCGCGCGAGCGGCATGGGACTGGCGAGTGCAATCGCGCGCTTCGGCGGGCTGTTCGCTCCGGCGATCGTGGCGCCGGTCATGGTGACGCATTTCACGCTCGCCCTGATCATGCTGTCGGGAATGCTGCTTCTGGGTGCCCTGTCCGTCTGGATGGTCGATGTGGAATCGCGCAATCGTGCCCTTGACTAGCAGACATCCCGGATGACGCACTTGGATGACGCAGCGGCATTGCCAGTTTGCCTTCAACACTGCTGGCAATGCCGGATAAATTATTCAATCTTGTAATTAATACGCGCATCGGCTTGAGATCACTTGTGCCGCATGGCACTTTGCCCGAGGTCGGACTTCAAGGCAGGGCAAAGCAGGTGGCACAAAGACGCAAGCCGGGCAGACCACGCGAAGGTGCCGCTCTGCGCGATCAGATCATCGACAGTGCAGAGTTGCACTTCGCCAAACATGGATTTACCGGCGCGGCCCTGCGTGACATCGCCGCTGCTGCTGGCGTGAACCAGGCGCTGCTGCGGTACTACTTCGGCAACAAGGAAGCACTGTTTCAGGAGGTTTTCCGGCGTCGCGGCGGGATCCTTTCAGGAAGGAGGCATGTGCTGCTGGACGAGCTTCTGTCCAGGCAGGTCAAGCCTTCGGTCGAAGAGATTGTGCGCGCCTACCTCATTCCCCAATGGGACATGAAATACAGTGGAGCCAGCGGTGCAGCCTTCGTTCGCCTGCAAGCCCGGCTTCATGCAGAGCCTGCCGAATATGCGCTGCAACTGCGCCGCGAGGTTTATGACGCATCGGTCAAGCGCTACATTGCCGCCCTTGAGGATGCCTTGCCCGCGACGCCGAGAGAGGTCATTTCGATCCGGATGGCGTTCCTTGTCGGAACCTATCTGTTCATGCTCAATGACCTTGGCCGTCTGGGGGACATGACCGACGGACAACTGTATGAAATGGGCAAGAATCCGATGCTTGACCATCTTGTCGCTTTTCTTTCGGCCGGGCTGAAGGCCCCGGTTCCCGGCCTGCCTCCGGCCTGCCCCCTCGTTCATGACGAGAGTCCGCAGCTGGACGACTCCGGGAATGGTCGGACCTAGGGTCTGGACCGCTTCGCTCTGAAACGCGGGGGAGCGGTCCCGAATTCCGCGTCCGGGCTTCGGATGGCGATGATCGGGGTGGTAGTTTGGGGGAGCGGTTTCGACCTGCCCGACCACATCCAGACAAGTGCGACTGTCGAGCCGACACCCCCAATCATTTTTGTTGTAATTAATCAAATGATGAATTAATCTTCACCCCAAACCCAAGCTGCCGGAGGAACGACATGAAACCCATTCGGATCGGTCAGATCGTACCCAGTTCGAACGTCACCATGGAAACGGAGATCCCGACGCTGCTGAAAGCGCGCGAGATGATCGCGCCCGAACGTTTTACCTTCCATTCCTCGCGCATGCGGATGAAGCATGTGACCAGGGACGAGCTGTCGAAAATGGATGCCGACAGTGACCGCTGTGCGCTGGAACTGTCGGACGCCAGGGTCGATGTGATGGGCTATGCCTGCCTTGTCGCAATCATGTCCATGGGGCCAGGCTATCACACCACCTCGCAGGAACGGCTGACCAGAATCGTGCGCGGCAATGACAGCGACGGCGCGGTGGTCAACTCGGCCGGGGCGCTGATCGCGGGCTTGAAGGCGCTTGGGGCCAGGAAAGTCGCCATCGTCGCGCCCTACATGAAACCCCTGACCGAACTGGTCGTCGAATATATCCGCAACGAGGGTTTCGACGTTGTCGATTACCGCGCGCTGGAGATCCAGGACAACCTGGCCGTTGCCACCCATGACCCGATGAACCTGCCGGGGATCGTTGCCGGCATGAATACGGACGATGCCGATGTCATCGTGCTGTCAGCCTGTGTCCAGATGCCCTCGTTGCCCGCCGTTTCCGTGGTCGAGGCACAAGGCGGCAAGCCCGTGCTGACCGCCGCCATCGCCACCACATGGTCGATGCTTCGCGAACTCGATCTGCCGACACGCATTCCCGGCGGCGGTGCGCTGCTGTCGGGCGCCTACTGAGGAGTTGCACATGACGAACGGATACAATGTCCATGCCAATGGCATCCGCCACCATCTGATCCACCATGCCGGGCCGGGGCCACAGCTGCTGTTGATCCCCGGCATCACATCGCCCGCGATCACCTGGGACTTTGTGGCCGCGCGCCTGGCCGCGCGCTACGATGTCCATGTGCTCGACGTGCGTGGGCGCGGCCTTTCCGAAGCGGGCGATCTTGATTATTCGCTTGATGCCATGGCTGATGACGCGATCGCGCTTGTCAAGGCTTGCGGGCTGGACAAGCCGATCCTGATGGGCCATTCCATGGGCGCGCGCACCGCGATCCGTGCCGCGCGCAAGACCCCCGAGCCGTTTTCCGGCCTGATTCTGCTCGACCCGCCGGTCAGCGGCCCGGGTCGGCGCGCCTATCCCAGTGCCTGGCCCTGGTATGGCGATTCCATCCGCATGGCGCAAAAGGGGTGCTCGGCCGGGGACATGCGCAAATTCTGCCCGACATGGACAGACGAGCAGATCGCGCTGCGCGCCGAGTGGCTGCACACCTGCCAGTACACGGCAATCAAGACGGCGTATGATGGTTTCCACACGGACGACATTCACGCCGACCTGCCACATCTGAAGCTGCCCATGCGCCTCGTCAAGGCGGGGGCCGCCACCGTCATCGGCCCGGATGATCTTGCCGAGATCTCCGGCCTTTGTCCCCATATCGAGACCCGCATCGTCGAAGGCGCGGGCCACATGATCCCCTGGGACGATCTCGACGGGTTTCTGGATGCCGTCATGGATTTTCAGACCTGAAACCAAGAGGAGAAGAAAATGGACCAGACCAGCTTTGCCGAGATTTGCCTGCATCAACTCAAGATGTCGGGTGTGCGCGAGGGCGAAAGGCTGATCGTGCTGACGCAGGGCAACGACCGCCTTGATTACGCCGATGCCTTCATGGCGGCGGGCCAGCGCCTCGGCGCCAGGATGTTTCACATGCGCCTGACGGCCCCTTTGCCCACCGATGGTTGGGCCGTCGGCCAGACCGGTCTTGCCGCGATGCCGGATGCGGTCGAGGCGCTGAAGAATTGCGACATGCTGATCGATTGCATCTTCTTGCTGTTCAGCCCCGAGCAATTCGCCATCCAGGCCGCCGGCACCCGCATCCTGACAGCCGTCGAGCCGCCGGAACTGCTGGCCCGGCTGCTGCCATATCCCGAACTCCGCGAGAAGGTCGAGATCGCCGCAGGCATTCTCGACAAGGCCAAAGTCATGCGCATCACCTCACCGCATGGAACGGATGTCACCTACAGGCTGAACACCTATCCGACGGTGCCGGAATATGCCTGCACCGACACGCCCGGTCGCTGGGATCACTGGCCCTCGGGCTTTGTCTTCACCGGCGGCGATGATGACGGCGTGGACGGCACCATTGTCGTGGCGCCGGGCGACATTCTGCTGCCGCAGAACCTGATGGTGCGCGAACCGGTCACCTACACCATCGAGAAGGGCTGGATCACCGACATTCGCGGCGGCCTTGAGGCCCGGATCATCAAGGCTTACATGGACGGCTTCAACGACAAGCGCGGCTACGGGATGAGCCATGTCGGCTGGGGCATGAACCCCAATGCGAAATGGTACAATTTCGTCCCCGGCGAGTTTCCCGGCGGCATGGGAATGGAGCCGCGCAGCTTCTACGGCAACGTCATGTTCTCGACCGGGCCGAACAACGAACTGGGCGGACCCAACGACACCGCCTGCCACCTCGATATCCCGATGCGCGATTGCTCGCTGTTCCTTGATGACGAGGCCATCGTCATCGACGGCGATATCGTCGTCAAGGAAATCCGGCTGGCTCGAAACTGAGCCTGCACCGACCGGCGGCCCCACTGAACCCGCCAGGCCGGGGCCGCCTTTTTCAGGAGGAGGAGGAAACATGTCGCAGGCACAGATTTATGACGCGGCCGGCTTTGGCCGCACCGTCGATCGGGGAACGCGCCCCGCCATCGTGGTGGTGGATTTCACTTACGGTTTTACCGACACGCAATACCCTACTGCGGCGGACATGTCCGCGCAAATGGCCGCGACCCGAAGGCTGACCGATCTGGCGCGGGAGAAAGGTTTCCCCGTCATCTACACCGTCATCGCCTACCATCCGGGAGAATTGGACAGACTGTCCTGGCTGAAAAAGGCGACCGGCATGGCCGCGCTGATCGAAGGTAGCCGTCTTGTCGAGGTTGATGCGGCCACGGGCATCCAGCCCGGTGACCCTGTCATCGTCAAGAAGGGGGCCTCGGCCTTTTTCGGCAGTACCCTCGGCGCGCTGCTGACCGGTGCGGGGGTCGATACGGTCGTCGTGACCGGTGCCACAACCTCGGGCTGTGTCCGGGCAACCGTGGTCGATGCGGTGCAGTCGGGTTTTACGGTTCTGGTGCCACGCGACTGCTGTGCCGACCGGGCCCGGGAGCCGCATGAGGCGAACCTCTACGACATGCAGCAGAAATACGCGGATGTGACCGATTCACAGGACATCGCCGCCTGGCTTGCAACCCGATCAGACACGGTGCAGGTTCAGGGCTGCGGTCGGCGATAAGCTGGCTGTGGCCGGTTTGTCACCCGGAGTTTCTTCAGTCGGACACGGAGCCGTTTCATGAGCTATTTTCCTCGCTGGTCGGTGACCGGCAATGCGATCGTGCTGCCGCATGAACGGCTGCCCTGGACCGCCGCCTTGCCGATGGGTGTCCAGCATCTGGTCGCCATGTCCGGCTCGACCATCCTGGCACCGTTGCTGATGGGCTTCGATCCAAACCTCGCCATCCTGTTTTCCGGCATCGGCACGCTGATCTTCTTCCTGTGCACCGGCGGGCGATTGCCGAGCTATCTTGGATCGTCCTTCTCCTTCATCGCAGTGGTGATTGCCGTCACCGGCTATTCGGGCAGCGGTATCAACACCAATATCGCACCGGCCCTTGGCGGCATCATCGCGGCAGGCGCGCTTTATGCAGCGATCGGGCTTGTGGTCATGGCAACCGGCACGGGCTGGATCGAGAAGCTGATGCCGCCCGCTGTCACCGGTGCCATAGGCGCGGCCATCGGCCTGAACCTCGCGCCCATCGGCATACAGGGCATCCAGGGAAATGGCCCGCATATGATCATCGCGCTGCTGACGCTCTTGTCGGTTGCACTGTTCTCGACCTACGGCACGGTTGCGACCCGGCGTGTGTCGATCCTTTCGGGAATCGCCGTCGGCTATGTTGCCGTGCTGGTGGCGGGAAATGGCATGGGCCTGGTGCCCGCGATTGACTTCAGCGCATTGGCCGCCGCCCCGTGGTTCGGCGTTCCGACATTCCAGACCCCGACATTCGAAACCCCGGCCATGCTGCTGATCGCCCCTGTCGCGCTGATCCTGGTTGCGGAGAACCTCGGTCACATCAAGGCCATCGGTGCCATGACCGGACAGACCCTCGACCCTTATATCGGACGCGGCTTCATCGGCGACGGCATCGCCACCATGGTTTCGGGCGTGGGCGGCGGGACCGGTATCACCACCTATGTCGAGAATATGGGTGTCATGGCGGTGACGCGGGTATTCTCGACGCTGGTCTTCGTCATCACGGCCTTCGTCGCCATATTGCTGGGCTTTTCGCCCAAGTTCGGGGCGTTGCTGCACACCATTCCCGCGCCGGTCCTCGGCGGATTGGCCGTTGCCGTCTTCGGGCTGATCGCTGCGGCGATGATCCGGCTTTGGGTTGATAACAAAGTGGATTTCTCGGACCCGAGAAATCTCTTTACCGTCGGCATCACGCTGATTTTCGGCTGTGGCAACTTCGCGTTCTCGATTGGCGATTTCGCAATCGGCGGGATCGGAACCGCAACCCTGGGGGCGCTGATCATGTATCAACTGCTCGGCATCCGGCGCAAAGGATAGGCGATGTTCTCTCTGATCTCCGATCCGGTCGCGGTGCGCGGAAGTCCTTTTGCGGCCATCGTCTCAGCCCGGCTCATGGCCTGGCTCATGGCCTCGATCAGGACGCACGGGGCCGACGGTTGGACGGCCCGCCCTGGTCGTCGGGGCTTCGGATCGATCGGTGCGGTCTTGCCCATGCCATGTCAGAACGCCAGCAGATGAAGGAGAACCTGCGCATCGCATCACTCGAAGAGAAGATACACGAGAGCGAAGCCGTCTTCACGGTCTCGCAATCGGATATGCCGTTGTCTGCGCTTGTTCCGGGCACGGCGCTGGCAATGATCTGTGGCTCCGAAGGCCCGGCATATCGCCCGAAGGGCACCTGCATGGTGATCGGTGCCGATGGCACGATCACCGGCCATCTGAGTTCGGGATGTATCGACCATGACGTGGCGCTTCATGCGCGCGAGGTTCTGGCGGATGGTCAGGTGCGCAACCTGCGCTACGGGCGGGGATCACCGTTCTTCGATGTGAAGCTGCCCTGTGGCGGCGGGCTTGACATCATGATCGTGCCATGCCCTGACCGGCTGGCGATTGGCCGGGCGCGCTCCGACCTGGCCGCGCGGCGCCTGGCACGGCTTCCCGTTGCACCGGGAGTGACGCTCGAAATCCTTCCCGAGTTGCGCTTTGTGATCTTCGGCAAGGGGTGCGAAGCGCGCATATTCTCCGAGATGGTTCATGCCGCCGCCTGGCGCGCCGAACTGTTCAGCACCGATGAGGAAACCCTTGCGGGTTGCCGCAGGTTCTCGGCCAGGCCGCTGCTGAACGGGTGGCCGCAGGGGGTGCAGACCGATCCCCGCACCGCTGTCACGCTGTTCTTTCACGACCATGATCGGGAAATCCCGCTGCTGCGCCATGCACTGGCGTCGCCAGGCTTTTATATCGGCGCCATGGGAAGCCAGCGCGCCGCAGATGCCCGTCACGACGCCTTGCTGGACAGCGGGGTTCCGCCCGCGCAGTTGAAACGCTTGCGCCATCCTTTCGGCTTGATCCCGCAGGCCCGCAATCCGCGCAGCCTTGCTATCTCGGTCCTTGCCGACGTGCTGGCCTTCAGCACGCATCCCTAGACTCTGCGATGGCCCCCGAACCCACCCGCGAGATCGGGCCGACCATCGGCATTCTCCTGGCGGCAGGGGCGTCGCGACGCTTTGGGGCCGACGACAAGTTGCTGGCCTTGTGGCGCGGTCAGCCCCTGGTCTGCTGGCCCGCGCAGGCCCTGCTGCACGCGAGCTGCGAACCGGTCTTTGCGATCACCTCATCGCCTGCGGTCGAGGCCGCCTTGCCAGCGGGCATCCGCCCCCATCGCATATCGCCAAAACTCTGCATGGCAGCATCCTTCAAGGCTGCGATCGAGATTGCGCGCAGCCATCAGGCCTCCAGGCTTCTGATCTGTGCTGGCGATATGCCGGGGGTGACGGCCGCGCTTCTCGCCCGCATCCTTGCAAGGCAGCATGACAGTGCCTGCCTTGCCCAAGCCGATCAGGCCCGCTGCCCGCCCGTCCTTCTGATGCGCGACAGCTTCGATTCGGCTTTCGCGCATGCACGCGGAGACGCGGGCGCGCGCGCATTCATCCGCAGCCTTCCCGACAGCGCACTGGTTCCCGTGTCCCGCCTTGAGGCGTTCGATATCGATACGCCCGGCAACCTTGCGGAGTAGAGATCAGGAAATCTTCTGAAGCAGTGCGATCAACATTTGGCGCTCATGGGGTTCCAGAGGCGTCAGGGTCTCGCGGGTAATCGTCTTCATCTGCGGCAGCAACTCTTGCAGCAGCGCCCGACCTTTCTGCGTCGCCGACAGCATATGCCGGCGCTTGTCGATCGTGTCCGGGCGGCTTGTGATCAACTCGCGCGTCTTCAGCCGGGAGACGACGCCCTTCGTCGTGGCCCTGTCCATTGCCACCATTCGCCCGAGCGCGTTCTGGGAGACGGGGCCGGATTCGTTGACCAGCCGGTAGAGGGTCGAGAACTGCACGGCAGTCAAGGACCCGCCGATCTGTTCGGAACATATCGCGACATGGCGCTGATAGGCCTTGCGCAGCAAAAATCCGACCTGATTGTCCAGTCGATACGCCTGCTGGTCACGCTCGCTCATAGTTAAACCCTTCCGTTGCTCGATCCGGTCGCCAGGCCCATATCAGGATCAAACCCGTCCGGGTGATCCGGCAAAATCCTCGACCGTGTAGCCCTGAATGTAGAGCAGCGCGCTCAGATCGCCGTGGTTGACACGGATATTGCACTGCGCCGCGACCGAAGGTTTGGCATGAAGCGCCACCCCCGCACCCGCCAGCTTCAGCATCCCCAGGTCGTTCGCGCCATCGCCCACGGCCATCACCTCTTCCGATGCAATATCCAGTCTTTTCGAAAGTTCCCGAAAAAACTGAATCTTCGCTTCGCGACCCAGGATCGGCTGTGACGCAATGCCCGTCAGGTGCCCATCCTCGACCAGCAGACCATTCGCACGATACGCGTCAAAGCCAAGCGTGCCTGCCACATGGGCAGCAAAGGCGGTAAACCCGCCCGAAACCAGCGCGCAACAGGCGCCGTTCGCCTTCATCGTTGCCACCAGTTCACGACCGCCAGGCATGAAGGTGATCCGCTCCGCGATGACCTGCCCGATCACGCTTTCCGGCAGCCCTTTGAGCAGGCCGACCCGTTCGGTCAGCGCGCCTTCGAAATCCAGTTCCCCGTTCATCGCGCGCGTGGTGATGGCCTTGACCCGCTCTCCGACACCCGCCAGGTCGGCCAGCTCGTCGATACATTCCTGCTCGATCATCGTGCTGTCCATATCGGCCAGCAACATCTTCTTGCACCGCCCTTCCGACGGCTGCACCACAAGGTCGATCCCCAGCCCTTGCAGCCCGTCCCAGGCGGTCCAGCGATTCCCGGGCATCACCGGCAGTTCGAATTCCACAGCGATCCCCGGATTGAGCCAGCGCAGATCCCCGCCACCCCAGGCATTGCGCAGCGATTCGGCAGTTGTGAGGCCCAAGTTGGCCTTTTGCGGATCGGCGATCAACGTGGCGGTAAACATCTGCGCTCCTTCGGGAAATGTCGGCTCCGTGACCTGATGCCGTGACCTGATGCGGCGCATTAGCCCAATTTTTTCCCTTGCGCCAGAGCGGGCTCAGGCGTAAGTGCGGCAGCGGGACACCCTTCCCCAACGAAGGGCGCTTATCTGAAAGGATACCAGCAAATGGCGATCGAAGCTCCGGCCGCGCGACCGGCAAATCCGCGTTTTTCTTCGGGTCCCTGCACGAAGATCCCCGGTTTCTCCCTCGACATGCTGAACGGTGCGCCACTGGGTCGTTCGCACCGTGCCGCCGTCGGCAAGGCCAGGCTGCAAGAGGCGATCGAGACCAGCCGCGAAATTCTGGTCGTGCCCGCCGATTACAGGATCGGCATCGTGCCCGCCTCCGACACCGGCGCCGTTGAAATGGCGCTCTGGTCGTTGCTCGGTGCCCGCAAGGTCACCGTGTGTGCCTGGGAATCCTTTGGCTCCGGCTGGGTGACCGATGTGGTAAGGCAACTCAGGCTCGACGCCGAGGTGAAGACCGCCGACTATGGTGATATTGTTGATTTCAATACTGTCGATTTCGACACCGATGTCGTGTTCACCTGGAACGGCACCACCTCGGGCGTGCGCGTGGCCGATGGCGCGGCGATCCCGGCGGCGCGCGAGGGTCTGACCATCTGCGACGCCACGTCGGCCGCCTTTGCGATGGACCTGCCCTTCGACAAGCTCGATGTCGTCACCTTCTCCTGGCAGAAAGTGCTGGGTGGCGAGGGAGGCCATGGCGTTCTGATCCTGTCGCCCCGCGCTGTCGAACGGCTCGAAAGCTACACGCCGCCCTGGCCGTTGCCCAAGATCTTCCGCATGACCAAGGCAGGCAAACTGATCGAGGGCATCTTCACCGGCGCCACGATCAACACGCCCTCGATGCTGTGCGTCGAGGACTACCTCGTCGCGACGAACTGGGCGCGCTCCATCGGCGGGCTGCAAGCCCTGATCGACCGCGCAACCGCCAATGCGAAGGTTGTCTGGGATTTCTGCGAGACCAGACCATGGATCGCCAACCTTGCCAACGATCCGGCGACGGCCTCGACCACCAGTGTGTGCCTCAAGTTCACCGATAACCGTATCAAGGATGGTGCCACCTTCGCCAAGGCTGTTGCCAAGCGTCTTGAAAGGGAAAATGTCGCGCTGGATGCCGGTGCCTATCGCGACGCCCCCGCCGGTCTGCGCATCTGGTGTGGCTCGACCGTCGAAAAGGCGGATGTCGAGGCGCTGATGCCCTGGATCGAATATGCCTTCGAGGCCGAGATCGCGGCACAAGCCTGATCCTGACATGTGAAACAGCGGGCCGGTCTGGCCCGTGTTTCCTGATTTTCAGAAAATTCAAGGAAAGCAAAAAATGGCTCCCAAAGTTCTCGTCTCCGACAAGCTCTCGGAAACCGCCGTTCAGATCTTTCGGGACCGCGGCATCGCGGTTGATTTCGAACCCGACCTTGGCAAGGACAAGGAAAAGCTGGCCGAAGTGATCGGCCGGTATGATGGTCTGGCAATCCGCTCGGCCACCAGGGTCACCGCCAGACTTCTCGAAAACGCGACCAACCTCAAGGTCATCGGCCGCGCCGGGATCGGCACAGACAATATCGACAAGGACGCGGCGAGCAAGAAAGGCGTGATCGTGATGAACACGCCGTTCGGCAACATGATTACCACCGCCGAGCACGCCATTGCGATGATGTTTGCCGTGGCGCGTCAGATCCCCGAGGCTTCGGCCTCGACCCATGCCGGCAAGTGGGAAAAGTCCAGGTTCATGGGCGTCGAACTGACCGCCAAGACGCTGGGTGTGATCGGGGCGGGCAATATCGGCGGCATCGTTTGCGATCGCGCCCGCGGCCTGAAGATGAAGGTCATCGCCTACGATCCCTTCCTGTCGGAAGAGAAAGCCGACAGGATGGGCGTCGAGAAGGTCGAACTGGACGCATTGCTCCGGCGCGCCGATTTCATCACGCTGCATGTGCCGCTGACCGACTCGACCCGCAACATCCTGTCAAGAGAGAACCTCGCCAGGACCAGGAAAGGCGTGCGTATCATCAACTGTGCCCGTGGCGGTCTGGTCGATGAAGATGCGCTGGCCGAACTGCTCGGGTCGGGCCATGTCGCAGGTGCCGCCTTCGATGTGTTCTCGCACGAGCCGGCCACCGACAACCCGCTCTTCAACCTGCCCAATGTGGTCTGCACCCCGCATCTGGGTGCCGCGACCACCGAAGCGCAGGAAAACGTGGCCTTGCAGGTTGCCGAGCAGATGTCGAACTACCTGCTCGACGGCGCGGTCGAAAACGCGCTCAACATGCCCTCGATGAGTGCCGAAGAGGCCAGGGTGATGGGGCCGTGGGTGAAACTGGCGCAGCACCTGGGTGGCTTCATCGGCCAGATGACCGAGGATGCGATCAAGGCGATCAACATCACCTATGACGGCGTGGCCACCGGGATGAACCTCAAGGCGCTCGACGCCGCCGTGGTCGCAGGCATCATGAAAACGTCGCAGCCCGACGTGAACATGGTCTCGGCCCCGGCGCTGGCCAGAGAGCGCGGCATCCAGATCTCGACCACCTCGCAAGACCAGACCGGTATCTTCGAAGGTTACATCAAGATCACGGCCATGTCCGAAAGCCGGGAACGCTCCATCGCGGGAACCGTGTTCTCGGATGGCAAGCCGCGCTTCATCCAGATCAAGGGTATCAATATCGACGCCGAAGTCGGCGAACACATGCTTTACACCACCAACAAGGATGTTCCGGGCATCATTGGCAAGCTGGGCACCTTCCTGGGCGAAAAAGGCGTGAACCTTGCGAACTTCACCCTCGGTCGGTCCGGGCAGGGGGGCGAGGCCATCGCCATCGCTTATGTCGATGATGCGATCCCTCCCGATGTCGTCGAGGCGCTGAAAGCGTCTGGCAACTTCAGGCAGGTAAAGCCGCTGGAATTCAGTCTCGGCTGATCTGCGCGTGGACTGACAGATTGACCCTGCGCCGCAGCGGGGCCTTCCTCGTTGCAGGAGGCGAAATATGTGGCTGATGTCCTCGGGCGTCGTCTTTCCGGGGCGTCGTGTTTCTCAACCGCTGCTTTGCAGTCCAGGGCGGGCACGGCGGGATCACCACCAACAGGTGTGAAGGCGCCCGCTCCCCTGCCGGACGCCTCCAGATCGTCGGAATTCCCTACCGCTGTCATTTGAACGGATGTTTTTGTTTTTGAGGCAGATTTGTTCTGCGCTGTTCCGGGTTGGATCGTCAAAGCAGGCGGAGAACTCATCCGGTCCGGGCTGTGTTTCGGGCGGCGGGGGCTTGTGCCAGATCAAACTAGGGCAAGCCATGACCTAAATCAGGCGGTGCTTGTCTGCGCGCGCAGTCCGACCTTTGCTCGGGCGCAGACTTGTGTTGCACCGCACTCGTGCTTTACTTGGGAATGTTTAACACGCGAATCATCTCGATCGACGAGGCCCATACCCTGCCGCGCTGGCGCCGCCCGGAGGCTTTGCTTTACCTCATGGCGGCGGCGATGCCGGTCTCCTTCGCCACATGGTCGGCGCTCCTGAACAACTTCGTCATCAATGTGGTGGGGTTCGACGGGGTCGATATCGGCTGGCTGCAATCTTTCCGGGAGGTGCCCGGCTTTCTTGCCGTCGGAGTGATCGTCGTGCTCTGGGTGATACGCGAACAGACACTGGCGATCTTGTCCCTGCTGCTTCTGGGCGGGGCGACAGCGGTCACCGCACTGTTTCCCAGCCTTGGCGGACTGATCATCGTCACATTGCTGTCCTCGATCGGCTTCCACTATTTCCAGGCAGTGAACCAATCCTTGCAACTGCAATGGATCGACCGGGAGAAAGCCCCGCAGACGCTGGGCCGGATCGTCGCGGTCGGGTCCGCAGCCTCACTGGTCGCCTATGCCATTCTGATTCTCACCTGGAGAACACTGAATCTGAGCTACGAATTCGTTTACGCAGTCTCGGGGATGACCACGATGGTGATGATCGCAGCGGCAGCGCTGCTCTATCCGCAATTTTGCACCCGCGAGCCGCAATCGCAGACATTGGTGCTGCGCAAGCGCTACTGGCTCTATTACGCGATCACCTTCATGTCGGGGGCGCGGCGGCAGATATTTGTTGTCTTCGCCGCCTTCATGATGGTGGAACGCTTTGGCCTCCGCGTCGATGAAATCACCGCCCTGTTTCTGATCAACTACGCGATCAACATGGCAGCGGCCCCCGCGATGGGGCGGTTCGTCAGCAGGTTCGGCGAACGGCGGGCCCTGATCGCGGAATATATCGGGCTGACATTGCTGTTTTTCTCCTATGGCGGGATCTACTGGTTCGGCTGGGGGCTCTGGCTTGCCTGTGCACTTTATGTGATCGACCACCTTCTGTTTGCCCTGGCCTTTGCACAAAAAACCTATTTCCAGAAGATCTGCGACCCGGCCGATATTGCACCGACTGCCGCCGTATCCTTCACGATCAACCATATTGCCGCCGTCTTCCTGCCCGTGCTGCTGGGCTATGTGTGGATGATCTCGCCCGGCGCGGTGTTCGGAGCGGCCGCGATGATGGCGATGATTTCGCTGGGGCTGGCAATGCTGGTGCCGCGTCACCCGGCCAAGGGCCATGAGACGCTCCTGACCCGCATCGTGCTGCAACCGGGCGAATAGGGGTCGCGTTGCGGGGGCGCACTTGGCACCCCCCGTGCGCGCACCCCAAGCCACAAGCCCAAGCCTTGGGGGAGACCCACCATGTCCACCTTCACTGCCTTCACGACCCTGCCCGACCGGGATGCTGCCGATATGCTGTCGGAACGGATCGCGGACCTGGTTCCCGCGCCCTATGGCACAGGGGTGTTCGAGGTCGAGGATGGATCCGGCTGCTACGAGATCTCGGGGTATTTCCTTGATGCGCCCGATGAAATCGCGCTTGATCTGCTTGCCATCGTGCATGGCGCGCAGCCTTTCGTGATCTCGGAACTGCCCGAAACGGACTGGGTCGAGCATGTGCGACGTGAACTCGCGCCGGTGCGTGCGGGGCGCTTCTTTGTCCATGGCAGCCATGATTCCGACAAGGTGCCCGGCGATGCGATTGCGCTGAAAATCGACGCGGCGATGGCCTTTGGCACGGGCCATCACGCCACCACGCTGGGCTGCCTGATCGCGCTTGATGATCTGGAGCGCGCCGGGAATGCCTTTCACAACGTGGTTGATATCGGGTGCGGGACCGCCATTCTGGCGATGGCCGCTGCGAAACTCTGGCCCGAACCGGTGCTGGCCTCGGATATCGATCCGATCGCCGTGGAAACGGCGGCGGCAAATGTCGCGATCAACGGGCTTGAGGGGCGCGTGAGATGCGTGGAGGCTGCCGGGTTTGACGCCCCGGCCCTGCATGATGGTGCACCTTTCGACCTGATCTTCGCCAATATCCTGAAAGGCCCGCTCGTCGCCCTGGCCCCGGATATGGGCCGGGCCTGTGGCGTATCGGGTTTCATCATTCTCAGCGGCATTCTGAACGAACAGGCCGATGATGTGATCGCCGCCCATGAAGCCCAGGGGTTTGCCCTTCATGCGCGAAACGAATTGGGCGACTGGACGACATTGGTGATGCAGCGCGGATACCCTTGAGACATGCAAAAGGGCCGCCGCGATCCGCGAGCAGCCCTTTTTTGATGGTGACGTCTGGTGCTTAGCGCATATGGGCAATGTCGGAACGGCTCAGGCCGATATCCTCAAGCTCACGATCCGAGAGATTTTCCAGCGCCCTGCGCGTTGCGCGCGCATCGTTCCAGTCCTGGAACGCATTGATCAGGTTAACGAAAAAGCCCGCGTTGCGGGCAACGGGACGAACGGTGTCGAAGAAGGTCATGGGGGGCTCCGGTTTTCACAAACTGCACAAGTTTTGGTCATTGATGTTTCTGGTGCAGAAATAGATTGGGCGTTTTGCAAAAACAACGTATGTTCCGACAGCCCCGCCATGCAGGAATCGCAAGCCTGCATGCGCCTTCAACCGTTGCGGGCACCCGTTGCAGGCACTGGCCGATGTTCACTTTTCGTGCTAGCTCGCAGGCAATGACAGAAAAATACGGGAATCGGGTGATGCGGGTAATCGGGATTGATCCGGGGTTGCGCAATCTGGGATGGGGGGTGATCAAGATGGAAGGGTCGCATCTGCGACATGTCGCAAACGGGGTTCTTCACTCGGCCGGGCCGGATCTGGCGCAGCGTCTGCTTGCGCTGCATCAGGGCCTGACCGAGGTGATCGCCCGATATGCGCCCGAAACCGCAGCCGTCGAACAGACCTTCGTCAACAAGGATGCCGTCGCCACACTCAAGCTCGGCCAGGCGCGTGGTATCGCGCTGCTCGCGCCGGCGCAGGCGGGCCTTGACGTGGGGGAATATGCCCCGAACGCAATCAAGAAAACCGTGGTCGGCGTGGGTCATGCCGACAAGCAACAGGTGCAGCACATGGTTCGCCATCAGTTGCCCGGCGTGACGTTCGAAGGGCCCGACGCGACCGATGCTCTGGCCATTGCGATCTGTCACGCCTTTCACTGCCAATCCGCTGCGCGCCTTGGCGCGGCGCAACTCTTGCGCGCCATGCCGGACGCCAGCCAAAGGAGGCGCGCATGATCGGCCGCATCGCGGGCACCATCATCCATCGCGCACTGGATCATGTCATGATCGACGTGCGCGGCGTGGGCTATATTGTCCATGTCAGTTCCCGCACCGCCCGGTCCCTGCCCCCGGTCGGACAGGTCTGTGCCCTCTATACGGACCTGCTGGTGCGCGAGGATCTTCTGCAACTCTTCGGCTTCCCGACGCTGCTGGAAAAAGAGTGGCACAAGCTGCTGACCTCGGTTCAGGGGATCGGTGCCAGGGCCTCGCTCGCGATTCTCGGCACGCTCGGCGCCGAGGGCCTAGGGCGCGCCATCGCACTTGGCGACTGGTCCGCGGTGAGATCCGCCCCCGGTGTCGGCCCGAAGCTCGCGCAACGCGTGGTGCTCGAACTCAAGGACAAGGCCCCGACCGTAATGGCGATCGGCGCGGAACTGACCGTCGATGCCGCCCCCAACGTGATTGAGGATACGGCCCCCCCGCACCCGCCGCGCAAGACAGCCAGCCCCGCCCCCGCACCTGAGGCGAACGTCACCGCCGAGGCGGTCTCGGCCCTGACCAATCTCGGCTATGCGCTCTCGGATGCCGCGGGTGCCGTCGCGCGGGCGAGCGAAGACCCCGACTGCCGTGATACCGCAAAACTCATCCGCGCCGCCCTGCGCCTGCTCGCCCCCAGGGACTGATGCCTTCATCCCGGCCAGAATATCCCGGCGCGGGGCTGCGCCCCGCTTGCCCCACCGCGCCGAAAGCGCGACAGTGAATGACAATGACCGATCCCGATCCCAGGCTCCGCCCCGACCGTCTGCCCGATGATGCCGACCGTGCCCTGCGGCCGCAGGGACTGGCGGAGTTTGTGGGACAGGCAGAGGCGCGCGCCAATTTGCGCGTCTTCATCGAATCCGCCCGAATGCGTGCACAGGCGATGGATCACACGCTGTTCCACGGCCCGCCGGGCCTGGGCAAGACGACGCTGGCACAGATCATGGCGCGCGAGCTGGGCGTGAATTTCAAGATGACCTCGGGGCCGGTTCTGGCCAAGGCGGGCGATCTGGCCGCAATCCTGACCAACCTGGAGACACGCGATGTGCTCTTCATCGACGAGATCCACCGTCTCAATCCCGCTGTCGAAGAGGTGCTCTATCCCGCGATGGAAGATTTCGAACTGGATCTGGTCATCGGGGAAGGCCCGGCCGCGCGCACCGTCCGGATCGAGTTGCAACCCTTCACGCTGGTTGGTGCCACCACACGCCTTGGCCTGCTGACCACGCCACTGCGCGACCGCTTCGGCATCCCGACAAGGCTGCAATTCTATACCGAGGACGAACTGGACCAGATCGTTTCGCGCGGATCACGGCTGCTGGGCATCCCGGCAGAACCGGAGGGCACACGCGAGATCGCCCGGCGTGCCCGGGGCACACCCCGCATTGCGGGCCGCCTGCTGCGCCGCGTCGTCGATTTCGCGCTGGTCGAGGGCGACGGGCGCCTGACCCGCGCCATCGCGGACCGGGCGTTGACCCGGCTCGGCGTTGACAATCTCGGGCTCGACGGGGCCGATCGGCGCTACATGATGCTGATGGCAGAGCATTACGGAGGCGGACCTGTGGGGGTCGAGACGCTTTCGGCGGCGCTGTCGGAATCGCGCGATGCGATCGAGGAAGTGATCGAACCCTATCTGCTTCAGCAGGGGCTGATCAGCCGCACCCCGCGCGGACGGATGCTGGGGCAGCGCGCCTGGTCTCATCTGGGTCTCGCCACCCCGAAGCCCGATCAGCCGCAATCCGGTCTCTTCGAAGATGGTTAGGCACACCGGAGCCATCCCGCGCTTGATCGCGGTCGCTGACACGCCTATCTGCGGGGCATGACCGATCCGCCCGCCCGCTTCGACATTTCCGAACCCGAGATCGACCGCGTTGTCGCCCGGTTTTATGAACGCGTGCGGACCCATCCGATGCTTGGGTCCGTCTTCGCAAAACATGTGACCGACTGGCCCGCACATGAAGCCAGGATCGCGCGGTTCTGGAAAGGCGCGATCCTGCGCAAGCCGGGCTATGACGGCTCGCCCATGCAGGCTCACCGCGCGGCAGGCAACGTGATGCCGGGGATGTTCTCTGTCTGGCTGGCCCAGTTCGATGCCGTACTGAGCGAAGAACTGTCACCGAAGCAGGCTCAGGCGTGGTCGGCACTCGCACATCGGATCGGTGGCAGTCTGCGTCAGGGCGTGGTGGATCGCCAGACCCTGCCTGGCGGCATCCCGAAATTGCGCTGAGAAAGAGCCTCTGCTCGCGCGCTGCATGCGCCCCGGACGGTTCCCCGGCAGGTGAAGATCCTGGCTGTCTGGCTCCAAGCTGTCTGGCCCAACAGGTAGCCAAGGAACGATGACAGACGCAGGGTCTGGCGCATTTCGTCTGCGTTCAGCGGCGGATCGAGCGGGCGTTGTTTGTGCCTTCGACGACGATTTTGTGCACGCCTTGCAGCTTGTAGCTGTTCAGGAACGTCGCAACCGTGACTTCGCGCGAAGCCTGCGTCGAGACGCGGTGGGCATCGGCGCTGTCGCCGGGCGGCGCGCTCAGCATGAAGCGATAGGTGAGGGTGCCGGTCTCGTCGGGGTTGCCGTCATTGAGTGCTTCGAGCGAGGCATCCCAATAGCCCTGCGTCGGTGGCAAACCCACGGCGGTGATGATCTCACCTGCGTGGTCCTGGTGCGCGCTCAGACTGATGACCCGGGTGACGGGCTGCTGCCAAGGTTTGCCGACGGCCACCGGATAGCCTCCCTTCGGGGCGAGCGTCCGGCCCTGCTCGGGCTGAGACCTGCCAAACCAGTTGAACGGGTTGAGTGCGCTGCAGCCAGTGGTGGCGAGGCTCAGGGCGAGGGCCGTGATCAGGGCTTTCTTCATGGTCGCTCCGGATATGTCCTGCCCTCTGGTAGCCGATCACGCAGCTTTTGAAAAGCTGCGTCTGGACGGTGGGGCTGCTGCGGGTTAGGCAGGGGTATCCAGTTGCGTGACGGAGCCCGGTCATGGCCAGCGAAGCCTTTGAAGAGATTGCACAGACCTTCGAATTCCTCGACGATTGGGAGGATCGCTACCGGCATGTGATCGAACTGGGGCGCGAGATGGCGCCGCTCGATGCGGCGGTGAAGGTGCCTGCGACCAGGGTGGAGGGCTGCGCGAGCCAGGTCTGGCTCTTGCCGCGGATCGAGGGAACGGGCGCACGGGCGCATTTCGATTTCGAAGGTGAGTCGGATGCGATGATCGTTCAGGGGCTGATCGCGATCCTGCATGCGCTCTATTCCGGTTTGAGCGTGAGCGAGGTTGTGGATGTGGATGCCACGGCCGAACTGGGACGTCTCGGGCTCAACGAATACCTGTCCGCGCAACGTTCAAACGGGTTGCGCGCGATGGTGGAACGGATCCGCAAGCTGGCGGCCGAGGCGGCCGCAGCCTAGAGTCCCAGATCCCGAAACACTTTCTCTCGAAAGACTTTCGGCAATTCCTCTGGCAGATCCTCGGCGATCAGGCCGGGGCCGAAGCTGTGCGCGGCTTGCGTATGCAGCCAGATGGCGGTGCAGGCGGCATCGAAAGGGGCAAGGCCGCGTGCCATCAGTCCGGCGATCAGCCCTGCAAGCACATCACCCGATCCCGCCGTGGCAAGCCAGGGGGCGGTGCGTTCTGCGGTTGCCGAATGGAGCGCTGTCTGGCCGTCGGGCGTCGCGAGGCAGGTCTGCGGACCCTTGAGCAGAACCGTGCAGCCTGCGCGCGCGGCAGCCTCGCGCACCGCATCAAGTCTGGCATCAAGCGTGGCATCGAGTCTGGAATGGCCGGGGGCGCTGGCGGTCAGCCCCTGTGCCAGATCCGGGAAGATCCGCGCGAATTCTCCCCCATGCGGGGTCAGAACGACCTTGTCGTGGATCTGGGTGAAGAGACGTTTCGGGTCGTCGGAAAAGGCCGTGAGCGCATCGGCATCAAGCACGGTGGCGCGTGCCCCCCAGAGCGCGGCGGGGACCATTTCCATGGCGCGCTTCAGCCCAAGGCCGGGGCCAAGACACAAAGCGTTGAGCCGCGCATCGTTCAACATGCCACGCAGGCAATAGGCGTCGGGCAGAGGGCGCAACATGATCGCGGTCATCTGTGCGGCGGCTTCCGCGATGGCCGACGGAGGGCAAAGCAGGGTGACCAGCCCCGCACCCACCCGCAACGCCGCGCGTGCCGCGAGCCGTGCAGCACCGGTATGGCCGGAACCACCAGAGAGCACCAGCGCATGGCCGTGATCGTATTTATGCGCGTCGGGCGCCTTGGCAAGTGCTGCGCGCATCGCGTCGGTCAGGGCGATCTGGCGGGTCATGGGAGCCTCCGGCGGGGATGTTTGAGAGCAGATGAAAGGGGGTCAGGGCGATTCTTGCAAGCCGATGGGTTTGACGATGACCCTGAGACCCTGGGATCGCAGGACGGGGTGAGCGGGTTTTTCCGAATGAAATGTAACGATGAGGTCGGCCGGGAACGGCCGCCGGGCACATCTGGTGCCGGTATCCGTGTCGATACCGGTCGGCAGATCGACCGAGAGCGTGCGCATCTCGCAGCCCGGAGACATGTCGTGAAACCAGTCCATCGCCTGATGGGCGGGGGCCAGGATCCTGTCGGCAGGGCGGGACTGGCCGATCCCGAGCAAGGCATCGATCAGAAGGATGCACCCCTCTTGCCGGTTGAGCACGCGGCGAAGGGTGTCGGCGGTATAATCAAGGATCGGCACGCGCGCCTGTTGCGCAGCGCGGGCATTGGCAGCCGCATCGGGCGGCAGGCGGTCAGGCAAGGTGGTTGCCAGAATATCCACGCCCCAGCCATATCCAGACAGCAGACGCGCGACGACAAAGCCATCGCCACCATTGTTGCCCGGCCCGCACAGGATCACGGCGCGCCGGGGCGCGGTCGTTGCGGCTGGCTCTCGGGCAAGTTCCGGCCAGGTTTCAAAGATCGCCTCGACGACTTCGGCACCTGCGCGTTCCATCAATTCGAGCCCCGAAACCGCACCGCTTTCGATCGCCAGCCTTTCAAGCGATCGCATCTGTCCGGATGTAAGAATTTTGACCATTTCAGGAGTTCCTCGCAGGAAATGTTTTCAAACTGATTAATTCATGAGCTTGTCGCTGACAAACAGGGCTGTTTTTCCGGTTTCCGGAGGCGCGTTTCTGTCTCGCCGGTCTGACCGATTGCGGGGGCTGGAGAAAAGTGATCTGAGGGTAACGCAACAAGCTGATGCGGGGGAGCCAGACGGCATGAAAAAGGTCGAAGCGATCATCAAGCCTTTCAAACTCGACGAGGTGAAGGAGGCCCTTCAGGAGGTCGGGATTCAGGGGCTTTCCGTGATCGAGGTGAAAGGATTCGGGCGGCAGAAGGGCCATACCGAACTCTATCGCGGTGCCGAATATGTCGTTGATTTCCTGCCCAAGGTGAAGATCGAGATGGTTCTGCCCGACGATCTGGTCGATGCCGCGATCGAGGCCATAACTCAGGCCGCGTGCACCGAGAAGATCGGTGATGGCAAGATCTTCGTCTCCGCGATGGAGCAGGCCGTCCGCATTCGTACCGGTGAGACTGGCGAAGACGCTCTCTGATCGCGGATTTCCGCGATCCCGACTTCGCCCGATCCGGGCCAGAATCCATGCTTAACGAAAGGGTAATACGCAATGAGCATCCAGGACGCTCTCGACCTCATGAAGGATGAAGAGGTCGAATATGTCGATGTCCGCTTCACCGATCCGCGCGGCAAGTTGCAGCACGTGACGCTGATGCAGACCGAGGTTGACGAGGACTTCTTCGACGAGGGCTTCATGTTCGACGGCTCGTCCATTGCCGGCTGGAAGTCGATCGACCAATCCGACATGAAACTGATCCCGGACGCGGATTCGGTCTATATTGA
This sequence comes from Thioclava sp., assembly GCA_965277135.1. Taxonomy (GTDB): domain Bacteria; phylum Pseudomonadota; class Alphaproteobacteria; order Rhodobacterales; family Rhodobacteraceae; genus Thioclava. Next base: position 193,710 of record CBDIBW010000030.1, on the reverse strand, counting down.
TCCCTTCTACGCGGAAAAGACGATGTGCGTGCACTGCACCGTTGTCGAACCCGATACGGGCGAGAAATATCAGCGCGACCCGCGCGGCACCGCCGTGCGCGCCGAGGAATATCTCAGGGAATCGGGCATCGGTGACACCGCCTATTTCGGTCCCGAGGCCGAATTCTTCATCTTCGACGACGTGCGCTACTCGGTGACCCCGGACAAGGTCGCCTACAGGATCGACGCCGAGGCCGCAGCCTGGAACACCGACGCGCGGATGGACATGGGCAATCTCGCCCATCGCGCCGCGCACAAGGGCGGCTACTTTCCGGTGAACCCGGTTGACGACGCGCAGGATCTGCGTTCGGAAATGCTCTCGACCATGAAGCGTATCGGCATGAAGGTCGACAAGCACCACCACGAAGTGGCGACCTGCCAGCATGAGCTGGGCCTGATCTTCGAGACCCTGACCGCGCAGGCCGACAATATCCAGAAATACAAATACATCATTCACAATGTGGCGCATGCCTACGGCAAGACCGTGACCTTCATGCCCAAGCCGATGGCGGGCGACAACGGGTCGGGCATGCATGTGAACATGTCGATCTGGAAAAACGGCAAGCCGCTGTTTGCCGGCGACAGATATGCCGACCTGTCGCAGGAAGCGCTGTATTTCATCGGTGGCATCCTGAAACACGCGAAGACGCTCAATGCCTTCACCAACCCCTCGACCAACTCCTACAAGCGCCTGATCCCGGGCTTTGAAGCACCGGTTCTGCGGGCTTACTCGGCCCGCAACCGTTCGGGGTGTGTCCGTGTTCCGTGGACCGAGTCGCCCAAGGCCAAGCGCATCGAGGCCCGCTTCCCCGATCCGGCGGCGAACCCCTACCTGGCGTTCTCGGCGCTGCTTATGGCGGGCCTTGACGGCATCACGAACCGGACCGACCCGGGCCCGTCCTCGGACAAGGATCTCTACGATCTGCCGCCCGAGGAACTGGCCGCGATCCCGACCGTCTGTGGCTCGCTGCGCGAAGCCCTGGAATCGCTGGAAGCCGATCACGACTTCCTGCTGACGGGCGATGTGTTCACCAGAGACCAGATCGAGGGCTACATGGCTCTGAAGTGGGAAGAAGTGTATAAATACGAACACACCCCCCACCCGGTCGAATATCAGATGTATTACTCCGTCTGATGTGAAGAACAAAGGAACAAGGCATGAAAAGGGTGCCACGGTGCCCCTTTTCATTGGCCGAACAGACGGGCTGCACTTCCCGCCTGCGCAGCTCTCGCGGATCCCGGGCACAGCGTTGATCGACAGCACAAACCGGCCCTGGATGGTCCAAAACCGGACGGGCCGCCACGGTGGATCTGGACTGGAAAGCGGGGCCCGCGAAAGACGACGCCCAAGAGCATCAGTCGCATCACAGGATATGCCCGGATTTTGCCGCCTTGGTCGCCAGATAGGCAGCGTTATGGCGACTCAGTCCGACCTTGAGCGGAACCCGCTCGACGACCTTGATGCCGTTTGCCGCCAGCATCGTGACCTTGCGCGGATTGTTGGTCAGCAGACGCACCATAGCGAAGCCGAGTTTCTTCAGCAGGGCCGCTCCGATTCGAAAATCGCGTTCGTCATCCTCGAAACCGAGACGATGGTTGGCCTCGACGGTATCGAAGCCCTGATCCTGCAAGGAATAGGCCCGCATCTTGTTGGCCAGCCCGATACCGCGCCCTTCCTGGTTGAGATAGAGCAGCAGGCCCGCCCCTTCATCCCCCATGCGGGTCAGCGCGGCGTCAAGCTGCGGCCCGCAATCGCATTTCAGCGAGCCGAGCACATCACCGGTGAAACAGGCGGAATGAAGGCGTGCAAGGACAGGTGCGTTCCGGTCCGGCTTGCCGATCTCGATCGCGTAATGCTGTTCGGCGCCATCATCGGGGCGGAAGATGTGCAGCCGTCCGGCCTCGGCGGCGCGCATCGGCACGCGGGCCGAGGAGACCGGCGCGAAAGCCTGTGGGAGATCCGACGCGGCCAGGGCCTCTTGTGCGTTGATCCGGGTCAGCCCGTCGGGTGCGGGCGCTGGCAGCGGCGCGAGCAGCGCGGCAGGCAGAAGCTGCGCGGTCTTGGCCAGCCGGATCGCGGCGCGCGCGTTATCGGCAGATCCGTCGCGGATGGGATGCAGCGGACCTTTCAGCGGCATGCGCAGGTCGTCGGCAGGATCGGCCAATGCCTGCAACCAGGCCAGATCTGCCCCCCTGGGCACGGCGACGCGCAGCAGATCGCCATCATAGGCGGCGGTCTTGAGTGTCTCGGCCCGCCACGAGGTCAGCACCAGCGTCAACGGCCCAAGGCTGGCCATCATTGCCAGCCGCCCGGGATCCAGCGTTTCGATCGAGACTGCCAGACAGGTGTCGGACATGATCACAGGCAGGCCCATGCGCAGGTCGGCACGGGCACGGTTAAGCCGCTCGGCAGCCGTCGGACCAAGAGAAAGATCGGCGTTCATGCTGTAACAGATAATCCTGACCGTAACAAGACAAAAGGTTCAATTGGCCTTTGCTATCGGTTTTCACCCGGGATTGATTGCGTGCTTGAAAACACATGGTGGTTGAGGGCCTGGATCCCGGATCCTTTCAGGAATGGCCAAGCCGCTGGATGAGCCCTCATTCCATCTCCTTCAGCCAGGGCGGATTGGCACCCGCGCGGCTGACCGTGACCGCCGCAGCAGCGGCCCCGAGGTGCAGACAGTTCCCGATCAGTGCCCTGTCGGCGGTCTCCAGCGCCCGTTTCGACAATGCGTCGGCGCGCTCCAGTGCCGCCAGAATGCCCGCGTTGAACGTGTCACCCGCGCCGACCGTATCGACCACACTCACCTTGCGGGCGGGCACGAAAATCTCGTCATGCGCGCTGAACCCGTGCGCACCGGTTGCACCCTCGGTGACGAAGAGCAGCTTTGGCCCGCGTGCCAGCAACCCGTCGGCCAGATCCGCGATCGTCCCCGCCCCTTCGAGCCAGACCAGATCCTCATCCGAAAGCTTGATGATATCTGCCGCCGCGATCATCCGGTCGAGCCGCGCGCGATAAGCGGGTTCATCGCGGATGAAACCGGGACGGATATTCGGGTCGATCATCGTCACGCGGGTTGTCCCCTCTCGCAGCATCAGCGCCTCATACGCTGCACCGCAAGGCTCGACCGGCAGGGAGATCCCGCCAAGAAACATCGCCTTCACCGCCTCGGGAACCACTGGCAGATCCGCCTCGGTCAGCATCCGGCCGGCCGTGTTTTCATCGTAGAAGGCATATTTCGCATGGCCATCGACCAGCGTCACGAAAGCCAGTGTCGTGGGCCGGTCAGAGCGCGCGGCCAGACCGGCATCAACGCCCGATGATCGCAGCGCGCGGATCAGCATCCGGCCGAACAGATCCTCGGACATTCCGCTGAAGAATCCGACCGATGCACCAAGCCGCCCAAGCGCGATCGCCGTGTTGAACACCGCCCCGCCCGGACAGGGGACAAAGGCCGCCTCGGCTTTTGCCGTTTCGCGCGGCAACATGTCGATCAGGGCCTCGCCACAGCACAGAATCATGTGTTTTCTCTCCGCAATACTGCTGCCAGTCCCTATAGCGCGAAAGATGTTGCGGCAATCCCCGGCCCGGGACAGAATATTTGCGCCCCGGGTGCCAGGGTCAGTCCGAGGTCAGTCTGACTCTGCCGCGCAGGCCGCGACCGGCGGACAGATGCAGATCAGGTTCCGATCCCCGAAGACATTATCCACACGGCCCACCGGTGGCCAATATTTATCGACACGAAATGCGCCGGGCGGGAAGCAGCCAGTCTCGCGCGAATAGGCACGGTCCCAGTCGGCGACCAGATCCTCGACCGTGTGCGGCGCGTGATGCAGAGGGCTGTCCTCGGGCGCGATCTCGCCGCGCTCGACCGCCTCGATTTCGGAACGGATCGCCAGCAAGGCCGTGATGAAGCGGTCGATCTCGGCCCTGGTTTCGGACTCGGTGGGTTCGATCATCAGCGTGCCTGCCACCGGCCAGCTCATTGTCGGTGCATGAAAGCCGTTATCGATCAGTCGCTTGGCGATATCATCCACGGTGATGCCCATCCCGGCGAAGGGCCGCGTGTCGAGGATGCACTCATGCGCCACCCGGCCGCGATTGCCGGTGAACAGGATCGGATAGGCCGACTTGAGCCGCGCCGCGATGTAATTGGCATTCAGGATCGCGACCCGCGTCGCCTGCGTCAGCCCGGCCCCGCCCATCATCAGGCAGTAGGCCCAGGAAATCAGCAGGATCGAGGCCGATCCATAAGGCGCAGCCGAGACCGGCCCCTCTTCACCGCCCGTCTCGGGATGGCCCGGCAGAAAGGGTGCCAGATGCGAGCGCACCCCGATCGGCCCCATTCCCGGACCACCGCCGCCATGCGGAATGGCAAAGGTCTTGTGCAGGTTGAGATGGCTCACATCGCCGCCGATCCCGGCGGGTTTGACCAGACCGACCAGCGCATTCATGTTCGCCCCGTCGATATAGACCTGTCCGCCATGATCATGGGTGATCTTGCAGACCTCGCGCACGGTTTCCTCGAACACGCCATGGGTCGAAGGATAGGTGATCATGCAGGCCGCCAGACGGTCGCCCGCCGCTGCGGCCCTTGCCGTGAAATCCTCAAGGTCGATATCGCCATTGGGGGCGGATTTCACCACGACGACCTTCATCCCCGCCATCTGCGCCGAGGCCGGGTTCGTTCCATGCGCCGACATCGGGATCAGACAGACATCACGTTGATCATCGCCATGCGCCCGGTGATAGGCGGCGATGGTCAAAAGTCCCGCATATTCACCCTGCGCCCCCGAATTGGGCTGCATCGAGAAGGCATCGTAGCCGGTAATCTCGCACAGCTTGCCGGTCAGATCGGCGATCGCCTCATGATAGCCTGCCGCCTGATCCCGGGGCACGAACGGATGGAGCGAGGCAAATTCCGGCCAGGTCAGCGGCATCATCCCGGCCGCCGCGTTCAGCTTCATCGTGCAGGATCCAAGCGGAATCATTGCCCGATCCAGCGCCAGATCGCGATCCGACAGGCGCCGCATGTAGCGCATCATGCCGGATTCCGCACGGTTCATGTGGAAAACCGGATGGCTCAGATAGCCGGTTTCGCGCAACAATGTCTCGGGGATCGCCAGCACATCGCCAGCAGGCACCGCGTTCTCGATTCCGAAAGCGTCGAGCAACCGGGCGACGATGGTCTCGTCGGTGGTCTCGTCAACCGAGATGCCGACGCGATCCCGCCCGATCTTGCGCAGGTTGATCCCACGCTGGCGAGCCGCGGCCATGATGCCCGACTGCCCCACGCCAACACGCACGGTAATCGTGTCGAAACCGGCGCGGGTCTGCACCTCGGCCCCGGCAGCCTTGAGCGCCCCGGCGACATGACAGGCGGTGAGATGGACCTTCCGGGCAATCGCGCGCAGCCCCGCAGGGCCGTGGAACACCGCGTAGAAGCCGGCCATCACCGCCAGCAGCGCCTGCGCGGTGCAGACATTCGACGTCGCCTTCTCGCGGCGGATATGCTGTTCCCGGGTTTGCAGCGACAGACGATAGGCCCGGTTGCCACGCGCATCGACCGAGACACCGACGATCCGGCCCGGCATCGCGCGCTTCATCTCGTCTCGCGCGGCCATGAAGGCTGCATGCGGCCCACCATAGCCCATCGGAACGCCGAAACGCTGCGCCGAGCCGATGGCGATATCGGCCCCCATCGCGCCCGGCTCCCTGAGCAGGCACAGCGCCAGCAAATCGGTTGCGAAGATCGCTATGGCCCCGGCCGCGTGCAGCGCATCGCATTGTGCGCCAAGATCGCGGATCTCCCCATACGTGTCCGGATACTGGAAGATCGCGCCGAACACGTCTTCGGCCACCAGATCCCCGGCCACCAGATCCCCGGGTGCGCCGATGATGATCTCGATCCCCAGCGGGGCCGCGCGGGTCTTGATCACCCCTATGGTCTGCGGGTGGCAATGCCGATCGACGAAGAATGCCCTGGCCCTGGATCTGGCCACACGCTGCGCCATTGCCATCGCCTCGGCCGCCGCCGTCGCCTCGTCCAGCAACGAGGCATTGGCCACCGGCAACCCGGTCAGATCCGACACGACGGTCTGGAAGTTCAACAGCGCCTCGAGGCGGCCCTGCGCAATCTCGGGCTGATAGGGCGTATAGGCCGTATACCAGGCTGGATTTTCGAGGATATTGCGCTGAATCGCGGGCGGCGTGACCGTGCCATGATAGCCCTGCCCGATCAGGCTGACCATGACGGTATTCTTCCTGGCCACCTGCTCCATCTTTTGCAGCAGCGCGAATTCGGTCAGCGGTGCCCAGGACAGCGGCACCTCCTGCCGGATGGATTGCGGCACGGTTTCGTCGATCAGGGCCTCAAGGCTCGGCGCCCCCACGGCCCGCAACATCTCCTCCATCTCGGACGGGCTGGGTCCAATATGGCGGCGGTTGGCAAAATCATGAGTATCAATCATGGGTATCACAGGTCGTGCGGGGACACATCGTCTTGTCCGATCAGGGCCTTATAGGCCGCCTCGTCCATGAAATCCTCAAGTGCCGACATGTCGGCCGGCCTCATCTTGAAGACCCACGCCTTGCCGGTCGGATCTCCGTTCACCAGCCCGGGATTGCCGTTCAGATCCTCGTTGATCTCGATGATCTCGCCATCGAGCGGGGCAAGGATATCCGAGGCCGCCTTGACCGACTCGATCACGCAGATCCCCTCTCCCTTCTCGACCGTGGCACCCGGTTCGGGCAGATCGACAAAGACGACATCGCCAAGCTGTTCGGACGCATGGGCGGTGATCCCGACGATCACCAGATCCCCTTCGGGCCTGAGCCATTCATGGTCTTCGGTGAATTTCATGGGGCAATCTCCCTGTTGGAATCAGCGTTTGTAGCGTGTGGCGTTGAAGGGCATCGGGGCGATCACGGCAGGCAGGCGTTTGCCGCGCATCTGACCGTAAACGGTCGCACCCTCGCGCAGGTCCGAGGGCAGACAGGCCATCGCCATTGGTGCGCCGATGGAGGGGCCAAAGCCGCCCGAGGTGATCGTGCCGATCGGCGTTCCGCCCTCGGCTTCGGCGTAGATCTGCACACCCTCGCGCATCGGCGCCCGGCCCTCGGGGCGCAAACCGACGCGTTTGCGCGCGGCCCCTGTGTCGAATTGCGACAGGATCTTGCCGGCACCAGGAAAGCCCCCTTCGCGCGCGCCACCCTTGCGGCGCACCTTCTGGATCGCCCAGGCCAGATCCGCCTCAACCGGAGTCGTGGCGGTGTCGATGTCATGACCGTACAGGCACAGCCCGGCCTCCAGCCGCAGGCTGTCGCGCGCACCCAGGCCGATCGGTGCGACCTCTTCCATCGCCAGCAGCGCGCGGGCGAATTCGGCGGCAGCATCTTCTGGGATCGAGATTTCGAACCCGTCCTCGCCGGTATAGCCCGAGCGCGAGATCCACAATCCGGTCCCGTTCCAGTCGAGCACCGCCGCATCCATGAAGCGCATCGCCACAACCGGCGGCACGAGCCGCTCAAGCGCATCTTCCGCCGCAGGTCCCTGCAAGGCCAGCAGCGCGCGACCTGTCACAACCTCCACCGGCATATGCGCCTGAAGATGGGCAATATCGGCCTTGGTGCAGGTGGCATTGACCACCGCAAAGAGATGATCGCCGCGATTGGAAACCATCAGATCATCAAGGATCCCGCCCCCTTTGCTGGTAAACAGCGTGTAGCACTGACGGCCCTCTTTCAGCCCGATCATGTCACCCGGCACCAGCATCTCAAGCGCCCGTGCGGCATCAGACCCCGGCAGGATCACCTGCCCCATATGGCCGACATCGAAAAGGCCCGCCGCAGCACGGGTATGAAGATGCTCTTTGAGCACCCCCATCGGATATTGCACGGGCATTTCCCAGCCCGCAAACGGCACCATCTTGGCGCCCAGTTCCACATGAAGATCATGAAGACAGGTCCGCTTCAGCCCGGCCATGCACGCACTCCCCCACGCACTCCTTCCGGCCGGTTCCCCGGCATCGAAACCCCGGGCCCGATGGCCCGCCCGATGCCCCCTCTGTCCATGCCCGTCCTTGCGGTCAGGCGCCTGAGATCGTTATCCCTTCGGCGGGCAACCTCACGGCTGCCTCTCTCCAGAGTCTTCGGCCGGGCACGGTCCTTTGGCCTGAGAGTTTACCGGGGCGGTTGCTCCTTCGGCACCGGGGTGGCCCCGGATTCTCCCGTATCCGACTGAGATCCAGATTACCCGAAGCGGAGGCCTTCTGACAACCCCTGATATTCGGTCCCGATATCCGGATACGCCGCCTCGCGACGCCCGAACCATGTCCGGACGCGCAATCTCAAGGCGCAAGAAATAACCAAGTTTTCCGAATGACCTCGGTTGAGCCCATACATCAGACCCAAGCCATCAGCCCCCGGACAAGAAAAGTCTCCCAAAGACCCTCATGGAAAAACTCCGGTCGAAACCGGACAATCGCGACAGAATCTTTCAGACTCCGCGCCTTGCAACTTCCGACATTGATCTCTTCTTCACAAGCATTCCTCTCCGAACGGACATGCAGACACAAACTTGCGAAAAGATATCGGTCTTGCGAAAAGGTATCGATAGATGCTGCATGTGCGCCATACAGCTTCTGCAATGCAGAATGAACGGCCCAGTATATCCTTTTCACAGGCTTCAAGAGGGTGCCGCAGCACCCCCACAAAACAGGGATCAGCCGACGACGCGGTTGACCTGCATCCGCTTGATCTCGGCAATCGCCTTGGCGGGGTTCAGACCCTTCGGACAGGTTTTGGTGCAGTTCATGATCGTGTGGCAACGGTAGAGCTTGAAGGGATCTTCCAGCGCATCCAGACGCTCGCCCGTGGCTTCATCGCGGCTGTCGATAATCCAGCGATAGGCATGCAGCAGGGCCGCCGGGCCGAGATACCTGTCGCCGTTCCACCAGTAGCTCGGGCAGGAAGTCGAACAGGAGGCACACATCACACATTCATACAGGCCGTCGAGCTTCTTTCGGTCTTCGATCGACTGACGCCACTCCTTCTCGGGCCGGTTCGTTCTGGTCTCCAGCCAGGGCATGATCGACGCATGCTGGGCGTAGAACATGGTCAGGTCGGGGATCAGGTCTTTCACCACCGGCATGTGCGGCAGCGGGTAGATCTTCACATCGCCCCGGATCTCGTCAAGGCCATAGATGCAGGCCAGCGTGTTGATCCCGCCGATATTCATCGCGCAGGAGCCACATATCCCTTCGCGGCAGGAGCGGCGGAAGGTCAGGGTCGGGTCGATCTCGTTCTTGATCTTGAGAAGGGCGTCCAGAACCATCGGGCCGCATTTGTCGAGGTCGATGAAATAGGTGTCGAGGCGCGGGTTCTCACCGGTATCCGGATCGAAGCGATAGATCCGGAACTTGCGGATATTCTTGCCATCCGGCTTTGGCCAGGTCTTGCCGATGCAGATCCTGGAATTCTTCGGAAGCGTGAACTGAACCATGGCAGCCCCCTTTCAGTACGAATGAAGCGGCCGCGTAGGCATCTGGCCGGATTTTCTGTAAACACAGGCGTCATAGGCGGCGGACGGATCGCCCTGCATATTGGCACCGAGATTGATATTGACCCTCATCTTCGAGTGGAACCCGTCGGTGGCAACCCCCATGCCAGCCTCGCCCGAGACCGGTTTGTGAGGCGCGAACTGCGCGTGGCACTGCCGCTCGGCCATCCGCACCGGCACCGGGGCACAGGCGGCGAGAGTGACCCCTGCCACGATCAAACCATATGCCGGAGCGGTACGCATCAATAAACCCGCTTCTTGGGCGCGATCTTCTTGAGGTCGATACCGCCCTCCTCCTGCGTGGTCAGCGGGTCAAGGTGAACCGGACGATAGGACAGTTTCACGTCGTTACCCTCGACATGCATGATCGAGTGCATGCGCCAGTTCTTGTCGTCGCGGTCCGGGTAATCCTCGTGGGCATGTGCGCCACGCGATTCCTTGCGGGCCTCGGCACCGACGATGGTGGCCAGGGCGTTCGGCATCAGATTCCCGAGTTCGAGCGTTTCCATCAGGTCCGAATTCCAGATCAGCGAACGGTCGGTGACCTTGATATCGCCGAGCTTGTCGGCAACCGCCTTCATCTTCTCGACACCCTCTGCCAGCGTCTTGTCGGTGCGGAACACTGCGGCATCCGCCTGCATCGAGCGCTGCATCTCGTTGCGCAGGTGCGCCGTGGGTGTGCCGCCATCAGCGTAGCGCACCGAATCGAATCGCTCGAAGATCGCGTCGATCCTGGAGGGTGCGATTTCGGGATTGGGGCTGTTCGGGTCGAGAATCTGACCGGCGCGGATCGCGGCGGCCCGACCAAAGACCACAAGGTCGATCAGCGAGTTGGAGCCCAGACGGTTGGCCCCATGCACCGAGGCCGACCCCGCTTCGCCCACGGCCATCAGGCCGGGCACGGTGGCATCGGGGTCGTCGGCGGTCGGGTTGATCACCTCGCCATGATAGTTCGTCGGGATACCGCCCATGTTGTAGTGCACGGTCGGCAGAACCGGAATCGGCTCCCTGGTGACATCGACACCGGCGAAGATCCTGGCGCTTTCCGAAATGCCCGGCAGGCGTTCGGCCAGTGCTTCGGGTGGCAAGTGCGAAAGGTTCAGGAAGATGTGGTCCTTGTGCTCGCCCACGCCGCGGCCTTCGCGAATCTCCAGGGTCATGCAGCGGGACACGACATCACGCGAGGCCAGATCCTTGTAGGTCGGCGCGTAACGCTCCATGAAACGCTCCCCTTCCGAGTTGGTCAGGTAACCGCCCTCGCCGCGCGCACCTTCAGTGATCAGGCACCCCGAGCCGTAGATGCCGGTCGGGTGGAACTGCACGAACTCCATGTCCTGCAACGCAAGGCCGGCCCGCGCCACCATGCCGCCACCGTCGCCGGTGCAGGTATGGGCCGAGGTGGCCGAGAAATAGGCGCGACCGTAACCGCCGGTTGCCAGCACAACCATCTTCGCATTGAAAACATGCATCGTGCCATCGTCAAGCTTCCAGCAGACGACGCCCTGACACTGCCCGTCATCGGACATGATCAGGTCGATCGCGAAATACTCGATGTAGAACTCCGCATTGTTCTTCAGCGACTGGCCATAGAGCGTGTGCAGGATGGCATGGCCGGTGCGGTCAGCCGCAGCACAGGTGCGCTGCACGGGCGGGCCTTCACCGAATTCGGTGGTGTGGCCACCGAACGGGCGCTGATAGATCTTGCCCTCTTCGGTGCGCGAGAACGGCACGCCGTAATGCTCCAGCTCATAAACCGCCTTGGGGGCCTCGCGCGCGAGATATTCCATCGCGTCGGTGTCACCCAGCCAGTCGGAGCCCTTGATCGTGTCATACATGTGCCACTGCCAGTTGTCCGGACCCATGTTCGACAGCGAGGCGGCGATGCCACCCTGTGCCGCAACCGTGTGCGAGCGGGTCGGAAACACCTTGGTGATGCAGGCTGTGCGCAGGCCCTGTTCGGCCATGCCCAGCGTGGCCCGCAGGCCCGAGCCACCGGCACCGACCACGAGCACATCGTAATTATGCGTTTCGTATTCGTAAGCAGCCATTCGTCTCGTCCTGATTTGTCAGTTGCCCGGCAGCAGGTCGATGAAGACCATCTTGCCAATCGCGTAAAGTGCGGTTGCCATGATCACATAGGCCAGCGCGTGCATGGCGATCCTGAGCGCCTTGCCTGCGGAGCCGTGCACGTAATCCTCGATCCAGATCTCGGTGCCCCTGGCGAAATGCCGCATCCCGACGATCACGATCAGTGCGGTCAGGATTGCCGTGAAGGGGCTTGCGAAGGTAGAGATCACCGTTTTCCGGTCGGCGCCGAGCGTGGTGCCGACGATATAGAGCCAGGTCGGGATCATGACGGCCAGGGCCACGGCCGAAGCCGACATCCACCAGTGATGCTCGGAGCCGGTACCTGCCGCACCCTTGCCTGCGGCGCGTTTGCGGTTGGTCAGATAATGCATCCCGGACCTCCTCAGAGATGAATGATGATGAGCGTGAGCACGGTCAGCACGACCGAGCCGATCACGCAGACCCAGCCAAGCGTTTCGGCGGTCTTGATATCGAGGCACTTGCCGGCGTCGTAGATCAGATGCCGGATTCCGGCGAGGTAGTGATACCAGAGACCCAGCAACGACAGGGTGAACACAAGATCGCCAAACCACGAGGTCGCAATTGCGTTCACGAAGTTGAAGTAATCGGGGCTGGTTGCCGCGGCGAGCAGCCACCACACCAGCAGGATCACTCCCACGATGATCCCGTTGCCGGTGATTCGCGTCATGATCGACGATAATGACGTCATCTGCGGGCGATAGATCTGAAGATGGGGGGAGAGCGGGCGTTGTGCCATCTTCGCTTCTGCCATGTTCGGTCCCTTTGTCGCTACGCCCTTCGTCGGGGGTGCGATGGGTCACCAAGGGCGAAGGACTGGCCGGAATTGCCAACTGTAGTAACGCATATTTCAGCGATGTCACGGGCCGATTGCAAACAATTTTGGGCTTTTCCAATCAAACGGAGATGAAATCCCGCTTTGTGATCACATATTTTCAATGTGTGATCACGTTCAGTGCGCAATCACATGCTGCCGCTCGCAGGCAAGGGCCCCTGTCCCTCGTCTGGCCACAACAAGGAGCAAACGAACAGCGCCGATACCAGGCGCAGCGGTCCTTGCCTTGTCAAGGACTCCCGAGCACGCCTTGATCACATCGCCCGCAGCCCTTGAAGCAGCCCGGACCGGTCTTGCACATCATTGCTCTGCCAGTTTTCATTGGGAATTATATCCCAAAGTAACATTTCCTTATTGACGTAAAGGGCTTTTTGGTTTATCACAGAGTCACATTAGGAGATGGGAATGAAACAGAAAGCACCAGGCAAATCTAGCCGCACAGGCCTTACCCTTCTGCAAATTGCAGATATGTTTGGGGACGAGGTTAAGGCTAGAGAATGGCTTGAGCAACAAAGATGGCCTGATGGGCCTAGCTGTCCCCATTGTGGTTCGTTGAGCGTCAAAGTGGGGGTTCCTCATAAGAGCATGACGCATCGCTGCAATGACTGTTCTAAAAAGCCGATGTTTACAGTTAAGGTTGGAACTGTAATGCAAGGGTCTAAGTTGCCTTACCGAGTCTGGGCAATCGCTATATATTTATTCACCACCAACCTAAAGGGTATTTCCTCAATGAAGTTGCATCGCGAATTAGGTATAACGCAAAAATCTGCATGGTTTGTCCTCCATCGCCTGCGGGAAGCCTATGCTGATGGTCAGCCTTTATTCGAAGGGCCCGTCGAGGCTGATGAGACTTACATCGGCGGCAAAGAAAAGAACAAGCATAGCAACAAGAAGCTAAAAGCTGGGCGGGGTCCTGTAGGAAAAACGGCGGTTGTTGGCGTTAGAGACCGTGATACTAATCATGTATCTGCACAGCCTGTTTTAGACACGAATAAAGAAACGCTACAGGGCTTTGTTGAGATCCGTACACAAGAGCAATCGCAGGTCTATACTGACGAAGCAAGGGCCTATGTAGGGATTAACCGTCCTCATGAGGCTGTTAAGCATAGCGTGGGTGAATATGTGAAGGATATGGCCCATACAAACGGCATGGAGTCGTTTTGGGCTGGTCTCAAGCGAGGGTATAATGGCACATACCACAAAATGTCTCCCAAGCATCTTAGCCGCTATGTCAATGAGTTTTCAGGCCGTCACAATAGCCGCCCTAAAGACACCATAGATCAAATGGTCGGTGTTTTAGGAGGGATGATTGGAAAGCGCCTTAGGTATGTAGATTTAATTGCCGACAACGGCCTAACAAGTGGAGCAAGAGGATGAATGTGCGAGTTTCGGTAAGCTGTCCTTTACCTAGATCAAACAGATCAAATTCACCTTTTAGATATGCGGGCGGCAAGTTTTACGCACGTAGGCTTATCTTAGACGAGGTGCCTGAACATAGCTTTTATTCTGAACCTTTTGCAGGAGGGGCGAGCGTTTTTTTGCAAAGCCTAAGTGTAGCCATAACATTCTCAATGATTTATATGAAGATGTCATAAACATGTTTCTCGTTATAAGAGATAATGTTGAGGATTTAATTGATAGCCTCCATGGGATTCCTGCGACAAAGGAAAATCATCATTGGTTCAAAAATCATTTCGATCCTAAGACAGACATCGATAGAGCAAAAAGGTGGTTCTACCTTAACAGAACATCTTACAGTGGCATTATGAAGCCAGAAAATTGCTATTGGGGGTACGGCGAAAAATACTCTATGCGCCCTGAAAATTGGCCGCCGCATTTGAGGACAGTATCTGACAAACTGCAAGGCGTCTCGCTTCAGACAAAAGATTTTGAGGAGTCCATTGATAATACGCCAGATGGATCGTTTCTGTTTGTTGATCCGCCTTATTATAACGCAGACCAGCAAAAGTTCTATAACTGTCATTTTTTGACAGAAGATCATGAACGATTAGCTGCCTGCTTGTATAGAAATTCTCACAGATTAAAGTTCCTTTTGACTTATGATGATCATGAGGATGTTCGTGATTTATATCATTGGGTTCAATACATTAGTGAACGTGAGTGGAACTACACTATAAACAGGACCGACAATCAACGAGAAGGCTTAAAGCTAAAGGACGGATTTAGAAGTTCTCGGGGTAAGGGCAAGGAAGTGTTTATTAGGAACTATAATGTCTGATGAAGCTCTGAAAGTATACAGGGATATTGAGGAGTACTGTGACACTTACAATATCCCTTTGGAAAATCTTTTAGACATTTTAGAAGATCAGAAAGTTGTCCCCATGATTAGGGGGAAAGCGACTGAATTCATTTGTGCTTTGGTTCTTAAGAAAAAATTGAACCCAAAGGACTGGTTAGTTGAAAAGCTGAATCTTAACGCTCAACTTGGCTCCTATGATGAAGATGTAAGCATTACCCACAGACGTAAGGGCGTTCGTTTTAAGGTGGAAGCGAAAAATGCTGTAAGAGGCAAATTTAGCCTTGGTACTAGGGCAAGCCCTTTCCCTCACTTCGCAGTTAAATGTCACAGGTCTCGCAGCAATCTTAGTCGTCAAGAAAATGACAGGTACATGGCAACGGATTTTGATTTACTTTTGTGCAATGTTTCAAATTCGCTTTTCCGAAGCACTTTTTCCCGTGGCTTGCCTTTAATTGAAAAACCCGAAGCAATAGAATGGCTAAAAGGCCATTACTCTGTTGGAACCGAGGCTGAAATACGTAGAGCAGCCTATGACGATTGGCGCATCTGCTTGCCTAAAGATATTGTGCAGGATGATGGAACAATCCCTAGGACGCCTAGAGTGAAAATGAAAGATGATCCAAACTGGTTTGGCTTGGACGACCTAGAAAAAATCTAGAAAGGCTACTTTAGTCCGTCCTGAACAAGGGTTTCAGATTGGCACGTTGGCGATCTGAGACGGCCCGACGAAGGCCGTTTCAGCGGTGGTGGTCTGTCGGAGCGAGGTGAGAGCCCGGATCAACCGGCACAAGATCTCCCTCAGGTGTCTCAGGATCATGCGAATGTTGTGACCGCAGCCGCAGAGCACGGCGAACAGAGCGTCGCCGTCGGTTCCTTTCAGGGTGCTTCGCGTCAGTCGACCGTCGTTCTTCATGTGCCCGATCATTGGTTCAATGGCGCTGCGCCGTCGCAGGAGTTTGGCGATCGTCCTGGTGACACCTCGCTTTGCGCCACTGATGAAAACCTTCACATTCTGCACGCCATGCCCGCGGTATCCGCGGTCGACAAAGGCCAACTCTGGCCTCAGGTCGGTCAGGATCTCGACCTGTTCCAGCGCCTCGTGCAGCGTGTGGCCGTCGTAAGGGTTACCCGGCAGCGCCCGCATCCCGACCACGAAGCCGCCCCGGTTGGTCGTGGCCACGCTGACCTTGGTTCCGAACTCGTACCTCTTGTGCGCCTTGCCCTTGGAGATGCAGTCCACCGCCGGTTCATGCAGGCTGTAGAGTTTCTTCTTGTCCTTCGGCTTCTGCGCCAACAGCCGGTTCACCAGCGCGATCATCCCCACCAGGCGCTCTCTCAGCGCCCCCTCCGGAACCTTACCCAGTTGCCTCTCGATGTCGCGCAGCACGCGGCCGGTGTAGCCCTTGAGCCGGCGCAACGCCTTGCGCATCCGCTTGAACTGGCGGGCATGGGCGTAGCGCCCAACCTGACCGGCCAGCCGAGGCCCAAGACGGTTGTAGTTCTGGCGCAGGACGATCCCGGCTTCGCGAGCCAGCCCGACCAGCTTGCGCCGCGCCGCCTCATACAGCCGGGCATCCGTCGGGTGGGCGATGTTCTTTTCCATCACCGTGGTATCGACCGTGACCTGCTTGAGATCGCTGCGCTTCACCACCCCGGCGCGTTTCCCGGCCTCGATCGTCTGGGTCAGCATCCATTCAACACCCTCCTCGCCGATCCGCTTGCGCCACCGGGTCAGGGATGAGGGATCAAGCGGCAGACGGTGCTGAAAGAACGTCTCGCCGCAGAAGTGCTGCCAATACGGGTTCTCGGCCCATCGTGCCACGACCGCCTCGTCCGAAAGTGCATAGGCATGTTGCAGGTAAAGGAGTCCGGCAACCAGGCGCGTCAACGTCGCCGGGCGACCGGTGTGGGACGGAAAGAACCCGGCCCATTCCCGCTCAAAGACCTCCCAGTCGATCAGGGGGGCAAGTTTCACCAGCTCGTGGCGCATGTCGATCATCTCGACCAGGCGGGCGCGCAGGAGATCGTCTTGTTCCGGGAGCGGCTTTCTCGGCTTCATATCACGGCTCGAAATTGCAGGGTTCCTGCCGGGATAATACAAAACCTTGCAGGCAGCACCCAGCAATATCACATCATTCTCAAGCAAAATCAGCCGGATAAAAGTTGTTCAGGGCGAACTACTTTAGTGATGAAGAAACAAAAAGAGCAAAAACCAACGTTCCAAAAACTATCTGACTCGCACTACCAGCCTTCTAAGGCTGAGATGGAGCAGGAATATGATATGCCACAAGCCTCTATGGATACTTTGCGACAAGCATTTTTCGAACCTAGCGATGGAGCTGGCCGCCCTAAATAGGCTTAGGCTATGTTACTTTGGGATATAATTCCCTTTTCATTGCTCTGCCAGTTTCATGTCGGGGTGATACGCACCCTCGATCTCCTTGGTCACGGCCTGGGCGCAGCGCATTCCCCCCTTGCTCGCGTCATAGGCATATTGCGGCGATCCGTGCAACTCCCACCCTCTGGACAGGGCCAGACTGACCTTGTGGCAGAAAGCCGAGCTGTCCTTTTCGGTCAACAGTCGATAGATTTTCATGTTCAGACTCCGAATGGATTGTGGCCGAACCGGATATTGCAAGCCGGGCGAGGCGGATCAGGGTCTTGCCGTCAGGGTCCACGCGGCCCCTGCGCGCGAAGGGCCGGCGCTTTAACCCGTTACGGCCTGCTGGATCAGCTTCAGCGAAATCAGCAAAAGCGTCCAGACCACCAGACTGAAAAAAATCCTGGTTGGTATCCGCCTGACCAGCCAGGTCCCCAGAAACACCGAGGTCGAGGCGGGCACGGCCAGGATCAGTGCTGCGCCCAGACTGTGCCAGTTCACCTCCCCCAGTGCGATATAGGGGCCGAGCTTGGCCAGGTTCACGTAAGAAAACAGCACCGTCGCCGTGCCTGCGAACACCGGCTTGGGCATGTTCAGCGGGATCGCGTAGGTCTGATATGGTGGCGCGCCCGAGTGGCTGACGAAACTGGTGAACCCGGCGAGAGTGCCCCAGAACAATCCCGGTGCGACCCTGGCCTTCTGCCGCGCCCCGATCCGGGGCCGCAGGATCGCATTCAGTGCGAACACTGTCCCGATCAGCCCGACCAGACCGGTGACCCAGCGTTCAGGCACGATCTCGGCCGTGGCCCAGCCGATACCGACCCCGATCGTGGTCGCCGGAATCATGATCGCCAGAACCCGCCTGTCGAATTCCTTGCGATAGGCCCAGAGCCCGAACATGTCGGCGATGATATAGACCGGCAGCAACAGCCCGGCCGCCTCGACCGGGTTCATCACGATGACCAGAACGGGCACAGAGATCGACGCGGCCATCGGTATGCCGCCTTTCGACAGGCCGACCATCACCGCAGCAAGCAGCGCAAGCGCCCACCCCCAGATCGTCAATTCAAGCATCTCTCCCCCCAAGGAACCGGCACCTCCCATGCTTGATCAGACCTGTCCGATACCAAGCCGAGGAACCAGAACCGTCAGCGCATGACAAGCCATATTTGCTGGCCCGGATCAGCATGCAATTGCATCCAGGATCGCATGCCGGACCCCGTCGCGACGCGGCACCCTTGCTCTTTGGCACCCGAAGAGCTATTTGAAAGGCGTCAGAATTTCCATTCCATCCACCCGGAGGCTCCCATGGCCAGACCAAAGATTGCGCTTATCGGCGCCGGCCAGATCGGCGGCACGCTTGCCCATCTCGTTGCCATCAAAGAACTCGGCGATGTCGTCATGTTCGATATTGCAGAGGGCACGCCCCACGGCAAGGCGCTCGACATTGCCGAATCCGGTCCTGCCGAAGGCTTCGACGCGTCACTCAAAGGCACGACCGATTACGCCGATATCGCGGGTGCCGATGTCTGCATCGTCACCGCCGGTGTTCCGCGCAAGCCGGGCATGAGCCGCGATGATCTGCTGGGCATCAACCTCAAGGTCATGAAATCGGTCGGCGAAGGCATTGCTGCCAACGCCCCGAACGCATTCGTCATCTGTATCACCAACCCGCTTGACGCGATGGTCTGGGCGCTGCGTGAATTCTCGGGCCTGCCGCATGAGAAAGTCGTCGGCATGGCTGGCGTGCTCGATTCGGCGCGCTTCCGTCACTTCCTCTCGCTCGAATTCGGCGTGTCTATGAAGGACGTCACCGCTTTCGTGCTCGGCGGCCATGGCGACACCATGGTGCCGCTCGCCCGTTACTCGACCGTCGCCGGCATCCCGCTGCCCGACCTGATCGAAATGGGCTGGACCACGCAGGAGAACCTTGATGCGATCGTTCAGCGCACCCGTGACGGCGGTGCCGAGATCGTCGGTCTGCTGAAAACCGGCTCGGCCTTCTACGCACCGGCCACCGCGGCGATCGAAATGGCCGAAGCCTATCTGAAAGACCAGAAGCGCGTTCTGCCCTGCGCAGCTTACGTGAAGGGCGCACTCGGCCTCGACGGCATGTATGTCGGCGTTCCGACCGTGATCGGTGCTGGTGGCATCGAGAAAGTCGTCGATATCAGGCTCAACAAGGACGAGCAGGCGATGTTCGACAAATCGGTCAACGCCGTGAATGGCCTGGTGGCAGCCTGCAAGGACATCGACAGCTCACTGGCCTGATCCTCGCAAGCATCCCGGAACCGGAAAAGGCGTGGTGTCGACCGCGCCATTTTCGTTTCATCGACCTCAAGTCGAAACGTCAGCCGTCGAAACGTCAGCCCTTGTCACCAGCGCCGCCGGATCGAAGCCAAAGGTATCATGCGCCCGCGTGAACAGCCCGGCCTCATGTTCCAGCAGTGCGTGATCGAAGGCGGCAGGACTCAGATCGATCTCTTCACCAAGGAGGTCGTTCACCCGCGCCGGAATCCGGTGATCATACCAGCCCAGCAATTCGCGTTCTTCGAGTTGATCGCATTGCGTATCGTTGATCGATTTCGCCGCCATGTAGATCTGCATCAACATTGCCGGATCGCGCGCTTCGTCTGCCAGAAAAGTAAATTGCAACTTTCGCGCGAGAGCGTGCTTGGGCGGGTTCTGCGCGGCACGGTCCACCAGAGCCCGGCGCAGCATCTTGATCATGTATTGCAGTGGCGTCAGACCGTCGAAATGCAGTAGCCTGATCGCGTTGTGAACGTCTGAGGGCACCTTGTTTCCACCGCCACCATATTCGCGCAGCGGCTGGTGCACTCCGATGAACAGACCCAGCCCGGAGCGCACCGCGCATTTGCCGATCTGATGGCCGCACAGTCCGCGATTGAGCAGTTGCAGACTTACCTCGTCATAGATCTCGCCGCCGTTCTCATTAAAATTTTCCCACCAGGCCTCGCGAAAAGCACCCGTAAAGATGTGCGGGGCAGGCAGGTCACCGCAATGCACCCGTTCGGCGACCTTGATCTTGAGCCAGGACGCCCCCTTGCGAATGCGGGTCAGGACACCGGCGATGGTTTCCCCGCCCAGCGGCATCAGGAATTCATCCGCATCGCAATGGACCAGCCAATCCAGACCGGTTTGCGCCAATATACGGCTGGCGAAATATTTCTGTCGTCCAAGATGATGGGGCGGGCGGAAATTGATGCCATTGAAGGCCCAGCCATCCTCGCCGGCCTGATGAATGAAGGCCCCCGGAACGCCGATCAGAATATCCTGCACTTCCTCATTCGGGCGGTCGAGCATGACATGCACTTCCGACGCACCAAGATCAAGGTGATAGGAAACGAACGCAACGACCAGTGGTGCAGGTTCATCGACCAGAGCGGCGACGCCCCAACTATCCATGAGAATTCCCCATTCTTGCAGGCACGGGGCAATTGATCCGATTCTGATCCGGGACGCAAGGCGCCCTCCGAACAATTTCGTGATCACATATATTCCTGTCGTGATCACATATGTCGGAATTTCGCCCGAACCGAAGCGGATTGTCGCGATTTCGGTTTTGTCGCCCGGCCAAACATCCTAGATATCCTCTCAAATCGCACCAGCAAGGGGTATCCGAATGAATATCCATGAATACCAGGCCAAACAGCTTCTCAAGAGCTACGGCGCTCCCGTTTCGGACGGTCGCGCGGTGCTCAGGGCCGAAGACGCCAAGACCGCCGCAGGCGAGCTTGACGGGCCGCTGTGGGTGGTGAAGGCCCAGATTCATGCCGGTGGCCGCGGGAAGGGCCACTTCAAGGAGACCGAAGCCGGCGAAAAAGGCGGTGTCCGCCTTGCCAGATCGGTGGAAGAGGCCGAAGCCATGGCCAGGCAGATGCTCGGCAAGACCCTGGTGACGCACCAGACGGGTCCGGCGGGCAAGCAGGTCAACCGCATTTACATCGAGGACGGTTCGGACATCTCGCGCGAGCTGTATCTGGCGTTGCTCATTGACCGCGCCAGCTCACGCATCTCGATCGTATCCTCGACCGAGGGTGGCATGGACATTGAGCAGGTCGCCGCATCGACCCCCGAAAAAATCCTTTCCTTCCCGATCGACCCGGCCACCGGCTACCAGCCGTTCCACGGCCGTCGCGTTGCCTTCTCGCTGGGTCTCGAAGGGGCTCAGGTCAAGCAGATGGTCGCGCTGCTCGGCACTCTTTGCAAAGCCTTCGTCGAGAAGGATATGGAGTTGCTCGAAATAAACCCGCTGATCGTGACGACCGACGGCACCCTCAAGGTGCTGGACGCCAAGCTCGGCTTCGACGGCAACGCACTGCACCGCCAGCCCGATGTGGCCAACCTGCGTGACGAGACCGAAGAAGACCCCAAGGAACGCGAAGCCTCCAGGTATGACCTGAACTACATCGCGCTCGATGGCGAGATCGGCTGCATGGTGAACGGCGCGGGCCTCGCCATGGCGACGATGGACATCATCAAGCTTTACGGTGCGGAACCGGCGAACTTCCTCGACGTTGGCGGCGGCGCCACGAAAGAGAAAGTGACCGAGGCGTTCAAGATCATCACCTCGGACAGGAACGTCAAGGGCATCCTTGTGAACATCTTCGGCGGCATCATGCGCTGCGACATCATCGCCGAGGGCGTGATCGCCGCGGTTCGGGACGTCGGCCTTGACGTGCCGCTCGTGGTCCGCCTTGAAGGCACCAATGTCGAGATGGGCAAGGAAATCATCCGCAATTCCGGCCTCAACGTGATCGCCGCCGACAACCTGTCGGATGGCGCCCGGAAAATTGTCAAAGCGGTGAAAGGCTGAATATCATGGCAGTTCTCGTCAATGAAAATACCAGGGTCATCTGCCAGGGCTTCACCGGCGCGCAGGGCACCTTCCACTCGGAACAGGCGATCGCCTACGGCACCAGGATGGTCGGCGGCGTGACACCGGGCAAGGGTGGCCAGGAGCATCTGGGCCTGCCGGTCTTCAACTCGGTTCACGAAGCCAGAGCGAAAACCGAAGCCAACGCCTCGGTCATCTATGTGCCTCCACCGTTTGCCGCCGATTCGATCCTTGAGGCGATCGACGCCGGGATGGAACTGATCATCTGCATCACCGAAGGGATCCCGGTCCTTGACATGATGAAGGTGAAACGCGCGCTGATCGATTCCACCTCGCGCCTGATCGGCCCGAACTGCCCCGGTGTGATCACGCCCGATGCCTGCAAGATCGGCATCATGCCCGGCCATATCCACAAGCGCGGTTCGGTCGGCGTCGTGTCACGCTCGGGCACGCTGACCTATGAGGCCGTGAAACAGACCAGCGACATGGGCCTGGGTCAGTCCACGGCCGTCGGCATCGGCGGCGATCCGATCAAGGGAACCGAGCATATCGATGTGCTCGACATGTTTCTCGACGATCCGGAAACCACCTCGATGATCATGATCGGCGAAATCGGCGGCACCGCCGAAGAGGAAGCGGCCGAGTTTCTGAGGGAACAGAAGAAAAAAGGCCGCTGGAAACCGGTCGCCGGGTTCATCGCCGGACGCACCGCTCCTCCGGGTCGCCGCATGGGCCATGCCGGTGCGATCGTCTCAGGCGGCAAAGGCGACGCCGAGAGCAAGATCGAAGCGATGAACTCGGCCGGCATCGTGGTGGCGGACAGCCCCGCAACGCTGGGCGAAGCCGTGATCAAAGCCATTGAAGGCTGAGCATTGAAGGCTGAGCATTGAAGGCTGAGACGGACCACCGGAGGAGAGAGACCGATGCCACTGGCCAGAGCAAGGCGCTTTGCCCGCCCCTTCCGGGGGGCGGCAATCTGCGCGCTTGCCAAGGATTGCAGGACGTTGCATGGCATCGGGATCAAGCACGCAGGCATCACCGCACCGAAAGGCAATATACCTGGTGTAAAGGTTCTCGTCATAGAGTGCCTGACATGAAGTTGCTGACCCGGATGATCAAACCCGCCCCCCGCGCAGAACACTTGCCGTGCGGTCCAGCCATACCGTCATGCGCGGTCGTGAGTGTGACGCGCGGGCCGTGGCTCGGATCTGCCGCCACTCTTCCCGTTCGGCACGGGATTGACGCTCGCGCCGCGCCCCGTCATGGCCTTGCCCATGGCCTTGCCCATGGCCTTGCCCATGGCCTTGCCAGGCTGCCCGCCGCACAAAAGGCGATCGGCCGGACCGAAACCGCGCGATTTCATGCGATTCTCGACCACTTGCCGCGATCAAGGTGCCCGACCATTCCGGTCTGGTTGCGCTCTGGTTGCGCGTCGCCGCCCTTTTCGATGCCGAACAGGTGAACCCATGAACGACCAATCCCCCAACGACCAGTTCAATGCCTCGCAATTCCTGCAAGGCGCGAATGCCGATTACGTCGAACGGCTCCATGCCCGCTTCACCGAGGATCCGTCTTCGGTCGATACCACGTGGGCGGCGTTCTTTGCCGCGCTCGGTGATCCCGACCAGGACGTCAGGAAATCGGCCCGGGGTGCAAGCTGGGAGCGCACCGACTGGCCGCCGGTCGCGACGGATGACCTGACCGCCGCGCTGACCGGTGAATGGCCCGCCGTCGAAGGCAAGGCCGCCGCCGAGAAGATCAGGAAGAAAGCCGAGGCCCTCGGCGTTGCCGCTGACGAGGACGCAATCCGGCGCGCCGTGCTGGACTCGATCCGCGCGCTGATGATCATCCGCGCCTACCGGATCCGCGGCCACCTTGCCGCCGATCTCGACCCGCTTGGGATGCGTGACAAGACCGATCGTCCCGAACTCGACCCGAAAAGCTATGGCTTTACCGATGCGGACATGAACCGCCCGATCTTCATTGACAATGTTCTGGGCCTGGAAGTTGCCTCGATGCGCGAGATCATCGATGTGCTCAAACGGACCTATTGCGGCACCTTCGCGCTGCAATACATGCATATTTCGAACCCCGAAGAGGCCGCTTGGCTGAAAGAGCGGATCGAGGGCTATGGCAAGGAGATCACCTTCACCAGGAATGGCCGCCACGCCATCTTGCAAAAACTGGTGGAGGCCGAGGGCTTCGAGAAGTTCCTGCATCTGAAATACATGGGCACCAAGCGATTCGGCCTTGATGGCGGCGAGGCGCTGATCCCCGCGATGGAGCAGATCGTCAAGCGCGGCGGCACGCTCGGCCTTGAAGAGGTGGTGATCGGGATGCCCCACCGTGGCCGTCTCTCGGTTCTGGCCAACGTGATGATGAAACCCTATCGCGCGATCTTTCACGAATTCCAGGGCGGCTCGTTCAAGCCCGATGATGTGGGCGGTTCGGGCGATGTGAAATATCACCTCGGCACCTCTGCCGATCGCGAGTTCGACGGCAAGAAGGTCCACCTGTCGCTGACCGCCAACCCCTCACACCTTGAGGCGGTGAACCCGGTCGCCCTGGGCAAGGTCCGCGCCAAGCAGGACCAGCTTCAGGATCAGGCCGAACGCAGGAAGGTTCTGTCGATCCTGCTGCATGGCGACGCGGCCTTTGCCGGTCAGGGTATCGTGGCCGAATGTCTGCAACTCTCGGGCATTCGCGGTCACAGAACCGGCGGCACGATCCATATCGTGGTGAACAACCAGATCGGTTTCACCACCGCGCCGCATTTCTCGCGCACCTCGCCCTACCCGACCGACATCGCGCTGATGGTCGAGGCACCGATCTTCCATGTCAATGGCGATGATCCGGAAGCCGTGGTCCATGCCGCCAAGATCGCCACCGAGTTCCGCCAGAAATTCGGCAAGGATGTTGTCATCGACATCTTCTGCTACCGCCGCTTCGGTCATAACGAAGGCGACGAGCCGATGTTCACCAACCCGGTGATGTACAAGTCGATCAAGACCCACAAGACCACGCTGCAACTCTATACCGAGCGCCTGGTCGCCGACGGGCTGATCCCCGAGGGGGAGATCGAGGACAGGAAGGCCGCCTTCCAGAGCCACCTTAACGAAGAGTTCGAGGCCGGCAAGGTATTCAGGCCGAACAGGGCGGACTGGCTTGATGGTCGCTGGTCGGGTCTGGAGCAGGAACACAGCGAATACGAGCCCGGCTCCACCGCGATCTCGCCCGACACGCTGGCCGAAATCGGCACCGCTCTGACCACCGCCCCCGACGGGTTTGCACTGCACAAGACGGTGGCGCGCCTGCTCGAAAACAAGAAACAGATGTTCGAAAAGGATGTTGGCTTTGACTGGGCCACGGCCGAGGCGCTCGCTTTCGGCTCGCTTGCGACCGAAGGCTACCCGGTTCGTCTTGCCGGTCAGGACGCCACGCGCGGCACCTTCTCGCAGCGCCACTCGGCCTTCGTCGATCAGAACACCGAAGATCGCTACTACCCGCTCAACCACATTCGCGAGGGACAGGCGCGCTGTGAGGTGATCGACTCGATGCTGTCCGAATATGCGGTGCTCGGCTTCGAATATGGCTACTCGCTGGCCGAACCGAACACGCTGACCCTGTGGGAAGCCCAGTTCGGCGATTTCGCCAACGGCGCGCAGATCATGTTCGACCAGTTCATCAACTCGGGCGAACGCAAATGGCTGCGCATGTCGGGTCTCGTCTGCCTGCTGCCGCACGGTTTCGAGGGCCAGGGGCCTGAGCACTCCTCGGCGCGTCTCGAACGCTACCTGCAAAACTCGGCGGAAAACAACTGGATCGTGGCGAATTGTTCGACCCCGGCCAACTATTTCCACATCCTGCGCCGTCAACTGCATCGCGATTTCCGCAAGCCGCTGATCCTGATGACCCCGAAATCGCTGCTGCGGCACCCCAAATGCGTGTCGAAGGCCAAAGAGTTCACCACCGGCTCGACCTTCCACCGCGTGCTGTGGGACGATGCCGAGATGGGCGGTTCGAATCTGACGCTGAAATCCGACGACAGGATCAGGCGTGTCGTGATCAGCTCGGGCAAGGTCTATTACGACCTGCTGGCCCGGCGTGACGAGCGTGAACTGGACGATATATACCTGCTGCGTCTGGAACAGTTCTACCCGTTCCCCGCGCAATCGATAATCAAGGAGCTTTCACGCTTCAGGAATGCCGAGATCGTCTGGTGTCAGGAAGAGCCGAAAAACCAGGGCGCCTGGACCTTTGTCGAACCCTATTTCGAATGGGTGCTCGCAAAGATCGACGCCAAACATTCGCGCGCCCGTTATGCTGGCCGTGCGGCTTCCGCCTCGCCCGCCACGGGTCTGGCCAGCCGTCACAAGGCCGAACAGGACGCGCTCGTCAATGATGCATTGGAGGGGTAACCACCATGTCCACACAAGTGCGTGTTCCCACGCTGGGCGAAAGCGTCACGGAAGCCACCGTTGCAACCTGGTTCAAGACGCCGGGGGATGCCGTCGCCGCCGACGAGATGTTGTGCGAGTTGGAAACCGACAAGGTGACGGTCGAGGTTCCTGCCCCCACCGCCGGCGTCATGGGCGAGATCGTTGCCGCCGAGGGCGAAACGGTTGGCGTTGATGCGCTGCTGGCCATGATCGAGGAATCGGCGGCGGCTGCCGCCCCCAAAGCTGCAAGCAAACCGGCGGAGCAGCCCGCCCAAGCCCAATCGAATGAGGGAAAAATGGTTGATGTGATGGTACCCAGCCTTGGTGAGTCGGTGACCGAGGCGACGGTCTCGACCTGGTTCAGGAAGGTGGGTGACACGGTTGCCGCCGACGAGATGCTGTGCGAATTGGAAACCGACAAGGTATCGGTCGAGGTCCCCGCCCCCGCTGCCGGCCTGTTGACCGAGATCGCCGCTGCCGAAGGCACAACCGTCGATGCCTCTGCCAGACTCGCGGTGATTGCGGAAGGCGCCGCGGCCAGTGGCGCCGCTCCGGCCATCGCCCCCGTTGGTGGCGCGCCTGCCACTTCGGGCGGGCAGGACGTAGAAGATGCCCCTTCGGCCAGAAAACTGATGGTCGAAAAAGGCATCGACCCGGCGTCGGTTCAGGGCTCGGGCAGGGATGGCCGCGTCATGAAGGAAGATGTGGCCAAGGCTGCCTCGGCACCCAAAGCTGCCGCGCTCCCGATTGCTCAGGTTCCGGCGTCCACCCCGCGTGGACCGGTCAATGCCGACGATGCGGGCCGGCAAGAGCGTGTCAAGATGACCCGCCTGCGTGCCACGATTGCCAAGCGCCTGAAGGACTCGCAGAACACCGCCGCGATGCTGACCACCTATAACGAGGTGGACATGTCGGGCGTGATGAGCCTGCGCAACGAGTACAAGGATCTCTTCCTCAAGAAGCACGGCGTGAAACTGGGCTTCATGTCTTTCTTCGTGAAAGCCTGCTGCCACGCGCTCAGGGAAGTGCCGGACGTCAATGCCGAGATCGACGGCAACGAGATTGTCTACAAGAATTACGTCCATATGGGCGTAGCCGTGGGCACTCCGAACGGTCTTGTCGTGCCGGTCGTGCGCGATGCCGACCAGATGAGCTTCGCAACGATCGAGAAACAGATCGCAGAATATGGCGCGCGCGCGCGTGACGGCAAGTTGTCGATGGCGGAAATGTCGGGCGGTTCGTTCACCATCTCGAATGGCGGTGTCTATGGCTCGCTGATGTCCTCGCCGATCCTCAACCCGCCGCAATCGGGTATTCTCGGCATGCACAAGATCCAGGAACGCCCGATGGTCGAGAGCGGCCAGATTGTCATCAAACCGATGATGTATCTCGCTCTGTCCTATGACCACCGCATCGTCGATGGAAAGGGTGCCGTGACCTTCCTTGTGCGCGTCAAGGAAGCGCTCGAAGATCCGCGCCGCCTGCTGATGGATCTGTGATCCCGAATGGAGGAGGGGTGTTCGTGCCCCTTCTTCTTCCTGATCGAAATACCGGCGCGGCAACAAGTGCCTTGATGATATCCGGCGTGTTCCCGCAATTTTCCGGGGTCAAGACCCATTTGTTGCCGGTGGGTGTTACGGACCACATGGATTGGTAATTTAACGGGATTAGCCGGATTTATGCGGGATTAGGGGAAAGCGATTTAAAGACAGTGCGTTGTGGTGGAAATGGCGAACAAAAGTGGCGTCCGACCGATGCCGTGTTGGAAAGCGCCGACCTCAAGGGGCTGTTGGTACAAAATGCCTGACGCCTGCACATCGTCGAGATGCTGTGAGGATGCCGGTGAAAGAGCATCGGTTCACCCAGCGGCACGCGTGCAGGCGGTTGGGTCACGCTCGAGCCTGGCCTGCCAGACCAGACAGCCATGCGCGACTGAGAGAGCGCCTGATGCCCCTGTCAGGCAAGCACAGCAGGCATGACCGTCGTATGCTGCACGCCAGGCTGGCGAAGGCTTCAGGGTGAATGTCAAGCTGATCGAGCGCATCTGTCGCGAAGACCGGCTGTGGCTGCGCCGAACGAACCGCAAGAAGATCCCGCGCGAGGGGTGTGATTGGGGTGTGAGGGCGGCAGGTCAAGGTGCGCGCCCAATGATGCGAAGTCGCGCAAGCTTCTACGCCGATCAGACAGGGCGGTAATGTCGAGAAGAAGGGGATCATCTGCTTGCGGTGTAGCTTTTTGACGAGAGCAGTCTCGCCGTTCTCGTCCATGCCATGCGCCTGGAAAACACTCTTTGCCAAGTCGAGACCAATTGTTTGGATATTCATTTGGAACGCTCCGTTTGTTGCTGCGGCCGTTCTCAGCACCATACCTGGCGCTGCGCTCGCAGCGGCGTCCACATCATCAAGATGGTGGGAGCCAAGCACACCGCGCCGGAATTTGGTCAAGGCTGCGGCTCTGATCGTGGCCGAAATTGAGCGTCTGGACCGGCAGGAGGCATCGTGATGCGGGTGCTGGTGGCCTGCGAGACCTCTGGCATTGGACGACGCGCCTTCGCCGCGCGCGGCCACGATGTCTGGTCGTGCGATACGCTACCCGCCGAGGATGGCAGCAACTGGCACATCATCTGCGACGTCCGGAGTGGCATTCTGGCCGAGGGCTGGGACCTGCTCGCGGTGATGCACCCGCCCTGCACCCGACTGTGCCGCTCCGGCCGCCACTGGATGAGCGCACCGAAGCGCTTGCCCGCCGGGCGCAGCCAGGACGACATGCGCGCGGAGTTCGAGGAAGGTGTCAGCATCTTCACCGCATGCTGGTCCGCTCCGATCCCCCGGCGCGCGATCGAGAACCCGGTGATGAATGATCTCGCCCGCGACCGGATGCCGTCTGACCTGCCGCCGCCGGATATGGTCCAGCCGTTCTGGTTTGGCGATCCAGCCTACAAGGCGACGGGCTGGTATCTGGCGGGTCTGGCCCCGCTCATGCCGACCTGTGTGCTCCAAGAGCCCGCGCGCGGCTCGGACGCCTGGAAACGCTGGAACCATGTGCACCGCTTGCCCCCTGGCCCCAAGCGCGCCCGCCTGCGCGCCCGGTCATTCCCGGGCATGAGGGCCGCCGCCGCAGAGCAATGGGGTGGCCAGGCGATCACGGCCACGGAGTACACAGGATGATCGGCGCGACCTTCTGTTCCGGCATTGGCGCGCCCGAGATCGCCGCGCCCTGGAAAGCCGTCCCCGTCGTGCGCTGGATCATGGAGCGTATCAGGGCAAGCGCAGGGGAGAAACAGGGCGGGAAAATCGCCCAATCCGAGCAAAAGAAGGAGGCGGTGAATGGGAATTGAGATTGCGACTTCGGAAGAAATCGCGGACCTGAAACGCCTTGTGGTCGGGCTTTCCGGGCAGGTGCAGGGCTTGACGCGCGCATTCGAGGCGCAGGCGCAGGGACAGTTGCCCGAATGGCTGACCGTCAAAGAGGCCGCAAAATACCTGCGCATCACCCCTGACACGATCCGCCGGAAGGTGCGTGCAGGCCATTTCGACACACGCCGTGATGGCAAGAATATCCTGATCAGCCGGGAATCGGTCTTGGATCAGTCAAGCCGCTGAGCAAGGTCTTCCGCGGTTTCGTTGTAATAGATCATCAGCATCTTGATGCCCTTGTGCCCCACGATCCGGGCCAGGCTCAACACATCCAGCTTCCTTGCCAGCCGCGTGATCGCCTCATGGCGACTGTCGTGAAAGTGCAGGTTTTCAATCCCGGCCCTGTCGCGCGCCTTGCGGAACAGCACATCGATCTGCTGGTTTGTCAGATCGAACAAAGGGCCGTCGGTTTTCGGTAAGTCACCCAGCAAGCCCAGAGCCACCATGGACAGGGGAACCTTGCGCGCCGTGCCGTTCTTGGTCCTGGGCAGCGTGGCAACCCGCGTCTCCCGGTCAACGGTGTCCTCCGTCAGTCCGACGATTTCCCCCGCCCGCATAGCCGTCTCCACAGCGAAACGAAAGGCGTGTATGGCGCGGGCCGTCGTCTTGGTCAGCTCTGTGCCGCCTGCCTCAATCAGCCTGTCGATTTCCGCATCGGACACGCGCCTGTCGCGCGGGGGTGGCAATGCGGGCTTGCGAATGTCCGAAAGCGGGTTGTGTGCGATCAGACCCCACTCCCGACGGGCGGTTGTCAGCACCGACGACATGAGCGCCATCTCGCGGGACACGGTGGCAGGCGCGACCTGTCCGGAGCGGCGATCCCGCCAGTCCGCGAAATTGGCCGGTTCGAGATCAGCCAGACGCTCGTGCGCGATCCTGTCCAATGAGAGGCGCGCAAGCCGGATCGTTTCCCATCTCTCACCGCGCCGTTTGGGAGATTCCTCGCGGGCATAGCGCTCGAAGGCGTCTTTCAGGGTGAGGCTGGTTTGGGCAGTTTCGGCATTGGTGGCAAGATATTCCTGCCGGGCTGCCCAATCCCGAGCCTCGCGCCTGGTTGCAAAGCTGGCAGGCTTGCGAATACCCTTGCGGGCAATCTGGGCCTGCCACTTGCCCGAGGGCAGCTTTCGGAATGTCGCCATGGAACGATTCGTAATTCGTTCGTAGTGAAGTGTAAATTTTTTATGTTTGTTTTTGCTATGTTCTTGTGGCGATGCAGTACCCAATCCTCCATACGCCTATAATATATAAGGGTAATATATAAGGACTTTTGTGTGTTTGCAGGATTTGTGATGGTGCCCGAGGTCGGACTCGAACCGACACGTATCGCTACGGCGGATTTTGAATCCGCTGCGTCTACCATTCCGCCACTCGGGCCCAAGTTTCGCATCCCTAACGCAGACACGGGCGCGTGGCAAGTAGGCTTGCAACCGCTCAGAATCTGCCCCCAAATTTTGCGGCATGTTTTCTTGCGACATGACGGGTTGATCTTCGGATTGCGGCAATGCGGAGCCAGGCGCCGGCAGAGGCGATTGAGACTTCCCGATCCTGTTCCAAGCCAGCCCTGCACCAAGCACGGGCGCGGCTGGAAAATATCATGGGAAACGGAGGGGGCGCAACATGATCGGTCTGGCTTTCATCGCCCTGACCTTCGGGATCGTCGCCGCGCTCGCGCTGACCGCGATCGTTTCCTTGTGGGGAGGATGTGCCGCCTTATGACTGGCAGAAACGGGCGGACCTGCAATGAGCAACCGGGCCGTCCCCCGCCGAACGCTGCCTGGTTGCCGTCTGTGCGCATCCGGTCACGGTGACCCTTCGCTTCGTGGAATGTGTGCTGCGCCGCACCGCCTGCAACAGAATCTGTTCCCGGGCTGAGGCATCAAGCATGCCTTGTTCGCCGCGCTTCATCCCCGCCTCATGCGCCCGTCTGATGCGAATGCCGGTCGCACAGTCTCGACCGTGCGAATCATCGCGTCAAGAACGGAGTGGTCGTCGCGCTCGAACGGATAGAACATCTCAAGGAACACCGGGCGGTCGTTCAACCCGTACTGACGCAGACACGCAGCGACAGCGGCGGGATCGACAAAACCTGCTTGGGTAAAGTCCCAGTGCCGGTCATACTGGAAATCGGTCTGTTGCAGATGGACCATCCCGGTCTGCCCGGCCAGCGCCTCGAACCACGGCTCCATGCCGCCCAGATACCGGCCGTAAAGCGGCTCGAACGTGGCATGCCCCCAGTCGAGGCACAACTTCCACGGCACCGCAGACCCGCTCACATCCCGCATCAGCCGCCGCGCCTGCGCCCACGCTCCAGGGCCATTCCCGGCGCAGCGGCGTCGGCTCGACGTAAAGTTCCGCCAGCCCTTCCTCGCGGGCAGCCCCGGCAATCGTGTGCATGCGCGCCACCAGATCCGCATAGTCGCGCTCCGGGATCGCCTCCGCCTCCCGCCCATCCGGCCGGGCGGCGATCGCGCCCAGCGGTCCGCCGATCCGCAATATGCCCGCCGCCGCCGCAAACCGCCCGGCGCGGATCAGCCAGGTTTCGGCATGATCGCGCACCTTGGGATCGGGATGCAGAAGCTGGTTGAAGGTGTAATGTGCCAGCCCGATGAAGGCGCTGTGGATCTCGATCCCCTGGTCGCGTCCCACCCGCCGCAACGCGGCTGCGCAATCCGCCAGAACGTCCTCGGGCCACAGCGGATCGACCAGATCGAAGCTCAACTGTACCAGCGACAGCCCCAGCCGATCGCGCACCACCGGCACCCAGAGCTCGGGCGTCACCCAGCGCTTGACGCAGAAGGACAGGTTCACTCCAAACGGCTGCGGCATCCGCCCCTCCTTCGCCCGTGTCATTCAAGATTGGTGTGATTGGCGCGCATCGCCCCGGCGCAGATGCCCAGCCGATCGCGCAAAGCCAGAATCATCCCCTCGAACAGCAGATATTGCGCGCCCTCGTAAAGCGATCCCATCGGCAGGACGGAAGGTGCGCCCCCCCGGTCGTTGGCCATGGTCTGCGCCGGGACGATCAGCCGCCGGTCCGCCGCAAGCGCCGCCTCTCCCTCGGGCTGCGCGGTGATGGTCAGCACCCCGGCTCCGGCCGATCTCGCCACGCCGATCAGGCCCATGACGGTGGAAAAGCTGCCCGGCCCGGCCGAGACGATCAGCAGATCGCCGGGTCCGATCGGCGGCACGGTCATATCGCCGACCACTGCGGCCCTCAGTCCGAGATGGAACAGCCGCATGGCGAATCCCTTGATCTGCAAGCCCTCGCGCCCGACGCCGTAAAGTGCGATCCGCTCCGCTGTGGCGATCATCTCCACCGCACCAGCGACGGCATCGGGGTCGATCCGCTCGAAAACACGGCCGAGATCGCCCAGCGCGGCGCCATAGAAATCATCCATCCGGCTCTCCCTCGGGGCCGCGCGCCCTTCCGCCCGCATCCCCGCGTTTCTGATTGCGGCCGCAGTTCATCACACATATGTAGCCTTCACAACACAATTGCATTTTGTCCTGGCATCGACATCCGGGGCCAATCGGGAGGACGGGAAATGGCGATGGTCCGCGCAGTCGTTCTGGAACGGAAGGGGGCGCTTTCGCTCCGCGATATCGACCTGCCCGACACCCCTGGTCCCGGCGAGGTAAAGCTGGCGATTCACACCGTCGGCATCTGCGGATCCGACGTGCATTACTATACCCACGGCCGCATCGGCCCTTTCGTGGTCGAGGCCCCGATGGTGCTGGGCCACGAGGCCGCGGGAACGGTGATTGCGCTTGGCGAGGGCGTCACCCATCTCGCCGTGGGCGACCGGGTCTGCATGGAACCCGGTATCCCAGATCCGCAGTCGCGGGCCAGCCGGCTGGGCCTCTACAATCTTGATCCCGCCGTCCAATTCTGGGCGACACCACCGATCCACGGTGTGCTGACGCCGGAGGTGATCCACCCGGCCAACTACACCTTCAAGCTGCCCGACAATGTCAGTTTTGCCGAGGGCGCAATGGTCGAACCCTTCGCCGTCGGCATGCAGGCCGCGGCCAAGGCCCGGATCACACCGGGCGATACTGCGGTGGTGATCGGGGCCGGCCCGATCGGCACCATGGTCGCGCTGGCCGCCCTCGTCGGCGGTTGCGCGCGCGTGCTGATCGCCGATCTGGCGCAGCCGAAGCTCGACATTGCCGCCCGCTACCAGGGCATTCTGCCGGTCAACGTCGCCCGAGAGGATCTGAAGGCCCGGATCGAGGAACTGACCGAGGGCTGGGGGGCCGATGTGGTCTTCGAATGCTCCGGGGCCGCGAACGTCTGGGAGACGATCCACGACCTGCCCCGCCCCGGCGGCGCCATCGTCGCGGTCGGCCTGCCCGTCCGTGCGGTTCCGGTCGATATCTCGGGCGCCTCGGTGCGCGAGATCCGGATCGAGACGGTATTTCGCTACGCCCATCAATACGACCGCGCCATCGCGCTCATCGGCTCCGGCCGGGTCGATCTGAAGCCGCTGATCTCGAAAACCTATCCCTTCGATCGCTCGGTCGAAGCATTCGAGCGCGCCGCCGAGGGACGCCCTGCCGATGTGAAGCTGCAGATCACCCTCGACAGCGCAGACTGACGACGGGGCAGACTGGCAAGGGGCAGACTGGCAAGGGGCCGCTCAGCCCCGAGGCAGATCAGATCTGTCTTTCGGGCAGGTTCACGATGAGGCCATCAAGCGCATCCGTTACCTTGACCTGGCAGGTCAGGCGCGAGGTCACCGGATCAGGCTCAAAGGCAAAATCGAGCATGTCCTCTTCCATCGAATCCTTCGGCGGCAGCTTTTCGACCCAGTCCTTGTCAACATAGACATGGCAGGTGGAGCAGGCGCAGGCACCGCCGCAATCCGCATCGATCCCGGGCACGCCATTATCGCGCGCGCCTTCCATCACGGTCATGCCGGGTTTCACGTCGATCTCGTGCTGCGCGCCGTTGAATTCGACATAGGTGATCTTTACCATGGGCGGATGTCCTTGCTCTGCGATCTTTGGCGTCAGGGGCTGGCGCCCCCGGACGCTTCCCGATCTAGGTTGCGTCGGCGGGTTTGACCAGTGGCAAATGGGGGCGCATCGTCGCACGGACCATTGAAGGCAGCCGAAAGCCGCGCCATTCTTTGTCCCTTTCAGAGCCGTGAAAAATCGATCTTCCGGTGGTGTCCCTCTCGACACCCGTGCCTGTGCGACCAATATAGGG
This sequence comes from Thioclava sp., assembly GCA_965277135.1. Taxonomy (GTDB): domain Bacteria; phylum Pseudomonadota; class Alphaproteobacteria; order Rhodobacterales; family Rhodobacteraceae; genus Thioclava. The sequence continues at coordinate 158,602 of CBDIBW010000030.1, read as the reverse complement.
TGTCATGAGCCTGCCGCCCGGATTCCTTGATGAATTGCGCACCCGCATCTCGCTGTCGCAGGTGGTCGGGCGCAAGGTCATGTGGGACATGCGCAAGTCCAACCAGACCAGGGGCGACATGTGGGCGCCATGCCCGTTCCATCAGGAAAAGACGGCCTCGTTCCACGTCGATGACCGCAAGGGATTCTATTACTGTTTCGGGTGCCACGCGAAGGGCGATGCGCTGACCTTCATCCGCGAGACCGAGAATGTCGGTTTCATGGAGGCGGTGGAGATCCTCGCGCGCGAGGCCGGGATGCAGATGCCCGCCCGCGATCCCGCGGCACGGCAACAGGCGGACCGACGCACCGCGCTGGCCGATGTCATGGACGAGGCGATCAGGCATTACCGGTTGATGCTGTCCACGGCGGCGGGGCAGGACGCGCGCGATTATCTCGCGCGGCGGGGTCTCGATCCGGCGGCGCAGGCCCGGTTCGGGATCGGCTATGCGCCCGATGTGCGGCAAGGGCTGTTCCAGACGCTCACGGCGAAGGGAATAGCACCCGAACGGATCGTCGAGTGCGGTTTGTGCGCCAGGCCGGATGATGGCGGCGCACCCTATGACCGGTTTCGCGGCCGGGTGATCTTTCCGATCCGCGATGTGCGCGGGCGCGCGATCAGCCTGGGCGGGCGGGCGATGGATCCGAATGCGCGGGCGAAATATCTCAACGGTCCGGAAACGCCGCTCTTCGACAAGGGGCGCAATCTCTACAATCATGGTCCCGCCCGCGAGGCCTGCGGCAAGGGTGCGCAACTGATCGTCTGCGAAGGCTACATGGATGTGATCGCGATGGTCGAGGCGGGCTTTGGCGGCGCGGTGGCACCGCTGGGCACCGCGATCACCGAGGATCAGCTGCGCCTGATGTGGCGCATTCATGATGAGCCGGTCATCGCTCTTGATGGCGACAGGGCGGGGATGCGCGCGGCGCTGCGGGTCATCGACCTTGCGCTGCCGCTGCTGGAGGCTGGCAAGGGGCTGCGCTTTGCGGTGATGCCCGAGGGGTTCGATCCCGACGATCTGATCAGGGTGCAGGGATCCGGGGCTGTGGAGAAGGTTCTGGCCGAGGCGCGTCCGATGGTCAATCTGCTGTGGCAGCGCGAGACCGAGGGCAAGCTGTTCGACAGCCCCGAGCGACGTGCGGCGCTGGACAAATCCCTGCGTGCCGCGATCCGGCGCATCGCCGATCCCTCGATTCGCGGTCATTACGGCGATGAGATCAGGCGCCTGCGCGAAGAGTTGTTCGGAACCGCCTGGCGCGGCCGGGATGGCGGCAAGCGGGGCAATCGCCTTGCTGGCGGGGGCGGTGTCCGGTCGGGCAGGCCGGGACGGGGTTTCATCCCCCCGACCTTGCCCGAGACGCGATCCAGTTTTCTGGCTGCGGCCCCCGAGGATGTCTCGGATCATCTGCGCGAAGCCATGATTCTGGGCATCTGTGCCACCCATCCCGCGCTGATCGCGGATGTCGAGGCCCAGCTCGAATCCGTGCCGATGCGCGATCCGGCCCATGACCGGTTGCGCCGGTTGATGGTGATACATGCGAACGATCCGGCACCGGTGATCCGGGAAAGATTGCTTGGCGAAGCGGGCGCAGACCTTGAAAACCTGCTCAATCTGCCCCATCTGCGCTTTTCCCCCCTGGTGCGACGGGGGCAGAACACCGATCTTGCGCGCATGTGCCTTGCCGAAGAGCTTGCCAAGCTCGACGCAGCACATGCGGTGCGTGAGGAAGTTGCAGACGCGATGGAGGATCTGGCGGGGCTGGCCGATGAAGGTGTGACATGGCGCGTGTCACAAGCGACCCGCGCCCGGCACCGCGCCGAGAGTTCGAAACCGGAGGACAGTTCGGACATGGGAGAAGATCGTGCGGCCCTTTCGGCGCAGCTTCAGGCCATGATCGATTCGGAAATCTGGCGGAAAAAGAGTTGAGACAGATGATGAAACAGGCAGGCGGCGAATGCCCGGATCATATGAGGCAAATCCCTGTGGATACATTCGGCACAGGCTTTGTACCCGCAGTTCGCGCGCCGCAGTTCGTGCGCCCCTGTGTTTCACCGTCGTGATTCGCTACACAGGCGGGATATGATTCGCTTTCGTCATAGCTCGCAAGACCAGAGCCCTGATCAAGGAGCCCAAATGGCAGCCAAAGACATCGACGACACCAAGCCCGACACCCCCGGCGATGACGCGACCTCGTTCGACATGAGCCAGGCTGCCGTCAAGCGGATGATCGCAGACGCCAGGGAACGGGGCTTCATCACCTATGACCAGCTCAACAAGGTGATGCCGCCCGACCAGGTGTCGGGCGATCAGATCGAGGATGTGATGTCGATGCTCTCCGAGATGGGCATCAACGTGATCGAAGCCGAAGAGGCCGACGAGGAAGAAACCGACGGGGAAGAGACCGACGGGGAAAAGACTGGCGGTTCGCAGCAGGGCGGGGAACTGACCACGACCGGGGCGGGCTCGCGCGAGGTCGCGGTTTCGGCCTCCGGCTCGGAAACGCTCGATCGCACCGACGACCCGGTGCGGATGTATCTGCGTGAGATGGGCTCGGTCGAACTGCTCTCGCGCGAGGGCGAGATCGCCATCGCCAAGCGGATCGAGGCTGGCCGGAACACGATGATCGCGGGCCTGTGCGAAAGCCCGTTGACCTTCCAGGCAATCACCATCTGGCGCGACGAACTGCTGAGCGAAGAGATTCTGCTGCGCGACGTGATCGACCTCGAAACCACCTTCGGCAACTCGCTTGATGAAGATGGGGACGCTCTGGAGGAACCGGTTGTCGATGATGCGCCGGGAGACAGTTCCGGGATCTCGCAGCCCGCGCCGGGCACCGGTAGAAATCCGATCCAGTCTGACGATCAATCCGACGAGGATGACGAGGATGAAGGTGCGAACCTGTCGCTCGCGGCGATGGAGGCGGCCCTCAAGCCGCGCGCGCTCGAAACGCTCGAACGTATTGCCGAGGACTATGCCGATCTTGCCGAGATGCAGGACCTGCGGATTTCGGCAATTCTGAACGAGGACGGGTCGTTCTCGGTCTCCGATGAGGCCGCCTATCAGAAGCTTCGCTCCGAAATCGTCGAGAAGGTGAATTCGCTTCACCTGCACAACAACCGGATCGAGGCACTGATCGACCAGCTTTACGGGATCAACCGCAAGATCATGTCGATCGACAGCGGCATGGTCAAGCTTGCCGATCAGGCCCGCATCAACCGGCGCGAATTCGTCGAGGAATATCGCGGCTATGAGCTTGATCTGAGCTGGGTCGAGCGGATGCAGACCAGGTCCGGGCGTGGCTGGCAGATGCTGTTCGAACGTTCCCTCGACAAGGTCGAGACCCTGCGCGCAGAGATGGCCCAGGTCGGCCAGTATGTCGGTGTCGATATCTCGGAATTCCGTCGTATCGTGAATCAGGTGCAGAAGGGCGAGAAAGAGGCAAGCCTGGCCAAGAAGGAAATGGTCGAGGCCAACCTGCGCCTCGTGATCTCGATCGCCAAGAAATACACCAATCGCGGGCTGCAATTCCTTGATCTGATCCAGGAAGGCAATATCGGCCTGATGAAGGCGGTGGACAAGTTCGAATACCGCCGCGGCTACAAGTTCTCGACCTATGCGACCTGGTGGATCCGCCAGGCGATCACCCGCTCGATTGCCGACCAGGCCCGCACGATCCGTATCCCGGTCCACATGATCGAGACAATCAACAAGCTGGTGCGCACCGGTCGCCAGATGCTCCACGAGATCGGCCGCGAGCCGACGCCCGAGGAACTGGCCGACAAGTTGCAGATGCCGCTCGAAAAGGTTCGCAAGGTGATGAAGATCGCCAAGGAACCGATTTCGCTCGAAACCCCGATCGGGGATGAGGAAGACAGCCAACTGGGCGATTTCATCGAGGACAAGAACGTTGTCCTGCCGCTGGATTCCGCCATTCAGGAAAACCTGAAGGAAACCACGACCCGCGTTCTGGCCTCCCTGACCGCGCGCGAGGAACGGGTCCTGCGGATGCGTTTCGGGATCGGGATGAACACCGACCATACGCTTGAAGAGGTCGGCCAGCAATTCTCGGTCACCCGCGAACGTATCCGCCAGATAGAGGCGAAAGCACTGCGCAAGCTCAAACACCCCAGCCGTTCGCGCAAGCTGCGCAGCTTTCTGGATCAGTGAGCCGTCCGGCAGAAGCAGGCAGTCATGGAGCAGGCAGTCATATCGAGCGGATCGGCCCCATTTCCACACCGCAGATGGTGGCAGACGAGACCAGCTCGTCTGCGAACTCTTTCGCGGCCTTCACCCAGGCGGCCTTTTCCAATGCATCCGAGACGGCCTGCCGAACCGTGTCAAATGGCAAAATCACCCCTTCGGCCCTGGCATCCATCCGAATGATGTGCCAACCGTGGCGTGTGAGAACGGGCTCGGGCGTCACCTCGCCCTCGCCGAGACTGCGCAGGGCGGCCTCGAATTCCGGCACGGTCTCGCCCGGGCCAAGCTGACCGAGAACCCCGCCTGCGGTGCCCGACCCGCAGTCACTGTGTGCGTGCGCTGCCCGGGCAAAGCCGCGGGAATTGTTCAGCGCGGGGCTGATCAGGTCGAGGCCCCGCGCGAGGGCGGCCTTTCGCCCCGCCTCGTCCTGCGGGTTGCACGCCACAAGAATATGCGAAACCTCCCAAAGCGGCGGTGCGCGGAACCGCGAAGGATCACGCGCCCATTCAGCGCGCACGGCTTCCTCGCAAGGGGGGGCGACCGTCACCGCAATTTCGAGAAGGCCCCGGATCAGTGCCTCCTCGTCGGTTTCGTGTCGCCCGGTTCCGAGGTCGGCAGGCGCGGGGGTCAGGCCCCGCCGCCGGGCCTCTTGCAGCATCAGGGCTCTGACCGCCAGCGCTTGCCCGGCCTTGCGCCAGGCGATGCCGGGCTTGCCCTTCGGCGCGCGCTGGTTCTGGGCCTCGGCCGCTATGGCCATCTGTGGAACGGTTTCGCCATTGACGACCAGATCGGGGAACAATGCGTGGCCCATCTGCCTACTCCGCAGGTTTGGGCGCCGCTGTGCGGGTCGGCCTTGGGGCCACGCCCTTGCGCGCGGACGCCATCGTGCCGTTGCGCTCCGGCAGTGGCTGGTTGCGGCGCGACCGCACGATCTGGTAGCCCGGCCGCGTGAAGAGATAGCGGAACGGCGCCGCGAAGCCCGACACGATATGAACGAGGCGCGTGAACGGGAAAACCATGATGATCAGAAGCCCGAGGATCAGATGCAGCTTGAACACGAGCGCCACGCCCGTGATGTAGCCCGCCGCACTGCTGTCGAAGCTGAAGATCCCCTGGGCCCAGGACATGAACCTGACCATTTCGTGCCCGTCGAGATGCCCGAGCGAGACGAAGATGGTGCCGAGCCCCAGCACCAGTTGGGCCAGCAGCATGACAAGGATCGCGATATCGGCAAAGCTGGAGGTCTGCCGGATGCGTGGATCGGTCCAGCGGCGATGGAGCAGCATCCCCCCGCCGACAAGGGCCATGATGCCGGCAATACCGCCTGCGACGATGGCCAGGATCTGCTTGGCGCCATGGCTGATGCCCAGCATGTCGAACACCTGGATCGGCGTCAGCAGGCCAATGAGGTGACCGAAGAAGATCACCAGCACGCCGACATGAAACAGGATTGAACCGGCCACCAGTTGCTTGCGGCGCAAAAGCTGTGATGAAGCGCTCTTCCAGGTGAAGGGGTCACGCTCGTAGCGGGCGATGGTCCCCGTGATCCCGACGCCCAGGGCAATATAGGGAAAGATTCCAAAGAGGAAGTCGTGCATTGTTGCCTCCCTTATTCCGCCACCATGTCGGGGGCGGGGTTGATCGGTTGGTCCATTCGGCTGAGCATGTCGCGCACCTGCGGGCAGCCGGCATTGGGGTCGGGACCAAAGCGGACCTCGCTTTCTTCCCAGACCTCGTCCAGCGCCTGCAGGTCGTTCGGGTCGGCATCCGGTTGCTCCAGAAGTTCGGCCACGGCCGCGCCGTCGGCCCTGGTGCCCGACAGCTGCAAGAGGCTGGCGAACGCGGCCGCATAAGGGCTTTCGCGCCGGGCAAGCCGGGCGTTGAGCGCTTCGAGGATATGCGCCGCGTCCGCCAGGGTGTCCTGTGCTTCCGCGAAGGGACGTGTCGACAGGAATTCGAGCAGCACCGGAAGGTGATCGGGCAGTTCCGACGTGACGGGATCGAACCCGCCCGCCCGATAGGTTTCGAGAAGCGACACCATCGCCCCGCCCCGGTCCCGGCTTTCGCCGTGGACATGTTCGAACAGATTGAGCGAGAGCGCACGGGAGCGGTCGAAGAGCATCACGAACTGCTCCTCAAGATCATAGATGTCACGCCCCTCCAATTCCTTGATGAGCAGGCGCAAGGCCCGGCGTGCGGCGGCCGTCAATCGCGTGTCCGAGGCCAGAACGGCTCCGATCTCGGGCATGGCCTGCTGCAACTCGCGCGTCGGGTAGCTGAGAACAAGGGAAAGGGCCTTCAATGTGCGGTCCATCACATCACCTCCGTGGGCATCCTGAGGGGCTTTCCGGACCCGCCGAACAGCGAACCCCTGGAAATTCCGGTGGAGCAACCGTTGCCATCGGTGAACCCGCAGCCGCCGCGCAGGTCATAGGCCGCTTCCACCTGTTCGCGATGTGTCGTCGGGATCACGAAACGGTCCTCGTAGTCGGCCAGCGCCATGATCTTGTACATGTCCTCGATCACCCGACCGCCCAGACCAACACGCGCCGCGATCGCCTCGTCCCGGACCCCGTCGATGGTCTTTGCGCGCATGTAGGCACGCATTGCCAACATCCGTTCCAGTGCCTGGGCGACGGGGGCCTCGTCCCCTGCCGTCAGCATGTTGGCGAGATAGCGCAGCGGGATACGCAGGTTGCGCACATCGGGCATGGCACCGTCGGTGCCGATCGCCCCCGCTTCGGCGGCGTTCTGGATCGGCGAGAGCGGCGGGATATACCACACCATTGGTAGCGTCCGGTATTCGGGATGCAGCGGGAAGGCGACTTTCCACTCCATCGCCATTTTCCAGACCGGGCTTTCCCGCGCCGCCTTGATCCAGTCCTCGGGGATGCCGTCGGCCCGGGCGGTCTCGATCACCACCGGGTCGTTCGGATCAAGGAACAGGCCAAGCTGTGCATCGTAAAGAGCCGTCTTGTCGGTCGCGTTTGCGGCCTTCTCGATCCTGTCGGCATCATAGAGCATCACGCCAAGGTAGCGGATACGCCCGACGCAGGTTTCCGAGCAGACGGTGGGATTGCCGCTCTCGATCCGGGGATAGCACAGGGTGCATTTCTCGGATTTGCCCGTGGACCAGTTGTAATAGACCTTCTTGTAGGGGCAGCCAGAGACACACATCCGCCAGCCCCGGCATTTTTCCTGATCGATCAGGACGATGCCGTCCTCCTCGCGTTTGTAGATCGCGCCGGAGGGGCAGGAGGCGACGCAGGCCGGGTTGAGGCAATGTTCGCAAAGCCGGGGGAGATACATCATGAAAGTGTTCTCGTATTCCCCGTATATCTGCTTCTGGATACCCTCGAAATTGTAGTCCTGCGAGCGTTTCGAGAATTCGCCGCCGAGGATTTCCTCCCAATTCGGGCCTTTCTCGATCTTTTCGATCCGCTCGCCGGTGATCTTCGAGCGCGGGCGCGCCGAGGGGAACGCCTCCATTTCCGGCGCGCTCTTCAGGTGGTCGTAATCGAAATCGAACGGTTCGTAATAGTCGTCGATCTCGGGCAGGTCGGGATTGGCGAAGATGTTCGCCAGGATCCGCCATTTCGCCCCCTGCCTGGGCTGAAGCTTGCCCGACTTCGTCCGTTCCCAGCCGCCGTTCCAGCGGGACTGGTTCTCCCAGTCGGTCGGATAACCGGTTCCGGGCTTGGTCTCGACATTGTTGAACCAGGCGTATTCGACGCCATCGCGGCTGGTCCAGACGTTCTTGCAGGTGACAGAACAGGTGTGACACCCGATGCATTTGTCGAGATTCAGCACCATGCCGATTTGCGCACGAATTCTCATTTCGCTGCCTCCTTCAGGGTGGCTTCACGGTCGAGCCAGTCGATCGTCTTCATTTTCCTGACGACCACGAATTCGTCCCGGTTCGCGCCCACGGTGCCGTAGTAGTTGAAGCCGTAGGATTGCTGGGCATAGCCACCGATCATGTGAGTGGGCTTGGGCACCGTGCGCGTGACCGAGTTGTGGATACCGCCGCGCTTGCCGGTCTTTTCGGAGCCCGGCGTGTTCACGATCTTTTCCTGGGCGTGATACATGAAGGTCGTACCGTCCTTTATCCGTTGGCTGACGACCGCACGCGCGGTCAGCGCACCGTTCGCGTTGTAGAGTTCCACCCAGTCGTTATCGACGATCCCCGCCGTCTTCGCGTCATTCTCGGAAATCCAGATCACCGGGCCGCCGCGGTTGAGCGTGAGCATCAGGAGGTTGTCGGTATAGGTCGAGTGGATGCCCCATTTCTGGTGCGGCGTGATGAAGTTCAGCACCAGGCTGTCGCCCTCGTCCTGCACCGCACTGGTGATGGTCTTGAGGTCCACCGGGGGCCGGTAGGACATGAAGCCTTCGCCGAACGCCCGCATCCACAGGTGATCCTGATAGAGCTGCTGGCGGCCGGTCAATGTGCGCCACGGGATCAGTTCGTGGACATTGGTGTAGCCTGCATTGTAGCAGACCTTTTCGCTTTCAAGCCCCGACCATGTGGGCGACGAGATGATCTTGCGCGGCTGCGCGGCGATGTCGCGGAACCGGATCTTCTCGTCCTCCCTGGGCATAGCCAGGTGTGTGTGATCGCGCCCGGTGGCTCTGGACAATGCCGCCCACGCCTTGAGTGCGACCTTGCCGTTGGTCTCGGGCGCCAGCATCAGAACGGTTTCGGTCGCGTCGATGGCGGTGACGATCCTGACGCACCCCCTGGCCGCGCCGTCCTCCCAGACGCCGTTCAGCTCGCGCAGGGCCTGGACCTCGTGATCCGTCTTCCACGCGATGCCCTTGCCGCCATTGCCGAGCTTGTCCATGAGCGGGCCGAGCGCGGTGAAGCGGTCGCCGACAGCCGTGTAATCCCGCTCCACCGCGATGTAATTCGGTGCGGTCTTGCCGGGGATCAGGTCGCATTCGCCCTTCTTCCAGTCGCGCACCTGGTCCTGGGCAAGCTCGCCGGGGGTGTCGTGCAGGATCGGCAGGGCGACGATATCGGTTTCCTTGCCAAGGATTTCCGGCGCCACCTGCTGCACCTTGTAGGCGATGGTCTTGAAGATCTCCCAGTCGGACCTGGATTCGTAAGCCGGGTCCACCGCCGCCTGCAGCGGGTGGATGAAGGGGTGCATGTCCGAGGTGTTGAGGTCGTCCTTCTCGTACCAGGACGCCGTGGGCAACACGATGTCGGAATAGACCGCCGTCGTGCTCATGCGAAAGTCGATGGTGACCAGCAGGTCAAGCTTGCCGCGCGGGGCCTCGTGATGCCACTTCGCCTCTTTCGGCAATTGCCGCCCTTCCTCGCCCAGATCCTTGCCCATGACACCGTTGTCGGTGCCAAGCAGGTGCTTGAGGAAATATTCGTGCCCCTTGCCCGATGAACCGAGCAGGTTGGAGCGCCAGACAAAGAGGTTGCGCGGCCAGTTCTCGGGCGCGTCAGGGTCTTCGCAGGACATCTCCAGCGCGCCGGACCTGAGTTGCCCGGCGACATAGGCGGGGATCTCTTGCCCGGCGGCCTTCGCCGCCTTCGCGACCTCCAGCGGATTGGTCTTGAACTGCGGCGCGGAGGGCAGCCACCCCATCCGCTCGGCGCGGATGTTGTAGTCGATCAGCGAACCATCCCAGTCACCCTCGGGGGCCGTGGGCGACAGGATTTCTCCGGCCGTCAGCGTCTCGTAGCGCCACTGGTCGGTATGGGCATACCAGGCCGAGGTGGCGTTCATCTGCCGTGGCGGGCGTCCCCAGTCCAGCGCGAAGGCCAGCGGCAGCCAGCCCGTCTGCGGTCGCAGCTTTTCCTGGCCCACATAATGCGCCCAGCCGCCGCCCGACTGGCCCACGCAACCGCACATCACCAGCATGTTGATGACGCCACGGTAATTCATGTCCATGTGATACCAGTGGTTCATCGCCGCGCCGATGATGATCATCGACTTGCCCCTGGTCTTCTCGGCGGTCCGGGCGAACTCACGGGCGACATGGATGATCCTGTCGGCCTTCACGCCGGTGATCTTCTCGGCCCATGCCGGGGTTCCCGGAACGTCTTCGCCGAACGCCTTCGCGACCCACTCGCCGCCAAGGCCACGATCAAGGCCGTAGTTGGCGCAGAAAAGGTCAAAGACCGTCGCCACGGCCACTTCACCTTCGGTGGTCTGGATGTGCCTGACCGGCACGTTCTTGGTCAGAACGTTCGGTCGGCGGTCACCGGTGGTGAAATGCGCGGTCGCATCGGCACCGAAATACGGGAAATCGACGCCGACGATGCCGTCGTGATGCTCTTCGAGGATCTGCGACATGCGCAGCCGGGTATCGGCCCCTGCCGCTTTTTCTTCCAGGTTCCACGCGCCGTCCTCGCCCCAGCGATAGCCGATGGAGCCGTTGGGCGCGACCATGCCGCCTGTTGTCTCGTCAAAGGCGATGGTCTTCCACTCGGGATTGTTCTCTTCGCCGAGCTTGCCGTCCAGATCATCGGCGCGCAGGAACCGGCCGGGGATCATCCTGCCATCCTTTTCCTCAAGCTTCACCAGCATCGGGAAATCGGAATATTTGCGGCAGTAATCCTCGAAATATTCGGCCTGCCGGTCGAGGTGGAATTCGCGCAGGATAACGTGGCCAAAGGCCATTGCCAGCGCGGCATCGGTGCCCTGCTTCACGTTCAGCCAGACATCGCCAAACTTCGCCGCTTCCGAATAGTCGGGGCAGATCACGGCGGACCTGGTGCCGCGATACCGCGCCTCGGTGTAGAAGTGCGCGTCGGGCGTCCGGGTCTGCGGCACGTTTGAACCCCAGAGCAGCAGGTAGCCCGCGTTGTACCAGTCGGCCGATTCGGGCACATCGGTCTGCTCGCCCCAGGTCATCGGCGATGCGGGCGGCAGGTCACAATACCAGTCGTAGAAGGACATGCAGACCCCGCCCATGAGGGACAGGTATCGCGATCCGGCCGCATAGGAGATCATCGACATCGCCGGAATGGGCGAAAAGCCGAAGATGCGGTCCGGGCCATAGGTCCTGGCGGTATAGGCGTTCGCGGCGGCCGTGATCTCGGTCGCCTCGTCCCAGCTTGCCCGCACAAAACCGCCCTTGCCGCGGGTCTTGACGTAAGAGGCGCGCAGGACCGGATCGTTTTGCAGCCTGGTCCAGGCCTCGATGGGCGTCAGCGTCTCGCGCATCTTGCGCCAGACCTTCATCAGGCGGCCACGAACGAGCGGGGTCTTCACCCGGTTCGCACTGTAGAGATACCAGCTGTAGGACGCACCACGCGCACAGCCGCGCGGTTCATGGTTGGGCAGGTCGGCGCGGGTGCGCGGATAGTCGGTCTGCTGGGTTTCCCAGGTCACGATCCCGGATTTCACATAGATCTTCCACGAGCACGACCCGGTGCAGTTTACCCCGTGGGTCGAGCGGACGATCTTGTCGTGGCGCCAGCGGTTCCTGTAGGTATCTTCCCAGGCGCGGTCTTCGCGGGTCACTTGCCCATGACCGCCCGAAAACCTTTCCAGTTCCTTGGACTGGAAGAAGTTCAGTCTGTCGAGAAGGTGGCTCATCCGGCTTTCCTTTCGTTTCGTTGGGGGCCGGGCGACACCCGCCGCCCGGCCCCCGGCAGGGTCACTGGGCAGGTCGGGCAGACGGCAGGGCCTGGCCCTTGCCGCGCTCAAGCCTGTGGAGCAGACCACCGGGTCGCGTGTAGCAGGCCCAGGTGATCACGAGGCAGATCGCGTAGAAGATCAGAAAGCCCCAGAGCGCCGCGACAGGTCCGCCGGTCATTGCGATCGAGGTGCCGTAGGCTTTCGGGATGAAGAAGGCGCCATAGGCCGCGATGGCACTGCTGAAGGCGATGATCGCCGCGCTTTCCCTCTCGCTCTGCCTGCGCGTCGCGTCGGCGTCCAGTTCCGGCATCAGACGCGGCACTTCCTGTCCCATGATCGCGGGGATCATCTGGAAGGTTGACGCGTTGCCCACGCCGGTCAGAAAGAACAGCGCCATGAAGGCCGTGAAGAAACCCGCAAAGCTGCCCGCGTCGAGCGATGTGATCACGCCGAAAACCGCGACGATCATCCCGGCAAAGACCCACAAGGTGACGCGCCCGCCGCCCCACCTGTCCGAGATCCAGCCCGTCGCCGCCCGGCTGAGCGCCCCGACCAGCGGCCCGAGGAACACATATTGCAGCGCATTCACATCGGGGAAGGCGAGCCGGGTCAGCAGCGGAAAGCCCGCCGAATAGCCGATGAAGCTGCCGAACGTGCCGGTATAGAGGATGCACATCAGCCAGTTGTGCCTGCGGCTGAAGATGATCGCCTGATCGCGGAAACCGGCCTTGGCATCGGCGATGTCGTTCATGCCCAGCCAGGCTGCGGCGGTTGCGATCAGGATGAAGGGCACCCAGACGAAACCGGCATTCTGCATCCAGAGCCGGCCGTTGTCGGCCAGATTCTGTGGTGTCCCGCCCATGGCCCCAAAGACGCCCATTGTGATGACGATCGGCACGAGGAACTGCATGACAGAGACGCCGAGGTTGCCGAGCCCCGCGTTCAGCGCCAGCGCATTGCCCTTCTCCGCCTTCGGGAAGAAATAGCTGATATTGGCCATCGACGAGGCGAAGTTGCCACCCCCAAAGCCGCACAGCAGCGCCAGGATCAGGAAGATCAGGTAAGGTGTGTCGGGATTTTGTACCGCATAGCCGATGCCCAGGGCGGGCAGAAGCAGCGAGGCGGTCGAAAGCGTCGTCCACAGCCGCCCGCCGAAAATCGGGACCATGAAGCTGTAGAAGATCCGCAGCGTCGCCCCCGACAGGCCCGGCAAGGCGGCCAGCCAGAAGAGCTGGCCGGTCGAGAATTCGAACCCGATCGCCGGCAGCCGCGCGACGACCATCGACCACACCATCCAGACCGAAAAGGCCAGAAGCAGCGCGGGGATCGAGATCCAGAGGTTGCGCTGCGCGATGCGCCGGCCGCCTTCGGCCCAGAACGTCTTGTCCTCGGGGTGCCAGTTTTCCACAACACGCGGCATGGCGGTGTGCTCGGGGTGGTGGATCTCCTGCATCTCCGGCAATGGCGGAAGCCGGTCAAGCATTGCGCCGTGCGCCGTGCGCTCCATCGCGCGGATCGACAGGTGCATCCAGGTCAGGGCGACAACGACCAGACCGAACAGGATCGCAAAGCACGAGGTGTGCAGGCCGGTCAGATCCAGCGCCGCGCCGAAGACGATGGGCAGGATGAAGCCGCCAAGACCGCCGATCATGCCGACAAGGCCGCCAACCGCGCCGACATGATGCGGATAATAGACCGGGATATGCTTGAACACTGCCGCCATGCCGAGGCTCATGAAGAAGCCGAGCGCGAACAGAATGCCGATGAACGGCCAGAAGCCCATGGATGTCGAGAACGCGATCGGGCCGTCCTTGCCCCGGATCACGTAGTCGGTTGGCGGGTAGGACAACATGAACAGGAAGACCAGCGCGAATCCGAAGGCCCAGTACATCACCTGCCGCGCTCCGAACCTGTCGCTGAGATGCCCGCCATAGGCACGAAACAGGCTGGCAGACAGGCTGAAGGAGGTCGCCGCCATGCCTGCCGTCTTCACGTCCACGCCATACATGTCGATCAGATAGTGTGGCATCCACAGCGCCAGCGCGACGAAGGCACCGAAAACGAAGAAGTAGTAGAGCGAAAAACGCCAGACCTGAAGGTTCGCCAGTGGCGCGAACTGCCCGGCGAGGCTGGGCGCCCTTGCACCCTTCTGCCGTCGCGTGACCAGCTCGGGATCGTCCTTGGCGAAGAGGTAGAATATCCCCCCCGTTATGGCGAGGCCCGCGGCCCAGACATGGGCCACAGCGTGCCAGCCAAAGGCCACCATGACCAAGGGCGCGAGGAACGTGGTGACTGCCGCACCGACATTGCCGGCACCGAATATCCCAAGTGCCGTGCCCTGATGCTCCGCATCGTACCACCGGGACACATAGGCGACGCCGATGATGAACGAACCGCCAGCAAGACCGATGCAAAGCGCCGCGATCAGATACATGATGTAGCTGTCGGCCAGCGTCAGTGCCCATGTCGCGAGCGCAGTCAACAGCATCTGCGCCGAAAATACAAGGCGACCGCCGTATGTCTCGGTCCAGACGCCAAGCAACAGACGGCTGACCGAGCCGGTCAGGATGGGGGTCGCGACGAGCAGGCCGAACTGCGTATCGGTCAGCCCCAGCTCGCCCTTGATGGCGACACCGATGATGGAGAAGATCGTCCAGACCGCGAAACAGGCGGTGAAGGCGATCGTGCTCAACCCAAGAGCACGGTTCTGGAGGGCACGGTTCTGGCCCGTGCGTGAGGCTGTGGCTACGATCTGCATGGCAGGGCCTCCGCAATGATTGGCGTTTGGACCCCTCCGAAGGGATCGCATCAAGCCTGTGGGTCGGGTTGCCGGGACACCTTGATCTCGATCAAGATTCTGAAAAAACCTTTAGAAACAAGCACATTTTATAATTCCATCAAGAACGACGGAGCAGGTGATCAGGACCGCCCTGGCAAAGATTCCGTCAACCGCTTGACAAATGTCAACCGGCTTGTTTATCCATTGCCAATGGCGCAATCGAGGGAGCCTGGGGAAAATGCCCGAGTCGGATTACCCCGAGGTTCGGGAACTCGCTCTTTTCTCGGACATGGCGGATGAGCATTTCAGATCTCTCATGCGAGGCGCGTATGTTCAGAACTTTCCGCCCCTGATCGAGATGATTGCCGAGGGCGATCCGGCCGATTTCCTTCACATCGTACTGTCGGGATCGGTCGATCTGTTCTCGACCTGGAACGGACGCGAGACGATCATGGCCACCGTGCGCCCGGTCTCGACCTTCATCCTGGCGGCCACGATCCGGGACGCGCCCTATCTCATGTCCGCCCGAACGCTGGAGAAAAGCCGGATTGCCCTGATCCCCAGCCAGGATGTGCGCACTCTCTTCGATGTTGACGCCAGCTTTGCCCGGGCCGTCGTCGTCGAGCTTGCGCAATGCTACCGCTCCATCATCAAGTCGCAAAAGGATCTGAAACTTCGCACATCACTGGAACGGCTTGCAAACGACCTTCTGCGCCGGCAACGGCATGCCGGAGGCGGTAGGGAATTCGAACTTGATGTGGAGAAACGCCGCCTCGCCTCGGCTTTGGGCATGACCCCCGAGAATCTCAGCCGGGCAATCAAGGGCCTGCGTCCCTATGGTGTGAAGGTGGACGGAACCCGTATCCGGATCGACGATCAGAGCGATCTTGAGCGGTTCGCCAAGCCCGATCCCCTGATCGACAACGTTTCGACATAAGCGCGAACGCATGACCAAAGGTGAAGGCCCCGGAGCGGGAGACCTGAGCGGGAGACCTGAGCGGGAGAACCGCCAATCATCGGCTCACGGGTCTTTCAGGGCGGATGGATAGAGCGAAGAGCCGGAAGCGACGATGCGCCAGGTGGGCGGGCAGTTCAGCGAGAGGGCGTAACCGGCGAAATTCTCCACCTTCTCGTCCTGCGCCATAGCCGATGGTCGCACTTGGCAGCGGGGCGCGGATCAGGGCGAAAGCCTTCATTTTCTCTTTTCTCCGGATGCACAAACGATTATATCAGGGCCAATTCCCCTTCCAGAAATGGACCGTGGCGCAGGGAAGCCTCAAATGGACCGTGGCGCAGGGAAGCCTCGCCGCAGCCGGTTTCTCGGCTCGGGAGAGATATATGCAAAGGATGGCTCAGATGACGAACAAGCCCCTGATGTCCAAAGCGACCGCCGTGTGGCTGGTGAACAATACGACGCTGACCTTCAGGCAGATCGCGGATTTCTGCGGGATGCACGAACTGGAAGTGCAGGGCATCGCCGATGGAGATGTGGCGATGGGCGTGAAGGGGTTCGACCCGGTGGCGCATAACCAACTGGATCAGGCCGAAATCGACAAGGCTGAAAAAGATCCGCTCTACAAGCTCAGGCTCAAGTTCAACAAGGCCGCTGTCGGCGAGGACAAACGCCGTGGTCCGCGCTACACCCCGCTGTCGAAGCGCCAGGATCGCCCGAACTCGATCCTGTGGCTGGTGAAATTCCACCCCGAACTGGTCGATGCGCAGATCGCGCGCCTGGTGGGCACCACCAAGCCGACGATCCAGTCGATCCGTGAGCGCACCCACTGGAATATCCAGCACATGGTTCCGATCGACCCGGTTGCCCTGGGGCTGTGTCGCCAGTCCGATCTGGACGCCGAGGTGCAGAAAGCCGCCAGGAAGGCAGCGACCGAGAGCGTGATGAGTGATGACGAACGTCGCAAGCTGGTTTCGACCGAGCAGTCGTTGGGCATGTCGGACGAGCCGCGCCTGCCGACCGCGATCGCGGGTCTCGAGAATTTCTCGCTCTCGGCCAGCAAGGGAGAAGAAAACGAAGAGCACAAGGATTTCTCTGACGCCGAAAGCTTCTTCAACCTGCCCGGCAGCGGCGAGGAGGATGACAACGATCAACGCTGATCGGCACAGGACCCGACCTGTGACAGGCTGCCCG
This sequence comes from Thioclava sp., assembly GCA_965277135.1. Taxonomy (GTDB): domain Bacteria; phylum Pseudomonadota; class Alphaproteobacteria; order Rhodobacterales; family Rhodobacteraceae; genus Thioclava. The sequence continues at coordinate 141,833 of CBDIBW010000030.1, read as the reverse complement.
AATCGGGTGGCCCCGGACTGCTGACAACCCCCGTTATTCTGGCGGGGCTTTCGCTTGTCTGATGCGTTCAAAATCGCGGATTTTGGGGTTGCGATTTGAGGGGTGCATGGGCCACGGCCTCTCATGCTGAGCAAGGTCTGCCCTACATAGCCATCACCATTGCGATTTTCTTGATATTCCGGGCGGTCGCGGCGAGCAGACATTGCCATTTGACATCTGTAATTTCCAGGGAATGCGGCGGGGATGGCTGTCTCAACATACCCCATTCAATCAAAAGTCCCCGCCAAAGGCGAGGACTTTGTCAGCAGTCTGGGGTACCCCGCAGGGGCACCCTTTCGATGTTCCCGGATGGGACGCGGGATGATTACATCATGCCGCCCATGCCACCCATGCCGCCCATGTCGGGTGCACCGCCGCCCGCCGGCTTCGGTTCGGGTTTCTCGGCAACCATCGCTTCGGTGGTGATCAGCAGGCCAGCAATCGAGGCCGCGTCTTCCAAAGCGGTGCGGGTCACCTTGGCCGGGTCGATCACGCCGAACTTGAACAAGTCACCATATTCTTCGGTCTGTGCGTTGAAGCCGAAGTTCAGGTCGTTCGATTCGCGGATCTTGCCCGCGACAACGGCGCCATCGACGCCAGCGTTCTCGGCAATCTGACGCAGCGGAGCTTCAAGCGCGCGCTTGACGATCAAGATACCGGCTTCCTGGTCACCATTGGCGCCTTTCAGTTCGGCCAGCGCCTTGCCACCCTGAACCAGAGCCACGCCACCGCCGACAACGATGCCTTCCTGAACCGCCGCGCGGGTCGCGTTCAGAGCGTCTTCCACGCGGTCCTTGCGCTCTTTCACCTCAACCTCGGTCATGCCGCCAACGCGGATGACCGCAACACCGCCGGCAAGTTTCGCAACGCGCTCCTGCAGCTTTTCACGGTCGTAATCCGAGGTGGTTTCCTCGATCTGGGTGCGGATCTGGGCCACGCGGGATTCGATCTCGGCCTTGTCGCCCGAACCGTCAACGATGGTGGTGTTTTCCTTGCTGATCTGAACTTTCTTGGCGGTGCCAAGCATGTCCATGGTCACGTTCTCGAGCTTCATGCCGAGATCTTCCGAAATCACCTGACCGCCGGTGAGGATCGCGATGTCCTGCAGCATGGCCTTGCGACGATCACCGAATCCCGGTGCCTTGACGGCAGCGATCTTCAGCCCACCGCGCAGCTTGTTGACCACGAGGGTTGCCAGCGCTTCGCCTTCCACGTCTTCGGCAATGATCAGCAGCGGCTTGCTCGACTGGATCACCGATTCCAGCAGCGGAACCATCGGTTGCAGCGACGAGAGTTTCTTCTCGTGCAGCAGGATCATGCAGTCTTCCAGTTCTGAGACCATCTTGTCGGGATTGGTCACGAAGTAGGGCGACAGGTAACCGCGGTCGAACTGCATCCCTTCGACGACTTCAACTTCGGTTTCCATGCCCTTGTTTTCTTCGACGGTGATGACACCCTCGTTGCCGACCTTCTGCATCGCGTCAGCGATGAAGCGGCCGATGGTTTCCTCGCCGTTGGCCGAGATCGTGCCGACCTGGGCAACTTCGTCCTGGTCTGCAACCGGGCGTGCGGCGGACTTGATGTTTGCGACGACCTTGGTGGTCGCGAGATCGATGCCGCGCTTGAGGTCCATCGGGTTGAGGCCCGCAGCCACCGATTTCAGGCCGTCCTTGACGATCGCCTGGGCGAGAACGGTCGCGGTGGTGGTGCCGTCTCCAGCCTCGTCATTGGTGCGCGAGGCAACCTCTTTCACCATTTGCGCGCCCATGTTCTCGAACTTGTCGGTCAGCTCGATTTCCTTGGTGACCGAAACACCGTCCTTGGTGATGCGCGGGGCACCGAACGACTTTTCGATCACGACGTTACGACCTTTCGGACCCAGCGTCACCTTCACCGCGTCAGCGAGAATGTTGACGCCCTTGAGCATCCGGTCGCGCGCGTCGGTGGAGAATTTGATGTCCTTGGCTGCCATGTCTGTTGGCTCCTTGACTTGAGTATTCGTTGGGAAATCAGGGAATCGTGCGCAAGCCGGGGCTTACGCGATGATGCCCATGATGTCGCTTTCCTTCATGATCAGCAGCTCCTCGCCGTCGATCGTGACTTCGGTGCCCGACCACTTGCCGAACAGAACGCGGTCGCCCGCCTTCACCGCCGGCGCGATCAACTCGCCCGAATCCTTGCGTGCGCCATCGCCAACCGCGACAACCTCGCCCTCGGCGGGCTTTTCCTTGGCGCTGTCGGGGATGATCAGGCCGCCCTTGGTTTTTTCGTCGCTTTCAACGCGTTTGACCAGCACACGGTCATGAAGCGGTTTGAATGCCATCTGGGTTACTCCCTAAGGTTCCAGGTCTGAAAGATCTTAGCACTCGAGTCTGCCGAGTGCTAACGAGGCGGGAGTTAGTCATTGCTCCCCGCCACTGTCAACACCCTCCACCGGAAAAAAATCACGCTGCGATGCGGCAAGCGAGCGGTGGTGGTGCAGAGCGGCGTTTTGCGGCCAGGCGGCGGGGGCTGGGTGTGGCCGTGTGAAACCATGACAATGACAATGATGCGATACCGAAATTCCCCATTCGCCGCCCCTGTGACTGTCCCTGCTGCCTGTCCCTGCTCTGCCGGTCTCCCCCATGCTGGCGCTGCTGCAACGGCCAGGGCCTTGTGATCTCAAGGCGTTGCGATCTTCGGACCGGAGCGATCTGCGGGCCAGGGGTGCCCGACATGCGTTTTCTGCCCAAGGTTCTTCTGCCCAAGGTTCAGAAAATCCGGGCATCGTGCGCCTGCAAAGTCGTGACATGCCCGGTGCGAAAGATTATAAGGCGCACGAATTGAGATATTCCGAAGGAACCCCATGACCACCAAGGTTTTCGGCCACAAGGCCCCCGATACCGATTCCACCGGCTCACCCATTGCCTGGGCCTGGTATCTGAGCGAGGTGAAAGGCATCCCGGCCACGCCCTGCCTGCTGGGTGAGCCCAATACCGAATCCGCCTTCGTGATCAAGCGTTGGGGGCTTGAGACGCCCGAAATCATCTCGGACGTGCGCGAAGGCGAAAAGGTCGTCATCGTCGATACCAACAACCCGGCCGAGTTGCCCGCAGGGATCAATGGTGCCGACATTACCCAGATCATTGATCACCACAAACTGGTTGGCGGGCTGGAAACCAGGGCTCCGATCGACATCACGATCCGCCCGTTTGCCTGCACGGCGACCATCATTCATGACCTGATGGGCGACGATATTGCCAAGGCTCCCCGCGGTATCAAGGGTGCGATGCTGTCCTGCATCCTTTCCGACACGCTGGAATTCCGCTCGCCCACCACGACCGATCACGATCGCGCCGTCTGCGATGCGCTGGCATCGGATCTGGACGTCGATACCCGTGAGCTCGCAACCGCGATGTTCGAGGCGAAATCCGACGTTTCGGCCTTCTCCGAGGCGGAACTGCTGCGGATGGATTCGAAGCAATACACCGTCGGCTCGACCGATCTTCGGGTCTCGGTGCTCGAAACCACAGCGCCGAAGACGGTGCTTGAGCGCAAGGATGCGCTGATGGCGGCGATGCCGGGCGTTGCCGCTGCGGATGGCGCGAACGAACTGCTCCTCTTCGTCGTCGATATCCTGAACCAAGAAGCGACGCTGCTGATCCCGAACACCACCGTCAAGATGATTGCCGAAGCCTCCTTCGACTGCACCGTCTCGGGGGATACGGTCACCCTGCCCGGGGTGATGAGCCGGAAGAAGCAGATCATCCCGGCGCTCAAGGTCTGATCGTCGCCCCGGCGGGGGATATTCCCCTTTGCCCGGCTGTTAGCGATCACATGGTTTGGCAGTTTCGGCGTTCAGGGGAGAAGCGCTCCCCACCCCGGTATCAGACCAGCGCCTCGGCCCTCAGGATGCGGGCGATCTGGGCCGCGTCCGCATCCGAGAAGGTCAGCGGCAGGCGCAGATCCAGCAGGGTCGCGAGGATGCGGTCTGTCTGCGGCAACGCCTGCGCCCGGGCATAGCGCCAGCTGTCGTGACGCGAGGTGAAACCCGCCGGTTCATCCGCGCCAAACCATTTCAACTCGACCCCGCGCGCAGCACAGCGCGCGACATAGTGGGCCATTCCGGACGCCGAGCGGCCCGGCAGGCGGAACTGGAAGGAGGAACCGACATGGGCTTCGGCTGCCGGGCGGCGGATCAGGGCCAGGCCTGCGGTTCCGTCCAGACCCGTCTCCAGCGCGCGATAGAGCGCATTCCAGCGCGCCACCCGGTCGGGCAATGTCGGGATCTGCGGCCGCAGGATCGCCGCACGCAGATGATCCATGCGCCCCGACACATTCGGCGTCTCGTATTTCAACTGTTCGAACATGCCCGGCCCGGGTGCTGCCAGATGACGGTCATACAGCATGTAACTGCCCGACAGCAGCACCATCTTCGCCGCCAGGTCAGCATCATCGGTGACGATCAGCCCGCCCTCGCCCGAATTCATGTGCTTGTAGGTCTGGGTCGAATAGCAGCCGATCACACCATGGCGCCCCGAGGGTGTGCCCGCCCAACTCGCCCCCATCGTATGGGCGCAATCCTCGATCACCTTCAGATCATGGGCGCGGGCGATCTCCATCAGCCGGTCCATGTCACAAAGATGGCCACGCATGTGCGACACCATCAGGATACGGGCCTGATCGGCCTTCGCCTCCAGATCGTCGAGATCAAGGGTCAGATCCTCGGTAACCTCGACGAAAACCGGCGCGCCGCCTGCTGCGGCAATGGCACCGGGCACCGGGGCGAGCGTGAAACCATTGCTCAGGACCGCCTCACCGGGCGCGATCCCGACCGCGCGCAGGGCACATCCCAGCGCATACCCCCCCGAGGCAACGGCAAGACAGTATTTCGCGCCCACAGATGCGGCAAATTCCTGCTCCAGCAGCGCGACCTCGCCAGCCTCTCCGGGCAGCATGTTGTAGCGATGCAGACGGCCGGATCGCATGACCTCGACCGCCGCCGCGATCGCCGCTTCGGGAATCGGCTCTTGCTGGGTGAAATTGCCGCCAAACCGTTCCTCCATCGCTCACCCCTGTCTTGTCTCACCCCTGTCTTGCACGCCGGTAAAGCACCAGCGCCCCCAGCAGGATAGCGCCCGCCATCCAGAAGACCATATCCGGCGTGCGAAACGGCGCGGGCGCGGCCAGAAACAGACCGAACACCTGCGCGAAGACCAGCGTGCCTACCAGCATGGCAAGGTTCATCACCGATGAGATCCCGCCCTGCAACGCGCCCTGTTCGTCATCCGGCACGGCGCGCGACATCAGCGCGGTCATCATCGGGTATACCAGCCCACCGATCCCGCCCGCGAGGATTGCGATCATGACCATGGCCAGACTGTTCGACAACGCGAACGCGACGGCCTCTGCCGCCCCCACTGCCAGCGCGAACCCGGCCACACGCGCCTCGCCGAAGCGGCGCGCAAGCGGACCGCTCAGACCGCCCTGCACGCTGGCCGCGACCAGACCATAGGCCGCCAGGGACAGGCCGATGATCGTCTCGGACCAGCCGAATTTCGCCATCCCCCAATAGGGCCAGATCGTCGGATAGACCGACAAGCCGAAGAAATAGAGCGCCAGCACCGCGCCCAGTGGCAGCACGCCGGGATAGCGCCGGAACACGACAAGCGTGCCCAGCGGGTTGCAGGCACGCCAGTTGAGCGGACGGCGGCGATCCGCGCGCAATGTCTCGGGCAGAACCAGCAGCCCGTAGATCAGGTTCAGCCCGGAAACTGCCGCCGCCGCGTAGAACGGAACACGCGGGCCAAGCTCGCCCAGAAAACCGCCGATCGCGGGCCCCATGATGAAGCCGAAACCGAAAGCCGCCTCCATCATGCCGAAGGCGCGGGCACGATCCTCGGGCGCGGAGACATCGGCAATGAAGGCATTCCCGATCACGTAGGAAGAGCCGCAGATCCCTGCCAGAATGCGCCCGACGAACAGCCAGCCCAGCGTCGGAGCGAGCGCATGAAACAGGTAATCCGCCCCGAGCCCCCCGATCGCCAGGAACAGCAGCGGCCTGCGTCCGAACCGGTCCGACAGGTTGCCCATCAGCGGTGCGAACAGAAACTGCGCCAGCGAGAAGGCGGCAATCATCCAGCCGCCAATCCTGGACGCCTCGGCCAGGCCGACATGGCCCAGCTGCGCGATCAGTTCAGGCAGGACCGGCGTGATCAGGCCCAGCCCCACCACATCGAGAAACACCGCGATCAGGACGAAGGCGGTGGCATGGCCGTGGCGCGCAATCATGCGGATAGCAGGCGCGCGGCCGGTCCTGGCAGATCGTCATGGGGATCGGGCGTCATCTCTTTCAGATCCAGAACCACCATGCGCGCTGCTCCCTGTCGCTGCCTCCTGATGCCGGTAACACGATGCTGGTAACACAATGAAACGAAGCGTGAGGCCCGGGCCCCTTGCGGCAGTGGGAGCAATGGGTAAAACGGAGCCGGGCAGAAGTAAAGGCATGACCAATGGCAATCGCGCTGATCACGCTCGCCGCGGGACAAGGCACCCGCATGAATTCCGGGCTTCCCAAGGTGCTGCATCAGATCGGCCGCGCACCGCTGTTGGGCCATGCGCTTGCCTCGGCCCGTGCACTGGAACCCGAAAAAGTGGTGGTGGTCGCAGGTGATGGAGCCGATCTGGTGAAGACGGCGGTGGCCAGGCTTGATCCCGGGGCCGAGATCGTCTTGCAGCAGGAACGACTGGGCACCGGTCACGCGGTGGCGCAGGCTCTGCCCACGCTCGACGGGTTCGACGGCCAGGTCATCGTGCTTTATGGCGATACGCCCTTCATCCGTCCCGGGACGCTGGAGGCGATGGCGGCCTCGCCCGCCGATGTGACGGTGCTGGGATTCGAGGCTGCCGATCCGGGCCGCTACGGGCGGCTCGTGGTCACCGGTGACACCCTTGAAAGAATCGTCGAATTCCAGGATGCCTCAGATAAAGAACGCACCATAACACTTTGTAACTCTGGTGTTATAGCGTGTAACTCACGACTGCTGGCCGAACTGGTTCAGGGCCTGTCGAATGACAATGGGGCAGGCGAATACTACCTGACCGATATTGTCGGCGTGGCCCGCGCCAGGGGGCTTTCGGCGGCCGTCGTGATCTGTGACGAGGCCGAGACGCTGGGGGTGAACACCCGCGCGGAACTGGCCAGTGCCGAGGCGCTGTTCCAGGCCCGCGCCCGCGCCGGAGCGCAGCAGAACGGTGTCACCATGGTCGATCCGGGCACCGTCCATTTCGCGCTCGACACCTGTCTGGGCCGCGATGTGGTGATCGGCCCCAACGTGGTGTTCGGCCCCGGCGTCACGATCGAATCCGGCGCGGTGATCGAGGCGTTCTGCCACCTTGAAGGATGCCACATCGCGCGCGGGGCCACGATCGGCCCCTTTGCCCGCCTCCGCCCCGGTGCGGACCTGGCCGAGGACGTCCATGTCGGCAATTTTGTCGAGGTGAAGAACGCAACCCTTGCCGAAGGGGTCAAGGTCGGGCACCTTTCCTATCTTGGCGATGCCGAGATCGGTGCACATGCGAATATCGGCGCGGGCACCGTGACCTGCAATTATGATGGCGTGATGAAGCATCGCACCAGGGTCGGCGCGAATGCGTTCATCGGCTCGGACACGATGCTGGTCGCCCCGGTCGAGGTCGGGGATGGTGCGCTGACCGGCTCCGGTTCGGTCATCACGCAAAACGTTCCCGCCGAAGCGATTGCGCTGGGGCGGGCCAGACAGGTCAACCGTTCCGGCCTGGCCGCAAAACTGTTCGCCAGATTGCGCGCAGAAAAGGAACGGCGCATGAAGAAAGGCATTTGAATGTGTGGCATTGTCGGGGTTCTGGGACATCACGAGGCATCCCCTCTGCTGGTGGAAAGCCTCAAGCGGCTGGAATATCGCGGCTATGACAGCGCCGGGATCGCGACGGTCCATGACGGCAGGCTTGCGCGTCGCCGGGCGGTTGGCAAGCTGGTGAACCTCTCCGATCTGCTGGTTCACGAACCGCTGCCGGGAAAATCCGGGATCGGCCATACCCGCTGGGCGACGCATGGCGCGGCGAGCACCGGCAACGCCCACCCGCACCGCTCCGGCCCCGTCGCTGTCGTGCATAACGGAATCATCGAGAATTACGCTGCGTTGCGCGAGGAAGTGGCTGCGGCGGGCCTTGATCCCGAAACCGAAACCGACACGGAAACCGTCGCCCTGATGACCCGCCTGATGATGGATCGCGGCCTGGAACCGGCCGAGGCCGCGATCGCGACATTGGGCAGGCTGGAGGGGGCCTTCGCGCTGCTGTGGCTGTTCGAGGGCGAGGATGACCTGATGGTTGCCGCGCGCAAAGGCTCGCCACTGGCAATCGGGCATGGCAATGGCGAGATGTTCGTGGGCTCCGACGCGATCGCGCTCGCACCGATGACCGACCGGATCACCTATCTCGAAGAGGGCGATCATGCCATCATCACCCGCAAGGGTGCCGCGATCTTCAACGCGACGGGCCAACGCGCCAGACGCGACGAACAGCGCATCGACCCCGGCCAGACCCGGGTCGAGAAGGCCGGTTACAAGCACTTCATGATCAAGGAGATCGCCGAACAACCGGTGGTGATCGCCGATGCCTTGCAGCATTACCTGTCGGACAGCGGGCTGAAAATGCCCGAAGAGCTTGCGTTTTCGAATATCGATCGGGTTCTTCTGATTGCATGCGGAACGGCGCATCATGCCTGCTCGGTTGCGAAATACTGGTTCGAGCAATTCGCGCGGATCCCCGTCGAAACCGATGTGGCTTCGGAGTTTCGCTATCGCCAACCGCCGCTGAGCCTGCGCACGCTCGCGATCTTCGTCAGCCAGTCGGGCGAGACCGCCGATACGCTGGCCGCCCTGCGCCATTGCCGAGGCAAGGTGGCCCGGACGGTGGCGGTGGTGAACGTGCCCTCCGCGTCGATTGCGCGCGAAGCCGATATCACCTTGCCGATCCTCGCAGGTGTCGAGATCGGGGTGGCCTCGACCAAGGCGTTCACCGCGCAGCTTCTGGTGCTGGCGGTGATGGCGCTCAAGGCCGGGCGCGACCGCGAAGAACTGGACCGGCCGACATTGCAAGGCCATTGCGACGTACTGCGCACGCTGCCGGGGCTGCTCAACCAGGCGCTGTCGCTGTCGGAGCCGATCGCGTGTCTGTCGCAAAGGCTGGCCGAGGCACAGGATATCTTGTTTCTCGGGCGGGGGCCGCTCTGTCCGCTCGCTCTGGAAGGTGCGTTGAAACTCAAGGAAATCAGCTATATACACGCCGAAGGTTATGCATCGGGTGAACTCAAGCACGGGCCGATCGCCCTGATCGACCGCTCCGTTCCGGTAATCGTCATGGCCCCGTTCGACCGTCTCTTCGACAAGACCGCCTCGAATATGCAGGAGGTGATGGCGCGGCACGGCATGGTGCTGCTCGCCTCGGATGCCAAGGGGCTTGAACGTGCGGGCAAGCATGTATGGGCGCGGTTGCAACTGCCGGAAATCGCCGAGCCTTTCGCACCGATCCTCTATGCGGTTGCGGCACAACTTCTGGCTTATCACACTGCGGTTGCAAAAGGCACGGATGTCGATCAGCCCCGAAACCTCGCCAAATCGGTGACCGTGGAATGAGTCGCAGGCGCGACAAGACGCGCATCGCCCGCCCGCGAAGGATGACCCGTCGCCCCTTCCCGATGCGGCGACACGCCTGCGCGCCCAACACCCGGGGGCCGTAATTCGACGCCTGGGCAATTGCAGATATTGCAGATCACGCCAGCAAGGCGGGTTTGAAACGGGTCGTGGCAGAGTCTGCCACGCAACAACCTGTCGTCAATCCGGAAACGCCTCATAGTCACTGACCAGGAGGTGACGCGGTGGCTCATCTTCCTCGATCCGGGAGAACCGACCGATCGGGTCGCGAAAAATATTGTCGCTGCGATCGTCATTGACGGTCGAGACCTCTCCGATCAGCACATCCCCGCCCTCACCCCAGAAGGCATGCCAATCGCCGGGACGCAGGGTCACGCTTTCGCCCGGGCGCAGATGCAGGGTCTCGCCAGGGCGAAAGGGGCGCGGGATCCCGTCGCACATCACGATCCCCCCCGCATCACCGTCAAAACCGCCTTTGGCGTCGGAGCCGAACAGTTCCACCGCCAGCGTCGCGCCACCGCGATTGATGATATCCTCGGCCTTGATCACATGAGTGTGCATCGGGCTGATCTGGTCACGGCGCGAAATCAGCAGTTTCTCGGCATAGGCCATCCCGCTGCCTCGCCGCAAATCACGCAGGTCGCCGTTGCGCAAGGTGAACAGGAACAGGCCCAGGCTGTCGAAATCGCCCTGCCCGTAATCGGTGATGTCCCAGCCCATGCCCGCCTCGACGATTCGCTGTGCCAGTGGCAGACGGGCGCGGAACTCATCGGGGCTCCACCAGGCGAAGGGCGGCAGGTGAAAGCCGAACTCGGCCATCATCTCTTCCGCCTCGGCCATGATCCGATTGACGCGCGATCGTTTCATGCGACTCTCCCGAACTGCTTATCCTGAGAATTCAGTCTTGACGCGGACCGTGCCGGAGGTCAAGCAACGCAGCCCTGCGCGCCACCTCAGCGGGCAAAGGCACGCCTCAAGCGTCAGGTCGGCAACAATGCCTGCGCGATTAATGCCTGCGCGATTGCGCATCCGGGCCACCGGGGTCAGTGCGTTGCGAAGCGATCTTGACGACGTATGATGAAGGGCAACGGGGGTAACATGGTCGATATGGTAAATCTGCTGAAACTGTGTGTCGGCGCGGAAAACGTAGAGGACCTGATTGCGTGGCAGGCCCGACGTTATGGAACGGGACCGGCGATGCACGTCACACGGATGTGGCCCAAAAGGGCGCAGGACATCCTGAATGGCGGCTCTCTCTACTGGGTGTTCAAAGGCGTCATTCTTGCCCGGCAAAAGGTGACCGGCCTTGAGGAAGAGATCGGCGCCGATGGCATTACCCGCTGCGCGATCATGCTCGACCCGAACGTCGTGCGCACCGAAGGGGCCGCCCGCCGTCCGTTCCAGGGCTGGCGCTACCTCAAACCCGAAGACGCCCCCCGTGATCTACCGCAAGGCCGCGCCCGCGAAGAGGCCCTGCCGCACGATCTGGCTCAAGCCCTGGCCGAAATCGGCCTGCGCTGACCCTCTTTTTCATCTTGGTCCCAATCGCTCGGCGTGGCAATGGTTGGGGGAGATCAACATGCGTTAAGAGGGCGTTGTTGCGCTCATTCGGCATAAGCAAGACTTGCCCTGTCCCAGTTGGTTTCAGGCGACGGGGCGTTGTTGCCCATATAGGTGATGCGGCTTCATCCTTGCGAATCCTGTCTGTTGGCTGATGCGCCTGCCGTTGCCATCTCCCACCCGCTCTCGTACGCCCAACGGGGCGGCCTGTAACGCATCGCCATGACGCCGGTGGGCGCGCGCGGTCCGGTTTGATCCCGGCATGAGCTGGCGCGCCAGGACGGGCGGCAAGCGTGGCCATCCTGAGACCTTCCCATCCTGGGCCCTTCCCGGAGAGTGCGATCCAGGTCTGCCTTACCCTGCAGGTCCTGTTCGGCCTGCCGTTGCGGCAGACAGCGGGTCTGGTCGCCAGCCTGTTGGAGAGGGCCGGTCTGGACTGGCCCGTGCGCCCGTGCCGGATTGTTCGACGCTCTGCCCGCGGCAGGGGCAGGCCCGTATCGCGGTGGACACAGCGACCGGCGATGTCCGGGGTGTCGCGTTCCCTTCGAGCCGCCAGGGGGACAGCCCTCTGCTGCCGGAGTGACGGCGAAGAGATCACCCGGCGGCGACCGCCAGCGTGCCGAACTCCGGATCCGCATTGCCATCATGAACCGCGTCAACACACTCGCCGCCGCCGGGATCGAGGCCGTCGCCTGAAACCAACCGGGACAGGGCAACTCTTGCTTATGCCGAATGAGCGAAACAACGCCTATTGACAGGGTGCGATACAGGCAGGGATGCCGATGGTCGTGGAAGGTGAAAGCGTCATGCGCTGTTCTCCAAGAGGGTCGGGGCCACGAGGTGCCGACCCTCTGTCGTGGAAAGGGTCTCTTCTCACGTCGGCTTTCACGTCGGCACGATCATCGCGCTCGGCAAGGACGGTACTGACCTCGGATGTATGGCTGCAATCCGACGCGCACAGATCACGGAAACCGCTGATCCTGGCATTCTAGTATCCCCGCCGTCGCTGCAAACCGATCACGCTGCCGATGAGATTGAGGTTGCCGCGTTTGTGGGCACGGATCATGCCGCGCAGCGTCCCGAGCCGGTAGTGGTTGACCAAAGCTTTACGACCGCTCCTTAGGTTTCAAATTTCCAATTCTCTCTATAATAAATTGTTTATATTTCAAAATGGTAGGCCCGGCAGGACTTGAACCCGCAACCAAGGCGTTATGAGCGCCCTGCTCTAACCAGTTGAGCTACAGGCCCATTAGCATATCCAGACCTCTAGGTGGATCGCGTTAAGCCGTCAAGCGCAGAATGGCCGTTCAGTCCCTGCACCGAGCGATGTTGCGATCAAAGACCAAGGAACAGGCGGATGTCGCGGAGGCGTAATCTTCGGCATCCTCGATGTGAGTGGCGGTCAATCCGCATCTTGGAGAGCTATGCCCAAAAGTTGGTGACGGCGTGATCAGGCGGCGTCTTGAAGTTGCTTGATGCCGTCCTTGAAGGCAATCCCCTGGACGATCTCGGGCAGCCGATTGGCACCATCCAGCTTTCGCCATTTTTCCTGCGCCGAGGCGTTGTTGCGCTCATTCGGCATAAGCAAGAGTTGCCCTGTCCCGGTTGGTTTCAGGCGACGGCCTTGATCCCGGCGGCGGCGAGTGTGGTGCCGAGTGTGTTGACGCGGTTGATGATGGCCATGCGGATCCGGATTTCGGCACGCTGGCGGTCGGGGTCTCGTGACATGATCCGCTCCCCGAAAGCCTTGCGGCCGTTCATCCGGGCCTCGATCCGGCTTCGGACGTGACGGGCCCATCGCGTCCACAGCGCCCGGCCCGGATGGTGCGTGGCACGCAGGATTTCGCTGGATTTCGTTGGAGTTCGTTGGGTTTCGTTCCGGGCGATCGCCGCCGGGCGGCCTTCTTTGCAGGCACGCCCGTTGCGGCGGACGGGTATCACCGCATCAGCGCCGCGTTCGATGATCGCGGCGTGTCACAGGCGCGTGTCATGGGCGCCATCCGCCGTGACGGTGGCGATCTCTTTGCCATCACTCCGGCAGCAGAGGATTTGCGACAGTCCCTCCGGCAGCAGAGGGCTGTCCCCTGGCGGCTCGAAGGGGACGCGACGCCCCGGACATCGCCGGTCGCTGTGTCCACCGCGATACGGGCCTGCATGGTAAGGCAAAACTGGATCGCACTCTCCGGAAGGTCTCAGGATGGGAAGGTCTCAGGATGGCCACGCTTGCCGACCGTCCTGGCGCGCCAGCTCATGCCGCGATCAAACCGGACCGCGCGCGACCCCCGGCGTCATGGCGATGCGTTACAGGCCGCCCGGTTGGTCCTACGAGAGCGGGTGGGAGATGGCAACGGCAGGCGCATCAGCCAACAGACAGGACTCGAAGGGTGAAGCCGCATCACCTATATGGGCAACAACATCGGTGAGGTACACCGCCGGACGGAAATCCCGCTGACCAACTTCCGCGGTATCGAATTGCGCGACTTTGCCGCCGAGATCGCGCGGCTGGCGCTGATCATCGCGGAATATCAGTGTGATGTGCTCCATCGCGGACAAAAGGAGGCGCTGCGCGATTTCCTGCCGCTCGATGCGCAAAACTGGATCACGCACGGCAATGCGCTGCGACTCGACTGGCTGAGCATTTGTCCGCCCACAGGGACAGAGGTGATGCACCGGGCCGACGACCTGTTTCACACGCCCCTCGATCAGGCGCAGATTGATTTCGACAATGAGGGTGGCGAGACCTATATTTGCGGCAACCCGCCCTATGTCGGCTCGACCTGGCAAACGAAAGAACAGAAAGAGGATCTCGGGCGCATTTTTGATGGTCGCACGAAGAACTGGAAATCGCTTGACTATGTTGCGGGCTGGATGATGAAAGCCGCCGATTATGGCCTGCACACGCCGACGGTTTGCGCCTTCGTGACCACCAATTCGATCTGTCAGGGCCAACAGGTACCGATTCTGTGGCCGCTGATTCTCGAGAGCGGCCATGAAATCACCTTCGCCCACACCAGTTTCAAATGGGCAAATCTCGCCAGCCACAATGCCGGGGTGACGGTGGTCATCGTCGGACTGTCAAACCATGCGGGCAAGATACGGCGGTTGTTCATCCCCAACGGCAACGGTGCGACGAATGCAAGGGAGGTTGCCAATATCAACCCCTATCTGGCGGCCGGGCCAACCATTATTGTCACGAAACGTTCGGAACCGCTCGGCGTTGTTACCCATATCGGTGATGCGGCTTCACCCTTCGAATCCTGTCTGTTGGCTGATGCGCATGCCGCCGCCATCTCCCACCCGCTCTCGTACGCCCAACGGGTCGGCCTGTAACGCATCGCTCCGACGCCGGGGGTCGCGCTCGGTCCGGTTTGATCGCGGCATGAGCTGGCGCACCAGGACGGTCGGCAAGCGTGGCCATCCTGAGACCTTCCCGGAGAGCGCGATCCAGGTCTGCCTTATCGTGCACATGATGCAGATCGGGAATGAGCAGGTCTATCACGACCCAATGCTCTGCGGGACCAACGATCTTCAGGAGCTGTCCAAGACACACGACATCGTTTCCCGCCCGAAGACCGAGCTTTGGCACCGGGTCTTGACGCACGACCTGCCGCTGTATTTTCCCGAGGCTGAACGGTTTCATCGCAGGTCACGCAGCGACGGGGTCTTTGCTGTCCTCGAACGTTACCCGTCACCGCACCTTGTCTCAGCCATGAGCCAGGCGGCGTTCATTCATGAGCCAAGCGGCGTTCATTGCCGACGCCCGGGAGGGTGTCGGTCGCAAAGTATCGAAAGAGCGTTTTCTTGCAGACATTTACCAGACAGCCAGGACATCTGCAGGCCTGCCGATCAAGCCAGTCTCCGATGCTGCGGGGATGTTCAAACCGGTTCTGGCCGAAGGGCGCGGCCTGATTGCGCAACGCAATGAGATCGAGGGCCGCACCGTCGATCTCCTCAAGAGCAACGGCGACTGTCAATTGCTGACGTCCATCCCGGGGACCGGACCGATCAATGCGCCAACCATTCCGGCGGAGGCCGGCGATCTGCGCCGCTTTCAGCATCACCGCCAAGTCTTGAAGGTCTGCTCTTGAAGGTCTGGGGGATGGACCTCGCAACCATCCAGTCCGGCACATTGCGCGGCCAGACAAAACGGTCCAGATACGCAAACGCCCGCCAGATACGCAAACGCCCGATTGCGACGGACACTCCGGATGGCTGCTCAGGTGGCCATCATGCAAAAGACCAAGAGCGTCCGCGACACGTTCGAGCGTTACATCGCCAAGGATCGGCAGAACACCGCAGAACACCGCAGAACACCCATGTGCGCCGCAAGGCGTATACCGCAATCGCCGCAAAAATGGCCCGCACCGTGCACGGGATCATCAAACGCGGCGAACCCTGTCGTCCCTTCCTTGAGGGATGATCGACGGCACAAGGACCTTTCTCTGCAAGGGCCGTAGAGGCGAGCCGTCGACCTCGCAGATAATGTTCAGGCCTTCTGCTCAACGACCCGAAGATCTCGTCTTGAGGACGGTGAGAGCCGCAACAAGCGGACTCTGTGTGTGTTATGGGAGAGACAGGTTGTTGACCAAAAGGCCGAACTGACACACATTCAAACGTGCTCGAACGCTTCAGCATGACAATGACCTGATGCCAAATCAGCCAAAAATTCCCAACATAGGACATTGTCGCGCTATAGTCGCTGACGATGCAAGCGGGCTTTCCGTAGATCCGCACCAGCGCATCCCGCTCGCGGGCAACACGCGGGCAACACGCGGGCCCGATATGCTGGTATCGGCGAGCAGGCACAGCTTCTCTTTGTAGCAATCGTCGATCACGGCCAGGATACGGAACTTGCGCGAGGCGCCGAAGCTGTCCGACAGGAAGTCGAGCGACCAGCGCGCGCCCTTGATGCGCCGCCGCCGGCATCGGTGTGCGTGTCCCGCAGGCCCGCTTGCGTCCGCGTCGTCGCTTCACCGACAGCCCTTCCTCCCGGTAGAGCCGATACAGCTTCTTGTGGTTCATGATCATGCCCTTGCGTTTGAGCAGGACGCCGATCCGACGAGAGCCGAACCGACGGCGCTTCCCGGCGATATCCTTCATCTCCTCGCGGATCCCGGGGCAGTCCGGCGGGCGGTCGCGCCGGACTGTCCCGGGATCGACACCGACACGTTGGCAGGCCCGGCGCAGCGAGATAGCGTGATCCCGCTGCGCCTTGCGCACCGCCTCCCGCCGCTTGCTCGATGTCGTCAGGTCTTTCCCGGCAGATCCTTCAAGACGGTGGTGTCGAGCATGGTCTGCGCCAACAGCCGCTTTCGCTTGCCGTTCTCGTCTGCGAGCGCCTTCAGCCCGGCAGCCTCGGAGACCTCCATGCCGCCATACCTGGCTAAGCTTGTAGAATGTCGCCGGGCTGAGGCCATGCCTGCGGCACACATCTGCCGTCGGCAGGCCGGCCTCTTGCTCCTTGAGCATCCCGATTATCCGAGCCTCGGTGAAACGGCCTTTTCGCATTCGTCTGCTCCTTCGCGGTTAAGCAGACTCGACATCAGAATGAGAGAGCTCTCGGCGGGAAGGTTAGACGGCACTGAAAAATAGGGCAGGTCAACTCCATTGACTTTTTTGTGATTTATGCGACGTTTTTGCCGCCTTTGGTTGCAAGGTTTTGTATGATTTCTTTAGAACCTTGCAGATTTGGAAGCCGCGATGAAGCACCGTGCGCGCGCCGAGGAACAAGACGATCTCCTGCGCCCCCGCCTGGTCGACATGATCGACATGCGCCACGCCTTGGCGAAGCTTGCCGATCTGATCGACTGGGCGTTCTTCGAGGCCGAGTGGGCCGGGTTCTTCTCTTCGTCCAAGGGCCGCCCGGCGACCTCACCGCGGCTGGTGACCGGGCTGATGTATCTGCAACATGCCTATCGGCTCTGCGACGAGGCGGCGGTCGCCCTCTGGGTGGAAAACACGTATTATCAGTACTTTACGGATGAAACGTTCTTCCAGCACCGCCCGCCGATCGACCCTCCGATCAACCCGTCGTCGCTGGTGCGCTGGCGCAAGCGGATCGGCGAGGACGGGGTGGAATGGCTGCTGAGCAAAACGATCGAGTGACCAAGACGATCGAGGCCGGGCGCAAGTCCGGCGCCGTCGATAATGGCAGCCTGTCGCGGGTCGCGGTCGATACAACGGTGATGGAGAAGAATATCGCGTATCCGACGGACGCCCGGCTCTACGAGAAGGCCCGCCGCCATCTGGTGGCCTTGGCGGTGGAGGCCGGCATTGATTTGCGGCAGACCTACAACCGCCTCTCACCGCCGCTGGCGGCCCAAGTGGGCCGCTATGCCCACGCTCGGCAGGTCCGCCGCATGCGCAAGGCGCTGCGAAAGCTCAAGGGGGCCCCTCGAAAAATTGCCTAGGCGTACCCGCTGCGGTATGAGTTCCAAGGACTTTTTCAGCTCGGGTTGTGACGATGGCGCAGATGGGTTTCTTTGATCTTTCAGACCGCTACGCGAGCCTGGACGCCAAGCGGGCCCCGCTGGTGGAGATCGACGCGATCGTTGCGTGGGAGGAGTTTCGTCCAACGCTGGAACGGGTCTGGCGCAAGTCGGAGGCCGAGCGCAAATCCCGCGCCGGGCGCAAGCCTTGGGACGTCAGCGTGATGTTCAAGACGCTGGTTCTGAGTGCGCTTTACAACCTGTCGGACAACCAGATCGAATATCAGGTCCGCGATCGGTTGTCGTTCATGCGTTTCCTCGGCCTCGGACTGGAGGATCGGGTGCCTGACGCCAAGACCGTCTGGCTATATCGCGAGGCGCTGGCGCAGGCGGGCATGGTGGAGGCACTGTTCCAGCCGTTCGACGGCTATCTGGCACGCCAAGGCTACATCGCGCGGGGTGGGCAGATTTTGGATGCCTCCATCGTGCCGGTGCCGCGCAACCACAATACCCGAGATGAACACAAGGCAATCAAGAACGGCAATCAAGAACGGCGAAGCACCGGAGGGCTGGGCCGACACGCCCGCCAGGCGGTCGCAGAAGGACACTGACGCGCGCTGGACCAAAAAGCATGGGAAATCCCGCTAAGGCTACAAAAACCAGGTGAACGTGGGTCGAAAGCACAAACGGGTACACCGCTACCATGTCAGCGATGCCGCCTTGCATGATAGCCAGGCGGTGGATCATCTGCCGATGCAAGGCAACACCGGGTCCGGTGTCTGGGCCGAGCCTGCATATCGTTCCGAGGAAATGGAGGCCAAGCTGCGCGCCCGTGGCCTGCAAGAGCCACGTCCATTGCAAATGGCAAACGGGGTAAGCCGCTGACCGAACAGGGCAAGGGAAGCAACCGGACCAAGTCCACCGTGCGCGCGCGGGTCGCGCACATCTTCGGCGCGCAGACCAACGACATGGGGGGAACGCTGGTGCGCACCAGCGGCTTGGTGCGCGCGAAAGCGAAGCCCGCCATGACCGGGCGGAACGGTCCCTGACTCCGCGGCCAAACACTCCAGCAAACCGCTTCCTGCCGGTTTCACGCCGCCAAATTCGCCCGGAGCAGCGGAAGAGGGTGAAAAATCAAGGTGCCCATAATTATTTGGTTTGGCTATGGATTCACCACAGCCTCCTCGTTGCGTGCAGTCGTGCGCCTTTCCCTATGGAGGAAGACGAAGGCTTATATTGCGCTGCGCCGGGCGTTCATCTTTTGTAGATACGGCGAGAAATACTCTTTGCAGAGCGGGTAGTTCTCCGAGATCGGGAAGTGTCCAATGCCAGCCATCCGCCCGCCCCACGCGCCTGGGATCGCGGAGACCGTGGCCTCCGTCTCCTCGGCCGAGCAGGCGAAGTCGTAGTCACCAGTCAGAAGCGCTACGGGGCAGACCCCGGTGTCGATCTCGGCTTCGCGTCCTCGCAGGTCAAAGCTGTCACTGTAAAAGTACGTGTCGCCGCGATAGATGCCGGGGCCGCCTTGGCTGTAGATCCACCAAACCTCCTTCCGGCAGGCGAGTGGGCTTTGCGGTGCCATTAGTGCCGAGGTCCAAGTCGGGACGACTTGGTTGCTGTTCACGTCGGGCGCGAGTGGCCAGTCGTGGAACCGCCCTTCAACCTTCGACGCCCCCGAAAAGCCGATGACACCGCCCAATTGGCCACCATACGTTCGGGCCAGTTCCAGTACCACCGACCCGCCCATGGAGCAGCCCAGGACTATGGGGCGGTCCAACTCCAGCGCATTGATCACGGCCATGATTGTTGCCGTGTAGCGCTCGATGCCCAGCAGATATTCGCGTTCCCACCACCCCTCGGGCGGCAGTGACCGACCGTGCCAAGGCAAATCGAAGGCAATGACGCGATAGTCCTTTAGGATCTCGGGATCAGTCTGGAAGTGCCGATATTGACGCGAATCCGCACCGGCCGTGTGCAGGCACAGGACAGGCGTTCCTTGCCCGGCCTCCTCAATGAAGATACGGTGCGAAACGCCGTCAATATTGATGGGATAGTAGCGGCCTGTGATGGGTTCCGGCACAATCATGGGGTCACCTTGGGATTTCGGGACAGGCGAGCGACCTCCAGAAGTCGCGTCAGAAGGCGCAAGTGACGCACGAAGGCCTCGCGCCCGTGGCGGACAGCAAAGTCGTCGCGACGCCGCTCCATCCCCAAGATATGGTGGTTGGGTGCCTCGGGAACTGGTTGCAAGAACGCCTCCCATGCGGCGTGGGAGCCATCGAAGACAACTTCGGCTACACCGTTGAACCGCGACAGACGACCGGTGTCGTAAGCATAGACATGTTCCTCTCCGTCGCAGACGATAGCGAAGGAGAGCCTAGTCCAGCGGCCAGCGAGCCGAGCCTCGGCATCTTCAGTGGCGCGGGTTAGCCAATCGCCCTCATCCAGAAGTCGCTGCCACATCCTCACAGTCTTCCTCGGTCTTGCCTAGAAAAGTGTCGTCGTCGATCGCCGCCACGAGGCCGACCAGTGCACCCAGATAGCTGTAGTGGCGCAGCCCCATGCTCATCCCCGTGGCGGAGCGGGTAAAATTGGATTCCCAAGGCCCGCCCGGCAGACCGCGTCCCGACCACGGTGGCGCGGAAATGTTGGAGAAGTGCACCTCGACCCAAGGCTTCTTGGTTTCTTCCAGCGCATGACGGACCGCTTCGCCGGTCTTGGTCAGGCCCGCCGGGTTCAGGATGTAGCCGTCCACCTCGGGCGCACTTTCGTGGATCGCGTCAAGAATGTCGCCTTCGTGGTTCGAGGTCATTGCACGGAAGCCCACGCCGAGCGCCTTGCAGTTGTCGCGCATCCATTCATGTAGCGCACCAATGGACGAGATGGGCCCATAGACCCGTTTGTTGCGGTTACCAAGGTTCGGCATGTTCGGCCCATCGACCAACATGAGACTGATCGGTTTTGCGCCAGTGCGCGCCCATTTGAAAGCAGTGTCGGACATGGCAGCCCTCCCAGATGATCTGATCGCGAAAGACTCCATCTGCCGCCCGCTTGGATCGAATATTATTGTATTACAATATTACGAACAAGGTCAACATGACGGTACAAAAAACCGAAGATAAGCTACAAGATACTGAATTTACCAGTATAATTTCTGTTAGTCTGAGGTATAACACCTATAATTATGGTATTGTATGATGAAAAATATTGTAATTTACTGTTTAAAATTCTAATTTATGAAGAATCAACATAAATATACGAATCTTGTCGAAATATCGTATGACATATTGGAGATTATCTATCGATGCCCCCTCCGAGTGACGCACTCTCGGTCAGGTCTCGGCTCGTCGCACAGCTACGGGCGGAGATCGCAGATGGCAACCTCAAGCCGGGCACGCGGCTGAGCGAAAAGGACGTGTGCGACAGATACGACGTCAGCCGGACGGCAGTGCGTGAAGCACTCCGGCATCTCGAGGTTGAGGGCTTCCTCGACGTGGAGCCGCACCGGGGGGCGATCATCTCGACTATCAGTTACTCGCGCGTCGTCGACTTGTTCGAGATCCGCATGGCGCTCGAAGCCCTTGCGGCGGAACTGTGCGCCACCAAGGCGACCGAAGTTCAGAAGCAAGCCCTGTGGCGCGCGAACGAGAATCTTGAATCGGCTTTCCGCTCCGCCGACGTAAATACGATGATCGCCGCCAAGGACCTTTTCTACTCAGCCTTGCTTGAAGGTGCGAATAACTGCGAACTCAAGGACGCACTTTCGCGCCTGCACACGCGCATCAGCCAGCTTCGCCGTATCTCTCTCGGCAATACCGGGCGCCGCGAGAACAGCCTTGCCGAGATCCAGGCCGTTGTCGACGCCATCTTGGCGGGCGATGGCTCGGGAGCTTCGAGAGCTGCGCGATCGCATGTCCAGCGTGCCCGGGCTGCAACCCTTCCCCGTCTGTTCGATAATCTGTCCGAACAGACGGGGACCGATAACCAGTAGGAGACACCGGATGTCCGATATCAGCAAAAGCAATGGCACGACCGAGAAGACCGAAGCGCAGGACTACATCAATAACATTGCCCGCACTCGAGGCTACGTTCTGCCGTATCACAAGTTGATGGCCAATGCCGATCTGCCCGTGCTGAAAGCCGCAAATACTCTGGTCGCTGCCGCCTATACAGATCAGCGTCGGCTCAGCAAGGCCACAAAAGAGCTCATCTTCATCAACAGCCTGACGGTGCTGCGCGCGTCGCACGGCCAGATCGCCGGCCATATCCGCGTTGCGCTGGATCTCGGCGTTTCACCGGAAGAGATCCTCGAGGCGATCGAGATCGCGCTTCCCGAAGCGGGCATCGTCGCCTTCCAGCACGGCTTCGAAGTGTGGGCCGACGTCGTCGGAGCGACAGGGCTGGAACCGACCGTGAAGGTCCACGGCTCGTCGGATTAACGACCAAGCACTATTCGGCCCGTTCAGAGAGGGGTCACCTAAAATCTTCGAGAGGAGGAAACCATGTCTATGTCAGAAATTAACAAGGAGGGGAGTGCCTACGCGCCGTCCTCCGAGCAATCGGAACGCCTCATCGTCAACAAGGTTCTGCGCGCGATCATTCCAATCGCAGTTTTGGGTCTGTTCGCGTCCTTCATTGACCGCACGAACATCGCGATCGCAGGACCTGACATGTCGGGTCCGCTCGGCCTTACGCCCAGCATGTTCGGTCTTGCATCTGGATTGTTCTTCATCGGGTATGTTCTGTTCGAGGTTCCGTCGAACTATGCGCTGAAGAAGATGGGTGCGCGTATATGGATCGCGCGCATCATGATTACCTGGGGGGCTATCTGCGTGGGCACCGCTTGGGTGCAAGGCGCATCCTCGCTCTACATCATGCGCTTCCTACTCGGCGTCGCAGAGGCGGGATTCTATCCGGGAATCCTATTCTATATCAGCCTGTTTGTGCCCGGACGGCAGTTGGCGCGTGCCTATTCTCTTTTCCAGCTGGGTATTCCGATATCGCTTGCGATCGGAAGTCTGCTGACGGCCTCACTTTTGAAGATGCATGGCGTGCTTGGATTTGACGGCTGGCAGTGGGTGCTTATCATCGAGGGCGGCCTCGCTGTCGTCCTTGGTCTCGTCTGGCTGGTCGGAACGGCGAACACGCCCGATGATGCAAAGTTCCTCACGCCTGCAGAAAAGATCACGCTCAAGGACATGCTTCGCCGCGACGGCAAGGCTGAAGATCGCGTGGATCACGGGCCGAGAGTCTTCGGCGAGGTACTGCAGCATCCGCGTACCTGGCTGTTTTCCATCCTCTACGTGTTTATGATGCTGGGATTCTACTCGGTCACCTACTGGACACCCCAGATCATTAAGCTCAAGATGGGTCTGGACAACGTTCAGGCGGGCCTGCTGTCGGCTCTACCCTGGGCTGTAGCGGCAGTCAGCCTGCTCGTCGCATCGCGTTACGCCTCGCGCTCCGGGCGCCGCGCCGAAGCGCTTCTCGTTATCCTCGCCTTCTGCGGCACCGGAATGCTTTTGTCGAGCCTGACATCCAATCCGATCATAGCCCTCGTTGGGCTGTGTATGGGCTCCTGCATTCAGGCGGCGGTGCCACTGGTATATACATTCACGTCCCACGAGTTCTCGGGAGTGCGTAGTGCTGTCGCGCTTGCCTTCGTCAATTCGTTCGGCAATATCGGTGGCTTTTTCGGGCCCTATCTCCTAGGCATCTTCCGGGAAAGCACAGGGCAGGACACGATGGGCCTGATGCTGCTCAGTTCGAGCTTCTTCTTTGCAGGGCTCATCTCTGTGAAACTATTCAAGGTGCAGCGAGAGCAGGGTGTCTGATATCCAAGGCGTTTCGATCTGCCTTTGCGAAGGCTCTGATGCTGTGCCCGCCCCCCCGACGGCATCTGTGTGCCAAGGTGGGTCTGCAACGATCTACAAGGGAGAGCGATCATGTAGGAGATTATCACGGTCGGGTTCGATCTGGCGAAGACTGTGTTTCAGGTCTACGGGGCCGACGCCTCCGGGTGTGTGGTGCTGCGAAAAAAGCTGAGAAGGTTCTTGCATTCTTCGGACAGCTGCGTTGTCGCGATGGAAGCCTGTGGTGGTGCCCGTTTCGGCGTTGGTGAACTGTCCCCCATTTCGACCGGACACCTTGGCCTGATCAAGGTGTCCGGTCGAAATGGGGGACAGTTCACCGTGAAACCAGAGCCTAAAGCCTTTGTTCAGGATCGACTACTTAGTTCGCCCTGAACAACTTTTATCCGGCTGATTTTGCTTGAGAATGATGTGATATTGCTGGGTGCTGCCTGCAAGGTTTTGTATTATCCCGGCAGGAACCCTGCAATTTCGAGCCGTGATATGAAGCCGAGAAAGCCGCTCCCGGAACAAGACGATCTCCTGCGCGCCCGCCTGGTCGAGATGATCGACATGCGCCACGAGCTGGTGAAACTTGCCCCCCTGATCGACTGGGAGGTCTTTGAGCGGGAATGGGCCGGGTTCTTTCCGTCCCACACCGGTCGCCCGGCGACGTTGACGCGCCTGGTTGCCGGACTCCTTTACCTGCAACATGCCTATGCACTTTCGGACGAGGCGGTCGTGGCACGATGGGCCGAGAACCCGTATTGGCAGCACTTCTGCGGCGAGACGTTCTTTCAGCACCGTCTGCCGCTTGATCCCTCATCCCTGACCCGGTGGCGCAAGCGGATCGGCGAGGAGGGTGTTGAATGGATGCTGACCCAGACGATCGAGGCCGGGAAACGCGCCGGGGTGGTGAAGCGCAGCGATCTCAAGCAGGTCACGGTCGATACCACGGTGATGGAAAAGAACATCGCCCACCCGACGGATGCCCGGCTGTATGAGGCGGCGCGGCGCAAGCTGGTCGGGCTGGCTCGCGAAGCCGGGATCGTCCTGCGCCAGAACTACAACCGTCTTGGGCCTCGGCTGGCCGGTCAGGTTGGGCGCTACGCCCATGCCCGCCAGTTCAAGCGGATGCGCAAGGCGTTGCGCCGGCTCAAGGGCTACACCGGCCGCGTGCTGCGCGACATCGAGAGGCAACTGGGTAAGGTTCCGGAGGGGGCGCTGAGAGAGCGCCTGGTGGGGATGATCGCGCTGGTGAACCGGCTGTTGGCGCAGAAGCCGAAGGACAAGAAGAAACTCTACAGCCTGCATGAACCGGCGGTGGACTGCATCTCCAAGGGCAAGGCGCACAAGAGGTACGAGTTCGGAACCAAGGTCAGCGTGGCCACGACCAACCGGGGCGGCTTCGTCGTCGGGATGCGGGCGCTGCCGGGTAACCCTTACGACGGCCACACGCTGCACGAGGCGCTGGAACAGGTCGAGATCCTGACCGACCTGAGGCCAGAGTTGGCCTTTGTCGACCGCGGATACCGCGGGCATGGCGTGCAGAATGTGAAGGTTTTCATCAGTGGCGCAAAGCGAGGTGTCACCAGGACGATCGCCAAACTCCTGCGACGGCGCAGCGCCATTGAACCAATGATCGGGCACATGAAGAACGACGGTCGACTGACGCGAAGCACCCTGAAAGGAACCGACGGCGACGCTCTGTTCGCCGTGCTCTGCGGCTGCGGTCACAACATTCGCATGATCCTGAGACACCTGAGGGAGATCTTGTGCCGGTTGATCCGGGCTCTCACCTCGCTCCGACAGACCACCACCGCTGAAACGGCCTTCGTCGGGCCGTCTCAGATCGCCAACGTGCCAATCTGAAACCCTTGTTCAGGACGGACTACTTACCTTGCCAGACGGGTTTGCGTTTATCGAAGAATGCCTTCACCCCTTCTTTGAAATCATCCGTTTTCAACAGTTTGGCTTGTTCCCAGCCTTCTTCGGTGATCATCTCATCCAGGCTGAGGTGCGGGGCCTTGCGCAGCAGACGTTTTGCGCCGACGATGGCAAGTGGAGCGCCCTCGGCCAGCTTTTTGGCCCAAGTGAGGGTCATTTCGTCCAGCTCTTCTGGCGTGGCGGCGACCTTGTTGGCGATGCCTGCCTCAAGACATTCCTGCGCGGTGAAACGCTTGCCTTCCAATATCGCCTCAAGCGCCTTGTTGTATCCCAAATGCCGGTGCAAGTGGTGGATGTTCCCGCCATCGGGCACCAAGGCAATCGCGGCAAAGGCCATGTAAAGAAACGCATCTTCCGACATCGTCATCAGATCGCAGGTCATCGCGAGGCCTGCCCCGGCACCAGCCGCCGCCCCATGCACCTGCGCGATCCAGATCTTATCGGATCGCTCAATCCCCGTCAGAAACGGCTTATAATCAATGTCGAGGTGAAAGCTGATCGGGTCCATTCCGCTGGTCAGGTCAGCACCAGCACAAAACCCCTGCCCTTCCCCCTTCAGGATCACGACCTTTACGTCGTCATTGTCGTTGATCCGCCCCACATCATGGCGCAGCGCATCTTTCAGATCATCGCTAAACGAATTCCGCGCCTTGGGCCGGTTCATCTTGAAGGTGGCCACCGGCCCGTCAATGTCGATCTTAAGAACTTCGCTCATTCATTTGTCCCGCCGTTCATCGAGGCCTAGTCCCCGCCCGATGATTTCTTTCATGATCTCAGATGTCCCTGCATAAATCCGGCTGATCCTTGCGTCGCGATACAGGCGTGAGATTTCGTATTCGTCCATATACCCGGCCCCGCCATGCAGTTGCAGGCATTCATCCACCACGCGGCCTTCGATCTCTGAGGTGTAAAGCTTTGCCTCTGCCGCCAGTTCCGCGCCCAGCTTGCCGTCAAGATGCTCCAACACGCAGTGGTCTACCAGTGCCCAGGCTGCGTCAAGTTCGGTGCGCATCGCCGCCATTTTGAAGCGAGAGTTTTGGAAGGTACCAATCGGTTTGCCGAACGCCTTGCGCTCGGTGATGAATTCCATCGTCACCTCAAACGCCCGTTCGGCGCGGGCGATAAATTGGATTGCCCCGCCAAGCCGTTCTTCGGCGAGGTTTATCATCATCGACCGGAACCCACCCGTTGGCCCGCCAAGCACGTTTTTGGCTGGCACGCGGACATCCTCAAAGAACAGTTCAGACGTGTCTTGGCCGTCGAGCCCCATTTTCTTGAGGTTTTGGCCGCGTTGGAAACCCTCCATCCCCCGTTCGACAAGGAACAGGCCAATCCCGTGCGAGGACGCGGGATCGGTTTTGGCCGCAACGATCACAAGATCGGCAAGCTGGCCGTTGGAGATATAGGTCTTTGACCCGTTCAGCACCCAATCATCCCCTTCCTGCACTGCGCGCGTCTTCAACGCGGCAAGGTCAGACCCTGTGCCGGGTTCGGTCAGCGCAATCGCCAGAATACACTCCCCCGACACAATGCCGGGCATGAAGCGTTGCTTTTGATCGTCTGTCCCAAGGGTGTGGATGTAGGGTGCCACGATCCGGTTGTGCAGCGGCATGAACATGGAAATGTCCACGCGCACCAGTTCCTCCATCAGGATCTGGTCAAACCGAAAATCATCGAGGCCAAGGCCACCGTATTTCTCCTCGGTAAACATGGCCAGATAACCGGCCTTGCCAGCTTCCAGCCAAACCTCTCGGTCGACCTGCTTTTGCGTGTGCCAGCGTTCGACATGGGGGGCGATATGCTCGCCCACCCATTTGCGCACGCTGGCGCGGAAGATGTCGTGTTCTTCCTCGAAAATACGTCTGCGGATCATGCGTCGGCCTTTACCGCATCCCGCAGCTTATCAAGCGCGGATGCACTGACCTTGAACCGGTCACCGCATTGGTCAGCCAGTTCCGCCGCCCGCACCGCAAACGCCTCAAAGCCGATGCCACGGATGAATTGCAGCGCGCCGCCGGTATGAGCAGGGAAGCCGATGGCGAAGATGCCACCAAGGTTCGCCTCGACCTCTGTCCGCAACACGCCTTCGTCAAAGCAGCGCAGCGTTTCAATGGCCTGACGGTAAAGCAGCCGGTCCACAGCCTCTGCAATCGGCACGTCGCGGGTGCCGCGGAACTGCGACAGCCCCTCCCACAGCTCTTTCGAGCCATCTGCGCCGTATTCATAAAAGCCGCCGCCGTAATGGCGCCCGCCCCGGTCCATCTCAACCAGTTTGAAGCCGACCTTTTGGGTACCGTCGTTTTCAGCCGGGAAGCCGTTTGTGACGCCAAGGCGCTCATCCAGCGCGATATGCGTGTCGTGGACCTTTTTCGTCAGCACTATCGACACCTCATCATGCACGGCCAACGGCCCGACCGGCATCCCGGCGATCCAGCCCGCGCGTTCCACGGCGACAGGTGACAACCCGTCCAGCAACAGGTGCTGACCTTCATCGAGGTAGGTGCCGAAGACGCGAGAGGTGAAGAAGCTGCGCGAGTCGTTCACGACAATCGGCATGTAGCCGATTTGTTGGACGTAATCGTAGCCCTTGCGCAGAGTATCCTCGCTGGTTTTTTCGCCCGCGATGATCTCAACCACCTTCATCTTATCGACAGGGCTGAAGAAGTGCAGGCCGATGAAGCGGCTTGGGTCTGGTGCGCTTTCGGCGAGCAGGGAGATCGGCAGGGTTGAGGTGTTCGACCCATAAATCCCGTTCTCACCCAGAATCTTGAAGGTTTCTGGAATGACCTTTTCTTTCAGCGCCAGATCCTCAAACACCGCCTCAATAATCAGGTCGGTGCCTTGAAAGGCGCTGTCTTCGGTCGCAGGCGTGATCAGGCCCAACAGGCCCTCTTTCTGCTCTTGCGTCATACGCTTGCGCTTGATCCGCTTGTCGGCAAGGCTTGCGGAATAGGATTTGCCCTTTTCCGCATTCTCCATCGACATATCCTTCAAGACAGTCGGTAAGCCGCGCGAGGCATGGGCCCATCCGATGCCAGCCCCCATCATGCCGGCACCAAGGATCGCGCTATTCGACGCTTTCCATTTGTCACCCGCAGGGCGCACCTTGCCGCCCTTGATGGCCTGCATGCCAAAGAAGAACGTAGTGATCGCCGCCTTGCATTCCCGCGTCGGGATCAGCTTGCAAATCCCCCGGCTTTCGTTGCGCAGCGCGCTTTCAAAACCCATCCGCATAGAATTAACGGCGACGTCAAAAATCACCTCTGGCGCAGGCATCAGACCCCGTGTCTTGTCCGTGATCATAGCCGATCCCATCGTGGCGATCTGGCGGATATGCGGGGCCGTTGACGACCCGCCGGGGTATTTGAAACCCTTTTGATCCCAAGGCTGGGTGTGGCTGTCGGGGTTCGCCCTGATCCATGCTTTGGCGGCGGGCACCAGATCGTCGAGCGTCGCGACAACCGCATCCACCATGCCATTTTCAAGGGCTTGCGCCGGTTTGAACTGCTTGCCTTCGGTCAGGATCGTTGCGGCCTTTTCCAGACCCAAAAGCGCGGTCAAGCGGACTACGCCCCCGGCACCGGGCAACAGGCCCAAGGATACCTCCGGAAGGCCCGTCACCGCATGGGGTTCATCCACGATGACCCGGTGGTTACAGGCCAAACACATCTCATACCCGCCACCAAGCGCGGCACCGTTGATCGCGGCCACCACCGGCACTGGCAGCTTTTCCAGCTCACGGTAGGGGCGCTTGTTTTCTTCGATGTAGTTGAACAGCTGCTCATTCGCTTCGTAGAACTTCAGCAACAGGTTCAGATCACCGCCTGCAAAGAAGGTCTTTTTAGCAGAGGTGATCACCACCCCAGTCAGCCCCTCTTCCGCGCACAGCTTGCCCAGCACCTCATCCCATGCAGGCACAAAGGCCTCATTCATCGTGTTGGCGGACTGGTCAGACATGTCCATTGTGATGGTGACAATGCCGTCGGTGTCTTTGTCGTAATTGAACTCACTCATGATCCGTCCCTCCCCTTACAGACGCTCGATGATGGATGCGATGCCCATGCCACCGCCGACACACATGCAAATGAGGGCGCGCTTCTGGTCGCGCCGTTCCAGCTCGTCCAGCATGGTGGATACAAGGCACCCGCCCGTGGCCCCCAGCGGGTGGCCCATCGCAATGGCCCCGCCGACCACATTCAGCTTTTCATCCGGGACGTTCAGGTCTTTTTGCAGTCGCAGGGCGACGGAGGCGAAAGCCTCGTTAATTTCCACCAGATCAATGTCGTCGATGGTCAGGCCAACCTTGGCCAGCGCCTTTTCCGACGCCGGGCCAGGACCGGTCAGCATGATTGTCGGGCAAGTCGCGGTCAGGGCAATCGACACAACACGACCGCGTGGAGTCAGATCCAGATCCTTGCCGACCTGTTCATTGCCAAGCAGCACCAAAGAGGCCCCATCGACGATCCCTGACGAATTCCCCGGCGTGTGCACGTGGTTGATCGCGGGCACATCAGTGTATTTCTTTAGCGCGACAGCATCAAAGGCCATCCTGCCCATCTGTTCAAAGCTTGGGCGCAATCCGCCCAGCGTCTGCATATCCGTACCTGGCTTGATGAAGTCATCGCGTTCCAGGATCATCACGCCGCTTTCGTCCTTGACCGGCACGACAGATTTATCGAACCACCCACTGTCGCGGGCATGGGCAGCGCGTCTTTGGCTTTCGGCGGCAAAGGCATCGACGTCATCGCGGCTATAACCTTCGATGGTCGCAATCAGATCGGCCCCGATGCCTTGCGGGACAAAGTCGGTGGCGAACATCGTCTCTGGGTCTTCCACAAATGGCCCACCGTCTGACCCCATGGGTACACGGGACATCGATTCAAACCCGCCAGCGGCAACCATATCTTCCCAACCAGAGGCGACCTTGGCAGCTGCGGTATTGAACGTATCAAGACCAGAGGCGCAGAACCGGTTCACCTGTGCGCCGGGCACAGTCTCATCCCAACCGGCCTTTTGCAGGGCGATCTTGGGCAGCACTGCGCCCTGTTCTGACACGGGCGCCACACAGCCCAACAATACGTCATCGACGCGGGACGTATCCAGATCATGGCGGCTCTGCATCTCATCCAGCAGCGTTGTGACCAGATTGATTGGCTTGACTTCGTTCAACGTCCCATCGGCCTTGCCCTTGGATCGGGGCGTGCGGATCGCGTCATAGATATATGCAGTCTCGCTCATAGCGGTATCCTCCCTATGCCTTCGCGCAGACCTGTAAGGGCCGCGCCGTTGCCGCTCACGATACCTATTGCGCCTCAACTTCCCATCGCTTCCACTGATCTGATTGGACAAATCACATATCTGATAGATATGATGGCCCGACCTGTGATCATGTATGTGGAATTGGGAGGAACACATGACAGCCGTTAAATCCGCCAGCCGGGTGCTCTCTATTCTTGAGCTGTTTGAGAAAGAGCGCCGGGCGCTTCATATCAGTGATATAGTGGGTTCACTTGGATACCCGCAGTCGAGCGTATCGACGTTGATCAAGACGTTGGTTGCGTCTGGCTATATCTCTTTCAACGCCTCTGAGCGCAGCTACTCCCCCTCGCCGCTACTGGCGTTTCTGGGGCATTGGGCGCTGGGGCATCGGGAGAGTGTGGAGATCATCCAAGGCATCATGCGTCGCCTGTCGGACACCACCAACATGTCCGCGATGCTGGGCGCGCGGAACGGGGTGACGTTGCAATACATCCATTTCGTCTTCGCTGATTCTAACTTCCCAATGCGCCTGCGCGAAGGCACGCAACGGCCGCTGCATCGCTCAGCACTGGGGCTCATGCTCATGACCAACCTCGATGATATCGAGGCGGGGCGTGTGGTGCGCCGCTACCAGAACGAACACCCCGGCGAGGCGGAGGAGCCGATGTCAGAGGTCCTCAAACGTCTCAATTTCGCGCGTGAGAATGGCTTTTACGTCAGCAAAAACCTCGTCTTGCAGGGCGCGAGCGTCGTGGGCACGCTGGTTCCAACCATGCAAAACTCCCGCCGGCTTGCGATGGGTGTGGGTGGTCTGACGGATGTTATTCACGAAAACGTCGATGATTTCGTGCAGGCGCTGCGCGTGGCAGGGCGCGAGTATCAAGATGCGATGGCGAAGCTGGCAGCGCGGGGCTATTAGCCGCGGTCAGCCAGCCAAACCATCACATGTGTGATTCCACGAATCGTGCTTTGGATGTCTGCTGCCGGTGACACCGGCGGAGGAGGCCTTCATGAACATGCAATTGATGCCAGACATCAGCGTCACCCGCCAGATGGCGGATTGGATTGCCAGCTTTGATGGCGATGCGGGCGATGCCAGGGTTTGGGCGCAGCATGTTTTGCTGGATTGGATGGCCGTCACACGCGCCGCGACGGATGCAGACAACGTCAACATCATCACCAAGATCTATGCTGATGGTGGCCCAAGTACGTTGATCTGTGGCGGTGGTAGCCGCCGGGCGGAAGATGCCGCGCTGATCAACGGGACCGCTGGCCATGTGCTGGACTATGACGACGCCTCTGTCCTAATGAATGGCCACGCGACAGCGCCCGTCGCCCCCGCGATATTGGCCCTGGCGGAGGAGTTAGAAAGCACTGGCGCCCAGATCATCGAGGCGATGATTGTAGGGCAAGAGGTGGAATGCCAGCTTGGCAAGATGATGGCCCCAAACCACTATGAAGCGGGCTATCACGCGACAGCGACGCTTGGCACCATCGGCGCTGCGGCCGCTTCCGCCCGGCTGATGGGGCTGGATGCTGAGCGCAGCGCCCACGCGCTTGGCCTTGCGGCAACGCAGGCGGCCGGGCTCAAATCCATGTTCGGGTCCATGACCAAGAGCCTTCAAGTTGGCAAAGCCGCCGCCAATGGGATCATGGCCGCGCGGCTTGTTGGGGCGGGCTTTACGGCCAATCCAGACGGGCTTGATTCTGAGCAGGGAATGGGGCCGGTGATGTCGGGCAGCTTTGTCGCCAAACCCTTTGTCCCCGGCGGCATGGACCGGTGGGGCGTCGCCTATAACGCCTTCAAATACCATGGCGCCTGTTTCATGACCCACTCCGCCATTGAAGCCGCACGCCAGATCGGCGCGGAAACGGGCCTGCGCCCGCGTGACGTGGCAGAATTGGAGATTGACCTGAACCCCGTCGCGCTGAACGTCTGTGACCAGCCGGAACCTGCGACGGGGCTTGAGACCAAGTTCTCCATCCGCCACCTCGTGATGGCTGGGCTGCGCGGTGATCCGACAGCGGACAACGACTGCTACAGCGATGTCTTTGCCAATGACCCGGAACTGGTCGCGGCCCGCAAAAGGGTTCACATCAATGCCCCGCCCGATCATGCCGGGATGGTGGTTGCGGCCAATGTGCGGCTCGTGACCCATGACGGCGCGCTCCACACCGCCTCTGCCGATGTGGGGGCGCTGGCGACGGATACGGACGCGCAGTGGGATCTGCTGTGCGGCAAGGCCCGTGCGATGCTGCCTGCCGCTGTCGCCGACGATTTGATTACGGCTGTCGCAGATCTGGAAAACACCCCTTCTGGAAAGGCCTTCATGACCACCGCCCTCAAATCACAAATGTGATTTACGGCATTCTACTGGCGATGCGGCCTTCCCTCATCCCAGCAAAACTTGTAGTCTCAGAGGCGAGGAAATGGGAGGATCACGAGGATCACCATGCGCGCGGCGCACGGGACATATGACTATATCGTCATCGGCGCAGGCTCTGCCGGGGCCGTGGTCGCGAATCGGTTGACCGCTGATGGCAGCAAGACCGTGCTGCTGCTTGAGGCCGGCCCGATGGACAAGAACATGTGGATCCATATTCCCGCCGGTATCAGCAAGATCCTGTTCGATGATACCATCAACTGGATGTACTTCTCAGAAGAGGAACCGCACCTGAACGGCCGACGCATGTACCATCCGCGCGGCAAGGTGCTGGGTGGTACGTCCACCTGCAACGGCATGGCCTACATCCGCGGCCATGCGATGGATTACGACAACTGGGCGCAAGCCGGGAACCCCGGCTGGACCTGGGATGAGGTGCTGCCGCTGTTTAAACGCGGTGAGCGGAACAATCGCCTTAATGGCTTTGCGCACTCGCAGGGTGGCGAACTGGGCGTGGACGACGGTGTGCTGAAGCACCCAACGTCAGAGCGGTTCTTTGAAGGGGCCAAGGCCTGCGGGTACGAACAGGTCGACGACTTCAACGATGGCCCGCAGGAAGGCTATGGTTGGCTGCAGTTCACCATTGAAAACGGGCGACGCTCCACCACTGGGGTTGGTTTCCTGCATCCGATTAAGGACCGCGCGAACCTCGACATTCAGGTCGAGGCGCTAGTTGAAAAGATCGTCATTCAGGAAGGTCGGGCGCGTGGCGCGCATTACACCCAAGGCGGTGAGGCAAAACAGGCCGGGGCGCGGGCAGAAGTGATACTTTGCGGTGGTGCCTTCAACTCCCCCCACCTGCTGAACCTCTCTGGTGTCGGTGCGGGGGATGAGTTGCAGGCGATTGGGGTAGAAACTCTGAACGACCTGCCCGGTGTGGGCAAGAACCTGCAAGACCATATCTACATCAACGCGAATATGAAGACGCAGGCCGCGAACTCTATCAACAACGATGTGCAGGGCTGGCGGCTTTTCCCGCAAGTGTTGAAGTACTTCCTGACCCATAAGGGGCATCTGGCGCAGGGGGTGTCGAACTCCTGCCTGTTCGCCACGGTGCTGCCCGGTTCGGCACAACCCGATGTGCAGATCATGTTCCGGCCGATGTCACTGGGCATCAACGACAAGAACATGCCTTACATCCACAATTTCCCCGGCTTCTCTGCCGCAGTCACGCAACTGCGCCCGCATTCGCGGGGCAAGGTCTGGGCGACCTCAAACGACCCGCGTGAAAAGCCGAAAGTGCTGTTCAACTATCTGGCGGAAGAGGCGGATCCGGACTGCCTTGAACAGGGCTATCGTCTGATCAAGCAGATCTATGATACCCCGGCGATGCAGGAGATTATCACCAGTTGGAATCAGCCTGACCGACCTTTGGAAACCTCTGAAGAGATCCGCCAATACATGCGTGACACGGTCGCGACCGTTTACCACCCGGTGGGCACCTGCAAGATGGGCAATGATGCCATGGCGGTGGTCGATGCCCGGTTGCGTGTCCACGGTGTGCAGGGCCTGCGGGTGGCCGATGCCTCCATCATGCCGGTAATCACATCCGGGAACACCAATGCCCCAGCCATCATGATCGGTGAAAAATGCGCCGACATGGTGCTGGAAGACGCCGCTTAGGGGGATCCGACCATGGCGATAACAATTGAAGAGTTGAAAGAGACGGCGGTCCTGCGGGCGCGTGGCAACCTTTATGAGGATTTTGAGGAAGGCCAGACCTTCACCCATCATCTGGGCCGCACCCTGACGGAAAGCGATACAATCCAGTTTTCGACTCTGACGCTGAACTACAATTCTCTGTACACCAACCGCGCTTTTGCGCAGGCCCATGGCCATCCGGACATTGTGGTGAACCCGCTGCTGGTGTTCAACACGGTGCTCGGCCTGTCGGTTGAGGATCTGTCAGAGGTCGGCGGGCCGTTTGTGGGTGTTTTTGATCTGACGTTCCATAAGGACGTTTATCCCGGCATCACGATCACCGCGAAATCCACGACAATCAAAAAACGCCGCTCAGCCTCTAACCCCAAAAACGGGATCGTGACCTGGCACACCAAGGGCTACGACGAAGGCGGGGATCTTGTGGTTGATTACAAGCGGTCCAACCTGTGCATTCTCCGCGACCCGGACGCCGACCCATTGAAAGAGGAGGCGTAAGATGACCTATCAAGATGATGTGCAGGTAGAGTTGGGTCCGCTGTCCGCGCTGACCTCTGGCGATAACTTCTTTGAAGATTTTCAGGTGGATCAAACCATCCGCCACGCCCGTGGCAAAGACATGGAAGGCACCGAAAACGTCGTCATCACCAATATGGTGATGAACACCGCGCAGGGCCATTTCAATACAGATGCCATGCGCAAGCTGAAGGAATTTCCAGTCGATGAAATCATTGTCTATGGCGGCGTAACCGCGTCACTCGTGTTGGGGTTATCGTCGCAGGACTGCACCCAAAACGCGCTGCGGGAACTGGGCCTGAACAACCTGTCGTTCAAGTTCCCGGTGCTGCACGGCGATACCATCTACGCCTATTCCCGCGTGATCGACAAAACCGACGGCGATCAGGAAGACGCGGGTATCATCACCTTCCGCCATTGGGGTGTGAACCAGCGAGACAAGATCGTCTGCGAGGTGGACCGCATCGCCCTGATCAAACGCCGCAGCCATTGGGCCAGCAAATGAGCGGTTTTGGTGCGCTTGACGGGATCCGTGTCCTTGACCTGACGCAGATGCTCGCCGGGCCGTTCGGCACGATGATGCTCGCCGATCATGGGGCGGAGGTCATCAAGGTTGAAGCCCCAACAGGCGACATGACCCGCAAGGGCGGGCCACACCGGGCCGACGATACAGAAAAGACCCATGGCGGCTATTTCCAGTCGGTGAACCGGAACAAGAAGTCGATCGTTCTGGATCTCAAGACCGAAGCAGATCGGCAAAAGCTGCTGACGCTCATCGAAAGCGCCGATGCGATTTGTGAGAATTTCCGCACAGGCGTGATGGAACGTCTCGGCCTTGGCTGGGATGTCCTGCACGCCCGCAACCCTAAGATCGTCTATGCCTCGCTCAACGGGTTTGGCCATGCCAACACTGGCGAAAGCCCCTATTCCGCTTGGCCCGCTTTTGACATCGTCGCGCAAGCGATGGGTGGCATGATCGCGATTACCGGACCGCAGGCGGATATGCCCACGAAAGTCGGCCCCGGTTATGGCGATATAATTCCGGGTATGATGATGGCCTTTGGCGTCGTCTCTGCCATTCTGAATGCGCAAAAGACCGGTCTGGGCCAGATGGTCGATGTCTCCATGGTTGATGCCGTGATGGCGACCTGTGAACGGGTGGTTTATCAGCATTCCATTGACGGCCGCGTGCCGGGACCAGAAGGCAATCACCATCCATTCCTGTCGCCCTTCGGCGTTTACAAAGCAAAAGATGGGTACATCACGCTCGGCGCACCTGTTGATGCGCTGTTTCGCAAGATGGTCACGGCCCTCGGCCTGCCGAAACTGGCAGATGATCCGCGGTTCGAAAACCACGGACCGCGCGGCGCGAACAAGGCGGAGCTGATCCCGCTGATGGAGGCAAAGACTTCCCAAATGACCAAGGCGGAACTGCAAGACATGCTCGGCGGGATAGTGCCCTTTGGCCCGGTCATGGGGATTGATGAGATCGTGGAGGACCCACATTTCAAGGTGCGGGAGATGGTCGTGGAGGTTGACCAACCCGGCTGCGACACGCCGCTGCAGATTGCCGGTGTGCCGATCAAGATGACCGGTACGCCGGGGCGCGTGGACCACCGGGCGCCTTATCTGGGTGAGCACAATGAGGACTACCTGGGTTAGGCGCAGACGCGGGAGGACGGAATGTACGACTATATCGTAGTAGGTGGCGGATCGGCAGGCTGTGCAGTCGCCGGTCGCTTGTCGGAAAACCCCAGCAACACCGTGTTGTTGTTGGAGGCCGGACCGGACGACAGCAACATGTGGGTGAAAATCCCCATGGGGATCCGCAAATTGATGGGTGACAAAAAGCTGGCGTGGGTGAACCAAACGGTCCCAACCCAAGCCTTTGCCGGTCGGTCGATCAATTTGATGTCGGGCAAGATGATGGGCGGGTCATCTTCCGTGAACGGCATGATGTATGTGCGCGGCGATGCCTCCGACTATGATCGTTGGGCCAATGACTATGGTTGCGAAGGCTGGTCATGGGATGACTGTCTGCCCTTCTTCAAGAAATCCGAAGATTGCCCCGAACTGCCCGAACAGGCCCATGGCCGGGGTGGCCCGCTGAAGCTGTCGGTGCGCAAGGACATTCAGCCGATCAGTCAGGCGGTGGTGGATTCCTGCGTCGAACTAGGGCTTCCCCACAACGACGACACCAATGACGGCGGTCACGAAGGGATCGGCTATGTCCAGCAGTCCACCCGTGGTGGTGAGCGTTGGAACACCGCCCGCTCCTTCATCGGTCCCGCGAAGGACCGCAAGAACCTGACAGTGCGCACCGGCTGCGTCACCGACAAGGTCCTTTTCGACGGCACCCGCGCCATCGGCGTGAAGCTGGAAGACGGCGAGGAGATCCTCACCAGCAAAGAGGTGGTTCTCAGCGCCGGTGCCCTGTCCAGCCCAGCGATCCTGCAACGCTCTGGCGTGGGTGATCCGGTGCATCTGTCGCGTCTTGGCATCGACGTGGTCTGCAAAAGCCCGAATGTGGGTGAAAACCTGCACGACCACCTGTTCACCCATGTGAAGTTTGAGGTGAAGGATAAGAAATACACCCTGAACCCGCAGTTCGGGAGCATGCCCTATACGATTGGGCAATTGTTCAAGTGGCATGTGAACCGCAAAGGTCTGTTCTCTATGCCTGCGGCCGATGTGATGGGCTATTTCAAGACCAATGAAGAGCAGGCACACTGCGACATTCAACTGTCGTTCCTGCCGTTCTATTTTGTCATCAACGACGACGCGAGCGTGGATGTCCCGCGCGATCCGGTTGGCTTCACCTTCTCGATGATCATGCTGCAGCCCAAATCGCGCGGCTCGATCAAGATCACCTCCAAGAACCCGAACGACCGCGGTGCGATTGATCCGCGTTATCTGGAACACCCCGATGATGTGGAAACTCTGAAGCGGGGGATCAAACTGGGACGTGAGATCGTCAAGGTTGGCCCGCTACAACAGATCGTGACGGGCGAGATCCAGCCCGGCGCGGATGTGACGGATGAGGCGGATCTGGAAGGCTACGTGCGCCGGAAGTCTGACACCGTGTGGCACCCGGTTGGGTCCTGCGCAATGGGGGGCAGCGATGATGCGGTGCTCGATCCGCAGCTGCGGGTGCGCGGTGTTGAAGGGCTGCGCGTTGCCGATGCCAGCGCGATGCCGCGGATCATCTCTGGCAACACCAACGCCCCGTCCATCCTGATGGGTGAACGCTGCGCCGACTTCATCATGAACCCGCCAGCCGAGGTCGCCAAGCCAGCGAAGAAAGCCAAGTCAAAGGCGAAAGAAAGCGTATGAGCGTCAGCCTCACCCGCAACGGCCCTATGGCCGAGGTTCTTTTGAACCGCCCTGAGAAGATGAACGCTGTTGATGCGTCCATTTTCGAAGGGTTGCCGGTGACGGGCGACCAGATTTTGGCAGACCGGTCGATCCGGGCTGTTGTTCTATCCGGTGCAGGTGGCAACTTCTCTGCCGGCGTTGACCTTGGCTTTATGCAGGGTGCGCTGACGCCTGACAGTTTCAAAGATAAGGCATTCAATCTCCCTGAGGGCCAGATCGCCAATTACTTTCAACGCCCTTCCACCATCTGGCAGGAGGTGGAAGTGCCGGTGATCTGCGCCCTTGAAGGGGTGGCCTTTGGAGCGGGGTGCCAAATCGCGATGGGCGCTGACATTCGGATTGCGGCCCCGGACACGCACCTGTCTGTGATGGAAATGAAATGGGGCCTGATCCCCGATATGGGTGCGATGACACTACTGTCGCGCCTGATGCGGCTCGATCAGGCGAAAGACCTCGTGCTGACGGCCCGCGTGGTTCAAGCCGAAGAGGCGCTGGCGCTCGGCCTGATCACCCGGATTTCCAAAACACCGCTCGACGACGCGCGTGCGATGGCCGCTGAACTGGCCAACCGCAGCCCGGATGCCGTGCGCGCGGCCAAACGGCTTTTGAACGCAGGCTGGAACCTGCCCGACGCCGCAGCGTTGCAGCTGGAAGCGGAGATCCAAGCCGAACTGCTGGGCCAACCGAACCAAATGGAGGCCGTCATAGCAAACATGCAAAAGCGCGCTCCTGTATTCCAGGACTAAGGACACCCGATGCCGACCTACAAAGCCCGCACTGAAGAGTTTCGCTATGTCTACTACGACGTACTTGGCGGTGCCGACGTCGCCGCCCTGCCCGGCTTCGAAGAGATGACGCCGGATCTGTTCGATCAGATGATTGAGGCGGGCGCGAAGTTTGCCGAAGACTTCATGGATCCCTGCCGACTGTCCGGCTCTGAACAGGGCTGCGTTTATGAAAACGGCGTTGTCAGCACGCCCGATGGTTTCAAAGAGGCGCATGCGGCCTTTGTCGAAGGCGGTTGGGGCGGCCTTGCGTTCCCTGAAGACTTCGGCGGTATGGCTCTTCCCTATTCCGTCCATACCGTCGTGTCAGAGATGACCTCAACCGCGAACCTTGCCTTGTCCGGGTATTCCGCCCTGACCGGTGGCGCGATTGAGGTCATCCTCGAACACGGAACGCCAGAACAAAAGGCGACTTATCTGGAAAAAATGATCGCCTGCGAATGGTCCGGCACGATGTGCCTGACAGAAGCGCATTGCGGGACGGATCTTGGGTTGTTGCGGACATCCGCACAGCCAAATGGCGACGGAACCTATGCGATCACTGGCCAAAAAATATTTATTACCGGCGGCGAACAGGACTTGACCGACAATATCGTGCATTTGGTCCTGGCCCGCTTGCCCGATGCCCCGAAGGGCGTGAAAGGGATCAGCCTGTTTCTGGTGCCAAAGTTTCTGCCGGACGAAAACGGCAACCCCGGAAAGCGCAATGCAGCGTCTTGCGGCGCGATTGAGCATAAGATGGGCCTGACCGGCTCTGCCACTTGTGTGATGAACTTTGACGGGGCGACGGGGATGCTGATTGGGGAACCGCATCGCGGTTTGCAGGCGATGTTCATCATGATGAATGCCGCCCGTGTGGGTGTGGGCCTGTCGGGCACGGCAATGGCCGAACTCGCCTATCAAGGTGCTGTGGAATACGCCAATGACCGGGTGCAGATGCGCGCGCTCAGCGGGCCAAAGGCACCCGATCAACCCGCCGATCCGATCATCGTACATGCAGACGTGCGGCGTATGTTGCTGACGATCAAGAGCTTTTCCGAAGGCACACGCGCCCTGTGTTACTGGGTCGCGCAACAGATCGACGTCTATCGCCATCACCCGGATGAGGGCATGCGGAAAGAGGCACTGGCCTTCGTCAACCTGATGACACCCATCGTCAAAGCCTTCTCCACCGATCTGGGGTTAGAGGCGGCGGTCATGGGCCAGCAGGTTTGGGGCGGGCATGGATATATCCGTGAAAACGGGATGGACCAGATCGTGCGCGACGCGCGGATTGGTCAGATCTATGAAGGCACAAATGGGGTGCAGGCGCTTGACCTCGTGGGCCGCAAGCTGCCCGCGGATGGTGGTGCGGCTGTGACGGCGTTGATGAAAGAGATTGGCGGCTTCGTCGCGGCAAACAAGGACAATGCCTTGGCGGCATCATTGGCCCGACCACTCGACCTCTTGGGCAAGGCGCTTGCCTCCCTCCCCGCCCGCGCGGCGAAGAACCCGGATGAGACTGGGGCGGCCTCGACCGATCTCTTGCACCTGATGGGTCACGTCGTCGTCGGCTATCTCTTTGCCCGCATGGCGCTGGTGTCCGAAGGGCAAAAAGACATCCCATTCCACGTCTCCAAATACGTGACCGCACGCTTTTACCTGACCCGGATTCTCCCGCGCACCGAAACATTGGCAGCAACGGTCATGGCCGATGCTGACGCAATTCTCACGCCCGAAGCTGCTTTGATCTGAAGGAAACCCCATGACCGCCACCGAAACACTCTTGGCCAAAACACGCATCCCCGTGATCGGCGCGCCCTTGTTCATCATCGCCACGCCCGAACTTGTGATTGAACAGTGCAAGGCCGGGATCATTGGGTCTTTCCCGTCGCTCAACGCGCGCCCGCTAGAGGCGCTTGATGAATGGCTGACCCGCATCAAGGCAGAGCTGGCGGCGCATGATGCAGCCAACCCAGCTGCCCCATCAGCCCCCTTTGCAGTCAACCTGATTGTGCATGGGTCCAACGACCGCCTCGCCGATGACCTGCAGCTTTGCGTCAAGCATGAGGTGCCGGTGGTCATCTGCTCGCTTGGCGCGAAGGAAGAGGTTTATGGCGCGGTACATTCCTATGGCGGGATCGTCCTGCACGATGTCATCAACCAGAAATTCGCGCATAAGGCGGTGGAAAAAGGGGCCGACGGCCTTGTTGTCGTCGCTGCCGGGGCCGGTGGCCATGCCGGTGTGATCTCCCCTTTCGCTTTCGTACAGGAAACACGAGCGTGGTTCGACGGGCCGATTGCCCTGTCCGGTTCCATCGCCAATGGCGGCGCGGTGCTGGCGGCAGAGGCGATGGGGGCAGATTTCGCCTACATCGGCTCCCCCTTCATTGCGACGACAGAGGCGAACGCGATTGACGCCTATAAGGCGGGCATCGTCGATGCCGGGGCGGAGGACATTGTCTATTCCAACCTGTTCACCGGTATCCACGGCAACTACCTTCGGAAATCCATTGAAAATTCGGGCCTCGACCCCGACAATCTGCCGGAAAGCGACCCGTCCAAGATGAACTTCGGTTCTGGCGGGAATATGTCCGTCAAGGCGTGGAAAGACATCTGGGGCTGCGGCCAGGGGATCGGCGCAGTTGATCAGGTTGTCCCGGCCGCTGAATTGGTCGACCGCCTCGCCGCTGAATACAAAGTTGCCAAAAAGCGCGTGGCCTAGACCCGCATCACCCGGGGCGGGAGGCCCCGATAGGAGGAGATACACATGAATGCGATGAGCGAATTCCCGAACACCCAGCAAGAAGAACAGGCGGCCATCGCCAAGCTGGAAGCGGACTTCAAACTGCAGAAAGCGGCCTTTCTGAAAGACCAGTACCCGGATGCGGACACCCGCATCGAACGGGTGATGCGGTTCCACGCCATGTTCAAAAAGTATCGCTTCAAAATTCAAGAGGCGATTGTTGCCGACTACGGCAACCACCCTGTTGAAGCCACAGATTTGTTTGAAAGTGCGTCGATGATGGGGCGGGCCGAATATGCGGCCAAGAACGTCAAGAAATGGGAATTATATCCCAAAGTAACATAGCCTAAGCCTATTTAGGGCGGCCAGCTCCATCGCTAGGTTCGAAAAATGCTTGTCGCAAAGTATCCATAGAGGCTTGTGGCATATCATATTCCTGCTCCATCTCAGCCTTAGAAGGCTGGTAGTGCGAGTCAGATAGTTTTTGGAACGTTGGTTTTTGCTCTTTTTGTTTCTTCATCACTAAAGTAGCCTTTCTAGATTTTTTCTAGGTCGTCCAAGCCAAACCAGTTTGGATCATCTTTCATTTTCACTCTAGGCGTCCTAGGGATTGTTCCATCATCCTGCACAATATCTTTAGGCAAGCAGATGCGCCAATCGTCATAGGCTGCTCTACGTATTTCAGCCTCGGTTCCAACAGAGTAATGGCCTTTTAGCCATTCTATTGCTTCGGGTTTTTCAATTAAAGGCAAGCCACGGGAAAAAGTGCTTCGGAAAAGCGAATTTGAAACATTGCACAAAAGTAAATCAAAATCCGTTGCCATGTACCTGTCATTTTCTTGACGACTAAGATTGCTGCGAGACCTGTGACATTTAACTGCGAAGTGAGGGAAAGGGCTTGCCCTAGTACCAAGGCTAAATTTGCCTCTTACAGCATTTTTCGCTTCCACCTTAAAACGAACGCCCTTACGTCTGTGGGTAATGCTTACATCTTCATCATAGGAGCCAAGTTGAGCGTTAAGATTCAGCTTTTCAACTAACCAGTCCTTTGGGTTCAATTTTTTCTTAAGAACCAAAGCACAAATGAATTCAGTCGCTTTCCCCCTAATCATGGGGACAACTTTCTGATCTTCTAAAATGTCTAAAAGATTTTCCAAAGGGATATTGTAAGTGTCACAGTACTCCTCAATATCCCTGTATACTTTCAGAGCTTCATCAGACATTATAGTTCCTAAT
The DNA here is from genome assembly GCA_965277135.1 of Thioclava sp. Taxonomy (GTDB): domain Bacteria; phylum Pseudomonadota; class Alphaproteobacteria; order Rhodobacterales; family Rhodobacteraceae; genus Thioclava. The sequence goes on along the minus strand of CBDIBW010000030.1, from coordinate 98,337 downwards.
AAACACTTCCTTGCCCTTACCCCGAGAACTTCTAAATCCGTCCTTTAGCTTTAAGCCTTCTCGTTGATTGTCGGTCCTGTTTATAGTGTAGTTCCACTCACGTTCACTAATGTATTGAACCCAATGATATAAATCACGAACATCCTCATGATCATCATAAGTCAAAAGGAACTTTAATCTGTGAGAATTTCTATACAAGCAGGCAGCTAATCGTTCATGATCTTCTGTCAAAAAATGACAGTTATAGAACTTTTGCTGGTCTGCGTTATAATAAGGCGGATCAACAAACAGAAACGATCCATCTGGCGTATTATCAATGGACTCCTCAAAATCTTTTGTCTGAAGCGAGACGCCTTGCAGTTTGTCAGATACTGTCCTCAAATGCGGCGGCCAATTTTCAGGGCGCATAGAGTATTTTTCGCCGTACCCCCAATAGCAATTTTCTGGCTTCATAATGCCACTGTAAGATGTTCTGTTAAGGTAGAACCACCTTTTTGCTCTATCGATGTCTGTCTTAGGATCGAAATGATTTTTGAACCAATGATGATTTTCCTTTGTCGCAGGAATCCCATGGAGGCTATCAATTAAATCCTCAACATTATCTCTTATAACGAGAAACATGTTTATGACATCTTCATATAAATCATTGAGAATGTTATGGCTACACTTAGGCTTTGCAAAAAAACGCTCGCCCCTCCTGCAAAAGGTTCAGAATAAAAGCTATGTTCAGGCACCTCGTCTAAGATAAGCCTACGTGCGTAAAACTTGCCGCCCGCATATCTAAAAGGTGAATTTGATCTGTTTGATCTAGGTAAAGGACAGCTTACCGAAACTCGCACATTCATCCTCTTGCTCCACTTGTTAGGCCGTTGTCGGCAATTAAATCTACATACCTAAGGCGCTTTCCAATCATCCCTCCTAAAACACCGACCATTTGATCTATGGTGTCTTTAGGGCGGCTATTGTGACGGCCTGAAAACTCATTGACATAGCGGCTAAGATGCTTGGGAGACATTTTGTGGTATGTGCCATTATACCCTCGCTTGAGACCAGCCCAAAACGACTCCATGCCGTTTGTATGGGCCATATCCTTCACATATTCACCCACGCTATGCTTAACAGCCTCATGAGGACGGTTAATCCCTACATAGGCCCTTGCTTCGTCAGTATAGACCTGCGATTGCTCTTGTGTACGGATCTCAACAAAGCCCTGTAGCGTTTCTTTATTCGTGTCTAAAACAGGCTGTGCAGATACATGATTAGTATCACGGTCTCTAACGCCAACAACCGCCGTTTTTCCTACAGGACCCCGCCCAGCTTTTAGCTTCTTGTTGCTATGCTTGTTCTTTTCTTTGCCGCCGATGTAAGTCTCATCAGCCTCGACGGGCCCTTCGAATAAAGGCTGACCATCAGCATAGGCTTCCCGCAGGCGATGGAGGACAAACCATGCAGATTTTTGCGTTATACCTAATTCGCGATGCAACTTCATTGAGGAAATACCCTTTAGGTTGGTGGTGAATAAATATATAGCGATTGCCCAGACTCGGTAAGGCAACTTAGACCCTTGCATTACAGTTCCAACCTTAACTGTAAACATCGGCTTTTTAGAACAGTCATTGCAGCGATGCGTCATGCTCTTATGAGGAACCCCCACTTTGACGCTCAACGAACCACAATGGGGACAGCTAGGCCCATCAGGCCATCTTTGTTGCTCAAGCCATTCTCTAGCCTTAACCTCGTCCCCAAACATATCTGCAATTTGCAGAAGGGTAAGGCCTGTGCGGCTAGATTTGCCTGGTGCTTTCTGTTTCATTCCCATCTCCTAATGTGACTCTGTGATAAACCAAAAAGCCCTTTACGTCAATAAGGAAATGTTACTTTGGGATATAATTCCCTTTTCTTTCGCTACGAACGCCATTTCGTCTACTGGCGCCATCTCTCGAATGGTGACATCGGGATCGTGACCATCCTGCACGAGCGCATGCACCAGATTGACCAGTTTTGGGATGATTTGGGGCTCGGATGATCGGACACCTTTTCACGGCGCATCAGATTTGCGCAGCGTGAAATCGTCAATGTTTGCACGGTCCAGCGGTAACAGTAGACACCTACTTGCTGGAGGTGGGGAGGATACCGCTCTCGCCAAACGGCATCACCACGTGAGACACTTGCAGTGCTGGAAGCGCTCGTGGGGTGCATTGCGCGAAAAATAATGATTTAAAATCAATTCATTGATGTGGAGACGGTTCGCCCCCGGTCCTGTTCCCGCCGCCACTTGCCCTTGCGAAACCGTTCTCCGGGTCTGGCTGTGGCGGGATTTTTGCGTTGTTTTGGGGGGGGTATGCGGGAGGGGCTGCGCACTGGCCCCGGAGCGAGGTGGCCCGGAAGCGGTCTCTGAGAGCCGATAGTCTCCGGACCTGATGACTGCGCGGTTTTGGTGAATGGCTTGCAGCAATATGAAATCGTTCGATTTCCCGGGGCGTCGACCTGACCCCTTCGACGCCGGTCGCGTCCGGTTGAGATGGAACGGAGATCAAACCTTCACCCGTCGCCCGTTTCGGACTGACCGGCAGGAGCAGGCGCCACGGCTGAGTGGCTGCTCGCGGCTTCCCGGCGGGACGGCGGGTGCGCCGTGTCTGAGCCTCGATGAAAGACGTTAAACGGCAGATTTGGGAGTGGTCATGTTGGTCGGCAGAGCAAATCCCGTTGCTCTTTCCACTCCATCGGAAACGGTTCCATGAGCCTTGCCAGGGTCACATCCGGTCCCTGCTGGCCGTCGAGGATTGTTTCGACGATATCGAGGGCGAGCAGGGTGAGGCGCATGATCCGCGTCATGTAGGACGGCGAGATGCGCTCGTGCTCGGCCAGTTCGGAGATCGACATGAACGCGCCCGAGTCCAGCATGCGGTTCCAGCGGAAGGCGCGGGCGAGTGCCTTGACCAGTGTGCTGTCCGGCTTGCGCGGCTGGCCGCGCCCGCCACGGGCAACGGCACGACATTCCTGCAGGCGAAGACCGCGCATGAGGTGCTCAAGGCGCAGGAGCGGCGGATCCGGCTCGCGAAGTTGAAGGGCACGCTGATCGACCGCGACCGCGCTACCGCGCTGGTGTTCCGGCTCGCCCGCGCGGAGCGCGACGCCTGGGTCAACTGGCCCGCACGGGTGGCGGCGCTGATGGCGGCAGAGTTGGGAACGGAAACGGCGGTCATGCAAAAGGTTCTGGAGAAACATGTCCGCGCCCAGCTCGAAGAGCTTGCAGAAATCCGGATCAATTTCTGACGGGAATGCGCCGTTCGACGGGGCGGATGTGCTGCTGCGCGCCCGGGGCCGCGGCCTCACGCCCGACCCGGACCTGACCCGTGTCGCAACGGGCCGACACACACCGCCAGCTGAGTTCACGCGCCGCCGCCGAGCCCGGCGGGTATCGCACCGGGTGGATGGGGGTCTGCTGTGGGAGATGCCTGTTTTTGCCGCCGGATGTTTGATTGCGCGGTGTTCACGCAAATGTGTTCTTGCATCCGATGGTTTCAGGACCGGGTGTGTGGTTTATTGGACATGCTTGATTGGGTTGGATTCAGATCGGGATGGGCAAGGTCATGCAGGCTATGGACTGTTTCAGAAGTGTCACGGGGCTGGCGCAGGGCTGTACTCTGCCCTTGACTGACACGGGTCGCATGTCGCATGGCCGAAACGTCAGGGAATGGTTCGCAGCCCGCAATCCGTTCGCCATAATGTGCGGCAAGCGCTTCGACGCTTGAGTATACCAAACCGCATGGACCGGCGCGGATACACAAACTTCAGGACACTCCCGGCGCACTTGCTCCTGCATCAAGTCACGGCGACGTCCCACCTTAGGGTCTGGACCCGTTGATCCTGCATGCTCAGCGCCGAAAAATGCGTGAGATCAGAGGCTTTCTGACTGAAGCCACGACGGGCTGTCATGGCAAGGGCAGCGAGGCATTGAGATCATGCATTTCCCGGCGCCCTTCGGGTTTGACGGATTTCGCGCCTGCCGTCGTCTCAGGACCTTGAAATAGAACCACTATTCCCACGGCCCTGTTCCTGGTCAGACACCAAATCTGTCAAACTGAGCATGCAGGATCAACGGGTCCGGACCCTAAGGCGCAGGGCAACACGGGTATCATCATCGGCAAGGACAGGCCGCAAATCGCGGGTGCGAACAAGCTCGGCAATGGTGCGGGCGTCGCGCGGATCGGACTTGCGCTCTGCTCCGACAAAACCCTGTCCGGCGCGATTGACAGCAATGCCGGGCGTGTGCACCAGAGTAAACCCCTCCGCCAGCAAGCGGGCTTCAAGGAATCGCGCGAACGATCCGAGCACATCGATGCCGATCACGATATCGCCATTCAAGGATCGCCATTCAAGGCGCGCAAATCCGCAACCCGTTCATCGATCGCATCCGGGGTGGTCTTGACCGCGCGGTCAAGAACAACGCGGCCCCTTTCGTCCATTCCAAACGCCCAATGAACGGTCTTTGCCGCATCAATTCCAAGGCATCTCTTCATCTCCCTGCCTCGCAGTGACCTGTTTTCTGTACACCCCCTTGTGCCGGCATCGCCTTACATAGCCATCACGGGCATCGCGTAATCAGCGGTCATCCAGGGGCGGCAACAAAGGCGGCACAGCGACCCAAGCCATCAAGGACAGCCAGCATGACAACCATACCTTCGTTGCCTGCGCATCAACAGCGTCGCACCATCGATAGCGCCAGGAAAAGGGGTAAGGCAGCGTGAGCGGGCCGCTGATCAGGGCGCGCGATCTGCGTGTCAGTTTCGTCATCCGCCGCCCATCCGACCTGCCATGGACGACGGCCCCCACGCTGAAAGCCGTGAACGGTGTCTCGTTCGCGCTGGAAGAGGGCAAGACCCTTGGGATCGTGGGCGAATCCGGGTGCGGCAAATCCACCCTCGCCCGCGCGCTGATCCGCATGCTGCCTGCCGAAGGCGAGGTGATCTGGCGCGGCGAGACCGACCTGCTGAAACTCTCGCCGCGCCAGATGCTGAAATACCGCGCGGACATTCAGATGATCTTTCAGGATCCTCTGGCCTGTCTTGATCCGCGCATGACCGTGGGTCAGATCATCGCCGAGCCGCTGCGCACACACCGCCCCGGGATGGGTCGCAAGGAACGGCGCGCGAAAGTCCGCGAGATGATGGAGAAGGTCGGTCTGCTCCCGAACCAGATCAACCGTTACCCGCACGAATTCTCGGGCGGGCAGTGCCAGCGCATCGGGATCGCCCGCGCGCTGGTGGTCGAGCCAAAATTGCTGATCTGCGATGAGCCGGTCTCGGCGCTGGACGTATCGATCCAGGCCCAGGTGATCGCGCTTTTGCAGGATCTCAAACACGATCTGGGGCTGACGATCATCTTCATCGCGCATGACCTGTCGGTGGTGCGTCATGTCTGTGACGAGGTGATGGTGCTCTATCTCGGGCAGTTGATGGAGGGCGGGTCGACCGAGGTGCTGTTCCAGGCCCCGCAGCATTATTACACGCAGGCGCTGCTCTCGGCCGTGCCGATCCCCGATCCGGAGATCGAGAGAAACAAGGTTCTGATCCCGCTCGAAGGCGATCTGCCCAGCCCGCTCGATCCGCCCTCGGGCTGCCCGCTGCGCACACGCTGCCTGCGCGCCAGCGACATCTGCGTGACCAGGCCAGCGCAGGCGCAGATCGAGGGGTGTGATGTGGTCTGTCATCATCCCGGCCCCGCGCCGCAGTTGCAAAAGATATTTGCAGAAGCCTGAAACAGCAGACATGAGCCCGGTGCGATTGCCCCGCTCACGCCGATATGCACAGGCTGACGACGGGGCGCTTGTCCGCTTTGTCAAATCGCTGTCATGCTTTTCCGCTAGATACCCGGATGTCAGTTGAGGACGCAATCTGACTTCGGAGGATCCCAATGTCGCTGTTTTCCCGCCGCCAGTTCCTAGTGACGACCGCCGCTGCGGGCGTGATGGTGCATCCCTTCACCGCACGCGCCACAGAGGGGCAGGCGCATCTGCGGCTGCTTTGTACAACCGATATCCACTGTCATATCCGGCCCTATGACTATTACGCCGACAAACCGGTCGACACGGTGGGCCTGTCGCGCACGGCCAAACTGATCGAAGGGGTGCGGGCGGAGGCCGCCAACACCATGATCTTCGACAATGGCGATTACATGCAGGGCAATCCGATGGCTGATTACATCGCCTATTCCAGGGGGATGAAAGAGGGCGATACGCACCCGGTCATCGCGGCAATGAACCTGCTGGGCTACGATTGCGGCACGCTTGGCAACCATGAATTCAATTACGGGATGGAGTTCCTCGGCAAGGTGAATGCCCGCGCCAATTTCCCGCTCGTCTGTGCCAATTTCGCGCATACGCTGGGTGCCGGCCCGCGCGAAGATGATCTTTATCTGCGGCCCTATCTGATCCTGGAGCGCGATCTGACCGACGGGGCCGGAAACAGGATGCCGATCCGTATCGGGGTGACCGGGTTCGTGCCGCCCCAGATCATGCAATGGGATCGCGCTCACCTGGAGGGCAGGTTCAACACCCGCGATATCGTCGAGGCGGCACAGGCATGGGTGCCGCAGATGCGCGAAGAGGGGGCCGATCTTGTTGTCGCGCTGGCCCATACCGGGATCGACGCGGGCACCCGGAGCGACGGGATGGAAAATGCGGCGCTGTACCTGGCGGGTGTCGAGGGAGTGGATGTGGTGATTACCGGGCACCAGCACCGCAATTTTCCCGGCAAGGATTTCGCGGGTCCGGGCATCGACAATGACACGGGCACGCTGATGGGCAAGCCGGCGGTGCAGGCCGGGTTCTGGGGCAACCATATGGGGCTGATCGACCTGATGCTGGAACGGCCCGACGGCAAGTGGCGGATTACGACCCATATATCCGAGAACCGCCCGATTTTCCGGCGCAAGGCAGACCGCTCTGTCGTGGCGCTGACCGGCGACTATGCACCGGTTCTGACCTCAAGCGACGCGGCCGACAGGGAAACGCTGAAATATGTGCGCGCCAGGGTTGGCGAGACCACGGCGCCTCTCTATTCCTACTTTGCACTGGTGGCCGACGATCCGTCGGTGCAGATCGTGTCGAACGCACAGCTCTGGTATACGAAAAAGATCCTCGAAGGCACGCCTGCGGGCAAGTTGCCGCTGCTGTCGGCTGCGGCGCCGTTCAAGGCGGGCGGTCGTGGTGGCCCCGACTACTACACCGATGTGCCCAAGGGGCCGGTGGCGATCCGGAACGTGGCCGATCTTTACCTCTACCCCAATACCTTGCAAGTGGTGAAGGTGACCGGCGCGCAGGTGAAGGCGTGGCTCGAACGCTCGGCGGGGATATTCAACCAGATCAGGAAGGGAGCCCGCGATGCGCCTTTGCTGAATCCCGACTTCCCGTCCTACAATTTCGATGTGATCGACGGGGTGACCTACAGGATCGACATCACCCGGCCCTCCAGATATGATACAGGCGGCAATGTTGCAAACGCCGATGCGAACCGGATCATCGATCTGGCTTGTAAGGGAGACCCGATCGACCCAGAGGCGGAATTCGTGATCGCGACCAATAATTATCGCGCGGGCGGCGGCGGGCACTTCCCCGGCGCGGATGGTTCAAGCGTGATCTACCAGGCACCCGATACCAATCGCGACGTGATCGTGCGCTATATCCATGAAGAGGGGACGATCAGCCCGCAGGCAGATGCGAACTGGTCCTTTGCTCCGGCGGGTGGCGCGACGGTGATTTTCGAGACCGGCCCCAAAGGGCAGTCATATCTCGAAGACGTGAAAACGCGCGGGCTGCGGATCGAAACGGCGGGTCCGGGTGAGGGTGGTTTCGAAAAGTATCGCATCACTTTGTAAAGGCATGGGAGCTGCAATTCCGAAAGGAGATCCGGGTGCGGCCTTGTCTGATTCTGTCGCTGGCATTGTGCTCATTGAAGACCTCTGCATAATATACCCTACAGATCACAACCGCCCCGCCCGGACGACAGGCCGGGCTGCGCCTGCCTGCCCCCCGGCAGGCGCATTCATCGTTTCATCATATTGAAATATTTTGCATTTAAACCTTGGATCGCAAGTTGTTTTCGGCACGCAAAGGCGCCTTCCCAGGCAGGCGCAGCCCTCTTTTCTTCACAAAACCCGAGTTATGCAGAGGTCTTTTCCTGCAAAATCCGGAAACCAGAACCGGATCGATCCATCATGAACCCGATCCATCAGATGCCGGGACTGAACATCTGCCGTGTCGGTCCGCGTCCGGACAGCGGATATGAAAAGGGCACCCCCGCAGGAACGCCCTTCACCACCGGCGATCGGCTCGCTCAGAGGCGCGAGGCGACATTTTCCCAGTTCACCAGCTTGTCGAGGAAGTTCGACAGGTAGGCTGGACGCTTGTTGCGGAAATCGATGTAATAGGAATGTTCCCAGACGTCGCAGCCCAGCAGCGCGGTCTGGCCGAAGCAGAGCGGGTTCACGCCATTCTCGGTCCTGGTGATCTTCAGCGACCCATCGGTGTCTTTCACCAGCCAGACCCAGCCCGAGCCGAACTGGCCCGCGCCGGCGGCGACAAAATCTTCCTCGAACTTGTCAACCGAGCCGAACGCCTCGACAATGGCGTCCTCCAGCTCGCCCGGCATGTCCTTGCCGCCCGGACCCAGCATCTCCCAGAACTGGGTGTGATTCCAGTGTTGCGAAGCGTTGTTGAAGACGCCGTTTTGCGCCACGGCACCTGCCTGATAGCTGCCTTTCACGATCTCTTCGACCGGTTTGCCTTCCCACTCGGTGCCCGCGATCAGCTTGTTGCCGGTTGTGACATAGGCGTTGTGGTGCAGATCGTGGTGATATTCGAGGGTTTCCCTCGACATGCCAAGATCTGCCAGCGCATCATGGGCGTAGGGAAGATCGGGAAGTTCGAAAGTCATTCTCTCATTGTCCTCTTGCCATTGTCCTCTCAGCAGTGCCGTCAGGGCCGTTCTTTGCGACACTGAAAACCTGTTGCCTTTTAAAAAGCGCTCCCCGTGCCGAGGTCAAGCCCGATCTGGCGCAAGGGCAAGGAAACGCTGCCCCCTCGAATTCCGCGTCGGAGGAGCCGGACCCGAAGTGCCTGAGATGCGCCTCGCCGCCATGATGGAATTCGGTTTCTGATGTTTGTGCCGGAAAGAAGCCCAAGATCGCCAGCCCTGCCGCGCATTTCCTGCAAGAGCGTGCCAATGGCGGCAGGGCCGGGACGGGAAACCCCCTTGAAGCGGCATCACCGGGAAAAAAGCGACATGCGGCTGCGACATCAGGCTCCAGCAGTGCGCAAACCCCTTTCGGCGCGCATGCAACGGGCCTAAATGGGAGCGGAAGGAAGAGGAAACCGACCGCCCATGCTGTTCTGGATCATCACCGCAGCGCTTGTCGCGATCATTGCCCTGCTCTTCGTGCTTGCCGTGCTGCGCGGTGCGCAAAACGGCGCGACCGAGACCCCGGCCAGTTACGACATGCAGGTCTATCGCGCACAGTTGCGTGAACTGGATCGCGATGTCGAACGGGGCGTGACCTCGAAAGAAGAGGCAGGACACACGAAGATCGAGATCGCGCGCCGGATGCTGGAGGCTGACCGCAAGGTGCAGGCATGCTCCGATCCGGGACGGGCACCGAAAGGGGCAAACCTCGCCCTGGCCGTGGCAGGCGTCGTGCTGGCGGGCGCGGCGTTCTGGCTTTACGGCAGGATGGGTGCCCAGGGGTATGCCGACCAGCCGATTGCGATGCGCATTGCGGATGCAAACAGCCTTTATGAAAGCCGCCCCGACCAGGAAAAGGCCGAAAATCTGGTCAGGGCGCGCTTGGCAGACAATCTGCCCGGGGTCGATCCGAACTTTGCCGAACTGATGGACAAGCTGCGCGCGGCTGTGGCGAAAAATCCCGATGATCCCGAAGGGTTGGAACTTCTGGCCCGGAACGAGGCTGCGACCGGCCATTTCGACGCGGCCTGGAAAGCGCAAAAGCGCCTGATCACGATCAAGGGAGATGGCGCGACCGCAGGCGATTACGCCCGGCTTGGTGAACTGATGGTCGTGGCGGCGGGTGGCCTGATCACGCCCGAAGCCGAGAGAGCCTTTGCCACGGCCCTGCGCAAGGATCCCGGGAACGGGCTTTCGCTCTATTATATCGGCCTGATGATGGCACAGAACCAGCGCGGCGACCGGGCCTTCCGGATCTGGGACGGGCTGCTGCGGAATTCTCAACCTTCCGACCCTTGGGTGCCGATGATCGAACAGAATATCCGCGAGCTGGCCTGGCTGGCGGGTGAAGCCAATTACACGCCACCGGTGCCGCGCAGTCCCGGACCGAGCCAGCAAGACATCGCCAATGCCGCCCGGATGAGCCCCGAGGACCGTCAGCAGATGATCCAGGGCATGGTTGACGGCCTGTTCGACCGGCTGACCACCAGCGGCGGCACGCCTGCCGAATGGGTGCGGGTGATCACGTCCTTCGTCACGCTGGGCGAGATGGGCCGCGCCCGGGAGGCCTGGAGCGCGGCACAGCAGGCCCTGGCCGATCAACCCGACGCCCTGGCACAGGTGCAACGGGCCGCCAGGAAGGCAGGAGTGAGCGAATGATCTGCGCCAGGATTGAGGAGTTCGCCCCTGTCTTGCCCCGGACCGGCGCTGTTGGCGGGCTGGATCTGGGCACCAGGACGATCGGGGTCGCGGTGTCGGACGGGTTGCGCCTGGTCGCCACACCGCTCAAGACGATCAAGCGCAGGAAATTCACCCTCGACGCCCGGGCGCTTCTGGCTTTGGTGGCCGAGCGGGATCTGAAAGGTCTGATCCTCGGTCTGCCGAAGAACATGGATGGCAGCGAGGGACCGCGTTGTCAGGCGACACGCGCCTTTGCCCGAAATCTCACGCAACTGACCGACCTGCCTGTCTCGTTCTGGGATGAGCGCCTGTCCACGGTGGCGGCCGAACGTGCGATGCTGGAGGCCGACATGTCGCGTGCCAGGCGCGCCAAGGCGATCGACCATGTTGCCGCCGGCTTCATCCTGCAAGGCGCGCTCGACAGGTTGCGGCATCTGGGGGCGGCATGAACGGCGACGATAGCGACGATGTCCGGATGCGTGACGGGATCGCCAGCCAGCCGATCAGAACATCAATCTTTTGCTGTAAAACTTCAGACTTGATCTGACGGACACCTCAACTGGCGTTGCTGCGAACGGGTTTTACCGGGGAGGTGTGTGCTGCACCCTCGCACATGAATTCGGCCACGATCCGCTCTACCGCCCGGTCCTGTCCGAGACAGACTACAAAACAGGGACCCTGAAGCGCAGTTACGATTTTCCGTGCAAACCTTTGCGACCAGGAGCCTGGGAAGAAGAGGAAAGGCAGCGCGAGGAGGAGGCAGACACCTTTGCATCCTTCCTGTTGATGCCGCTTGATGACTACCGGGCACAGGTGAATGGCGAAGAGATGAGCGCCGATCCACTGAACCACATCACCGATCGTTGGGGTCTCGCTCAGGTCTCGATCCGCTTAAGGGCAAAGCTCAGCGTCATGGCAAGGCTCCCCTCAAGGGTCGATCGGCATCCGCCGGGGAGGACTCCGAAATCGGCAGATACATCAGCGCGACGATGTAGAAACATTCCACCCCCAGCACCACGCAACGGGTCAGCGGCAGCCGGATGTCGATCGCCACCGAACCATCGGTCCGCAATTGCGCCACCAGCTTGTTCATCCGGCCGGACCATGCCCAACCGGCTCGCAATCTCCTGCCGGGTTATCCTGGCGCTGAAACAATACCGGGCCACGCGGGCCCGGCTGCCGTCAAGGGGCCCCGGATTGACCGGGACTCACCTCTCAGTGCCCGTGGCCATCGGCGGATGCCGGAACGACCATGATGCCCGGAGCCGGGTTCTTGAGGTCGTGCCTGTCCTGCCCGGCCGCCGGAATCTCGATCCAGGGTTCGGCCCCGGTGGCGCATTCCTGCCGAACGGGGAAGTAAAGCATCTCGCCCGCTGGCACATGATCCGTGACACGTGCCCTGAAAACAAATTCGTCATAGAAATCATAGGGAAGTTTGCCGGACCAGAGGATCTCATGCACGCCTTCGGTCAGGGTGTGCCCATGGTATTCGTAGCTGCTCTCATACGGGCCGGTGACAGTCTTGATCTCCCAGCCCGGCTTGAGCATCGGCTTTGCACCGATCAGCCCTTCGGGGATCTGCACGCGCACGCGCAGCGTATCCTCGTGGCTGCTGCGGCAGCCATGCGGGATACGGATGGTCAGGCGCGCGGTTTCGCCCTGCACCACCTCTTTCTCTGCGAAGGTCGCGTGCGCGAGGGCCTGGGAGCCCGTGGCGAGAGGCAGGGCCAGAGCAGCCATTGCAAGAATGTGTTTCATCCCGCAATATTCACCGGCCGGCTGACCTTGGCGCCAAGGTGCTGCTTTCGGGCGGTTCGAGTACGTCCTGAAGGCCCGGCGCCTGGCTGGGCGGGAGGATGATCGCCTCTGGCTTGTGTTTCGATGGCGATGCGCCTCCGGGGCGGGTATTTTTTGCAATCGCCGTCCATGCGGGCTCGTTCGCCGGAGGATCCGGCGGGCGGTCATGTCGGGCTGGAGCCGGTCCGGTTCAGGGACCGGACCAGTGCAGGGCGGCGAGCCTTGGCCAGAGGACTGCCCAGAACGGTGCGGCGGCGGCAGACAATGCGAGCGTGATACGGCGGCCGGACAGGATCAGCCGGGCGCCGGCGCGCAGCACGCGTTCGCGCAGGCGGCGCAGGCTCCAGCCGGTGCCGGTGGCAGCCGCCATGGCGCGGCGGGCGATGTGCATCAGCTCATAGGCGAGAAGAGAGATCAGGAGCCGAACCTCATTGCACGCGAAGGCATCGACGCCGGGCGTCGCGGTTTGCGTGCCCCGCCCCCGCCAGTGAGATTTCGGCCGGTTCGTCGAGGACAGCGCCGGGGCGAGCACGTCTTTCAGCTCGCCCATATGGCCCTCGGCGGTGCCCCTTGCGCGGTAATGCTCGAGGATGTCCTCCCGGCTCATCTCTGCCAGCGTCAGCGAGGTGACGAGGAAGAAGCGGTCGAGCAGAAGGTCGTCCTCGCGCTCCTTGACCACCAGGATCACGCGGCGCTCCTTGTCCCAGGTCTCGGCCTGGTAGCGCAGTTCGTGCAGCCACATCCGCGGCTTGATCGGACGCCGCCCGGGCGGGCGCGTCATGTGAGGCGCGGCCTCGCGGTCCAGCGCCGGGTTGGCGCGCAGCCGCGAGACATAGTCGATGCCGCGCGCCTCCAGCCCCGCCAGCAAGGTGGCCGAGGGGAAGCCCGCATCGATGCGCAGCATGGCGACCTCGCAGAGGCTGGCCTGCGCCCGGTCGACCACGTCGAGGATCACGTCAAGCGCGCCCTCCGCGGTACCGACATTGCCCGCTCTCAGCCGTGCATCCAGCATGTCGCCGGTCTCGGCGATCGAGGTGATGAGCGGATGATAGATGCGCGCATTGTAATGGCCATTCCACTCCGCCTTCGGCTGGTGACCATGAACCTCGATCGGCAGGCTGTCCACGTCCAGCGTCACCTTCGGCAAGCGCTTGCCGGCATTCTGTGCCTGAACGCCCCGGCCGGCCAATTCCAGGACCGCTTCGCGCAGGACCTTCAGATTGTCCGGCGCCGCCATCATCGCCGTGAAGCGCGAGAGCGTGGGTTGGGACGCCAGCCCCGGACCGCCGAGCGGCGTCATCCCGGCTGCCGAACTCACCGCCAGTCGGAAGGCCGGGTCGTGCCGCAGCGCATCGGCATCGTCATGATCGCGCCATCCCTGGGCGGCCAGCAGGATCGTGGTGCGCAGGAGCGAGGCCAGATCATGCGTGACATCCTGCGGCCGCCGCGGATCGCTCAGACGATCGGTCATCCAGCCCACGATGCCGCTGTTTTCGAGCACCTCGCGCAGAAGGATTGCCCCGGGATCTCCGGTCAGCCGCTCTGCCCGGCTCTCGATCCGAAGAGAGCGATTGAACCGGGGCGCCACCAGCGATAGCGTTTCACCCATGCGTGCGTCCGATGCTGCCGTTGATCCTTGTCTAGAAGACTGAATCTACAGCGCTTTCAGGCGCACGCAACTTTCCCAGAAGAATTGGACGAATAAGGCGGGTTCATGGTTTGCGGTTCCTTTGGTTGGATGCAGTTGAGGGCATCACCCTGTTTGCTGTGGCCGGTGCCCATCCGGCCAAGGGGCCACAAAAGCCGGGTCGGCGAAGATATCCTCGTCCGCCAGACTTTCGAGAGAGGCAGGCAGGTCAATGTTTCGGACGGCGCACATATGGCAAAGTCCAGTTTCAGCACTCAACCGCGCGAGCACAGGCCTGCGCGGAGCGGTACGCGAAGGCAACAAGCGAAAAACAGCAATACGCAGAGCAATGGCACGACGCGATCCAAAAACACCATGCGAAACCTTCCCGTACTGGAAAGTTTATACCTGAACGCCGGACCGCTCAATTGCGTCATTTTGCCTCATAGGGGCCTTGATGATGTGACCGCCCCCGGCGGCATCGACGTGCCAAGGTGGGATCGCAACAATCCATGTTGGGAGGCGGTCATGTCGGAGATTGTCCCGGTCGGACTGGATCTGGCGAAGACTGTGTTCCAGGTCCACGGGTCTGACAGCAAGGGCCATGCTGTCTTGCGCAAGAAGCTCGGAAGGGCGCAGGTGCTTGAGTTCTTCGCCAAGTTGCCGCCCTGCCTGATGTCGTGGCCGAGCTTGGCCAGGTCCCGCCCCCGGAAATGCGCGCCGCCGCAGGCTTCCATCGCCACCAGGCAGGGCGGCAACTGAGACTGTCCGATATTTTTGTGCTCTGACGCCATTTGTCAGGCCCTTGGGAAGCGGTCTTCGAACATGATGGCGAGCTGACTGGCGTTGTTGCCCATATCGGTGATGCGGCTTCATCCTTGCGAATCCTGTCTGTTGACTGATTCGCCTGCCGTCGCCATCTCCATTGCCATCATGAACCGCGTCAACACACTCGGCACTGCCGAGATCGAGGCCGTCGCCTGAAACCAACCGGGACAGGGCAACTCTTGCTTAGGCCGAATGAGCGAAACAACGCCATTCCTTATGCAGGATTGGAATTATCGCTCGATTACAAAATGATGCACCCATTTGCACGGACTTCGCGCAAGGTAGACGCAACTGTCCCATCTTCGGCTTCTGATCTTTGCAGATTTGTGCTTCGGTTTGAAAGGCGCGGAGCCCCTTTCGCTACTTGCAGGCCAACGTCACCGCCACCGGGATATTGTCCGGGCCGCCATGCATGTCGGGCTGGTTCACGGCAAGATTGGGCACGCAGGTCTGCCCTTCGGTCAGGCCGCGCAGAATTACCGGCTTGTTCCTGACCGGGATCAGGCCCATCAGGTTGTCGTGATCATAAAGCTCTACCCGCAACGCGTTCGGGTCGGTGGGTTCGGGCAAGGCCAGCGCGAAGGCCAGCGTCGCAACACCGTCCTTCACCGTGGCCTGAAACCCGTAGAGATGGGGTGCCTCGACCTGCTGGTCCTTTACCCATAACCGCGTGTAGTAGCTGTCCTGGGTGTTTTGCTTCATTGCCTGGTGCACTCCGGGCAGCTCGTCCGCATCGAATGCGCCGTTTCCGTTCGTGTCATAGGTATCGAGCAACCACTGCGAGACAGAGCTGTCGAAGGTCCAGCTTTCACCGATATGGGTGACCTTGCCGTTTTGCATCCCGATCAGCAGGCGCGTCTGGATCTCGTCCGCAGGATGGGCAAGCGCGGAAAAAGGGAACATTGCACAGATCAGCCTGGCCAGCAGGCGATGCCGCATCATGGCTGGAAATCCGGTTTCAGTCCGTGCGGAGCCAAACGCGGCGGTGCGCCGAAAGTGGGGAAGTCATTTGCGTCGGGGATCGCGGCCGCCGGGGCGGGTGGTTTTTCCGATGTCTGCGGCAGTGCGCTGGATCTGGCCTTGATCCGGTCGCCCATCAGCGCCACCCCCGCGTAAAGCAGCCCGATCGTGATCAGCCAGCTCCCGAGGATCCGGCCCGCGATTCCGGTCCAGCGGGCAGCCCAGCGATGCAGGGTCAGCATCAGCGCCACGATCAGCCACAGGCCCAGCCCCGCACCTGACAGAAAAATCGTCATGTCGCCGCCATAGGAAGGGTCCGAGAGTTTCACCGCCAGCGCATACATCGCTCCCCCGATCAGGGCGGCGGGCAGAACAAGCACCGGACGTAACCATGCGCCCGGTGCCAGCGTCAGCCCGATCGCGATGGCCGCGATGGGCAGGGTGAGGAATCGGTGGGTGATCGCGCCCGGGATCTGTTGCAGCAGTGCCATCATCTCGATCCGGAACATGTAACCCGCGACGACCCCGATCAGCCAGAGTGCCACACCGGCCCAGGCATGGCGGGGTGCAACCAGACCCAGCGCGAAACCCAGCCCGGTCAGGGGCAATAGCCGCTCCGGCCGCAGACCCGAGCGCAGCATCCAGGATGTCAGCTCCCCGCGCGCGGTCCCGGGCCAGAGCGCCAGCGACAACAGGCCGACCAGGCCCCCCAGAACGATCAGGTGACGCAACCAGTTGGGAAAGCCGCGCTGCTGTTTCGGATCAGGAGCCAAAGATGTTCAGCGCGGAGTTGAGAAATTCGAGGCGGGATTGCGCAATCCCGAGCGCCAGCGCGAGGAAACCGAAGCCGACCACGACGATCACCCCCCCGAGAAGACGCGACAGACGCCCTTTCCAGATCGGGTTCAGCACGAGTCCCACGCCCACACCGATCACGTGAATCAGACCGGTCGCCAGAACGAACCCGATCGCATAATCGGCAGGGTCGGCTGCCATCGGCAATTCGACACCATGCGCATCGCCATGATAGAGCGCGAAAACGGCAATGACCGCCAGCGATCCCCATTGCCGGGGCTTCCACGCGGCCACGATCGCGCCCCCCAGAACAATGATCGAAAGCGCGATCCCGATCTCCATGCCTGGCAATTCCACGCCGAGGATGCCCATCGCGCCGCCAACCACCATGATCAGCGGAAAGGTGACAGGCAGCGACCAGACCCGCTGCCCGCCCATCTGCGCCCCCCAAAGACCGACCGAGAACATCGCGAGAAAATGGTCGAGCCCGGTCAGCGGGTGTTCGAAGCCGGCAGTAAAGCCGCCCGATCCGGTCGCGGTGATATGAGCCGACGCTATCTGCGGAAGCATCAGGGCAATCAGGGTGAACAAGTAAAAGGCGGTCGCGCGGCGTGCAGTCATCGGCTTTCTTTCATGTCGGAAGCAGTCCACAGCATCTTGGAGATGTGCGCATAAAACTCAAGATACCAATTTGATCCGCTGTCTCGCCATCGCTTGAAATCGGCAGGTTTTCGTGACAGGCGCGCAGATCGGCTGGATCGGGCGACTGCATCCTGCCCACCCTGATCCGGCAGTTGTGCATCCTGAAATGTTAATCCGTCTGCGAAATTGATCCCCTCGTGTGGGTAACTTGCATTCCAAAATACCCCGCCTGTTTTGGTAACGCCCTGTGCTCTGGTGTATGGGAGCAGCAGACAGGCGACATGGATGCAGACCGTTTCGAAGATTTGCCGATGTTCCATTCTTGAAACCGGCAACAACGCGTCCCGCTTCGCCAACCATGGGCCTTGTCAAAACGAGGGCCTTGCAGCCCCCGCCTTCCGTTTCCTGTCGCGCAGGATCAGAGCACGCGCTCGATCTCCTCGCGTTCGAAGATCTCGATGACATCGCCGGGGCGAATATCGTCGTAATTCTCGAAGGCCATACCGCATTCCTGACCCGAAGGCACTTCCCTGACCTCGTCCTTGAAGCGCTTGAGCGTCTTGAGCGTGCCTTCGTGGATCACCACATTGTCGCGCAGCAGGCGCACACCGCTTGAACGACGCGCCACACCCTCGGTCACGCGGCAGCCCGCGACCTTGCCGATACCCGTGACCTTGAACACTTCGAGGATCTCGGCATAGCCGATGAAGCTCTCGCGGATCTCGGCAGACAGCAGGCCCGACGCGACGGCCTTGATATCGTCCACCAGATCATAAATGATCGAGTAGTAGCGGATCTCGACACCTTTCTGGTGCGCCGCGTTACGCGCAGATGCATTCGCACGAACGTTGAAGCCGATGACCGGCGCGTTCGATGCTTCGGCCAGCGTGATGTCCGATTCGGTGATGGCACCCACACCCGAATGGATGATGCGCACACGCACCTCGTCATTGCCGACCTTTTCGAGCGCCTGAACGATCGCTTCGGTCGAACCCTGAACATCCGCCTTCACGATAACCTGCAACTCCGACACGCTTTCATCCGCCTTGGCCATAAGTTGCTCCAGCGTGATGGCCGCACCGGCTGCGGCACGCTTGTCCTTGGCGGCCTGCTCGCGATACTCGGCAATCTCACGGGCCTGCGCCTCGGTCTCGACGACATTGAGAACGTCACCGGCTTCGGGCGTGCCGTTGATCCCCAGAACCTCGACCGGAACCGAGGGGCCAGCCTCTTCGATCCGTTCACCCTGATCGTTGATCAGCGCGCGAACCTTGCCCCATTGTTCGCCCACGACGAAGATATCGCCGCGATGAAGCGTGCCGTGCTGCACCAGGACGGTTGCGACCGGACCACGGCCCACGTCAAGCTTGGCCTCGATCACCGCACCTTGCGCCTGACGGCGGGGGTTGGCCTTGAGTTCGAGCAGTTCCGCCTGCAGCGCGATCGCCTCAAGCAACGCATCAAGCCCCTTGCCGGTCTTGGCCGAGACTTCGACATCCTGCACATCGCCCGACATCTCTTCCACCACGACCTCATGCTGAAGCAGATCGGTGCGCACCTTTTGCGGATTGGCATCGGGCTTGTCGCATTTGTTGATCGCGACAATCATCGGAACATCGGCCGCCTTCGCGTGGTTGATCGCCTCGATCGTCTGCGGCATCACCGCGTCATCGGCCGAAACGACGAGAACGACGACATCGGTCACATTCGCACCGCGCGCCCGCATCGAGGTAAACGCCGCGTGGCCGGGCGTATCGAGAAAGCTCAGAACCGCCCCGTTGCTCGCCTTCACCTGATAGGCACCGATATGCTGCGTGATCCCGCCAGCTTCGCCGGACACCACATTCGCGTGACGAATCGCATCCAGAAGCGAGGTCTTGCCGTGATCGACATGGCCCATGATCGTGATGATCGGCGGGCGCGGCAAAAGATCCTCGGCCTTGTCCTCGACCTGGTCGATCACCTGTTCCACATCCGAATCCGACACGCGAACGGCCTTGTGGCCAAACTCGTCGATCACCAGTTCCGCGGTATCGGCGTCGATGGTCTGGTTGGCCGTGACCATCATGCCCATCTTCATCAGCGACTTGACGACATCCGCGCCACGTTCCGCCATGCGGTTGGCCAGTTCCGAAACGATGATCGTCTCGGGGAGTTGCACCTCACGCGACTGCTTCTCGGAACGTTGCGCGCCGCCGATCGCCTTCTGGCGGGCCTTTTCCTGCTTGCGCTTCATCGCGGCAAGCGAGCGCTGACGCCCCTCGCCACCCGACAGCGCATCGCTCAGCGACAGCTTGCCCGACCGGCGGCCATCCTTGCCGCCCCCCTTGCCCGCGCGGTTGTCACGGTCATTGCGCGTGTCGCGTTCGCGGTCGGTCCTGCGCGGACCGGAGGCGGAAACGCCCTTGGTATCGGCACGCGCCGCAGCCGCCTCGACAGAGGCCTGATCCACCGGCTTGTCCTTCTTCGAGGGCGACTTGCGGATCTCTTCCTTTTTCTGCTCGCGCAGCTCGGCTTCGCGCTTCTTGCGCGCATCCTCTTCGGCCCTGGCCTTCAGCGCCTCTTCGCGTTCGCGCTCCTCGCGCTCCCTGGCCTCGGCCTCGGCGCGACGACGCTCACGGTCTTCCTCGCGGGCCTTTTCCTCGGCTGCACGTGCGGCGGCCTCTTCGATCTCACGCGCCCTGGCGGCTTGAAGAGCCTTCAGGCGGCGCTCCATCTCGGCATCCGAAATCCCGGCCGGGCGTTTCGAGGGATCACCGCCAGCCGGTTTGCCGCCCGTGCCCTTTCTGGACCTGCCCGCATCCTTTACGGACCCGGAAGCGGGCTTGTTGAGCACCCGCTTCTTGCCCTTCGTCTCGACCACGACATTCTTCGTGCGTCCGTGCGAGAAGCTTTGCTTCACCTGCCCGGGGCGCGCACCACCACCACCACCGCCCAGTCCGAGAGTCTTTTTGCCGTCTGTGTCGCTCATGCCGTCTTCGTATCCTTCATGGCGGTCTTGCCGCCGTACTGCTTGCGTAATCCTGCAAGCCTCGATGCGTCTTCAATGACACGCGGAGCAAGGCCACCAGCCGCAAGCGCGCCGTGTATCGCACGATCGCGACCGAAAGCCAAACCCAATTCCCGGGAGGTCAGACAGCCAAACCAGCGCCCGCCTTCCGGTGTCCAGAGTTTGCCCTTGCCCCGGTCCGAGCCGTCACTGGCTTGCAGCAGAACCTTGGCACGCCCTTCGGCCAGCCATCCTTTGACCTTCTCGAAGCCGACGACGGCCTTGCCGGATTTCCGCATCAGCGAAACAAGCTCCACGACGCGGCTGGCAAGGGCCGTTTCGACGATTTCCACCAGATTTTCGGGAAGTTGAGCAGGCGCTTTGGCCGCGCGGGCAAACAGCCCCTTCCTGATGGCGGTGGCCAGATGTGCGCTCTCGGCGGTTACCCAGATGCCGCGACCGGGCAATTTGCCCGCCACGTCCGGGCAAACCATGCCATCGGGATCCAGCACGAAACGGATCAGGCCCGCCTTGGGCTGCACGTCACCGGTGACGATGCAGCGTCGCTCGGGCTGGCAATGATCTTTCGCGCGTCCGCCGCGACTCATCTGGTTTCTCCTGCGGTCCGGGGCCGGGGCTTACGCCTCGACCGCCTCTTCGGTCTCTTCTTCGTCTTCCCCGACCTCGGCGTCCATCTCGGACGGATCAACCCAGCCAAGCTGAATGCGCGCGGTCATGATCAGGGTCTGCGCCTCTTCGAGGCTCATGTCGAACGCCTCAAGCAGCCCATCATCCTTCACCCGCTGGCCATCGACCGTGGTCCAGCCGCCAGCCAGTTCCCAGTCGGCGCAGGTTGCAAAATCTTCCAGCGTCCTGATGTCGTCATTGGCCAGCGCTTCGATCATCTGCGGGGTCAGACCTTCGAAGTTCACCAGCGAATCCTCGACGCCAAGCGCCCGCGCGGCTTCCAGGGCCTTGCGGTTCTGCTCCTCGATCACATCGCGGGCGCGGGCCTGAAGCTCTTGGGCGGTGCCTTCATCGACGCCTTCGATCGACAAAAGCTCGTCCATATCGACATAGGCGACTTCCTCAAGCGAGGTGAAGCCCTCGGAAACCAGAAGCTGGGCAAAGAACTCGTCCAGATCCAGCGTATCGACAAACAGTCTGGTATGCTCTGCGAATTCGGCCTGACGACGCGTCGATTCCTCGGCCTCGGTCAGAATATCGATGTCGAGACCGGTGAGTTGCGACGCCAGACGCACGTTCTGGCCGCGCCGGCCAATTGCCAGCGACAATTGCTCGTCAGGCACCACGACCTCGATCTTCTGTGCTTCCTCGTCGATCACGACTTTCGACACTTCAGCCGGTTGCAGCGCGTTGACCAGAAACGTCGCCTGGTCTTCGTTCCACGGGATGATGTCGATCTTCTCGCCCTGCAACTCGCCCACGACGGCCTGCACACGCGAGCCGCGCATGCCGACGCAGGCACCGACCGGGTCGATCGAACTGTCATGGCTGATCACGCCGATCTTGGCGCGCGAGCCGGGATCGCGGGCCACAGCCTTTATCTCGATGATGCCGTCATAGATTTCGGGCACTTCCATCTTGAACAGTTCCGCCATGAATTGCGGATCGGTGCGCGACAGGAAGATCTGCGGGCCACGGGTTTCGCGACGCACATCCTTGATATAGGCGCGGATGCGGTCGTTCGGGCGATAGCTTTCGCGGCCGATCTTCTCGTTGCGGCGCAGGATGCCCTCGCCACGGCCGATATCGACGATGATATTGCCGTATTCCTCGCGCCTGACCATGCCATTGATGATGGTGCCCGCGCGGTCCCTGAATTCTTCATACTGGCGGTCACGCTCGGCGTCGCGCACCTTCTGCAAGATGACCTGCTTGGCCGATTGCGCCGCGATCCGGCCCAGATCGACAGGCGGAACCTCGTCAATGATCTCGTCGCCGATCTGCGGATCCGCCAGATATTGTCGCGCCTGATCGACGGTCAGCTCGGCCTGGTAGTTCTCGACCGCATCATCCTCGGCCACGGTGCGCACGCGGGTAAAGGTCGCCTTGCCGGTCTTGCGGTCGATGGAGACACGGATATCCATCTCGGCACCGTAGCGCGATTTCGCGGCGCGGGCGAGGCTGTCTTCCATCGCCTGGATCACCAGATCCGGGTCGATCATCTTCTCGCGGGCAACCGCCTCGGCGGTTTGCAGAAGTTCCAGCTGGTTGGCTGCCGTGATGGCCATCTCAGGTCTCCTCGTCGGGGGATTCATCGTCGGGGGATTCGTCGATTTCGTCAAATTCGGTCGCGTCGATGCCGCCATCGGTTTTTTTCTGCCGCAGCATCTCGGTGATCAGGTCGTCGGTCAGGGTCAGTTTCGCATCGGTGAGCCAGTCGAATTTCAGGCCGATGGTCACATCCTCGCCCTGATCCTCGATCCCGACCAGCACCTCGTCGCCTTCGGTGCCGCGCAGGATGCCCTTGAAACGCTTGCGCCCGTCGATTTGCCCGGCGGTTTCGAGCCTGGCCTCATGGCCTTCCCAGATGTCGAAATCCTTAAGCCGCGTCAGCGGTCGATCGATTCCGGGAGATGACACTTCGAGCATGTATTTGCCGTCGATCGGATCCTCGACATCCAGCACGGCCGACACGGCCGTGGAGATCGTGGCGCAATCATCGACGATGATTCCGCCCTCTGGGCGGTCCGCCATGATCTGAAGTGTCATGGTCTTGCCCCCCTGCAATCGCAGGCGCACGAGTTCGAAGCCAAGGCCCTTGATCACCGGTGTCACAATGTCTGCCAGACGCCGGTCGATGGCGGTTCTGGCGATCAGGTCGGTCATGGTCCCGATCCTTCAAATATAAAAAACGGACCCAGCGGCCCGTTGCAAGTCTCTCGTATGATGCCGGGTTTGGACCCCGGCACGCCGCTGTTGGGAGCAACATATGCGCGTGTCCCGGATTGTGCAAGAAAAAGATCAAGCCTTGCGGTTGTCGCGCTGGGGGGTATGAAATGATTTGCATTCAGGCTGTGCATCAGGTGTTTAAGCATGGTCTATGTCTCCTTATTCTACCGAGCAGAGGCGTTGTTTCGCTCATTCGGCATAAGCAAGAGTTGCCCTGTCCCGGTTGGTTTCAGGTGACGGCCTTGATCTCGGCGGCGGCGATTGTGGTGCCGAGTTTGTTGAAGCGGTTCATGATGGCAATGCGGATCTGGATTTCGGCACTCTGGCGATCGCCGCCGGGCGGCCTTCTTTGCAGGCACGCCCGTTGCGGCGGACGGGTATCACCGCATCAGCGCCGCGTTCGATGATCGCCGCGTGTCACAGGCGCGTGTCATGAGCGCGTGTCATGGGCGCCATCCGCCGTGACGGTGGCTATCTCTTCGCCGTCACTCCGGCAGCAGAGGACTGCCCCCCTGGCGGCTCGAAGCGGGCCTGCCGCCGGCAGAGCGTCGAACAATCCGGCACGGGCCAGCACGGGCCAGTCCAGCACGGGCCCTCTCCAACAGGCTGGCGACCAGACCCGCTGTCTGCCGCAACGGCAGGCCGAACAGAACCTTCAGGGTAACGCAGACTTGGATCGCGCTCTCCGGGAAGGGCCCAGGATGGGAAGGTCTCGGGATGGCCCGCTTGCCGACTTTCCTGGCGCGCCAAATCAACGATATGGGCAACAACGCCTAAGGCAAGGCGATCAAAGCCGCACCCGAAGCCGCACCCGAAGAGGCTGACAATATCCGTACATGGACCGCGATGGACCGCGCGATGGCAAGCCGATGATCAGCTGCACCGTGGGCGAGCGGGCGCAGGCCACAGTACGGGAGTTCAGGCCTGATCTGGCTTCCCGCGTGTCTGGCCGCATCCAGCTTAAGTTGACCAAAAGCGCGGCACATACAAAACCCGTCAGAAAAAATAATCCAAACTCACCCAATACCGAATACCCGCAGACTGTTGACATGGCCGCATTGAAGGCCGAACTTGAGGCACTGCTGCGTGGCGAGGCGAATGGCTGAGACCGAAGATCTCTTTGAAGGGCAATCGGTGGCGGCGCGGCTTCAGGCCGAGGCGCTGATTGTCGATGTTGACGGGTTCGAGGGACCGCTCGATTTGCTGCTGAACCTGTCGCGGACGCAAAAGGTCGATCTGCGCCGGATCTCGGTGCTGCAACTGGCCGAGCAATATCTGGCCTTCGTCGAACGTGCAAAGGCGTTGCGAATCGAACTGGCCGCAGATTATCTGGTGATGGCCGCCTGGCTTGCCTTTTTGAAATCGCGCCTGCTGCTGCCGCCCGACCCCGAGGCCGAAGGACCATCGGCCGAAGAAATGGCCGCGCATCTGGCCTTCCAGCTCGAACGTTTGCAGGCGATGCGAGAGGCGGCGGCGCGGTTGATGGCGCGCGACCGGCTTGGGCGGGACATCTTCGTGCGCGGGATCGGGGAAGAGGTGGAGAGGGTCCGCAAGCTCACCTATACCGCCTCGCTCATGGATCTGATGCAGGCCTATGCGCGGATCCGGACCCGTGACGAGTTCCGCCCCTATGCCTTCGAGCGCACGGATGTGTTCACGCTGGAGCAGGCGCTGGAGCAGATGCGTGCCCTGATCGGCTATATGGGCGACTGGTCCGATCTGACAGCCTTTCTTCCCGGCGGCTGGGACACCGATCCCGGACGCCGTCGTTCGGCCACCGCCGCGACCTTTGCCGCCTCGCTCGAAATGGCACGGCAGGGACAGATCGAAATCCGCCAGTCCGCTGCGTTCCAACCTGTCATGATCCGGAAGAAGACATGAGTGAAGAGGCTACAACGGTCGGGGAACACTCCCTTTTCGCCGCCCCGCCGATGGAAGAGCAGGAACGCATGGTCGAAGCGATCCTGTTTGCCTCGGCCGAGCCGGTGACGATTCGCGAGATGCAGGAGCGGATGCCGCATGGTTGCGACCCGGCCGAGGCGCTGGCCTGCCTGCGCAAGCGCTATGTGGGGCGCGGGGTGCGGGTGCTGCGGGTGGGCGATGCCTGGGCAATCCGCACCGCGCCCGATCTGGGCTTCCTGATGCAGAAGGCGACGATCGAGCAGAAGAAACTCAGCCGCGCCGCGATCGAGACCTTGGCGATCATCGCCTATCATCAGCCCACGACACGTGCGGAAATCGAGGAAATCCGCGGGGTTGCGGTGTCTCGCGGGACGATCGACCAGCTTCTGGAAATGGAATGGATCCGCTTTGGGCGCCGCCGGATGACACCTGGCCGACCGGTCACGTTCGTCGTGACACAGGGTTTCCTCGACCATTTCAGCCTCGAAAGTGCGCGCGATCTGCCTGGCGTGAAGGAATTGCGTGCGGCCGGACTACTGGACAGTCGCCCGTTTCCGGGTGCATCCTCGGACCTGGACCCGGACGATGACGACGGGCAGGAAACTCCCGACGTCCAGTCCGAACTGTTCGAGGACTGAGCCGCAAGGAGGGTTGCATGAACCTGAACCAGATCGTCAACATGATCGTGCGCATGGTGATCCGGCGCGGGGTCAACCGGGGTATCGGCAAGGCCATCGGGATGGCCACCAATCGCGGCAAGACTCCCGCAGACATGACGCCGGACGAACGCAAGCAGGCGCAGCAGATGAAAAAGGCGGGCAAGCGGGCCCGTCAGGCGGCCCGCATCACGCGCCGTTTCTGATCAGCAGACCTGCCTGCGCGGCGGGATGCGTCCCGACGGGACACGGATCGCGATCCCGGCGCGGGCCGCTATCGGGCATGCGGGGCATGGCGTCGCTCATTTTCCACAGCCGTCAGGGCCAATGCTTGACCACGGACCCCGGCTTGTGTCGCATGTCGCGCAGCGCCCCCTTCCCCTTATCTTTCCTCGGCCTTGTCATAGGCTTCGACGATCTTCGCAACCATCGGATGGCGCACCACGTCCCTGGCGGTGAAATAGTTGAACGAGATCCCCTCGACATGACTGAGGATCCGCTCTGCCTCGGCCAGCCCCGAAGGCATTGTGTGCGGCAGGTCGATCTGGCTGCGGTCACCGGTTATCACCATTCGCGACCCATGCCCCAGGCGGGTGAGGAACATCTTCATCTGCATGGTGGAGGCGTTTTGCGCCTCGTCGAGCACAATGAAGGCGTTTGACAATGTCCGGCCGCGCATGAATGCAAGCGGCGCGATCTCGATACGCTTTTCCTCCATCAGCCTGGCAAGCTGTCTGGCCGGCAGGAAATCCCCCAGCGCATCGTAGAGAGGCTGCATGTAGGGATCAACCTTGTCCTTCATGTCGCCAGGCAGAAAGCCCAGCCGCTCGCCCGCCTCGACGGCGGGGCGCGAAAGCAGGATCTTGTCGAGATGACCACCAATCAGCATGGTCACCCCCACAGCCACGGCGAGATAGGTTTTCCCCGTCCCGGCCGGGCCGATCCCGAAGGCAAGCTCGTTCTCGAACAGGTTGCGCACATAGGTCTTCTGTGCCTCGGTGCGCGGTTCAACCTGTTTCTTGCGGGTGCGGATCTCGTAATGGCCGGCGGCAAACATTTCGAGTTGCTCATCGACGCCATTGCCCGGTGCGCCAGGATCGGCCATGCGGATCACGGCGTCGATTTCCCAGGAATCAATCGGCTTTCCCTGTTCGAGACGCTGGTAAAGGCTGTTCAATATTGCGGCCGCCTGCGATTGCGCATCGGGTGCCCCGACCACGGCAAGCTGGTTGCCACGTCGCAGGATATGAACCGAGAGCCTGTGCTCCATCTGGGCGAGATTGCGGTCAAATTCTCCGCAAAGATCAATCAGCAGCCTGTTGTCTGGAAACTCAAGAAGCGTCTCGTGAGCACTCTGAGCGTGGGGCGGGGGGGTGATTGTGCTGAATCCCAAAAAGCGAGTCTCCTGAACCAGGTTGGCAAGGATATGGTGCCTCCCGCACGGGTTTCACGCAAGCAATGGTTTTTCCTGCCCTCGGGCGGGCGCGGCTGCCCGGCCCAGGCCCTGAACGCCGAGATGAAGGCACATCGCGAGAGGGTCCACGAAACGGATCAAACCAAGGCTCAGTAATCCTTTTCGAAATAGAGACCGATCCCGCTGGATCCATCGGCGCCAACCGTGCCGCGTGCCGTAATCGTCTTGTTCACATCGAGATTGAGGTTGATCCTTGACGTGCCATCGCCTCCGACGGTGACATCCGTGTAAAGATTGCGCGACAGATATTTGCCCGCCTTGAGGGAAGTATTCCCGTCTGCATCGGTCGCCACATCCAGATCATCGAGGCCAAAGCCCTTGCGCAGCTTGCTGAAGATCCCCTCACCGCCCTTGCCCGCGAGCGCGGCGACGGCCGAGGCGAGTTGTGCCGCCTGGAAAGCCGACAGTTTCGAGGTCGAGCGCCCGAAGACAAGCTGCGCCAGAACCTCGTCCTGCGGCAGGTCCGGCGCAGAGGAAAAGGTCACTTGCGGCTCGGTGGCGCGACCCTCGATCCGGATGGTGATCGTGTAATCGCCCTTGGTCGTCGTCGCCTCGAACAGAAGCCAGGGCACCAGCGCGCCTTGCAGCGCGACTTGCCCCTGATCCAGCGTGAAACGCTGTGCAAGGATATTCAGACGCCCGCGCACGAGGTTGAACTGACCGATCGGAACCACGTTCGCCGTGGTGCCCGTCACCCGAAGCGATCCGCCCAGTTCCGCATCCAGCCCACGCCCGCGCACGAAGATGCCACGCGGTGCCGAAATCGTCACGTCGAGCGGATAGGAGACCGCCGGAGCCGCAGCCTCAGCCGTGCTTCGGGTCTGCAACAGGCCCGCGCGCCGCAAGGTCGTGCGCACCGCTGAGCCTTCGCCGATATGGGTCAGCCCTTCGGGAACCGGCGCCGTGCCGCCCAGACCGCTGTCGGGCACGCGCAATTCGGTATCGCTCAGGGTGATCTTTCCGGCGATCCTGGCACCACCGCTCAGCGGGCCGTCCATGGTGATCGTGCCGGAGGCTTTGGTCTCGTAAAATTCAGGATCCTTCAGATCGGCCTGATCAAGCCGGATCGTGAGATTTCCGTTATAGGGCGCATCAAGACGGACCGGTCCGTTGACACTGATCTGGCCCCCCTTGCCCAGCCGCCCCGTCACGCCAAGTCGCGCCTGGCCGTTGGCAAGCTCAATGCGACTGTTCACATCCTCAAGGGTCATGCCGAGATTGGGGGCCACGATCCGCATGCCGTTCGCCGTCACCGTGCCCGACAGCGCCGGAAGCCCCGGTCTGCCCTTCATCCTGAGGTCGAAATCCAACGGTCCCCGGACCGAGCGCGGATTGATGAACGCATTGGCAATCGCCGTCTGCGCCCGTCCGGTGATGCTCAGATCGCTGTCCGAGAAGTCGGGGGCGATCCGCCCCTTGATTCTGGCCGACACATTGCCGGGACCGGTGCCCGAGAGATCGAGCCGGTATCCCCTGCCGTCCTCCACGATCCTGCCCGAGGCCGTGACAGGCCCGGGGAAGCCCGGTGCGAGCAGCGCCGCATTGTTCAGGCGGGCCTCAAGGTCGATCTGCCGTCGGCTGCCCTTCGCGGCCCCTCTGGCCGAGGCCACGACTGCCCGCGTTCGGGCGTTGAACGAGCGAAGCGTCAGCCCGGTCTCGTCCCGCCTGGCCGAGAGCGTGATCCGCGATGTTCCGGCCAGCGCTGCATCCACCTGCGCCTGCCCGAACTTCAGATCCTGTCCGGTGATGCTCAGATCCGTGTCGAACGCACCACTGAGCAGCGTGTAGCTGCCCGAGATCTGCCCGGTGATCGCACCGCCAAGCGTGCGTCCGGCCAGACCCGACAGAGCGCCCAGAGCCTTGTGGGTCACCATGGCCTTGCCGGCGATCGTGATGCCCTTGTCAAGGTCGGAAATCCGCAGATTCGCATCGGCACGGAAATCCCGGGCCATCAGCGCGAGCCGCGAAAACCGCAGCGGCTGACCATCCTGCCAGGAGAATATTGCCGTGGCCGACAGCGTGGGACCGACAGCCTGGGTCAGCGCGGGATCCGCAAACCCGAGCCCGGCGGCCGAGAGAACGACCGTGCCACCCGCGCCTGGCCTGTCGCCTGACCTGTCGCCTGACCTGTCGCCTTGCCGGATCCGGCCAGACCCCGACAGGTTCGCGCTGCGGATTTGCGTTCCGTCCCCGCGCCGGATCTGTTGCAGCGCACCGCTCAGATTCCATCCATCGCCTTTGGACCGGTCATAGTCCAGATGCAGATCGCCCGAGCGCAACCAGGTTCTGGTGCCCGACAGCGGCAACAGCACCTCGCTGTTGTCCTCCAGTCCCAGCCTGGCTTGCAGATCGAACCTGGTCGGCATCCCGTCGGCACCGACACTGGCCGATCCCTCGATCCCGAGCGCGCGCGACTTGACCGCGAGTTCGCGCAACTCGGTCCGACCGGTCGCGGTGCGCGCGCCCCGGGCTGAAATGCTCATGCCATGTCCAAAGAATTTCCGGTATTCGGCGGGCAGAAGCGGGGCGATGTCGCCGCTGAGATTGGCCGCGAATTGCTGTTCCGGCGGGCCATCCTTCGCGTCACCTTCCGGCGTGGTATCCTGCAAGATCACCTTGCCGCCCAGACGTTGCGTGCCATTCGTGCTCAACACCACATCGGCAGAGAAACTCGACAGCGGGCCATCCCCCGAGACCGCGAGTGTCAGCGCGGGATAGCCTGGCAAGCCGATCTTTTTCGAGATCAGGCCCCCCTGACCTTCATCCAGCAGCAGGTCAATCCCGAGCTGTTGCGTGTCATTCGCATAAGAGGCCGTGAGCGCAAACTTTCCCTTCGGCCCGCTCAGCCGGTCGATATCGAGCCTGGTCTTGCCCGCACCGCCCGCCAGCGACATCGCGCCCGCGACCCTGAACGACATCGCCTCACCCAGAACAGGTGCGCCCAGTTCGACCTTCCCCGCGTCGATCCTGCCGATCGTCAGCGCAACCGGCAGATCGGGCAGCGAGAAGGGCCTGGCCTCGGGAGAGGGTGTTGCAGTCCTGGCCCCGGTCGCGGGAAGGCGCGGCAGGTCGATCTCTTCGGCATACAGTTCGTCGATTTCGATCCTGCCGGTCAGAAGGGCGGCACGGTTCCACCGGATCGCGCCGTTCCTGATCGTCAGCCATGCGCCCCGATCATCGGAAATCGTCAATCGGGTGAAGGTCGCACGCGAACTCAGCGCCCCTGCGAACCCGTCGAGCCGCACCGTGCGCCCCGCGCCTGAAAGCCTGTCTTCCAGCAAACCGGTCAGCCAGGATCGGTCCCGCCGGGATTGCGCGTCGGTCGCAGTGCCATGATCGACCGGAGCGACATTCTGGGCCGTTCCGGCCATGGACCAAAGCGCCAGAGCGAGCGTCAGAAGGATACGTTTCATCAAAATGCCTGCCCGATCCCGAGATAGACCTGAACGTCGCTGTCGGTCCCGCCGCTGACCGGGGTGGCCACATCAAGCCGGATCGGCCCGATCCCGGTCTTGTAGCGCAGACCAAGACCCGCGCCCGCCTGCGATCCGCTGTCGCCACCACCCGCGATATGGCCATAATCGCAGAACGCCACGACGCCGATGGATTTCGTAACGCCAAGGCGTAATTCGCCAGACATTCCGACAAATTCCGTGCCGCCGGTCCTGAGTGCCCCGCCATCGAGGACATTGACCCCCAGCGATTGATAGGGTTGCCCGCGCACGGTGCCGCCGCCGCCCGAATAGAACAGGTAGTCGCGGGGTGTCCCGGCCAGGTCAGAGCCGAACACCTTTCCCAGCAGCAACCGCCCGGCCAGCACGAACCGGTCATGCGCGCCAAACCCTTTGTAGCCGCGCAGATCACCGGTGAGTTGCACACCGGTCCCTGTGTCATTGCTCAGCCCCGCGAAGGGCGTCAGCGACATGCCGATGTAATGGCCCCGGGTCGTATCGAGCGCGTTGTTTCGTTTGTCCCGGATCAGGCTTGTCGGCAGCGAGATGTAGCGGAAATAGGTCTGGCCACCCGAGTCGGCAACCTTGGACCAGTCATACCGGATCCCGGTCTGCCCGGTGAAGAAGGGCGCAAATGTCCGTTTGACGCCGAAGCCGAAATGGAAGGCATCTTCGTGGTAATCCTCCTCGTCCTTATGGACGATCCCGGTGTCCATATAGGCTGAAATTTCGGGCGCGAAGGTCGCTGGACGATCCAGTCGCAGACCCAGCGAATAATCTGTGCCCCCGGTCGAGCCGCCAACCCCTGTCACATCACCGTCGATGCGCAGCCGCTCGCCACTGCCAGACAGGTTGCGATGCAGCCAATAGGCATTCAGGTTCACCCCGTCGATGGTCGAATATTCCACACCAAAGCCCATGCGGCGTTTTTTCTGTTCGACCACCGCCAGGTTCACATCCAGGCTGTCACCAGGGCCGAGCGTCTTTGCCTCGGTCACGGAAACCGAGCTGAAGATACCTGTGCGTTGCAGCCGTGATTGCATCGCGTCGAGCTTTTTCGGATCATAGACTTCGCCGGTCGGAAAGCCTGCGATTTCGCGCAGGCGTCTTGTGCGCAGTCGTTGGTTGCCCGACATGTCGAGCTGGCCGAAATGCACGATCGGACCTGGCGCAAGGCCGATATCCGAGGACAATTCGTTTGTGCGGTGATCGGCGACGATCTTCTGATAGCTGACCCGGGCCTTGGCGTGCCCGGCCTCGCGCCAGGCGCTCACCCCGGCATCGGCGGCTGCAATGATCACCGGGGCGTGCGCAACCTTGCCCGGAGCATAGCCCTCAGGCAGTTCGGTTCCGGGGGCGATGGGGCCGATTGCAACCTTGGAAAAATGCGAGATCGGGCCGGGGATCACGCTGATGACGACAGTGTTCACACTTGATGGTGCGTCAAGCGGCGGAATGGAAGCCGCCTCATGCCCGTCGAGCCTGATTGACACGATGCCCGAATAATAGCCCTGCGCAAACAGCACCGAAACGATACGGTTATAGTCCGCCCGCGCCGCAGCCAGCACATCCTGCGCATCCCTCTGTGCATCCCTGGCCTCTCCGCCTTGCTGTTGCAGGAGCGACGCACCCAGGATCGTCGAGCGCAGATCCTTGTCCGCGCCCGGCGTCCTGACGTTCAGCCTGTAGGCATGCGCAGGCATCGCCGCGATGCAGGCGATAAAGAAAATCAAGGACATCCTGCTGAAATTCGTCATCACGATCCGGCACCCCCAAACACTGGCTCAAGGTCGCAGGAATTGGCGGAAATGACCAGAGCCCGACAGGAAATTGCGTGTGATGAATGGATCAATCGGCAAGGGTTCACCGCTTGGAACGTCACGCGAGGGAGATCCGGTTCATATGCCGCACCTCAAGCCTCCGCCGGGTAGGGATCAGGACAACGGAGTATCTGCGGGAGCTTCCGATTGCTGGCGACGGGCCAGTTCGGTGCGGTAAAGCGCAACGAAGTCCACAATCTCGAGGTTGAAGGGCGGGAAGCCACCATCGCGCGACATGTCCGAAACGATCCGGCGCACGAAGGGGAACAGTTGACGCGGGCATTCGATCAGCAGGAAGGGATGGAGTTGATCCTCCGGCACGCCCTCGACGTGAAAGATCCCGCCGTAATCCAGTTCCAGCAGCCACAGGGTCGAATCGTCGGTTCTGTTTGTTGCGCTGATCTTGTATCTGGTGACCACCTCGTACTGGTTTTCCTGGGCGCGCTTCTTGGCGTCGAGGCTTACCTGAACCTGCATCTGGGGCTGCACTTCGGCCGCCTGCAAGCCCTTGAGGGCAACATTGTTTTCGAACGACATGTCCCGCACGAACTGGGCAAGAATGTTCATCCTGAGCGCGGGCTGCTGCGGTTCGGCACCATTGGTCTGGCTGGTCATGAAAATCTCCGGTCTTTTGCCTGGGCCATGGTGTATCACCCCGCGCGGCACATCTCAATTCTCAGTGACGTGTCCGGCCGGAGGGACCACCACGCGACGACTCATCGGGGTGGATCTCTCCGATCTCGTCAGCGTCGATGATGTCGGGATCGTGCGCATGACGCGGATAACGGCCCGGATCCCGGGCTTGCCGGCGATAGGCTCCGCCCATCTCGAACCGCTGCACGGTGATGCGGCTGGCCACCAGACGCATCACCCGGTCGCGCACGCCCGGGATCAGCAGCAAGATCCCCAAACTATCGGTAAAGAAGCCCGGTGTCAGCAGCAGGACGCCGGCGATCAGGATCATCGCCCCATGCGCGAGGGGCCGTGACGGATCGCGCAATTCATTGAGGGAGTTTCGCAGGTCATCGAGCGCCTGCGCCCCCTCACGCCGCACCAGCGCCGTGCCCGTCACGGCAGTCAGCACAACGATCCCCAGCGTCGGCCACAGCCCGATCAGACCGCCCACCTTTATGAACAACCCGATCTCGATCAACGGCACGGCCAGAAAGGCCAGAAAGATCCACATGTCACCCTCTTGCATTCGTCATCCGGCCCCGGTGGCGCCGGTGGACTTGAACCTGTCGCTGTCTTACATAAGTAGCGATCAACCGTTCCACAAACCAGTTCGCTCCACAGGGGGACCGATGTCCAGCGCCGTCATCCAGCTTATCGTTCTCGCGGCGATCGCGATCTTCCTGATTTTGCGGCTCAAAAACGTTCTGGGCACGCGTGACGGCTATGAAGAACCGCTCCGGCCGGTCGAGCAGCCCGAAATCGCGAAGCGGCAGGAATTCGAGGTGATCGACGACGGCCCCGACCACGATATTGTTGACAATGTCGAAGAGGGATCGACCGCGGCTGCGGCGCTGGCGGCGATGAAACGGGCCGAGCCGAACTTCTCGGTCTCGGAATTCCTGCAAGGTGCGCGCGGCGCTTACGAGATGATCCTGATGGCCTTCGAGAGGGGCGATCTGGAAAAGGTCGAACCCTTTCTTTCGCGTGAGGTTCACGAGGCATTCGACAGCGCGGTAGCGGCGCGCAAATCGCAAGGGCTTGATGTCAAGGCCGAATTTCTCGGCCTGCGCGAGATGGTTCTCGCGGGGGCCGATTTCGACCATGCCACCAACGAGGCAGAGGTGACCGTCCGCTTCAACGGAGAACTGATCACGGTCGCGCGCGATCCTCAGGGCGAAATCGTGGAGGGCGATCCCAGGACGCCGCGCCGTCAGCGCGATGTCTGGACCTTTGCCCGCACCATGGGAAGCTCCGATCCGAACTGGCAGCTCGTGGCAACGGGCGGTTGAGGCCGTGGCGTTGCGCCTTTGCGATATTTCGTAGCGTCCGAACGCCGAACGCCGAACGAGCGAGGTGGGCGAGTGAGCCCCCATATCCCGTATTCATCACCCGTGACCCCGGCCTGTTACTCCGGCCTGTGACTCCGGCGAGGCGCTTGATGCAGGGCTTCGCGGATCGGCGCGGTCGGGGGGCAGGTGTGGGCTCGGGCGCGGTCAGGCTGAAGGACGGGCTGAAGGACAGGCTGGGCACGCGCACGGGCGTTGGCAACGAAAGGCCCGGCACAGATACGTTTGGCACAGATAGGTCTGGCAAGGCGATGTTTGCCGCCCATCCAGCAAGCGGCGGGTCGGATTCGGGAGATGACGGTCTGTGGCATTTCGGCTCAAGGCTGCGGACACCAGAGGCTGCGGACACCAACCGGTTGGTTCACTTCTCCGGCAGCAACCCGCGCGGGCTGAAGCGGAGCACCACCAGCAACAAGACCCCCATGACCAGCATCCGCATATGCGCGGCTGAATTGATCAGGTGTTCCTTGATCCCGCCATCGGGGACGGGTGTGGCGATCATCGCCATCAGGCTCGCCCCCCAATCGCCCGCTTTCACCCAGAGATACCAGATCAGGATGCCACCCAGCACCGAGCCCCAGTTGTTGCCCGAGCCACCCACGATCACCATCACCAGGATCAGGAAGGTATAGCGCAACGGGTTGTCGTAGCCGTACGGGGTCATCTGTCCGTCGAGCGAGATCATCATCGCGCCCGCCAGACCGGTCACGGCCGCGCCCAGGACGAAGACCTGCAAATGGCGGCGGGTGACGTTCTTGCCCATCGCCGCGGCCGAGACCTCGTTGTCGCGGATCGCGCGCATCATCCGGCCCCAAGGCGATTTCAGCGCCATTTCCGACAGCCAGACCAGGGCCAGGATCACGATGGCGAACAGAGCCAACCAGGCCAGTTTGACGGTGATGGTGGACGCCGTGGTCGGATCCAGGCCCCAATCCTGTGCGAAACGCACGAAACTTGCGGAATTTTGCAGGTCGATCTCGTAGGGAACGGGCCAGGGGCGTGGAATACCGCTGACGTTCAGGACGCCACGATCCAGCCATTGCTCGTTTCTCAGGATCGCGACGAGGATCTCTGCGATCCCGAGCGTCACAATGATAAGGTAATCCGAGCGCAGCCCCAGCACGGTCTTGCCTATCAGCCAGGCAAGGCCTGCGGCCATGATGGCACCGACGGGCCAGCTTGCCAGCGTCGGCAGGTCCAGACCGCCAAGATTTCCCTGTGCCGAGGGGTTGATTGCCTCGATCGCCGCCACCGCCGGATCGAAGAGCCAGCGGTAGACAAAGAACCCGGCGATCAGGATCGCCGCAACCAGAAATCCGCGCACCTTGCCCTTGCGTTTGCGATAGGCCCACATCGCGACGATCACCGCGAGGATCGCAGTGGCGAAGGCCGCGACGATGCCAGGCCCTCCGGCCTTGAATGCGCCCGGCGTGGGCGGCATTGAGATCAGGACCGGGGCAAGCCCCCCGATGGCCAGAAACCCCATGGTGCCCGCGTTCAACAGGCCCGCATAGCCCGCTTGCATGTTGAGTCCGAGGGCCATGATCGCGCTCAGCAGCCCCATGTTCAGGATCCCCAACGCCGAGTTCCAGCTTGAGGTCATCCCCTCGATCAGCAGCAGAGCGGCGAGAATGGCGAAGAGGAGCGGTGCGCGAACATGGCGTGTCTCATTGGGCTGACGCGTGGTGCTCATACGATTTTCCCCCTGAAGAGGCCGGTCGGTTTGAAGATCAGCACGAGGATCAGGATGGTGAAGCTGACCGCATATTTGTAGTCGGTTGACAAGAGTTGTATAAGCCCGTCCGGCTCCCAGTTCGGAATCAGATAGGTTGCGACCTTTTTCCAGGCATAGGTCAGGCCGACCTCGGAGAACGAGATCACGAATCCGCCCGCGATCGCACCCAACGGGTTACCGATTCCACCAACGATGGCCGAGGCGAAGATCGGCAGCAGAAGCTGGAAATAGGTGAAGGCCTTGAAAGACTTGTCGAGGCCGTAAAGTGTGCCCGCAATGGTCGCGAGCGCTCCGGTGATGATCCATGTCACGGCGACGACGCGGTTCGGGTCGATCCCTGACAGCAGTGCCAGATCCTCGTTGTCGGAAAAGGCGCGCATCGATTTGCCGGTGCGGGTTCTGCCAAGGAACCAGAACAGCGCGGCGACGGTGATCACGGCTGTCACGACGGTGATCACCTGGGTCGAACGAAGGGTCAGAGGCTCCGACAGGCCGGTCATCTCGCGCCATTCCCGGGCATTGATGACAAAACGTGTCCCGTCATCGAAATTGATCTGCCTGACACCGATCAGGAGGCGGGTGAGGGCGTTCATCACGAACATCACACCGATCGAGACCATGAGCAGAATGACGGGGGCGGCCCGCACCTTGCGGTAATACCGGTAGATGGCCAGGTCCGTCCCGAGCATCAGCGCCGAGGTGATGACGATCCCGAAGGGCAGGGCGAGAAGGGCGGTCGGCAGCGGGCCGAAACGGACCCCCATGGATTGAAAAAACCAGGTGATCAGGATTGTGACCCCGGTCCCGAAGGCCATCGTGTCGCCATGGGCCAGGTTCGAGAACCGCAGGATCGAATAGATCAGCGTGACCCCCAGTGCCCCGAGCGCGAGTTGCGCGCCATAGGCGGTGGCGGGGATGATGACGTAATTGGCGACCGCGACAAGCGCATTGACGAGTTCCATTTCTCAGCCTCCCAGAAAGGCGCGGCGGACGTCCGGATCGGCCAGAAGCGCCGCGCCGGTGTCGGTATATCGGTTCGCGCCCTGCACGAGGACATAGCCCTTGTCCGCGATTTCGAGGCACTGGCGGGCATTCTGTTCCACCATCAGGATCGAGACCCCGGTGCGGGCCACCGCGATGATCCGGTCGAACAGCTCATCCATGACGGTCGGCGAGACGCCTGCGGTTGGCTCATCGAGCATCAGTAGCCTGGGCTGCGTCATCAGCGCACGCCCCACGGCGACCTGCTGGCGCTGACCGCCCGACAATTCGCCTGCGTTCTGTCGGCGCTTTTCCTTCAGGATGGGGAACAGGTCGTAAACCTGCTCCATCGTGATCCGGAAATCGTCGGTGCGGATGAAGGCACCCATTTCGAGATTTTCCTCGACGGACAGGGTCGGGAAGACATTGTTGACCTGCGGCACGAATCCCATGCCCTTTTTCACCCTGTCCTGCGGCGGCAGCGCGGTGATGTCTGTCCCGTTGAGCCAGACCGACCCGCGGCGCAACGGCAGCATGCCAAAAACGGCCTTCATCGCGGTGGATTTTCCCGCGCCATTGGGGCCGACAATGACCGCGATCTCGCCCTTTTCGACGCTCAGGGAGCAGGCATGCAGGATGTCAGCCTTGCCATAACCTGCTGTCATCTCGGAGGCGTTCAGATAGCTCATTTCGCGCCTTCCTTGCAGGCTTCGTCGCCCCGGCCAGGTTGCGCGCCATGGCTCTCATGCGATGCGATCTCGACGGTTTGCCCGGCCTTGACTTGCCCGGCCTTGACCCTGTTCTTGAGGCCGGTGCCCAGATAGGCCTCGATCACGGCCTCGTTCTCCATGATATGTTCAGCCGGCCCCTGTGCGAGCACCTTGCCCTCGGCCATCACGATGATCGGGTCGCACAGGCGTCCGATGAAGTCCATATCATGCTCGATCACGCAGAAAGTATATCCGCGTTCCCGGTTCAGCCTGATGATCGCATCGCCGATCGTGTTGAGCAGGGTGCGGTTCACGCCGGCGCCGACCTCATCGAGAAAGACGATCCTGGCCTCGACCATCATCGTGCGGCCCAGTTCCAGAAGCTTCTTCTGCCCCCCCGAAAGATTCCCGGCCTTTTCATCCTTCAGATGGGACATCGTCAGAAAGTCAAGAACCTCATCGGCCTGCTTCAGCAGAATGGCCTCCTCATCCCGGATACGTTTGCGGCCGAACCAGCTGTTGAACAGCGTCTCACCCGATTGCGCGGCCGGCACCATCATCAGGTTTTCGCGCACACTCAGCGACGCGAATTCATGCGCGACCTGAAACGTGCGCAACACCCCCTTGTGAAACAACTGATGCGGTGCAAGCCCGGTGATGTCTTCGCCATCCATCGTCACCTTGCCGGAGGTCGGTTCATGAACCCCGGCGATGACATTGAAAAGCGTTGATTTCCCGGCACCGTTCGGACCGATCAGCCCGGTTATGGAGCCGGCCGCGATTTCAAGGCTCGTGCCATTG
The DNA here is from genome assembly GCA_965277135.1 of Thioclava sp. Lineage (GTDB taxonomy): Bacteria > Pseudomonadota > Alphaproteobacteria > Rhodobacterales > Rhodobacteraceae > Thioclava. The sequence continues at coordinate 59,591 of CBDIBW010000030.1, read as the reverse complement.
ACAGCCCGGAAACCGTTGAAGGATTTTACCACATTATCGACCCTGATCATCGGTTCCCTTACGTCATGCGTTACGCGCAGACTGCACAGCAACATTGTTATATATTGTTTCCAATTCTGGCCGTGATCAGCGGTATTTTACCGTCTCGATCTTGCCATTCCTGATCTCGATCTCGCGGAAGGTGCCTGCGGCTTCGCCAGTCCCGATCAGGTGAACGTTGGTCGCCCCTTCATAGTTGATCGCCTTGCCATCCCTGATCAGTTCGAGCGCCCTGGCCAGATCACCCGGATATATCTTTTCCCCATCGCCATTGGCGACTTTCATCACATCTTCCTTGTATATCCCGGGATCGGTCGAACCTGCCATCTGCATCGCCAGCATGATCAAGGCCGCCGCGTCATAGGATTCTGCCGAATAGGTGCTGGTGCCGTCGAAGCCCGCAGCCTTGGCCATCGAGATATATCTGTCGCGCCCTTCGCCGGTGGCCGAGGCAACCTGGCCGAAAGATCCGTTCACCTCAGGGCCGAAATTCTTCTCCAGGTTGGCGGCGACCATGCCGTCGGGGAAGACGAAGGTCGAAAAGGCACCGCTGTCGAGTGCGCCACGCAAGATGCCCGAGCCGCCCTGGTCGATGTAACCGGCGATCACCAGCGCATCCCCTCCGGCGGAGGCAAGCGAGGCGACTTCGGCCGAGTAGTCGCCCTTGCCGTCCTCATGCGCGGCCGAGATCGTGACCTTGCCGCCCTTGGCCTCGTATGCTTTCTCGAAGCTGTCAGCCAGACCCTTGCCGTAATCGTTGTTGGTATAGGTCAGCGCAACCGACTTGATCCCGTGCTCAAGGGTTATATCCGCCATCACCTGGCCCTGACGCGCGTCCGACGGTGGGGTGCGGAAGAACAGGCCATCATCGGGCAGGGTCGAGAGCGCGGGCGAAGTGGCCGAGGGCGAGATCATCACGATGCCGTTCGGCCTGGCGACATTTTGCAGCACGGCGGCGGTCGCCCCCGAACACATGGCACCCATGATGCCCTTCACACCGTCGGCGGTGATCAGCGTCTCGGCAGCAGCGGTCGCGGCAGCCGCGTCGGAGCAGGTCGAGTCGCTGCGCACCGGGGTCACGCTGTCGCCGCCCAGCAGCTTGCCGGAACCGGAGACTTCCTTCATTGCCAGTTCCGCACCCTGCGCCATGGCCGGGGTTATCGATTCCACAGGGCCGGTGAAGCCCAGCAGAACGCCGATCTTGATATTTTCAGCGAAAGATGCACTGGCGAAAACTGCGGTCGCGCAAAGGGCGAGGGCCGCAGAGGTCAGAAGACGTTTTGTGTTCATGTCATCACTCCCATGTTGGAACTCGCGGTCATCGCGAGCCTGGTTTGCGGTCCCCGAAAAGACGTCCCCGAAAAGACAAGGACCGTGAGTGGCTTCAAAGACAGCGAAAACCGTTCCGAAGGTCAAGAAACGAATCGGAGCCTTCACGCGAAACCGGGTGATCTCGCGAAAAAGTGAGGAATTGCGCGCGGGTGGGTTGTGGAACTTTTGACAAAACGCTGATTTTCGCGCCGGTTGGGTAATGAGGCGAATCAGGCTCCGGGCAGGGTCGCATCGCCCTGCGGGGCGCTCTCGCAGCCCGAAGCGCCGCGTTCACGATAGGGCGTTGTCTGGTAATGTGCGCGGTAGCATTTCGAGAAATGCGACGGCGAGGCGAAGCCGCAGGCCATCGCCACGTTGATCACGCTCATTTTCGTCTGCGTCAGCAGGTTGCGCGCCTTTTGCAGCCGCAATTCCATGTAATACCGCTTGGGCGATCGGTTCAGGTACCGCCGGAACAGCCGTTCGAGCTGGCGCGCAGACATGCCCACCTCGGCAGCCAGTTGCGTCGGGCTGACCGGATTCTCGATATTTGCCTCCATTCGCCCGATCACCTGCGCCAGTTTCGGATGGCGTACCCCGATCCGGGTGGGGATCGACAGGCGTTGCGTGTCACAATCGGTGCGGATCAAGCAATGAATCACCTGATCGGAAACCGTATTGGCCAGTTCCTCGCCATGATCGCGCGCGATCAACCTCAGCATCAGGTCGATCGAGGCGGTGCCGCCTGCGGTGCTCAGCCGGGTCTCGTCGATTACGAAAACGCCCCCCGTCCGTTCGACATCGGGGAATTCCCTGAGGAAGGCATCGGCATTTTCCCACGGAATCGTCGTGCGCCGCCCATCGAGCAGCCCCGCCTGCGCGACACCCCAGACACCTGTGCACAGCCCTCCAACCACTGCGCCGCGCCGCGCTGCGCGCCGCAGCCAGTTCAGAACCGGACCGGAGATCGCCTCCGCCACGTCGGTGCCGCCGCAGACAAGAACGGTGGTGTCGCACGATATCTCGTCCAGTCCCATATCGACGCGAAAGGTCACCCCGTTCGAACAGGTCACATCCTGCCCGTCGCCACTGGCGAGTTTCCAACTGTAAAGCGGACACCCCGACACCTGATTGGCCAGGCGCAACGGTTCGATCGCGCCGGCAAGGGCGATCATCGTGAACCGGTTGAGCAGCAGGAAGATGAAGCTGCGCGCACGGGCATCGGCAGCAACGCGGACCATGCCTTGCGACGGGGCTGGCGACAGGGTTGGCGACGGGGCTGGCCTTGCATGGAGGCGGGCAGGGGGCTTGGGTGGCATCCGCGGACATTTCGAAGCACGAAGGTTTTGCTGATGATCGAAAGCAGGAATTTTCTGCTCCCGCAAGGGTTGGTTTTGTCCCGTGCCATCAAAATTTGGGGTTTGTTCCCGCTGCCGTCCCCGGTATAAGTGCCAGCACAGGCAAATCCTGCTAAAATCGGAGGCGCAGATGGGCAAGGGTTGGACGAAATCGGACTGGCGCGCGAAACCGCGGATCCAGATGCCCGACTATCCCGACACTGCCGCGCTGAACACGGTCGAGGCACAATTGACCAGGATGCCGCCCCTGGTCTTTGCCGGTGAGGCGCGTCGTTTGCGCAGCGGCCTGGCCAGGGTTGCGCGTGGCGAGGCGTTCCTGCTGCAAGGCGGCGATTGTGCCGAGAGCTTTGCCGAATTCGGGGCGGACAATATCCGCGACACGTTCAAGGTCATGCTGCAAATGGCGATTGTGCTGACTTGGGGGGCGAAGCTGCCCGTGGTCAAGGTCGGCCGGATGGCTGGCCAGTTCGCCAAACCGCGTTCGGCGCCGACCGAAACGGCGGGTGGGACCGAGTTGCCAAGCTATCGTGGCGACATCATCAACGGTTTCGAATTCACCCCGGCTGCGCGTGTGCCGGATCCGGGCCGGATGCTTCAGGCCTACACGCAGGCCGCCGCCTCGCTGAACCTGCTGCGGGCTCTTTCGACGGGCGGTTACGCCGATATGCACCGCGTCCAGAGTTGGATCGCGGGCTTTACCGAAGCCGAGGAGGCCGAGAAATACCGCAAGATGGCCGACCAGATCGCGGAAGCGATGGAGTTCATGCGCGCCGCTGGCGTGACCTCGCAAACCGCGCATGCACTCGGGTCGGTCGATTTCTACACCAGCCACGAGGCGTTGCTGCTGGAATATGAAGAGGCGCTGTGCCGGATCGACTCCACCTCGGGCATGCCGGTCGCGGGGACCGGCCACATGCTCTGGATCGGTGATCGCACCCGCCAGCCCGATGGCGCGCATGTCGAATTCTGCCGTGGTGTGCAGAACCCGATCGGGTTGAAATGCGGCCCCTCGACCACCGCCGAGGATCTCAAGGTGCTGATGGCCAGGCTCAACCCGGCCAATGAGGCGGGACGCCTGACGCTGATCGCGCGCTTTGGTGCAGGCAATGTCGGCGATCACCTGCCGCGCCTGATCCGGACCGTGCAATCCGAGGGCGCGAATGTCGTCTGGTCCTGCGACCCGATGCACGGCAACACGATCAAGTCGGCGTCGGGCTTCAAGACCCGTCCGTTCGATTCCGTGCTGCGCGAAGTGCGCGAGTTCTTTGCGATCCACAAGGCCGAGGGCACGATCCCGGGCGGTGTGCATTTCGAGATGACCGGCAAGGATGTGACCGAATGCACCGGTGGCGTTCGCGCCGTGAGGGACGAGGATCTGTCGAGCCGCTATCACACCGCCTGCGACCCGCGTCTGAACGCGTCACAGGCGCTGGAGCTGGCCTTCCTCGTGGCGGAAGAATTGCGGGATCGCTGCGAATTTGCCAAAGCCTCGTCGCTCTGAGGGCGCTGCCCCGTTGGTGGGGGACGATATGAAATCAATCGAACCTCCGTCCAGAAAGGAGCCCGAGCCAATGACACCAGAAGGTGCAGGCTACTCCAGGACCGACGAAGCACTGTCCCGGCTGACCCCCGAGCAGTTCCGCGTCACCCAGAAAAACGGGACCGAACCCCCGTTTACCGGCGAATATGACCATCATTTCGCGCCGGGTATCTATGTCGATATCGTCTCGGGCGAGCCGCTGTTTGCCTCGTCGATGAAATACAATTCCGGCTGCGGCTGGCCTGCCTTTGCCAGACCGATCGAAGAGGGCAACATCACCGAGTTGCGTGACGAGTCGCACGGGATGGTCCGGGTCGAGGTGCGTTCGGCCCATGGTGACAGCCATCTGGGCCATGTCTTCCCCGATGGGCCGCGCGAGTTGGGCGGGCTGCGCTATTGCATCAACTCGGCCTCGCTGCGCTTCGTGCCACGTGACCGGATGGAAGCCGAAGGGTATGGCGATTACCTTGATCAGGTGGAGGAACGGGCATGACCGGGAAAGCCATTCTGGCAGGCGGGTGTTTCTGGGGGATGCAGGATCTGATCCGCAAGCTGCCCGGCGTGATCGACACCCGCGTGGGCTATACTGGCGGCGACATGCCCAATGCCACCTATCGCAATCACGGCAGCCACGCCGAGGCGATCGAGATCTTTTTCGATCCGGAACGGATCAGCTATCGAAAACTGTTGGAATTCTTCTTCCGGATCCATGATCCGACCACGCTGAACCGGCAGGGCAATGACCGTGGGATGAGCTACCGTTCGGGGATCTATTACCTCGATCCGGCGCAAAAGGATGTGGCCGAGGACACGATTGCCGATGTGAACGCCTCGGGTCTGTGGCCCGGCCCGGTTGTGACCGAGGTGAAACCGGCGGGCGATTTCTGGGAAGCGGAGCCCGAGCATCAAGATTATCTTGAACGCATCCCGAACGGATATACCTGCCATTTCGTCCGCCCCGGCTGGGTGCTGCCCGAAAGCGGCCTGGCGGAGTAAGCCACCCCGTCGGGAGAAGACCCCCGGCAGGCGGTGCGCTGGCCCCGTGGGCTCTCATATCCTTTCCTTTCAAGGGGAGTGCTGTTTGTCCGCCACCCCCCTTCCCGGGTCGAGCGGCTTGCGTGGCAATCAAGGTGCCAGCCGACAGGTTGGCGCTCGCACTGCGGTTGCGCCCGGCCCAGGTGCTCTGCTCGCTGAGACCTGGATCGTTTTCGTCTGGAGTTTTCCGTTATTTTTCCCGGGCCGGGACAGGAGCGGAAACGCATGAAAGCATCGACGTTCACGCAATCGCCGCAGGCGTTCCTTCTGACGCAAGGCGAGCCGGGAACGCCGGTTGCGCAGATCTGTCGGCAGGTGGGGATCAGTCAGGCCGGGAACCAACCTGTAAACGAGCACGATCAGGCGAGAAGGTCAGGGGACGTTGCCTGACACGGGCCAAAACCGATTTGCGTCCACAGATCCTGACGGCCTGTCGGGATTGCTGTTCGCGCGAGTGTAACCCCCCACGTCTCCAGTTTTCGGGAGCGGGGCTTACCCCCTCTTTCGCCACTGCATCAGGCACCGCGTGACAGGGCGGCGACACCGGTCCGGGCCACCTCGGACAGCCCCAGGGGGCGCATCAGGTCGGCAAAGGCGTCGATCTTTTCCGGGGTGCCGGTGATCTCGAAGACAAAGCTCTCAAGCGTGCTGTCCACGACATTGGCACGAAAGATCTCGGCAAGGCGCAGGGCCTCGATCCGCTTCTCGCCGCTGCCCGCGACCTTGATCAGCGCCAGCTCGCGCTCGACACTGGCGCCTTGGGTGGTTAGGTCGATCACCTCATGCACCGGCACGATTCGTCCAAGCTGTGCCTTGATCTGGTCGATCACCGCCTCCGTCCCGCAGGTCACCACGGTGATGCGCGAGCGATGCCCCTCGTGATCGATCTCGGCCACGGTGAGGCTGTCGATATTGTAGCCCCGGCCCGAAAACAGCCCGATCACACGGGCCAGCACCCCCGCCTCGTTATCCACGAGCACGGCCAGCGTATGCGAGCTTTCGATCTGGCTGTGGCTGTCGCGCAGGTCGTAGGCGGAGTGGCTTGTGGAGCCTTTCCTGATCTTCAGCGTGCTCATTTTCCGGTCTCCTTTTCCTTGCCGGGATCCATCTTTTTCCTGATCCGGATCTCGCGGGGATCCGGGAGCAGATCCGCCGGACAAGATTACACCAGTGCAGCGCCTTCCTTGAAGGCTGCGGCATCAGTTGCAAGCAGCATCTCGTTATGCGGCTTGCCCGAGGGGATCATCGGAAAGCAGTTCTCGTGCTTTTCGACGCGGCAGTCGAACAGGACCGGGCCATCATGCCCGATCATCTCCATGATGGCATCGTCCAGATCGGCCGGGTCCGAAACCTGGATCCCCTTCCAGCCAAAAGCTTCGGCCAGCCTGACGAAATCGGGCAGGCTTTCCGACCAGCTTTGCGAGTAACGCTCCCCATGCAGCAGCTCCTGCCACTGGCGCACCATTCCGAGGCGTTCATTGTTGAGGATGAATTGCTTGACCGGCACGCGGAACTGGCTGGCCGTTCCCATTTCCTGCATGTTCATCAGCCAGCTTGCCTCACCCGCGACATTGATCACCAGCGCGTCGGGATGCGCGATCTGCACCCCGATCGAGGCCGGGAAGCCATAGCCCATCGTCCCAAGCCCGCCCGAGGTCATCCAGCGGTTGGGCTCCTCGAAGCCGAGAAACTGCGCGGCCCACATCTGGTGCTGACCCACTTCGGTGGTGACATAGCGATCCATGCCCCGGGTCAGGGCTTCCAGGCGCTCCAGCGCGTGTTGTGGCTTGATGATCTTTTGCGAGGGTTCGTAGGCGAGGCACCCGACCTTCTTCCATTCCCTGATCCGGTCCCACCATCTGGCCAGGCTGTCCTTGCGGGTCTTGTGCCCGCGCGCTTTCCAGATCGCGAGAACATCCTTGAGCACATGCCCCACATCGCCCAGGATCGGCAGGTCCACATGGATGATCTTGTTGATCGAGGATGCGTCGATATCGACATGCACCTTGGTCGATCCGGGCGAGAAATCCGACGTGCGACCGGTGATCCGGTCATCGAAGCGCGCGCCGAGATTGATCATCAGGTCGCACCCGTGCATCGCGAGGTTCGCCTCGTAGAGGCCGTGCATCCCCAGCATCCCCAGCCAGTTCCTGCCGGAGGCCGGGTAGGCGCCCAGCCCCATCAGGGTCGAGGTGATCGGGAAGCCCGTGGCATCGACAAGATCGCGCAGCAGCCGGCTCGCGCCGGGGCCCGAATTGATCACGCCGCCACCGGTGTAGAAAACCGGGCGCTCGGCCTGTTCGATCAGGTCCACCAGCCGGGTAACAGCCTCGGTATCGCCTGTCACTTGCGGCCGGTAATGATCGATGCGCGCGGCCTTGGGCCCCTTGTAGGTGCCGGTGGCGAACTGCACATCCTTGGGCAGGTCGATCAGCACCGGGCCGGGGCGACCCGATGTCGCGACGTGAAATGCCTGATGGATCGTTTCCGACAGGGTCTCGGTATCCTTCACCAGCCAGTTGTGCTTGGTGCAGGGGCGGGTGATGCCCACGGTATCGGCCTCCTGAAAGCCGTCGGTGCCCACCAGGAAGGTCGGCACCTGGCCCGAAAACACGATCAGCGGAATGCTGTCCATCAACGCATCGGTCAGGCCGGTCACGGCATTGGTCGCGCCGGGCCCCGAGGTCACCAGCGCCACACCCGGCCTGCCGGTCGAGCGCGCATAGCCCTCGGCCATGTGGATGGCAGCCTGCTCGTGCCGGACGAGGATGTGGCGGATGTCGTTTTGCTGGAAGATTTCGTCATAAACCGGAAGGACGGCGCCGCCCGGATAGCCGAATACCGTATCGACCCGGTGATCCCTGAGGGCTTGCAACACCATCTGCGCGCCGGTCATCTGCCGTGCCATGTTTCTCAACTCCATCTGCCACAGGCCGTATCGGCCCGCCCTGTGTTCGAATCCTGTGTTCAACATCCATCTTGCCAACAAAAAGCCCCCGATCTGGCGGGGGCGCATGGGAACCTTCATGGTCGAACCGTCACCGGCCCATGCGCGTGGCTCCTGCAATGACAAGAAGAAGTGAATTCATCGGGTTTGCCTTCCGAATTGCGTGTGTCTGGACCTTATGGATGTGGGAAAGGGGCGTCAATGACAAAATTTCAAACAAAATATCGTGCAGGGACAGGTTTGTTTCGTAAAGTTGCGTAAAGAGGCCTGGAAACAGGCGTTTCACGCAAAATCCGCAAGATGTTCGATTTGATGTGGACAATATACATACGAGAATTTGGGGTCCGTGTGACGATCGTGGCCGGAAAGACTGTGGCCATGGTCGGGGGACAGTGTGGGGATCGGACGGTCGGTCAGGGAAACCGATCGCATCAGGCGCTTGATTGCTTGACCTTTTCCGTCCACCCGGTCAAAAGCGGGGCAGGCCCGGAGCCACGGGTGCGAAGCCATGGGAGGAGCGATATGGGCGCTTTGCTGGCCCTGTCGCGCGGTATTGATGCGGTAAACGAGACAGTTGGCAAGGCGGTTGCCTGGCTGATCCTGGTCTCGGTTCTGGTCAGCGCGACGAATGCGATTGTAAGAAAGCTTTTCAACATTTCGTCGAACGCATGGCTGGAGTTGCAATGGTATCTCTTCGGGGCTGCCTTTCTGGGCGCTGCCGCCTACACGCTCAGGCAAAACGAACATATTCGCATCGACATCCTTTACGGAAGCGTTTCGCGCAAGGTGCAGCACTGGATCGATCTGCTGGGGCATATCTTCTTCCTGATGCCTTTCGTCATCCTGATGCTGTTCAAGCTGACCCCCTTCGTGATGATCTCGATACGCTCGGGCGAGTTGTCAACCAATTCGGGTGGTCTGATCCTGTGGCCGGCGAAGCTTTTGTTTCTGATCGCCTTCTGGCAGCTCTTTGCCCAGGGCGTGTCGGAAATCGTCAGGAAGATCGCGATGATGCGCGGGCTGATCGAAGATCCTCATGCCGAAAGCGCGGGCCATCACGGGCATGATGCGATCGCCCAAGAGGAGGCGTTGTGATTTTCGAGTTTGTCGCACACAACATGGCTCCGATCATGTTCGTGTCGCTGATTGTCTTTTTGCTGATCGGCTACCCGGCAGCCTTTGCCCTTGCGGCGAACGGGCTGTTGTTCTTCTGGATCGGGGTGGAACTGTCGGGCTGGTCCGGTGGCTCGATCAACCTCGACTGGCCTTTGCTCAACGCGCTGCCGCAACGGTTCTGGGGGGTGTTGTCAAACGAGACACTTCTGGCGATTCCCTTCTTCACATTCATGGGAATCGTTCTGGAGAAGTCCGGCATGGCCGAAGATCTTCTCGACACGATCGGTCAGCTTTTCGGCCCGGTGCGTGGCGGTCTGGCCTATGCGGTGATCATTGTGGGGGCGCTTCTGGCGGCGACCACGGGGGGTCGTTGCGGCCTCGGTGATTGCAATGGGGCTGATCTCGCTGCCGATCATGCTGCGCTACGGGTATGACCGGCGCGTCGCGACCGGGGTCATTGCGGCCTCGGGCACTCTGGCGCAGATCATTCCGCCCTCGCTGGTGCTGATCGTTCTGGCCGACCAGCTTGGTCGTTCTGTCGGCGACATGTACAAAGGCGCGCTGGTCCCGGGCCTGGTGCTGACCGGCATCTATCTCGGTTACGTGCTGGTGATGTCGATCATCCGGCCGAATTCGATGCCGTCCCTGCCCAGAGAGGCCCGCACGCTGGGGGCCGGGGTGATGTCCCTGATCGTGGCGCTGGCAGGTGCTGGCGTGATCTTCCGGTTCGCCCTGCACATCTTCGAGAACAGGGGATCGAGCGTCAACAACTCCGGAATCCTCGCCGCAGCGGTCGCGGTGATCGCGATCTATGGCGCAGCACTTCTGGACAAGGCGCTCAAGACCAACCTGATGAGCCGTCTGGCCCGGCAGGTGGTGATCGTTCTGATCCCGCCGCTGGCGCTGATCTTTCTGGTGCTGGGCACGATCTTTCTCGGGATCGCGACCCCGACCGAGGGCGGTTCGATGGGTGCCGTTGGCGCGCTGATCCTCGCGGCCGCGAAGAAACGGCTGACTTTCCCCGGTGCTGCGTGATGCGCTTGCGGCGACAACGCGGCTTTCGGCCTTCGTGCTGTTCATCCTGCTGGGCGCGCGGGTCTTTTCGCTGACCTTCTACGGGGTGAACGGGCAGATCTGGGTCGAGCATCTTCTGACCTCGCTGCCGGGGGGCAGCCTGGGTTTCCTGATCGTGGTCTCGTTTCTGGTCTTCTTTCTGGCCTTCTTCCTCGATTTCTTCGAACTGGCTTTCATCATCGTGCCGCTGCTGGCTCCGGTCGCGACCAAGCTGGGGATCGACCTGATCTGGTTCGGGGTGATCCTGGGCGTGAACATGCAGACCTCGTTCATGCACCCGCCCTTCGGTTTTGCGCTGTTCTACCTGCGATCGGTGGCGGCCAGGGTGCCCTATATCGACAAGGTTACCGGCAAGAGGATGGAGCCGGTCAAGACCTCGCAGATCTATTGGGGGGCCATACCTTTCGTATTCATCCAGATCGCGATGATCGCCATCGTGATCGCCTTCCCGCAGATGGTCATGCATTACAAGGGCAAGCAGGTCGACCCGTCCTCGGTCGAGATCAGACTGCCCTCCATGCCGGGCCTCGATTCAGGCGGACCGGGTGGCCTTGGCGGACCTGGGCGTCTGCCAGCGCCGGGCAGCAACTCGGACGCCGGATCGGAGGCCAAGGCCAGATAGAGCCCCTTGTGAGCGGAATGGTCAAGAAAACAGGCCCCGGAGCGGGACTGCGGAGCCTGTCCTGAAACGGCAAGATTCGGATACCGAAACTGGCTCAGAGATTGCCGGCGATATTCTCGCGCATCATGAAAGTGTCGTAGTTGTATTCCGCGACCTGTTCCCAGGTGAACCACTGCTTGCGGTATTTCTTGATGGACCCCCAGATCCTGGCGAATTCGGCGTTGTTTGCCTCGATGTCCGCATAGACCTCGTTTGCGGCCTCGAAACAGGCTTTCATGATCTCGGGCGAGAATGCCTTGAGCTTGGCCCCGTTGGCGACCAGTGTCCTGAGCGCGGCAGGATTCTTCATGTCGTATTTCTGCAGTGTATCCGCATTGACCGCCTGGCAGGCGGTGTGCAGCAATGCCTTGTATTGTTTGGGCAGGCTTTCCATCTCATCTTTGGAGAAGAAGAAGTGCAAGGTTGTTCCACCTTCCCACCAGCCGGGATAGTAGTAATAGGGCGCGACCTTGTAGAAGCCGAGTTTCTCGTCGTCATAGGGACCGACCCATTCGGTGGCGTCGATCGTGCCTTTTTCCAGTGCCGGGTAGATGTCGCCGCCAGCAATCTGTTGCGGCACAACGCCCAGTTTTTCCATCACCTTGCCCGCGAAGCCACCGACCCGCATCTTGAGGCCCTTGAGGTCATCGACGGTGTTGATCTCCTTGCGAAACCAGCCACCCATCTGTACGCCGGTATTGCCGCCCGGCAAGCCGTAGAGGCCTTGCTTGCCAAGGAATTCGTTGAACAGTTCGATGCCGCCACCATGATAGTGCCAGGCATTCATGCCGCGCGCATTGAGCGAGAACGGTACCGACGCGCCGAGCGCCCAGGTTGGATCCTTGCCCCAGTAGTAATAGCCCGCAGTCTGCCCCATCTCGACAGTGCCGTTCATTACCGAATCGGCGACTTGCAGGCCGGGAACGATTTCGCCCGGAGCGAACACCGAGATCCTGAACTGGCCGTCCGAGACCTCTTCGACCATCTTCGACAGCATTTCTGCGCCGCCATAGAGCGTGTCGAGCGATTTCGGGAAGGACGAGGCAAGCCGCCAGGTGATCTGCGGATTACTCTGTGCGATGGCGGGGGCCGCCAGCGTCGATGCGGCCGCACCACCCAGCGCAGCCTTGGTCAAGAATGAACGACGATCCATGTATTCCTCCCATAGGGTTCAGGTCTGATTGGCTGCGGTCTTCCTGGTTCCCCCCTGGTTCCCGCCGGGCCGATACGAACGTGAATTTTACCGTGCGACGGAAGTCTGTCCAGCCCCAGACCGCGAATCCGGTCGGAAAAGCGAAACAAAAAAGCAGAATTTCGGGGCAAAGGAGCGCCCCGACATGTGTGATGCGGTCTGGACGTTGAATTTTGCAGCAAGGGCAAGTAGCACGCCATGGTGCACACTGACGGGCGCGCCCTGGTCATCCAGGACCGTGACGGGGCTGTCTTGCCGCTCACGCTGCCTTACCCCTTTTCCTGGCGCTATCGATGGTGCGACGCTGTTGATGCGCAGGCAACGAAGGTATGGTTGTCATGCTGGCTGTCCTTGATGGCTTGGGTCGCTGTGCCGCCTTTGTTGCCGCCCCTGAATGACCGCTGATTACGCGATGCCCGTGATGGCTATGTAAGGCGATGCCGGCACGAAGGGGTGTACAGAAAACAGGTCACTGCGAGGCAGGGAGATGAAGAGATGCCTTGGAATTGATGCGGCAAAGACCGTTCATTGGGCGTTTGGAATGGACGAAAGGGGCCGCGTTGTTCTTGACCGCGCGGTCAAGAACACCCCGGATGCGATCGATGAACGGGTTGCGGATTTGCGCGCCTTGAATGGCGATCCTTGAATGGCGATATCGTGATCGGCATCGATGTGCTCGGATCGTTCGCGCGATTCCTTGAAGCCCGCTTGCTGGCGGAGGGGTTTACTCTGGTTCACACGCCCGGCATTGCTGTCAATCGCGCCGGACAGGGTTTTGTCGGAGCAGAGCGCAAGTCCGATCCGCGCGACGCCCGCACCATTGCCGAGCTTGTTCGCACCCGCGATTTGCGGCCTGTCCTTGCCGATGATGATACCCGTGTTGCCCTGCGCCTTAGGGTCTGGACCCGTTGATCCCTGCATGCTCAGCGCCGAAAAATGCGTGAGATCAGAGGCTTGCTGACTGAAGCCACGACGGGCTGTCATGGCAAGGGCAGCGAGGCATTGAGATCATGCATTTCCCGGCGCCCTTCGGGTTTGACGGATTTCGCGTCTGCCGTCGTCTCAGGGCCTTGAAATAGAACCACTATTCACACGGCCCTGTTCCTGGTCAGACACCAAATCTGTCAAACTGAGCATGCAGGATCAACGGGTCCAGACGCTAGATATTGTAGTCACGAGATTTTGACCCAAAGAGCGATACATCTGATTTGTACGGCTGCCAAGAAGGAGGAAGTATTTTTGGCATACCGCGTTACAATACCACGCCAACGCTTTAAATGCAGGAACGCATTTTCAACGAGATGTCTTAACTGATAGAGATCTTTGTCATAGTCCCGTTGTTCTTTACCGCTCTTCCTTGGTGGGATAACACTTTTCATACCTTGGTCTTCTGCTTGCCTAACAATGGCGTTGCTGTCATATCCCCGGTCTGCCCGAAGATGTTCCGCATTCAAGCCTGTCATGAGTTTTCCCGCCTGAGTACAATCTGCTGTTGTGCCTTTTGTAACAATAACCCGGACCGGCATACCATGCGCATCCCACGGCCAAATGGAGTTTTGTGTTGAGCCCCCTTTTGTGCGACTCATATCTTGATTCCCTCCACGGGCCCCTGCAGGCATGATCCCTGCGGCATGAGGATGAACCTTGCAATGAGAGGCATCGATTATAAGCCACGCGTAATCGGGATCATCAATCACTATTTTCCAAGAGTTTCTCCCATATTCCTTTGTCTCGCCACCGGATGAAACGACGATGCGTATTACTCCAGCCGCCGTAATCAGGAGGAAGGTCTCTCCAGGGGGCTCCTGTACGCATAATCCAGAATACGGCATTGATAAACCGACGATTATCTTGAGCGATTCCACCCCAACTCCCCTTGCGCCCGGGAAGGTGTTGTGAGAGCAAGTCCCAGACCTGATCCGATATATCGTGACGCCTGTGAGATCCCATCCTTAACTCCTCTTAAAAATCTTGGGAGGAGAATAACACTTACCATATCTCGTGACTACACTATTTAAGAACCCCAAGAAACGGCACAAAGAGCCAATCCAGCGCCCCGAAGGTGAAGGCCAGTATCATCAGTAAGCCAAGCTGGAAAAAACCGAGTGCAGGGTCGGGCTTTACAAACGTGTCTGTAATACTGGACCTGTACCGGTTTTATGCCGCTCTGGTTTCTCGTTTAAGCGGCCTTTGCTTCGAAAGCCAGCGGGCTTTTCCACCCCAGAGCTGAGTGTCTACGGCGGGGATTGTAGAAGCCGTTGATGTACTCGAAGATCGCCATCTCTGCGGCGCGCCGGGTCCGCGCACAGCATCCGTTCCATCAGCTTGATCTTCAGCTCTTTCATAAACCCGGCGTCGCCAGGCAGGTCCTCAGCGCGCTCAACGCCCTTCAGAAGGTCATCCGGAAGGTCCTTGGAGAGTGGCAGGCATGCTTCCTTTCGATGAAGCATGGACCGGATCATTCATACACAGAACACCTGACACTCTCGGGCTGGTTTGCGATGCCGCTTGCGTTCCGCTCAATAAATCCGGCTCCCCATCACGCGATGACGCAGCATCGGCCTCTGAACACGAGATTCGGAGGTTGGCCCATGCCGCGCACAATGACGACGGACGCATCTCGAGCTGTTCCCGGACATCCAGTCCGTGCCCGTGACACAGACACCGCCTTGGCAAAGCCTTCCCGGCGACACGCAGCAAACTATGCGCCGCGCGATGGCAATGACCGGCTGCGTTTGGGCCTGAAGGGCAGCCTGAACGAATACGAGCTCGACCTGCTCAGGCAACACCGCCGTCTCGTCCCGAGACACCGCGCCGCGCGGCGCATGGCCCTATCAGCGACCAATTGCGGCCCATCCGGATAAACGGTCGCCTTCGCAGCGCCAGACCTTGCCACAAGCCGGAAAGCTTTGGCGGGAGAATGTTCAGAGATCCCCGCGCTCACGCGGCGATCACATCGGCAGGGGGGATTCGGGCAAGCCGAACGCCCCTGCATCCTTGGGCCGCGCTGATGGCGCGTCCGTATCGGGAACCGCCGGTTCCCCCACGCAAGCCCCATGAGCGGCTCTATTCCTAAAGAGCTTGTTGTTCCGCTCTTTATCACCACATCAAGTGCGTATGCAGTATTAACTTGAAGTCTACCCTCCTGTCGTATATGTATTCAGTGTCGTCCATGATCGGGTGAGCCTTTGAGCGATACGGCGACCTACCGGCTTGGCCGGTCCCCAGTGGGGCGCAAGAGGATCCCGACCGGAGCGAAGGCTCCCGAAGTAGATCCTGCGGGGCCTATTTTCGTTTCCAGAAATACGTCTTATCTGCGTTTGATCTGTGCCGGAGGCCCTACAGGTGGATGGATACCGCGCGCAACAGCATCAACGAGGCGTGGAAATTTCACAGGACTCGCCCCGCCGTGTCATGTTGCGCTTTTTCGTAGGCAGATCGAACGATGACTGCAACATCAGCATTTTTGCGCTGATTCTGTCCCAGCTGATGGTGTAGCTGGCGGTGGTCCTCGCGCTCAAAGGCGGGCCGAGCTGGTCAGTCGCGCTGCGCGGCAGGTAGGCTGACCATGATATCATCGCAGACCGGCACGAGCGTTTCCAGCGTCATGTAACGGCCACGCTGGACGGTCCATTCCTCGGTCTGCTCCATCAGGATCGCGCCCACCAACCTCCGGATCGAGGCCTCGTTGGGAAAGATCCCGACGACGTCCGTGCGTCGCTTGATCTCTCCGTTCAGACGCTCAATTGGTCCGTCCTGAACAAGGGTTTCAGATTGGCACGTTGGCGATCTGAGACGGCCCGACGAAGGCCGTTTCAGCGGTGGTGGTCTGTCGGAGCGAGGTGAGAGCCCGGATCAACCGGCACAAGATCTCCCTCAGGTGTCTCAGGATCATGCGAATGTTGTGACCGCAGCCGCAGAGCACGGCGAACAGAGCGTCGCCGTCGGTTCCTTTCAGGGTGCTTCGCGTCAGTCGACCGTCGTTCTTCATGTGCCCGATCATTGGTTCAATGGCGCTGCGCCGTCGCAGGAGTTTGGCGATCGTCCTGGTGACACCTCGCTTTGCGCCACTGATGAAAACCTTCACATTCTGCACGCCATGCCCGCGGTATCCGCGGTCGACAAAGGCCAACTCTGGCCTCAGGTCGGTCAGGATCTCGACCTGTTCCAGCGCCTCGTGCAGCGTGTGGCCGTCGTAAGGGTTACCCGGCAGCGCCCGCATCCCGACCACGAAGCCGCCCCGGTTGGTCGTGGCCACGCTGACCTTGGTTCCGAACTCGTACCTCTTGTGCGCCTTGCCCTTGGAGATGCAGTCCACCGCCGGTTCATGCAGGCTGTAGAGTTTCTTCTTGTCCTTCGGCTTCTGCGCCAACAGCCGGTTCACCAGCGCGATCATCCCCACCAGGCGCTCTCTCAGCGCCCCCTCCGGAACCTTACCCAGTTGCCTCTCGATGTCGCGCAGCACGCGGCCGGTGTAGCCCTTGAGCCGGCGCAACGCCTTGCGCATCCGCTTGAACTGGCGGGCATGGGCGTAGCGCCCAACCTGACCGGCCAGCCGAGGCCCAAGACGGTTGTAGTTCTGGCGCAGGACGATCCCGGCTTCGCGAGCCAGCCCGACCAGCTTGCGCCGCGCCGCCTCATACAGCCGGGCATCCGTCGGGTGGGCGATGTTCTTTTCCATCACCGTGGTATCGACCGTGACCTGCTTGAGATCGCTGCGCTTCACCACCCCGGCGCGTTTCCCGGCCTCGATCGTCTGGGTCAGCATCCATTCAACACCCTCCTCGCCGATCCGCTTGCGCCACCGGGTCAGGGATGAGGGATCAAGCGGCAGACGGTGCTGAAAGAACGTCTCGCCGCAGAAGTGCTGCCAATACGGGTTCTCGGCCCATCGTGCCACGACCGCCTCGTCCGAAAGTGCATAGGCATGTTGCAGGTAAAGGAGTCCGGCAACCAGGCGCGTCAACGTTCGCCGGGCGACCGGTGTGGGACGGAAAGAAACCCGGCCCATTCCCGCTCAAAGACCTCCCAGTCGATCAGGGGGGCAAGTTTCACCAGCTCGTGGCGCATGTCGATCATCTCGACCAGGCGGGCGCGCAGGAGATCGTCTTGTTCCGGGAGCGGCTTTCTCGGCTTCATATCACGGCTCGAAATTGCAGGGTTCCTGCCGGGATAATACAAAACCTTGCAGGCAGCACCCAGCAATATCACATCATTCTCAAGCAAAATCAGCCGGATAAAAGTTGTTCAGGGCGAACCAATTGGATTCGTCGCGTGCAACTTCGCGCGGTGCTGGGCGGGGAAGGTCATGTAGGCCAGCACGTCCTCCTCCGCCGTGTCCATGAGCGTGGCCAATTTCGGCAGCCTGGGACGCATCTGGTCCGCCACCAGCCGCCACTGGGTCTTGGCCGCAGCGTGGTCCGGCTGGGCAAAGGCCGTGGCGATGAAGGCCGAGACCACCCTGCGGCTGTTCTTGCCGGCATGGGCCAGGGGCATGGGCCAGGGCATTGCGCTGGAAATGCACTCGGCAGCGCTGCCAGGTGGTCGACAGCACCCGCGCCGTGGCCGCCTTGATGCCCTCATGCGCGTCCGGGATCACCAGCTTCACGCCCGAGAGGCCACGGCGGACAAGATCGCGCAGAAACGCGGTCCAGAACGGCTCCGCCTCGGAAGCGCCGATCGCCATGCCCAACACTTCGCGGCGGCCATCGGTGTTCACGCCCACCGCGATCGTCACGGCGACAGACACGATCCGGCCACCCTGGCGGACCTTGAGATAGGTCGCGTCGATCCAGAGGTAGGGCCATTCGCCCTCGATCGGACGGGTGAGACAGGCATCGACCCGCTCGTCGATTTCTTCGCAAAGCCGGCTGACCTGGCTCTTGGAGATGCCGGTGCCGCCCATGGCCTGCACGAGGTCATCCATCGACCGTGTCGACACGCCATGGACATAGGCTTCCTGGATGACAGCCGTCAGCGCCTTCTCCACTGAGCGCCGCGGCTCGAGAAAGGACGGGAAGCAGGAGCCGGTGCGCAGGCGCGGGATGCGCAGCTCGACACTGCCGGCCCGCGTCTGCCAGTCGCGATCGCGGTAGCCGTTACGCTGCGCCAGTCGCTCGGGGGGCTTCTCGCCGCAGTCGGCGCCGGTCTTGGCGCCGACCTCCAGCTCCATGAGACGTTCGGCGGCGAAGCCGATCATCTCACGCAGCAGATCGGCATCTCCGATCTTCTCCACCAGCGCGCGGAGGTCCATCATAGGTTTGGTCATCGGGTCTATCCCTCGGTTCAGGTTGGTGGGCGCAACCCGACCCTACCGAGAAACCCGATGGCCACCGACACCTACACCATCAAACGGGACGTCACCTCGATGCTCGATGCCTCTCATTGCAAGGTTCATCCTCATGCCGCAGGGATCATGCCTGCAGGGGCCCGTGGAGGGAATCAAGATATGAGTCGCACAAAAGGGGGCTCAACACAAAACTCCATTTGGCCGTGGATGCGCATGGTATGCCGGTCCGGGTTATTGTTACAAAAGGCACAACAGCAGATTGTACTCAGGCGGGAAAACTCATGACAGGCTTGAATGCGGAACATCTTCTGGCAGACCGGGGATATGACAGCAACGCCATTGTTAGAGTCTGTTTCAAAACTCCTGATACCGAGCTAATCGCCTTGTCATGAGTTTTATCATTGCGGTTTGTATGTGTGTTTCTGCGGTTTTTGCGAAGCGTTCAAAATCTTTTGCCAGACGACGGTTTATTCCCAGCCATGCGAAAGTTCTTTCCACAATCCACCGTTTTGGCAAGACTTCGAAAGCAGCCTGATTGCGCTTGATAATCTCCAGCGGGCGGGGGCTGTTTTTCTGGGCTATTGGCCCTTGATAGCCCCCATCAGCACAGATTTTCTCAATGAAGGGGAAGCGATTGACAAGCCCTTTGCTGGCCAGGGCCAGACCATCTCGATCCTGTATGGAAGCGTTATGCACTACACTCGTCAGAAGCATGCCGAGTGTATCGACAACAATATGACGTTTACGACCTTTGACTTTCTTGCCCGCATCATAGCCGACCATTTCTCTGGCATCGGGCCCGGTTTTGGTTGATTGGCTGTCAATAATGGCAAAGCTTGGGCTCTCATCGCGCCCCTCAAGATCGCGGAGCTTACGATAAAGTGCGTCATGAATATGATCCCATGTGCCATCTTTGCGCCAATCGCGAAAATACCGATAAACGCTCTGCCATGGTGGAAAATCCTTGGGCAACATGTCCCACTGACAGCCGGATTGAAGCAGATAGAAAATAGCATCCATGATATGGCGCAAGCTATGTTTACGCGGGCGTCCCGTTGGTTTTGCCTTGGGAAGGTAAGGCAATATTTTCTCCCATTCCGGGTCTGTCATCGTGCTTGCGTACTCTCGACGATTGCGGCTATATTCCTTGCGAGTGTCGGGTTTCCAAACCATCTGAACCTCATCGTAGAACGTTGTAAATTCCACTTTGAATCAGTGTTCGGACCTGCACTCAACTATCAAAGCGAGTTTTGAAAAAGGTTCTTAGGCAAGCAGAAGACCAAGGTATGAAAAGTGTTATCCCACCAAGGAAGAGCCGTAAAGAACAACGGGACTATGACAAAGATCTCTATCAGTTAAGACATCTCGTTGAAAATGCGTTCCTGCATTTAAAGCGTTGGCGTGGTATTGCAACGCGGTATGCCAAAAATACTTCCTCCTTCTTGGCAGCCGTACAAATCAGATGTGTCGCTCTTTGGGCCAAAATCTTATGGCTACACTATCTAGCTTAATTCCGTCAAATAGGGGATTCTCAAATTGGCATTTGAGTGATTCATGTGGTGTCAGCTTTTTGTATGGGGTTGACACCACATGTGTCGATATGCCCTTCGCGATGACCAATGGGGCCGGATCGAACAGCTTTTGCCGGGCAAGGCTGTTAGCGCCGCTGACAACCGGCTGTTCGTTGAGGCGGTCCTTTCCCGCTCTCGGGCAGGCATCGCGTGGCGGGACCTGCCGGAGCGCTTTGGCGATTTCCGGGTGATCCACACAGGCCACCTGCGCTGGAGCCGCAAAGGTATCGGGCAGTTTGTTTTCAATGCGTTAGCGAAAGATGCGGACAGTGAATACGTCATGATCGACAGCACGATCGTGCGGGTGCACCAGCCTGCGGCGGGCGCAAAAGGCGCGTCAAGAAAAGCGAAGGCATTGGGCGATCCCGCGGCGGGCCGAGCCCCAAAATCCACGCGACCTGCGACGCTTTGGGGAGCCCGACCGGCGTTCATCTGACGCCCGGACAGGGCGGTCATAATCCGAGAGCGTAGCAAGCAATCGGTTGAAGTCATCGAGCCGGGTCAGAACAGCTGGACGCCGTCGCCGCTTTTTACCCCGCTTTTTACCCGGAACAGCGATCAAGACCTCATGGCGGGCTTTTGCAATATCAAGCGCAACCAAAACAGGCTCGGCCTGGGCAATACTGGTATCGGTCATGGTCGGTCTCCCTGGCGGTGTGGTTCGTGCAAAACCACTGCAAGGACCTGAGACACGGCTATGATCACATGCTGCGCCATTTGCGTGCTGCGCTGGCAATCAGAGACTCTAAACCGGAAGCATTCCGAAGGTGTTACGGCAAAGCGTTCACCAGCCGGGCCATCCTGAGACGGGCCGACCGGAACGCCCTGGCACGACATCGACCCCGGCAAGCCGCAGCAGAATACCTTCATCGAAAGCTTCAATGGCAGCCTGCGCGACGAGCTCCTGCACGAGGAGATCTTCGACAGCTTGGACGACGCCCGCCGGAAGCTGGCGCTCTGGCGCTACGATGACAACGCCGTCAGCCCGCACGCCTCGCTCGGGAACCAGACGCCGTTCGAAGCGCGCCGGACGCTTGAGCAATTTGAGGGCTCCGCGCCCGGCGTGCTTGCCCGGAACGGCCGACCCGACTACCAATCTCAAAACCGCAGACCCTCGTTATGACCGAGGGACCAAAAGGGGGCAGGTCACATGGCCAGACGCCAAAACCGCGCTTCATTGATCGCAGACGGGATCAATCACTGGAACGGGACCCATCCTCATGGCGGCCTGAAATGGAAAGTGCCTCGCGTGTGCATAAGGGCCAAAACCGAAACCGCCCGGGTGCCCGGTGAAACAGGGGCTGGGTCAACCCCGAACCTCAGTTGCTCTTGCAGCGAATGGCCCAGACATCATAACGCGGATGATCAAGCGCAGACAGGGCCGGCGAGGAGGCAATCATCCAACCCGCAAAATCGGGCTTGCCCTTGTTCGCCTCGGTGATCGTCAGATAGGCGAAAGCATCCGAGGACGGATCGTTTTCCGGGTAGCGGCATTCACGCAG
This sequence comes from Thioclava sp., assembly GCA_965277135.1. GTDB lineage: Bacteria > Pseudomonadota > Alphaproteobacteria > Rhodobacterales > Rhodobacteraceae > Thioclava. Next base: position 37,956 of record CBDIBW010000030.1, on the reverse strand, counting down.
GCTGATCTTGATGGAACCGTATCTGGCGCTCTGCCCGACCGCCATCTCGATATTCGAGGTCGTACCGGAGACCTTGTCAAGTGCGCGCAATGTTGCGCCACTGCCCTCGGCCAGTCTCACCGCAGGCTTTGTCTGTGCAATTCCGTCGTCAGGCGTCTTCTGCGGCGTCAACTCCTGCGCCGCAGCAGGTCCAGGCAGGAACGAGAGGATCAGGGCAAGCGCCCGGATCATTGGCTTGCCACGCTGTCATCACTGCCGCCGCCTGCGAATTTCATCATCAGGTTGAGCACCGACACCGCGCTTTGCGTATCTTCGATCTCGTCGCCGGGCTTGAGATTGTCCAAGCTGCCACCGGGGATCAGGTCCATGTAATTGTTGCCCAGCAAGCCGTCCTGCGTCACCGAAACCATCGTGTCTTGCGGCAGCTTCACCTCATCTTTCACCGAGAAGGTTGCGTCGGCGAAGAAGGTCTTTGGATTGAGATGAACATCGGTCACGGATCCGACCTTGACACCGGCGAGCCGCACGTCCGTGCCCGGGGTAATCCCGCCAATCGAGCGGAACGAGGCGTGCAGGTCATAGCTGCCGCCCCCCTCTCCCAATCCCATGCCACGCCCGGCCCAGACCAGAAAGCCGACGGCCACGATCAGGACGACCGCTCCGGCCAGAACTTCTGTGCGGTTCTCGCTCATACGCGAATCCTTTGCAGGGTCATTCGGGCTGCCACGCTTCGTAATCGCGCCGCTCGATCGGCCTGGCCAGATGCAGGGAGCCAGCGGGAACATAGGCCTCCGGCGTTCCGGTCAGGTTCTCGTGATGCGGCTTTTCCCAAACCTTGTGCACCAACGGCTTGTCGGTCGGCGGCTCATCATAGGTGAAATGGATCCACCCATGCCAATCGGGCGTGATACGACTGGCTTCGATCTCACCATTATAGATCACCCAACGCTTCTTGTCGTCCCTGGAGCGGTAATAGATGTTGCCCTGCTCGTCTTCTCCGACCCTGACACCCTTGCGCGCAGTGAAAACCTGCGTCCCGAGGGTTTGACCATTCCACCAGGTGAGAATGCGAAGCAGGAAATTCATCGGTGCCTCTCCAAGATCCGTCTTGCCTGTTATATCCGCTCGCGCGGAAAAGTCCAGTGGTTATGGGCCTGCGGCAGATCACAGGCAAGCCGCCCCCCCGTGAAAAGGCGGGCACAGGGGGTGCCTCGCGGTTTGCCTCCACCCGGCCGCGATCAGCTTGCCGAAGCCTTTTCCTTCTTGGCCTCGGTGTAGATCAGCAGCGGCCTGGCGTCAGGCTGGGTCACGGTGTCTTCGTTGACCACAACCCCTTCGACATCGTCCATGCCCGGCAACTCGAACATCGTGTCGAGCAGGATATCCTCCAGAATCGAGCGCAGACCACGCGCGCCGGTCTTGCGTTCGATGGCTTTCTTCGCGATCCCGGCAAGCGCATCTTCGGTGAAGGTCAACTGCACGCCTTCGATATCGAAGAGCCGCTGATACTGCTTGACCAGCGCGTTCTTCGGCTGGGTCAGAATGATCACCAACGCCTCGGCGTCCAGATCGGTCAGTGTCGCGATCACCGGCAAACGGCCGACAAATTCGGGGATCAGGCCGAATTTCAGCAAATCCTCGGGTTCGAGTTCCTTGAACAGCTCGCCTGCGCCGCGGTCATCATTGTCCTTGATGTCGGAGCCAAAGCCCATCGCCGAGCCCTTGCCACGCTGCGCGATGATCCGGTCGAGACCGGCAAAGGCCCCCCCGCAGATGAACAGGATATCGGTTGTGTCAACCTGCAGGAATTCCTGCTGCGGATGCTTGCGCCCGCCCTGCGGCGGCACGGAGGCGACGGTGCCCTCCATGATTTTCAGCAGCGCCTGCTGCACCCCTTCGCCCGACACGTCACGGGTGATCGAGGGGTTGTCGGACTTGCGCGTGATCTTGTCAACCTCGTCGATATAGACGATGCCGCGCTGCGCTCGTTCGACATTGTATTCGCTGGCCTGAAGCAGCTTCAGGATGATGTTTTCCACATCCTCGCCCACGTAGCCGGCCTCGGTCAGCGTGGTTGCATCGGCCATGGTGAAGGGCACATCAAGAATGCGCGCCAATGTCTGCGCCAGCAATGTCTTGCCAGTGCCCGTCGGGCCGATCAGCAGGATGTTCGACTTCGCCAGTTCGATATCCGTCTTGGTGGCGTGGCTGAGACGTTTGTAATGATTATGCACCGCGACCGAGAGCACCCGCTTGGCATGCTCCTGCCCGATCACGTAATCATCAAGCACCTTGCAGATGTCGCGCGGGGTCGGCACGCCATCGGTGGATTTCAACCCGGAAGATTTCGTTTCCTCGCGAATGATATCCATGCACAGTTCGACGCATTCGTCACAAATGAATACGGTCGGCCCCGCGATAAGCTTGCGCACCTCGTGCTGGCTCTTGCCGCAGAACGAGCAATAGAGCGTGTTCTTGCTGTCGGAGCCATTATTGTTCGCCATAAATCAACCTCTAGCGCCTGTCCGGGAAACCCGGTTCCTGTCTGGTCTGTCTCAAGTCTTAGGGCAGGCCATCCGTCATCTCAACGTCAAAATCGCCATTCGAAACACCCGCACGATCACTTTTCCTCCTCGCCAGCATCGCGGCTTTCGAGGATTTCGTCGATCAGGCCCCAGGATTTCGCATCCTCGGCGGACATGAAATTATCACGCTCAAGGGCAGCTTCGACCGTCTCGTAGTCGTTTCCGGTATGCCGGACATAGATCTCGTTCAGGCGCCGTTTGAGCTTCTCGGTCTCACGGGCATGGATCATGATATCGGTCGCCTGGCCCTGATAGCCACCCGAAGGCTGGTGCACCATGACGCGGCTGTTGGGCAGGGAGAAACGCATCCCCGTGTCGCCCGCAGTCAACAGCAGCGAGCCCATCGAGGCCGCCTGCCCGATCACCAGTGTCGAGACCTTGGGCTTGATGTATTGCATCGTGTCGTAGATCGACAGGCCCGAGGTCACGATACCGCCGGGCGAATTGATATACATCGAGATTTCCTTTTTCGGGTTCTCGGCCTCAAGGAACAGAAGCTGTGCACAGATCAGGGTCGCCATGCCGTCATCGACGGGTCCCGAGAGGAAAATGATCCGCTCCTTCAGAAGACGCGAATAGATGTCATAGGCCCGTTCACCGCGGGAGGTCTGTTCGATCACCATCGGCACCAGCGCGTTCATATAGAGGTCATGGGGGTCTTTCATCGGGGGGCCCTTCGTATGGTCTCCGGATCGTCATAACGCCGGTTCTTTACCGAAGTCTTAGTGACGCGGGCATGGGGCTGCAAGAGGGGGTGTAGCGGATCACTTTGTCTGGCGAAAAATTTTTCGCCTATGGGTTGATCTGTCCCTCTCGCTCGCTTCGGTCTGGGCGGCTTGGGCGATGTTATGGCTGGCCAGGGCTTTTGACATCGCGGGCCGGAGCCCCGTGCTCATGCGCAATGGTCGGCAATGGTGGTGGCGATCGCACCGAAGGAGGTGTTTTCCCGGACACTGGTCCTGGGGTGCGGGTTTTCGGGGTGCGGGTTTTGGGCTGTTTGCGCGTTTCGGCGTGATCGGCGGCCTTGGCGGTGCGCGTGAGGGGGCCGTGCGCGGGGTGTTCGTCACAGGGCTTCACGGTCCAGAGGGCGGGGATGTCTGCGCGCTCGGGCAAGGTGAGGATCAGGGCTTCGGGCACGACCATGGGGTATCTGGCCCGCCCGCGGTTGGCCCGCCCCGACAGCGGCGGGAAAACGCCCGGCCGGTTCTGGCGCGCGGCGCGGGCCAGGCCTCCCTCAATGATCGCAAAGCCAAACCCCGGCCCCCGAAGCCCAGACCCCGGGTGGCGTTTCCGGGCGCCCCGCGCGCCCGGGCCACAGCCTGCGACACCCGCCGCCATGAGGCTGCCTTCGCCATCTTCGTGGTGACCGATGGCAAGGCCCGCGCGAGGATCGGCATCGATCTGACCATCGTCCCGGTCACCGGCGGTGGCCGGGGCGATTGAGGCGATCGAGGAAGGGCTTGCCGACACCCTGTCGCGCCCGGAGAAACTGGTCCGCATGATGGCGCGGCAGGTTCTGGAGGGGCGCGACCCCCGCCTCGCGGGTGCCATACCGGGGGCCGAACTGGCCGCGACCCGGCCGTGGTGGCTCGGTCAGCGGGTGGTTGCGCTCAGCTCGGTGACCGCGCCGGACTGGGCCCCGATCTGTGCCCGCGCGCTCGTGGCGCAGGGCGTGCCGGTCAGCCTGGGCGATGGCGAAACGGCCCTGATTGCTGCGCTCGCGAAATATCGGGGCGACGGCGCGTCCTAGGACTGCTACACCAGTAGACGGAGGTGGCGCGCATGGCTCAGACCGATCTGTCAGACCTGTTTTCCGAACTGGCCCCGCGTTTTGGCTTTTCTCGACCGGCCGGGCGATGCCTCGGGGCGATCTGGAGAGCCGCGCAGGCCCCCTGCGCCGAGGATCTGGCCATCCAGCTCGGCATGTCGCGTTCCAATGTCTCGACCGCGCTCAAGGAATTGCGCGAAGCCGGACTGATCCAGGGCGCACGCAGTCCCGGGTCGCGCAAGGATTATTTCGTCGCACCGACCGATGCGTGGGAACTCGCACGGCTGATCCTGGCCGACCGGGAGCGCCGTGTGATTGCGGGCGCACGTGATCAGCTTGCGACGCTGGTGGGGCGTTCGGTCGATCCCCGCGCCGCACCCTTGTGCGAAATGCTCGACGCGGCCTCGGCCTACATGAGCGAACTGGCACATCTCGACCCGGCCGAACTGGCCGCCCGGATCAATCCCGCGCGCGGCGGGAAAATCCCGTGGCGGCAAGAAGAAAAGGAAAAAGGCCGCGCGCGGCTGACACCCGCCCCACCCGGCCTTGCAGCGCCGGGGCCAAAGCTCTAGACAACCCGCAGAAGACAACCCGCAGACAAGCAAGACCATCCCTGGAGAAGACAGCCATGAAATTGCGCAGCCACGGCAAGAGCGTCGCCGTCTGGATCTTGCTTGCCATGCTGATCCTTGGCCTTGGCGGCTTCGGCCTGCAATCCTTCTCGGGGCATGTGAAATCGGTGGGCCATGTCGGCGACACCCCGATTTCGGTTGATGAATACGCTCGCGCGTTGCGCGCAGAACAACAAGAACTCTCGCAACAGACGGGCCGGCAGATCACCATGACACAGATGCGGGCGGCAGGTCTGGATCGGCAGGTGCTGGGCACATTGATCGGCAATGCCTCGCTGGCCGAGGCCGCGCGCACGCTGGGCGTATCGGTTGGCGACGACCAGCTTCAGCAACAGATCCTCAAGATCGGGGCATTCCAGAATGCCGCGGGCAAATTCGACCGTGAAACCTACAAGTTCACGCTGCGCCAGCAGGGCTATACCGAGTCGCAATTCGAAACGTCCCTGCGCGCGGATCTGGGCCGCTCGATCATTCGGGGGGCGGTGGCCAGTGGCGTCGAGATGCCGGGATCCGTGACCGAAGCCTATGCCAGATACGTTCTGGAAACAGCGCGGCTTCACCTGGGTCGAGATTGCCGAAACTGACTTGCCCAGCCCTGTGGCCAAGCCGACCGACGCTCAGTTGCAAGCCTATTACAAGGACAATATCGGGCAGTTCACCTCGCCCGAGACGCGCAAGATCACCTATGCCTGGCTGACGCCGGACATGCTCAAGGACAAGGTCAGGATCGACGATGCGACGCTCAAGGCGCAATACCAGGCGCATATCGACGCGTTCCGGCAGCCCGAAAAACGGCTCGTGGATCGTCTTGTCTATCCTGATATGGACGCGGCCAGGGCCGCCAGGGCCAGGCTTGATGCGGGCAAGGCGAGTTGGGCCGATCTGGCCAGGGAGCGCGGCCTCACGACCGACGACACCAGCCTTGGCGACAGGACCGAGGCAGAACTGGGCAAGGCGGGCAAGGCGGTCTTTGCCGTCAGGACCGAGGGCACCGTCGTCGGCCCCGTAGAGACCGATCTGGGTCCGGCACTGTTTGCGATGAACGGCATCATCGCCCCGCAGGATACCTCGTTCGAGGATGCGCGCGCGGAACTGGCGGGTGAGGCCGAGGCCGACATGGCGCGCCGCGAGATCGCGAAGCGGACCGAGACCCTGCAAGACGATCTGGCCGGTGGGGCAACGCTTGAGGATCTGGCCAGGGATACCGACATGCAGCTCGGCCGGATCGACTTTACCGCACAGAGCAAGGACGCGATCGCGGGCTACGAGGCATTCCACAAGGCTGCGCAATCGGTCACGAAGGACGATTTTCCCAAAATCGAACGGCTTTCGGATGGCGGTGTCTTTGCGCTGCGCCTTGATGGCGAGGTGGCTGCCAAGCCCATTCCCTTCGATCAGGTCCACGACAAGGTCGCAGCCGCTTGGCACAAGGCCGAAGCCCTGAACGCCGAACAGGCCCGCGCCAAGGATATCGTCACGGCGGTCAGGTCGGGCAAGAGCCTTGGTGCGCAGGGCCTGCTGCCCACCACTGTCGGCACCATCGGGCGCGGCGGGTATGTCGATGGCCTGCCGGGCGCCGTGATCCGTCAGGTTTTCGAGACCGATGAAGGTCAGGCTGCCCCGGTTGCCGCCAACGGCAAGGTTTATGTCGTGGTGACGACAAAGATCATGCCTGCGGACCTGGACAGTGCGGATTCCAGGATCGTCGAGGGGCAGATTTCCAACCGGCTCACCCGGTCTCTGGCCAATGACCTGCTCAATCTCTATGCCACTGCGGTCGAACAGGAGGCGGGCTTCTCGCTCGATTCCGAAGCCCTCACCGCAGTGCAATCGCAGATCCGATAGGAGGCGCCCCGGGTGGCCGCTCTCTTTCCCTGCTTCAAGGACTTCGAGGCCCGCTGGACCAGCGGTGAAAACCAGCTCGTCTATGCGCGTATCGCTGCCGATCTGGACACGCCCGTGTCACTGATGCTCAGGCTTGCCGATGCCCAGACCAACTCCTTCATGCTGGAATCGGTCACCGGTGGCGAGGTGCGCGGGCGTTATTCGATCGTGGGAATGAAGCCGGATGTGATCTGGCAATGCCGGGGCGACCAGGCCCGGATCAACCGCTCCGCGCGGTTCGACGAGACCTGGGAGGATCTGCCGGGCCACCCGTTCGAGAGCCTGCGCACCCTGATCGCGCAAAGCCGCATCGAGATGCCCGACGACCTGCCTGCGGCGGCGGCGGGCCTGTTCGGCTATATCGGCTATGACATGATCCGGCTGGTCGAGCACCTGCCCGATGTGAACCCCGATCCGCTGGGCGTGCCCGATGCGGTGCTGATGCGGCCCTCGGTGGTGGCGGTGCTTGATGGGGTGAAGGGCGATGTGATCCTTTGCGCTCCCGCCTTCAAAGGCAGTGGCCTGTCGGCGCGCGCGGCCTATGCGCAGGCCGCGGAACGGGTGATGGATGCGCTGCGCGATCTGGATCGCGCGCCCGCGCAAAGCCGCAACCTCGGCCAGACCCTGCGGATGGGCGCGTTGCGTTCGAACTTCACCAGGGACGGCTATATGGCTGCGGTGCAGAAGGCGAAAGACTATATCAAGGCGGGCGACATCTTTCAGGTCGTGCCGGCCCAACGCTGGTCGGCCGATTTTCCGCTGCCCCCCTTCGCGCTTTACCGCAGCCTGCGACGCACCAACCCCTCGCCGTTCATGTTCTTCCTCAATTTCGGCGGCTTCCAGATCATCGGGGCCTCGCCCGAGATCCTCGTGCGGGTGCGCGGGGGCGAGGTCACGATCCGCCCGATCGCGGGCACCCGACCGCGCGGTGCGACGCCTGCAGAAGACAAGGCGCTCGAAGCGGAACTGCTGGGGGACAGGAAGGAACGGGCCGAGCACCTGATGCTGCTGGATCTGGGGCGCAACGATGTGGGACGGGTCGCCAGGATCGGGTCGGTCCATCCAACCGAAGAATTCATCATCGAGCGCTATTCCCACGTCATGCACATCGTCTCGAACGTGGTGGGTGAGTTGTCGGATGGCCAGGATGCGCTTTCGGCGCTGCTGGCCGGTCTGCCCGCAGGCACCGTGTCGGGCGCGCCCAAGGTCCGCGCGATGGAAATCATCGACGAACTGGAACCTGAAAAGCGCGGTATCTATGGCGGTGGCGTCGGCTATTTTGCGGCCAATGGCGACATGGACATGTGCATTGCGCTGCGCACGGCGGTGGTGAAGGACAAGACGCTTTATATCCAGGCGGGCGGCGGTGTGGTTCATGACAGCGACCCCGAGGCCGAATGGATGGAGACTGTCAACAAATCCAGGGCTCTGCGCAAGGCAGCCGAGGATGCGGGACTGTTTGACGAACACGCCAACCGCTGAGCGCGCCGCAGCTGGCCGTCGGGGAGAGGGGAGCCACCCCTCGGCCTGTAGCCTCACCCCGAGGCTTCTTTCCAGGATGAAAAGGCTTGTCCGCTTCAAGCCCGGAGCGTCAGGATGATGCCCGAGATCGCACAACAGGACGCCCCGCTCACCGTCGCCGGGGTCGGGTCCCCGATCATCAACTCGCCCTCTACTTCTACCGCTGGTGTGGTCGGCAATAAATTGCATTGCGGGGCACAAATTATTTTGCGTTCGGGCAGATGGCGGAAAATTTTTAGTTTAGTTCGCCCTGAACAACTTTTATCCGGCTGATTTTGCTTGAGAATGATGTGATATTGCTGGGTGCTGCCTGCAAGGTTTTGTATTATCCCGGCAGGAACCCTGCAATTTCGAGCCGTGATATGAAGCCGAGAAAGCCGCTCCCGGAACAAGACGATCTCCTGCGCGCCCGCCTGGTCGAGATGATCGACATGCGCCACGAGCTGGTGAAACTTGCCCCCCTGATCGACTGGGAGGTCTTTGAGCGGGAATGGGCCGGGTTCTTTCCGTCCCACACCGGTCGCCCGGCGACGTTGACGCGCCTGGTTGCCGGACTCCTTTACCTGCAACATGCCTATGCACTTTCGGACGAGGCGGTCGTGGCACGATGGGCCGAGAACCCGTATTGGCAGCACTTCTGCGGCGAGACGTTCTTTCAGCACCGTCTGCCGCTTGATCCCTCATCCCTGACCCGGTGGCGCAAGCGGATCGGCGAGGAGGGTGTTGAATGGATGCTGACCCAGACGATCGAGGCCGGGAAACGCGCCGGGGTGGTGAAGCGCAGCGATCTCAAGCAGGTCACGGTCGATACCACGGTGATGGAAAAGAACATCGCCCACCCGACGGATGCCCGGCTGTATGAGGCGGCGCGGCGCAAGCTGGTCGGGCTGGCTCGCGAAGCCGGGATCGTCCTGCGCCAGAACTACAACCGTCTTGGGCCTCGGCTGGCCGGTCAGGTTGGGCGCTACGCCCATGCCCGCCAGTTCAAGCGGATGCGCAAGGCGTTGCGCCGGCTCAAGGGCTACACCGGCCGCGTGCTGCGCGACATCGAGAGGCAACTGGGTAAGGTTCCGGAGGGGGCGCTGAGAGAGCGCCTGGTGGGGATGATCGCGCTGGTGAACCGGCTGTTGGCGCAGAAGCCGAAGGACAAGAAGAAACTCTACAGCCTGCATGAACCGGCGGTGGACTGCATCTCCAAGGGCAAGGCGCACAAGAGGTACGAGTTCGGAACCAAGGTCAGCGTGGCCACGACCAACCGGGGCGGCTTCGTGGTCGGGATGCGGGCGCTGCCGGGTAACCCTTACGACGGCCACACGCTGCACGAGGCGCTGGAACAGGTCGAGATCCTGACCGACCTGAGGCCAGAGTTGGCCTTTGTCGACCGCGGATACCGCGGGCATGGCGTGCAGAATGTGAAGGTTTTCATCAGTGGCGCAAAGCGAGGTGTCACCAGGACGATCGCCAAACTCCTGCGACGGCGCAGCGCCATTGAACCAATGATCGGGCACATGAAGAACGACGGTCGACTGACGCGAAGCACCCTGAAAGGAACCGACGGCGACGCTCTGTTCGCCGTGCTCTGCGGCTGCGGTCACAACATTCGCATGATCCTGAGACACCTGAGGGAGATCTTGTGCCGGTTGATCCGGGCTCTCACCTCGCTCCGACAGACCACCACCGCTGAAACGGCCTTCGTCGGGCCGTCTCAGATCGCCAACGTGCCAATCTGAAACCCTTGTTCAGGACGGACTAGTTTAGGTTTATCAATGGCTTGGCTGAACCCGCCTTATTCGTCCAATTCTTCTGGGAAAGTTGCGTGCGCCTGAAAGCGCTGTAGATTCAGTCTTCTAGACAAGGATCAACGGCAGCATCGGACGCACGCATGGGTGAAACGCTATCGCTGGTGGCGCCCCGGTTCAATCGCTCTCTTCGGATCGAGAGCCGGGCAGAGCGGCTGACCGGAGATCCCGGGGCAATCCTTCTGCGCGAGGTGCTCGAAAACAGCGGCATCGTGGGCTGGATGACCGATCGTCTGAGCGATCCGCGGCGGCCGCAGGATGTCACGCATGATCTGGCCTCACTCCTGCGCACCACGATCCTGCTGGCCGCCCAGGGATGGCGCGATCATGACGATGCCGATGCGCTGCGGCACGACCCGGCCTTCCGACTGGCGGTGAGTTCGGCAGCCGGGATGACGCCGCTCGGCGGTCCGGGGCTGGCGTCCCAACCCACGCTCTCGCGCTTCACGGCGATGATGGCGGCGCCGGACAATCTGAAGGTCCTGCGCGAAGCGGTCCTGGAATTGGCCGGCCGGGGCGTTCAGGCACAGAATGCCGGCAAGCGCTTGCCGAAGGTGACGCTGGACGTGGACAGCCTGCCGATCGAGGTTCATGGTCACCAGCCGAAGGCGGAGTGGAATGGCCATTACAATGCGCGCATCTATCATCCGCTCATCACCTCGATCGCCGAGACCGGCGACATGCTGGATGCACGGCTGAGAGCGGGCAATGTCGGTACCGCGGAGGGCGCGCTTGACGTGATCCTCGACGTGGTCGACCGGGCGCAGGCCAGCCTCTGCGAGGTCGCCATGCTGCGCATCGATGCGGGCTTCCCCTCGGCCACCTTGCTGGCGGGGCTGGAGGCGCGCGGCATCGACTATGTCTCGCGGCTGCGCGCCAACCCGGCGCTGGACCGCGAGGCCGCGCCTCACATGACGCGCCCGCCCGGGCGGCGTCCGATCAAGCCGCGGATGTGGCTGCACGAACTGCGCTACCAGGCCGAGACCTGGGACAAGGAGCGCCGCGTGATCCTGGTGGTCAAGGAGCGCGAGGACGACCTTCTGCTCGACCGCTTCTTCCTCGTCACCTCGCTGACGCTGGCAGAGATGAGCCGGGAGGACATCCTCGAGCATTACCGCGCAAGGGGCACCGCCGAGGGCCATATGGGCGAGCTGAAAGACGTGCTCGCCCCGGCGCTGTCCTCGACGAACCGGCCGAAATCTCACTGGCGGGGGCGGGGCACGCAAACCGCGACGCCCGGCGTCGATGCCTTCGCGTGCAATGAGGTTCGGCTCCTGATCTCTCTTCTCGCCTATGAGCTGATGCACATCGCCCGCCGCGCCATGGCGGCTGCCACCGGCACCGGCTGGAGCCTGCGCCGCCTGCGCGAACGCGTGCTGCGCGCCGGCGCCCGGCTGATCCTGTCCGGCCGCCGTATCACGCTCGCATTGTCTGCCGCCGCCGCACCGTTCTGGGCAGTCCTCTGGCCAAGGCTCGCCGCCCTGCACTGGTCCGGTCCCTGAACCGGACCGGCTCCAGCCCGACATGACCGCCCGCCGGATCCTCCGGCGAACGAGCCCGCATGGACGGCGATTGCAAAAAATACCCGCCCCGGAGGCGCATCGCCATCGAAACACAAGCCAGAGGCGATCACCCTCCCGCCCAGCCAGGCGCCGGGCCTTCAGGACGTACTCGAACCGCCCGAAAGCAGCACCTTGGCGCCAAGGTCAGCCGGCCGGTGAATATTGCGGGCTGAAATGCGGGATAATGTGGTCTGATGGGTGTCAGGAACAAATTATTCTGCACTGTTTCCGTTTCTTTCCGTTTCTTTCCGCTTGCGGAAACAGATGCGTCTCAAGCGTTTGTTTTTATGAGAAATGATCTTTCCGGTTCTTGCGTATGGCGGTGATTTTCCGGCGTTCGACAGCTACCATTCATGCACCGAGGCGATGACTTTGCCGATGAATTTGAGAACGGCGGTGCGAAATTCGTCCACGGAAGCGGCGGCATGATGCGGCTGCGGGGGGCGTAAAAGTCGTCCCCTTTTCCCTTTCTGCGGCTGCAGGGAGGGTGTGGGGATTTACAGCGTGGAGCTATATCTGAGCGTTCGTCAGGCTTGTGCGGAGGGCATGAGCCAGCGGGAAGCGGCACGGGTGTTCAACGTGTCGCGGGACACGGTTCGGAAGATGATGTCGTTTTCGGTTCCGCCGGGTTACCGGCGTCAGGCGGATATCCGGCGTCCGAAGCTCGATCCGTTCCTCCCGATCATCGAGGGCTGGCTGGAGGCGGACCGGACCATGCCGCGCAAGCAACGGCATACGGCAAAGCGGGTGTTTGACCGGCTTCGCGAAGAATCCGGCTTCACCGGCGGCTACACGATTATCAAAGACGATATTCGGGAACGTGAACGGCGGGGCCAGGAGGTGTTCGTGCCGCTGTCGCATCCGTCGGGCCACGCTCAGGCCGACTTTGGCGAGGCGTTGGTCCGGATCGGCGGTGTCGCGCAGAAGGCGCACTTCTTCGTGCTGGACCTTCCGCACAGCGATGCGTGCTATGTTCGGGCCTACCCTGCGGCGGTGACCGAGGCCCGGGTGGATGGCCATATCCATGCCTTCGCGTTCTTTGGCGCGGTTCCCCAGTCTGTGCTCTACGACAACGACCGCTGTCTGGTGGCGAAGATCCTGCCGGATGGCACCAGAAAGCGTGCTTCGCTGTTCAGCGGTTTCCTGTCGCATTACCTGATCCGGGATCGCTATGGTCGGCCGGGCAAGGGCAACGACAAAGGGAATGTCGAAGGCCTGGTGGGTTACTCGCGGCGCAACTTCATGGTGCCAATGCCAGAGTTTGCCACCTGGGAGGCCTTCAACCTGTGGCTGGAGGACCAATGCCGCAAGCGTCAGCGCGCGGTCCTGCGCGGCGAAAGCGAGACGATCGGCGAGAGATTGCAGCGCGACCTTGCTGCGATGCGCCCATACCCCGATAGTATCCGTCTTGGTCAAGCGGGGCGTTCATCCCATTTTCGGCCGTCACGCAGGAGGGCGTTGGCGAGCAAGATGAGTTTGCGCATGACAGCCGTGATTGCGAGTTTTGGTGGCTTTCCTTTGTCCAGCAAGGCTTGGTACTTGCGCTTGAGATCGGCGTTAAATCGGACAGCGATCAATGCTGGCATGAAGATTGCCGATCGCAGAGCCGCGCGCCCACCGCGGATCATTTCCTTGCCTTTCCACTTCCCGGATCTGCGCGTGAAAGGCGCAAGCCCGGCAAGGCTGGCGGCCTGCCTGGGCTCCGGCGTGCCGAGCTCGGGCATTTCGATCAGCAGCATGTGCGCCGTGACCAGACCAACGCCCGGAATGCTTGTAAGAATATCGCGGCGTGCGGACAAATCCGGATCAGCGGCAATGAGGGTTGCGATCTCCTCCTCCAGTTCGGCAAGTTGCCTTTCGATAAAAGCCAGCCGGGCCTTTGACGGGCGTTTGAGGACATTGTTCCGAGCAGCAGAGGCTCGGAGAGTGTCAGGTGTTCTGTGTATGAATGATCCGGTCCATGCTTCATCGAAAGGAAGCATGCCTGCCACTCTCCAAGGACCTTCCGGATGACCTTCTGAAGGGCGTTGAGCGCGCTGAGGACCTGCCTGGCGACGCCGGGTTTATGAAAGAGCTGAAGATCAAGCTGATGGAACGGATGCTGTGCGCGGAGCTGACAGCGCACCTCGGCTACGAAGAAGGCAAGGAAGCGCCAGCCGGTCAGACGAACCGCCGGACTGGCGTCTCGACCAGGGTGCTGAGGGGGCGGTGCTGAGGGGGCGGTGCTGAGGGGGCAGTGCTGAGGGGGCAGTGCTGAGGGGGCAGTGCTGAGGGGGCAGTGCTGAGGGGGGCAGGACGGCGAGCTGCCTGTGGCGGTGCCCCATCTTCGATGCCTTGCGACCGTGACAGCCGCTTCGAGCCCGGGTTGGTGAAGACGGGCCGGTGTTCAAAGACCTTGCCCGGATCGACGGGATGGCCGCCAGGATCATCGGGCTCTGCGCCGTCGGGCTGACGGTGCGGGATATCCAGTCCCGCCTGCTCGACCTTTATGGTCTGAAGGTCTCGCCCGACCTGATCAGCCGGGTCACCGATGCCGTCCTGAACGAGGTCCGGGACTGGCAGAGCCGGGCACCGGAGCGGATGTATCCGATCGTGATTTTCGACGCCCTACGGGTGAAGATCCGCGATGCCGACAGCCGGACGGTGAAGATCGAGCCAGCGCGTCGCCATCGGTTCGAGACCGCTGGCGAGGGGCCGTGTATGTCGCCCTCGGCGTCACCCTCGGCGTCACCCGCGAGGTCTTGCGCGAGGTCTTGGGCCTGTGGATCGCCAAAAACGAAGGAGCCAGGTTCTGGCTCCCGGTGATGAACGCGCTGAAGACCCGAGGCACGCAGGACATCCTGATCGCGATCGTCGATGGGCTGAAGGGCTTTCCCGAGGCCATCACCGCCGCCTTCCCGGAGGCCATGGTCCAGACCCTGAACTTCTGCTCCTGGAAGGACCGCAAGGCCGTGGCTGCCGATCTGCGCCGGATCTACGGGGCCGCAACCGCCGATCTGGCCGCCGCCGAGATCGACGATTTCGAGGAGAAATGGTCGGACATCATCGGGCCGCTCGAGATCGGCAAATGGCTGGATGTCTCCTGGTCCGATGTGCTGCCCCGTTGGGACCGGGGGGCGATCATCCCCGACCCGCGCAAATGGTGGAGCAATCTTACGGGCGAGGACCAGGATGCGGGAACCCCGCCCGGGCAAGGACCGGGGCCACACGCGCCGGTGCAACGGCGCGCGAGCGGCGGCTGGTATCGGCCCGGCCGGGTGCTGACCGGCGAGGACGGGCCGGAGCTGCTGCGTAATGGATAAGTCAAGCCACTTTTCGCTTTGGATCGAAGGTTTCTCGTCTCTGCAACATTGTCCAGAGCACGGTTACCCGTCGGCGCGCGAGGGCGATGAGAGCCTGCGTGTGATGTTTCCCTTCGGATCGCTTGCGGTCGTAGAATGCTTTGGAAAGCGGATCTTTTGTGGAGACCGCGCAGAAAGCACTCTGGTAGAAGACGCGCTTGAGCGCCTTGTCCCCACCATAGGCGCGCCGCCAGCCCGAACGGTTCCCGGATTGGCGTTGGACGGGTGCAAGGCCAGCGGCGCAAGCGAGTGCGTCTGCCGAGGTGAAGCGCCGCATGTCGCCAACTGCAGCGAGGAACTCTGCCGTCAGTATCGCCCCCATCCCTGGCAGCGAGCGGATGAGGGCGTCATCAGGGTGGCTTGCAAGCAGTCCTTCCAGATCGCGCTCAATCGCACTGATCTTTTGGCGCGCGTCAAGGGCTTCACCTGCCAGTTCGCGGATCAACTCAGCCGTTGGCACCTCGCCCGGAACCGTGATGCGTTGTGCTTTGGCAATCTCAACAGCGCGTGCTGCCAAGGCCTCGCATCCATGCAGATGCGGTGTTTTGCGCAGATGCGCCGCAATCCGGGCTTTTCCGGCGCGCCTGATTTCGGTTGGCGTCACGTACCGGGTGAGCAGTGTAAGCGGACCTTTGCAGCAAAGGTCAAATGCCTGTTCAAGCCCGGGGTGAATGCCGCAGAGCAGCCCTCGGATGCGGGCGATGCGGCATACGTGGTCCTGCATCAGATCACGGCGTCGCCCCACCTTCAGACGCAGGGCGACACGGGTATCATCATCGGCAAGGACGGGCCGCAAATCACGGGTGCGCACAAGCTCGGCAATGGTATGGGCGTCGCGGGGATCGGACTTGCGTTCGCCTCCGGCAAAGCCCTGCCCAGCCCGGTTCACGGCAATACCAGGCGTGTGAACCAGGGCAAATCCTTCGGCCAGAAGACTTGCTTCGATGAAGCGCGCGAACGAGCCAACCACATCAATGCCGATTACAACATCTCCATCCAGGGCGTGCAAGTCCGCAATCAAGGCGTTGATCGCATCCGGATTGTTCTTGACCGCGCGGTCAAGAACAATCCTGCCCGCTTCGTCAATTGCAACCGCCCAGTGAACAGATTTTGCCGCATCAATTCCAATACATATCTTCATCTCCCTACCTCTCGGTCGCTTGTTGCTCGCACACCCCATCGCGCCTGCATCGCCTTACATAGCCATCAAGGGCATCGCGTAATCAGCGGTCATTCAGGGGCGGCAACGAAGGCGGCACAGCGACCCAAGCCATCAACGACAGCCACCATGACAACCATACCTTCGTTGCCTGCGCATCAACAGCTTCGCACCATCGATAGCGCCAGGAAAAGGGGTAAGGCGCCATGAGAACAAGGCCGGGTTCATTGCGCACAATCGCGCCTTGCGAGGCATGGTGGCAATGGCCGCAAGGCTGCGCGCGATCGCCGGGTCCGGCGCGACCGGCGCGCGGTTCGATACAGCACCCGCGCCGGTGCCCGCCCTGGCGGCGATCGCCGCAATCACCCCGGCGGGCGCGACCCGGACCGGCACGCAGATCACCTATGCCCCCGTCACTCACCTGCCGTCACCCACCTGCCCCCGATGCACTTCGAGCGCGGGGTCGATGTAGAGGAGGCCCGGGCGATGATCCGCGAGGCGCTGGCCGAACGCGAAGAGCGGATGCAGATCGACATGCGCAGGCACATCCATGACTTTTGACGCGATGATGATGCTCGGGCACTATCCGTTCATGCTCAACACCGCCGCCTACACCGGGCTGCGGCCCACGGCGTCCTGGCGATGGGCGCGCCAGGATCGCATCGGGGATCGCATCGGGGATCGCATCGAGACCCACCCGCTCCTGCCATCGGGCCAGGTGCTCTTCACCCCGACACCCCGGAGCCGGCACGGACAGCATCAGGCTTGATGGCGAAATCCTGCCGCACCGGAAAGGGGGGCATGCCCAGCTCGATGCGATGCGCGCCCGGGCCAGGCGCGGCAGGCCGCTGGTGATGGTCGACGGGCGCGGCCATTGCGAGGGCGAGTGGGTAATTCTCAGGATCAGGGAAACCGACAGCGAGTTCTTCTCCGATGGCACATCACGCGTGATCCGAGCCACGCTGGATCTGGCCGAATATGGCACCGACGAGGCGGGGATCAGGTCCGATGCGGTGGAAACCCGTGCTCGATGACCGGGATGGCCTGATCGAGCTGCCCCGCCCCGGCGCCCCGCTCCGTGTCGCGATGGGCTACAAGGAGACAGTCACCTTGCCGATGGGGCTTTACAGCTGCGATGAGGTGAGCGTGAAAGGCCCTCCCGACACCCTGACCATCCGGGGCGCAAGGCGGCGGATATGGGCGGCGCGCTCAAGGACCGGAAAACCCGGATCCCGGGACGACATCACCATCGGCGCGATCGTCGAGACCAGCGCGGCCGAGCACGCCCGCCGAGCACGCCCGCCAAGCACGACCTGGTGCCCGGGGTGGCCACCGCCTTCAAGGACGTCCTGCATGACCAGACCGACGAGAGCGATCTGAACTTTCTCACGCCTGTCGGCGCGGATCACGGTGCCATCGTCGCGGTGAAGGGCGCGGTGCGCTGCTCTTCATCGGCCAGGCCGAGGGCAAGAGCGCCAGTGGCCTGACGATGTCCCCGCGCCCCCTGTGCAAGAGCGCCAGGACCTCCTGGTCCGCCACGCTGGCCACGCGCGAGCGCTTCAGCGCGGTCGAGGCATTCTGGCATGATCGCAAGGCCGGGGCGCGCAAGACAGTGACGGCGGGCGAAGGCGCACCCGTCAAGCGCCTGCGCCATTGCTGCAAGGATGAGGCCGAGGCCAGGCGCGCAGCCAGGGCCCGGCCTGACGAATGCCAGCGCGGCAACGACACCTTCTGCGACACCTTCTGCGTCACCCTGCCCGGCGACCCCCTCATCGCCGCCAGCGGCCAGATCATCGCAACAGGCTTCCGCCCCGGGCTCGACGGCCTGTGGTCCGTCAAGACCACCACCCACGCCATCACCGGCCGCGGATACACCACCAAAATCAGCTGCGAAAAGGCCAGGGAAAAGGAGTCATCAGACACCGAACCCAATGCAAAATAATTTGTTCCGGTCCACCGCGTGCCGACTTCTGTTGCGCAATTCGGCTTTTAGGTGAGGTTTTCCGATCCCCGGACAGACATGTCCAACAACCTCAGTGACAGGTCTGCCGAAGCGCGGTGTAGCCGTTCAGGACGGCTATGCGGATCCGGAGTTCAGCGCCTTGGCGGTCGAAGTCCGGCGCCATGAGGCGTGGATCCGAAGAATTTGACGGAAAATATCGATTATCCCCCTTGTAGCGGAAATTGATAATGCTAAAAGCTGACAACGTTACTAGACAATTCGAAAATCTCACGGAGGCAAAAGAGATGTCGGAAAAAATTGTCGGCTGGCCCGTGACGGTGCACCTGTTGGGCGTGCTTGCCGTCGGAGGAATTGGTGTCGGGGCAAGCGCCGCGTTGGCCGGGTCGGCGAGCGTCACGTTGAAGGATGACTCCTTCCACACCGGCGGCGCGATGTTTGCCTACACGGAATACGAGCTTTCGGGCGAGCCATTGGCCGAAGGGCTGGGGATGGATCTTGATCTGCTTGATCCCGATCAGGCGAACAAGCCTGACCCGTTCGATTTCGCGGCCGGAATCGAGGCATATGAATTCTCGGAAGAAGCAATGTATGCGGTCAACTACGAGTCGCAGCTGGGGCCGCACCTGGTCAACGGTCCGGTCAATGCGAAATCGGGCGGTACCATCGAAGCGCTTGCAAAGCGGTTCATCGACCTTGCGGATTCAGTCGGTTTCCTGCCGGATGAAATTCCGCAAAACCTCTACCCGATCAGCTTCCCGCTGGATCGGGGCAATCCCGAGTTCGCGGGGCCCGTCGATGTCAGTGACGTGGGATCGCAGAATTTTGACATCACCACGCAGGATGGAACCGGGAAAACCATCACCGCGATCACGCCTGCCTACATGCGCGATTACAAGACCCTGGCCTGGATGCCCGCGATGACGGGCGATTTCACCCCGGTCGCTGCGGGCGGTGAGCTTCTGAAAGATGTATTGTGGACGGAGGATTTCCTGGGTGGCATGCACGATGCGGTCACCGGTGAGGAACAGGATGACGTCTCCTCGCCACAGATGGATCAGGATGGAAAATACAAGCTTGGCGTGGCCGATGATGACGGCTTGAACGGCATGTTTCTGACCCAGATCAGTTGGGACAAGCTGCTGATGATCCGCGACAGGCTGCTCTATGACGGCAAGACGCTGGGGGCGGCCCTCTCGCCCGACTACGATGCGTCCAGCCCGGTCTGGATCCCCGGCAAGGTGGCCGTGTCGCTGACCCGCAAAAACCGGTTCAATGCCTTGGGGGATACCACGGTCACCGATGCCGGGTCGTCCTTGCGCGGCACCTGGCTGATGCTGTGGCCGCTGGGCGAATTCTACGGCCTCACCGATCAGCGTGTGGCGAATGGCAACAAGCAGAACGCGTTCCTTGCGGTGTTCGATGGCAACCCTTTCCCGGCTGCACCGAAAGCCAATACCGGGATGGACCGGACGAAATATGTTCGTGCGGATGATCCGTTCTCGCTGGTGCAGGAACTGTCGAACATGGAGTTCCGGAACCTGGTGACGCTGCATTACAACGCCCAGGCCGGAACGCTTGTCGATAGCTGGAAGGACGGCCGTATGGGTGACACGGTCACCGCCTTCGATGCCGCCTATTCGATCGTTGCGCTGGGGATCTATGAGCGTGCGCTGGACGGTCTGCCGGTGGGCTATGCGTCGGCCGATAGCGGTGAGCCTCTTGATACCGAGGACGGCAGGGACGCGATCAGGGTCATGACGGCGCAAAGCGATTTTCTGATCGACGCGATGGTCGGGAAAAACGGGCTCGTGGCTGACAGCTACACGCTGGGCAAGGGTGCGTCGGAAAGCCGTGGGCTGGGCACGCAATTTGCGGTGATCCGCGGGCTTGCTGCGACCTATGCCGCGACCCAGGACGCGAAATACCGCGACGCGGCACGCAAGATCTATGCTGCGGTCGAGGCGCAGATGATCGACGAGGCGAACGGTCTTTACAATCCCACGCCGGGCAAACCCTTTATCGTCGATACCTGGACCAACGGAGCCGTGATGGGCGGCTTGCACGTCCTGTTGCAGGTGCTGGCCAATCAGGACAACGAAAGCGACCCGGCACTGACCCTGAGCAACCTGACACAGCGCTACACGACCTGGTTCAAGATTGTCGGACATGGGATTCAGCGGGCCGAATGGCTTGATGATACCGGTGAACATGTGGTCGCGGGTGACGACAGTGGCGACATCAACGGCAATGGCATATTGCGCCCGACCAGGGCGGGGGGCAAATATGGAGTTGCTGCGGTGATGGCCGGCGCGATCGAGGTCGATCCGACCCGATAAGCCAGGCAGCACATGCGGGCCGACCCGATCGGCCCGCATGGTGACGGGACATTGATCGTGCGGGGCGATCGAGTCGACTCGCATGTTTACGTCGCATTAATATGGACGTATCAATATGGGCACTGATGTACATAGTCACAGATCGGGTGTCTCGGCTGGTCGCCGCACTCGGCCGGGCGGGGCGTCGATTTTTACGCCTGACGCGGCCGACCGAACTGGCCTGCGTGTTCTTGCTGGTGAGCGGCGGGGCCTTGTTCAGGCCGCTGGGACTGCCCTGGGCCGAGGCGCGCTGGGTGCTGCTGATCCATGTGGTGCTTTCGGTGCTCCTGGTGCCGCTGGTGATCGTGCCGTTCTGGCTTCATCACCGCTCGCGTCTGCGTTGGAGCCGCCGCCCCCGTCAACGTATCACGGGACGCGGGATCGAGCTGGGACTCGTTTTGCTGTTCGGTTCGGGCGGGTGGCTGCTGTTCTGGGGCTGGAACGGAACCAATCTGGGCTGGTCGGTGCATATGGTGCACCTGCTGTTCTCGGTGCCGATCCTGGCGCTGATCGTCTGGCACGGTTGGCGCCGCTCCTTGTTTCGAAAGATTCTGGTCCTTGGTGCGTTGAGCGGGGCGCTGGCGCTCGTGACGGGGATCCGAAGTCCCGCAGCACCGCGACCCGGTGCCTCCGCTGCGATCGAGAGCCGCTCCTTGATGATTGAGCCCGGCAACAAGACGCTGCTGGTCGCGAATTTCGAGGGTGGTTCGGTGTCGCGGATTGAGGCGGAGACCGGCAAACGGCTGGCCGAGGGGGAAACCGAGGGCAATATCACCGCTGTCGCGCGTGATGCAGATGATGGGCTGGTGGCGGCGGCCGATTTCAATTCCGGCAACCTGCACCTGCTGCATCTGACGGATCTGGGCGCCAGAGCGGTTGTAGGCCTGCCCGCGCAACGGCTTGGGGGTGTGTTGTGGGATCCGCGCAATCGCGTTTTCTGGGTAACGGCGCCTGAGGATGACAGGCTGTTTGCGGTAACACCGTCGGGCAAGGTGGCGCAAACGATTGAAACCGCCGAAAGCCCGCGCGGTCTGGCACTGCTGCAAGACGGGCGGTTGCTGGTCAGCCATTCGATGATCGGCGCGGTCTCGATCTACGACACGACCAGCCTTCCGCCCCGGCGCGAAAAACTGATTGAACTGGCCGTGGAGCAAAACCCCGATGAAACCGTCAGCCAGGGGCTGCCGCGCGGGCTCAACCGCATCGTGGTCAGCCCCGACGGCAAACAGGCGTGGCTGCCCCATGTGTTGTGGAACTTCGATCATCCGTTCCAGTTCCAGTCCACGGTGTTTCCCGCGATCTCCGTGCTGTCTCTGGTGAAGGGGCAGGAACATGAGGCCGTCAGCCGCCGCAAGCAACTGTTCCGGCAGATCAACATCATCGAGAACGGCAACCGGACGCGGATCGTCTCGAATCCGGCGGATGTCGCGTTCAATGCGCAGAGCACGCGCGCCTATGTGACGATGGCGGGCAGCGAGGATCTGGCAGTATTCGATCTCAGCCGCGCCTTGCCGATCGACAGCAAGAAGCCGTCCGCCGAGACCACACAGGGTGCCAGGGCCGCGCAGATCTATCGCCACCTGCCGGGGCAGATGCCCGAGGGGATCGTGCTTTCGGGGGACGAGATCTACATTCAGAACCGCATGGGTCTGGACATCACGCGTGCCAATACCGGTGGCAACGGGCCATTTGCGCAACTCAGGATCACCGATGCGCATTTTGCCACCACGGTGGGCCGTGATCCGCTCTCACCGCAAGTGCGGCGCGGAACGCGACTGTTCTTCAATGGCAATACAGCGAGCTTTCCGGATGCGCCGATGGCCGGCGACAACTGGATGAGTTGCTCAAGCTGCCATGTCGAGGGGTTCAACTTCACCAATCGCGCCCTGTTCAAGGCAACGCCGATCGACAAGTTCCACTCGACCTTCACCGGGCATGGTTCGATCCGGTCGCTGGTGGCGGGCGATTTCGTCGGGGATTACATCCGGATGGTGCGCAACACACAAGGCGGCATGGGGGCCGATACCCGCTTCGATATGCCCCGGACCGATCCCGACCATCCCACGCCCAGGGTCCATGCGATGATGGAGGATCTGCACGCTTTCGTCATCTCCAGGGGCAATCTGCCGCTGCTGGCGACCTGGCTGCGCGGACCCGACGGGGGTGCCGATGTCGATCCGACCGCCTGGACCAATGCCGCGATCTGCGCCGGCTGCCATCAGCAGATCACCCGCCAATGGGCCAATTCTCTGCATAACGACTCCGCACGCACCGATCCCTATTACATCGTGCTGGAGGATGAGGCGGCGCGGAATGTGGGCGAGGGTTTCCGCGCCTGGTGCCGGGGATGCCACGCGCCGCAAGGGGCACTTTCGGGGATCACCCGCTCGGTCGCGCGCCAGCAACCGCTTTTTGCCGATGGCGGGCGTTACCGGCAGGCGGGGCTGGCCGTGGCGCTGGCCGATCTTGTCGAAAACGCCCACAGCGTGCAGCAGGGCGTGGGTTGCCTGACCTGCCACCGCGTTTCCAGGGTTGAGGAATCCGGGGGCAGCGCGGGGGGTAATGCCAGTCTCGATCTCGACCCGGCGTCGCGTCCGCTTTACCCGTTCGAGACCTCGGACAGCGCGATCTTGCGGGCGGTGGCCGACCGGCTGATCCGCGCCAGACCCGAAGAGCACAAGGTGTCGATGATGCGCAACCTCGGGGGGGGCGCATCGAACCGCGTCTGTGCGGCCTGCCACGAGGAATTCGCCCCCGGAACAGGGGCCTATATCGTCGAAACCTATCAGGAATGGCTGGACTCGCCCTATAACGCGCCCGATGATCCGGCGCGCAACCGGACCTGCGTGGACTGCCACATGCACGCGAGTGTCGAGACAATCGGTCAGGATGTGCCCGGCCGCTCAACGGATGGCGGGCCGTTGAAGGCAAATGTCGCAACGCATGATTTTACCGGCGGGCAATATCACCTTGCCGGGCTGCGTGACCCCGAGGCGGCGGCGCGTTCGATCGCGCTTTTGCGCAGTGCGGCAGAACTTTCGGCGCGGATTGAACCCGGCAAGGGGCTGGAGCTGCGTGTGTCCAATACCGGGGCAGGTCACGCGCTGCCCACCGGCGTGTCGGATTTCCGCCAGCTCTGGCTGGAGCTGACGGTGACGGATGCGACGGGCAAACGCGTGCTCGGCTCAGGTCGGCCCGACGCGTCAGGGGTGCTCGATCCGGACGCGCGGGTCTTCCACAAGGTCTTTGACGGAACATCGGGCCATGCGGTCGGGCTTGATTTCTGGCGGCAGGCGAAATTCGCCTCCGACACCCGCATTCCGGCCGGAGGGCACCGGGACGAGATCTTTGCCCTGCCGCCGGGCACCACCTATCCGGTCACGGTCGATGCCCGGCTGATGTTCCGGACCTTTCCGCAGGCCGTGACCGATCTCGTGCGCAAACGGTTTCCCACGATGCCATCGCCCGAACCGGTCGAGATGGCGCATCTGAGGCAGACCCTTTCGCAACCTCAACCCCTTTCGCAACCCCAACCCCTTGCACAAACAATGACGAGGCCCTGATGTTTGTTACCTTTCTGATCGCCTTCCGCGAAAGCCTCGAAGCCTTCCTTCTGGTCGGTATCCTGCTGGCCTATCTTGACCGGCTGGGCGCGCGACGCCGGGGGATCTGGATTTATTTCGGGGCGATCGCGGGGCTGCTGGCGTCGCTGGCGGTGGCCTTTGTGTTGCAGGTCCTGGTCGATCAGTTCCACGATCAGACCTATCGCGCCATCCTGACCGCAGCGATCATGCTGATCGCCGTCACGATCCTCAGTTACATGGCGTTGTGGATGGGCAAGCAGGCGAAAGAGCATACAGAGGGTGCGCGCCGCAAGCTGGCCGAGCATGTCTCGGCCGGGCGGGTGATCGGCATCGCCGCGCTGTCCTTTGTCTCGGTGCTGCGCGAGGGGATCGAAACCGTTCTGTTCCTCTCGGCTCTTGCCTATGGCGGGCAGGCCGTTTCACCGCTGGGCGGGATCCTTGGCTTCGTGCTGGCGATCGTGCTTGTCTGGGCCTTGTTGCGCGGAGCGCGACAGGTGCCATTGGCCCTGTTCTTCCGCGCCACCAGCCTGTTGCTGATCGTCATTGCGGCGGGGCTTCTGGGATCGGCGGTCAATCAGGTTCAGGGGCTGGGTGTCGATCTGGGGCCGACGGGGGCATTGTTCGATATCAACTGGCTGCTGTCGGACAGTTCGGGCCTTGGCACCTTCCTGCGCGGTCTGCTCGGGTATAACGCGACCCCGACACCGGCACAGTTTGGTGCCTGGGCGCTTTACCTGGCGCTGGCACTGGCGCTCTGGCGGCAATCCGGGCAGGTCGGGAAGGCTGCGGAATGAATGTAGCTGCCTCTCGACACGCCGCTGCCGCGATGCCGTGCCATGTCGCGATTCTGGGGGCGGGGCCGGCCGGTCTGAGCGCGGCAGACGCGCTGTTGCGCGCAGGGATTCGCGTCAGCGTGCTCGACCGGACTGCAACCCCCGGCGGGCTGGGCGGGACGACCCGGTTCGAGGGGCGCGCTGGCACCTACCGTTTCGATTTCGGCGGGCACCGGTTCATCACCGCCAATCGCGACCTGATGCGGCTGGTGGACGATCTGCTGGGCGATGATCTTCTGGTGGCAGAGCGCCATTCGGTGATCCGCAATGGCGGGCGCGTTTATGATTATCCGCTTTCGCCGGGAAACCTGATCCGGCAGGCACCGCCTGCGCTCCTGATGCGGGCGATGGTCGATTTCGCATCCGGGCGCACCGGGCGCGCGCCGCAAGGTGAGGATTTCGCAAGCTGGACGCGGGCGCGTTTCGGGCCGACCCTGTATGAGACGTTCTTTGCCGGTTATACCCGCAAGCTCTGGGGGATCGCGCCGGAGCGGCTGTCGGGGGACTGGGCCGAGCAGCGCATCAGCCTCGACGGTCTGGGCGATGTTGTGCGGCGGCTGTTGCCGGGGGCGGGCGGGACGCCGCGCAGCTATTCCCGCAGTTATCGCTACCCGCGCCATGGTTTCGGGCAACTGTTTGAACGTCTGGCGGCGCGGACCCTGCGCGAGGGCGGGACGATCCGGGGCGGAGTGACCGTCACCGGTCTGGTGCGGGCGGGCAACCGGATCCGCGCCGTCGAGACCGATCAGGGGCCGATTGCCTGCGATGCCGTCATCTCGACCATGCCGCTGCCATTGATGCAGGAGATGACCGGGGGCGGGCCGTCGCAACTGCGCTTTCGCGGTCTGCGTTTTCTCAATTTTCCGGTCTCGGGCGGAGATGTTTCACCCTGGACATGGCAATATCTTTCCGATCCGGGGATTTTGGCCACGCGTTTGCAGGAACCGCGCCGACGCTCGCCCGAGATGGCTCCGCCGGGGATGTCTTCGCTGATGATGGAAATTCCCTGCGATCCGGGCGACACGCTGTGGGAACTCCCCGATGATGCGCTGTTTGAGCGTATCAAACCCGATCTGGAGCATCTGGGAATCGATCCGGCCCGTGCCACGGGTGAGATGTTCTCGGCCCGCGCCGCCCATGCCTATCCGCTGATGGAGATGGGCTATCGCGCGCATCGCGCCCGCGCCTGTGCCCATCTGGACCGGCTGGAGAACCTGGTGCAGGCCGGGCGGCAGGCAACCTTCCGCTATATCTTCACCGATACCGCGATGGAGATGGGCCAGAAGGCTGCGGCAATGCTGATCGCCGGTGAGGATCGTCGCCACGAAATCTATAATCATCGCAATGAGAGGACGGTCATCGAGGCCGAAAGCATCACATGAAACCCATTCATCATCCGTTGCGCCTGATCGCGCTGTCGCTTGCCCTGATTGTGTCGGCAGCCGCGCTGACCGTCGCGCTGGCCGCCGCCGCACAGGCCTATTCCTACGCTGCCGCCGCCAAAGAGCCGTTGCTGGACGGGCGCGAGGCGATGTTCACAGCGGCGCAGTCGGGTGACTGGGCCGGGGTTCGAACCGCTTGTGAGGCGATGAAATCCGATCTGCAATATCTGGACCAGAACGAAGATGTCGGCGTTTCGCATGCCTTCGAGGCGGCAATTGCAGCCAAGGATGCGCAGGCGCTTCAGGCGGCTTTCACCCGGGCGGCGGGGGATGAGATCGTGCGCCGGTTGAACGGTGCGCGCAACAACCTGAAAAGCTATCAGGCGGCCAAGGTTCTGGTGGTCACCGCCAACCGGTTCTATACCGCGATCGCGGCGGATCTGGACCCAGGGGCAAGCAAGGTGATCGCCGCGCATATGCCCGCAGCGATTGACGCGGTGGGCAATCCGGGCGTGTTTGGCGTGGGCAGCAGGCCCGCCGATCCGGAGGCATTCGATGCTGCGCGCGCGGCAATCTTCCAGGCGTTGGGCAAGCCCGCGCCCGAAACGCCTTCAGATACTGCCAGGTGAGCCGCACGCGCGGTTTCGGTCTCGGGCCGCGCAAGGGCGTCGGTTCTCCCTGGTTCTGGGGTTGGGGGCTGGCCGGTCTGCTTTGGGTGCTGGCGGCGCGTTGGCTGCTGGCGCACCCGCCGCAAATCGGTTCCGATGATGCGCTGTTCTTCCTGCGCGGGTTGACACGGTTCTCCGTTCTGGACCTGTCCCCGCAATTTCCCGGTTATCCGGGGTTCATCGCATTGGGACGCGCCGTGATGGCGGGCGGTCTTGATCCGATCCATGCCCTGAGCGCTGTTTGTGCTGCGGCCGCACTGACATTGCCGTTTGCCGGGGCAGCGATCGCGGCGCGCAATGCCCCATCCTCGGGCGGGGCCGGGCTGATGGCGTTCGTGTTGCTGCTCTGTCAGCCTCTCGGGCCGGACCTTGCGCTCAATCTTTTGTCGGACGGGACGGGGCTTGCGGTATTGATGATCGCTTTGGCCTTGTTGCCCGCGCGTTCCGGGGCAGGGCAGGCGTTCTGGTTGGCAGGTCTGGCCGGGTTGGTCGCGGGCGGGGCGCTCGCCTGCCGTCCCACCTACCTGGTGATGATCGCGGCGGCGGGGGTGGCGGCCTTCTCGGCGCGGCCCGTGCGACTCTGGCCACTTCTGGTGACCGGGCTGGCGCTCAGCCTTGGAACCCTGGTCGTGATGATCGTGCAAGAGCCGCTCTATTTCGCCGAGGGTCACCGATTCGTGCTGGGCCATGCTCGGATCTGGGGGAATACCGCGCTCTCCCCGGAATCGCACGGATCGTGGTGGGTGAGCTTGTCCAGGCATCCGATCCCGGCTTTCGGCGTGACCGCAGGGGGCCTGGCCACCTTGTCGCTGGCGCTGCGCTGGCACCATCTGGGTGCGGCTCCGCGGGCGCTTGTTGCCGGGTTCTGGGCGCACGCGCTCTGGATTGCGCTGTTTCAAAACCCCGACAATCTGCGCCATCTCGCGCCACTGGGCGTTCTGGGTCTGGTGGCCCTTGCGATCCGGGCGGGGCAGGCAAGGGTCGGGCGCGTGGCGTTCGCTCTTGTGCTATGTGCCGAACTCGCGGGTCTTGTGCTGCGGGTCAACCCGGACCCTTGGGCTCTTGCACCGCTCGCGGCGGCCACGCAGCGGCTGGAGCAGTTGGAGCGAACGGCGAAGCTCCCGCCGGCCCTGATCACCAATGCGGGCGTCCACACCTTGCGCGCGCGGCTGCTGATGCGCATTTACGATGCGCATTACACCGCCGATGCAGGGCTTGGTGCCCGCCTGGCGCGCGGGCAGACATGGCGTCTGAGCCTGACACCACCCGCGACGGAGGACGATCCGCAATATCGGTTTCCGGGGCGCTTTCCCGCAGAGCGCGATCTGCACCTCTACCGCGTCGCGCATTGATATCGGCGGGGTTCGTCGCAAGCATCTTTGCAGGGCAGGGCGAGCTGTCCCGCAGATCCGGGCCGCATCACCTGGTGCGCGTTTTCTCCTGGATCGAAAGGAATCCCTCGAATCGGGGGGCGCCATCATGCAGCTTGCGATGCACGCCCGCGTTCGCATGCGATGCGCGAAATTGTTCCGACCTGGTCCAGTTGCGAAAATCCGCTTCGCTCTCCCACACGGTATGGGAGGCATAGAGGCGCTTGCCATCCTCCTCGGGGCCTTTGAGCATGTGAAAGGCGACAAAGCCGGGCAATTCGTCCAGCCGACTGTCGCGTCCGAGCCAGATGGCCTCGAAGTCTTCGGTATGCTCAAGCGGCACGGTGAAGCGGTTCATTGCAAGATACATGGGGGCCTCCTGGTTCTGGATATGGTCTGACGAGCCTGTGCCCGGAAATCCGGGTTGTTCCGGTTGTGCCCGATGCTGGCTGGACGGAAGCCGACAGCCGTGCGCCATCGGCGAGCAAGCACCAGGCCGTGCCTGCGCGCCTGCCCGTTGCCCCCCGTTGGCCGGGACGGGGAAGATCTCGCATGGGCACCGCCCGCCGTTCCGGCTCCTTCCTCGACCAGGGAGGCGTGGCAGGGAGGCGTGGCAGTTCCCGATCGCAGCCAGCACCCCCGGCCCTCTCAGAGCTCCCGCGCGATGACGATGCGCTGCACATCACTGGTGCCTTCGTAAATCTGGCATACCCGCACGTCGCGATAGATCCGTTCCACCGGGTAATCGGCCAGATATCCGTAACCACCATGGATCTGGATCGCTGCCGAACAGACGGACTCGGCCATTTCCGAGGCAAAGAGCTTGGCCATCGATGCCTCGCGCAGGCAGGGCTTGCCCGCCTCGCGCAGCGCTGCCGCATGCAGCACCATGTGCCGCGCGGCCTCGATCCGGGTCGCCATGTCGGCCAGCCGGAAGGCCACGGCCTGATGCTCGATGATCGGTTTGCCGAACGTGATCCGCTCGGACGCATGGGCTCGCGCCGCCTCGAACGCGGCCCGCGCCATGCCGACCGATTGCGCCGCGATGCCGATCCGCCCGCCTTCGAGATTGGCCAGCGCGATCCTGTAGCCCTCACCCTCTTTGCCCAGTCGGTTCTCGACCGGCACCCGCATCCCGTCAAAGGCCAGCGCGCAGGTATCGGAGCTATGCTGACCCAGCTTGTGCTCGACCGTGACAACCTGATAGCCGGGCGTGTCGGTGGGCACGATGAACGCCGAAATCCCCTTCTTGCCCGCCGCCGGATCGGTCACGGCGAACACGATGATCACATCGCCATTCCGCCCCGAGGTGGTGAACTGCTTGGTCCCGTCGATCACGTAATGATCGCCGTCGCGCCGTGCGCGGGTCTTGAGCGCGGAGGCATCCGAACCTGCCTGCGGCTCGGTCAGGGCAAAGCCGCCGATCCATTCGCCACTGGCCATTTTCGGCAGGAAGCGGCGTTTCTGCTCCCCGGTGCCAAAGCGCAGGATCGGCACGCAACCGACCGAGCTGTGGACGCTCATGATGGTCGAGCAGGCTCCGTCACCGGCCGCGATCTCCTCCAGCGCCAGCGCGTAGCCGATGATGCCGATCCCGGCCCCGCCATACTCCTCTGGCACCAGCATCCCGAGGAAGCCCAGCCCGCCCATCTCGGACAGCTGGGCGCGCGGGAAAGCGTGTTCCCGGTCGCGCTGCGCTGCACCAGGTGCCAGCCGACCTTGCGCGAAGTCACGCGCCGCATCGCGGATCTGTTCGTGGGTCTCGTCCAGCAGCATCACACGATCCTCTCGATGGCGATGGCGGTCGCCTCGCCCCCGCCGATGCAGAGCGCGGCAACGCCGCGATCCATGCCGCGCCCTTCCATTGCGGCCAGAAGCGTGACCATCACCCGCGCGCCCGACGCGCCGATCGGATGGCCCAGGGCGCAGGCCCCGCCATTCACGTTCACCTTCTCATGCGGCAGATCAAGGTCGCGCATCGCCGCCATGGCGACCACGGCAAAGGCTTCGTTCACCTCGAACAGATCAACATCGGCCAGATTCCAGCCGATTTTCCGCGACAGTTTCCGCATTGCCCCGACGGGCGCTGTCGGAAACAGCGAGGGCTTGTCGGCATGGGTCGCATGGCCGACGATCCGCGCGCGCGGTGACAGGCCCAGAGCTTCGGCTTTCGAGGCCCGCATCATGACCAGCGCCGCCGCCCCGTCCGAGATGGACGAGCTGTTCGCCGCCGTCACCGTGCCACCCTCGCGGAAGGCGGGTTTGAAGTGCGTGATCTTGTCGAGACGCGCATTGCCGGGTTGTTCGTCCGTATCGACGCTCACCTCGCCACGCCGGGTCTTCAGCGTGACCGGCGTGACCTCGGATTTGAAACGCCCTTCGGCAATCGCCGCCCGCGCGCGCTTGAGCGAACGGATCGCATAGGCATCCTGCGCCTCGCGGGTGAACCGGTATTCCCGTGCGCAATCCTCGGCGAAGGTGCCCATCAGGCGGCCCTTGTCATAGGCATCTTCCAGCCCGTCGAGAAACATGTGATCGAGCGCCTGCACATGGCCAAGCCGTGCGCCGCTGCGCATCCCGGGCAGAAGGTAAGGGGCGTTGGTCATGCTCTCCATGCCGCCAGCCACGAGGATCTCGGCGCTTTGCGCACACAGCAGATCATGGGCAAGCATCGCCGCCTTCATCCCCGAGCCGCACATCTTGTTGACGGTCGTGGCCCCTGCACCGAACGGCAGGCCGGCCCCCAGCGCCGCCTGGCGGGCAGGGGCCTGACCCTGACCGGCGGGCAGAACACAGCCCATGATGATCTCCTCGACGCGTTCGGGAGCAACACCGGCGTTCTCCAGCGCAGCCTTGATCGCCACGGCCCCCAGATCGGCGGCGTTGACATCAGACAGCGCGCCCTGAAACCCGCCCATCGGCGTGCGGGCCGCGCCTGCGATCACGATCGGATCCTGATTGCCCATCTGCTTTCTCCCGAAAAACCGTCACTTCGTTCCCGCGCGACCGGCAGGCTCAGCGCCGCAGCACCACCCTTCGAGGCTGTCCGACCGATCTGCCCATCCTGCCCCGCGAACCCGGATGTCGTCATGGGCATCCCCTCCCTTGGCGGCCGGGCATGATCTGGCCGAGCCACCGCTGAGCCACCGATGCGGAAAAGAATATCCGACCCGGCATTGCAGACAATGATATTTGAGGTCTACATTCGTGATCGATTTTGCAATGTCATCGGAGGCTACCATCGAACGTTGCACGATTCTGCCCGGCTTTGTCGAGGACGCGTTGTCCTGCCTGCGCGCGCAGGGCCTTGATTCGGAGCCCCTGCTGGCGGCGGCGGGGCTGCCCAGTCCGGTGACTGGCCCGATCTCGAGCGAGGATTACGGACGTCTCTGGACAGTGATGTCGGCAGCGGCAGAGGATGAGTTCTTTGGCCTTGCCGCGCGCCCGATGCGACCGGGCAGCTTCACCCTGATGTGTCATGCCGTGCTGCACGCGCCCGACCTTGAGCGTGCCCTGCGCCGTGCCCTGCGCTTTCTCAACGTGGTGCTGGACGACCCGCGCGGACAGTTGCAGGTCGAGAATGACGAGGCGCAGGTGCTGCTGGTTGATGCCGCCCCGCCGCGCATGGCCTTCGCCTATCGCACCTATTGGCTGATCCTGATGGGGTTGGCCTGCTGGCTGATCGGACGGCAGATCCCGCTGCGGCGGATCGATATCGCCTGTCCCGCACCCGAGAACCGGGCCGGTTACCGGCAGTTCTTTGGCGCTCCGGTGCGCTTCGGCGCGCCCGCTCACAGGCTCGGTTTCGAGGCCAGTTGCCTGGCGCTGCCGGTGAACCGCTCGGAGCAGGATCTGAAGGCGTTTTTGCGTGGCGCGCCGGCGAATATCCTCGTTCGCTATCGCCATGATACCGGTTTGGCGGCGACTGTGCGCGATCACCTGCGTGATTGCCCGCCGTCACTCTGGCCCGGCTTCGAGGCACTTGCCGCGACGTTGGATCTCAGCCCCGCCACCCTGAGGCGGCGATTGCGCCGCGAAGGCCAGAGCTTTGCCGCGATCAAGGACGAATTGCGACGTCAGCGCGCGCAAGACCTGCTGGCTGCGGGCGCGTTGACGGTGGCTGATATTGCCGGGGAACTGGGCTATAGTGAACCGAGTGCCTTTCACCGGGCCTTTCTGAAATGGACAGACCGGCAGCCGGGTGCGTTTCGGGCCGCGTTGCAGGCGTGAGTGCGAAGTACGGACGCAAGGCGGGCAGCGGTTGAAAGGCCAATGGCTCTCACCCCGAGCGCGCCGTTCAGACCGGGATCGGACCTGTTACGGTAAAAGGTCCGAAGGTGCGGGCGAAAGATGGCAAGCCGGTCACGTTCCGCTCAGCGCTTGTGCCCCCCTACGTTGGTAAGGCCAAATCCATCGAAGCGGCGCGGCCCTGGCTCTATCTCAAGGGCCTCTCCACGGGCATTTCCACGGGCCTCTCCACGGGCGAAACGGGCGCGGCGCTGAAGGTGCTGCTCGGGCCTGAGGCCACTGGCTTTTGAGCTAGGTTCAGGCTTCATAACCAGAACATGACCAGTGCGGCCAATGCGCAGGCTGACAGAAAGACCTTCGAGCATCGGTCGTAGCGGGTTGCGACTCGCCGCCAGTCCTTGAGGCGGGCAAAGCTGTTCTCGATTTTGTGGCGTTTTTTGTATCTTTCGGCGTCGTGCAGGATCGGAACCTTGCGCCCCTTGCGAGACGGAATGCAGGGCTTGATCCCCTTTTCTTCAAGGGCTTCGCGATACCAGTCCGCGTCATGGCCGCGATCTGCGAGCCTGTGTTTGGCGGCAGGCAATTCGCTCAGCAAGGCCCGTGCACCGATGTAATCGCTGCGTTGCCCGGCGGTCAGGAACATCCGCAACGGGCGTCCGAGTGCGTCGGTGACAGCGTGCAGTTTCGAGTTCATCCCGCCCCTGGTTCGGCCGATCAAACGGCCACGCCCCCCTTTTTCAGCCGCATGCCGGTCGCAGTGCGGTGCGTCTTGAGATGGGGTGCATCGATCATCAGCGTGTCCGTTTCTCTGCCCTGATCAGCCAGTTCCAACAGCATCCGGGCAAAGAGGCCTGTCTCGCTCCACCGCTTCCAACGGCTGTAGAGCGTCTTGGCCGGGCCGTATTCAGCGGGCGCATCCCGCCAGCGTAACCCATTGCGATTAATGAAGATAATGCCAGACAGCACACGCTTGTCATCAACCCGGGGTTTGGCCCGTGCGACTTGGGGAAAAATGGCGAGAGCTTCGCCATCTGTTCGTCTGTCAACCAGTAGAGATCGCTCACATCACCGCTCCATTTTGAGCAGACGTGAAGCATGCCGCACACCGGAAATCAATGAAGCCTGACCTAGGGCTTAGACTTATAATCAGTAATGTGCTTCAAGATGTGAAACGAGGAGGGTTTGATGTCGTCGAATTTCTGGCTCACTGAGGAATAGTTCAGAAAAATCAATCCGTTGCTTCCAAACAAGCCACGTGGTGTGCCGCGTGTGGATGATCGGCGGGTGCTGTCGGGGATCCTCTTTTGTTTGCGGCGCGGGTATGGCCCGGCCAAGACGCTTTACAATCGTTACAAACGCTGGTCCGAAGCAGGCATTTTCGGGGCGGGTGTTTTCGAGCGGGTGTTTGAACGGCTTGCGCGCGAACATGCCGATCTTTCGACGCTGATGATCGATTCCAGCCACCTCAGGACGCATCGCATCGCGGCCAACGGGGTCAAAAAAACACCGGTTCCGGCCGGGCCATCGGCAAAACCAGAGGCGGCTTGAATTCAAAGCTGCATCTGGTCTGCGATGGGGCTGGCAGGCCGGTTCACCTGCACCTGACGGCTGGCAACCGCGCTGATATTACCAAGGCACATCAATGCCTTGCGCCTTATGTGGCCAAAGACTGCACGGTCATTGCGGACCGCGGATATGATGTGAACCACCTGCGCGATCGGCTGCGCGCGCGGGGCGCAACCCCCTGCATCCCGCCGCGCAAGAACCGAAAAAGACAGATCGAATACGACACGGATCTCTACAAGACCCGCACCATCATTGAGCGCATGTTCAACCGTCTCAAGGACTGGCGCCAACTGTCCTTGCGCAGCTTCCGATGCTTCGAAACAGTTCTCGCTGCCGCGCAAATCGCCGCAACCGTCATATGGTTCTTATGAGTCTATGCCCTAGGTAATCCGCTACAGAGGACATCACGAAACGCCCTCTCTGGATGACGATCTTGTGCGCGACATGCCGGCGAGCGATCACGCGCGCACAAATCAAACATCACAGGATGTGCCCGAATCGCAACGGAAGGGTTTGCGCACCTTCCGCCGGGTGTGTATGGCAAACGGCAGCGTAACAGGGGACTGACCAGACATGCTTCGAACGACCGCCTTCATCCTGACGGCCCTGTTGGCCCTGGCTGCCTGCGATCGGGCCGATCAGCAACCCAGGCTGGGGCCTGACGGGCTTCCGCTGCCCAGGGTCTACACGATCACCGGTCGTGATGCGCATGTCATTCCGCAGCGGGTGCTTGAGGCGGTGAACGCGCTCCGCTCTGCGCGAGGGGCTGCACCGCTGGTGATGGATGCCTCTCTGACCACTGCGGCACTCGCCCATTCCATGGATGTGGCAGCGCAGAACCGACCGTGGCATTGGGGGTCTGACGGGTCGTCGCCGCTCGACCGGGCGCGTGGCGCGGGCTATACCGGCACGGTTCTGGGAGAAAACATCTCGGAGACCTACGAAACCGAGATGGGAACATTGTCCGCTTGGATGAAGGTGGAAGATACGCGGGACGTGATTTTGAACCCGGCGGCGACCCGGATGGGGTTTTCCTGGTATCAGGAACCTTCGGGGAAAATCTGGTGGGTGATGGTCACCGGCAACTGAGTTGAAAGAGATCACCGCGCGGGACCCCCGGGGATCCGTCATCATTCAGGGGAAGATGAAGATCGGCGTTCCGGTTCGCACCATGGCGTAGATCTCGCGGATCTCCGTGTCTTTCACGGCAATGCAGCCTGCGGTCCAGTCGCGACCGCGCCCCTTGTTCTTGCCGTCGCGCCCATGGATGAAGATGTCGCCGCCCGGCTTTTTTCCCTGCGCCTCGGCATAGGCCACATCCTGCGGGTTCGGATAACTGATGCCGATCGACAGGTAATAGGACGAATCGGGATTGCGCCGATTGATGTAATAGAGGCCCTCGGGCGTCTTGCCATCGCCTTCGAAATGCTTGGGGCCGACCGGAGCGCCGCCCAGCCCGATCCTGTATGTCTTCAGCACGGTCGATCCCGAGATGAGATACAGCGCCCGCCTGGACTTGAAGACCTGGATTTGAGTGACGCGCGGGCCGTCATAGCGGATGAATTTCTCCGCCGAGTTGCCACATCCAGGCAACAGTCCCAGGGTGCCAACGCCCAGGATCAGGGCTCTGCGATTCATTCCGGCTTGCCTGTTCTCGTTTTGCTTCTGGCGTGGATCATATCCCGGATCGGGCGGCCCTTCCAGCGGGTGAGGCGGGCATCCACACCCCCGCCTGCCGGGGGTCGGGGTCGGGCCCCCCGAGCCGCCTATTCGGCCGCATCCACCTGGTCATCGCATCCAAGAAATCCACCCGACTGGCGGGCCCAGTAGCGGGCATAAAGCCCCCCGGCCGCGAGCAGCGCGTCATGCGATCCCTGCTCGACGATCCGGCCCTGATCCAGCACGATGATGCGGTCCATTTCGGCGATCGTCGAAAGCCGGTGGGCGATTGCCAGCACGGTCTTGCCCGCCATCACCTTGTGCAGAGCCGACTGGATCTGGGCTTCGACCTCGGAATCAAGTGCGGAAGTCGCTTCATCGAGAACCAGGATCGGCGCGTCCTTCAGGAAGGCGCGCGCCAGCGCGATTCGCTGCCGCTGCCCGCCCGAGAGTTTCACTCCCCGCTCGCCAAGCCTCGCATCATAGCCGCGATTGCCCTCGTGATCGACCAGAGCGAGGATGAATTCATGCGCCTCGGCCTGTTTTGCGGCGGCGATCATCTCCTGCTCGGTCGCATCGGGGCGCCCGTAGAGGATGTTCTCGCGTGCGGAGCGATTGAACATCGCGGTCTCTTGCGTGACCATCGCGATCTGGCGGCGCAGGCTCTGCTGGGTGATGGTGCGCAGATCTGTGCCGTCGATCAGAACAGCGCCCTTTTCGGCATCATAGAGCCGCAGAAGCAGTGCAACGAGGGTGGATTTTCCGGCCCCCGAAGCACCGACGATACCGATTCGCTCACCGTCATGAACGGTCAGGTCGATTCCATCAATGCCGCCTGCCTCGCGACCATAGGCGAAACTGACGTGATCGAAGCGAACCTCACCGTCAACCGTGCCCAGATCGCGTGCATTCGCCGCATCGCTCAGCCCGTGTGCGCGGGCGAGTGTGCGCATCCCGTCCTCGACTTCGCCAACGGACGTCCAGAGCGCGATCAACGCGGTCGAAACCCAGCCTGACATCTGCGCCAGGCGGATTGCAATCACTCCCGATGCCACGACATCGCCGGCAGACCCTTCGCCATGCGCCCAGATCAGGATTGCCTCCCCCACGAGCAGAACCGGCAGCAGCCCCGAATAGGCGATCTGGATGGTCCGATACAGCGATGAAACGCGCCCGAACTCGATCGTGCGCTGCCGAAACCGCGACATCGTATCCAGCGCGGCGCGATCTTCGTGATCGGAATGGGCAAAGAGCTTGACCGTCTTGATATTCGTGATCGTATCCACGACCTGGCCCGTCACCATCGCCCGTGCCGCAGCCCGCTCTTTCGAGCGGGTCCGGACGTGCGGAAGGAAAGCGCGCACGATATACAGGAAGCCAATGGACCAGAGCACCAGCGTCAGTGCGCCCCACGGCTCGATTCCAAACAGCAACAGGAGCGAACCCAGAACCGAGGCCAGCGCGAAAAGGGCTGTGTGGATGGTTTCCGTCACCGTATCGGTGACGGCGCGCGCGGTCTGCATCTGCTTTTGTGCGATACGGCCGGCGAAGTCATTGTCAAAGAAGGTAACCGACTGGCCCATCGTCCAGCGATGCAGGCGCGACAGGACCAGTTGCGGAATGTTCGGCTGGACCAGCAGGTTGTTCGTGGTCGAACTGGCCGCAAAGATCGCGGGGCGCAAGATCAGGTAGAATGCGATGAAGCCTGCAATGAACAAACCGTTCCCGGCCAGAACCTGATCGGGTGCCGAAGCGAGCGCGCCATCGATCACCTGGCCCAGAAGCCAGGCCGAAACGACCTCCACGGATCCGGCCAGCGCCGAGGCACCCCCGGCGACGATCATCGCGGGCCAGGCGCCGGTCAGGCACCAGCGAAAGAAGGCGCCAAGGGTCTGCGGCGGCGGCCCTTCGGCTTCAAGGAATGCGTCAATCATGTGGAACTCTCCGGATATGGTCTCGGTATAAGCCGAGGGTGGCGCGAGGGGAAGGTGCGTCAGACCAGAAGCTGCGCACGGGTCAGAGTGAAACCCGACGCGATCCAGAGCTCTTCCCTCTGG
>CBDIBW010000029.1:0-98426 GCA_965277135.1 Thioclava sp. | reverse complement strand
GACAGAGACGGTCTTGAGCATCGCATAGACCTCACGCCCCTCGCGCAGATCGAGTGTTGTCAGGGACCGCATGGTCAGTCGCACCAGCAGATGCTCGTCCCCCATCGCCAGGCTTGAATAGACGCTGGTGCCCTCCGGCGTGCCGATCCGCGCCACCCGGGCGCGCAGGATATTGAGCGCCGAGACCGCCTCGGGTCGTTTGAGCGCAAGCGTTATGTCGCTGGCATGAATGCGCAGGCGAAGCCGGTCGCCCGGGCGGGCATCGGGGTGAGCCACGAAGAGAGGCCCGCCCGCGGTCTCGATCCGTGCCAGACCGTCTGCCTCCTGTGCTGCGACGCGACCGGTGATCATCGCCCCTGCCCCGCGTGGGCCCAACACGCGGGCCGCAGCCGGATCCGAGAGAACCTGTGCGGCAGAGCCGAAGGCGCGCAGACGGCCGGATTCAATCACCGCAACCGAGGTTGCCAGGCGTGCAACTTCTGCCGGGGCATGGCTGACATAGAGGATGGGAAGTTTAACTTCATCTCTTAAACGTTCAAAATATATAATTATTTCAGATTTTCTGGCGACATCCAGCGCGGCCAGGGGTTCGTCCATCAGCAGCAGGCGCGGACGGCTCAGAAGCGCGCGCCCCAATGCGACACGGCTCTTTTCGCCGCCCGACAAGACTGCGGGCTGGCGGGTCAGCAGCCTTTCGAGGCCAAGCATCCCGATCACCTGGTCGAAGCCCATTGCATCCCGGTCTGCGCGGGCAAAGCGTTGCCCATACAGGAGGTTTTTCCGAACGCTCAGGTGGGGAAACAGGCGCGCATCCTGAAAGACATATCCGATGCGGCGCCGATGCGGTGGCAGCGTGATTCCCGCCTCGGTGTCGAGCAGCACCTCGCCCGCAACCGAGATCCGCCCCTGATCGGGGCGCAGAAGCCCGGCCACCGCATTGACCACCGTTGTCTTTCCCGCGCCGGACGGGCCGAACAAGGCTGTGACCCCATCGAAGGATTTCATTTCTATATCAAGATGAAAGCGGTCAAAGTTGTGACGCAGGGAGATTTCGAGCATCAGCGCCCCGCGATCCGCACCGCGACGCGACGCGCCAGCCATTCCGACAGCAACAGCGCGCCGAGCGCGATCACGACCGAAACCACGACCAGTCGGGCCGCGATCCCTTCGGCACCTGGCACCTGCAGTTGCGAATAGATCGCCAGCGGCAGGGTCTGGGTCTGACCGGGAATGTTCGAGACAAAGGTGATTGTTGCGCCAAACTCGCCCATCGCCTTGGCAAGGGCCACGATGGTGCCCGCAATGATCCCCGGCACGATCAGAGGCAGGGTGACGGTGGCAAAAACCTGGCCACGCGAGGCCCCCAGCGTCGCGGCAGCATCTTCGAGTTTCGGATCCACCGCCTCGATGGCCAGCCGCATCGCCCGGACCATCAGCGGGAAAGCCATGACGCCAGCCGCCAGCGCCGCTCCAAGCCAGGTGAAGGCAAGGCGAATACCGATGCGGGCCAGTGCGCCCCCCAACCAGCCGTGCGGCGCAAAAGCGATCAGCAGCAGATAGCCGGTGACGACGGGGGGCAGGATCAGGGGCAGATGGACGATTCCGTTGAGCAATTGCTTGCCCGGAAAGGACCAGCGGGCCAGTGCGTGGGCAACGAACAGGGCGAGCGGCAAAGACCCGGCTACGGCAAGGCCCGCCACTTTGAGAGACAAGACAACCGCCTGCCAGTCCTGCGCTGATAGCCCCATCATTTCAGAATTGTAAACCCTTGCAAATGAAAGATTTTGCTGGTTTCCGGACGGGAAAGGTCGTCGTAGAACTGCCGTGCGGCCTCGCTGTCGTTCAGCCGTGCCACAGGATAGATGATCGGCGGATGGCTGTCAGCGGGAAAGGTGCCCACGACATGCACCCGGGCCTCGGCCACGGCATCGGTCGCGTAGGTGATACCGTAAGGCGCTGCCCCCAAGGCCACGAGATACAGCGTTGCGCGTACGTTGTCGACTTGGGCGACATCCGGTGCGACCTGGTCCCAGAGCCCGAAATGGGTCAGTGCCGCCTTGCCATATTGTCCCGCAGGCACGGAATCGACGAAAGCCATCGCCAGCTTGCCGCCCTTCAGGAGCGCCGGGAAATCCGTCTGCGGGCCAAGCGTCACAGGTTCCGCCTGCGGATCGTGCGCGATCAGCACCAGCGAATTGCCCAGCAGATCCTCGCGCGCCTTGACATTGCCGGTTTCGGCAACCTTGTCCATCCAGCCGGGATTGGCCGAGATGAAAATATCGGCCGGTGCGCCAGCCACGATCTGGCGTGCCAGTGCCCCCGATCCGGCAGATCCGGCATAGGATACATGCACCCTATCCCCGCTTTCTGCCTGCCACTGCGCGATCACCTGATCAAGCGCGGTCTTCATCGAGGCAGCGGCATAGACGGTCACTTCCGCAGCATGGGCGGGCAAGGCGAGAAGGAGTGACAGGGCAAGCACGAGCCTGGGAAGGAACATGAAAAAACTCCGAAGCCATATGTTTGGTGAAACATATGGCTTGGAGCCAGGATCGTGCAAGCTCTATTTCCGGCCCGGGAAAGCCGTGGCCGATCCCGGCGCGGTAACGCGCGGGACCTGAGCCCGGTGACGTTGCCGGCGCGAGAGGGAGGGCCGCATATGATCGCCACCCGACACCCGCCAGCAAGCGCGCCGCCGCGACGCACGAACGGGTTTTATCCGTTCGAAGCCACCTGCTGAAAGCAGGTGGAGTATTCTCACCGCGTCAACCCTTGCGCCTGCGCAGAATCTTGTCGCGCCCCACCCGTTCGAGCAACTCTCGCGACATCTCGGTCCCGAAATGGGGATCGTGCGCCAGTTCGGGCAGCCGGTTCGATATCTCGGCGCGCAACTGGTCGGGCAGCGATTGCAAGGTTCCCCCGGTCACCAGCAGGCTTTCGACCGGAATCCCCTCGGCATAGATGATCTCGTGGCGATCGAAGACCAGCGCGTAGTAATCGACGTAACCGCCCTGACGACGAAAGACAGTCTCGTCATCGACGAGGTGCCTGGCCTGAACGAGGATCTCCGAGGTATCGCCCAGTTTTTCTGCACCGCGGCGATAGAGGAACAGCCGATGATGGGGTGAGACGACCAGATCCCCCTCATTGCCCAGAACGCCCGCCGCGATCACGACCGGTGCGAAAGACCCCAGGGCGCGCATGGTCGCCTTGGCCACGAGTTGCACCGGGCGCGGTCCATTGTCGCGCGTCAGCACCCGGTCGCCGGGATTGAGTGCCTCGATCGGGGTCTGTACCCCCCCTGCCAACGTGATCATCGTCCCGGTGGTGAACGCCACGCAAACCAGATCGCAAAGCCGCACCTCGCCGGGATCGGGCAACGCTTCGAGCAGTGTGTAATCGAGGCGCGGCGCTACCGGCGACAATGGCAAGGCCAGAAGAACGCCCGATATATCATGCCGGATCAGGAGGATATCCACCGTATCGCCATCCGGGGCCATCATCACATGGCGCGTCAGAAGACTGATCGTATCGCCCGGCTGCCCCAGATCGGAACCCTGCGCGATCCGTTGTGTCTGCTCCGGCCCCGTTTCGATCTCCAGTCGCAGCTCCTGCGCGCCACGGTCGAGTTGATAGATATCGCCCGGTTCACACATCCCGGCAAGGTCGAGCCCGTCTCCCTGGTTGGCCCCGAACATCACCCGGATGTCCTCGGCCTCGAAGACATGGACGGTTTGCGCCGCTTGTGCCAATCAGAATCTCCATGAACACACCGCCGTTGCCATCATGGCACGGCCAGATTGCGATCACATTGCGATTGCCTTAATCGCTCTGCGGGACTGGGGTCAAGCAGGATTGGCCGTCCGGGAAGGCGCCGACCACCCGCGTGGCTCGGACGCAGGTTGCATCAATCGCGCGCTGGCTGCAACAATGAGCTGAACGTCAGTTCGCCGGGACGTGGTGATCGCGCCGTTTGTGCTCGAAGCGAGCTGAGCGTCCTCAGCCGCGCAACAGATCCTGCGCGGCGGCGCGGGCAGAGGCAGTGATCTCGGTGCCGGAAATCATCCGTCCGATCTCGTCCACCCGCTCCTCGGGCGCCAGCGCGCACACTTGCGAGGTGGTCATCCCGTCGCTGACGGATTTCGCGACACGGAAATGAATCGCCCCGCGCGCGGCCACCTGCGGGCTATGGGTCACCACGAGAACCTGCGCCCCTTCTGCCAGCGTCGCAAGGCGACGGCCCACGGCATCGGCGGTCGCCCCGCCCACGCCCCGGTCGATTTCATCGAAGATCAGCGTCAAAGCATCGGCTCCACGCGACAGGACCACCTTCAGAGCCAGCAGGAAACGTGACAGTTCCCCACCCGAGGTGATCTTGTTGAGCGGCCCTGCGGGTGTGCCGGGGTTGGTGGCCACGGTGAAGGCTACGGCATCGGTGCCCTCGGGGCCGGGCGCACCAACACCAAGGCGCGTTTCGAAGACGGCACGCTCCATCCTGAGCGGTGCCAATTCGCCGGCCACCGCAGCATCAAGCCGCAAAGACGCCTCGCTGCGCGCCTGTGACAACGCCTCGGCCGCGATGTCGTAACGGGACCGGGCCGCAGTCAAATCACCCTCCAGCGCGCCGATCCCCTCTTCGCCCGCATCCAGCGCGGCCAGCTTCTCGCGCAACTCCGCCGCGAACGCACCCAGATCATCGGCCAACACGCCATGTTTGCGCGCCAGCGCCCGGATCGCGAACAGGCGTTCTTCGCAGGCTTCGAGCGCGTGCGGATCAAAATCAAGCGCCTCCAGCGCCTCCTCGACACCCTGCGTTGTCTCTCCCAGTTCCAGCAACGCGCGTTCCAGTGCCGAAAGCGGCGCGTCCAGACGGCCCTGCGCGCGCTCGGCGGCCCCCTGAAGCCAACGATCCGCGTCGCGCATGGCCCCTTCGGCGCCCTCCGGGCCAAGGGCTGTGAACGCGCGCGCCACATCCTCACGGATGCGGGCCGCACCTTGCATCATCCGGCGCGCCGCATCGAGTTCGGCCTCTTCGCCCGGCTGCGGATC
The DNA here is from genome assembly GCA_965277135.1 of Thioclava sp. Classification (GTDB taxonomy): domain Bacteria; phylum Pseudomonadota; class Alphaproteobacteria; order Rhodobacterales; family Rhodobacteraceae; genus Thioclava. Next base: position 93,377 of record CBDIBW010000029.1, on the reverse strand, counting down.
CAGATCGTCCAGTTCCCTGACCGCATGGCGCAGGAAACCCTCTTCCTCCTTCACCGTCGCCAGGGCCGCCCGTGCCGCCTCCAGCTTGTGCGCCGTCGCTGTCAGGGTCTTCCACGCCTCGCGGACAGACCCCAGAAGAGCGTCATGCCCGGCAAAGGCATCAAGAAGGGCGCGGTGGCCACGCTCGTTCAACAACCCGCCATTGTCGGATTGGCCGTGCAGTTCGATCAGCGAGGCCGAGACCTGCCGCAGCATCTCTGCGCTGGCGCGGCGATCACTGACATAGGCGGTCTTGCGCCCGTCGCGCGCATTGGTGCGGCGCAGGATCAGTTCATCCGCAACCGGGAGCCCGGCTTCGGCCAGAACCTCGCGTGCGGGGTGCGCGGCTGGCAGATCGAAAACGGCCACGACCTCACCCTGATCCGCCCCCTGGCGCACCAGGTCGGCCCGCCCGCGCCAGCCCAGCACGAAACCCAGGCAATCGAGAAGGATCGATTTGCCGGCCCCCGTTTCGCCGGTCAGAACGTTGAGGCCGGGGCCAAATTCCAGATCCAGCCTGTCGATGATCAGAATGTCGCGGATATCCAGAGATCGCAGCATCAGACCACAGCCCCGATCAGAGCCATTCGCCTTTGATCACCTGCCGATAGACCCCTGACAACCAGCCGTCACCCCTGGCCTCGGGGGCCAGCCCCTGTTTCTTCAGCAGACGATAGGCATCCTCGTAGAACGGCGACGACTGGAAGTTATGGCCCAGGATCGCCGCCGCTGTCTGCGCCTGACCGGGAATGCCAAGTGCAAGATAGGCCTCGACCAGACGTTCCAGCGCTTCGGGTGTCTGGGTCGTTGTCTGGAACTTCTCGACCACCACGCGGAATCGGTTGATCGCGGCGGTATAATTGCCCCGCTTGAGGTAATAGCGGCCGATTTCCATCTCTTTCGCGGCGAGATGGTCGAAAGCAAGATCGAATTTCAGGGTCGCAGACTGAGCGTATTCGCTATCGGGATAGGTCTCGATCACGCCACGCAGCGCCTGCAGCGCCTGCAAGGTCAGACCCTGGTCGCAACCGACCGCGTCGATCTGATCGTAATAGGACAGTGCCAGAAGATACTGCGCATAGGCCGCGTCCTCGTCCCCCGGATAGCTCTTGAGAAACCGCCGCGCCGAGGCACGGGCCTCTTCGTATTTGCCTGCGCGATGCTGGGCGTAAGTCTGCATGACAAGGGCGCGCTTGGCCCATTGCGAATAGGGGTAAAGGTGTTCGACCTCGGAGAAATACTTCAGCGCATCGGCCGGACGACGGGGATTGCCGACCTCCAGTTCGTATTCACCACGCTCATAGATCTGTCTTGCGGTGAAATTCGACATATCTTTGATTTGATTCGGATTTTTTCCGCATGCGGCCAACCCGATCACAAGCCCACCGATCACAAGCCCAAGCACCCCGAGTCTCGCTGCCGCCGATATGCCGCGCGCCATGCCCTGCCCCATCCCTTCTCACCCCGGACCAGATCCGGAGACTGTTCGATTTCCCCCGCATTTCGCAGGTGGCCGGGTTGTCCTATCACAGAAAAATCCGGTGCGCAAAATGCCTTTCGTGCCTTTTTGAACCGGGCGCTGTGCTTCGCTCATGTCGGGGGCAGGCCGGAGCCCGACGGATCAGGCCGGGGTCAGCATTCGCGGGGGGCAGACCCCTGCACCGGGCAGCGTGCAGACCTGTGCCGGGGTGCAGGTTTCCCACGCCCAGGCCGCGGGATCCGCGAAGAAGGCCCGCAGCAACCTGTTGGTCATTGCATGGCCCGAACGCACACCGACATACCGACCCAGAATCGGGGCGCCGGCCAGTGCCAGATCCCCGAGCGCATCGAGCATCTTGTGGCGCACGGCCTCGTCCGTATGGCGCAGGCCACCCGGCGTCAGTATCCTGTCGCCATCAACGACCACGGCGTTATCCACCGTTCCGCCAAGGGCAAGCCCGTTGGCCCGCATGAAATCCACATCCGCCTGACGGCAGAAGGTGCGGCTGTTCATCAGTTCGCGGACGAAGGCACCGTTGGCCATTTTCAGCCGTTTATCCTGGCACCCGATCGCGGCATCGCTGAAGTCGATCCTGAATTCGATCTCCAGTGCACTGGCGGGCTCAAGCCGGGCCATCGCCTGACCATCGCGCACCTCGACCGGCCTGAGCGCGCGAATGGCGCGCATTTCGCCCCCCAGACAGATCACGCCCGTATCCCGGAAACGCCTCACGAAGGGTTCGGACGAACCGTCGAGAATCGGAATTTCCGGCCCATCCAGCTCGATCAGCGCGTTGTGGACACCAGCACCGACAAACGCAGCCATCACATGCTCTATGGTCGAGACCGAGACGCCATCCGCATTGGCAACAAGGGTGCATAGCCTGGCATTGGGGACATGATCCCACAACGCCGGAACATCGGTATCGACCCCCGCCATATCGGTGCGGCGGAACACGATGCCATGATCAACAGGAGCGGGATGCACGCGCATCGTCACAATCGCCCCGGAATGGAGGCCCACCCCCGCGAAGGATACCGTCCTGGCAAGTGTCGTTTGCATGTCTGAACCGTCTGACCAGATGAACCGCCTGACCGCATGAATTCATTTCATGATGAATTCATTTCACGCAGTAACGAGAATACCATTTTGCCAGTTCAGTTAGTCAGAACGGCTCACCTTCTCAAATCACTCTTTGTAACAGGGTGAAACAATACGACCCCGCTTGGACAAGACCCCCGCAGCGCAACAGGCAAAGCACTGAAAAAACGAAAAAAAGAGCCGGAAGAAACCGGCCCTTCGATGGAAATTTTGTGAAGGCTTGATGGTCGCTCAATTGGCTTGACGGCGCAGGAAAGCCGGGATTTCGATGCGATCCTGGTCTTCACTCTGCTCGTCATCATAGATCTCGGCGCGCGGTTGAGGCGCCTGATGCGGCATCGATTGCGGCGCGGAAGGCTGCACGGCCCTGTGCGGTGCCTGCTCATGCCCGTGCCCGGTCATCCGGTTGATAAGCGAATTGATCCCGAAGCGCGGTTTTTCGTCATGTGTCTGTTGCGACTCGGGCACCTGCGCAGGGCGGGGCGCGGCCATCGGACGCGAAACCGCGGCAAGGCTTTGCGCCGGTGTCTTGTTCACGGCCGCCTGAAGACGCTGGAGTGCCTCGGGCGACGGCGTGCCGGGCTGACGCGGGCGTGGTGCGACATAAGCCGTCGCATCGTCTTCGACATGCAGGCTCTGGCTCGGCTCGGGGCGCGGCTGATAGGCGGGCGGCGGCAGATCATCCGACGCCAGGTCCGGAGCCTGACGCGGCGCTTCGGCAGCGGCGCGGCCAACCGGTGCATCGAACAGCGTGCTTTCGGTGCTGGCCCGCGTCACCGGTTGCTGCGGTGCAGGCTCGGGGACGTGCAGCGGCTCGGGAGCCGGTTCGGCAGGATGTGCGGCAGCCTCGTCGGCCGGCTTGAGCGGCTCGGCCAGCTTGCGGCGCGGCACCGGGATCTCGGCCTGGGCCACGGCGTCGATACCGGTCGCGACGACCGAAACACGCATTCCACCTTCCATATCGGGGTCCAGCGTCGAACCGACAATGATATTCGCGTCCGGATCCACTTCCTCGCGAATGCGGTTCGCCGCCTCGTCCAGCTCGAACAAGGTCAGGTCGTAACCGCCGGTGATGTTGATCAGCACGCCCTTGGCACCATTGAGCGAAATCTCGTCGAGCAGCGGGTTGGCGATCGCCTTCTCGGCAGCCTGCACCGCCCGATCTTCGCCCGTTGCCTCGCCGGTACCCATCATCGCCTTGCCCATCTCGTCCATCACGGCACGAACATCGGCAAAGTCGAGGTTGATCAGGCCCGGACGCACCATCAGGTCGGTCACGCCCTTCACACCCTGGTACAGCACATCGTCGGCCATCGCGAAAGCATCGGTGAACGTGGTCTTCTCGTTCGCGAGGCGGAACAGGTTCTGGTTGGGAATGATGATCAGCGTGTCAACCACCTTCTGCAACCCCTCAAGCCCCTCTTCGGCCTGACGCATCCGCTTGGAACCTTCGAACTGGAACGGCTTGGTCACGACACCGACGGTCAGCACGCCCAACTCACGCGCGGCCTGCGCAATGATCGGCGCGGCACCGGTGCCGGTCCCACCCCCCATTCCCGCCGTGATGAAGCACATATGCGCCCCGGCCAGGTGATCGACGATGCTCTCGATACTTTCCTCGGCAGCGGCGGCACCGACCGAGGGACGCGCACCCGCGCCCAGCCCTTCGGTGACTTTCACCCCCATCTGGACACGGGCTGTGGCTTGCGATTGTTGCAATGCCTGCGCGTCGGTATTGGCCACCACGAATTCGACACCCTCAAGCTGTTTCTCGATCATGTTGTTGACCGCATTGCCGCCTGCGCCGCCCACACCGAACACGGTGATACGGGGCTTGAGATCCTGATGTTCCGACATCATCAAATTCAACGTCATGTGGTTGTCCGCCTGTTGTGTTCGACGACCCTGTCCCAAGGTCGAATCTCATGGAAATTGATTCGATTTTATCCGTGAATTACAAGATCGTCACGTAAAAAACCGCGATTCAATACAAAATCTGGGGGGGCCGCCCTCGCCACCAGTGCTATTTTGCACATTGCGCAAGATATGGTATTGACAAGCAGCAACACATACAGGGCAGAGAAAGACTGAGCTTCTCTGCGCAATCTGTTGATCCGGAACAAGTTTTCACCCTTTCAACATGTCACCAATTGTCACGAAACCAGCGGATCGCCCGTTTCAGGCTGCGTCCGCCCATGCGTTCGGGGGGCAGTTCGAAATCCCACCATTCGTCTTGCGGGTGTGCGGCGAACAGGGCGAGCCCCACAACCGAGGAAAAGCCGGCACCGGTCGCCGCCTGCGGCAGCCCCTGGACGCGCATCGGACGACCGAGCCGCACACTCTGGCCAAGGATTCGCGCCGCCAGCCCGTCGAGGCCGGGGATCTGGCTCGCGCCTCCGGTCAGCACGATCTGCTGACTGGGCAGGTGCTCGAAACCCGCCGCATCAAGGATCGCGCGCACATCCTCAAGAATTTCCTCGACACGCGGGCGCATGATCCCGATCAACTCGGTGCGGCTGATCTGGCGACGATCCTTTTCCCAATCCCCGGAATTGCCACCCAGTTCGATCATCTCGCGATCGTCCATGCCGGTGGCGACGACGCCGCCATGGAAAGTCTTGATCCGCTCGGCCACGGCCATCGGCACCTGCAGCCCCGCCGCGATGTCACGCGTGACGTGATGGCCGCCCAGACGAGCCGCATCGGCAAAGATCATGTGTTTCTTCATGAAAATCGTCACACCGGTCGCGCCGCCGCCCATATCGACACAGGCCGCACCCAGTTCCTGCTCGTCCTCGACGAGGCTGGACACGCCCGACAGATAGGCGGAACTGGCGATGCCCGCGAGTTCCAGATCACAGCGCCGGATACAATGGATCAGGTTCCGGACGGGTGTTTCCTCGACCGTCAGCAGGTGCATGTCCACCGCCAGGCGCTGCCCCGCGCGCCCACGCGGATCGGACAGGCCAGAGTGATGATCAAGCGCAAAATTCACCGGCTGGGCATGCAGCACCTCCCGGTCAGGACCAATCGGGGGCATCTCGCAAGAGGCCAGCACGCGACCGATATCGACCTCGGACACCTGATCGCCCATCACCCCGGTCTCGCCCGCCAGCCCATAGGAGCGCGGACGCGCGCCCGAGAAGCAGGTTATGACATGATCGACGCGGGCATTGGCCATCTTCTGCGCGGCCTGAACGGCGGTGCGGATCGCGCGCTCGGTTTCGGCCATCGCGTCGATCTCGCCAAAACGGACGCCACGCGAGCGGGTCGTCGCGGCCCCGATCACCCGGACCGAGGCGTGACCGGCCAGCGACCCTTCGCCATCGCCGCCTGCCGGGCTGTCGAACCGCAGCACCAGGCAGGCAATCTTGGAACTGCCGATATCGAGAAGGGCGATCACGCCACGCTGCATTGCCGCCTTGCGCATGTTGCGCATCGCGCGCTGGAAATCGTAAAGATCGGTCATCATCAGGTCGCCCTTGCCTTCAAGATATCATCCTGCACCTGACGGAGTGCTGTCAGGGCGTGCGCGCTCAGCCGGATCGTCGGCCGGTCGGCATTGCGCATGTCAATCACGGTGAAATCGCGCGACAGAAGATCTTCTGCGGTATTGAGCGCGAGGATCCGGTCCAGTGCCGCGACCGGCCTGTCCTGCGGCAGCATGATGCGCTGATCATGATCAAGGATCATGTCCCAGCGACGCGCGCCCAGCCGTTCAAGCCCGCGCAAACGTGGCAGGATGGGTCCCGCATCGCGGATCAGCTCCAGCGCCTCGGACACGGCCTCATCGGCCCCCTGCCCCACGATGAGCGGCAGGTCCGGCCGGGCTTCGCGCGCCAGGAGCGTCGCCACCCGGTGCCCCGTTTCATCAAGCATTTCCAGCCCGCCCGGCGTGCGCCACAAGATCGCGGGCACACGTTCGGCCACATCCGCCTCAAGCACCCCGCCCGACCGGATCACCAGGCTCACATCCTTTACGGCGTCAAGGTGACCAATCCTGTCGCGATAGGCATCGAGATCAAGATCGAAGCTTGATGCAGGCAGCTTGACCGGCATCATCGCCCGCACCGCGCGGGCCACTTCAGGTGTCGCGCCTTCAATCCTGAGCAGCGAGACCATGAACTCGGGACGTTGTTCGATCGCCTGCCTGATGCCATCGACCCTGGCCAGAAAAGCGGCGCGCCGACCCGGATCGCCCAGCCAGACCCCAAGCCCCAGCACCACGCAGAAAACCGGCAGCCCGATCCGGGTCAGCGCCCGCACCGCCGGCGTCAACCAGAACCGTTGCAGGCGGAACGCCAGCCGTGACGGCGCAGGATCGCGCGCCGGGCTGTGGCGGTTGCGGTGATAGACATGACGCTGACAGGCACAAGACGCGGCACCGCCGCGATGCCCCATGGCCTCGCGCAAGATCTGCGGCGGTATCCCGGGGGTCAACGGTCGCAAGAGGCATCCTCCACCAGCCAGGCGCAAAGCGCAAGAAAATCCATCCCGCAGGCAGCAGCCTGTTCGGGCGACAGGGAGGTGGGGGTCATGCCCGGCTGGGTGTTGGTCTCCAGCAGGATCAGCCCCTCAAGGCCACGCGCCTCGTCCCAGCGGAAATCGGTGCGCGACAGACCGCGGCAGCCAAGCGCATGATGGGCGCGCAAGGCATGGTTGCGGCAGGCTTCGCTGATCTCGGCGGGCAGGTCGGCCGGACAGACATGGCGCGATCCGCCGGTGGCGTATTTCGCGTGATAGTCATACCAGCCATCGGTGAGGATATCGGTCACCACCAGCGCCCGATCGCCCATGACGGAACAGGTCAGTTCGCGGCCCGGCACATAGGTTTCGACCATCATCGTCTCTGGGAGCGTTTCGGAGAACGTTTCGGGGAACGTTTCGGGCAGCCTCTCGGGCAGATCGGGCGCAAGGCAAGGCGGGCCATTGGCCCCATTGGCCCTGTCCCGCACCAGATGGACACCAACGCTGGACCCTCCGTTACAGGGCTTCACCACATAAGGCGGCGCAATGACATGGGCGGTCTCGATCTCGGCGCGGGTTGCCAGGACGCTGGCAGCCACCGGCAGACCGGCAGCGCGATAGACCTGCTTGGACTTTTCCTTGTCCATCGCCAGTGCCGAAGCCAGAACGCCCGAATGGGTATAGGGCAGGCGCAGCCATTCGAGCAGACCCTGAACGCAGCCATCCTCGCCCCAGCGGCCATGCAGGGCATTGAACACAACATCGGGCGCAAACTCAAGCAGCCGTGCCACGAGATCCGCGCCCGCGTCGATTTCGATCACTTCGTGACCCGCCATGCGCAGGGCCCTGGCGCATTCACGCCCGGTGGACAGGGACACATCCCGCTCTGCGGAAAGGCCACCCATCAGAACCGCCACACGGTGGGATGCCCTGCTCGACATGCCCGCCACTTTCGCCACTTGCGGGGGTGTCCCCCGTCCGGAACTTGCCTGTTGTCCGGAACTTGCCTGTTTCTGCTTACTGCTTTTGCTTACTGCGCCGGATCGTCGGGATCTTGCGCCCCGAATTCGCCCACACGCATGATTTCCCACTCTAACAAAATTCCGCTGCTGTGCAAAACCTTTTTTCGGACCTCCTCGCCCAGTGATTCGAGGTCAGCAGCCGTGGCACCGCCCGTGTTGATCATGAAATTGCTGTGGTTTTCGGACATCTGCGCACCACCGACCCGTGCCCCGCGCATTCCGGCCTCGGCAATGACCTTCCATGCTTTCATCTCATGCGTATCGTCGGCGCGGCCCGTCGAGGAAAATCCGGACGGGTTGCGGAAGGTCGATCCGGCGGTGCGTTCCCTGGCGGGTTGGGATGCGTCGCGCCGGGCCAGTTGTTCGTCCATCCGGGCAGCCAGCGCATCCGGATCGCCCGCCTGTGCGCAAAAGGTCGCCGAGACCAGCACCCAGCCCTCGGGCAGATCGGACCGGCGATAGGCCAGGTTCAGATCCGCCGGGCTCAGCGTCACCGCCTCTCCGCCCCGCGTGATCGCGCGCGCCTCGACCAGGTGATCGGCCACATAAGAGCCATAGCAGCCCGCGTTCAACCGCACCGCACCACCGATCGTGCCGGGAATGGTGCGCAGGAAGGTCAGATCGCGCCCGGCTTGCGCCGCCTTGCGGGCGACATGGGCATCAAGAGCGGCCGTCCCCGCAATGACATGCTCGCCCTTGACCTTGATCCTGTTGAAACCACGACCCAGCCGGATCACCACCGCCCGCAGACCGGCATCGCGCACGATCAGGTTCGACCCGACACCCATCGGGAAGACCGCCACATCCTCAGGCAGGCCATGCAGGAAACCGGCCAGATCGGCCTCATCGGCAGGCTGGAAGAACCAGTCGGCCGGGCCACCCACCCGCAGCCAGGTCAGATCGGCCAGGGGGCGGTTTGGTGTCAGGGTGCCACGCGGGACATGGGTGGAAGGGCTGTCACTCATGACCACATCCCTCTAGCGACGGCCTGCGACCCGGGCAAGCCCTGCGGTGTCCGCGCCGCCGTCATGCTCTGCGCCAGAAGAGGTTCCGGGACATTCCATCTCCCCGAGCTTGCCGGGCAGGTTGTTCGCCCAGGCCGAGATTGTCCCGGCCCCGAGACACATGACGATATCGCCCGGTCGGGCCTGCTCGCGCACCAGATGCGAGAGATCCTCTTCGGACAGGATCGCGCGCGCATGGCGGTGGCCGTGCCGGATCAGACCTGCGACCAGATCGTCGCGCGTTGCCCCCTTGATAGGATCCTCGCCTGCCGCGTAAACTGCGGCAATGGCGACCATATCGGCCTCGTCGAAGCAGTTGCAGAAATCGTCAAAGAGCGCATGCAGGCGCGAATGGCGGTGCGGCTGATGCACGGCGATGACACGGGCGCCAGGTTTCACGACTTGCCGCGCGGCCTTCAAGGCAGCTGCGATTTCAACGGGATGGTGACCGTAATCGTCGATGATCGTGACGCCGCCCAGAACCTCACCCACCCGGGTGAAGCGCCGGTTCACACCGCCAAACGCGGCCAGCGCGGCCTTGATCTGGTCTTTCTTCATCCCCATGTGGCGTGCCACCGCCACGGCGGCCAGCGCATTCGAAACGTTGTGATTGCCCGGCATCGGCAGGGTGCAGCCCTTGATCACCGGCTTGCCCTCTTCGCCTTGCAGCGCGATGTCGAAATGCGCCGCGCCCGCCTCGTGACGCAGGGCCACGGCGCGAATATCGGCCTGCGCGTTGAAACCGAAGGTCATCACGCGGCGGTCGTCGAGCTTGCCGACCAGCGTCCGCACCTCGGGATGATCGGTGCAGCACACGGCCAGCCCGTAGAACGGAATGTTCGAAACGAAGTCGTAAAACCCCTTGCGCAGTGCGTCGAAAGAGCCCCAGTGCTCCATATGCTCGGGATCGATATTGGTCACGATGGCAATGGTCGCGGGCAGCCGGTTGAACGACCCGTCCGATTCATCGGCCTCGACCACCATCCACTCGCCCGCGCCGGCCCGCGCGTTCGAACCATAGGCATGGATGACGCCGCCATTGATCACGGTCGGGTCGAAATGGCCCTTTTCGAGCAGGGTCGCCACCATCGTCGTGGTGGTCGTCTTGCCATGGGTGCCCGCGATGGCGATGTTCGACTTGAGCCGCATCAGTTCGGCCAGCATCTCGGCGCGGCGCACGACGGGCAGCCCCCGGCGGCGTGCCTCTTCCAGTTCCGGGTTGTCACACCTGATCGCGGTCGAGATCACCACGACGCCCGCATCACCGATATTCCCGGCCCGCTGGCCCTCATGGAACGTTGCGCCAAGCAGTTGCAGCCGGTCGGTGATTCTGGAGGCTTTCACATCCGATCCCTGAACGGTGAACCCCTGGGTCATCAGCACCTCGGCAATGCCCGACATACCGATCCCGCCGATGCCGATGAAATGGATGGGGCCGAGTTCTCCGGGCAGTTTGGTCGCGTTCATCCGGTCTTTCCTGCAAGCTCTTCCACCAGCGCCACAAGGCGTTCGGTCGCGTCAGGGACAGCGCAGGACAGTGCCGCGCGCGACATCTGCATCGCGCCATCGGGGTTGTCCAGCACCAGACGCACCTGTTCGCACAGGCTTTTGGCGGTCAGTCTGGATTCGGGGATCACAATGGCCCCCCCTGCCCTCGCGATGCCCTTCGCATTGGCACCTTGATGGTCACCGGCGGCAGCCGCATAGGGGATCAGGATCGCCGGGCGCCCGACAATCGAGATATCAGCCACCGAACTGGCCCCCGCGCGCGAGATCACCAGCTGACATTCACTGAGCCGCTTGGGCACATCGTCGAAAAACGGTTTTACCTCGGCATCGATTCCAGCCGCCTCATATACCGCAATGACGCGACCACGATCTTCCGGGCGCGCCTGATGGGCAACGCGAAGGTTGCGGCGCACCCGCTCGGGCAGGTGTGCCAGCGATGCGGGGACCGTATCGGACAGGATCCGCGCGCCCTGGGAGCCGCCAATCACCAGAATCGACATCGGGTAATCGCCGGGGGGAATATAGGCCGCCCCCGCCCGTGCCAGAACCGCCGCGCGCACCGGGTTTCCGGTATGCCGGGCCTGAACGCCCCGGGGAACATCGGTCGGCCAGGTGCCACAGGCAAACCGGTTGACGCGCCTGGAAAAAAACCGGTTCACCCGGCCCATGATGCCGTTTTGTTCGTGAATCGCGCGCGGGATTGCGAGACACACCGCCGCAGACAGGGCCGGGATCGTCGGGTAACCGCCAAACCCCACAATCACCGCCGGCCTGTCCGCCACATTGCGCCCGATCGCGGCCAGAATACCGCCCGCGATCCTGAAGGGGGCCAGCAGTCTGGCCAATGCCCCGCCGCGCGCAAAGGTCGCGGAACTGACCTGCTCGACCCTCACCACATGCGGAAAGCCCCCCGTATAGCGTGCGCCACGCGCATCCGTGCTCAGCTTGACGCGCCAGCCGCGACGAACCAGCGCCTCGGCCAGCGCCTGTGCGGGAAACATGTGACCGCCCGTGCCGCCTGCGGCGATCATCAGAAGCGGGGCCTCTTGGTTCTTGCGCATGTCATCCTCTCCTTGACCTGCCGCGCCGGGCAAGGATATCGGAAATCTGTCCTTGCGGCCGGGTCCGGGTCAGTGCCAGCAGCGCGCCCAGCATGATACCGCTCGCGATCACCGATGAGCCGCCATAACTGACAAAGGGCAGCGTCATGCCCTTGGCAGGCAGCAGCCGCGCCGCGACCCCCATGTTGATCAGCGCCTGCGTCCCGAAGACACAGGCCAGCCCGGCGCCCGCAATCCGGGTGAAAGGGTCACGTTCGCGCATCAGGCGCAAAAGCGAGCGCACCACGACAATCGCGTAGAGCGCGATGATGCACAAGACGAGGATCAGGCCATATTCCTCCGCCGCGACAGCGATGATGAAATCGGTATGTGCATCGGGCAACGACCACTTGACCGATCCCTCGCCCACGCCGACACCGAAGAAGCCCCCCTCCTGGATCGCGTTCGCCGCATAGCCGATCTGGGTGCGCGGATCGACCTCGGGCGAGATAAATCCGTTGATCCGACGCGCGAAGTGCCCGGAGATGTTATAGGCAAGAAAACCGCCCCCAACGGTCATGCCGCCCACGACACCAAGCAGGGTCAGCGACGCGCCCGAGATGAAATACATCACCGACCAGCAGAACAGCACCAGGGATGCCTGGCCGAAATCGGGCTGCAAGGCCAGTGCGACCACGATGATCACGGTCAGCAGGAAGGAATGGAAACGTCCGGACGGGCCGCCAACCTCGTGCGCGGCCGCCATGAGCCAGGCGGACATCACGATGAAGCCGGGCTTGAGAAATTCCGAGGGCTGCACCGAAGCGAACCCGAGGGAATACCAGCGCACCGCGCCTTTTCCGAAGTCGGTTCCAAGCACCGGCAGCAGCATCACCGCGACGAAGGCCATCGCAAATCCCACAACGCCGATCCTGCGCACCTGTTGCGGGTTCATCATCGAGATCCCCAGCATCGTCGCAAGCGCCACCATACCGAAGAGAACCTGCCGTTTCACGTAGTGGAACGGCTCCAGCCCGTTGCGCTCGGCCAGCGGGACGGAGGCGGCGAGCCCAAGCAACACCCCCAGCCCGAACAGGATCAGGACAGCGGTCAGGGACCACTTGTCGATGGTGCGCCACCATTTGGGCAGAACAGGTTCACCGGCGCGCACGGGCGCGGTGCCGAATGCCATTTCTGTCATGGGCGTTACTGCCGTTACTGCGTCGTTGCGCCCGTTTTCCGGGTCTGCCTGCCAGAATAAAGCAATTGACGTGCGCTGACCAGAGCAAAGACGGAAAATCGGCGGTTTCCGGCGCAGAAAAAGATCAATCCAGCCTGAGAAAGGTTATATAATGGACCAAGTATTCTCAGGATTCTCTGCGTGGCAAGAGCGATTTTGGTTTTTAATCATATGGAGCCAGGTTTTCTCATCCGCGGACAAGCGACAGACACGACTGGCCTTCTGGACGGCAGGTTTTGGGCCCCTCGCGTGCCTCTGTTGTGCAATTCGGCTTTTAGGTGAGGTTTCCCGATCCCCGGACAGACTTGTCCAACGACCTCAGTGACAGGTCTGCCGAAGCGCGGTGCAGCGGTTCAGGACGGCTATGCGGATCCGGAGTTCAGCGCCTTGGCGGTCGAAGTCCGGATCCGCATAGCCGTCCTGAACCGCTTCAACGCACTCGCCGCCGCCGGGATCAAGGCCGTCGCCTGAAACCAACCGGGACAGTGCAACTCTTGCTTAGGCCGAATGAGCGCAACAACGCCGGTTGCTGTCATGGAGGCGAAGACCAATGACGCTGGCCATCGGAGAAACACGTTCTGTGGTCGCAAAACTGTCGACGACTTCGAAGGAGAGGAAAAGCGCGATATCAGAGCAACTTGACCAGCGCCGCGACCGCGACCACCGCTGTTACCATCATCCCGCCCATGCGAATCGTGAGGTCGCGCTTGACGTCGGCAATGTCGCGCCTGAGTGTAACCTCAAGCTCTTTCAGGTCGCGTTTGGTCGCAAGCTGATCTTCGATCAGGGCGGCTTGTTCCTCGGCCAGCGTTTCGGCCTGTTGTTCGCTAAAGCCTGCGGCGACGAGCTTCTTGCTGAATTTCAGGGTATCGAACGTAATTGTGGACATGGGCATCCTCGGGTCAAGCGGTTCAGCCCTTTTACCATAAGGAACACCCCGCGTCGTTTCAAGCGCCCCTTGACAACCGCTGCGAACGGCCGTAGCGTCTCACCTGTCACGGCAAAATCCGTGGCCGGGTTTGACGACCCGCTTGTCACACGGCGCTCGAACCGCGCCACCAAAGCGCGGTTTTTCTATGTTCGGGCGCAACGGGAGAGTTTTGCCCTGCCGGCTCCGTGTGACCGGTTCGCTAACCCGTTATCGCCCGGACACCCTTTTAGCGAGGGGTTTCAGAGTTCAATGTGAATACACGCAGACCCGCTCATGAGCGCAGTCAAACACACCACCATTGTATCTTTCTCACAGGACGCGGTGACGCTGATCGACGGCGAACACCGCATCCACGATCTGGCGCTGGCCGAGACGTTGGGGTTTGAAAAGCCTTACAACATCCGAGACTTGATCAAACTTCACGAAAACGCCCTGAAATCATTCGGAGAATTAATTTTCCGCACCGTGCGGAAAAATACCCGAGGTCGCCCCGGCAAGGCTTACCACCTGAACGAACATCAGGCGGTGTTCCTGTGCACCAGGTCCGAAACCGCCAATGCCACCGCCTTGACCATTCGCATTGTCAAGACCTTTGTCGCCGTCAAGCGTGGGCACCCGATGCACCTGCGCCATCACCTCGACCATCACAGCGAGATGCTGCGCGAGGGTCGGCGCCATGCCGATCTGGCCCTCGACGTCATAATCGCGCAGCCCCCAATAGGGCGGCGAGGTAACCACGCAATCGAAATGATCGGGCGGCAGGCCGCGCAGCACATCAAGCACATCGCCGTCTAACCTTCCCGCCGGGAGCTCTCTCATTCTGATGTCGAGTCTGCTTAACCGCGAAGGAGCAGACGAATGCGAAAAAGCCGTTTCACCGAGGCTCGGATAATCGGGATGCTCAAGGAGCAAGAGGCCGGCCTGCCGACGGCAGATGTGTGCCGCAGGCATGGCCTCAGCCCGGCGACATTCTACAAGCTTGAAGCCAGGTATGGCGGCATGGAGGTCTCCGAGGCTGCCGGGCTGAAGGCGCTCGCAGACGAGAACGGCAAGCGAAAGCGGCTGTTGGCGCAGACCATGCTCGACACCACCGTCTTGAAGGATCTGCCGGGAAAGACCTGACGACATCGAGCAAGCGGCGGGAGGCGGTGCGCAAGGCGCAGCGGGATCACGCTATCTCGCCGCGCCGGGCCTGCCAACGTGTCGGTGCCGATCCCGGGACGGTCCGGCGCGAACGAGGTGGCGCATCAGCTTGGGGACCGGACCGCCGAAGATGTGCAGGCGGAATGGCGGCTCAAGCATGGCGTGCCGATCCTGCGCGAGGACAGCGCAGAGTTTCGCGACCTCTATGACCGATGCCTCAGGGCGCTGCCCCATGAGATGAAAAAGGCCGCGCTGCGATACCTTGGCATCCCGATCACCAGCGCGATGAAGGTGGCCTACCAGGCTGCTGAACCCCCCTCCTTTACAGCCTCTTTGTCCTGTGATTCAAGCATTTTTGCCAAGGTCTGGAGGTGGCAGATGCGTGGATCGGACGAGAGAACTGGATCGTTGTTCAGCCATGTCGATCTTGAGGATCGGATCCCGTCCAAGCCCCCGCTCCGTTTGATCCGGCGTATCGTGAATGAGGCTCTGGCGGGGCTTGATGGGGAGTTTGCGGCGCTCTGCTCCGACGAAGGCCGGCCCTCGATTGCCCCTGAGCGCCTGATCCGCGCAAGCCTTCTGCAAATCCTGTTTTCGGTTCGCTCCGAGCGGCCGTTGATGGAACAGCCGGCCGAAAGCGCCGCCCGAGACAGACGAACCGGGTGGTCCACCAGCACCGCCAACCGACAAAACGCCAACCAGGCCCTGCCAGCCCGAAACGACCCAGACACCTCCGATGCCCGGCAAATCCCGTAACGCCGAAGTCGATTTCAAGCGCCAGAAGCGTTCGAACACGACGCATGCATCGGTCACCGACCCGGATGCCCGGCTCTACAAGAAATCGGCTGGCGCAGGCGCGATGCTGTGCTTCATGGGGCATACGCTGAGGGCATACGCTGAGGGCATACGCTGATGGAGAACCGCAATGGTCTCATCGTGCAAGCCGAGCTGACCCATGCGGATGGACAGGGCGAGCGCCAGGCTGCGCTCAAGATGATCCACCGCCATGCGCCGGGTTCGACCCGGCAACTGACCCTCGGGGCGGACAAGGGATACGACAGCGCCGACTTCGTTGCCCATCCATTCACGCAGCGGCGGGCGTGCAGGCTGGCCGGAATATCCAGCTCGAGTCTGAGCTGTCAGGCCGCGCCCGGATCGCCACGCGCGGCTTCGGGAACGTCTGATCACACTGTCGGACAAGCACAGGAGGTATGGCTGCCGCATGCTCCACGCCAGGCTGGTGCGCGAGGGCTTCAAAGGGAACGTCAAGGTCGTCGAGCGGATAGACCACGAAGAACGGCTGTGGCTGCGCCAAACCAGGCGCAAGAAGATCCCCGGGGAGGGCCGTGAAGGTGGCCGGTCGCCCGATTGCGGCCAATCAGAGGTGGTCACTGGATGTCACCAGTGACGCATTGGCCAACGGGCGCAAGTTCCGGACGGCCAACCTCAAAAAGGATTGTACCCGCGAGTGCCCGGCCATCGAGGGGGATTTTTCACGGCCCGTTTTTCACGGCCCGGTGAGCGGGTCGTGGAAAGGCTGCAGCGGGTTGCACGGGAACGCGGATACCCGGACAGTCTGGTCGTCGATACCGGACCCGAACTGCGAGGTCGCGCCCTTGATGCCCGGGCCGATGACCACGGTGTGCAGCTGTACTTCATCGATCCGGGCAAGCCGACCCGGAACGCGTACATCGAAAGTTTCAATGGCCGGTTCCGGGATGAGTGTCTGAACCGGCACTGGTGCACAAGCATCGGCGAGGCGCGGGACATCATCGAAAACCGGAGGATCTACACCACACAACGCCCCCACAGCAGCCTGAAAGACCAAACCCCCGAAGCGTTCGCGGCAGCGCGACCCTTCAACAAAACGCAATGGGCGCAGCCGCTTGAGCTCTCTGAGGGCTCCGCGCCCGCGCCCATTGCTCACGCCGCACAATGATGGCACACAAATGAAGAGCAAACGCGATTTACGAGTGGCCCTGAAAATTGGGGCAGGTCAGACCCACTGCCCGCCTTTGCTGCGAGCGGCAACCTGCGGCTCACCCTTGCGGGTGATCCAGCGCCAGGCCCCGCCCTCGACGATAAACCCCAGCCCGGTCATTGCAGGTATCCCCCGCTGTCCTCGGCATGGGCGGTCACCACCCGCCACCACGCCATGTGATCGCAGGCGTTGTGCTCGTCATGGGCGTTGAGCAGCGCGCACATCACCCTGGCCGGGGCGAGCTGATCGAAGAGGAAAGCGCCCTGCGCATTCTGGCAAAGCGAGACCGTGATCACCGGGCGTCCATCGGTCCGGCAATGCCAGTAAAGATGGCCCTCGAACCAGGCCGCGACCGGGATGCCACCCGTTCCTTCAAGCCGGTTGAGCAGGTAGCCCATGATGCGGGCCGGACGGGACGCGCCAGACACGACCGACCCGCCCGATCCACCATGACCGCCCGGGGAGGAACAGGCGGGCCTATCCGCGACCTCGCTCATGGCTGGCCTCCCGGCATGTCCGGGTGCACCGTGACGAACCCGTCATCCTCGGTCTCGATCGGCGCGCAGCGCGCGCGGGCGAAGCCTGTCCAGTTGGCGATCACCTCATCTTCGGTCGCGCCAACGGAGATGATGCCATGCAGGCGCAATCTCCATCCGGGGTCACCGGTGAACACAGAGAGACATCCACCGGTTTCAAACTTCTCGTTGAGGATGGCGTCATGCCAATCCTCGGCATCCAGCATGTCCAGATGCGCCAGGAAGGCGCGCAGGCGGGTGTCGGTCTCGCTCATGCGGCCTTACCCCTTTTCCTGGCGCTATCGATGGTGCGAAGCTGTTGATGCGCAGGCAACGAAGGTATGGTTGTAACGATATACTGAAGAAGCAAGCGAATGGCTGCGCACTGTTATCGAGAGTGCACTCTCCGCTAAAGGTGTTTCCGGCCGTCAGGCGTCTATGGACATTGTCGGGCACGATGGGCTGATCAGGGATATCCGTGCCGGAAGGCTTCCGAGCATCGACAAACTTCGGGCATTGTCAGACTATTTTGACCTGCAACTATATTTCGGGCCACGCCTGCCCGAATTTGATCTTGATGATCCCCGATTGCCCGACCTCGGGGAGCAGAAGGGCCAGGTGGCCCCGCCGCTCTCGCCCGATCTGGCCCGTCGCCTCGGCCTGTCCGAGGGGGCCAGCGTGGCCGAGGCGGTCCAGGCCATCGAAGCCCGCGCCGCCACGACACTCCCGCGCGATGAGGTTGCCGCCATGATGCGAGCCGAAACCGAATCCCTGCGCGATGAAATCAGATCGCTGCGCCACAGCCCGAAGCACGGGGCCTGATCGAGGTGACGTCTTCCCCCCGAGGGGGAGGGTGGCGCATGACCGTCACCCGGAACCCGCCGACAAGCGCGCCGCCTCCAAGGTCGCCACCGCGATGCACGAACCGCAACCGTCGAATGCCGGAAAATCACCGCCAAACGCAAGCGGCATGCTCATTTCCAATGAAAACAAACGCTTGAGACGCATCTGTTTCCGCAAGCGGAAAGAAACGGAAACAGTGCAAAATAATTTGTGCCCCGCAATGCAATTTATTTCCGACCACCCCCAATAAAGACCGCACAGGCCCGGCAGTAATTCCGCCGAAGTCCAGCAGACGCTTTCGAGCCGGGTTCGACCGCGACACCTGCACATGGCGGCACCTGATTGAGCGCCTCTTCGGAAAGTCAAATGAATACAGTAGTATAGCTGTGCGCCTTTGCGAGACAGACGAAAGTTGCAGCGCTTTCATCCCAACCGCTGCAACCATCATTTG
The DNA here is from genome assembly GCA_965277135.1 of Thioclava sp. Classification (GTDB taxonomy): domain Bacteria; phylum Pseudomonadota; class Alphaproteobacteria; order Rhodobacterales; family Rhodobacteraceae; genus Thioclava. The sequence goes on along the minus strand of CBDIBW010000029.1, from coordinate 74,611 downwards.
ACCAGGGTGAATATCAACAGGTCCTGAACATCTAGAACCCCTCGATGACGATCTTGCCCCTGGTTGTTCCTGTTTCGATCCGCCGATGGGCCTCGCGCAGGTTTTCGGCATTGATCGGCGACAGCACCGTGTCGAGCGTTGTCCGGATACGGCCCGAATCGATCTCCTCGCCAACCCATGTCAGCAGACGGTGCTGCTCGATCATGTCCGGCGTCTGGTGCATGGAGCGTGCAAACATGAACTCCCAGTGCAAGCTCGCCGCCTTGGTCTTCATGCCGGCCATCGGCATCGGCAGGTCCGTGTCCTCGATCGATACGATACCGCCTTGCGGACGGATCAGTTCGACGGCGGCGTTCCAGTGCCGCATGTCGTTGAAGATGGAGATATGATCGATGTGCTGGAAACCGAGGGCGCGCACCTGTGCCACCATGTCCTCGCGGTGGTTGACCGTGTGATCGGCGCCGAGTTTCCTGACCCAGTCGATGGTTTCCGGGCGTGACGCGGAGGCAATCACGGTCAGTCCCGCGCGCCTGGCAAGCTGGATGGCGATGGAACCGACGCCGCCCGCGCCACCGATCATCAGGATCGACTGGCCGCTATCCTTGCCATCGCGGTCAATGCCAAGCCGGTCGAACATCGCCTCGTAGGCGGTGATTGTCGTCAGGGGGAGTGCAGCCGCCTCGGCATGCGTCAGGGACTTCGGCTTGCGGCCAACGATGCGCTCGTCAACAAGGTGGAACTGCTGGTTCGATCCCGCTCGCGTGATGTCACCCGCGTAATAGACCTCATCGCCCGGGGCAAGGAGCGTTACGTCGGGGCCAACGGCCGCGACAACGCCGGACGCATCCCAGCCAAGCACGCGCGGGGTCTCTTCGACCTTGTCTTTCGGCGCGCGCACCTTGGTGTCCACTGGATTGACGGCAACGGCCTTCACCTCGACCAGAATATTGTGGCTGGTGGGTGTTGGACGGGGCAATTCCACATCGAGGAAGCTCTGCGGATCGGAGATCGGCAGGTAGCGTTTCAGGGCGACAGCCTTCATCATGGGCGTGGCGGTCATGGGGTTTACTCCTTTCAGATGTAATGGTCCGCCCGCGTTGCTGCGCCAGCAGACCGATGGCGAATTACCGGGCGCGAAGGCCGGTCGTCACGTCGATCGTGGCCTTGCCGATGTTGCCGTGGCAAATCAAGAAACCGGTCAACATCGCGGTTGCGCTTTCGGACACATTCGGCTTGTCGGTGTCGAGAGCGATGCTCATTGTAACTCCTCTTGCTTGCGGCGCCCGCGTTCAATGAAAAGTTAGCACTACGATCTTTCTCGATAATCGGCTGATATTTTCATTCTCAATTTGGATAATCGGAAGAGTTTCACATCTGCATTGTTTCACGGCCCCAGTGTCGACCCCAGTGTCGACTCCAGTGTCGGCCCCGGTTACGGCTCCGGTGTCGGCTGAACGGCCTTGCGGAACCTCTCCTCGTAGAAATCGATGAAAGCCTGAACGCGAGGCGGCATCACACGGTTTGGCGGACGCACCGCCCAGATTTGCCAGTCGGGCGCCACGGAAAACTCCGGCAGGACACGCACGAGACGCCCGCTTTTCAGGTGCTCCGTTGCGTCCCAGAGCGATTTCAGGCCGATGCCGAGACCCTGCAGCAGTGCTTCGGTGACGGCCTCGCCGAAATCGGTGGCAAATTTCCCTGCCACACGGGTTTCTACGGCGCTTCCTGCTTTGTCGCTAAGGCTCCAGGTGCGGGTTTCGCCCAACACGATGCAACTGTGGTTTTTCAGATCGGCGGGCGATTCCGGTGTTCCGGCATGCGCCAGATAGTCGGGTGATGCAAGCAGCAGGCGCGGGTTCGGCGCAAGCTTGCGTGCAATCAACGAGGATGAAGAAAGCGTTCCGATACGGATTGCCAGGTCGTATCCTCGCTCGATGATGTCAACGACGGAGTCGTTCAGATCCAGCTTCAGCGACATCTCCGGATACAGGCGCAGGAATTCTCCGATGTGGGGAATGATCTGGCTACGCCCGAAAGAGGCGGAAGCGGTGACGCGCAGTTCACCGAATATTCGACAGCGCGCCGCTGACATCACCGCCCTCGCGGCCTCGGCGCAATCGAGAATCTGCTGGGCATGAATGAGAAAGGCTTCACCGTCCGGCGTCAGCGACACCGCCCGTGTCGTGCGGTTCAGGAGCTTTGCACCGAGTTCCGCTTCCAGTGCCTGGATACGCTGCGTCGTCGCTGTCGGCGAAATACGCATGTCCTCACCTGCCTTGCCAAGCGCACCCAGTGCTGCGACGCGCACAAAGAGTTCCAGTGTTCTCAGATCGAAGGTCATGGATCATGGTACCTGCAAATATGGCGAGGCGGAGGCCGGGATGGTCTTCGCTGCCAATTGGGCCTGATGTCCGATGCGGCCAGGCAATTCGGGTCAGAACCGGTAGATCCGATAAGAGCGACATTCAAGCTTTTACCATCCTTTAAGAGGGACACCCCGGGTACAGTCGGCTACTTTGGACTGACATTGGATGATCATGAGCTCGGATACGCCGTTGCTGCAAACAGAAAACCCCGCACAGGGCGGGGTCTGCATTGGAGCACGGATACTGGCGTCTAAATGTAAAACTTTCAGACTTGATCTGAGGTACAGCTCAGCCAGCGATTCTGAGAATGGATTGGTCACTGTCCGATTTGTTGTGCGTTTTAGTTGTGCGTTTTAATTGTCTTCTCGACAGCGATGTGTAGCGTTTGGCGGAAGGTTTGCATAGGTGTTTTGCCGTAGCAATACCTTCCTGACTGCGGGCGCTGTTCGTTATATTTGTCCAGCCATGGGCATTGTTTCGCTCATTCGGCATAAGCAAGAGTTGCCCTGTCCCGGTTGGTTTCAGGCGACGGCCTTGATCTCGGCGGCGGCGAGTGTGTTGAAGCGGTTCATGATGGCAATGCGGATCCGGATCTCGGCACGCTGGCGGTCAGGATGCGCAGCAGGTTGGACCTGTACCGGGATTGTTCCGCTCCTTTGACCACGTATCGTGTTACAAAGGCGAATGGACATGGGCAAACAAGCGCGTGCGGAGTTCCGCGCCGAAGCAGTGCGTGCAGCACTCACGAGTGGGCTGCCGCGTAAGCAGGTGGCCAAGGATTTTGGTGTTGGGTTTTCGACACTGAACAGTTGGATCCAGCAGGATCGGCGCAATCCTGAGAAGCCAGCGGCGCAGACGGATATGGAGCGGGAGCTTGCCGAGCTTCGGCGTGAGAACCGACAGCTCCGGGAGGAGAGGGAGGTGTTCAAAAAAGCCACCCGGTTCTTTGCGGAGCGAAGCAAGCGAGGTTCGCTTTCATTGCAAAGAACGAAGGGCTTCTGCCGATCAAACGCCTGTGCCGGATCATGGATGTCAGTGCCCGTGGATACCGCGCCTGGCGTACGCGCCGGGTGAGCAAGACGCAGCGGGCGGACATGGTCGTCCTGGCCCATATCCGCGAGCAGTTCGCGTTGTCTCTCGGCAGCTATGGACGCGCGCGCATGGCGGAAGAGCTGCGAGAGCTTGGCCTTGCGGTTGGTGAGCGGCAGGTTGGCCGTCTGATGCGCGAGACCTCCATTGCCGTGAAGAGACACAAGAAGTTCAAGGCGACGACGGACAGCAACCACAACTTCAACATCGCGCCGAACCTTTTGGATCGTGACTTCTTTGCTGAGCGGCCGAACCGGAAATGGGCGGGTGACATCAGTTATGTCTGGACCCGAGAAGGCTGGCTGTACCTGGCTGTGATCATTGATCTGCACGCAAGGCGCGTCATCGGATGGGCGGTCAGCAGCCGCATGAAGCGGGCTCTGGCGATCCGAGCTCTCAAGATGGCTATCGCGCTGCGGAACCCGCCGAAGGGATGCATCCATCACACGGATCGTGGCAGCCGGTATTGCTCTCACGACGATCAGAAGCTTCTGCGTCAGCACGGCTTCAAGGTCTCCATGAGCGGCACGTGCAACTGTTACGATAACGCTGTCGTCGAGACGTTCTTCAAAACCATCAGGGCGGAGCTGCTCATCAAGGCCGAGCTTCTGTGGCAAAGAACCTGGGAGACCCGGCGCGCCGCAGAGATGGCGATCTTCGAGTACATCAACGGCTTCTACAATCCCCGCCGTAGACACTCAGCTCTGGGGTGGAAAAGCCCGCTGGCCTTCAAAGCAAAGGCCGCTTAAACGAGGGTCTGTGGACAATTATTTTGAGGCGATGAGGGCTGCTACGAGGTACCAACTTGCTGCGTCACTGCAATCGGTTTTATCGTATCTTGTGGCTATCGCTCTGAACTCTTGAGAGTGTCCGGTCTTCTGTGTATGAGTAAATTGGCCCATGCTTCCAATTTGAAGGAGCATGACGACAATGACGATTTCCAAGGAAGTGCTGGACGAACTGTTGAGCGGGGTTGACCGCCCCGAGGATTTGCTGGGCGACAAAGGCCTCATGAAGGAACTGAAGGTTCGTTTCATGGAGCGGATGCTGGGCGCGGAGCTGACCGAACACCTTGGCTATGAGCCGGGGGAGGACCCTGCCGAGCAAAGCAACCGCCGCAACGGCACGTCACGCAAGACGGTGAAGGGCAATGACGGTGCGCTGCTGATTGATGTTCCGCGCGACCGGGACGGCAGTTTTGAGCCTGAACGGATCAAGACAGGCCAGACCCGGATCGACGGGATGGACGACAAAATCATCGGTCTTTATGCTGCCGGACTATCGATCCGCGATATCCGGGCCCACCTTGAAGAGGTTTACGGCCTGAAGGTGTCCGCCGATCTTGTTAGCCGGGTCACCGACGCGGTCTTGGAAGAGGTCTCAGACTGGCAAAACCGCGCCCTGGAGCCGATGTACCCCATCGTTTTTCTCGATGCCCTACGCGTCAAAATCCGCGATGCGGAAAGCCGTCAGGTCAAAAACAAGGCGGTTTACGTGGCCCTGGGCGTCACCCCGGAAGGCGAGCGCGAGGTTCTGGGGCTCTGGATCGCCGCCAATGAGGGGGCTAAATTCTGGCTCTCGGTGATGAACAATCTGCGCAATCGTGGGGTTGAAGACATCCTGATTGCCGTTGTCGACGGCCTCAAGGGCTTCCCTGATGCGATCAATGCCGCCTTTCCAGATACCACCGTACAAACCTGTATCGTGCATCTGGTGCGCCACTCCCTGAACTTCTGTGGCTGGAAGGACCGCAAGACCGTCGCCAAAGACCTCAAGCGGATTTATCAGGCAACCAATGACACCGAGGCCGAGAAGGCACGCGCTGATTTTGAAGCCGAATGGGGGCAAAAATACCCGTCAATCGCCCCAAGCTGGCGGCGCGCCTGGCAGGAAGTCATCCCGTTTTTTGCTTTCCCGCCGGCGGTCCGCAAAATCATTTACACCACGAATGCGATTGAAAGCCTCAACCGCGGGATACGCAAAACAACAAAAACGAGGGGTAGTTTCCCAACAGACGATGCCGCAACCAAGTTGATTTACCTCGCCATCCGCAGCTTCGAGAGAACAGGCAGGGCCGTCCGGGAATGGGTTGCTGCCCGAAACCAATTCGCTAGCCTATACCCCGAGCGGTTCAACAAATGACCCGCTAAACTCGCATGGGCTAAACCTCATACACAGAGTTTCGGATACTTCCGAACTCTTTGATTTTTGCAAAGTAGTTTTCCACCAGATGCCGCCACTTGTAGAGCTCCACGTCATATTCGCGCTGGATTTTGCGATTGGCTTTGGGCGGGATCACGGCGGTTGCACCGCGCTCGTCGAGGTCTTCCAACAACCAATCCGCATCAAACGCCTTGTCCGCGAGCAACGCATCAAAAGAAACGCCTTTGATCAACGGCGCGCCACCCTTCATGTCATGCGCTTGTCCCGGGAGCAGCAAAAAGCGCATCAGATGGCCGAGTGCATCCACCAATGCCACGATTTTTGTCGTCAACCCACCGCGCGAGCGCCCGATGGCCTGAGCCTGAGATCCCCTTTTGCGCCGGTTGCCTTCTGGTGAACCTGAACGATGGTGCCGTCAATGAGCGCATATTCGAGGTCGGGGTCACCGCTCATAGCTTTGAAAAGACCCTCAAACATGCCCGACTTGGCCCACCGACGAAATCGCCGGAACTGGCTGTTCCAATGGCCAAAGGCGGGTGGGAGATCACGCCATGGCGACCCGGTGCGTACCCGCCAGAAAACCGCTTCCAAAAACAGTCGATTGTCCTTTGCCGTTGCTCCGGCATCACTGACCTTGCCAGGAAGATGTGGCTCAAGCCGTTGCCACAAGGCATCCGACACCACAAAGCGCTGCTCGTTCATTCAAACCTCCATTTTGGATGCTTGAAGCAGAAATCACGCCAAATGAAAATCCTAAATGTCCACAGACCCTAACACATTGAAAAAATGGAGGCGAGTACCGGAATCGAACCGGTGTAGACGGATTTGCAGTCCGCTGCGTCACCACTCTGCCAACTCGCCTTTGTATTATAAGTCAAGCACTTAGCTAGATTTTACGACTAAACGAATTGGTGATCTATCACAAGAGTTATCATATTCTTGTTCTATGCTCGTTCTGTTCAACTTATCTTATTGCCTTGTTTGTGCGCTTGTCCAGTCCTTATCCGTTTTTTGCGGCCCCGGAATGGTGTTGTTGCCCATATCGGTGATGCGGCTTCACCCTTCGAGTCCTGTCTGTTGGCTGATGCGCCTGCCGTCGCCATCTCCCACCCGCTCTCGTACGACCAACGGGTCGGCCTGTAACGCATCGCTACGACGCCGGGGGTCGCGCTTGGTCTGGTTTGTGAACTGCCCCCTATTTCGACCGGACACCTTGGCCTGACCAAGTAGGCTTACCAGGCTGCTGAACCCCCCTCCTTTACAGCCTCTTTGTCCTGTGATTCAAGCATTTTTGCCAAGGTCTGGAGGTGGCAGATGCGTGGATCGGACGAGAGAACTGGATCGTTGTTCAGCCATGTCGATCTTGAGGATCGGATCCCGTCCAAGCCCCCGCTCCGTTTGATCCGGCGTATCGTGAATGAAGCTCTGGCGGGGCTTGATGGGGAGTTTGCGGCGCTCTGCTCCGACGAAGGCCGGCCCTCGATTGCCCCTGAGCGCCTGATCCGCGCAAGCCTTCTGCAAATCCTGTTTTCGGTTCGCTCCGAGCGGCCGTTGATGGAACAGCCGGCCGAAAGCGCCGCCCGAGACAGACGAACCGGGTGGTCCACCAGCACCGCCAACCGACAAAACGCCAACCAGGCCCTGCCAGCCCGAAACGACCCAGACACCTCCGATGCCCGGCAAATCCCGTAACGCCGAAGTCGATTTCAAGCGCCAGAAGCGTTCGAACACGACGCATGCATCGGTCACCGACCCGGATGCCCGGCTCTACAAGAAATCGGCTGGCGCAGGCGCGATGCTGTGCTTCATGGGGCATACGCTGAGGGCATACGCTGAGGGCATACGCTGATGGAGAACCGCAATGGTCTCATCGTGCAAGCCGAGCTGACCCATGCGGATGGACAGGGCGAGCGCCAGGCTGCGCTCAAGATGATCCACCGCCATGCGCCGGGTTCGACCCGGCAACTGACCCTCGGGGCGGACAAGGGATACGACAGCGCCGACTTCGTTGCCCATCTGCGGCAGGCTTGTGGCACGCCGCACATCGCCCAAAAGGCCCGCTACGCCGCCATCGACCGGCGAACGACAAGACATTCCGGCTACGCCGTGTCCCGGAAGGCCCGAAAGAAGATCGAGGCGCCCTTCGGTTGGGCAAAAACCTTCGGCGGAATGGCCCAGACAACGCATCGCGGTATCGAAAAATCGCGGTATCGAAAAGGTGCGTGCCAAGTTCACAATGACAATGGCAGCCAGCAAGCTGGCGAGGCGGCCCGGCCTGTTGGCGGCGCAATCAGAAACGTGGAGATCAGATCGCACCCACAAAAGCCACATCACGTAGCAATATCACGTAGCAATACCCGGTACAAACCGAAGCCAGAATTCGTAGCGAACCGCTGTCTGACAAAAACAGAAACGTTTTTTAGAGACCTGGTAAATAGAGCCAGGGCAACACGGGTATCATCATCGGCAAGGACAGGCCGCAAATCGCGGGTGCGAACAAGCTCGGCAATGGTGCGGGCGTCGCGCGGATCGGACTTGCGCTCTGCTCCGACAAAACCCTGTCCGGCGCGATTGACAGCAATGCCGGGCGTGTGAACCAGAGTAAACCCCTCCGCCAGCAAGCGGGCTTCAAGGAATCGCGCGAACGATCCGAGCACATCGATGCCGATCACGATATCGCCATTCAAGGATCGCCATTCAAGGCGCGCAAATCCGCAACCCGTTCATTGATCGCATCCGGGGTGGTCTTGACCGCGCGGTCAAGAACAACGCGGCCCCTTTCGTCCATTCCAAACGCCCAATGAACGGTCTTTGCCGCATCAATTCCAAGGCATCTCTTCATCTCCCTGCCTCGCAGTGACCTGTTTTCTGTACACCCCTTCGTGCCGGCATCGCCTTACATAGCCATCACGGGCATCGCGTAATCAGCGGTCATTCAGGGGCGGCAACAAAGGCGGCACAGCGACCCAAGCCATCAAGGACAGCCAGCATGACAACCATACCTTCGTTGCCTGCGCATCAACAGCTTCGCACCATCGATAGCGCCAGGAAAAGGGGTAAGGTAGCATGACCGGGCCGCATCTTGAGGCCGGATACAGGTCAGCACCCGACACCGCGCAAAATTGCTTCACAAACCCTCTTGCGCAAGGGGTGCTTATACATGGTGCAGAACCCGGTGGAGGAATTCAATTCGCTCAGGCGTCCGTCAGATCAAATCGTGTGCTTTGCAGACACACACTTTTCCCGTGTTACCGCCGCTTCATCAAATCAAAACCAAAATGTCATCCACCGCTGTTAGCGACCCCCTGAACGTGGAGGACAAAAATGGCGGATATCCCGGTGCCGATGGTCTACCCTTCAACCGCATCGGTCAGAAGAGACCGGCCGGGGATCGCGCGGAGCGTCATCGTCCTGCTCGCACCATCGCTGTTCTTCCTCGCGCTCTTCACCTACTGGCCGCTTGTCCAGGTGGCGATCCAGTCGGTTTCCGTCGAAGTCTTCGGTGGACCCTCGCATTTCGGTTTCGACAATTTCAAACGTCTGTTTGCTGATCCGGGCTTCGCCCAGGCGGCCCGGAACAATCTGCTCTATGCCGTCGGAACGATCGTTCCGAGCGTGGCACTCGCACTCGTCTTCGCCGTCGGACTGAAGGAATCGGGCGTCTTCACCTCGGTGATGCGGGCGATATTCGTCTTCCCCGTGCTTATCCCGCTGGTCGCTGCGGCCGCCCTCTTCAGCTTCGTCTTCCAGCCGCGTTTCGGTCTGCTCGACCATTATCTTTTCTCTTTCGGTCTCGGCGCCACGAACTGGATCGGCAATCCCGATATCGCACTCTATTCGTTGATGGGCATCACGGTCTGGAAGAATGCCGGCTACTACATGCTGTTCTTCATTGCCGGTCTGCAAGCGATCCCGGAGCACCTGCACGAAGCCGCACGGGTAGATGGTGCGCGCGCGGTCCAGCGCTTTTTCCGCATCACCCTGCCGCTATTGCGGCCAACGCTCGCCTTCGTCACCGTGATCGCGCTCGTCTAGGTGCTGACCAGCGTTGATCATGTCGTCCTGCTGACCTCCGGGGGACCGAGCGACTCCACCAATCTGCTGCTCTTCTACATCTACCAGCAGGCGCACGAGAACTATGATATCGGCCTTGCCGCAGCGGCAACGGTGGTTACCGTCGCGGGGCTGCTTGGCCTGTCCACCGTGTCGCTGCGCACACTTGAGCACGGAATCCATTATGAAGGCTGACAAGATATTGCGCCTGTCCCGCAGCGGGCACCGGGATGGGCCTCTTGCCGGTGCCATCCTGCTGATCGCTGCGTCGGCGATCTGGTTCATGCCGTTCGCCTGGATGCTCGTCGCATCACTGCGCCCCGATACCGGCGGCGGCAACGACCTCGCATCGCTGTTGCCGACAACCCGCCCGAGCCTGGTCAATTTCATCGACGCATGGGCATCCGGCCACTTTCCGCTCTGGTATCTCAACACGATCCTGCTGTGCGGCGGCATCCTCGCCGTGCAGCTCGTCACCATCACCTGTGCCGGTTATGTCTTTGCCCGCATCGCCTTTCCGGGCCGGTCGATCGTCTTCTACCTGTTCCTGCTGCAACTGATGCTGGTGCCAACGATCCTGATCGTGCCCAACATGGTGACGATCACCAGGCTTGGCCTGTATGATACGCTCGTCGGGGTGATGGCACCCTATTTCGCCTCGGCTTTTGGTGTCTTCCTGATGCGCCAGACCTTCAAGACCATTCCGCGCGACTTCGAGGAAGCCGCGCGCATTGATGGTGCCAGCCGCATCCAGATCATCTGGCGCATCCTGGTTCCGCTTGCCCGTCCGGGCTTCATCGCCTTCGCCATCGTCTCGGTGACGAGCCACTGGAACGAGTTTCTCTGGCCACTGATGGCGACATCGTCGCCTTCGACCCGGGTCCTGACCGTCGGCTTGGCGAGCTTCACGCGAGGTGCGGAAAGCGGCTCGCAATGGGGCATCGTCGCCGCAGGCACGCTGTTCGTGGCGGCACCACTTCTGATCGCATTCGCCATCTTTCAGAAGCGGTTCGTCTCAAGTTTCGTCTTCACCGGTATCAAATAGGAGAACCACATGAACACATTGGCAAGACTGACGCTGGGCCTATCCACCGCCCTTTTCATCGGACTCTCGCAAGCCGTCGCCGCAACCGACATCCGGATGTTTTTCCCGGTCCCGGTGCAGGGCAGGCTGTCCAACGAGATGGAAAATCTCGTCGGAGAGTTCAACAAGACCCACCCGGATATCGTCGTCACCCCGGTCTATACCGGTTCCTATGACGAGACGAACCTGAAAACGCGTGCGGCGATCAAGGCCGGCAAGCCCCCGGCCGTGGTCATCATGAGCGCCAACTTCATCCTTGAATATGTCATCAACAACGAAGTCGAGCCTTACGATTCCCTGATCATGGCCGATGGGGAAACGCCTGCCCGGTTCATGGACAATTTCTGGCCAGCCCTGCGCGGCAACGCCATCATCAACGGCAAGGTCTATGGCGTTCCGTTCCAGAATTCGACACCGCTGCTCTACTACAACGCCAGGCTCTTCAGGGAAGCCGGCCTTGACCCGAACAATCCGCCGGTCACCTGGGCCGAGTGGATCAAGGACGCACAGATGCTGACCAGGCGCGACGGCGACACGGGTCAGGCAGGGTGGGGCTTCATGATGCCCGGCACCTACGACTATTGCGGCTGGATCGTCAGCGCGCTCGACATGTCGAATGGCGGCCAGTACTACAACCGCAACTATGGCGGCGAGGTCTATTACGACACACCGACCATGCTGGGCGCGGTCAGGCTTCTTGATGACATGGTGCACAAATACAAGGTCATGCCGGAGGGCGTCACCGATGCGAAGACCGTCTCCAGCGCCTTCTTCGCCGGCGACCTTGGCATGATGATCCTGTCGACAGGCGCGCTCAGCTTCGTGCGCGACAATATGAAGGATCCGTACAAGGTGGCCTTCGTCCCGCGCAACATGCGCAATTCCGTGCCGATCGGCGGCGCGTCGCTGATGATGCCGAAGGGTCTCGACAAGGCCCGGCAGAAGGCCGGCTGGGAACTGGTCAAGTGGCTGACGAGCCCGAAGATCGCCGCCCACTGGAGCCAGTTCACGGGCTATTTCGCCCCGAACCGCCATGCCTACGATCTTGACAGCATGAAGGCGTTTCTGGCCGGGCATCCGGACGCCAGGGTCGCGCTCGACCAGCTTGCCCATGCCGGGCCGTGGTTTGCCACCTACAACACGGTCGGGGTGCGAAAGGCGCTGGAAGACCAGGTGCAGGCCGTGCTGTCCGGCAAGACGACACCGGAAAAGGCGATCAAGACCGCCCAAGAGAACGCCGACAAGCTGATGCGGCCCTATGTTGAGGCCACCGCGCTCAGCTACATGAACTGACGAACGAAAACGGGCGGCGCCAGTCCTGTCGCCGCCCGCTCCCTCATCTCTGCCCGACCGACCTCAGCTTGTGCCGTGTCTTGTCATCAACCTCGGGATAGCATGTCCCAGCAGGGGTTGGACCAGGCCCGCTTGCCATCCTCACCGATCACGATCACCCGAAACCAAGGGCTTCCCGCGAGACCTTCGAGCGGAAGATCGGCAACGGCAAGCCCCTGTTCGAAGCAAAAGCTGTTCTGATAGCCGCGTCCATTGACGAGGATACCGCGCGCCGGCGAGCATTCGACATGCAGCTTGTCGCCGCGCATCTCGATCAGATGGATTTTCGGTCCTTGCGTCGAATAGAAATCCCCCGCCTTGAGCGCATCGAGGATCGCGTCGGGGGAATTCTGCGCGGCCTTGACCTCGACCCATCCGCCACCGAAGTCGGGCGACCTGAAATGGGCGTCGTCACAGGCATAGCTCAGCGTGCGATACCCCCTGTCGGCAAGACCGTCGAGCAGATAGGCACCGTCGCCGCGGTCATGCATCATCTGGCAGCCGTGATTGTAGATCTCGACGGCATGGGTCGATGCGACCAGCGTTTCGGCATCGGCCAGTGAAAGCTGATACCAGGCAGGATGGGCGATGCCGACGAACGCACCGGCCTCAAAGGCCCGCCGCGCCAGGTCCGGTCCCGTCTCGTCGGCCGGTGTCGGCGCAAAATCGAAGGGCAGGCCAACGGCGACAAGGTGCCACAGATCGGACATTTCGGTCCTCGGTGCGTGCAGTTCGGCGCCGATCAGCGTCGTGAACCCTTCATCGCGGCAAGCCCGCGTATCCGTGATGGGGAAACCGAATCGCTCCAGAAAATGATCGGTGATCGCCAGGAAATCGTAACCGGCAGCGCGATAGCGCCGGACGACCTCCTCAAGGTCGAGCGCGCCGTCGGAGCAATTGCTGTGGGTATGAAGGTTGCCGCTGAAGAAGCGTCCGGGCTTGTTGAATGGGGGCAAAATATCCATGCGCCATCGTCCGTCCTGATTGGTGGAAGGAGTGCACCCGACCGGACGTCTCGGACCCTTTTCCGGTTCCTTGTCCCGTCAGCCGACCCGCTGCTTTGTCCCTGTATCATGGGACCGGGACGCGACACCAATGTGACAGGCGCCAAACGATTTTGTGGGGTGCTCCGGCCAGATCCAAGGCAGGGTTTTCTGCCCTGATCGCGACTGCCTCATCGGCTGAAAAGCTTCCCTCTTGCAGATAATGGCCCAGCACCTTCTAAAACCCCGTCACCTTGAAACGCTCGGGATCAATCGGGGCGCACCGAACACAGGCATCCGTCGCCCGCACGGGCAGCACCGGTGCGATCAGGATCAGCATGATCCCTGTTCAGGCCCCTGCCCTGCGCGGCCAGCCGATCAGCGCGATCATCTCGGTCGCGACATGCGCCCCCGCGATGGCCGTCGCGCCGGTCGTATCGTAGGGCGGGGACACCTCGACCACATCACCGCCGATCATGTTGATGCCGCGCAGCCCGCGCAGGAGGGCCGCAGCCTGCCAGCTTGCCAGCCCGCCCCAGACCGGGGTCCCCGTACCCGGCGCGAAAGCGGGATCGAGGCAGTCGATATCGAAGGTGACATAGGTCGGGCGGTCGCCCACCACCGCCTTGATCCTTGTGACCGTCTCCTCGATGCCGACCTGATGCAGTTGCGGCGCATCAAGGATCGTAACCCCCAAAGTATCGGGATTGTCGGTCCGGATACCGACCGACACGGTTGTTTCCGCCGACACCACACCCTGCCTGATCGCCTTGTAGAGGAACGTGCCGTGGTCGATCCGCGCCATGTCGTCATCCACCCAGGTATCGGAATGCGCATCGAACTGGATCAACGCCACGGGTCCGTGCCTGTCTGCCACCGCGCGCAGGATCGGCAGGGTAATGAAATGATCACCCCCGAGCGTGATCGGTATGGCCCCCTGCGCCAGGATCCCCGCCAGATGCGCCTCGATCCGGGTGGGCACTTCGGGAACATTGGCGTAATCGAACGGCATGTCACCGTAATCGACAATCGCCAGTTCGGTGAACGGGTCATAGCCCCAGCCATAGGGCGCATCAAACGCCTGAAGGGTGCTCGCCTCGCGGATCGCGCGCGGACCAAACCGGGTGCCGGGCCGGTTTGTCACGGCTTGGTCGAAGGGAATGCCCGTCACCGCGATATCGGCATCGCCCAGATCCTTGGAGTAGCGTCGGCGCAGAAAACTGGTCGCGCCGCCGAACGTATTCTCGAAACTCAATCCCCGCGCATCGGCCCGGGTAAAAGCCTGATCCACCTGTGTTTTCGCGTCTTCCAGAGCCATGATGTTCCCCATGTTTGCAAAACAGGTCTTCGCCTGAACACACGTCAAGGTCAAGCCCGTGTCGTTCACCCGGTGCTGCCGGTGGGCACGCCTCCATCCCGCTCACAAGGCGCGAAAGCGGCCGCGTTGGGTCCGGGTCCAGTTCACATCAAACTCCCAGCCGGTTTCCGTCTGACGCTCGGCGCGCACCACATTCTGCCCGTGCAGCCAGGCGCGTTCGCGGCCTTGCGCGAAAGACAGAGGCACGGTTTCCTCCAGCCGTTCCCCGGCCAGCCTCGCCTCGATCACAGCCAGCAGATCCGGCACCCCCTGCCCGCTCAATGCCGAGATCGCCTGCACGTTTGCCTCGCGCGCCTGCTGCACGGCAAGTGCAGCGCGCATGTCCGGGTCCAGTGCGTCGATCTTGTTCCAGACCTCGATCAGCGGCATGTCCCGGTTCACCCCCAGCGCGGCGAGGATGTCGTTCACATCCCCCGCCTGTTCCTCGGTCTCGGGATGCGCGATGTCACGCACATGCAAGATCATGTCCGCTTCGAGCACCTCTTCGAGAGTTGCGCGAAACGCCGCGACAAGCTGCGTGGGCAGATCGGAGATGAAGCCCACCGTATCGGACAGGATCACCTTGCGCCCCGAGGGCAGAACCCGCCCGCGCATCGTCGGGTCAAGCGTGGCGAACAACATGTCCTCGGCCATCACCCCGGCCCCGGTCACACCGTTGAACAGCGTGGACTTGCCCGCATTGGTGTAGCCCACCAGCGCAACGATCGGAAACGGCACCTTGCGGCGCGCGGCGCGATGCAATTCGCGCGTCCGGGCCACTTTCGACAGCTGGCGGCGCAGACGCACGATCTGCGCGTCGATGGCGCGACGGTCGGCCTCGATCTGCGTTTCCCCCGGGCCGCCGACAAATCCCAGACCGCCCCGCTGGCGTTCAAGGTGGGTCCAGGCGCGAACCAGCCGCGTGCGCTGATAGCTCAGTGCTGCCAGGTCCACCTGCAAAACGCCCTCGCGGGTGTGCGCACGATCGGCGAAGATTTCGAGGATCAGCCCGGTCCGGTCGAGCAACTTCACCCCCCAGAGCTTTTCGAGGTTGCGTTGCTGCACCGGCGTCACCGGCCCGTCGATCAGCACCAGATCGACCGCGTTTGCGGCCAGCCGGACCTTGATCTCTTCCAGCTTGCCCGTCCCGAACAGGGAACCCGGTTCAGGTTTGCGCAGCCTGGCAATCTCGGATCCGATCACCTCCAGATGCGGCAAGGCCGCCGCCAGGGACACCGCCTCGGCCAGTGCATGTTCGGGCAGGTGGCGTTGGCCCTCGCGCGACGAAATGTCGGGATGGATCACATAGGCCCGGGTTGCGGGGCTTGCAAGGGATTGCAGGTCTCTCAATGCGTGTCCGCTGTGCCGTCGTCCTCGTAGAGCGAGATCGGCTGGCCCGGCATGATCGTCGAGATCGCATGCTTGTAGACCAGTTGCGACTGCCCGTCGCGGCGCAGAAGAACACAAAAATTGTCGAACCAGGTGATCACGCCCTGAAGTTTCACCCCGTTGATCAGAAAGATCGTCACCGAAACCTTGGTCTTGCGAACATGATTGAGGAACACATCCTGCAGGTTCTGTTTGTCAGCAGCCATTATAACTCAGCCTTTGTTCTTTTCGCGCATCCGGCAGGAAACGTCATTGCCTCCTTGCGCCCATGAGTATGCAGCCAGATACGGGAGTTTCCAGCCCCAAAAACGGATTGTTACAGCCGGGCGTTGGAATCTTGCAAAACCGGGGGTCTAGCTGCGCCAGAATTCCGGGTTGAACAGGGCGATGATCGCCAGTGTTTCAAGCCGCCCGAGCACCATCGCCAGGGCGAGGATCGCCTTCACCGGTTCGCTCAGTTGCGCCCAGTTCAGCGGCGTATCTGCCGCGATCGCGGCGAGTGGCCCGGTATTGGACAAGGCCGCGATGGTGAGGATCGTGGCAGGTTCGAACGAAAGGCCGAACAGCGATACCGCGACCATGACCCCGGCAATCGTGATCGCGAACAGCATGAAGAAGATCCAGCTGATATAGGCCCCCTCGCCGCGCAACCTGCGCGCCATCGGTCCGCCACCCGCGACCGAGGTCGGGTAGACCATCTTGTCAAGCTCGCGCTCGCCATGCCGCAGGAGTGCATGGATCCGAAGCAGCTTCACACCGCCCGCAGTCGTTGCAACCCCGCCCCCGATGATCGCCATTCCCGCAAGGATCAGCCCCGGCGTGCCCAGCCCCGACCAGGTGCGCACATCTTGCCAGACGTTCGATTCGAACCCGGTCGTGGTCAGGAAGGAGAGCGAGATGAACATGCTCCCCCAGAGCGCGTTGAACACGTCAGAAAAACGCGCGGGCACCCGGACCTCCAGCGCCGCGATCCAGTGGCGCAGGACCAAAAACAGCGGCACGATCAGCACGATCGCCAGGGCCAGCCGGATCTCGGGATCGTGACTGATTCGGGTCGAGGTGCGCATCTCGCCCCCGCCAGGCCAGAGCCTGCGCGAAATCGCCGGGATCAGGAACACAAAGACCAGAAACTCCCCCGCAAGGCCCGCATGGCTGCCCTGCAATCCGCCGACCGGTGAAATCCCCGAGGTTGACAGCGTTGACATTGCATGAACGAAGGCCACCAGCGGCGTATCCCCCGCGATCAGCAGCAGCACCCAGAGCATGATCGTCAGGCCCAGATAGGCCGGTGCCAGTTGCGCCGCAAAATGGATGACCCGTTCGCGCGTATCGGCCACCCCGCTGCCGGGTGTGGCCTGCGCATTGCCATATCCTTGCACCCCGCCCGAGAAAAACACCTCGAACCCGCCCAGCCGCATCGGTGCCAGGATGGCAATCGCACTGACCAGCATGAAAAACCCGCCCATCCAGGCCACGAGACCGCGCCACAGATGCAGCGTGCCCGACAACCGGTCAGGCGAATAGAGCGACCCGCCGGTGGTTGTCAGCGCCGAGACCATCTCCCACCAGCTGTTGAAATAGCCCGTGTCATGCACAGCGAGATCGAAAGGCAGCGCCAGCATCACCGGCAGCAGCAGGAACGTGCCCAGAAGTGTGAGCAGGTTCGCCCTCGCGGACCGACGCGCCCGCGGATTGGCGGCCCCCGCCATCGCCACCAGTGCGCTCAGCAGCAAAAACAACGTGCCCGAGTAGAAGAATGAGCGCGCGATGGCATGACGATGGGTGATCATCGCATGGGTTGCGGGCAGATACATCGACAGCGCTGGAATCCCCATCAGGAGAATCGGCAAGGGCAGCGCACGGATCCGTTTCATCATCAGAAGAAGTCGATGGAGACCTGCAACAGGCGCTCCACCTCCGGCACATCCGCGCTCAGGGCGAAGATCACGATGATATCCCCGTCCTCGATGCGGGTATCGCCCGTCGGCCTGATCAGTGCGTTGCCTTTTCTGAGGCCGCCGATCAGAACGCCCTCGGGAAATTCGATTTCGCGCACAGCCCGGCCCGACAGTGGCGATGTGCCCATGACCTGCGCCTCGATGATCTCGGCATCGGCATCGCCGATCGAATAGATCGCCCGCACCCGCCCATGCCGGATATGGCGCAGGATCGAGGAAACGGTCGTGGCACGCGGATTGATATAGGCGTCGATGTCCAGCGCCGACAGCAGCGGTGCAAGCGTCGGGTCGTTGATCAGGCAGATCGCCATCCTTGCAGCCCGCCTGTCTGGCCCGCACCGAAACGAGAATGTTGGTCTTGTCGTCATCGGTGACGGCCAGCACCGCGTCGGCGCCTTCGATATTGGCCTCTTCCAGAAGTTCGGTGCTCATCCCGTCGCCATTGAGCACGATGGTCCGGTCCAGCATATCGGCCGCGTGCTCTGTCTGGTCCCGGCTGCGCTCGATGATCTTGACCCGCACCCGGTCGGAGCGTTTCTCCAGTGCACGGGCCACACCAAGCCCCACATTCCCGCCACCGACGATGACGATCTTTTCCTGTTTGCGCGTGGATTTTCCAAATATATCAAGCGTCCGCACAACGTCATGCACATGCGAGAAGACATAGATCTGATCGCCCGCGAAAAGCTGATCACCCGGCTCCGGTGCAAACAGACGGCCCTCGCGCCGGATCCCCGCCACCAGCGCGCGCAGCGTCGGGAACAGATCCGTCAACTGGCGCAGCGGCGTGTCGAGCACCGGGCAGTTTTCGCCCAGTTCGATCCCCAGCAACTGAAGCTCGCCCTCAAGGAAACTCTCGGTATCGAAGGTCGAAGGCGCATCCAGACGTTGCAGTGCCGCCTCTGCCACCTCTTTCTCGGGGCTGATCACCACATCGATCGGCAGGTGATCGCGGCGATACAGATCCGAATATTCCGGCCGCAGATAGGTCTGTGCCCGGATCCGCGCGATCTTGCGGGTGATGCCGAAAACCGACATGGCGACCTGACAGATGACCATGTTGACCTCATCCGAATGGGTCGCGGCAATCATCAGATCACAATCGCGCGCCCCCGCCTGTTCAAGCACATCGGGGTGCGAGGCAAAGCCCACCACCCCCTGCATATCCAGCGTATCGGCTGCGCGGCGCACCAGTCCGGGGTTCGAATCGATCACCGTCACATCGTTGCGTTCGCCTGCCAGATGGCGCGCAATCTGCCAGCCGACCTGACCCGCCCCGCAGATGATGACCTTCATGCAAACCTCCGGTCCGATCCTCGGCCCCTATCTAGGCCGCGAATGCAACAAGGGTCAAATGGCAAAACCCACCCTGGACAGAGCGGCAGGGGACAGGAGAGTGGTGTCTCCGCTCGCTGACGCGAACTCCCCCGGTATGCCTAGACCAGCTGGAAACACGCAAAGAACGTCCGTCGAAAGGCCCCGCCGTCCAGACCGGCACCCCCGTCCAGACCGGCACCCCCGTCCTGCGTTACTCTTCATGGTCCTCGACATGATTGCCCTCGACATGATGACCTTCGACATGATGACCTTCGACATGGGCGACACGTGCGCCGGCCTTGGTCGAGGTCACAACGCCGAGCGACTTGAGCTTGCGGTGCAGGGCCGAGCGCTCCATCCCGACGAAATTCGCGGTGCGCGAGATGTTCCCGCCAAACCGGTTGATCTGGGTGAGCAGGTATGCACGCTCGAACAATTCGCGCGCCTCGCGCAAGGGCAGCGTGGCCAGGGTCCCGCCCAGCACCCCCCCTCCCTCGTCGCCCGGAGCCTCCTGTCCGGGCAGTTCGCGCACATCTATCCGGTCGGTCCCTTCACCCAGAATCAGCACCCGCTCGATCACGTTGCGCAACTGGCGGATATTGCCCGGCCAGTCCATCGTCTGGATCAGAGCAACAGCCTCATCCGAAAGGTGGCGCAGCGGCAGGCCCTGGGTCTTGTTGAAGAGCCGGATGAAATGGGCGGCCAGAGCCGGCACATCCTCGCACCGGTCAGCCAGAGAGGGCACCTTGATCGGGACCACATTGAGCCGGTCGTAGAGTTCTTGCCGAAACGCACCCTCGCGAATCATCGCGGTCAGATCGCGCGTGGTGGAACTGATCACCCGCAGATCGACGCGCACCTTGTCGGCTCCACCGACGCGAATGAATTGCTGCTCGGTCAGAACACGCAGGATTTTCGACTGGGTGCCCAGCGGCATTTCGGCCACCTCGTCGAAATAGATCACCCCGCCATGCGCCTGTTCGAGGAGTCCCTTTTCCACGCCCCGTTCGCTCGTCTCGCGCCCGAACAGCACCTCTTCCATCCGATCAGGCTCGATCGAGGCGGAATTTACCGTCACGAAAGGACCCGCCGCACGCGTCGAATCCTGATGGATATAGCGTGCAGCCATTTCCTTGCCGCTGCCCGGCTCGCCGGTCAGCATCACCCGCCCGTTTGATCTGGTCACCTTGTCCAGCTGATCCTTGAGACGGCGGAACGCGGCGCAATCCCCGATCATTTCACCCGAATTCATGTCGCGCCGTCTCAGTGTCGAATTTTCACGGCGCAGCCGTGCGGTTTCCATCGCCCGGCTGATCACAACCATAAGCTGGTCGATATTGAACGGCTTCTCGATGAAGTCATAGGCGCCCTGTTTGATCGCGGCGACCGCGATCTCGATATTGCCGTGGCCCGAGATGATGATCACCGGCACATCCGGGTTGTCGCGCTTGACGGCCTTGAGGATGTCGATTCCGTCCATCTTGCTGTCCTTCAGCAGATATCGAGGATCATCAGGGCTGGCTGCCGGGCGTTGATTTCGTCCATACATTCATTCGAATTCGCCGCCAGACGGGTCTGGAATCCCTCGTCGCGCAGAATGTCGGCGATCAGTTCACGGATGTCTTTCTCGTCATCGACGATGAGGATGTCGCTCATGTCATCTCTCCCGGGGTCCCGCCCCTCTCCTTGATCGCCCGCAGTTTGATCGCCCGCAGCGCGGCACGCGCCCGCGGCAACCTGATTTCCGCCAGCGCCCCGCGATGGGCGCCCTGCGCAAAGGCGGGCGCATCACTCAGCCTCAGCGTTCCGCCATGTTCCTCGACGATCTTCTTCACGATCGAAAGCCCCAGACCCGTGCCTTTCGAGCGTGTCGTAACATAGGGCTCGAACAGGCGCGAGCGATCGGGCGGCAGGCCTGTGCCGTTATCCGCGATCCGGATCATCACCTGCTCGGGCGCCACATCCATCGCCAGCCGCACCTGCGGGCAGTAATCCTCTTCTGTACAAATTTCCATATAGGATTCAATGGATTCCCCTGCGTTCTTGATAAGGTTCATAACCGCTTGCGAAATCATCGTCGCATCCATCTCAACCAAAACGGGATCTTCGGGCAGTTCGCTGAGCAGGATCGCGCCATGCAGGGAATCTTGCTGCAAGGTGACTGCGTCACGCAGCAATTGCGCCATATCATGATCGGCACGGTCTGGTTCAGGCATTCGGGCGAATCGCGAAAACTCATCAACAATATGTCGCAAATCATTGGTTTTTCTTATAATAACTCCTGTCAACTGATCCAGGGATTCGGCATCCTCGCCCTCTGTCAGGCGTGAGAAATTACGCTTGATGCGCTCTGCCGAAAGCTGAATCGGCGTCAGCGGGTTCTTGATCTCATGCGCGATCCGCCGCGCAACATCTCTCCAGGCAGCCATGCGTTGCGCGGAAACAAGCTCGGTCACATCTTCGAAGGCAATCACATAGCCTTCGGGTATGCCCTCGTCATTGCGACGCACCGCCATGCGCACCAGCAGGCTTTCCAGCCGCCTCTGGCGCGACAGGCGAACCTCTTCCTGAATTGATTTGTTAATTCCACCCTTTAACTTATTAAAAAGAAATACAAACTCTGGAACTGCGGTATCAAGCATCCGGGCTTGATCATCCTTCAAATCAAGATCCAGAAACTGGCTCGCGGCGCGGTTGACAAAATCGATTTGTCCTTCGGCGTCAAGCCCGATCACCCCCGAAGTGACCGAAGACAGAACCGAATCGAACATTCGACGCCGCTCTTCGGTCGCGTGATGGCTTTCGATCAATGCCATTCGCTGCCCCTTGAGCTGGCTCGTCATGCGGTTGAAGCTCTGACCCAGCATCGCGATCTCGTCATCGCCATCGCTCTCGATGACCCGCGCATCCAGATCCCCCGAACCGACCCGCTCCGCGGCTGCCGCGAGGCGGCCGATCGGTTGCGACAATCGCTCTGCGAACCAGAGCCCCAGCCAGATCGCCGCCAGGATAAGGATCAGCGCGAAGCCGATATAGACCAGGCCAAACTCGACCAGCACCCGTCCGCGCGTTGCCTCGAGCTGTTCATAAAGGCGCACGGTCTGGCGCGTATCGTCCAGCAGGGACAGGATCTTGCCATCGACCTTGCGCGAAATGTAGAGATAGCGGTCGATGAAAGCATCAAGCCGCACCAGCGCGCGCAACTCCGAGTTCGACCAATCCTCGATCAGAACCGTGTCTCCCTTTTGTGCCTTCACGATATCGGTCGGGGGCGGTTTCTCGTAATCGAACAGGTAGGAGCGATCGCCGCGCGCGATGATCTTGCCAGTGCCATCAATGATATAGGCTTCCTTCAAGCCGCGCTGGATCCCCGCCTGCCCGGTCCACAGCAGTTCGCGCAGTTCTCCATCCGACATGAAGCTCGCCGCCTGACGGCGCAGATCGAGAAAGGCCGCGAGCACACGAACATCCTGCACCAGATCCTGCCTGTGCTCGGCCTGATAGGCTTCGGCAGCTTGCAAAGACGTCCCCAGAACCGAACGCACCCGATCTGAGAACCAGCCTTCGAGACCGATATTCACCGTCAGCCCGGCGAAGACCGCGACCAGCACCGTTGGCACCAGCGCGATTCCGGCAAAGACCCCCATCAGGCGCAGGGTCAAACGCGAGCCGGCCGAGCGTGCCCGTCGGGCGGCAATGATCTGTACCAGCCGCATCAGGATCAGCCCGGCCAGCAGCAGGAAATAGACAAAATCGGCCAGCAGGATCAGGCGCAGCGAGGCGCTGTCCGCACCCTGCCCCGAAGGCCCCAACACCAGAAACGTGCCGATCGCCAACACCGGACCCAGCACCACCAGCCCCAGTGTGATGCTGTTGCGAAACCGTTGCTGACGCCGATGCCGCGCCAGCCGCTCCCTGCCTGTGCGATATGCCGTGCTGCCCTGCACGCATGCCCCCGGATGTTCAGAGCGCCCCGGAAAACCGGCAGCCTCGAAAGTCACAGCCCTTCTGTTGCGGGTTTACATCAGTTTGCGACGCCGTGTCACCTGAATATCCAGATCCGTGATTTTTTTGCGCAAGGTATTGCGGTTGATGCCCAGAAGATCCGCACATCTGGCTTGATTTCCACCCGTCGAATACAATGCGATTTCGATCAGCGGAGCCTCCATTTCCTTGAGAACCCGGTCATACAGACCCGGCGGCGGCAGATTTTCCCCATGCAGATCGAAATAGCGGCGCAGGTGGCGACCAATCGCCGCCGACAGTTTCTCTCTCTCACCGCCCTGTCGCAGCGGTTCGATTGCCGGTTGATTTCCCAGCACGAACTCGACCTCGGATCGCGCGATTTCCTCTTGGTAGGACGTAACCGCCAGACGGCGGATGGTGTTCTCAAGCTGGCGCACGTTTCCGGGCCAGGAATAGGCACGCACGAGCTGCATCGCTTCGGGTGTCAACCGGTGCAACCCGATGCCGTCGCGCTCGGCGCGGGTCAGGAAATGTTCGGCCAGCAGCGGGATGTCATCGACCCGTTCGCGCAACGGTGGCAGATTCAGCGTCACCCCATCCAGGCGATAGAACAGATCCTGGCGGAACTGGCCTGCCTCCATCGGGCCAGCAAGGTCGATCTGCGTCGTGGCCATGATCCGCGGCGCCGGATCAGGCAGCGCATCGAGCATTCGCACGATCCGCGCCTGCATGTCATCGGCGTAATCCCCGACCTCGTCAAGAACGAGGGAACCACCCCTGACCCTGGTGATCAAGGCAGAGAGACCCTCTGTGCCTTGCAGACTGGCCGCCTGCGCAACCACGAAAGGCAACGTGCGCCGGTCTGAAAAATCATGGATTACCCGCGCGATCCGGGATTTTCCGGTGCCGCTCTCGCCCGCGATCAGCACCGGCAGATCGGCATTCATCACCCGGGCGACCAACCGATACAGATCCTGCATCAAGGCGGTGCGCCCCACCAGTGGCAGGTCATTGCCTTCTGCCATCTCACCGGTCCTGATCGCCGCCGGCGCGCGCCGTTTCTGTTCCAGCGCCTTTTGCACCCGTTTCATCAGATCGGGCAGATCGAAGGGTTTGGGCAGATAATCATGGGCCTCGGATTCTGCGGCCTGAATCGCGGTCATGATCGTGTTCTGCGCGGAAATCACGATGACCGGCAGTCCGGGACGCTGCTGCGCGATGGATGGCAGCGCCTTGAGCACATTTCCGTCCGGCATCATGACATCGGAAACGATCAGGTCTCCCTTGCCCTCCTCGACCCACCGCATCAGCGTCGCAAGAGACGCAGTCGCATGGACCTTGCATCCGGCGCGGGTCAGGGCCTGGGTCAGAACGGTGCGGATGGTGCGGTCGTCATCAGCGACAAGAACTGTGCCGTCCATGGCTAGCTCTCCTTCGGGGCAACGGGCAGGGAAATTCGAAAACGGGTCTTGCCGGGAACCGGATCAAGACCGATCCAGCCATCGTGATCCGCGATGATCCTGGACACGAGCGCAAGACCAAGCCCAGTTCCGTTCTCGCGACCCGACACGAAAGGTTCAAAGATCGCATCGGCGATTTCAGGCGGGATACCCGGACCATCGTCGATGATCTCGATCTGCAACGGCAATGGCTGCCCCGAGCCATCTGCACGTCGCAGGCGCAAGCCATGTTCGTAAAAGGTATGAATTTCAATGTTCCCATTCGTTTCAGAGACTTCCGAGGCATTCTTCAAAAGATTTAGGAAGACCTGCGTCAGTTGATCGGCATCCCCCAGCGTCGATGGCAGTGACGGGTCATATGCCTCGGTGATCGTCATATGCGCCCCGAACCCGACCATGGCAGATTTGCGGGCGCGCTCAAGAACATCATGAATATTGACCGATTTTCTCTCGGGCGGACGGGCATTCCCGAATTGCTCGACCCGTTCCAGAAGTTTCACGACCCGACGGGTTTCTTCAACAATAAGGTCAGTTAATTCAATATTTTCACCGGATAAGTTCATGCTCAGCAACTGCGCGGCCCCGGCAATCCCCGCCAGCGGGTTCTTGATCTCATGCGCCAGCATCTCGGCCATGCCGATTGCCGAGCGTGCTGTCGATTTGACCATGCGCGCACGCCCCAGCCGATCAAGCAGCTCGCGCGGCTCGATGACCAGCAGCACCCGGTCGGGTTCGTCCCCGACCGGGGCGGCCTGAAGGTTGCATTGCGCCGGGGCCTTTTGGCCTGTCGTGACCTCGACATCATTGATGAAAAGCGCGGCACGGTTCCGGCGCGCGCGCTCAAAGATCTCTTCCAACGGCGCCGAGATCGCCAGACGCTCTGCGATCGGATGGCCGCGCAGCGATTTGGCCGAAAGGTTCAAAAAGGCCTCCGCCGCCGGGTTGATCGCGTCGATACGATCCTGTGCGTCGATCAGGATCGTCGGCGTGGGCAGGGAATTCCAGATTGTTCCAGCAGCGGGCAGAGTCATGCGGCCATCCTTTCCCCAAACCTTTCGGCGATCAGCGACACTGTGGTGCCGAGCGTCTCGGACACGACCAGCCCCCAGTAGCATGGCCCAACCTCATGAATCGCCAAGCTCAGGCAGCATATCCCGATCGCTCCTTTGCACATGGCCAGCCGGTTATATGCGAAAACCACGATCACAACACGCCGGGAACGGCCACAAAAATCATCATCTGACTGATTTTTGATCGAGACAAGGATGATTGGCAAGGGTCAGATTGCCAAAGGCTTCTGAAAACCGGGGAATTGCGCCTCTGCTCGCCATGGCCTAATCCTGAAGCCCGAGCCAAGGGAGGCCAGGAGAGGCCAGCGTGAGCACAGCCATCGTCATCGTCGCCGCAGGCCGCGGCACCCGCGCGGGCGCGGACCTGCCCAAGCAATGGCAGACCCTGGCGGGCAAGCCGGTGCTGGCCCACACGGTTGGCCGCTTCGTCGGCGTCGGACGAATCGTGGTTGTGCTGCACGCCGAGGACATGATGCGTGGGCTGGACATATTCGGCGGCTCGGTTGTGCTGTGCACCGGTGGCGAGAGCCGCGACGCTTCGGTCCGTAACGCCTTGGAAATGCTGGACGGTTCGGGCGTGACGCGGGTTCTGATTCATGACGGAGTTCGGCCGCTGGTCAGTCCGGGGGTGATCGAAGGCGTGCTGAATGCGCTGGAAACGCATCAGGCGGCAGCGCCCGCACTTGCGATCACCGACGCGCTCTGGACCATGGCCGAGGGTTCTGTGACCGGCACGCAGGACCGCACCGGCCTGTGGCGCGCGCAGACCCCGCAAGGCTTTCATTTCGACGCGATCCTTGCTGCGCATCGCGCCCATCCGGGCGGTGCTGCCGACGATGTGGAGGTCGCGCGCGCGGCGGGGCTTGGGGTGGCGATCACGCAAGGTTCCGAAGACAACATGAAAATCACCTGGCCTGCCGATTTCGCACGGGCCGAGCGGCTCCTGAAGACGAAAATGGAGGCGAAAATGGATGTAAGACTGGGAAATGGCTATGATGTGCATGCGTTCGAGCCGGGCGATCACGTGACCCTGTGCGGGGTGCGGGTGCCGCATGACCGCGCGCTCAAAGGGCATTCCGATGCGGATGTGGGGATGCACGCGCTGACCGATGCGATCTATGGCGCGCTGGCCGAGGGTGATATAGGCCGCCATTTCCCGCCCGACGACCCGCAATGGAAGGGTGCCGCATCCGGGATCTTCCTCGATCATGCAAGCAAACTGGCCGGAACGCGCGGCTTTCGCCTGGCCAATGCCGATGTGACCCTGATTTGCGAGCGCCCGAAGATCGGATCGCATGCCATTGAAATGGCGCAGAATCTGGCGAGAATTCTGAGGGTGGACCCGGGCCGAATCTCGGTCAAGGCGACAACATCGGAGCGGCTCGGGTTCACCGGTCGCGAAGAAGGCATTGCCGCCATTGCCACCGCCACCCTGATCGCGGAGTAAACCGATGCTGAAACTGGTCAACACCTTCTTTTATACCGGCCTGCTGCGCCCTGCGCCGGGCACCTGGGGTTCGCTCGCCGCTGTCCTGACCGGCTGGGCCATTGAGCATTGGATGGGCTTCATCCCCCTCCTCATCGCCACGATCGCCGTGACCGCATTGGGATTTCGGTCGGTGCGCGCCGAGATACAGGACGGCACCGCAGACCCGCCAGAGATCGTGATCGACGAGGTTGCAGGACAATGGCTGGCGCTCCTCTTCCCGGCGGCGGGGTTCTGGGGCCGCGCGCTCGGCACCGGGGCCGATCCGCACATGGTCTGGCCCGGCCCGGTCGCGGCTTTCCTGCTGTTTCGCCTGTTCGACATCTGGAAACCCTGGCTTGTCGGTCGCGCCGACCGGCGTCACGACGCAACCGGCGTGATGCTTGATGACCTCTGGGCCGGGATGTTCGCCGGGATCTGCTCGATCATCCTTGCGGCACTCTACCACATCGTGTTTTTGGGAATTATATCATGAGCCTGGCGGAGAACGTTCTGACAGCATGCAGGGCGCGGGGCTGGATGCTGGCCTGCGCCGAAAGCTGCACCGGGGGAATGGTGAGTGCGGCCCTGACCGACATTCCGGGCTCCTCGGCCGTGGTCGAGCGCGGCTTTGTCACCTACACAAATGACGCCAAGCGCGAGATGCTGGGCGTGCAGGCGGCAACGCTCGACGCGCATGGTGCGGTCTCGGAAGAGGTCGCGCGGGAAATGGCCGAAGGCGCGCTGATCCGCTCGCACACCCATCTGGCGGTCTCGATCACCGGCATCGCCGGCCCCGGCGGGTCCAGGTTCAAACCCGAGGGGCGCGTCTGCTTCGGTCTGGCGGTTCAAGGGCTTGCCACCCGCACCGAAACCATGGAATTCGGCGCGCCGGGCCGTGGTCATGTGCGGCTGGCGGCACGCGACCACGCGCTCTCGCTGTTGCTGAAGGCGGCTCAGACGGCACCGTAAAGCGCCTTGGCCCGATCCTCGAACGCCTTGACGATCCGGTGCATGGCCTCGTTGAACACCACACCGATCACCTTCTGCAAGATCACATTCCTGAACTCGAAATCGACGAAGAACGCGACATCACAGCCGCCCCCGTCATGATCGGCGAATGTCCAGTAGCTGCGCAGATATTTGAAGGGGCCGTCCAGGTATTCGGTGTCGATCCGGCGCTGTTCGGGCCAGAGCTTGACCCGCGAGCCGAACCGTTCGCGAAACAGCTTGAACGAGATTACCAGATCTGCCTCCAGCACCTCCGACCCGTCCGCCTGCGGCTTGCGCGCGCGGATCCGGGCAGCCGAATTCCAGGGCAGGAACTCGGGGTAGCGCGCGACATCGGCCACCAGATCGTACATCTGCCGGGCCGTGTAGGGCATCACACGGGTCTCGGAATGTTGCGGCATGTTTTTCCCTTTGTGGCGAGGTTCCTGATGCGATAGACTGTAAAGCAAATGAATTGACATTTGCTGCTCATTTGGAGCGCAATCAAGGCATGTCGATCAATGACAAGCGCTCAAGACGCGCATCAAACACAAGCCCCCGAAACACCCCCCCGAAAACACGGAGCGGTTCAATGATCTCGAAACTCGATACAGGCGAACGCAAGGCGCTGCTGCGTGATCTGGAAAAGACCGGCTGGCGGGCTGTCGAACGCGGGGACGGATTGGTCAAGCGGCTGCTCTTTCGTGATTTCTCCGCAGCCTGGGGCTTCATGTCCGAGGTCGCGCTCTGCGCGGAGAAAA
Organism: Thioclava sp.; assembly: GCA_965277135.1. Classification (GTDB taxonomy): domain Bacteria; phylum Pseudomonadota; class Alphaproteobacteria; order Rhodobacterales; family Rhodobacteraceae; genus Thioclava. The sequence continues at coordinate 45,808 of CBDIBW010000029.1, read as the reverse complement.
TGGATCACCACCCCGATTGGCGCAATGTCTATCGCACGGTGGAGATCACCCTGAGCACCCATGATTGCGGCGGATTGAGTGTTCTGGATATCGAACTGGCCCGTGTCATTGACAGCATTGCCGAACCTCGCGGCAAGGTTGACCGCGATATTGGCCACCCCGTGCAACGCCTGATCGACGAAGCCGAAATCTGAGCCTGGCCCATGACCGCCCTGTCCCATCCTCCATTCCGGGACGCACGCCCTTGATCCGGCTGCGAAAATTCCGGGATGATATGTAAAACGCACCGAAGGCGCCTAACCCTGTCGGCCCCGACAGAAAGCGCCCGGATCACCGCCCCGGATCACCACCCGGACGCTTTCTTTTCACAAATCCAGAAACTTACCAAATCCGCAAACTTACATTGCCGCCAAGAGTCCCTCGCCGGCCGAAATCTCGCAGGTGCCTGGGCTTTCTTCGGCATGCAGGATCCTGACCACGCCATCCTCGACCAGCATCGCGTAGCGGCGCGAGCGGTTGATCAGACCGGCGGGCGGCGCGCTGAACTCCATCCCGATCGCCCGGGTAAATGTGGCTTCGGGATCGGCCAGCATCGACAGGCCCGCCGCAGTCGCGCCGGTTGCCTCGCCCCAGGCTGCCATCACGAACGGGTCGTTGACCGCCACGCAGATGATCTCCTCGACGCCTTTCGCGACAAGTTTCTCTTTTGTCCGGATGAAGCTCGGGACGTGGGCGGTGGTGCAAACTCCGGTATAGGCGCCGGGCACCGCGAAGATCACGACCTTGCGGCCCTTCATCTTCTCGTCAAGCCTGACAGGCTGCGGTCCTTCGTCGCCAAGGGTCAGCAATGTCGCGCCGGGAAGCATGTCGCCGGTCGTGATTGTCATGGGGGTCTCCCTTCTGCGTTGCGTTTCGCTCACCTGACGATATAGGGTTTGGCACGAACAAGACCAGGGGAATGAAGATGGCGGGGATCGTATGTGTCGGAGCGGGACAGGCCGCTGCATCACTGGCGGCAAAGCTGCGGGCGGCCGGCCATGATGGGCAGATCACGCTGATCGGCTCGGAGCCCCGGCCCCCGTATCAGCGCCCGCCCCTGTCCAAGGCCTATCTGCTTGGGGAGATGTCGCTGGAGCGCCTGGCATTGCGCGCCAGCGAATGGTGGAACGAGAACGCGATCACCTTGCGGCTGAACACCACCGTCACGGCGATCGACACAGGCGACCGATCGCTTGCGCTGAGCGATGGAAGCCGCCTTGATTACACCGAACTGGTGCTGTGCACCGGCGCAACACCACGGCGCCTGCCCGCCGTGATCGGTGGCGATCTGGGCAATGTCTTTACCGTGCGCAACCTTGCCGATGTCGATGCGATGGCGCCTTTGTTCGAAACCGGCAAGCGCCTGGTCGTCGTCGGTGGCGGATATATCGGGCTCGAAGCGGCCGCAGTTGCGCGCAAGCTCGGCCTTGACGTCACACTGATCGAAGCCGCGCCGCGCATTCTCGGCCGTGTCGCCTGCGAGCAGACCGCCGACGCGATCCGTGCCCTGCATCAGCGCCATGGCGTCGAGATCATCGAAGGCACCGGCCTGGATCACCTGACCGGAACACAGATCGTCACCGGGGTCGAACTGGAAGACGGGCGCGCTTTTCCGGCCGATTTCGTGATCGTCGGCATCGGGGTGACGCCCGATGAAGACCTCGCGCGCGCGGCGGGCATCCATTGCGAAAACGGCATCGCCACAGATCTGCGGGGCGCGACCTCCGCCCCCCATGTGTGGGCGGCAGGCGATTGCGCCTCCTTCCCGATGGGTGAGGGCCGCGTGCGGCTCGAAAGCGTCGGCAACGCGATCGACATGGGCGAACTGGTGGCCGGAAACATGCTCGGTGCCGGGCGCGACTACATCCCCAAACCCTGGTTCTGGTCCGATCAGTTCGACACCAAGCTGCAAATCGCGGGCCTTGATACCGGCCATGACCGGATCGTGACCCGCCATGATGAGGGGGGCAGCTTCTGGTATTTCCGCCAGGGCAGGCTGATCGCGGTCGATGCCCTGTCCGACGCCCGCGCCTACATGGTCGGCAAACGTCTGATCGAGGGGCACAAGCCGGTCACCCCCGAACAGGTCGAAACCGCCCCCGCTCTGAAAGCCCTGATGACATGAGGATCATTGGCGGTGAACGACGCGGACTGAAACTGGCAGAGGTGGGAAAGGGCGATGCGGCGGCGCATCTGCGTCCAACCACGGACCGGGTGCGCGAGAGCATCTTCAACCTCCTGATCAACGGCACGCATGGCAATCCGGTGCCAGGTGCCCGGGTGCTCGACCTCTTCGCCGGCACCGGCGCGTTGGGGCTGGAGGCGCTCTCGCGCGGTGCAACCCGTGCAGCCTTCGTTGATGCCGGTGCCACCGCCCGCGCTCTGCTGCACCGCAATATCAAGGCGATGGGCGTGATGGGCGTCACCGATGTCTGGCGTCGCGATGCGACGAGGATGGGATCTTGCCGTGGCGCAGGCTACGATCTGGTCTTCCTCGATCCGCCCTATGGCATGGGGCTGGGGGAAAAGGCGTTGCAATCGTGCCTTGTCGGCGGTTGGCTCGCTCCGGAAGCAACCATCGTCTGGGAGGAAAACACCCCACTGCTACCGCCTGCGCCACTTTTGCAACGCGATCAGCGCCGCTATGGCGACACCCGGGTCACGCTTCTGAGGCTGCCGGGCCATGCGAAAGTCGAGCCATTTTCCCGTCGGGATCGAAGGTTTCACGGAGGCTGTCAGCCGGTTGATGAGCTCGGCTGTTAATCTGCCTGCAAAACACGCCGCCTGTTTTGGTCATATCCTGTGCTCCGGGGGATGGGAGCAACGGACAGGTGACATGGATGCAGACCGTTTCGAAGGTTTGCCGATGGGGGAAGGCGGATGCGGTGTCGATGCGGGTCAGGCGCTACATTGTTCGTCCGAAGGGGAGCGGTGCAAGCGTTGGCCAAGGATGCCCGGCTCCTCACCCTTGGATCGCCGGACGCTGGGATTTTTCCGGGCCTGTTCCAACAGCGGGCTGGCTATACCGTCGGGACAATGCACTGAGATCGCAACGTTGTATCCGATCGCGCCGTGGGGCCTCTGTCCTTGTTCGTAGTACCGCTGCCAATCCTCCAGCTTTTCGCGAGCGTGGGCAAGGCTCATGAACCAGTGGGCGTTCAGGTATTGCGCGCGGCGCTTCGCATTGAACGCCTTGATGACGCCAATGTCGGTGGGCTTGCCAGGCCGCGTTGCGCGTGATAACGTGGGCATATGACTACAGATCAACCCGCCTTATTCGTCCAATTCTTCTGGGAAAGTTGCGTGCGCCTGAAAGCGCTGTAGATTCAGTCTTCTAGACAAGGATCAACGGCAGCATCGGACGCACGCATGGGTGAAACGCTATCGCTGGTGGCGCCCCGGTTCAATCGCTCTCTTCGGATCGAGAGCCGGGCAGAGCGGCTGACCGGAGATCCCGGGGCAATCCTTCTGCGCGAGGTGCTCGAAAACAGCGGCATCGTGGGCTGGATGACCGATCGTCTGAGCGATCCGCGGCGGCCGCAGGATGTCACGCATGATCTGGCCTCGCTCCTGCGCACCACGATCCTGCTGGCCGCCCAGGGATGGCGCGATCATGACGATGCCGATGCGCTGCGGCACGACCCGGCCTTCCGACTGGCGGTGAGTTCGGCAGCCGGGATGACGCCGCTCGGCGGTCCGGGGCTGGCGTCCCAACCCACGCTCTCGCGCTTCACGGCGATGATGGCGGCGCCGGACAATCTGAAGGTCCTGCGCGAAGCGGTCCTGGAATTGGCCGGCCGGGGCGTTCAGGCACAGAATGCCGGCAAGCGCTTGCCGAAGGTGACGCTGGACGTGGACAGCCTGCCGATCGAGGTTCATGGTCACCAGCCGAAGGCGGAGTGGAATGGCCATTACAATGCGCGCATCTATCATCCGCTCATCACCTCGATCGCCGAGACCGGCGACATGCTGGATGCACGGCTGAGAGCGGGCAATGTCGGTACCGCGGAGGGCGCGCTTGACGTGATCCTCGACGTGGTCGACCGGGCGCAGGCCAGCCTCTGCGAGGTCGCCATGCTGCGCATCGATGCGGGCTTCCCCTCGGCCACCTTGCTGGCGGGGCTGGAGGCGCGCGGCATCGACTATGTCTCGCGGCTGCGCGCCAACCCGGCGCTGGACCGCGAGGCCGCGCCTCACATGACGCGCCCGCCCGGGCGGCGTCCGATCAAGCCGCGGATGTGGCTGCACGAACTGCGCTACCAGGCCGAGACCTGGGACAAGGAGCGCCGCGTGATCCTGGTGGTCAAGGAGCGCGAGGACGACCTTCTGCTCGACCGCTTCTTCCTCGTCACCTCGCTGACGCTGGCAGAGATGAGCCGGGAGGACATCCTCGAGCATTACCGCGCAAGGGGCACCGCCGAGGGCCATATGGGCGAGCTGAAAGACGTGCTCGCCCCGGCGCTGTCCTCGACGAACCGGCCGAAATCTCACTGGCGGGGGCGGGGCACGCAAACCGCGACGCCCGGCGTCGATGCCTTCGCGTGCAATGAGGTTCGGCTCCTGATCTCTCTTCTCGCCTATGAGCTGATGCACATCGCCCGCCGCGCCATGGCGGCTGCCACCGGCACCGGCTGGAGCCTGCGCCGCCTGCGCGAACGCGTGCTGCGCGCCGGCGCCCGGCTGATCCTGTCCGGCCGCCGTATCACGCTCGCATTGTCTGCCGCCGCCGCACCGTTCTGGGCAGTCCTCTGGCCAAGGCTCGCCGCCCTGCACTGGTCCGGTCCCTGAACCGGACCGGCTCCAGCCCGACATGACCGCCCGCCGGATCCTCCGGCGAACGAGCCCGCATGGACGGCGATTGCAAAAAATACCCGCCCCGGAGGCGCATCGCCATCGAAACACAAGCCAGAGGCGATCATCCTCCCGCCCAGCCAGGCGCCGGGCCTTCAGGACGTACTCGAACCGCCCGAAAGCAGCACCTTGGCGCCAAGGTCAGCCGGCCGGTGAATATTGCGGGATCAAGGTCGCGAGAGATGAACGCGCTGCCATAGCACATCGGGAACATGTGCTGCCGACAGGTTATGGCCGCGCGCGCAGCCTCCATATCGCGCAGCGGGTGGCCATAACCGGGTCTCAGGTCTCCAACAGTGGTTTTGCTGAACCACACCGCTGAGGAGACCGGCTATGACCGTTCCCCATTCTATCGCCTCGACCGCCCTGGTCGCCATCGACATGTCCAAGCACCGCCACGAGGTGCTGATTGGGCCACCGGGCAAGAAGCGTCGTCGCCGCATGACGATCATGAAATCGATGAGCTGACCATGTCCGGCCCGATCAAGCCCATGATCGAGGAGATCGGGCGCTGGATCGCCCACGAGAAGCGCGATCGATATGGCGAATTCCGAACAGGACAGTGCAAGACGTGGTGCCGCCGCGCCCCGGACCTGCCCCAAACCTGCCCCGACCCCGGGCGGCGGTGTTTGTCGATGGGCACCGGAGCGGTCCTCGATCGAGGATCGAGACACGGGGTCCGGTCTGTTTGGGGGGCTCTTTCTGGCGGGTTTGCTGGTCTTGTCTTCCAGCCCGTAGCTCGCCCCGGCAAGAGCGGCCCGGATCCGCCGATCAGGGCACCGAGCGAAGTCTTGAGCTGGACCCGTTGTTCATTGACCCCCGCCATCCCCCGCTCCCGGCAGGTTGGTGGCACCCTGATCCCCGCACTCTGCCGCTTTCATCGCGATCGTGCCAGGCGGCCGCGCGCGCGGCTTCAGGACCGCCCCGGCAGCAGCGACATTGGACAGCCCGGTCACGTCGCCGGAGGCCCCGCCCCGGTATCTATCGCGCCGGTATCTATCGTCCCACCTTCGAGATGACGGCGCTGGCGCGAACTGGCCCGGGCTCGCGAGGCTGCCCGCCGCGACGAGGCCGAAACCCTGGTCGAAATCCTGATCGCTGCGGCGGTGAGCGCAGGCAAGATCGCGCCGGTCTCGAAAGACCTTTGCGTGGCGCGCCCGATTGCGGGCCCCGTTGCGGGCCGGGTGCGCGCGCTCGAAGGGGCGCATGTCCCGATCACGATCTCAAAAGGCCACCAAATGCCTGTTGCAAGACATCTCACACGCGAGACCCTGGCCCGGATCACCACCGGGTTCAAGGCGATCCGGCTTTTCCCTGTGCCGGGCTGGCGCAAATCCCCGGCCTGACGACATGGAGCAACGCGCGCCGGACAAGGCGGCTCGATGTCGAAGCCTGTGCCATCAGGAACGCGACATGGCGGAGCTATGCCCGAAAGTTGGTGACAGTGTGATCAGGCGGCGGTTTGAATTTGTTTGATGCCGTCCTTGAAGGCAATGCCCTGGACGATCTCGGGCATTCGGTTTGCGCCGTCCAGCTTTCGCCATTTGCTTTGCGCCGACATCATCCGCCTGCACGCCATGGCGAGGCCGGTTTGGCGACTGAGTGAACTGTCCCCTATTTCGACCGGACACCTTGGCCTGACCAAGGAGGCTTAAGGATAGCCTTAAGATATGGCTCATGTCTGAGATTGAAATCATCCCCGATGGCGGTCGCCGTCGTCGCTGGTCTGCGGCTGACAAGCTGCAGATCGTGGAAGAGACCATGTATGACGGGAAGAGCATTTGTGCCGTTTCGCGTCGCAATGGTGTGGCCCCAAATCTTCTGTATCGTTGGCGCCGATGGCCAGATCAGGCGCGTGATTGAGGCCGCGCCACTTCAGGTCAAGCAGCAGTTCCCGCCAGCTCTGGGTGCTTTCGCGGTCACCGTCCGTCAGGCCCAATATTTCCTTGCGTCCCCATTCATCCACGCCAATGAGGACCAGATGGTGCTTCCTGAAGGCGCAGAACCAGCGCACCCGCCGTCCCGCCGGGAATCCGCGAGCCGCCACTCAGCCGTGGTGCCTGCTCCTGCCGGTCAGAGCATCGGGCGACGGGCGATCGTTCGACCCCCGTTCCATCTCAACCGGACGCGACCGGCGTCGAAAGGGTCAGGTTGGGATCTCAGGAAATCGAACGATTTCAGCTTGCTGCAAGCTGTTCACCAAATCCGCGCAGTCATCAGGTCCGGAGACTATCGGCGCTGAGAGACCACTTCCGGGCCACCTCGCGCTGGCACCAGTGCTCAGCGCACGCGCCATAACCCTGTAAGACAACGGAGAAATCCGGCCGCTGCCTGATAGAGAGAACGCTTGCGCAAGGGCAAGTGGCGGAGCGGGTGGTGACTCATGCCCATCTGATCCGGCCGGAGAGGGATCAGACGCGGTGATACGGAGTGCCCGCGAGAATCTGACCGGCCCTGTAGATCTGTTCGCACAGCATGGCACGGGCAAGCATGTGCGGCCAGACCATCTTGCCGAAGGAAATCGAAAAATCGGCCTTCGCGCGCAAATCCGGGGCAATTCCATCAGCGCCGCCGATCACAAAGGCCACATCGCGCGCCTGATCGCGCCAGTTTGCCAGTTTGCGTGCAAATTCGGGCGAGGATATCAGGCTGCCGCGTTCGTCCAGTGTCACCATGACCGAAGCATCGGGAATGGCGCGAGCCAGCAGTGCCGCCTCGGTGCCCTGCCCCGTCCTTCCCTGCCCCTTCCTGTCCTCGACCTCGATCACCGAAGCCGGACCAAACCCCTGATTCCGGCCCACCTTGTCGAACCGGTCGAGATAGTCGTCAATCAGGGCGCGCTCGGGACCCTTGCGCAACCGGCCCACGGCACAAATCGTGATCTTCATCTGTCGCGTTTCTGGACAGAGGCACCCGATGGCATCCACATCTTCTCAAGCTGGTAGAACGCGCGAACCTCGGGGCGGAAAACATGAACGATCACGTCCGAACTGTCGATCAGAACCCAGTCGCTCTGATCCTTGCCCTCGACCTTGCAGATACGACCGAAATCCTGTTTCAGATGCTCGGTCAGCCTTTCGGCGATGGCGGCGACCTGGCGCGTGCTGCGCCCGGAGCAGATCACCATGTAATCGCCGATCGACGACCGGCCGCGCAGATCGATCGTGACGATATCTTCCGCCTTGTCATCTTCGAGAGAGGACAGGACATGCGCAAGAATTTGCTCGCTCGTCGCGTCGGTGCTCACGGTATCGGCCGTCATTTGCACCGCCTTTGTGCCACCATGCCCGGGCACGCGTGAGAGATGAGACAGGACATGGACCTCCGCAAGGTTGCACGTCGCGATCGGCCCCGACGCCGGGCCTCGGGCGGAGGATAACACCCATGTGGCATGATTTCAATTTTCTCTCTGCGGATTTCCTGTTGAATTGCGCCAGATCAAGAATGATTTGCCCCAAGGAACACGATCGAAACCCTTTTTCGGCACCCTGACAGAGCGCGATCCGGTGCCATGCGTCCCGGCTGGCGATCCGGCACAATGCGCGGTCAAAATGCACGGTTTCGGACAGACCGGACCCGTAGAATTCCGATTGCCATTGCCAGGCTGATCTTTTGCGCCTATCTAGCATGGCATGACGCGGATTTTCGACATGGATGAGCGCGCCCGCCTGCGCGAGCGTTTCTGCGGTGAGGCCCGCTCGGCCCTGGCCCGACTTTGATGGGGCACCCGGCAGGCTGCGGTCTGTCTTGCCGTGTCCTGGCAACAGCCATCCCTGACAACAGCTATCCATTCAGAAAGTGAGAGCCATGTCCGCTCCGAAAACGCTCTATGACAAGATCTGGGACGCGCATGTCGTGTCCGAAGACAAAGACGGCACCTGTCTGCTCTATATCGACCGTCATCTGGTCCACGAAGTGACCTCGCCGCAGGCTTTCGAGGGGCTGCGTCTGGCGGGCCGCAAGGTGCGCGCCCCCGACAAGACCATCGCCGTGCCCGATCACAATGTGCCGACCACGCTCGATCGCGCCTCGGGCGTGATCGAGAACGAGGAAAGCCGGATCCAGGTCGAGGCGCTCGACAGGAATGCCCGCGAATTCGGCGTGAACTATTATCCGGTGTCGGATGTCCGCCAGGGCATCGTGCACATCGTCGGTCCCGAACAGGGCTGGACCCTGCCCGGCATGACCGTGGTCTGCGGCGACAGCCACACCGCAACGCATGGTGCCTTCGGAGCCCTGGCCCACGGTATCGGCACTTCGGAAGTGGAACACGTTCTGGCGACGCAAACGCTGATCCAGAAGAAATCCCGCAACATGAAGGTCGAGATCACCGGCCAGCTGAAGCCGGGCGTGACCGCCAAGGACATCACCCTCGCCGTGATCGGTGAAACCGGCACGGGCGGCGGCACCGGCCATGTCATCGAATATTGTGGTGAAGCGATCCGCGCCCTGTCGATGGAAGGCCGCATGACCGTTTGCAACATGGCGATCGAAGGTGGCGCGCGCGCCGGCCTGATCGCGCCGGACGAAACCACCTTCAACTACGTGATGGGCCGCGCCCATGCGCCCAAAGGGGCACAATGGGACGCCGCGCTGACCTGGTGGAGGACGCTGTGCACCGATGCAAGCGCGCATTTCGACAAGGTTGTCACCCTGCGTGGCGAAGATATCGAGCCGGTCGTGACATGGGGCACCTCGCCCGAGGATGTCCTGCCGATCTCGGGCCAGGTGCCCGCACCGGAATCGTTCGAGGGCGGCAAGGTCGAGGCGGCAAGGCGTTCGCTCGACTATATGGGGCTGGGATCGGGCACCAGACTGACCGATATCAGAATCGACGTGGTTTTCATCGGGTCGTGCACCAACGGCCGGATCGAGGATCTGCGCGCGGCCGCCGATGTCGTGAAGGGGCGCAAGCTGGCCGATGGCGTGCGGGCGATGGTTGTTCCGGGCTCGGGGCTGGTGCGGGCGCAGGCGGAGGAAGAGGGGCTGGACCGGATCTTCCTCGATGCGGGCTTTGAATGGCGCATGGCGGGCTGCTCGATGTGTCTGGCAATGAACCCCGACCAGCTGGCCGAGGGTGAGCGTTGCGCCTCCACCTCGAACCGCAACTTCGAGGGTCGCCAGGGCTACAAGGGCCGAACCCACCTGATGAGCCCGGCGATGGCCGCCGCCGCCGCCGTCACCGGTCACCTGACCGATGTGCGCAATCTCACGGCACTGCAAACCGCGTAAGGAGCGACGGGAATGGACAAGTTCGAAACACTCACCGGAATCGCCGCGCCCATGCCGCTGGTCAATATCGACACCGACATGATCATCCCCAAGGGTTTTCTGAAAACGATCAGGCGCACGGGCCTCGGTGTGCATGCGTTCGACGAGATGCGCTACGACCGTCAGGGCAACGAGATCCCGGATTTCGTGCTCAACAAACCACAATACCGCAACGCCCGGATCCTGATCGCGGGTGACAATTTCGGCTGTGGCTCCTCGCGCGAACACGCGCCCTGGGCGCTGGCCGATTTCGGTATCAAGGTGATCGTATCGACCTCGTTTGCCGACATCTTCTTCAACAATTCGTTCAAGAACGGGATGCTGCCGATCGTTCTGCCGCAAGAGCAGGTTGATCTGTTGATGCACGATGCCGGGAAAGGCTCGAACGCGCGCATGACCATCGACCTGGAAGCGCAGGAAATCACCACCTCGGAGGGTGAAAAGATCAGGTTCGACGTGGATCCGTTCAAGAAGCATTGCCTGCTCGAAGGACTCGACGATATCGGCCTGACGCTGGAAAAGGTGTCGGCGATCGACATGTTCGAGGATTGGGCCGCACAGGCGCGTCCCTGGGTCTGATACGCATGAATCCGGCAGGCCCGCGCGAACGCGGGCTGCTTGTCGGCCTGATCCTCGCGCTGGCGCCGGGATCTGCAATGCAGGCGCAGACCTTGCGGATCGCCACATGGGACCCGGAATTGAGCCGTTCCGGCCCCGGCATCCTGTTGCGCGACATCCGCAAGACCGCCCCGCAAGTCGCGGCGGCGGTCCAGGTGATCGAGGGGGCCTCGCCCGATATCCTGTTGCTGACCGGTTTCGACTGGGATCAGGGACAGCGTGCGCTGACCGCGTTCAACGCAAAACTGTCCGAACCCTATCCCTGTTTGTTCGCGTCTCGTCCCAACACCGGACGGCCCAGCGGGGCCGATCTGGATGACAACGGCAAGATCAACGAGCCACGCGATGCCCAAGGCTATGGGCGCTTTACCGGTCAGGCCGGAATGGCATTGCTGTCGCGCCTTCCGATCAGGACAGACGAGGTTCGGGATTTTTCGGATCTTTTATGGCGGGATCTTCCCGGATCCCGGATCGGCACGGCCGGGGTGAACGCAAGCGCGCGGGCGGTGCAGCGCCTCTCGACAACGGCCCACTGGGATGTGCCCCTGGTATTGCCGGAGGGGACGGTTCTTCATCTGCTGGCTTTCGCCGCAACCGTCCCGGTCCATGATCCCGCAATATTCACCGGCCGGCTGACCTTGGCGCCAAGGTGCTGCTTTCGGGCGGTTCGAGTACGTCCTGAAGGCCCGGCGCCTGGCTGGGCGGGAGGATGATCGCCTCTGGCTTGTGTTTCGATGGCGATGCGCCTCCGGGGCGGGTATTTTTTGCAATCGCCGTCCATGCGGGCTCGTTCGCCGGAGGATCCGGCGGGCGGTCATGTCGGGCTGGAGCCGGTCCGGTTCAGGGACCGGACCAGTGCAGGGCGGCGAGCCTTGGCCAGAGGACTGCCCAGAACGGTGCGGCGGCGGCAGACAATGCGAGCGTGATACGGCGGCCGGACAGGATCAGCCGGGCGCCGGCGCGCAGCACGCGTTCGCGCAGGCGGCGCAGGCTCCAGCCGGTGCCGGTGGCAGCCGCCATGGCGCGGCGGGCGATGTGCATCAGCTCATAGGCGAGAAGAGAGATCAGGAGCCGAACCTCATTGCACGCGAAGGCATCGACGCCGGGCGTCGCGGTTTGCGTGCCCCGCCCCCGCCAGTGAGATTTCGGCCGGTTCGTCGAGGACAGCGCCGGGGCGAGCACGTCTTTCAGCTCGCCCATATGGCCCTCGGCGGTGCCCCTTGCGCGGTAATGCTCGAGGATGTCCTCCCGGCTCATCTCTGCCAGCGTCAGCGAGGTGACGAGGAAGAAGCGGTCGAGCAGAAGGTCGTCCTCGCGCTCCTTGACCACCAGGATCACGCGGCGCTCCTTGTCCCAGGTCTCGGCCTGGTAGCGCAGTTCGTGCAGCCACATCCGCGGCTTGATCGGACGCCGCCCGGGCGGGCGCGTCATGTGAGGCGCGGCCTCGCGGTCCAGCGCCGGGTTGGCGCGCAGCCGCGAGACATAGTCGATGCCGCGCGCCTCCAGCCCCGCCAGCAAGGTGGCCGAGGGGAAGCCCGCATCGATGCGCAGCATGGCGACCTCGCAGAGGCTGGCCTGCGCCCGGTCGACCACGTCGAGGATCACGTCAAGCGCGCCCTCCGCGGTACCGACATTGCCCGCTCTCAGCCGTGCATCCAGCATGTCGCCGGTCTCGGCGATCGAGGTGATGAGCGGATGATAGATGCGCGCATTGTAATGGCCATTCCACTCCGCCTTCGGCTGGTGACCATGAACCTCGATCGGCAGGCTGTCCACGTCCAGCGTCACCTTCGGCAAGCGCTTGCCGGCATTCTGTGCCTGAACGCCCCGGCCGGCCAATTCCAGGACCGCTTCGCGCAGGACCTTCAGATTGTCCGGCGCCGCCATCATCGCCGTGAAGCGCGAGAGCGTGGGTTGGGACGCCAGCCCCGGACCGCCGAGCGGCGTCATCCCGGCTGCCGAACTCACCGCCAGTCGGAAGGCCGGGTCGTGCCGCAGCGCATCGGCATCGTCATGATCGCGCCATCCCTGGGCGGCCAGCAGGATCGTGGTGCGCAGGAGCGAGGCCAGATCATGCGTGACATCCTGCGGCCGCCGCGGATCGCTCAGACGATCGGTCATCCAGCCCACGATGCCGCTGTTTTCGAGCACCTCGCGCAGAAGGATTGCCCCGGGATCTCCGGTCAGCCGCTCTGCCCGGCTCTCGATCCGAAGAGAGCGATTGAACCGGGGCGCCACCAGCGATAGCGTTTCACCCATGCGTGCGTCCGATGCTGCCGTTGATCCTTGTCTAGAAGACTGAATCTACAGCGCTTTCAGGCGCACGCAACTTTCCCAGAAGAATTGGACGAATAAGGCGGGATGATGGTCCCGAGGATCGCAATGGCCTGCGCAACCATGACGAGGCGGCATTCTGGTTGCGCTATCTTGATGGCACCTTGCCAGATACTCCGCCCCCGCCGCCCTTCGTGCTTCTCGGGAAGGCGAATATCGACCCGGAAGATGGCGAAGGGCACCCCGGAGCATTGCGTGCCCTTCTCGCCGATCCCCGGTTGCAGGACCCGATGCCACGAAGCGAAGGGGCACGCATGGTGGCGGACCCGGATCATCGGGGCGATCCTGCACGCGATACCGCAGATTATGACGGGCCGGGCAATCTGCGCCTGGATTATGTCCTGCCGTCGGCGGACCTGACGCTCACGGGCGCCGGTGTCCTCTGGCCGCAACCCGGTGCGCCGCTGGCAAAAGCCACGCAGGAAGCCTCCCGTCACAAGCTGGTCTGGATCGATGTTGCCATCCCCTGACCCGTCCGGAACGGTGCCTTGACCGCGCGCGCACCAGCCTGTAGGTCTGCCGCAACTCCGTTTTGTCCGGGAGAACCCTCATGTCCAGCCCTTCTGTCCTCATCCTGCCCGGCGACGGGATCGGCCCCGAAGTCATGGCGGAGGTTCGCAAGATCATCGACTGGTTCGGCACCAGGCGCGACCTGGCCTTCGATGTGAGCGAGGATCTCGTGGGCGGTGCGGCCTTTGACCGGCATGGCGTGCCGCTGACCGACGAAACCATGGCCAGGGCGCAGGAGGTGGATGCGGTTCTTCTGGGCGCTGTCGGCGGACCGAAATACGATGGTCTCGATTTCGCGGTGAAGCCGGAACGTGGCCTGCTGCGGCTGCGCAAGGAGATGGATCTCTATGCCAACCTGCGTCCGGCACAGTGCTTTGACGCGCTGGCCGATTTCTCGTCACTGAAGAAGGAGGTGGTTGCCGGTCTCGACATCATGATCGTGCGCGAACTGACCTCGGGCATCTATTTCGGCGAGCCGCGCGGCATCATCACCGAAAACAACGAACGCGTCGGCATCAACACCCAGCGTTACACGGAATCCGAGATCGAGCGCGTCGCCCGCTCGGCCTTCGATCTCGCCAGGCGCCGCAACAACAAGGTCTGCTCGATGGAGAAGGCCAATGTGATGGAATCAGGCATCCTGTGGCGCGAGGTTGTGCAGCGTGTCCATGACGAGGATTATCCCGAGGTCGAACTGAGCCACATGTATGCCGATGCCGGCGCGATGCAGATCTGCCGCTGGCCCAGGCAGTTCGATGTGATCGTCACCGACAACCTGTTCGGAGACCTTCTCTCGGATGCGGCCGCGATGCTGACCGGTTCGCTCGGGATGCTGCCTTCGGCGTCGCTTGGTGCACCGATGGCCAATGGCCGCCCGAAAGCGATGTATGAGCCTGTGCACGGCTCGGCCCCCGACATCGCCGGGCAGGGCAAGGCGAACCCGATCGCCTGTATCCTCAGCTTCGCGATGGCGCTGCGTTACAGCTTCGATCTGGGCGCAGAGGCGACCCGCCTTGAAAGCGCGATCGAAAAAGTGCTTGCCGGCGGTGCGCGCACCGCCGATCTGCTGGGCCCCGAGGGCGGCACACCGGTCTCCACTGCCGCGATGGGTGACAGGATCATCGCCGCGCTCGACGCTGCACTCTGATCTGACGCGGAACGCACCGTGAAACGCGCTGGGGGACGCACGCACTGAGGGATATGCCCCTGTTCCCTTTGGCAGCCCTCCATCATTGCCCCTTGCATCCGTGAGAAGGGCCTTCATGATGTGCGCGATAACGGGAGGAGCTGCATGCAGACCAGATCGAATGGCAAAGGGGCAGCTTTCGCGCTGACCGCGATGGCGATCTTCGCGACCCATGACGTGATCATCAAACATCTCGGTCAGACCTATTCCCCGGTTCAGATCGTGTTCTTTGCAGCCCTTCTCAGCTTTCCGCTGCTGTCGATCATCCTGCTCAACGACAGGCGCTCGGGCAGCCTGCACCCGGTTCATCCCGGATGGGTGGTGGCGCGGGTGATCTTTGCCCTGGCGGCGGGGTTTTGCGCCTTCCATGCCTTCTCGACCCTGCCCCTGGCGCAGGTCTATCCGCTCTTGTTCGCAGCGCCGTTGCTGATCACCGTACTGTCGATCCCGTTCCTTGGCGAAAAGGTCGGCTTGCACCGCTGGGCTGCGGTCATCGTCGGCCTGATCGGAGTCGTGATCGTGGTGCGTCCCGGCCAGGCGGATCTGCAACCGGGCCATTTTGCTGCCATTCTCGCAGCCGCTTGCGGGGCGATGGCATCCGTCATCGTGCGCAAGATCGGCGGGGTGGAACGCTCGGTCGTGCTTCTGCTGTCGCCCCTTCTGGGCAATGTGATCGTGATGGGGGCGGCGTTGCCGTTCGTCTGGGTTCCGCTGCAACTGCCCGATCTGGGGCTGATGGCGGTGATCGCGGTGTTCGGCCTGACCGCCTCTTTCCTCCAGATCCTTGCCTACCGGGCGGGCGAGGCGACGATCGTCGCCCCGATGCAATATTCGCAGATCCTCTGGGCGGTTTTCTATGGCTGGTCAATCTTCGGAGAAGGTGTCGATCGAACGACGCTGGCCGGTGCGGCGGTGGTGATCGCATCGGGCCTTTACATCGTCTTCCGCGAAGCACGTCCCGACGTCTCCGAGAACCAGCCGGTGCTGCGCACACGTGGCCGACCCGAATCCGTGACCAGCCCGCGAGCGTCGCTTCTGGCCCGTGTCACAGGGCTTCGCGCCCGCAATGCGAGACCCTGAGCCAGGGCCTTCTGCAAATCCTCTTGCAAATCCTTTCGCGACCGGCTAATTCCCCGCCCACGGTCGGAGCGTAGCGCAGCCTGGTAGCGCACCTGCTTCGGGAGCAGGGGGTCGGAGGTTCGAATCCTCTCGCTCCGACCATGTCCCGATTTTCCTGGTCCCGCTTGTCCCGGTCCCGATTTTCCCAGCAGATTACCCCGGCAGATTACCCCGGCCCTGTCACGATCTGATGCTGTTTTGGTTTTTCATTGGCGCGGTCTGCGCTTCAAAAACCAGGGGGCTTTCTCATTCCGGGGCCGAGTGCCTTCGGCACAGATTGCAAAAACCGCTGATGTGGAAGGGCGCAAGCCCCTTGGTAAAGGGATGAAAATTGTCCGGCAAATCGTGGGGATCTGTAAATATTACCACACCTTTTGTTCGCCGCACTCCGGTGCCCGGAGCGACAACAGGCCGCGCGCCGCATCGCGAATGCCCGTCGAAGACGGATTTCGTTGGGACCCCTGTCTACGGCCAGCGTGATCGCGTGAAAGACGAGACCCTCCTCAATCAAGCGCCGCTAGGGTCTGGACCCGTTAATCCTGCATGCTCAGCGCCGAAAAATGCGTGAGATCAGAGGTTTGCTGACTGAAGCCACGACGGGCTGTCATGGCAAGGGCAGCGAGGCGCTGAGATCATGCATCTTTCGGCGCCCTTCGGGTTTGACGGATTTCGCGCCTGCCGTCGTCTCAGGGCCTTGAAATAGAACCACTATTCCCACGGCCCTGCTCCTGGTCAGACACCAAATCTGTCAAACTGAGTTTAGCTCGCCACGGATTTCTTCAGTGCGTGCCACGGATTTCTGCAGCAGCGCGTTTTTTTGCCGTGTTTCGCGTTTTGGTTGATGTTGCCCCGTGGCTCGTGCTTTTTGGGGCGGGCGTTTGACCGCCCTGAAACAGTATGTTCAACGGCCTGTTGATGCCCCTTTGACGTCCGGCGATCTGGCCTTGTCCGTCCCACGCGAAATTGCCGATCAGCAGTTCGCTGGCCTGTTTGTTGCCCTTGTCGTTCGCCGAATACATGACCTGCACCTCGCGGATGGTGAAGCCTGCGAAGATCGCGTGGATCTCGCTACGGTCGGGGAGATCGCCGTCTTTGACATATCGGTTCGAATCCGTGCAAGGTGGCCGAGCCCTGATCGGGGAGGAGCGGCCATGAGACTGTCTTGGTCGGCGGGGGACCGGTTTTGCTATTGTGCCCCCGTGTCAAGGTATCAGAACGCCGAGGCGGAGAACGGCTTTTGTGATCAGACCAACGCCACCCAGGAGCCATTTGATCGGGCCGGTTACCACCCACGCCAGAATGCGCCCGGCAGTGCGGATCGGAGCCATCGGTAACCGCCAGATCATGCGCAGCGCAAAGACCCCGGCATAGAGTTTGGCGACGCTGCTGATCAGCCCCTTGTTCTGCTCGATCCAGCGCGCAACATTGCCGACCACGTGGCCGAGCGCCTCTCCGGCGTTCTGGCCCCAACTCAGCCACTGCTCCTTGGTCGCATCCATCGGGCCGAGCAAGTTGGCGAACCATGCCCAAATCTGGCGGGCATAATCGATGATTGCGTCAAGCATGGGCGCAGCCGGGCCAAGGGCCTCTCGAAAGGCGCGCCAGAAGCAGACAAAGAAGGTCTGCAAGCCTTCCCAGTTGTTGTAGATCCAGATGCCTGCCATCGCGACACCGGCCAGCAACGCGCCGATGCCGGTGGCGAGAAATGCCAGACGGATCGCGATCATCGCCCCGCGCACGAGTTTCATCGGGTTGAGCAGTGCGATCATCGCCCGGCCGAGGCGGGGCAGCAGCACCAGAAGCCAGCTTGCCGCGCGGATGATCTGCAAGATCGGTGTGAGCATCGAGACCAGCACCCACCGCAGCGCGATCAAGCCGAGGCGGAAGAACAACAGCCCGGTCGTCAGCTTGAAGATCGTGCCGATCAGTTCCGGATGCCTTCACCACATCCGGCAGGCGCTCGTAATAATCGCGCAGATCGGCCGGATCGGGCGCGCCACCCTGCGCGTCCCCCGACTGCGCATCCCTGAGCAGCTTGCGCCGCGCCGCGATCGGGAACAGCTGCCAGTTATACTCCCAGCCGCCCCCCTGGCCTGAGCGCTGACGGGACCACTCGGGATAATCGCGCCAGCCCGAACGCCTTGCTTCGGCCTCCCTGACCTGCCCGCAAGATTTGGGTCCATTCAAAATGAGGGTTTGTTCTCGTAACGTTCAAAGCAACGAGGAGCACGAAGACTGCGCAAGTCACGATTTACCGAGGAACAGGATTTACCGAGGACCAGATCGTCGGGATTTTGCCGGCGTATGCGGCCGGTGCGAAGGTCTCGGAGCTCTGCCGCACGTACGGCATGTCAGACGCTCCGCTGTACAAGTGGAAAGCCAGGTATGGCGGCATAACTGTGTCAGAGCTGCGCCGGTTGAAGGATCTGGAGGCTGAGACCCCGGACCTGAAGCGGCTCCTGGCCGACGCCATGCTCGACACTGCCGGGTTGAAGGGCCTTCCGGCAAAAAACTCATAACGCCTGCCGCTCGCCGGGATGCGGTATCGACCTTGATGCGCGATCATCAATTCACGCAGCGGCGGGCGTGCAGGCTGGCCGGAATATCCAGATCGAGTCTGAGCTATCAGGCCGCGCCCGGATCGCCACGCGCGGCTTCGGGAACGTCTGATCACACTGTCGGACAAGCACAGGAGGTATGGCTGCCGCATGCTCCACGCCAGGCTGGTGCGCGAGGGCTTCAAGGTGAACGTCAAGGTCGTCGAGTGGATACCCGGACAGTCTGGTCGTCGATACCGGACCCGAACTGCGAGGTCGCGCCCTTGATGCCCGGGCCGATGACCACGGTGTGCAGCTGTACTTCATCGATCCGGGCAAGCTGACCCGGAACGCGTACATCGAAAGTTTCAATGGCCGGTTCCGGGATGAGTGTCTGAACCGGCACCGGTTCACAAGCATCGGCAAGGCGCGGGACATCATCGAAAACCGGAGGATCGATTACACCACACAACGCCCCCACAGCAGCTTGAAATATCAAACCCCCGAAGCGTTCGCGGCAGCGCGACCCTTCAACAAAACGCAATGGGCGCAGCCGCTTGAGCTCTCTGAGGGCTCCGCGCCCGCGCCCATTGCTCACGCCGCACAATGATGGCACACAAATGAAGAGCAAACGCGATTTACGAGTGGCCCTGAAAATTGGGGCAGGTCAGACCCACTGCCCGCCTTTGCTGCGAGCGGCAACCTGCGGCTCACCCTTGCGGGTGATCCAGCGCCAGGCCCCGCCCTCGACGATAAACCCCAGCCCGGTCATTGCAGGTATCCCCCGCTGTCCTCGGCATGGGCGGTCACCACCCGCCACCACGCCATGTGATCGCAGGCGTTGTGCTCGTCATGGGCGTTGAGCAGCGCGCACATCACCCTGGCCGGGGCGAGCTGATCGAAGAGGAAAGCGCCCTGCGCATTCTGGCAAAGCGAGACCGTGATCACCGGGCGTCCATCGGTCCGGCAATGCCAGTAAAGATGGCCCTCGAACCAGGCCGCGACCGGGATGCCACCCGTTCCTTCAAGCCGGTTGAGCAGGTAGCCCATGATGCGGGCCGGACGGGACGCGCCAGACACGACCGACCCGCCCGATCCACCATGACCGCCCGGGGAGGAACAGGCGGGCCTATCCGCGACCTCGCTCATGGCTGGCCTCCCGGCATGTCCGGGTGCACCGTGACGAACCCGTCATCCTCGGTCTCGATCGGCGCGCAGCGCGCGCGGGCGAAGCCTGTCCAGTTGGCGATCACCTCATCTTCGGTCGCGCCAACGGAGATGATGCCATGCAGGCGCAATCTCCATCCGGGGTCACCGGTGAACACAGAGAGACATCCACCGGTTTCAAACTTCTCGTTGAGGATGGCGTCATGCCAATCCTCGGCATCCAGCATGTCCAGATGCGCCAGGAAGGCGCGCAGGCGGGTGTCGGTCTCGCTCATGCGGCCTTACCCCTTTTCCTGGCGCTATCGATGGTGCGAAGCTGTTGATGCGCAGGCAACGAAGGTATGGTTGTAACGATATACTGAAGAAGCAAGCGAATGGCTGCGCACTGTTATCGAGAGTGCACTCTCCGCTAAAGGTGTTTCCGGCCGTCAGGCGTCTATGGACATTGTCGGGCACGATGGGCTGATCAGGGATATCCGTGCCGGAAGGCTTCCGAGCATCGACAAACTTCGGGCATTGTCAGACTATTTTGACCTGCAACTATATTTCGGGCCACGCCTGCCCGAATTTGATCTTGATGATCCCCGATTGCCCGACCTCGGGGAGCAGAAGGGCCAGGTGGCCCCGCCGCTCTCGCCCGATCTGGCCCGTCGCCTCGGCCTGTCCGAGGGGGCCAGCGTGGCCGAGGCGGTCCAGGCCATCGAAGCCCGCGCCGCCACGACACTCCCGCGCGATGAGGTTGCCGCCATGATGCGAGCCGAAACCGAATCCCTGCGCGATGAAATCAGATCGCTGCGCCACAGCCCGACCGACGCCGCCGAGACCGCCGCCCGTCCGAAGCCCGATCCCGATCTGCTCGAACGGCTGGCCAATGTCGCCGCGACGATGTTGCGCGATGCGAATGTCACACTCCCGCCCGCAAGTCTGACCGCCGAAGCCACCATCATGTTCAACGACCTGGTCACCCGTGTCTCGGACGTCTCCGATCCCGACGAGATCGCAGTGGCCATGCCCCTGGTCGAATACAATCTGAGCAAACGCCTGAGGGACGCCATGGCCAATCCCGGCGCGGGGAAGTGCGGGGCCTGAGCGCGCTGACGTCTCCCGCCCGAGGGGAAGGGCCGCCCATGATCGCGCGGCGGCACAACCCCAAGGCAAAAACGCGAGCCGGGCATTGCCGCGAAACACCTTGATTTTCATCAAATATGCGAAAATCACTTCTATGTTCCAGATCACGGATCGGGAAAGATGAATACGAAAAACCCTTTTTTCAAAGGGATTAGACCAACATAGAAGCGCTAAGAATAACTTAGGGTCTGTGGACATTTAGGATTTTCATTTGGCGTGATTTCTGCTTCAAGCATCCAAAATGGAGGTTTGAATGAACGAGCAGCGCTTTGTGGTGTCGGATGCCTTGTGGCAACGGCTTGAGCCACATCTTCCTGGCAAGGTCAGTGATGCCGGAGCACCGGCAAAGGACAATCGACTGTTTTTGGAAGCGGTTTTCTGGCGGGTACGCACCGGGTCGCCATGGCGTGATCTCCCACCCGCCTTTGGCCATTGGAACAGCCAGTTCCGGCGATTTCGTCGGTGGGCCAAGTCGGGCATGTTTGAGGGTCTTTTCAAAGCTATGAGCGGTGACCCCGACCTCGAATATGCGCTCATTGACGGCACCATCGTTCAGGTTCACCAGAAGGCAACCGGCGCAAAAGGGGATCTCAGGCTCAGGCCATCGGGCGCTCGCGCGGTGGGTTGACGACAAAAATCGTGGCATTGGTGGATGCACTCGGCCATCTGATGCGCTTTTTGCTGCTCCCGGGACAAGCGCATGACATGAAGGGTGGCGCGCCGTTGATCAAAGGCGTTTCTTTTGATGCGTTGCTCGCGGACAAGGCGTTTGATGCGGATTGGTTGTTGGAAGACCTCGACGAGCGCGGTGCAACCGCCGTGATCCCGCCCAAAGCCAATCGCAAAATCCAGCGCGAATATGACGTGGAGCTCTACAAGTGGCGGCATCTGGTGGAAAACTACTTTGCAAAAATCAAAGAGTTCGGAAGTATCCGAAACTCTGTGTATGAGGTTTAGCCCATGCGAGTTTAGCGGGTCATTTGTTGAACCGCTCGGGGTATAGGCTAGCGAATTGGTTTCGGGCAGCAACCCATTCCCGGACGGCCCTGCCTGTTCTCTCGAAGCTGCGGATGGCGAGGTAAATCAACTTGGTTGCGGCATCGTCTGTTGGGAAACTACCCCTCGTTTTTGTTGTTTTGCGTATCCCGCGGTTGAGGCTTTCAATCGCATTCGTGGTGTAAATGATTTTGCGGACCGCCGGCGGGAAAGCAAAAAACGGGATGACTTCCTGCCAGGCGCGCCGCCAGCTTGGGGCGATTGACGGGTATTTTTGCCCCCATTCGGCTTCAAAATCAGCGCGTGCCTTCTCGGCCTCGGTGTCATTGGTTGCCTGATAAATCCGCTTGAGGTCTTTGGCGACGGTCTTGCGGTCCTTCCAGCCACAGAAGTTCAGGGAGTGGCGCACCAGATGCACGATACAGGTTTGTACGGTGGTATCTGGAAAGGCGGCATTGATCGCATCAGGGAAGCCCTTGAGGCCGTCGACAACGGCAATCAGGATGTCTTCAACCCCACGATTGCGCAGATTGTTCATCACCGAGAGCCAGAATTTAGCCCCCTCATTGGCGGCGATCCAGAGCCCCAGAACCTCGCGCTCGCCTTCCGGGGTGACGCCCAGGGCCACGTAAACCGCCTTGTTTTTGACCTGACGGCTTTCCGCATCGCGGATTTTG
Source organism: Thioclava sp. (assembly GCA_965277135.1). Classification (GTDB taxonomy): domain Bacteria; phylum Pseudomonadota; class Alphaproteobacteria; order Rhodobacterales; family Rhodobacteraceae; genus Thioclava. The sequence continues at coordinate 23,375 of CBDIBW010000029.1, read as the reverse complement.
ACGCGTAGGGCATCGAGAAAAACGATGGGGTACATCGGCTCCAGGGCGCGGTTTTGCCAGTCTGAGACCTCTTCCAAGACCGCGTCGGTGACCCGGCTAACAAGATCGGCGGACACCTTCAGGCCGTAAACCTCTTCAAGGTGGGCCCGGATATCGCGGATCGATAGTCCGGCAGCATAAAGACCGATGATTTTGTCGTCCATCCCGTCGATCCGGGTCTGGCCTGTCTTGATCCGTTCAGGCTCAAAACTGCCGTCCCGGTCGCGCGGAACATCAATCAGCAGCGCACCGTCATTGCCCTTCACCGTCTTGCGTGACGTGCCGTTGCGGCGGTTGCTTTGCTCGGCAGGGTCCTCCCCCGGCTCATAGCCAAGGTGTTCGGTCAGCTCCGCGCCCAGCATCCGCTCCATGAAACGAACCTTCAGTTCCTTCATGAGGCCTTTGTCGCCCAGCAAATCCTCGGGGCGGTCAACCCCGCTCAACAGTTCGTCCAGCACTTCCTTGGAAATCGTCATTGTCGTCATGCTCCTTCAAATTGGAAGCATGGGCCAATTTACTCATACACAGAAGACCGGACACTCTCAAGAGTTCAGAGCGATAGCCACAAGATACGATAAAACCGATTGCAGTGACGCAGCAAGTTGGTACCTCGTAGCAGCCCTCATCGCCTCAAAATAATTGTCCACAGACCCTAGAAGCGCATTACTATGTTCGGAAAATGTGCAGAGCCATGAAACCCTTGTTCAAAACCCCGTTAAAACAACCGTTTGAACAGTGTTTGTCCCGCTCGCCATCAGAGCCTGCACCAGGCCCCGCCACGCCCAAATACCCCGTATTTCGCCCGTACTGAAGGACAAGCCACCGCGCCCGAAACACAGGCCAAATTTTTTGTTTTCTGTTTTTATTTTAAAGACCTGTCCGGCATCTTCCGGGAACCCCCAGCCTCTTCCGGGTACTGCAGATTTCTGTGTCAAACAACAACCGTGGACCGTTCAGCGCGGTCGATACATGACGCTGGAAACGCTCGTCCCGGTCTGCAGTGATCTCACCGTCAGCGCCTGCACCGCACAGCGACGGATCCGCTCGGCCCGCCAAAAACCCCAGGCACGCGACAAGCGACACCAACATATGCGACACCATCCGGTAAACGTCAGATCAAGTGTAAAGGTTTACAGTTGATAGCCGCGGAGCGGGTGATGGGAATCGAACCCACGTCTTCAGCTTGGAAGGCTGCGGCTCTACCATTGAGCTACACCCGCATGCCTGTCCCCCTTAACCGCCCAGACTGCTGCATGCAAGCACCATGGCGCATCAAAGGCACACAAAGTTGCGCACCGGAGCCATGCTCGAACCTGGGTGACACGCATGATCCGGCGGTGCGTTGATCTTGCGTGGTGGTGATGGCAGCGCCGTCGGCAACCATTGGCACCTGTATTTTCGTCGTTCAGCCGCTGCCATGATTTTGTGGCGGCCCATGACCAGCTTGAAAACCATGAGCCTTGCTGGCTTGGGTGTGAGGCGAGAAATATCAAGCAAGCAGGGGGGCTTTACGACATCGGTCATCGCCTTTTTCCTGCACAGGGGTATCAAACTGCATCGGTATGGCGGGCAATCGTGACCTGATTGCGACCCGTTGCCTTGGAGCCAAGCAGCGCGGCGTCCGCCTGATCGATCAGGGCCTGAAGGTCGGTCCCGCAATGTTTGCCGAGCGCCAACCCGATCGAAACGGTGATCGAAATCCTGGTCCCATCGGGCAGATATACCAATGTGTGCTCAATCAGTGCACGCAATCGCTGCGCTGTGGTATGGGCTTCTTCGAGCGTGGTATCCGGCATCGCGGCAAGAAACTCCTCACCACCTATGCGTGCAATCAGGTCGATATTGCGCATGTTGTCGCGCAGCCGTTGCGCGATGCTGCGCAACACCTGATCGCCTGCACTATGTCCGTGGGTGTCATTGACGGACTTGAAGTGATCGAGATCAAGCAACATCACCGCGAAAGGACGTTCGGTGCGCAACGAATGCTCGGCCATGCGGTTGAGATGCGTTGCGGCATAGCGACGGTTATACAACCCGGTCAGAGGGTCCGTTGTCGCCAGGCGCAGCCCATGGTCAAGTGTCGCGCGATGCCGGTCATACAGACGCTTCCGGGCCAGTTGCGCGCGCATTCTCAGTGCGGCCTCCTCAGCCGTGACAGCGGACAACTCGTCCGAGAGCAGATCGTTCGCCCCCAGATCAAGTGCGGTCGCACGTGTCTCATTTGCTGCTGGCGGGCTGGCGATGAAGATCACCGAATAGCGTGTTTCGGGACGCGAGCGCAGTTCGGACATCAGTCGCAGGCCTTGGGCGGGGCGGGCAAGATCTGCCTCGATGAGGAATATGTCCGGTGTCGGTCCATCGATTGCGACCGCCAGTGTATCCTCTCGCGTCAGGACGGAAAGCCGGTCACCCGGCATGAACCGCCCAAGCTCAGCCTTCCAGCGCAAGGCGGTTTCGCGCCGGGCCGCAATCAGTGCGATACAGGCCGCAGTGGCGAAATCCTGCCGCGCCTCGGCAAACCCCAACTCCTGAAAGGTCAGTTCGCGCAAGGCGAATTCCTCATCCGCGCCATGTGCACGCAGCAGGCTGCGCATCCGTGCCAGAAGCACTTGCTCGTTCACAGGTTTCACCAGAACGTCGTTTGCTCCCGCGTGTAACAGATCAAGGCGCAATGCCGGGTCGCCACGGGTCGTTACCGCCAGGACGGGCAGGTTGCGCGTGGCCGGCATCGTGCGCAGACGCGTGATCATGTCGGTTCCGGCCATGTCCGGAAGGTGAATGTCCAGAAGTATCAAGCCGGGCTGCTCGGTGGCGGCCAGTTCCAGCGCCTGCTTGCCGGTGGCAGCCTGCAGCGTCGCATACCGCGCACCTGAAAGCTTGGCTTTCATTACAATGCGATTGGTCGCCACATCATCCACGATCAGGATGGCACCAGACATTCTTGTCTTGACTCCCGGCAGGCTACAGCGTTCTGACTGTAGCCGGGAGATATCGGTCAAAAGTTAACATTTCCTCTATACGGGTACAAGTCACGATGCGGCAAGAAACTGCTCAGGTACTGGCGATCAACGTGCTTGGCTGGCTGGTCGGCGAGGATGGGCTGATCGACGGTTTCATGACAATGACGGGCGTTTCAGCCAGGGGATTACGCGCACAGGCCAGCGAGCCCGCTTTCCTGTGCGGCGTGCTTGACTATGTGACACAAGAGGATGCACGGGTGCTGGACTGTGCCGCGGCGCTGAACGAACCGCCAGAGGCATTGATGCAGGCACGGGTCGTTCTGGGGCGTGGCGATCTGCGCCACTGGACCTGAGTTGCCAGGTAGAGCAGTCAGGCAGGGCCGTCTGACATCCAAGGGAGACATGCTGTCATGCAAGATACCACGATACGGGCCGTTCTGTTCGACAAGGACGGCACGCTTTGCGATTTCGACGCGACCTGGGGCGCATGGGCCAAGGCACGCATTTCCGCGATGGCGCGAGAGCGTGCACATGCGCAGGCACTGGCGGCGGCGATCGGGTTTGACCTGCGCTGCGGGGCGTTCGATCCGGCCTCGCCGGTGATCGCCGGAACAGTGGCCGAAGTTGCCGATCTGCTGCTGCCATATCTGCCCGGACGTGATCGTACCGCGCTGATTGCGGAACTCGAACGGGAAGCGCGGCAGGTGCCCCTTGCCGAACCCGTGCCATTGCGAGAACTTATGGCAGAGTTGCGCGCGACCGGGCTGCGGCTTGGTATCTGCACCAATGATGCGGAAACGACGGCACGCAACCAAGCTGAACGGGCAGGGATCAGTGCGCAGTTCGACCAGATCATCGGCTATGACAGCGGTCACGGGGCGAAGCCGGACCCGGAGCCATTGCTGGCCTTTGCCGATCTCGTGGGCGTGGTGCCCGCAGCCGTCGTGATGGTCGGGGACAGTCTGCACGACCTGCACGCGGCACGGGCCGCCGGGATGCGCGCGGTCGGCGTGTTGACGGGTCCGGCCCGTGCCGATGAACTGACCCCCATGGCAGAGGTGATATTGCCCGATATTGGCGCCTTGCCCGACTGGCTGGCCAGTCAGGATACGCACAAAGCGATGACGGAGAGCTAGGATACATGGTCGTTTGCAACATATCGTCACCGGTGCGCTGGCCGATCTGTTCCTCTGGGCGCTGGATCAGGTGCGGCTTTTTGGTCTGGATCCGCGCAATCTGTTCGGCATCAGCGTTCCGGGGAGCGTGTTCTTTGGCGCGGGCGATTCTGGACAAGATCGGTGCAAAGGCTGGCCTAGGGGTCCTGACACGCTGATCGCGCTGTCTGCAGCGGTGCCTGGCTGGTGACGAGCCTGTTTGCCAACAGTTGGAACGTGAGCGGGCGCGATGCCGCTGCATCACTGCTTTTTTCCCTCGGCAAAGCGATCACGCCACACATCTCCGCAGATCATTGCCTTGGCGATATGCTCGAAGTCGTGTCGGCTGATCTGAAAATGACCAAAGCGGAACTTGTAGCCCCAGTTCGTATTTCCACGCGTGAATTCAAGCTCATCAAGCATGGGGCGAATGGGGGCATCCGTTGCGTCGAAATAAGCTATATCCCGTCGAAACGGTGCGAAATCAGGCGCCATCTGAAATTGGTAGGACCGCGGCCCGACGACCTCTCCTATTGCAGTAAATGCCTGACATTTTTCGGCGCCGCGAAACACGATTGTCGGTGAGTAGAAGACAATTCCGTCTGCGAGAGCCATACGGTCCAGCGGTGAGCGTTTGCCGTGGCAGACCTGGCAGAAGCCTTCGCTTTCACCGCGCTTGATATGCTCTCGGGAAACAACCCCGCACCAGAAGGAAGTCACAGTATTCTTCTGTCTTTGGCAGAATGATTGATATGGCGTCTGGCCATGGGGCACTTGTGTCCAACTCTGGACGATCCTTTGGATATTGTCAAGGGCCTCGGGAAGGCCATCTCGCGTGTTAATTCGGCTTTGCCGTTGACCGATTTCATGCGTTGGGTGTTCCTGATCTTGTCTTCGGCCAATGACAGGACCCGCAAGCAGGCCACCGAGCGGCTGATCGGCGCTTTCGAATGGACCCGCCGAATAAACCCGCCGAATAAACCCACCCATGAGACCAGATCACCGGATGTCGAGGCAGCAACAGGGTGTCAAGGCGGTGTCCGGGGGCGGCTGACAGCCCGCTCCGCAAAAAAGCGCGCTGCTGCAACCTTCCCCCGCACGCACTGACAGACAGTCTGGCGAGCTGCACGCATGCGCTTCATCGTGCCGGGAGCTGAAAATGCCCCGCAGCAGGCGGCTGCGAAGCGTTTCGGATTTCAGGAACTGGAAGGGTATTGGCGGCCGACCGCCACATATCCCTCGAAACCGGCCTTCCTGGCGTCCCTGGCGCTGTAGATGTTGCGCAGGTCGGCCATGCGGGGCGTTTCCATCTTGCGCGCCAGTTTCTTCAGGTCAAGCGCGCGGAATTCATTCCATTCGGTCAGGATCACCACGCAATCGGCCTTGGCTGCTGCCTTGTAGGCATCTTCGACCCACAAGACGCCCGGCAGCAGGGTCTCACCCTCGCGCTTGCCCTGGGGATCCACCACCTTGACCCTGGCGCCGCCACCCACCAGCGCGGGCACGATCGTCAGGGCAGGAGCTTCGCGCATGTCATCGGTATTTGGCTTGAATGTGACGCCCAGCACCGCGACGGTCTTGCCATTGAGCGAGCCGTCACACAGATCGACGATCTTGTCGATCATCCGGCGCTTGATGTCGTCATTGACCCTGATGACGGTCTCGACAATCTCCATCGGACAGGAATGGTCCTGACCGATCCGCGCCAGCGCCGCCGTATCCTTGGGAAAGCATGAACCGCCATAGCCGGGTCCCGCATGGAGGAACTTGTTGCCGATCCGCCCGTCGAGGCCCATCCCCCTGGAAACCTGTTTCACATCCGCGCCGACCTTCTCGCACAGCCGGGCGATTTCGTTGACGAAGGTGATCTTGGTGGCAAGGAAGGCATTGGCCGCGTATTTGATCATCTCCGCCGTTTCGAGATCGGTATACTGGATCGGGAAGTCACGCAGAAAGAGCGGGCGGTAGATGTCGCCCATCACCTCTTGCGCGCGTTCGGACTGGATACCGACCACGACCCGGTCGGGGTGCATGAAATCGTCGATCGCCGCCCCCTCGCGCAGGAATTCGGGATTGGAGGCCACATCGAACCCGGCCTGCGGATTGGCCTTGCGAATGGTCTGCTTGACCTGGCGGTTGGTTCCCACCGGAACGGTTGACTTGGTAACGATCACGGCATAGCCGGTCAGGGCCTGCGCGATCTCTTCGGCGGCGGCCATCACATAGCTCAGATCGGCATGGCCATCGCCGCGCCGGGTCGGTGTGCCCACCGCGATGAAGACCGCATCCGCGCCATCGACGGCCGCTTTCAGGTCGCCGGTGAAGCTCAGGCGCCCGGCTTCGACATTCTTCGCCATCAGCGCATCAAGCCCCGGCTCGTAGATCGGAATCTCTCCGTTCTCAAGCATCTCGATCTTGGCGGGGTTCTTGTCCACGCAGATCACCTCATGGCCGAAATCCGAAAAACATACCCCCGAGACAAGGCCCACATAGCCGGTGCCGATCATCGCGATTTTCATCTTGTCCCATCCTCGTCTGTTGCGATTGTTCGGGTGTTTCCCGATGGCTGTGATCCGTCTGCGCCGATTCCGATTCCGGCCAAACTTTCGAAATGGAACCCAAATCCCGCACCGCTTGCCAGCGCCGTCAGGTCTGATGACATGCAATCAATGGCGAAACGGGTATATTTGGCACCTTGTATGTGCCAAACTGCAACAGTTCACGCAGCCTCGTAAAGAGGGATTCGGATTTTTCCTTGCAATCCTCGCAGGCTGTGCAACTGTCAGCCGCGACGTTGCTGGATTCTCAGTGGCTCCTTAACGGTAATGACGGAGATTACTATGAAAAAGATCGCTACCATCGCCTTGGCTCTTGGCCTCACCGGTTCGGCTGCTTTCGCTGGCGGCTACACCGCCCCGGTCGTCGAGCCGGAGCCTGTTGTGGTTGTTGAAGAAACCCCGCCGCCCTCGAATGCAGGGATCATCATCCCGGTTCTGCTGCTGGCTGCCGTTGCGGTTGCCGCGTCGAACAACTGATTCGGACGGCCCGGATTACAAGGAGCCGGGGCGGTTGCCCCGGTTTCCTCTTGGTTTGTTTCCTGTCCAGGGACAGGCTCGCACGCGTGATCTTGAAGAGCCGCGCCCAAAAGCTCCCGCCTTGGCGGGGGCTTTTTGCTGTGCGGGCAAGGCCCTCGGGTAAGGACCGTGGCAAGGACCGGGCGATCAAAGAACCGTGCGATCAGTTGCGCAGTTGCTGGATCGACACGTAGCCCATCGCCGGGCCGACATATTGGCGCGAGGCCAGGATCGTGCCGTTGGCCACAAGGTAGGAATTGTCGATCTTCGCACCCGAGCCCTCGCAATGTTCGGCGACCTGCGTGGCGGTGATCGCTGCCCGGGTGAGCCTGCCCGCAGGCTGGATCGTGCAGGTGACGGGCAGGGGACGTTCGAGACCCGCCCCGTCGAGATAGCGATAGACACGCCTGGCTGTGCCGCTTTTCGCGTTGCGGATCAGCTGATCGGCGGCACCGGTCGTGGCTGACATCAGATCACGTCCGAAGCCGCGCGTTGCGGCCAGAAGCCCGCCGCGCAGCACGAAGCCACGCTTGCCGGAAGTCCGATAGCTGCGCATCATACCGTTCTGTCCGACCATGCCGCCGATCATCGGGGCGGTGGGGGCGGCCTCGAAGGTGATCATGATCACCGGGCCTTGCAGCGATCGCAGGGCGGCTGCGGCCAGGGCATCTGCACCGGGTGCCGCGGCGGTGCCTGCCGCCTTTGCCTTGTGTCCGGACAGGATCGAGCCGAGCGCGGCTTTCACGGCGGCGCCTCCACCGACTTTACGCTCCTGCACGCCCGCGCTGTCATGGCTGCAGGCACCCAGGGCAATGGCGATCAGAGCGGGGGCGATCAGGGCGGGGGCAAGATGCCGGACATTCAGGTTCATCTCCAGACCCTCGCCCAGTCGCGATAGAGCGCCCCCTGATGGGAGCCTTCAAGTGTCTCATAAAGGCGTCCACGCACGTTCACCCGGGCGCCGCCATCGCCCACATGGGGGCGAATCGTGGTGCTGACGCCTGCCAGTGTGGGCGAGCCGGTCGCGTAGCCCAGCGGGATTGTCAGGCGGATGCCCTTGTCGAACCTGCCGGGACCGAATTCGGAGCCCGACATGTCGGTGAAGGTCGCCCATGCGCCCAGCTTCCAGCCATTGGCCATCTGCCGCTCGAAGGAGAGCGTCGTGCCCCAATCCCTAGCCAGGTAACGCCCGACATCCAGTGCGCCGGCATAGCCATTGCCGAAGTCGTAATAGGCCGAGACGAAGCCGGTCATCGTGTTGTAATCGAGAAAGCTGAAATGCTGGTCATAATCACGCTGCCTGACCCAGTTCACCTCCGCCCCGACGGCAAGGCGGCTGTCAACCGGTTTCCACAGCATCTCGCCTGAGATCCCGCCATACATCCGTTCCAGCAGGCCGACGGTGAGGCGCGAATAGACATCCCGTGCAGGGCGCGCGTAGGAGGTCAGCGCCAGGTAAGGCACGGTCAGGTCACCATGTTTCTGATATTCATGGATATCGCTGCGGACATGCGGTGCGGTTGAGGGCGAGGGGTTCGAATTCTTGCCCAGACTGCCGATTGCCTTCTGGCGGATTGCCCCGGCCAGAGCCAGGCCCGGTGCCAGTTCATACCTGCCGCTCAGTGCGACACCCAGATCGGCGTGATAGCCGCTCTCGGTCGAGAAAGGCGAAAGCTCCAGATAGGGCGCGATGCCCCAGGCCAGACGCGGATAGAGGCCCGGCGTGCGGGTGTAGCCCGTCGATCCGGTCCGCGCTTCACCGATCTTCACCACGGCGGCGATTTGCTTCGAGGGGCCGTTCTCCATCTTTTCGAGATCCGAGCGGCTAAACGTGGTTGTCGAAGCCGGCATCCCGTGCCTGACCAGCGTCACCCTGATCGTTCCGACCGAAGCCGGCAGGGCGCGCGTCAGGATCCGCACGGTATGGCCGATGGCCTGCGGGTTGGCGCGCCATGTCTCGTTGCTCACGCGGACATCGACCGACTGCGCGGTCAGGCGCATGGATTCGAGAACCTGCCCGTCCTGGCGCAGCGCGTCCGAGATGGATTTCTGGATCGCAGGTTCAGCGGTCGGATCGCTGGCCCAGTCGGTTGACCATGCGCCCGGATCCCTGGCGGGTGAAGGGCGTGGACGAACGGGAACCGGTGCCGCCTCGAACCCCGAGGGCGCGAGCGGCTCACGCGGATCAAGTGCGATATTGAACTGGAAGCCGATCTTCGAGCCATGCAACAGGTAGCCCGAGACCGAGGTAGTGTTGCCAAGACGATAATCGGCCCCGATATTGATGGGCGTCTTGCGGTCGAAACCCGCATGGGCGACCTCGGCCGAATAGGCATCCGAACTGTATTCCGCCTTCAGTGTCAGTTTTTCGCTGGCTTGCCACTCGATCGAGGCGAAGGGGCCTGCCGGTCCCTTGAACCAGGAATCGCTGTCGAACCCGCCATCGGTGCTGCCTGCCGGGCGGGTGCCGCCGCCCCAGATCCCGTCCGACCAGGTCCCGTCCGAGCCGAGGCGGCCCCAGCCGATACCGGCCGAAGCGCGCAGGCGTGGGGTGAGTGTCTTGCTCGCGACGAGATATTCCGACGCGTTGTCTCCCCCGTTGTCTCGATTGCCCATGATGTTGCGCATCCCGACCGCGAACGCCGGCCGCCAGCCCTTTTCCCGCAGCAGTTGCAGATGCAGATCGAGGTTGAGGTCATTGGCATGGGTGCCGCCTGCACCCTGACCCTTCTCGCGCGAGAAACGCACCGTCGCGGTCAGAGGCGGAAAGACCTGAAAACTGAAATTTGCACGTTGGCTGACCGAATGGCCCGAGACCGAGCCGACCACCTCGCCGTCGCGATAGGCCCCGGCGGTGGGCGTGTCGATCGCGCCGGGACTGCCCTGCGTGCCTGTGCTCCAGAGCAGTGTCGGTTCGGATGTGGCATTCCGGGCAAAGCCCAGGGCCGCCAGCAATGCCGTGATACCGATACCGCCCACGATCCGTTTCATGCACTGTCCCCGGGAACTCTTCGTCACATCCGGCCTTTTCCTAGCGCGGAAATCATGTCTGCGCGAGGGAAAAGCGGGGTGACGCGCAATGTTTTGCCGGGATCTCGTGCGATTGATGCAACGATGCTCATGACAGCCCCGGCAAGCGATTCAGAGCGGCGGGCCCGAGCCCGTCGCTGAATCTTGCAGGTTCGCACCAAGATCAGAACTGGTCCTCTGCCAACGCCATCACCGGATCCGCGCCGCTTTCGATCCGCGCCAGATGCATCGCGCAGGCCGGCAGCTGGCGGGCCATATAATAGCGCCCGGTGGCGATCTTGCCCTCGTAGAAGGCTTTGTCCGATGCGCCGCCATCGAGCGCCACGAAGGCCGCCCGGACCATCCGCGTCCACATCAGGGCAAGGCAGACATGACCCATCAGGTGCATGAAGTCATACGATCCCGCCAGCGCGGCGTTCGGGTTTTTCATTCCGTTCTGCATGAAGAACATGCCCGCCGCCTGAAGCTGTTTCGAGGCCGTCTTCAGCGCGTCGGTGAACGGCTTCATGCGCGCGTCATCGTCATGCGCCTTGCACTCGGTCCTGACCATCTCGAAGAAGGCCATCATGTGTCGGCCGTCATCCTGAGCGAGCTTGCGGCCCACCAGATCAAGCGCCTGGATGCCGTTCGCACCCTCGTAGATCATCGCGATCCGCGCATCGCGCACGAATTGCGACATCGGCCAGTCCTCGACATAGCCGTGGCCGCCAAGAACCTGCTGTGCGGCAACAGCCGTTTCGAAACCCTTGTCGGTGAGGAACCCCTTGATCACCGGTGTCATCAGGGAGATCAGGCCCTCTGCCTCGGCGTCGTTCATCCTGTGCGACCGGTCGATCAGATGCGCCCCCCAGAAGGTAAAGGCGCGCGCCCCTTCGAGAAAGCTCTTCTGATCCATCAGATTGCGGCGGACATCGGGGTGAACGATGATCGGATCGGCAGCCTTTTCGGGGGCTTTCGCACCGGTCACGTCGCGGCCCTGCAAGCGGTCCCTGGCATAGGCCACGGCGTGTTGATAGGCACCCTCGGCAACAGCGTAGCCTTGCAGGCCCACCCCCAGCCGCGCCTCGTTCATCATGGTGAACATTGCCCGCATGCCCTTGTGCAGCTCGCCCAGCAACCAGCCCCTTGCGCCATCATAGTTCATCACGCAGGTCGCGTTGCCGTGGATACCCATCTTCTCTTCGAGCTTGCCGACGGACACCGCATTGCGCGCGCCCGGAGAGCCGTCCTTGTTGATCAGGAATTTCGGCACGATGAAAAGGCTGATCCCCCTGGTGCCCTCGCCGCCGCCCGGGGCCTTGGCCAGAACGAGGTGGATCACGTTTTCCGACAGGTCATGATCGCCTGCCGAGATGAAGATCTTGGTACCGGAGATCCGGTAGGAACCATCATCTTGCGGGTCCGCCCTGGTCCGCATCAGGCCCAGATCGGTGCCGCAATGCGGCTCTGTCAGGTTCATCGTGCCGGTCCAGTCGCAGGTTACCATTCTGGGCAGGTAGGTGAACCTCTGCTCATCCGTGCCATGGGCGTGGATCGCCGAACAGGCACCATGGGTCAGGCCCTGATACATGTTGAACGCCATGTTGGACGAGATGAACATCTCGCCCACTGCACAGTTCAGCAGGTAGGGCATGCCCTGACCCCCATATTCGGGGTCGCAATCGAGCGCGGTCCAGCCCCCCTCCTTCATTGCCCTGAAGGCCGCGTCGAACCCTTTGGGCGTGCGCACCACGCCGTTTTCGAGCACGCAACCCTCCCGGTCGCCCACTTCGTTGAGCGGTGCGAGCACTTCGGAACTGACCTTGCCGGCCGCCTCCAGAACGGCCCCGGTGAAGTCCCGGTCCAGATCCTCGTAGCCGGGCACCCCGGCTTCGGACAGTTTCAGAACCTCGTGCAGCACGAACTGCATGTCCTGGATGTTGGCGATATAGCTCGACATGGCTTGCTTCCCTTGTCATCACGGATCCGGCCGCGTCGGTATGGCGCGCCTTGTCCAGTTGCTCTCTTGTCCAGTTGCTCTTCCGCCCGGCCGATCTGCCCGGTCAGGTCTTCGATTGCCTGACCCCACACCTACACGGGAAGATCATGCTGGCGTCACCATAACGTGGCGTCACAATTCGGCTGATGTGATGCCCGCAAACGTTTACCTCAGGGTCAGGAAAGTCCCGATCCACCCGACATCCACCAGACGGCACACGATACCCGTCCCATATCCGTCCCATATCCGTCCATGACCTCCTCCGGCGGCCGCTGACGTAAGGGAACCTGTTTGCGAATGGTTCAGGATTTGGTTCAGGGCTCAAGAGTGCGGGCCACCTGATCACGCAATCGTCTCAGATCACCAATCGCGATTTCCAGATCCTGCTTTTGCCTGGCCAGCACGCCAAGCTGCCGGTCCGCAAACTCCACCAAGACGCGGTTTTGCTCTTCGGTGCCCTTCTGGTCATAGATTTCAAGCCACTGGCGCACATCTCCTTGAATGGCAGCAAATCGGACATCGGATGCCTCCCGAAACGGAATCTAGCGCGGTCGCGCGATGGCTTCAAGCGGTTGCGGACATGGCCTTGCGCGTGCGCCCGATTGCCCCCATAGTCGGCGCAAATGTGATGGGGGCGAGTGATGGGGGCGAGTGAGATGAGTGACGAAGACACGGCGGTTCCGGACCAGGCCCTACAATTCATCGCGGCGATCCCGCATTCCGAGGCGCTTGGGATGCAGATGGACGAGATCGCGCCGGGCCGGGCTGTTCTGTCGATGCCCTATGACGCGAAACTGGTGGGCGACCCGCGCAGCGGAGTGGTCCATGGCGGTGCGGTTTCGGCCTTGCTCGATACCTGTTCAGGCGCGGCGGTGATGAGCCACCCGCAAGCGGGCGCGACCACCGCGACGCTGGATCTGCGCATCGATTACATGCGGCCCGCCACACCCGGTCACCGGATCACCGCGCGGGCCGAATGCTATCATGTCACGCGCTCCATCGCCTTCGTGCGCGCCATCGCCCATGACGAGGAGAAGGAATTGCCGGTCGCCACCGCCAATGGCGCCTTTACCCTTGTGCGCCGGAAGAAAACGAAATGACACGCCCGCGTCCGGAGCCCGTCCAGCAGGTAAAGCAGCGCCGCGACAGCGCATTGCGTGCCCTTGGCGAGTCGATCCCCTATGCACGCTTCCTCGGCATCGGGTTCGACCGGCGCGGCGATGAGTTGACCGCGATCCTGCCCTTCGACGAGAAACTGATCGGCAACCCGGCCCTGCCCGCGCTGCATGGCGGTGCAACGGCGGCCTTTCTGGAGGTCGCGGCGATCATCGAGTTGAGCTGGTCCTGTCTGTGGGAGGATATCGAGACGGGCCGGATCGCCTTCGATCAGCTTGATCCGATGAACATGCCGCGCCTGCCCAGGACGATTGATTTCACTGTCGATTACATGCGCTCCGGGCTGCCCCGCGATGCCTATGCGCGGGCGCGGGTCAATCGCTCGGGGCGTCGCTATGCCAGCGTGCATGTCGAAGCCTGGCAGGACAATCGAACCCGGCTGTTCGCGCAGGCCACCGGGCATTTTCTGATGCCACCCCGGGATGTCGATGACTGAGATCTCCCATGCGCGGGTGATGAGGATCGCCGCCCCCATCGTCATCTCGAATGCCACGATCCCGATCCTTGGTGTGGTCGATACCGGCGTGGTGGGGCAACTCGGTCTGCCGGAACCGATCGGTGCGGTCGGGATCGGTGCCGTGATCCTGTCCTCGTTCTACTGGATCTTCGGCTTCTTGCGGATGGGCACGACGGGGCTGGTCAGCCAGGCGCATGGCAATGGTGACAGGGTCGAGGTTTCGGCCGGGCTGATGCGGGCGCTGATCATCGCGGCCAGCGTGGGGCTTGGGCTGATCATGTTGCAGGTTCCACTGTTCTGGGGGGCCTTTCGACTCGTCCCGGCAAGTGCCGATGTCGAGGTGCTGGCCCGCGCCTATCTGCGGATCCGGATCTGGGGAGCACCCGCGACCATCGCGCTTTACGCCTTTACCGGCTGGTTGATCGCGCTGGAGCGAACGCGCTCGGTGTTGATGCTGCAAGTCGGGATGAACGCGGTCAATGTCACGCTGGATCTGCTGTTCGTGCTGGGCCTCGGCTGGGGGGTGAAAGGAGTGGCCAGCGCCACGCTGATCGCGGAATGGGGTGGCGTCGCCCTGGCGCTTTACCTGACGCGCACGGCCTTTGCGGGGGGGCTGTGGCGGGCGCGGACGATCTTCGACCGGGTCAAGCTGGGCATCATGGCGCGGGTCAACAGCGATATCATGCTGCGCTCGATCCTGTTGCAGGGCGCTTTTACCACCTTCATGTTTGTCGGGGCCGGTCAGGGGGATGTGACGCTGGCGGCCAATCAGGTGCTGGTTCAGTTCCTCTCGGTTACCGCCTATGGGCTCGACGGTTTTGCCTTTGCCGCCGAGAGCCTCGTCGGGCAAGCGGTCGGGGCGCATTCGGTTGCGCGGTTGCGGCGCGCGGCGATCATCGCCTCGCAATGGGCAATCGGCGGGGCCTTGCTGTTATGCGTGAGCTTCCATGTCGCCGGTCCCGCGATCATCGACCTGATGACGACAGCCCCCGAAGTGCGCGAGGCCGCCCGTCAGTATCTGCCCTGGATCACGCTCGCACCGATCCTTGGTGTTGCGGGCTGGATGCTCGACGGTATCTTCATCGGCGCGACCCTGACGCGCGAGATGCGCAACGCGATGCTGTTCTGCGTGGCAATCTATGTGGTGGCCCTGGCGATCCTGCTGCCTGCTTTTGGCAATCATGGGCTATGGGCCGCACTCATGGTGCTGAACCTGACCCGTGGGTTGAGCATGATGGTGCTTTATTCGCGGGCCGAGGCAAAAGCGGCGGTGGCCTGATCGTTGCCCCTGTCGCTGCCCCCTGTCGCTGCCCCCTGTCATCACCCCTGTCATCACCCCTGTTTCTTCGGACTCTGGCCAGTCGATTCAGTGCACGCTTACGGGTGCAAGATCGTTCTGCCGGGCCAATGCGAAAGCCATGCGGCGATCCTTGACCAGCGCGAGGCGCTCGCCATTGCCGTCATGGACCGCATAGAGGTGCTCCACCCCGCTCAGTTCAGCCTGCAATTCGTCGGGCAACTCTGCCACCGCGACCTCGCGGACATAGACGATCCGGTCTTCCGGAGCAGCGTTGTCGAAATCGTATTTCGTGTTCATGCGCGTTTCCTTTCTGCCTCAGCTCCGTTTTATCGGGATCGTCTGCACCACCGTTTCGGGCTGAGCCCGCGACAGATCGACATGCAGCAACCCGTTCTCCAATGCCGCCCCTGTCACCTCGACCCCGTCGGCCAGCACGAAGCTGCGTTGGAAGGCGCGTGCGGCGATCCCGCGATAGAGAAAGATCCGCTTGCTCTCATCGGCCCCCTGGTGCCCGCGCACAACCAGAGCGTGGTCTTCCAGCGTGATCGCCAGATCCTCTTCGCAAAAGCCTGCAACGGCCAGCGTGATTCGAAAGGCATTCTCGCCCTTCTGCTCGATATTATATGGCGGATAAGCGTCCGACCCGGATTTCGCAGTGCGTTCCACCAGCCTTTCAAGCTGATCGAAGCCCAGCAGATAGGGATGCGCGCCAAAGCTCAGTTTCGTCATCAGGCAAGCCCTTGTCGAAGCGACATTGCAAACAGCGGATCCCGACCTTCGGCAATCCGCCTGTTGAAATATGGGCTTCCCGCAGGCCCCCTGCAAGAGGCAGGTCGCGAGTTTGAATACTGTTTTCCACGGCAAGTCTGATGTGATTGATCCCGGCGCGGCTTCGCGAGTCGGACCTTCCTGTCCCCGACAGACAGGACGCTTCGCATGAGCGCTCATATCGAGATGAATCCCGAAGAGGTGCTATATTTATGCCGACCTTGCGGAACGGCCGTCAGGCCGAGACTATCCTGCTGTAATTGCGTGACAACTCCGGCTTTTCCGGGGTGTTTGAGGAGCGCAAGGATGGATATGTTTTTGCGGGTTGAAGATGCCGTGTCCGACTCGGGGTTTCGCCTGAGGATTGTTCCGCCGAACGGCGATCAGGGTCCGCCCTCCTTGGGGAAATGTCAGCGTGATCAGGCCCCGTCCGTCCCCGCGCCGGGATCGGCTGCGACGTCCCGCAAACGTTTCTGCAGAGTGTATTTGACCGGGGGCATGGCGGCGGGCATGGCGGCGGGCATGGCGGCGGGCATGGCGGCGGGCATGGCGGTGGGCATGGCGGTGGGCATGGCGGCCGCGATCTCGTCGGGATCGGAGACATCCGAGAGGCGTTGTTGCCCATATCGGTGATGCGGCTTCACCTTGCGAATCCTGTCTGTTGGCTGATGCGCATGCCGTCGCCATCTCCCACCCGCTCTCGTACGACCAACCGGTCGGCCTGTAACGCATCGCCACGATGCCGGGGGTTGCGCTCGGTCCGGTTTGATCCCGGCAGGCCCGTGCCGGATTGTTCGACGCTCTGCCGGCGGCAGGCCCGCTTCGAGCCGCCAGGGGGACAGCCCTCTGCTGCCGGAGTGATGGCGAAGAGATCGCCACCGTCACGGCGGATGGCGCCTGTGACACACGCCCATGACGCACGCCTGTGACACGCGGCGATCATCGAACGCGGCGCTGATGCGGTGATCCCCATCCGCCGCAACGGGCGTGCCTGCAAAGAAGGCCGCCCGGCGGCGATCGCCAGCGTGCCGAAATCCGGATCCGCATTGCCATCATGAACCGCGTCAACACACTCGCCGCCGCCGGGATCAAGGCCGTCGCCTGAAACCAACCGGGACAGGGCAACTCTTGCTTATGCCGAATGAGCGAAACAACGCCCTCATAACACAAAAGATCGCACACTCTCCATCGGGCGTCGTGACATTTTCGCCTTTTCGTTGCTCGCTTCCTTCTTCGGCCTATCCGGCTGTTTCGCTGATGACGCCGCGACGGATCTGGTCTTCCTCGATGCTCTCGAAGAGCGCGCGGAAGTTGCCTTCGCCGAAGCCCTCGTCACCTTTCCTCTGGATGAATTCGAAGAAGATCGGACCGATCACGGTCCCGGAGAAGATCTGCAACAGGATCTTCGTCATGCCGCCGTTCACGACTCCCTCGCCATCGATCAGGATACCGTGTTTCTTCATCCGGCCGATCGGCTCGCCATGGCCGGCGACACGGGTCTTCGACATCTCGTAATAGGTTTCCGGCGGACCCGGCATGAAGCCGATGCCGTTATCCGCGATGATGTCGGTGGCCGCGTAGATATCGTCGGTGCCGACGGCGATGTGCTGGATACCTTCGCCCTTGTAGTGTTTCAGATATTCGACGATCTGGCTTGTCTCATCCTTCGATTCGTTCAGCGGGATGCGGATCTTGCCACAGGGCGAGGTGATCGCCCGGCTGACGAGGCCGGTGATACGGCCGTCAATGTCGAAATAGTGGATCTGCGAGAAGTTGAACATCTCGCGGTAGAAGTCCCACCACTTGTCCATGTTGCCGCGATAGACATTGTGGGTGAGATGGTCGAGATAATGGAATCCGGCACCTTGCGGTTTCGGGTCTCGTGCACCAAGCCAGTCGAATTCGGTGTCATAGGCCGAGCCCTTGTCCCCGTATCTGTCGACAAAGTAAATCAGCGAGCCGCCGATGCCGATGATCGCCGGAACGTCAAGTGTCTTGTCGGTGCCGGTATATTCCTCCGCGCCATGGGCGAGAGCATGCCTGAGCGCATGGTCCGCATCGACGACACGCCAGCACATCGATGGTGCGCAGGGGCCGTGTTCGGCGACGAAACGGTCAGCGAAAGAGCCCGTTTCGGCATTGACGATGTAGTTGATGTCGCCCTGGCGCCAGACGGTGATCGCCTTGCTCCTGTGTCGGGCGACGGCGACATATCCCATCCGTGTGAACAGTGTTTCAAGATTCCCTGGCTCGGGATGCGCGAATTCGACGAATTCGAAACCGTCTGTGCCGGCCGGATTCTTGTCGGAGATCGTAGCTGGTAGGGTATCATGCGGGAAAGGTCCCATGGTGTAAATCCTCGTGTGACAGTCCGAGATTCTGGTTTCTGCACCAATATCCCATGGATCGCCTGCAAGGTTCTTGCATTTGATGCGGTTTTATTCAAAAATACGCATGAAATAAGCATATATATATGGAAAAATGACGTGTTCGTGCATATCGATGAATTCGATCGCAAGTTGTTGCTGCTCCTGCAGAGGGATTCCCGGCTCACCAACCAGGAGCTTTCGGAGCGGGTGAGCCTGTCGGCGTCGCAATGCTCGCGGCGTCGGCTGCGGCTGGAGAAGGCGGGCGTCATCAAGGCCTATCGTGCCGATCTCGACCGGGAGAAGCTTGATCTCGGTATCGTCAACATCATCACCGTGACGCTTGCCACTCACAACCGCGACAATGCCCAGCGCTTCACCCGCCTGATTGCCGGCCTGCCGGAGGTGATGGAGGCGCACGCGCTGACGGGTGAGATGGATTACATCATCAAGGTCGTGACGCCGGACCTGAAATCGCTCTCGGCTTTCGTCAGCGATGTGCTGCTGCCGCATGAGTCCGTTCTGCACGTGAAGACGGCAATCGTGCTCGACACGCTCAAGGAGAGCGCGGTGCTGCCGATCTGATGATCCCTGCCGGGGTGACATCACTTCGGGAAAGATGCAGGTCGGGGGTGACGGGGAATGACACAAATGGAGGTCATGATGGCCGCGCCACAAGCCATGATCATTCCGGCAGCGCCGTTCGAGCAGAACTGTGTTCGAGCAGAACTGTACGGTGCTTTTCGACCCTCGTATGCGCCATCCTCATATAGGCCATTGTGCCATGCTGGACAAGGCCGCGCTGAAAGATCTCGCGACAAAAAATTACGAACGCCTGAGGTGAAGCGCAGAGCGGTGTCGGACGTAATGGATCGGCATGGCCTGTCTGAACGTCGGGCGTGTGAACTGGCTGAGCTGCATCGATCTGTCTTCCAGTATCAGAATCAAGATAAGGACGATGATGCCTTGCGCAAACGATTGCGCGAACTGGCGAATGAACAATGCCGGTTCGGGTATCGCCGTCTGGGCATCTTGCTGGCTAGAGAGGGTTTTGAGGTGAACCGCGGTAATCCCTCCGAAAGCTAGTGGTGTTCAAAAGTAGAATTTTTCCGGCACTATGTTTCCGTCACTATGACCGAGGAGAATTCGGATGAAGAACGCAAAATTCAGCGTCTCTCAGAGTCTGTTTCAAAACTCCTGATACCGAGCTAATCGCCTTGTCATGAGTTTTATCATTGCGGTTTGTATGTGTGTTTCTGCGGTTTTTGCGAAGCGTTCAAAATCTTTTGCCAGACGACGGTTTATTCCCAGCCATGCGAAAGTTCTTTCCACAATCCACCGTTTTGGCAAGACTTCGAAAGCAGCCTGATTGCGCTTGATAATCTCCAGCGGGCGGGGGCTGTTTTTCTGGGCTATTGGCCCTTGATAGCCCCCATCAGCACAGATTTTCTCAATGAAGGGGAAGCGATTGACAAGCCCTTTGCTGGCCAGGGCCAGACCATCTCGATCCTGTATGGAAGCGTTATGCACTACACTCGTCAGAAGCATGCCGAGTGTATCGACAACAATATGACGTTTACGACCTTTGACTTTCTTGCCCGCATCATAGCCGACCATTTCTCTGGCATCGGGCCCGGTTTTGGTTGATTGGCTGTCAATAATGGCAAAGCTTGGGCTCTCATCGCGCCCCTCAAGATCGCGGAGCTTACGATAAAGTGCGTCATGAATATGATCCCATGTGCCATCTTTGCGCCAATCGCGAAAATACCGATAAACGCTCTGCCATGGTGGAAAATCCTTGGGCAACATGTCCCACTGACAGCCGGATTGAAGCAGGTAGAAAATAGCATCCATGATATGGCGCAAGCTATGTTTACGCGGGCGTCCCGTTGGTTTTGCCTTGGGAAGGTAAGGCAATATTTTCTCCCATTCCGGGTCTGTCATCGTGCTTGCGTACTCTCGACGATTGCGGCTATATTCCTTGCGAGTGTCGGGTTTCCAAACCATCTGAACCTCATCGTAGAACGTTGTAAATTCCACTTTGAATCAGTGTTCGGACCTGCACTCAACTATCAAAGCGAGTTTTGAAAAAGGTTCTCAGATCATGGCGCTCCTGCGCCAAGCTGAGAAGGGCGTGCCCGTTTCAGAGCTTTGCCGCGAACATGGAATGAGCAGCGCCCGTTTTTACAAGTGGCGAGCCAGGTTCGGAGGGCTGGATGCCAGTATATGGATGCCCGTATGATGTCTGAGCTGAAGGCCATGGCGGAAGAGACCCGCCGCCTCAAGCGCCTGTATGCTGAGATGAGCATGCAGAACGATCTGCTGAAGGAGGCGCTTGGAAAAAAAGCGTCAAGGCCGTCTCAACGCAAAGAGATGGCCTGATACGCTGTTCAAAGACATGGGGTCAGCATCGGGTCAGCATCGGGTCAGCATCGCGTTGACCTGCCGCACCTTCCAGATCAGCGAGACCTGTTACAGGTACGAGCGCAAGCTCAGTGATGAGAATGCGGAAATTGCAGATTGGCTTGTTCGTCTGACGGCCAATCGGCGGTCGTTGGGTTGCGGTCGTGGGGTTGCGGTCGTGGGGTTTTGGCCTGTGTTTTTTGTATCTGCGTACCGTGAAAGGCTTCAAATGGAACCACAAGCGGGTCTGTCGCATCTCTTGCGAGCTGGACCTGAACCTGCGGATCAAACCCGAAAAGCGCCTGAAACGGCCCAAGCCGGATGAGCTGGCTGTGCCGGAGGCGCCGAACCAGACCGGGTCAATGGACGTCATGGCAGATCAACGTGCAGATGGACGCAGCTTCCGCACGCTGAATGTGTTGGATGACTTCAATCGCGAGGGGCGGGGGATTGAGGTCGACGGCATCGGTCGGCCGGAAAGTGTAGGCGAATGTCTCCGGTCCCGGCAGAAACTTCCGCGCGTTCGCGCAGAGAGTATGTCGGCAGTGTCTCTCCCCGTTCTCGACGGTGAATTCCGCAGCTGACATTCGGAACCCAGCCGGGACCCGTTCGGACAAGCCATTGAATTCAATGGTTCCTTCCGGGCGATATTGCCATACGGGAGGGCGTTGGCCTCGCAACATCGCCAGCGACAGGGCGGTTTTTTGGGTTGCCAGGTTGCCACCCGTGATGCCATGAAACCAACGTGAATTCAAAGGCTTGAGTGGCTTCCCGGGGTGGATCCCGGGTGGACCCCCAGAAGCCACCCGGAAGCCACCTGTGGAGTCCGACATCCACCCGTGATACCCGAAAGCCCGCGTGAATTCAAACGCTTGTCTGGCTTCTCGGGGTGGATGCCAAGTGGCTTCCAGGTGGACTGGACCTGTACCGGGATTGTTCCGCTCCTTTGACCACGTATCGTGTTACAAAGGCGAATGGACATGGGCAAACAAGCGCGTGCGGAGTTCCGCGCCGAAGCAGTGCGTGCAGCACTCACGAGTGGGCTGCCGCGTAAGCAGGTGGCCAAGGATTTTGGTGTTGGGTTTTCGACACTGAACAGTTGGATCCAGCAGGATCGGCGCAATCCTGAGAAGCCAGCGGCGCAGACGGATGTGGAGCGGGAGCTTGCCGAGCTTCGGCGTGAGAACCGACAGCTCCGGGAGGAGAGGGAGGTGTTCAAAAAAGCGACCCGGTTCTTTGCGGAGCGAAGCAAGCGAGGTTCGCTTTCATTGCAAAGAACGAAGGGCTTCTGCCGATCAAACGCCTGTGCCGGATCATGGATGTCAGTGCCCGTGGATACCGCGCCTGGCGTACGCGCCGGGTGAGCAAGACGCAGCGGGCGGCCATGGTCGTCCTGGCCCATATCCGCGAGCAGTTCGCCGGGCCGTTCGCGTTGTCTCTCGGCAGCTATGG
The DNA here is from genome assembly GCA_965277135.1 of Thioclava sp. Taxonomy (GTDB): domain Bacteria; phylum Pseudomonadota; class Alphaproteobacteria; order Rhodobacterales; family Rhodobacteraceae; genus Thioclava. The sequence continues at coordinate 1,218 of CBDIBW010000029.1, read as the reverse complement.
ACGCGCGCGCATGGCGGAAGAGCTGCGAGAGCTTGGGCGGTCAGCAGCCGCATGAAGCGGGGCTCTGGGAGAGTGTCCGGTGTTCTGTGTATGAGTAAATTGGCCCATGCTTCCAATTTGAAGGAGCATGACGACAATGACGATTTCCAAGGAAGTGCTGGACGAACTGTTGAGCGGGGTTGACCGCCCCGAGGATTTGCTGGGCGACAAAGGCCTCATGAAGGAACTGAAGGTTCGTTTCATGGAGCGGATGCTGGGCGCGGAGCTGACCGAACACCTTGGCTATGAGCCGGGGGAGGACCCTGCCGAGCAAAGCAACCGCCGCAACGGCACGTCACGCAAGACGGTGAAGGGCAATGACGGTGCGCTGCTGATTGATGTTCCGCGCGACCGGGACGGCAGTTTTGAGCCTGAACGGATCAAGACAGGCCAGACCCGGATCGACGGGATGGACGACAAAATCATCGGTCTTTATGCTGCCGGACTATCGATCCGCGATATCCGGGCCCACCTTGAAGAGGTTTTACGGCCTGAAGGTGTCCGCCGATCTTGTTAGCCGGTCACCGACGCGGTCTTGGAAGAGGTCTCAGACTGGCAAAACCGCGCCCTGGAGCCGATGTACCCATCGTTTTTCTCGATGCCCTACGCGTCAAAATCCGCGATGCGGAAAGCCGTCAGGTCAAAAACAAGGCGGTTTACGTGGCCCTGGGCGTCACCCCGGAAGGCGAGCGCGAGGTTCTGGGGCTCTGGATCGCCGCCAATGAGGGGGCTAAATTCTGGCTCTCGGTGATGAACAATCTGCGCAATCGTGGGTTGAAGACATCCTGATTGCCGTTGTCGACGGCCTCAAGGGCTTCCCTGATGCGATCAATGCCGCCTTCCAGATACCACCGTACAAACCTGTATCGTGCATCTGTGCGCCACTCCCTGAACTTCTGTGGCTGGAAGGACCGCAAGACCGTCGCCAAAGACCTCAAGCGGATTTATCAGGCAACCAATGACACCGAGGCCGAGAAGGCACGCGCTGATTTTGAAGCCGAATGGGGCAAAAATACCCGTCAATCGCCCCAAGCTGGCGGCGCGCCTGGCAGGAAGTCATCCCGTTTTTGCTTTCCCGCCGGCGGTCCGCAAAATCATTTACACCACGAATGCGATTGAAAGCCTCAACCGCGGGATACGCAAAACAACAAAAACGAGGCGTAGTTTCCCAACAGACGA
>CBDIBW010000028.1:0-21850 GCA_965277135.1 Thioclava sp. | reverse complement strand
CAGACCGGCTGGAAGCCGGTGGTTTCAGTCCATTAGGGTCTGTGGACATTTAGGATTTTCATTTGGCGTGATTTCTGCTTCAAGCATCCAAAATGGAGGTTTGAATGAACGAGCAGCGCTTTGTGGTGTCGGATGCCTTGTGGCAACGGCTTTGAGCCACATCTTCCTGGCAAGGTCAGTGATGCCGGAGCACCGGCAAAGGACAATCGACTGTTTTTGGAAGCGGTTTTCTGGCGGGTACGCACCGGGTCGCCATGGCGTGATCTCCCACCCGCCTTTGGCCATTTGGAACAGCCAGTTCCGGCGATTTCGTCGGTGGGCCACATCGGGCATGTTTGAGGGTCTTTTCAAAGCTATGAGCGGTGACCCCGACCTCGAATATGCGCTCATTGACGGCACCATCGTTCAGGTTCACCAGAAGGCAACCGGCGCAAAAGGGGGTCTCAGGCTCAGGCCATCGGGCGCTCGCGCGGTGGGTTGACGACAAAAATCGTGGCATTGGTGGATGCACTCGGCCATCTGATGCGCTTTTTGCTGCTCCCGGGACAAGCGCATGACATGAAGGGTGGCGCGCCGTTGATCAAAGGCGTTTCTTTTGATGCGTTGCTCGCGGACAAGGCGTTTGATGCGGATTGGTTGTTGGAAGACCTCGACAAGCGCGGTGCAACCGCCGTGATCCCGCCCAAAGCCAATCGCAAAATCCAGCGCGAATATGACGTGGAGGTCTACAAATGGCGGCATCTGGTGGAAAACCTACTTTGCAAAAATCAAAGAGTTCAGAGCGATAGCCACAAGATACGATAAAACCGATTGCAGTTACGCAGCAAGTTGGTACCTCGTAGCAGCCCTCATTGCCTCAAAATAATTGTCCACAGACCCTAGCTCTTGCAGGTCAGGCAACGCTGCCACGTCACGCCGCTGCCGGGGCGGCGTTGCGACTGGAGACGGATGGGGTGGTTCGTGGGGCGACGCGGCATTAATCAAGTGGCGTGCTCGCTCGGATGGCTCTTCCAGGAAGCGCACCCTCAAACTTTTGCAGCGCTTACTCGCAAAATACACAGAAGAAGGCTATGCGTATCGCAGAATGAGCCCCCTCTTTGGCATTTATGATCTGCGCGGTGCAGACGCGCATCTCTCTAGTTCAGACATCGAAGACTGCTACGTTAGGATCGGGATTGACCGAACAGCGCCGCATATTCAGCAGGCAGCGCAGATGATTGAGAACGTAGCCGAAGCCATTGAGGTGACGGGTGGCGACTTGAGGAAACACGTCCCAGAGCCCGACGCTCCATCCAGATAGCTGATGAGGCATAGCACGTCGCATTTCTGAATACCGGGCACATCGGAGATTCTTTCTTGGCGACCCGCATAGTGATCCGGATCTCTCGACGAGCGATGTGCTCGTGCACTGTCGATTTCGCCTGCTTACGCGCCCCTACGACAACCCCTTGTTTTGACTTGAATTCCCTCGCCGCGACCGGCGAACACGGAGCAAACCGCCTCAGGAGGTTCGCTCCCCATGCCAGACGACATCACCTTCTCACCGCCTGCCGAGACGCTCACCAAGGATGAGCGGTTGGCGGAGTTGTCCACCATCCTCGCCAACGCCATCTCGCGCACCAACCCACCGGAAACAAACGAGAATTATCCGCTCGACGCAGACAGTTCGCTGGACATCCTCGCCCTCAGACGCCGTCGTCGGAGACAGGTTCGAAACCGAGTTGGAGATGACGCATGAGGAAAAACACACGGAAATCAGGCGCGAAGGCCGGGCCCGCGCCCTAGGCGGCGGGGATCGACGTCCTTGCCGAGCTGACCGCGCTGAGGGCGATGACGGTGGGCATTCGACAACAGCGGGGCAGCCCATGCCCGAGACATTGTCACAGATACCCGCCGGGGCATCGGGCCAGAGGCCGATCATCTCGGCATGGTTCTGGGCGATCAACTCGCGCACATGGGTCACGATCAGGATCCGCTGATCGGGCCAGGCCTTCAGCACGCCCTCGATGAAGGACGCCATGACCAGCGACTTGCCGCCTGCGGTCGGAATGATCACCAGCGGATTGCCGGTGTGGGTCGCCGAGCTCGAACGGCAGATCCTCGACGACCTCTCGCTGCGGAAGGTGGCCGCGCTGATGGCGGTGGAGTTGGGAACGGAAACGGCGGCCATGCAGAAGGCTCTGGAGACCCATGTCCGTGCCCAGCTCGAAGAGCTCGCCCAGCCCCGGATCGCCCTCTGAGGGGGGGCGCCGTTCGACCGACATGCGACATGGGGGCGCGGGCGTCCTCCCATTCCTGTGAAACCGTCAAACCATGGGATCAAACACCTGTTCCGGCCGGTATCGCACCGGGCGGTGGAACGTGAACCACCAGAGGAGATTGCATGATGCAGCACAAGACAAGCCTGGCAGCGCTGTTCGCCAAGATGAAGGAACAGATAGCTCTGATGGCCTTTTCCGGTGTCGGTGGAGCGCTGTTCCGCGCCGTCCTGACGCCCAAGGAACCGTGGAAACGGCGGGTGGTGCAGGCCATTGCCGGGGCGCTGTCCGCGATGTTTCCGGGCGGCGTTCTGGCGCATGTCATCGACGCGATGACCGGCGCGGGGGTGCTGTCCTATCTGGCGGCCGGGTTTCTCATGGGGTCCGGCGGCGAGTTGGCCGTCAAGGCCATGCAGGACAGGCTGATGGCGAGGAAATGACGCGGCAGACCCCTACAGCAGCTTGACCAGCGCCGCAACCACGCCGACCGCAACCACCATCATCAAGCCGAGACGCAGCGTCAGCCGCTGTTCGAGACGAAGCTCCATCTCCTTCATCTCGCGTCTGACGTCGGTAATGTCGTGCTTCAGCCCGGCCTCCATCTCTTTCATGTCGCGCTTGACCTCGGCTATGTCGCGCTTGAGCGCAACCTCGAGTTCTTTCAGGTCACGCTTGGTGGCAAGCTCGTTGGTTATCAGGCTTCGCTGTTCGTCGGCCAACGCTTCGGCCTGTTTTTCGGTAAAGCCTGCGGCGACAAGCTTCTTGCTGAATTTCAGGGTATCGAAAGCAAGGGCAGACATGGGTGGCCTCGGGTCAGGAAGGGCCTGTCAAATATGGCAGCAAAAGCCCGACATTTCAAGCGTCCCTTCAAGCAGCCCCGGGCCACTCCTTGGACCACCACCCGGGCCATCACCTGACCGCCCCGCCCTCTGCGCGGGGCTTTTTCATGGGAGAATGACATGGATGAAAACGGAATGGATGAAAACAACATGGACAGGGCACAATTCTTCCAGGCCCTGCGCGCGCATGGCCCGTTCGGTGCTCACCTCAGCCAGGGCCAGGTCGCGGGGATCGAGACGTTGCTGGCCGCCATGGCCCGCCTGCCGATCAGCTACACCGCCTATCTGCTGGCCACCGCCTGCCACGAGTCCGCCCTCGCCATAGATGTCGAGGAGCGCTTCGAGCAAGGTCCCGTCCATCGCGGCTCGATGGAAGATGTGGGCATGATTGCAGAACAGGAGCATGCCATTGACGGGGCTACGCAGGAACGCTGCCTGTTTCTGCTCGGTGCGGAGGTGGTCAGCTGAGACCCACTCGAAGTCGATGCCGTTCGCCTTGCAATAATGCTCGACGTCGGCGCGATTGTCGGTCTGAAAGGCCGAGCGCCAATCCATGTCGATTTCGGGCCGGTAGTTGCGAACGTAGGTAACGCCGCGGGCGAGAAATTCCTCGCGCACTGCGAGATCGATCTCTTCCGTGGCCGCATATTCGTCCGCGATTGGCGTCTCGCCGCCCTTTGCCGCCAGCGTCTTGGCGTAAAAGAAAATTCGCGCCGGAATGCGGCGGGCGAAAGACATTTCGTGGTGCAGGTCAATAGCATTCGAAGAGGAGAATTCGGTCGAAGTGAAGACTCCCTCAGCGACCTCGTGCCGGACGGCTGCCCGCTCTAAGTATGGCAGCGTGTCCTCTCCGAATTCTATGACAGACGCGCGGAACGCAGTGGCATCGCTAACCGAGAATCCGGTGAAGAGAAGTCCCCCGGCCCGGGTAAGTTCCTCATCAAGCGTAGTCCGGTGCTGGGCCACAAAATCGGCCAGCATAAGATCAGGCCCAGGAGCGTTCACAATGGCGACGAAGCCAGTTTTGGAATCGACGTGCCCGCCGACCAGCTCCGATGCGACCGAAGAAGGCAATGAATCTGTTCTAAGAGTCTGTTTCAAAACTCCTGATACCGAGCTAATCGCCTTGTCATGAGTTTTATCATTGCGGTTTGTATGTGTGTTTCTGCGGTTTTTGCGAAGCGTTCAAAATCTTTTGCCAGACGACGGTTTATTCCCAGCCATGCGAAAGTTCTTTCCACAATCCACCGTTTTGGCAAGACTTCGAAAGCAGCCTGATTGCGCTTGATAATCTCCAGCGGGCGGGGGCTGTTTTTCTGGGCTATTGGCCCTTGATAGCCCCCATCAGCACAGATTTTCTCAATGAAGGGGAAGCGATTGACAAGCCCTTTGCTGGCCAGGGCCAGACCATCTCGATCCTGTATGGAAGCGTTATGCACTACACTCGTCAGAAGCATGCCGAGTGTATCGACAACAATATGACGTTTACGACCTTTGACTTTCTTGCCCGCATCATAGCCGACCATTTCTCTGGCATCGGGCCCGGTTTTGGTTGATTGGCTGTCAATAATGGCAAAGCTTGGGCTCTCATCGCGCCCCTCAAGATCGCGGAGCTTACGATAAAGTGCGTCATGAATATGATCCCATGTGCCATCTTTGCGCCAATCGCGAAAATACCGATAAACGCTCTGCCATGGTGGAAAATCCTTGGGCAACATGTCCCACTGACAGCCGGATTGAAGCAGGTAGAAAATAGCATCCATGATATGGCGCAAGCTATGTTTACGCGGGCGTCCCGTTGGTTTTGCCTTGGGAAGGTAAGGCAATATTTTCTCCCATTCCGGGTCTGTCATCGTGCTTGCGTACTCTCGACGATTGCGGCTATATTCCTTGCGAGTGTCGGGTTTCCAAACCATCTGAACCTCATCGTAGAACGTTGTAAATTCCACTTTGAATCAGTGTTCGGACCTGCACTCAACTATCAAAGCGAGTTTTGAAAAAGGTTCTCAGAAAAGTATATGAAGTTGTCATAATAAGGTTACCATTTCAAATGGGCTGCGGAGAGGTGTGGCTTGCTCCACATATTGGCGAGCCATAAGCGTAAGGACCTGCCGTTGACCGCTGAATGGTTCGCGACCGTGTTGGCTGAGCATGTTGTCTAGGACGAGGACATCCTTCTCCTTCCAGTCAAAAACTGTCGTGTTGGCCTCAACAGCGTCGCGCATGGCTTTTATCTCGGCGTCGGAGAAGGGTTCGCCATTACCGAAGAATGTGTTGGTTGGCACGTTCTCCAGACCGACCGACTCGATGAGTGCTTCGGCAAGGTCGGGTTCGAGGCTGGACACGTGGAAAAACAGGGCGTGGTTGAACCAAATCAGATCGCCTGTCACCGGATGCCTCTGGAAGGCTGAGCGCAACTGGGTAGTGCGCAGACGATCTTCACCCTCCCATGACAGGCTTATGCCACGTTCCTGGCAGAATGCCTCGACCTCATTCTTGTCCTCGGTCTGAAATGCAACGCACCAATCAATGCCAAGACCTGGGCTGTAAACGCGTCGGTACATGACGCCGTAGTCGAGCATTTTTTGCCGGAGCGTCGCGGGAAGAGCGGCCAGGATCTTGCGGTTGTCTGCGATTGGAGTGTTGCCCCCAGTCGCGGCCTTCTTCCTACAGAAAAAGCTGATCAGACAGGGCCAGTTCAGTGTGTATGACTGTTCACTGTGCATGGCGATCGTCTGATCGGCCGGATGATCCGTCGAAGTGTAGACCTTCTCGGCGACGGCGCTGCGCGGTGACGAGCGCTCGGTATAGGTCAGGATGTTCGCCTCGAGTTGCGTCAAGGCGGTCGAAAAGTCGGCGGCTTCACGCACGGCAAAGCCGCGGAAGAGAACCGCGCCATGCACGGTAAGCCAGGATTCGACCGCACTCCGGTTACTTCTTATGTAATCGGTGAGGCTGGCGCCTGTGACACGCGGCGATCATCGAACGCGGCGCTGATGCGGTGATACCCGTCCGCCGCAACGGGCGTGCCTGGAAAGAAGAACGCCCCTGCTGGCGCACAAAAAGTCCGCGCCGTGCGCACATGCCGGATATTGCCGTGATGTTCATGGACGCGATGGGCCGGTTTTCGATGCCCTGCCGCTGACCGGGGTGGAATTGGGTGTCAAGGATGGCTAAGTCTCGTCCCGAGGGCGAGGGTGACGACTCTGCCGGAATGCGACGAGGATGACATGGCGAGGATGACATGGCCCGGACTGTTCACGACATTGCGCAGGCGCTTCGAGCGCAGGCCGAGGGGGATCTGACGATCGAGGTGACCGGCGCTGCGGAACCTGCACAGGCGCGCACCGATCAGATCGCCCTGGCGATGAGCGAGACATACGCGGCCGGACTGCCTCGGGGCAAGGCGCGCGTGGCGTTGCTCTGGGAAGGGGCGGACTGGCGCGCGATGGGGCTGGAGGCGGCCGTGTTCGTGGCCCGCCCACGCCTCGCAATGGCGGAATTGTCCAGGGCGTTCGATCCTGGCCCCGAGATCGCGGCAGGCATTCATCCCGGCGCGATCATCGATGACAGCGCACGGATCGGGCCGAACGCGGCAATCGGACCTTTCGTGGTGATCGGGCGCGATGTGGTGATCGGTGCCAATGCACGGATCGCCAGCCATGTGAGCGTGGCCGAGGGTGCGCGGATCGGTGCCGATGCGCTGGTGCTGAACCACGCCCATATCGGGGCGGGTGTGATCATCGGTGACCGGTTGATCTGCCAGCCCGGCGCGCGGGTGGGGGCGGACGGGTTTTCCTTCGTGACGCCGGAGACATCGATGGTCGAAGAGGCGCGGGCGAGCCTTGGCAGGCAGGCGCATGGCCGTGATCAGAGCTGGGTGCGCATTCACAGTCTCGGCACGGTCGAAATCGGAGATGATGTCGAGATCGGCGCAAACTCCTGCATCGACCGGGGCAATGTGCGCGCGACGATCGTGGGCCACCGGACCAAGCTCGATAACCTGGTGCATGTCGCCCATAACGTGCAGATCGGCACCGATTGCCTGCTCTGTGCGGGCGTTGGCATCGCGGGATCGAGCAGGATCGGCAATCGCGTGGTGCTGGCCGGCCAGGTCGGTGTCAGCGACAATATCTTCATCGGCGATGATGTGGTGACGGGCGGCGGAACCCAGATCTTCAGCAATGTGCCTGCCGGACGGGTGATCTGGGGATCGCCTGCCGTCAGGATGGACACCCAGATCGAGATCAACAAATCCATGCGCCGTTTGCCAAGATTGTCCGGACAAATCGCGGAGCTTCGGAAAACTGTCACAAAACTGGCGCAGAAAGGCAGCACGGAGTAACGCCAGAATGAGGATCGACGTGCAGGATCAGGTTTTGTCAATCATCGCCCGTGAGGCTTTGCGTGAGCCGACGGACGTAAGACCCGAAATGACGCTTGAAGAGCTGGGGCTCGACAGTCTCGGCCTGGTCGAGGTGATCTTCGCCATCGAAGAAACCTTCGATGTGTCCGTCCCCTTCAATGCGAACGAACCGGCGAGCAGCCAGTTCGACATCTCTTCCGTGGGCGCGATCGTGCGTGCGGTGGAGCGGCTGGTGGGCGGTGACAACACGTCGAGCGCCGTCGCCTGATGGTGCGTGTCGTCCTGACGGGCGCGGGCACGATCAACGCGCTTGCCGAAGGGGTAAGCGCGACGCAGGCGGCAATGGCCGAAGGGCGCTGTGCCATCGGCCCGTTGCAATGTGTCGATCGCGACCGGTTGAGCATTCGTATCGGTGCCCAGATCCGCGATTTCGATCCCGGCGCGCGGTTCGAGTTGTCGAAACTCGCGCTTTACGATGCCTTTACCCAATATGCGCTGATCGCGGGCGAAGAGGCGATGGCGCAGGCGGGGCTGGAGGTCGCGCCCGATCCAGCCCGCTGGGGCACGATCATCGGCACGGCGGGGGGCGGGCATGGCACTGCAAATGCCGCCTATCGCGCCGTCCATGCCGAAGGCAAGAACCGCGTGCACCCCTTTACCGTGCCCAGGCTGATGGGCAATGCGGCCGCCTCGCATCTGTCGATCCGCTTCGGCTTGCAGGGTCCGGGCTTTGCTGTTGCTACCGCCTGTGCCAGTTCCAACCATGCGATCGGGCTGGCCTATCAGATGGTGAAATCGGGCATGGTGGACGGCATGCTGGCTGGCGGGGCCGAAGCCATGCTGAATTTCGGCGGACTGAAGGCCTGGGAAGGGTTGCGGGTGATGTCGCCCGATGGCTGCCGCCCGTTCAGTGCCGATCGCAACGGAATGGTGCAGGGTGAGGGGGCAGGGGTCTTCGTGCTTGAACGCCTCGACCATGCGCTGGCGCGTGGGGCGCAGCCCTTGGCGGAAATTGCCGGTTTTTCTATGAATTCAGATGCTTGTGATGTGGTCATGCCCTCGGTCGAGAGCGCCGCACGGGCAATGTCCGGTGCGTTGGACGATGCCGGTATGGTCCCCGGGGAGGTCGGCTATATCAATGCGCATGGCACGGGGACGACGGCCAATGACCGGATCGAGACGCAGGCGATCCGACAGGTCTTCGGTCCGGCGGCGGAGCGGGTTGCGGTCAGTTCGACCAAGGCGATGCACGGCCATTGCATCGGGGCAACCGGAGCGATCGAGCTGGTGGCCTGTCTGCTGGCCTTGCGAGACGGCGTGATCGCGCCAACGGTCAATTATGCCACACCCGATCCCGATTGTGATCTGGATGTGGTGCCGAATACGGCGCTCAAGGCATCGGTCGGGGCTGCCTTGTCCAACGCCTTTGCCTTCGGCGGATTGAACGCGGTGCTGGTATTGCGCCGGATCTGAGGGTTGAGATCACTCGGGAACCGGAAAACAGGCAAAACGCCGCCCCGCAGAGCGGCGTTTCGATCTTCGAAGCGGGGCACCTATTGCTCTAGCGCACCGCTTTCCCTGTTCGCTTCGTTCACCGCAGCATAGGCCCTGGTAAAGCCCTTGAGCGAAATATCCGCATTCACCTGTTGCGTCGGGGCCGCCAGCGGAACGATGCTGATCGTGGCCTTGTTGCCTTTCTTGAAGGCGTTCAGTTCGTCTGTGGTCAGACCGATGCGCGCAAAGCACCCCATCGGCTGGCAGAAGGTGAACGGGTAGATCTTGGCCTGCGCGCCGTCGATCGACATCTTGAGGTTCTGGGTCAGCAACGTGTCGAGTGGCACCATGATCGTGGCACCGGCCGCGGCTTGATCGTTCCTGGGCAGGCCGAAGAGCGATATATCAGCGACATTGCCACCGTTCTTGTCCTGGATGACCTGGTAGATCTGGCAAGGATCCTTTCCATCCTCGGTCTTGACGCATTGCAGATCCCAGTCATCGTAGGTCGCCTTGGTGTAGGTCCTGGGCTGCTCCTCGGCGGCACCGGAGGGCGCGGTGTCGGGTGTGGGAGTTTCGGGCGTGGAAGTTCCGGGGGCGGAAGTTTCAGGGGTGGCGGCATTGCCGGAGTTGGCCTGCGACGCCGGCGCGGTCGCACCGTCTGTCGTGGTGTCGGCTGCAGGCTGGTCGATGGTCGTGGTGGTGTCCTGCGCATGGGTGGCACCTGCAAGGCCCATCGCCAGCAGGATCACAAACGGTTTCGCCAGTTGAGACATGGTCATTCTTCTCCTGAACATTGTCGGAGCAGACCCTAACATGGCTTCGGGTCATTGTCAGGTGAGAAAAATGTTATGAAGCTCACGGCTTGTCACGGCGTGACCGGATCAGGGTTTTGCGAGAGCCTGCGGGGGTCATCACATAGGCTGCATTTCACCACATATGCCAAATCGGGAAAGGGGTTCCGTGATCGGAGCCCCTTTCACCCCCTTGGCGGACTGGCCATCTTCATCATTGTGACAAATGATACAGTATAAAAATCACAATTCAACAGTCAAAATTGAGGCAAAGTGATCGAAATCGCAATTGTGATGAATACAAAAGGACCGCGCCCCGAAGAGCGCGGCCAGTTTGACAGGGAGGAAATTTCCCGCATGAGGAAGAAAACAACTTGCGGGACCAGAACAGTCTGACACAAAAAGGTTAATTAATCCTTGAGATTGATGGGGCAGGATGCAACCTGAATGATCGGGGTTTTGGCTGAAGATGGTGGTCTTGTCGGCGGTGCTGGCAAACCGGAACTCAACGACACAGAGGTGGCCGCGCTCCAGCCCGTTGGCTTCCATCATGAAGACCCTTTGCAAATTCCCGGCACGCGGAGTTCCCGGATCGTTCCTCAAGTCGCGCCGAGGCGTTTGTCCCGGGGGGCGGGCCGGGGCAGCAGGCGCGCTTCGGCCATCATCGCGATCAGCAGTTCGACATGGCGCGCAAGATTGTATCCGGCCGCGCCTTCGCGACGCATCAGGTCCAGTTCGGCCTCGTCCGCGATCAGCTGCCGCAAGGCTGCTTCGGGAGAGGGTGGATGCGGGATTCCGGTGAGACGGCGCAGATCGCGGTGCCGGTCATAGTCGTTCAGGCCGAACCGGGCGGCGCGGATCAGCAGGCGCGGGCGGTGCAAGGTGGAAAGCAGGTCGATCAGATCGGTCATGGCAGGCTCCTGGTGGATTCTGCCGCTCACCATGACTCAACTCATGCACGTGTTGCGCGAACCCGTGAGAGAGCGTGCGCCGGGTAAAGTTTTGTTTAGGAAGTTTAACGGAGTCTTTCTCCCGTCCCGTTTCTTAACAAACGGGTAACCAAAGCAACTCACGGTTGTGTCTATGGAGTAGCCGGACCGACCGGCCCAACTGGGGAAAGATATGTGCCCGACCGCTTCGCCGCAGACGGATTTGCCCGTCTGGCTGCCCGACCACGCCCGCATCTATCTGCAGCATGTGGAGCAGGGAGTCCCGATCCGGACCCTTGCGCGGGACGAGGGCTGCGCCGCTTCGACAATCCTCCGCCGGGTGCGCCGGATCGAGGCCCGGCGTGATGATCCGCTCGTCGATGAGGCGCTGGCCAGCTTCAGTCGGTCCGTCGGTGCTTTCGCGATCTGGAAAGTGCCCCCCACTCCGCAGACCTCCGTCCCTGACAAGGACTGCACCAGGATGACTGCCCCTTTTCGCCAGAACGAAGCCCCCGTTGACGACGCGCAACTGATGTGTGAGGCTCGCCGTATTCTGCGCCGACTGTCCGAACCCGGCGCGCTGCTGATTGTCGCGGCAGACATGGAGAAATCCGTGATCTTGCGCGGCACTGTGCGCACGGCTGTGCTGGAACGCACCGTGGCGCAGGCCTTTGCGCTCAAGGACTGGATCGAGGCGGTCCATTCGGGCCGGGTCACCAGCTATGCGATCACTCAGGCCGGGCGTGCCGCGCTCAAGCGGATCCTGGAAGAAGATCAGAGGCTGCGAGGCGAGATCGGGGATGCACAACCGAACGCCACCCGGCATCGCGCGTTCGGCATGCGTGAGGTGCCCGATGAAAAAGGGCGGCGGCGCGTGCGTGCCAACCTGTCAGAAAGCCCGCTGGCGGTGCTTGCGCGGCGGCGCTGCAAGGATGGCACGCCGTTTCTGTCCCCTGATCTGGTGGTTGCGGGCGAACGGCTGCGCGAAGATTTCGAACTGGCGCAGATGGGGCCGCGGGTGGCGCAGAACTGGGAGCGATTCCTGACCGGCGGCGGCACGCGCGGCCAATATCGTCCGGACCTGACGCAGGGCGGCAGCGGATCGGAGCGGGCCCGGGAACGTGTGGTGCTGGCGCTGCGGGATCTGGGGCCGGGCCTGGGCGACATGGCCTTGCGTTGTTGCTGTTTTCTGGAAGGTCTGGAAACTGCGGAAAAGCGCCTGGGCTGGTCTGCACGCTCGGGCAAGATCGTGCTGCGTATCGCGCTGCAACAACTCAAGCATCATTACGACGAAGTCTACGGCGGGGCCACACCGATGATTGGCTGAATTCCCGGAAAATCCCCTCCGCGCGCCGCGATCGGGCGCCGGAGGGGATTTTCTGGCGATCAGGTGCCCAGGATCGGTTCTGATCATGCGCGCACATGTGCAATCGCCACAAACATGGCGCATCTGAGGCAGCCACGCCGGGCGTTTCGTTCAGCCCGCCTTATTCGTCCAATTCTTCTGGGAAAGTTGCGTGCGCCTGAAAGCGCTGTAGATTCAGTCTTCTAGACAAGGATCAACGGCAGCATCGGACGCACGCATGGGTGAAACGCTATCGCTGGTGGCGCCCCGGTTCAATCGCTCTCTTCGGATCGAGAGCCGGGCAGAGCGGCTGACCGGAGATCCCGGGGCAATCCTTCTGCGCGAGGTGCTCGAAAACAGCGGCATCGTGGGCTGGATGACCGATCGTCTGAGCGATCCGCGGCGGCCGCAGGATGTCACGCATGATCTGGCCTCGCTCCTGCGCACCACGATCCTGCTGGCCGCCCAGGGATGGCGCGATCATGACGATGCCGATGCGCTGCGGCACGACCCGGCCTTCCGACTGGCGGTGAGTTCGGCAGCCGGGATGACGCCGCTCGGCGGTCCGGGGCTGGCGTCCCAACCCACGCTCTCGCGCTTCACGGCGATGATGGCGGCGCCGGACAATCTGAAGGTCCTGCGCGAAGCGGTCCTGGAATTGGCCGGCCGGGGCGTTCAGGCACAGAATGCCGGCAAGCGCTTGCCGAAGGTGACGCTGGACGTGGACAGCCTGCCGATCGAGGTTCATGGTCACCAGCCGAAGGCGGAGTGGAATGGCCATTACAATGCGCGCATCTATCATCCGCTCATCACCTCGATCGCCGAGACCGGCGACATGCTGGATGCACGGCTGAGAGCGGGCAATGTCGGTACCGCGGAGGGCGCGCTTGACGTGATCCTCGACGTGGTCGACCGGGCGCAGGCCAGCCTCTGCGAGGTCGCCATGCTGCGCATCGATGCGGGCTTCCCCTCGGCCACCTTGCTGGCGGGGCTGGAGGCGCGCGGCATCGACTATGTCTCGCGGCTGCGCGCCAACCCGGCGCTGGACCGCGAGGCCGCGCCTCACATGACGCGCCCGCCCGGGCGGCGTCCGATCAAGCCGCGGATGTGGCTGCACGAACTGCGCTACCAGGCCGAGACCTGGGACAAGGAGCGCCGCGTGATCCTGGTGGTCAAGGAGCGCGAGGACGACCTTCTGCTCGACCGCTTCTTCCTCGTCACCTCGCTGACGCTGGCAGAGATGAGCCGGGAGGACATCCTCGAGCATTACCGCGCAAGGGGCACCGCCGAGGGCCATATGGGCGAGCTGAAAGACGTGCTCGCCCCGGCGCTGTCCTCGACGAACCGGCCGAAATCTCACTGGCGGGGGCGGGGCACGCAAACCGCGACGCCCGGCGTCGATGCCTTCGCGTGCAATGAGGTTCGGCTCCTGATCTCTCTTCTCGCCTATGAGCTGATGCACATCGCCCGCCGCGCCATGGCGGCTGCCACCGGCACCGGCTGGAGCCTGCGCCGCCTGCGCGAACGCGTGCTGCGCGCCGGCGCCCGGCTGATCCTGTCCGGCCGCCGTATCACGCTCGCATTGTCTGCCGCCGCCGCACCGTTCTGGGCAGTCCTCTGGCCAAGGCTCGCCGCCCTGCACTGGTCCGGTCCCTGAACCGGACCGGCTCCAGCCCGACATGACCGCCCGCCGGATCCTCCGGCGAACGAGCCCGCATGGACGGCGATTGCAAAAAATACCCGCCCCGGAGGCGCATCGCCATCGAAACACAAGCCAGAGGCGATCATCCTCCCGCCCAGCCAGGCGCCGGGCCTTCAGGACGTACTCGAACCGCCCGAAAGCAGCACCTTGGCGCCAAGGTCAGCCGGCCGGTGAATATTGCGGGTTCAGAGGGGGACCAGAACCGGCCTGCCGTCGAGGATCACACGCCCCGGATCTCCCTCAGCCTCGACCTTGAGGGGATCCATCCAGATCGCTGCAGGCCCGATGTGTCCCCGGATCAAGATGTTTGAATCTCATGTCATCTTTCTTGCGAGGTCATTTCCTCACATTCCCTGGTTTCAAACTCATGGACGTATCTCGGACGCATCTCGAAAAATGACCCTGACAGACCGAATACGGAAACTAGGGCGCATGGGCGCAAGTTCCCGTGCTTCAAGAGGTTTTTCTCTGTCGGCAGAAAACGGCGCATGCGGGATGTGGTGAGCGCGTCCCGATCTGCAAAGAGGACGGCGTGAAGAAACAGACGCTTGCCGACGCCACGCGCATGTCGGCAAGTTTCACGACCTTCACGCAAGGCGGGCGCAAACCCGGATCAGGTTCTCGCCCTTGTTCCATTGGCTTTTGAAAGCGTTTTGAAAGGCTGACGACAGGCGTTTCACCAAGCTTGGCTTGCCACGCCCATCTGGAGGCGGAACCCTCGCTACGATCGACGGAGTCGACCACCAGTTCCTGCGGTTCCGTATCATATCATATGCGGGGCGAGGTGGTCGATCACCACGACGGGTAGAAGCTTGCGCGACTTCGCATCATTGGGCGCGCACCTTGACTGCCCCGGGGCAGTCAAGGTGCGGATCATCCCTCCATCCTGTGTCAAAGGGTACGTGAAGCGCGGCAAAAGCGATGCGATTGATGCTGAGGCGATCTGTGAAGCGGCAGGACGGTCCACAATGCGCTTCGTACCTATGAAAACAGTCGAGCAGCAGAGCATACTCATGGCCCATAGAACGCGCGCATTGATCGTGCGCCAGCGGACCATGGCGGCCAATGCGCTGCGGGCGCATCTGGCGGGCGCATCTGGCGGAGTTCGGGCTGGTTGCAACCCCTGGCGTTGCCAACCTTGTGCAACTGGCGGACAAAGCGTTTGAAGATCAAGCGCTGCCGTCATTCGCACACAGAGCCCTTGAAATCCTGATCCGGCGCATGGCCGAGCTGACAGATGAGATTGCCACGCTTGATGGAGAATTGAAGGCCTGGCACGCCAAAAATGAGGCCAGTCGCAGACTTGCCGCCATCCCGGGCATTGGTGTGATTACCGCGACCGCAATTGCTGCAACGGTGACAGATCCGAACCAATTCCGCTCAGGAAGGCAGTTCGCAGCTTGGCTTGGGCTCACGCCGCAACAGCAATCAACCGGAGGGAAGACCAGATCGGGCGGTATATCAAAGCAGGGAGATCGATATTTGCGACGGTTGCTCGTAGTGGGCGCAACAGCTGTCATGCGGCACGCGAAGCGAAAGCCAGCGCCTTTGACCGACCGGGTCAACGCACGGCTTGAGAAAAAGCCGTTCCGTCTCGTGTCCGTGGCGCTGGCAAACAAATTGGCGCGCATCGCAGGGGCCGTACTTGGGCCGTACTTGGGCCGTACTTACACGAGGTGACACCTACAGACCCTATGGGCTCAACGCCTGAGCGCGCAGCCCGATCCGAATTGGAAAAGGCAGTCAATGATGTGTAACGATCGAGCCAACGGCGAGACAAACCCGTCTGATCCAACGCGCCTCAAAAGCATGTCATCTTGATTAGGGACCTCTCCAGCGGATTTCCATCAGGGCCAGCAGCATATCCAAAGCTGCAAAAAAAGGCCGGACATATGAAAGCAACCGATCTCCGCACAATGACAAAATCAGCCCTTGCAAAAGGCGGCGTCCACATATGAATCAGAGTTATGTGGATAGGATATAAGTGGAGCAGGCAGGGACGGCGCTTGTGCCGCCTTTTCGCGGCAGCGATGGGCTTACCGCGCCGCACAGATGTCCTGCAAGGCGACCCAGTCCGCATCTTCGAGAACGGGTTTGGGGGCGGGTTGCCCCTTGAACGGGTCGGCCTTGATGAGGTCCGCAACGGTTTTGCCGGACGGATCGCGCGAATAGGCGTAAGGTGTGGAACCGACCCCGGCCTGCCGGAACGCCCGCAGCAGCGTGTTCTGGTCGGGCTGTGGCGGGATGGATTGGATCAGGTTTTCGGCATATTGCGCGTAACTGTCGGCCGGCAGCTTGCCCATGGTCAAGAGACGCAGCGCCGCGACCGGTCCGAGCCAGCGCAACATCCGCTGCAAGGGGCTGTTTCCGGTTTGCGCGACATCCGAGGCAATCAGATAGCCCGCGATCACCTCGGGTGTATCCGGCCCCTCGATCGTGTTGCGTCCGACGACTGCCAGGCCACCGGGCAACTGCCGCGCGCCGCTCAGCGCATCCGGCAATACCGAGATATGCCGGTCCTGTGCGCCGGGAAGCCGTTGTGCCAGCCTCTCCAGCGCGCGATTGCCCGCCGGGCTCGAACAGGCCGGCCCGGTCAGGCTCGACAATTCGCCCAGCAAATTTCGTCCGATCTCGACCCGCTTGGCTTGTGGCGCAACTGCGGCTGCATGATCGACAAGGGCAGCGGGCAGCCAGAACAGCGTCAGTGCTGCGATGGCCAGCAGGCTCGCGCCGAGCAGACCTCCGCGCAGCCGCCCCGGATGGGGGCGTTGCGCAGCGATCATGGCGTGGACCTTCTCGATCGCGTCGATCATCAAGGAATCCTCGATTTCCAGTTCTTCGCCCGGTTCCGGAGCGGGCGTATAGATTGCCGGGCGCTGACCGGGATTGAGCCGGATCATCGCGGGCAGGGACCAATGGGCCAGTGCCCGCGCCGATCGCACCTCGGAAATCACCAGGCTTGCATCGCCAAAGGACAGGATGACCTCAAGGCGTTGGGCGTCGGAACTCGCGCGCCACAATCCGGTCGCTTCGAGGCGTTCATATTCGCTCAGGGCGGTCATTCGGACCTTTGGCTGCTCTTGTTGATCCGAAGGATAGCCTATCCCGCCATCGGGTCAATCTGGCTGCCGGAGATGGTGTTCCGTCCCCGCCTCTGATGGGATCGTATTCAGGATGAACCGATCTGGCTCTGATGTCCGGATTTTGCAGATCCATTCGCAGGGCGTGAGGGCGCTGAGGGTCTTCAGGCTGTTGATGGCCGCTATCATGCCGGGCATCCTGATGGACCCCTTGACGATCCGCAGGTGCGACAAACACAGCCCCCCGATTGACCATTGGGAGGGTTACCCTGATCGCGACCGGGTTGATCCTGCGTTTCGAGGCGATCAAGGAGGGCGATGCGAATCCGAAATCGGAACGTGCGATCATCGGCACGCTCGCGCCTGACGGCCGGTTGCTGGCGGCGGCTCGCGCTGCGATGTTTATTTGGCGCCCCTTGGAATTCCACCTGATCCCGGCTAGGTTCGTCGGACAAGGAGAGTGCCAATGTTCAACGTCCCCGGACAAGATCCCGTCACCCTGACCGAGGCTGCGGTCACCCAGATCGCCAGGCTGATGTCGCGCGAGAACGCTGCCGGTTTCCGGATCGGTGTGAAGAAAGGCGGCTGCGCTGGAATGGAATACACGATGGAAGTCGCCGCTGAGGCCGGACCGATGGATATCGTGGTCGAGAAAGGTCCCGCGCGGGTGCTTATCGCACCGATGGCGCAAATGTTCATGCTGGGCACCGAGATCGACTATGAAACGGGCCTGCTGGAAAGCGGTTTCAAGTTTCGCAATCCGAACGTGGTCGAGGCTTGCGGATGTGGCGAATCGATCAAGTTCCGGGACATGGATCGAGACATGGATGAGGTGCAGGCGAGTTCGAAGTCTGTTTGAGACTGGTCACCCGCCCGGGCCAGGCCGAGGTTGCAAACAGGGCGCGACGCGTCTAACCCGTGGCTGACGCGTTCCCGGGGGAAGACATGCAAGATCTTCGCGACAAATATCTGCAAGCCGTGGCCAATGTGAGCGATGAGGCCGCTTTGGAAGAGATCCGCCTTGTCGCGTTGGGCAAGAAGGGCGAGATCAGCCTGAAGATGCGCGAACTTGGCAAGATGACGCCCGAGGAGCGCCAGACCGTCGGTCGGCAGCTCAACATGCTCAGGGACGAGATCGACGCTGCGTTGCGCGCCAAAAAGGCCGCACTGGCCGATGCGGCGCTGGAGGTGCGGCTGCGCGAGGAATGGCTGGACGTGACCCTGCCGGGTCGGCCACGACGCCAGGGCACGATCCATCCGGTCAGTCAGGTAATGGATGAGGTCACCGCGATCTTTGCCGACATGGGCTTTGCCGTGGCCGAAGGCCCGCAGATCGAGGACGACTGGCACAATTTCGACGCGCTCAACATCGCGCCCGAGCATCCCGCGCGCCAAGAGCATGACACGTTCTTCATGTCACGCGCCGAGGGCGACAACCGTCCGACACATGTGCTGCGCACCCATACCTCGCCGGTGCAGATCCGCGCGATGCTCGATCAGGGGGCACCGATCCGCATCATCGCGCCGGGCGGCGTTTATCGGATGGACATGGACCAGACCCACACGCCGATGTTTCACCAGGTCGAGGGCATGGCGATCGGTCGCGACATCTCGATGGCGAACCTGAAATGGGTGCTTGAGGAGTTCTGCAAGAGCTTTTTCGAGATGGACAACATCGAGCTGCGCTTCCGCGCCTCGCATTTTCCCTTCACCGAGCCTTCGGCCGAGGTCGATATCCGCTGCTCCTGGGAAGGCGGCAGTCTGAAGATTGGCGAAGGCGATGACTGGCTGGAAATCCTTGGTTCGGGGATGATGCATCCGAAGGTGTTGCAAGCGGGCGGGATCGACCCAAACATGTGGCAGGGCTTTGCTTTTGGCATGGGGATCGACCGGATTGCGATGCTGAAATACGGCATCCCCGATCTGCGCGCCTTCTTCGAGAGCGATCTGCGTTGGCTGGAACATTACGGGTTTGCCGCGCTGGACTTGCCAACGGTGTTCGGGGGACTTGGCCGCTCATAGAAACGATCACGACATGTGAAAATGTGTGCCGTGATCTTTCCTGGCTCGTTTCCGTCGCGCCAGTCTTGGCAAATTTTGCTGCTCTTTTGACGCTTGCAGCGCGCGTCAGGTTCGTGTGAACGGATCTTTTCTGGCCCGGTTCGACTCTCTATTCTGTGCCCTGCCAATATGCACGCCGCCCCATCTGCCACCCCGTCCGCCCCGGTGGCGCCTTTGCGGGACCGCGAAGCATAAGGAGAAGCATAAGGAAGAGAGCGTGACATGATGGCAGCGACGGCAATGATCGGTATGGATGTGTCCCGCGATTGGCTTGATGATTTCTGCTGTTCAAGTGGTCGACACTTCCGCCTTCCCAAGACGAGTCTCTGGCTGCAAAAGCGCGATTACGGCGATCCAGTCCCGGCATCGGCCCGGTTTGGGCAGCTATGCTGATAGCCGAGAGGCCCGAGCTCGGACGGATGACCGGGCTCGCCCCCCCGTGCTGCACCCGTGCCGCACGACAGCGGCACGACGCGTGGCAGAAGGATGGGCAGAAGGATGGGCAGAAAGCAGGAAAGGGGATTGCGGGTCAGACGCTGGACGGTCTAGGAGCGGGACATGCCGAGATATGCGTTCAGGATCGAATATGACGGGGGTCCGTTTGCCGGATGGCAGCGACAGGCCGATCAGCCCTGCGTGCAGGGTGCGATCGAGGCGGCGCTGGCGCGGCTCGAACCGGGCCAACATACGATCGCGGCGGCCGGCCGCACCGATGCCGGGGTTCATGCGACGGCACAGGTCGCCCATGCGGATCTGTGCAGGGACTGGGAGCCGTTCCGGTTGTCGGAGGCACTCAACCATCATCTGCGCCCAATGCCTGTCGCGATCGTTGCCTGTGCGCGGGTTGGAAACGATTTTCACGCCCGGTTTTCTGCGGTCGAGCGGTGCTACCTGTTCCGGCTGGTGCAGCGGCGCGCGCCGATGACCTTCGAGCGCGGGCAGATCTGGCAGGTGCGCAACATGCTTGATCTTGCGGCGATGCAGGCAGGGGCCGCGCATCTGCTCGGGCACCATGATTTCACCACCTTCCGCTCAGCCCTGTGCCAGGCGAAATCGCCAATCAGGACACTTGACGAGATCCGGATCAATGAGGTTGTGCACCCCAACGGGTCGGAATTCCGTTTTTTCCTTCGGGCGCGGTCCTTCCTGCATAATCAGGTCCGATCAATTGTCGGCACGCTGGAGCGGGTTGGCGCGGGATCCTGGCCCCCGGACCAGGTGCAAGCGGCGCTGGAAGCGCGCGATCGCGCGGCCTGCGGACCGGTCTGCCCCCCGCAAGGTCTGTATCTGTGCGGTGTTGGCTACCCGGAAGATCCCTTTGCCTGAGGTCTCTCAGGCATGCAGATGGGGTTTGAGCCTCGCCGCGGTCACCGCACGGGCCTGGGGGCTCGTCTCGGGAAGATTTTGCGGCCGATATTCTGGGAGTGTGCTGAAGTTTGTGTATCCGCGCCGGTCCATGCGGTTTGGTATACTCAAGCGTCGAAGCGCTTGCCGCACATTATGGCGAACGGATTGCGGGCTGCGAACCATTCCCTGACGTTTCGGCCATCCTTCTCAAAGTTGCGGATGGCGAGGCAGATCAGCGTGGTCGCCGCCTCGTCCGTCGGGAATGAGCCGCGCGTCTTGATGGATTTCCCGATCACACGGTTCAGGTTCTCGATGGCATTGGTCGTGTAGATGCTCTTGCGGATCGCCGGATCGAAGCCACGGAACGGGATCACCTCGGCCCGGGCCCGGCGCCAGGCCCGGTGCCAGGCCCGGTGCCAGGCCTGGGCGATCGAGGCATGTTTCCCGGCCCATTTCTCCTCGAAATCGTCGATCTCGGCGGCGGCCAGATCGGCGGTTGCGGCCCCGTAGATCCGGCGCAGATCGGCGGCCACGGCCTTGCGGTCCTTCCAGGAGCAGAAGTTCAGGGTCTGGACCATGGCCTCCGGGAAGGCGGCGGTGATGGCCTCGGGAAAGCCCTTCAGCCCATCGACGATCGCGATCAGGATGTCCTGCGTGCCTCGGGTCTTCAGCGCGTTCATCACCGGGAGCCAGAACCTGGCTCCTTCGTTTTCGGAGATCCACAGGCCCAAGACCTCGCGCAAGACCTCGCGCAAGCCGTCGCGGGTGACGCCGAGGGTGACGCCGAGGGCGACATACACGGCCCCTCGCCAGCGGTCTCGAACCGATGGCGACGCGCTGGCTCGATCTTCACCGTCCGGCTGTCGGCATCGCGGATCTTCACCCGTAGGGCGTCGAAGATCACGATCGGATACATCCGCTCCGGTGCCCGGCTCTGCCAGTCCCGGACCTCGTTCAGGACGGCATCGGTGACCCGGCTGATCAGGTCGGGCGAGACCTTCAGACCATAAAGGTCGAGCAGGTGGGACTGGATATCCCGCACCGTCAGCCCGGCGGCGCAGAGCCCGATGATCTTGGCGGCCATCCCGTCGATCCGGGCAAGGTCTTTGAACACCGGCCCGTCTTCACCAACCCGGGCTCGAAGCGGCTGTCACGGTCGCAAGGCATCGAAGATGGGGCACCGCCACAGGCAGCTCGCCGTCCTGCCCCCTCAGCACCGCCCCCTCAGCACCGCCCCCTCAGCACCGCCCCCTCAGCACCCTGGTCGAGACACCAGTCCGGCGGTTCGTCTGACCGGCTGGCGCTTCCTTGCCTTCTTCGTAGCCGAGGTGCGCTGTCAGCTCCGCGCACAGCATCCGTTCCATCAGCTTGATCTTCAGCTCTTTCATAAACCCGGCGTCGCCAGGCAGGTCCTCAGCGCGCTCAACGCCCTTCAGAAGGTCATCCGGAAGGTCCTTGGAGAGTGGCAGGCATGCTTCCTTTCGATGAAGCATGGACCGGATCATTCATACACAGAACACCTGACACTCTCCCCGCGCATGCACATCGGAGCGATCCGAGCCATCATGAACCGCGAACGCACTCTCGCTCAGCCGCGACAGACGGGTAAAGCCCTCGATCATCGCAAACCTTTCA
>CBDIBW010000027.1:0-378855 GCA_965277135.1 Thioclava sp. | reverse complement strand
TGCTGACCCCCCCTCCTTTACAGCCTCTTTGTCCTGTGATTCAAGCATTTTTGCCAAGGTCTGGAGGTGGCAGATGCGTGGATCAGACGAGAGAACTGGATCGTTGTTCAGCCATGTCGATCTTGAGGATCGGATCCCGTCCAAGCCCCCGCTCCGTTTGATCCGGCGTATCGTGAATGAGGTTCTGGCGGGGCTTGATGGGGAGTTTGCGGCGCTCTGCTCCGACGAAGGCCGGCCCTCGATTGCCCCTGAGCGCCTGATCCGCGCAAGCCTTCTGCAAATCCTGTTTTCGGTTCGCTCCGAGCGGCCGTTGATGGAACAGCCGACCGAAAGCGCCACCCGAGACAGACGAACCGGGTGGTCCACCAGCACCGCCAACCGACAAAACGCCAACCAGGCCCTGCCAGCCCGAAACGACCCAGACACCTCCGATGCCCGGCAAATCCCGTAACGCCGAAGTCGATTTCAAGCGCCAGAAGCGTTCGAACACGACGCATGCATCGGTCACCGATCCGGATGCCCGGCTCTACAAGAAATCGGCTGGCGCAGGCGCGATGCTGTGCTTCATGGGGCATACGCTGAGGGCATACGCTGAGGGCATACGCTGATGGAGAACCGCAATGGTCTCATCGTGCAAGCCGAGCTGACCCATGCGGATGGACAGGGCGAGCGCCAGGCTGCGCTCAAGATGATCCACCGCCATGCGCCGGGTTCGACCCGGCAACTGACCCTCGGGGCGGACAAGGGATACGACAGCGCCGACTTCGTTGCCCATCTGCGGCAGGCTTGTGGTACGCCGCACATCGCCCAAAAGGCCCGCTACGCCGCCATCGACCGGCGAACGACAAGACATTCCGGCTACGCCGTGTCCCGGAAGGCCCGAAAGAAGATCAAGGCGCCCTTCGGTTGGGCAAAAACCTTCGGCGGAATGGCCCAGACAACGCATCGCGGTATCGAAAAATCGCGGGATCGAAAAGGTGCGGGATCGAAAAGGTGCGTGCCAGGTTCACAATGACAATGGCAGCAAGCTGGCGAGGCGGCCCGGCCTGTTGGCGGCGCAATCAGAAACGTGGAGATCAGATCGCACCCACAAAAGCCACATCACGTAGCAATATCACGTAGCAATACCCGGTACAAACCGAAGCCGGAATTCGTAGCGAACCGCTGTCTGACAAAAACAGAAACGTCTTTCAGAGACCTGGTAGACGTTTCGAAAAGAAGCACCTCGATTCATATCGTGGATGAGAAGGGGGCCTGTCTTTGGCGGGGAAAGACGCTCACCGATCCAGAGGCTTTGGCGATGGCCTTATCGCCGTTTTCAAACGATCTCGCCTTGGTTGGGCTGGAGACCGGGTGCTGGACGACATGGCTATGGCATGAGTTAACGGATCGGGGGTTTCCAATGGTTTGTATGGATGCCCGACAGGCGCATGCGGTGCTTTCCATCAGCATCAACAGGACGGACGCAAATGATGCACAGGGGCTCGCACATCTGCTGCGGACGGGACTCTATCGAGAAGTCCGGGTCAAAAGCTGGGAGGACACGCAGAAACGGACACTGTTGCGTGCGCGCGCCACCATGTTGCGCTGTGTTCTGGACCTTGCCAATGCAATCCGAGGTGCGCTGCGCACCTTCGGTATCTCGCTTCCTGCATGCGCCAGTCGGGCCTGCTGGAATGAGATGCCTCCATCCCCCGTCACCGGGTTCGGCTCAGGGTCCGGCTCAGGGTCCGGCTCGGGGTCCGATTTCGGGGCCGCTACCGTGGCCTCATCCGTAACCGATCCCATAGCCCCTGCGGCAGGCTGGCGGTTTTTGGCGCGCCGTTTTGGCAATTTCGCCGGGTCTGTCCGGTTGTCCCACTGTCTGTCCGCCCTGGCCGGGTCGATCGTGCCGTCGCGCTCAAGCGTGATCCGGCCGCTCGCGATCGCCTTGAGCGCGCTCTTCTGACCGTGGTCGAGGTCTGCGATCTCGACCCGGCCGCCCTGCCGATCTTCGAACGTCTTGAATGGGAACTGGAAAACGTGCGCGCCGATGAGGCGGATGATCCGATCGCGCGTGCTCGTGCGCGTCTGCGTGCTGCCAGGCAGACTGACCTGAGCAACTGGCTGTGAATGTCCGACGTGCTTGCTCATAATGCAATGGGTTCGAGCCGTCTGGCGATATGCTCAAGGCCGCCGCCATCGCCATATCTCTCGCGATTGAGGGCATGGCCCAGCATGTCGCGCCGGATCCGCTCATCGATGCCTGCGCGCAGCATGCGATCCTCGAAACTGTGCCGGAGCGAATACATGCTGTGCGCCGGTGTCTCGAGCAGCCCGTTCCCGGTCAGGAACTTGTTGACCGTGGCCGAGAGCGTGGCGCTGTTTTCCCGATAGCGCGGGAAGCCCTGTCTGGCCTCCCGGAAGGCTTCGAGGCTCACACCGGTGAGCGGGATCTTCCTCTCGCTATGCGCGGTCTTGAGGCTGCGCCACGGCTCTGAACGAATGAAGATGTGCGGGATATTCGCATCAAGCACGATGGTTTCCGGGACCAGACCGGCACCCTCGCTCGGGCGGTATCCGGTGTTGACCATCCCGAGCAGCAGCAACCGCGCATCGGTGTTGAGCCCGTCAAGCGCGCCCGGTGCCAGCAGATGCCCGCAGATCCATTCGGGCGAGAATGGCGGGCGCGTGGCCTTCCTGGCGCTCTGGCGCAGCTTCACGCCCTCGAGGTCGTATTGCAGCCTGATCCCCTTGGCGCGGGCGACCTCGCGCCACATCGCGTTGAGATGGATCAGGCCCTTGTTGGCACTGTCGGCCGAGATCTCGCGGCGCAGAACACGCTCCATCAGCCAGCCGCGAAAGGCGAACATGTCCCCGGCGGTGATCTCGCCCAAGGGTTTGTCGCCGCACAGCCGGATGAACTCGCGCGTCGCCTTGAGGCGCGGGTTGCGGTGGCGCCGGAGCTGATCCGCGCTCTTGCCGATCAGCTTGTCGGCCGCGATCTGATAGAACAGCTCGCAGGCCCGGCCAGGCGTGATCCCGGGCGCCGGGGCCAGCCCCAGCGTGGCATCGGCCTCCTGCCTGTCGATCGAGCCGCTCTTGCGCCTGACATGGGCGACGCGCTCAAGCAGTTGATCCAGCGGCAGCCTGGCAACATCTCCGGCCCGGAGATAGCGATAGCCGCGCGTCCGGGCGAGATCACGCGCCGCGTGCATGCGCTCCTCGGCATCGCCGGTATCGCCGCGCAGCTTGGCCTCCCATCCGTCCAGCATGCGGCCCCAGACCTCGGGTGCCTTGCGGTTGGCAATGTCGAGGCTGTCGGTCCACAAACACAGATTGAGGATCGCGCGATCCTCGACCGCCTGATACCGGCGCGGGACACGTTTGCGGATGTAATAGACACCATCGCGCAGGAAGGGCTTGAGTTGTGTCATCAGGTCTCGGGCCCGTGAATCGTGGCCCATCCTGCCCCGATCCGCACACCTTGCCAACCGTCAGATGTGATCCGTATTGTGAACCTGATTGTGAACCTATGAGCGAGGATTATCCGTCACACCAGGACAATTTTCTAAATATAATTATACATTTCAGTGTCTTGATACTCAGACAACGGGAAATATGTGGCGCACCCATCAGGATTCGAACCTGAGACTTCTACCTTCGGAGGGTAGCGCTCTATCCAGCTGAGCTATGGGTGCCCGAGACAGGATATAGAGGAGGCGCACGCGCCTCGCAACTCGAAATCCGCATCCAAATCCGCATCCGCATCCGCGGCCCGGCTGCAAGCCAGTGGTTTCAATCCAATGGGTGGATGGTGAAGCATGTTCCGCAAACCATGTCGAGACACAACTATTTCATCAACCTGTTCTCATGATCGCTGTCAACCCCTTGTTGCAAGGCAAATCCTCCGGCGGAGCCGAGCGGGGCATGGTGCAGATGCGCAGGGTATCGGCCCTCCAAAGCGAATTGCTTCGACACGATAACGCGCAACAGTCACAGAATGGCCTTCCTGCCGACAAGCGAGCCACAACCGCAGGTGCGCATTTCGACCAAATCCGCTCCCTGCACCTTCACCGCGATCGGTGATCCGGAGCGCCTTGGCGATGGGTAAGACGGTTGCACTGACGGCCATTGCCTTCCTGTGGGCCACCAGCGCAATCGCGCAGGGTGTGCCCACGGTGGACAGTGGCCTGATTATCAGAAACGAGGCGTCGAACGCCCGTCGGGAAAGCGATCTCGCCACACAGCGGGAAACGCTTTCGGTGCAGGAACAGATTGCGGAAATCGAACGCGAACAGCTCTCCATTCTGCAACAGATCCTCGACGCGCAAACAAGCCTCGGTGGTCAAGGCATCTCCGGCATGCTCTCCGCGCTCGAAAACGGGTCGGATCCCGAGGCGTCTGCCAATATGGTCTATGACCCTGAAGACAGCAATCCGGGCGCGGCGCAGATGTTCGGCGATGCTGCGAAGAATGTCGAAGAGTTGATTATCCAGGTGGCGCGGGAAACACATGGGCTCTCTGGCGTCGGCCAAGCAGGATTCTCTGTCAGGGAATGGCGCTACATGCTGCAAGCCCTGATCTGGCAGGAAAGCCGGTTTTCCATCGGGGCGCGGTCGCCAGTGGGGGCCTTCGGCCTGACGCAGACCATGCCCGGAACCGCCGACGATCTCGGGATCTATCCCGAGTATTACGGCAGCCCGTATTTGCAGCTCAAAGGCGGCGCTCGCTATCTGGCGCAGATGCTTGCCATATTCGACGGCAACATCATCCACGCCCTCGCAGCCTATAACGCCGGACCCGGCAATGTGCAGAACTATGGGGGAGTGCCGCCGTTCCAGGAAACACAACACCACGTTCAGGTGATCCCTGCCAAATACAACGAATATCTGGCCCGTGGCGGTGGTGGCGATTCCGTTGGCACCATCGACCCGGCCTTGCTCGCGAACTCGAACCTCTCGTTCACGGGTGCCGGAGCCCCTGTTTCGCTGCTCGGGACCACGGCACTGGCCACCTACGCGCAAGGCGTTCCTACCGTGGGCACGCAGAACATCGCGCAGACAATTCGTCAGCTTCAGCAGATGATCAAAGACGAAATCCTTCAGCAGGATCAACGTCTTCAGCTACAAAACCAGTTTCAGACGCTGCAAGAGCAATACGCGCAGCTTCAGCAAACCTATGCCGCTCTGACCGGCTTGGCCGAAATTCCCGAGGTCATTTCGACAAAAATGAAGGGCTGGCAGAACGGGCTTCTTGATCAGGAGTTTGGTGACATTACCAGCACCATCGCCGCAATCCAGCGGGGCGATTGGAGTGGGCTTACCGGCTCCGGTTCCAGCCAAATCCGCACGCAGATGGAGCGCGTTCTGGCCGAACACGGCTTCGATGAGGACACGCTTTCGGAAATGGCAAACAGTGGAAATAGCGGGGCGGAGCGCGTTGCCACGCAGGCCACGACCGGCGCGATGGTCTCGGCCACCGCGCAGAATAGCTACACCGACGCTGGTCAATCGCTTGAGCGGATCGACCATCTCGTGGACCTGACGGGCGACATGGAAACCCTGAAAGAGAGCATCGACCTCAACACGCGCGTCGTGGCTGAGAACGGCATCATTCTGGTTTCGATCATGCAGCTTCTCGCAGTTGGCACCGTAGGCGAAGGCCAGGCCAGCGTCATCGAGGCGGCCGATCGGGCAGAGGAAGATCGCTACATGGATTTCACCATGCCCGATCTTTCGGCAAACTAAGCGAGGCAGGCAAGTGGATAAGGATCAAGAAATCATTGAGGAAGAGTTGGTCTACGGCGCCCGTCGTCGTGAAAAGCTCTGGCAGAATCTGGCCTTCATCGGTTTGGGTTTCGGCGTTTTGGGATGCCTTGGAGGAATGACGGTCGCGGTCCTTGATGTTGATCCTGCGCCGGTTGTCATTCCCTATGACCCCAATACCGGCATGGCACTGCCGAATGCCTCTGTCGGGGCCGTCCGCGTCACGGAGAACCAAGCGGTCATCGAAGCCGAGGTTTTCCGCTATGTGA
Organism: Thioclava sp.; assembly: GCA_965277135.1. Taxonomy (GTDB): domain Bacteria; phylum Pseudomonadota; class Alphaproteobacteria; order Rhodobacterales; family Rhodobacteraceae; genus Thioclava. The sequence continues at coordinate 372,839 of CBDIBW010000027.1, read as the reverse complement.
CGCAGCGGGACCCTTGTCTTGTTCCATCCCGGATGATCACATAACCCCTCGTCGGTGGGCGCTTTTCATGGCACGGTCTGTTTTGAGGGACATTCGGGAAGGAGCGCGCCATGCGATTCAGGCTGCATAAAGAAGCAACGACGACGCCAAAGGTTCGGGCAGCCATCCAGGCCAGTGACGAACCGGCATGGGTTCTTGCGCAGCGTCACGGGATCACCGAACAGACCGTTTGGACGTGGCGCAAGCGGGACAGCGTCGAGGATCGCAGTCATACGCCGCACCGACTGCACACCACGCTGACGCCCGCGCAAGAGGCTGTGGGCGTGGCATTGCGTAAAGCGCTTCTGGTCTCGCTTGACGACCTGCTGGCCGTGGTCAGAGAGTTCCTCAATCCGAACGTCTCACGCTCTGGGCTGGACCGTTGTTTGCGTCGGCATGGGGTCGGCAACCTGCGTGAGCTCAAGGCCAAAGCGTCCAAGCCAAAGCGTCCAAGCCAAAGCACAAATCCTTCAAAGCCTATGAGCCGGGATACTGCATGTCGACGTAAAGTATCTGCCTCAAATGGCTGATGAACATCGCCGTCGTTCTCTCTTCGTGGCCATCGACCGGGCGACCCGCCGGGTCTTCGTCCGTATCTTCACTGCCAGGACCGCCGCCAACGCCCGGCGCTTCTTGCGGGATCTGGAACGGGCCTGCCCCATGCGCATTCGCACGATCCTGACGGATAATGGAAAAGAGTTCACCGACCGCCTCTTTGGCCTGCGCAAACGGGCCGCAACCGGGGCGCACGCGTTCGACAAGCTCTGCGCAGCACTGGACATCGAGCACCGCCTGACCCCGCCGAAATCACCACAAACCAACGGCATGGTCGAGCGCTTCAACGGGCGCATCGAAGAGGTCCTGCAAAGCCACCACTTCCGCTCCGGCGAAGAACGGGAGACGACGCTGCACCGATACGTCTGGCTCTGCAATCAACAACTTCCTCAATCAGCTTTGGGCAGCAGGTCCCCCTTGCAAGCCATGAAAGAATGGCACAAACTCAAGCTGGAACTGTTCAAGAAACGGCCATACTACCTACCGGGATGGAACAACTAACCGCTAGATGTGCTGCGACACCAAGAATGCCGTACTCACCGATTTCAATAGTGTATGATCCGTCATCAGCCATTTAAATATCCCTCTATTTCACCGTTTCTGTTGAAACATACCGGCACATAAGCACGCCTAGCAAAGTAACCATCTGGGAGACCATCAACGGAAGGCCCTTGGTCAACCCATTTCCAAGGGTACTTAATCTCGCTATCATCTACCCTGATGCCATAACGATCTGGGCCATCTAAATCAGTGTGATTTAGGCAAACAGTTGTGCTGCTTGTAAAAAAGGTGACTTCTGATTGGAAGACAATATCGTAAACAGGCGTGCCAGGCTGCGAGTTAATTAAATGCTTTGTGCGACATTCATCCCCAGAAGGGAGAAGGTCACCGTTCCAAACTTTGATAGCCATCTGGGAAAGCGTATGAATGACTACACTTCTACGCACGCCCGGACTTAGCGCGGCAGCACTTTGGATAACCAAATCTTCGTATGCCTCTATCGGGCAGTCCTGATTTCTGGTGGTGATAAGCGTGCTTTCAATTGTTCGTGTGGCGCAACCCACCAGAACGAAATAAATAACGAGAAACACCCAATATGATAACTTGTTCAAGACCGCCACTCGTAGAGTTCCATACGTAATTTGAGCCTATAGATAGGTCACAACCGGTTATTTTTGTCAGGTTTGATCTCCGCACGGACAATCAGTATGTTCTCCGTTCCAGAAACCTGTGACAAGATATTTGTGGTTTTGGAAGGGTTTTGTCCTGATCGGGCATGATCATCGGATATACTCGCCTTTCAACCACAGACCGGAACCTTGACGCCCGGACCCACGCACGGACCGCAGCGCGGACTGAACACCTGTTCTTCGGGAGCGTAAGTGGAGCCAGGGCCGAACGTCAAGAGCCGGACAAGAGGATTTCCACCCTGTCTGCATCCGTATCATCGAGCGGCCTGAAATTGAGGGGGGCCACTTGCTTTGCAGACCCTGTTCTTTGCGGAGCGCAAGCAAGTGAGGTTCGCTTTCATTGCAAAGAACGAAGGGCTTCTGCCGATCATGCCCGGTGATCAGGAGGTCTGGCTGATCGGGGAACGCCGGGCGACCGGGGAGCGGAAATATGGGGAGCGGAAATATTATGCCTCCAACCGGGCCGCCGGGACCACGCTCAAGGCGCGCGCCGCCGCCGTCAAAGCCGGATGGATCTGTGAACAGGCGCAGCAGCAGCTCAAGGAAGAACGCGGCCTCGATCCTTTCGAGGGCCGGTCCTGGACAGGCCTTCAACCTCCCGGAGATTCGATACAATCTCTTCGGCCTTTTCTCTTGTCCCAGCCATCGCGGATCCTCCAAAGTGCGGGACAAAACTATCCCAGTTGGTGGACCACTTGCAGGGAGCTATTCCACTAAGCCTGAAACGCTCTAAAGGGGTTTGAGGGGGCAAAGACTTTGCGTGTTGACAGTCGTCCATACAAGACCCCCTGCCATTCGGCGAAAGCTTTTCGTTATCGCTTGATGGTTTTTGATACGCCAGGCTGGCAGTTTCAGAACCCCTCACGGCCATCGCCCTGCCACGGTTTGGCAAGGTCGGAGAAACGGGTGAACTGGCTCTCGAAAGCCAGTTCGACCGTGCCGATCGGTCCGTGGCGCTGCTTGCCGAGGATGACCTCCGCCTTGCCATACACGCGCTCGGCCTTTTGCAGCCATTGGGCAAAGTTCGGATCGTCTTCCGGGGGCTTGAGGCGCTCGTGATAATATTCTTCGCGATAGACGAACATCACCACGTCGGCATCCTGTTCGATCGCGCCGGATTCGCGCAGGTCCGAAAGTTGCGGCCGCTTGTCGTCGCGGCTTTCCACCGTCCGGCTGAGCTGTGACAGGGCGATGACGGGAATGTTCAACTCTTTCGCGATGGCCTTGAGCCCCATCGAGATCTCACCGATTTCCTGCACCCGGTTGTCGCCCCGACCAGAGCCGCGCAGAAGCTGGAGATAGTCGACCATCACCACGTCGAGCCCATGCGTCCGCTTCAGCCGACGGCAGCGTGCCGCGACCTGGCCGATCGGCAGGGCAGGGGTGTCGTCGATATAGAGCGGGCAGGCTTCCAGCGCCTTCGCGGCCTCGACGAAGCGGCGGAATTCGCCCTCGGTCATGTCGCCCCGGCGGATGCGCTCCGAGGGAACCTCGGACGCTTCGGACAGGATCCGGGCCGCGAGTTGCTCGGCGCTCATTTCCAGGCTGAAGAAGCCCACCACGCCGCCCTCGATCACGCCCTCGACGCCATCATGGCGCATCCCGCGTTTGCAGGCTTTGGCGATGTTGAAGGCGATGTTGGTCGCCAGAGAGGTTTTGCCCATCGACGGTCGCCCGGCAAGGATCAGCAGGTCGGACGGGTGGAAACCGCCCAGCTTCCTGTCGAGATCGGCCAGACCGGTGGAAACGCCCGCAAGCCCGTCCTCGCGCTGATAGGCGGCGTTGGCCGATTGCACGGCGCCGGTCACCGCCGACAGGAACGATGTCCATCCCTTCTGCGCCCGCCCCTCCTCGGCCAGAGTGTAAAGCCGCTGTTCGGCAGCCGCGATCTGATCCTTCGGGTCATCGTCGATCATCGGCCTGGCCGCGCGTGAGGAAATGTCGCCGCCCAGTTCCATCAGGCCGCGGCGCACCGCCATCTCGTAGATCATCAAGGCGTAATCGCGCGCCGCATAGGCCGAGATCGCAGCCCCCGCAAGGCGCGCCAGATAGGCTGGCCCACCCAGTTCCATCAGGCCGGGATCGTCTTCCAGGTAGGCTTTGAGCGTCACCGGCGAGGCCAGCGCGTTCTTCTGGATCCTGGCGGCGGCCACTTCGTAGATGCGCTGGTGAACCGGCTCGTGGAAATGCTCCGGTTTGATGACGGCGGCGATTCGGTCGAAAATGTCGTTATTGGTCAGAATCGCGCCCAGCAATTGCTGTTCGGCCTCGATATTGTGGGGCAAGGCCGCAGCTTCCGCAGGCTGGTTGCCGGGGGAGGGGGGTTCGGGTCGGGTTGTCTGATCGTTCATCTGCCTGTCTCCGGTCGCCCGCGTTCAGGCCGTTCTTCTAGCCGATCTGGCGGGTCAGGAACAATCCTGCGGCCACGATGGAAAAGCCTGGGGACAAGTCTTGCTGCTTGCGAAATTCGTGCGGCTTGTGGGTGGCTCTTGTGCCGGACCCTACCATATCTGGGGCGTTTGTGCGAATGCAGCAGTGTTGTGACAGTCCATCATGCACAAGCATGCACAAGGCGATCCATAGATTTGTCCACAGAAAATCATGATGGTTCCGTGACGCAGGTCAGGCTTTGCGGGCCTCTTGCCAGGGGCGCGCATTGGTCAGGAACGCCTCGACCTCATCAAGGGTCTCCTTCGGGAATGCCCCCTGTTCGCGCGCCTCGGCCAGCACATCCCACCAGGTGCACAGATGATGCAGTTGCACCCCGTGATCACCCAGCCGCTGCGTAGTTTCCGGAAAGATGTCGTAATAGAATATCACGGCCGTATGTCCGCAGCTTGCTCCCGCAGCGCGAATCGCATCGACAAAACCCAGTTTCGAGCCGCCATCGGTGGTCAGATCTTCGACCAGGAGAACGCGCTGGCCCTCGGTCATCGTGCCTTCGATGCGGGCATTGCGGCCATAGCCTTTCGGCTTCTTGCGCACATAGGTCATCGGCAGCGACAGCCGCTCGGCCATCATCGCGGCAAAGGGAATACCCGCCGTCTCGCCGCCCGCCACATTGTCGAACGCCTCGAAGCCTGCGCCACGCATCACCGTCACCGCCATGAAATCCATCAGGGTGGAACGGATACGGGGATAGCTGATCAGCTTGCGGCAGTCGATATAGGTTGGCGAGGGCAGACCCGAAGCCAGCGTGAACGGCTCTTCCGCGTTGAAATGCACGGCCCTGATTTCCAGAAGCATCCGGGCGGCAAGCCGGGCGATCTCTTCCCTGGTAGGGTAGGTGCTGGGGATCATTTCTCAATCCTTCCCGGGCCGGGATGAAAATGGACGTTTCACTTTCCAGTGGACCGGACAACCAGGGTCGAACACGGTAACGGGGCCGTCTGCGGTTTCGATCCTGGCGGGAAATTCGGCCGGGGCATCGGTCTTTTCAAGTGTCAGGGTCGCATCATTGACCGGCAGCTTGTAAAAGCGCGGGCCGTTTTCCGAGGCGAAGGCCGCAAGCTTGTCCAGCGCGCCGGCGGCCTCGAAGACATGGGCCAGAAGCGGCATCGTGTTGGTGGCGGTAAAGCAGCCCGCGCAGCCGCAGCCGCTTTCCTTGGCCGCATCGACATGGGGCGCGCTGTCGGTGCCGAGGAAGAAATGCGCATTGCCCGAGGTCGCGGCGGCAACCAATGCCCGACGATGTTCCTCGCGCTTGGCGATCGGCAGGCAGTAATAATGCGGCCTTATCCCGCCGACCAGGATATGGTTGCGGTTGAGGATCAGGTGATGGGTGGTGATCGTCGCGCCCATATCGTCGCCCTGGGCGCTGACATAATCCGCGCTGTCTTTGGTGGTGATATGCTCCATCACCACACGCAGGCCGGGCGTGGCACGACGGATCGGGTCGAGCACGGTCTCGATAAACACGGCCTCGCGGTCGAAAATGTCAACCTCCGGACGGGTCACTTCGCCATGGACGCAAAGCGGCAGTCCGATCTGTGCCATCTTTTCCAGCACGCCCCGCACCTTGTCGAAATCGCGCACGCCCGAGGCCGAGTTGGTCGTGGCGCCGGCCGGATAGAGCTTTACCGCCCTGACCAGGCCGGAAGCAGCGGCTGCGGCCACATCTCCGGGATCGGTGTTTTCGGTCAGGTAGAGCGTCATCAGAGGCTCGAACGATGCGGTTTCGGGCAGGGCGGCCAGAATGCGCGCGCGGTAGGCTGCGGCATCGTTGCCTGTCACCACCGGCGGCACCAGGTTGGGCATGATGATCGCGCGCCCGAAGTCGCGCGCGGTTTCGGGCAGGATACCGGCCAGCATCGCACCATCGCGCAGATGCAGGTGCCAGTCGTCAGGGCGAGGGATGGTGATCATGGTCATGACATTGCCCATAGCCCGCCATGCGGGTGAAATCCAGAGATCAGATGGCGTCACGCCCGTCATCTTGCGTCATTCGGCCAATGCGGCCTTGCCATCACAGCCTGCATCAAGCCCCCGGCCCATTTGTCCCTGAACGTGCCGCACCGGGACGCGGATTCTCACACGAGTCCCGGTCATCCATATGATCGCCTATATGATCGCCTTGTTCTTGCGCCCAGTTTCTTGCGCCCAGTCGGGCAGGGCGGTGGCGGGCAGAACCTGCCCGCGACATGCGCCGAAACCGATCCGGTAACCCGCACCCTGCGCGGCCCCGCGCAAGATCAGCGTGTCGCCATCCTCGATGAAGCTGCGCAGCGTGCCATCGGAAAGCTGAAACGGTTCCTTGCCCCCCCGGGACATTTCCAGCAGCGAGCCGCAACTGTCAGGCGTCAACCCCGAGATCGTGCCCGAGCCCAGCAGGTCGCCCACCCGCATCGCGCAGCCGGAGATCGTGTGATGCGCAAGCTGCTGCGCCGCCGAATAGTAAAGCTGTGACGTGCTGGTGCGCGAGATCACGGACTCGGCCCCGCCGTCCGGCTGCAACGCGACCTCAAGAGAAATGTCGTAATTCATCGGGCCCGGTTCGCGCAGATAGGGCAGCAACGGGCGCTCGCGTTCGGGGGGAGCGATGCGGAACGGCTCCAGCGCGGCGGCGGTGACAATCCATGGGCTGATCGTGGTCGCGGTCGCCTTGGCCTGGAACGGCCCCAACGGCACATATTCCCACGCCTGGATATCGCGCGCCGACCAGTCATTGAGCAGGACATAGCCGAAGATCATCGAATCGGCCCGTGCCACCGAGACCATCCCCTCCGAAGCCTGGCCGACAATCGCGCCGATCTCCAGTTCGATATCGAAGCGTGCCGAAGGGACGAGGCGCGGCAGCGCGTCATCGGGGTCCTTCACCTGTCCGTTCGGGCGAATGACTGGTGTGCCCGAAACGACAACCGAGGAGGCGCGACCGTTATAGCCGATCGGGATCGATAGCCAATTCGCGGGCAGCGCATTTTCTGCCCCGCGAAAGATTGTGCCGACATTGGTCGCATGGTTCTTGCCGGCATAGAAGTCGGTATATTCGCTCACCCGGAACGGCATCAGCATCTCTGCGTCGGCTTGCGCCACCAGATGCGGTTCGATTGCTGCACGATGCGCCTTGTCCGACAGAAGATCCGTCAGGTTCGCGCGCAGGGTTGCCCAGATCGCCGGACCGGCCTCCATCACCGCGTTCCATGAAGGGGCGGCAAAGAGCGATTCATCCAGCCCATGATCGACCTTGGCCACATCCAGAATCCAGTCCCCGATCGCCACGCCCATCCGGGCGCCCTGACCATCGTCAAACACCCCGCAGGGCAGGTTCTGGATCGGAAAATCCGTGTCGCCATTCGCAGATGACACCCAGCTTTTCAAAAGGATCATTTCATTCCGGGCTTGCCATCAAATTTCTTTTCGATGCTGTCCCAGCAATTGATGTAGCCGTCCTGCATCGGCGCTTCTTTCGCAGCGAACTCCGTCAGGTGTTGCGGGAAACGCGTCTCGAACATGAATTGCATCGTGTCGGACTGATAGACCGGTTTCATCGGTTCGGTCGTGGCCTTCTCGAACGCGTCGCGATCGGGTCCGTGCGGCAGCATCATGTTGTGCAGACTCATGCCGCCCGGCACGAAGCCCTGTGGCTTTGCGTCATAGATGCCGTGGATGTTGCCCATCAGTTCGGACATGATGTTCTTGTGATACCATGGCGGGCGGAAGGTGTGTTCGGCCACCATCCAGCGCTCGCGGAACAGCACGAAGTCGATATTCGCCGTGCCTTCCTGCCCCGATGGCGCGGTCAATACGGTAAAGATCGACGGGTCGGGATGATCGAACAGGATTGCACCGACCGGACTGTAGGTGCTCAGATCATATTTGCAGGCGCAGTAGTTGCCATGCCAGGCCACCACATCAAGCGGGCTGTGGTCGATGAATGTCTCGTGAAACTGGCCACACCATTTGATCACCACGCGCGAATGTGCATCGCGATCCTCGAAGGCGGCGACGGGGCACTTGAAGTCACGCGGATTGGCAAGGCAGTTCGCCCCGATCGGACCACGGCCCGGCAGATCGAATTTCTGTCCGTAATTCTCGCATACGAAACCGCGCGCCGGCCCGTCGAGCAGTTCGACCCGATAGACCATTCCGCGCGGAATGATCGCGATCTCTCTGGGTTCGAGGTCGATCACGCCAAGCTCGGTGCAAAAGCGCAGCTTCCCCTCTTGTGGAACGACCAGCAATTCGCTGTCGCCCGAGTAGAAATACTCATCCTCCATCGAGGCCGTGACGAGATAGACATGGCTCGCCATACCGATCTGGGTGTTCACGTCACCGGCCGTCGTCATCGTGCGCATCCCGGTGATCCAGGTCAGCGGCGTGCTGCCATGTGCCACCGGATCCCAGCGATACTGGCCAAGCGAGATCACGTCAGGGGTCACGTTCGGCGCCGATCTCCAATAGGGAACCTCGATCTTCGAGAACCGGCCCGCGTGTTTCACTGACGGGCGGATCCGGTAACACCAGGTCCGTTCGTTCTGCCCGCGTGGTGCGGTAAAGGCGGTTCCCGAAAGCTGCTCGGCATACAGGCCGTATTCGCATTTCTGCGGGCTGTTCTGACCCTGCGGCAGGGCGCCCGGCAACGCTTCCGTTTCAAAATCGTTGCCGAAGCCGGGCATGTAACCTTCACACGTTCCGGTGGTGCCGGTGGCGCGGATCATGCCGCGCGGCAGAGCCTGATCGGCCATCTGATTGTCCTCCGTCCCTGTGCGCCGCCCCCATGACGCAAGCTGAGGGTATAATTTGTTTCGAACGCAATGATGTCAAGGAACCCTGTTGCAACCACAACGAACATGCGGTTCGATGTGGGGATCCCGCAAACGCTCCACAGGCGTTCGGCCGCGCCGACGGAGTCCCATTCCCCATACCATCACCAGCAGCGGATAAATCACAACGATCAGCTGCGAGAAAGTCAGGGAAACGAATGAGTGATCCATGTCGTCAATCTCAAATGATCTGGTCCGGTCCAACGGGCCGCCGAGGGTCGCGCCCCCTCTTTGTCAGTTGACGCGGGTTTGCGCCTTGTCTATCGCCACTTTCGCGCGGATGGCCGGATGACCGCGGCGCTTTGCAGGTCTGCATTTGCGGATACCCGAAGCGGCGAGGAAAGTCCGGACTCCATGAAGCGACGGTGCCGGGTAACGCCCGGGCGGGGCAACCCGACGGAAAGCGCCACAGAGAACAGACCGCCCCGGATCCGCCGGGGTCAGGGTGAAACGGTGGGGCAAGAGCCCACCGCGGGGCTGGCAACAGGCCCGGCATGGCAAGCCCCACCGGGAGCAACGCCGAATAGGGAACGCGTGCCGCCCTGCTTGCAGGGGCTGGCAGGGGAGCTTCGCCCCGAGCGGTCCGGGTTGGCGGCTGGACCCTGCAGGCAACGGCAGGGCAAGAGGAATGGTCATCCAGGGGACACCCGTCTCCGGACAAAATCCGGCTTACAGGCTGTCCGCGCAAATTTCCCTCTCAGACGGGGCGGTTGAACCGTGCGCGGGCCGCACGCGCTGCGGGGCGCAGCGCACAGCCCTCGGCATGGTCGTTGATCACCCCTGTCGCATGGCAGAAAAGCCACCGGTCTTTTCGGCAACGCGATGTCGGATCGCAGGATCGGGACCGGACTGGAAATTTTGCGGTTTCGCCACGGTTTGGATGTTGACTCTGCATGACGCATCGCTAAAAGGCCGATTTCAAGGTTTCCGCAGGTGCTCTGGCACCCGGAGCGAGGAGAAAGAGAAATGGCGAAGCCGACGACGATCAAGATCCGTCTGAACTCGACAGCGGGCACCGGGCACTTCTACGTGACCAGGAAGAATGCCCGCACCATGACCGAAAAGATGACCGTGAACAAATACGATCCGGTCGTGCGCAAACATGTCGAATACAAGGAAGGCAAGATCAAATAAGATTCAAATAAGATATTTAAGATATTGTTATCCTGACGAATGAAGGGCCATGCGCGCCGGGCGCGGTCTTTTGTTTCGGTCAGGGCCGACTCAAGCCATTCAAAAACCTCAAGCCATTCAAAAACTATGTGCACCAAAGAGGGTGTTTCAACCTGAAATCCGATTTTCAACCATTCGGAGCATAAACCTGCACGCCCGAGACGAAAGTGGCAAGTATCCTGCCTTCCATCCGGGCGGTGTCGAAGGGCGTGTTCCTGGATTTCGAGCGCAGCTTGAAACGATCGAGCACGAACGGCGCGGCCGGATCGAACAGCACCAGATCGGCGGGCGCCCCCTCTGACAGGCGGCCCTGCGGCAGGTTCAGTCGCTTTGCCGGATTGAGCGAGAGGGCGCGGAACAGCTGTGGCAGACTGAGTTGGCTGGCATGATAAAGACGCAGTGCTGCGGGCAGCAGGGTCTCAAGCCCGACCGCGCCGGAGGCAGCCTCCTCGAAGGGAAGGCGCTTGGATTCCTCGTCCGCCGGGGTGTGCATCGAGCAGATCACGTCGATCGTCCCGTCGGCCACCGCACCGATCATCGCAAGCCGGTCTGTCTCATCGCGCAAAGGCGGGGTCAGCTTGAAAAAGGTCCGATACGCACCAACATCGGGCGCGTTGAGCGTCAGGTGATGGATCGAGACGCCCGCCGTCACGTTCAGACCGGCTGTCCTGGCGCGCTTCAGGACGGGCAGGGCACAGGCGGTGGTGATCTGGTCGGCGTGATAGGCGACCCCGGTCATCTCTGCCAGCGCCAGATCGCGCTCCAGTCCCATCCGCTCGGCCATTGGCGAGACGCCTGGCAGGCCACGCAGCGCGGCGAATTTGCCCGAAGTCACGACCGCGCCCCTGGACAGTCCGGGATCCTGCGGGTGGCCGATCACCAGCGCACCCAGATGCGCGGCATAGGTGAAGGCCCGCCGGAGCACCTTCGTGCGATCGCAGACACGGGTCACATCGGTGAAGGCCACGGCACCCGCATCGCGCAGAAAGCCGATTTCGGTCATCTCGCGACCGTCGCGTCCCTTGGTCAGCGCAGCCATGTGCAGGATACGCACCGGGGCATCAGCGGCGCGGCGGCGGACGAATTCCAGCGTTTCGGGCGTGTCGATGGCGGGCGCGGTATCGGGACGGGCGATGATCGTGGTCACGCCCCCGGCAGCAGCAGCCAGGGCGGCGGAGCGGAAGCTCTCCATGTGGCGCTCACCGGGTTCACCGATCTTCACGCCCAGATCGACGATGCCGGGGGCGAGACATTTCCCGCCACAGCCGATCACCTGTGCATCCGCAGGGGCCGGGATGTCCCCGATCGCGGCGATCCTGCCATCATCGATCACCACATTGCCCTCGGTCTCGGTCAGGGCCTCGGGGTCGATCAGGCGGGCATTTTCAAGAAACAGGGTCATGGCTGGTCCTTACCGGGCGGTCCTTACCTTGCCACCGGTTTCCGCGCAGCCACGGGCGCTGTCGATTTGCCGCACATCGATTTGCCGCACAATGCGCGCGTGGTCGGGACCGGGGCGATAATTGCGAATCACGTGGCGTTTCATCCTGGACATTCGGCCTCTCCGGCGAGCGCGCGCCCGCGTTCGGTGCGCAGGTTCCGGGCCAGCAGGTCGATCACCGCCATGCGCACCGCCACGCCCATCTCGACCTGTTCCTGAATGACCGAGCGGTTGATGTCGTCGGCGATGGTGCCGTCGATCTCGATCCCGCGATTCATCGGCCCCGGATGCATGACGATCGCATTCTCCCGGGCATGGGCCAGCTTCCCGGCGTCCAGGCCATAGCGGTGGAAATATTCGCGCTCGGAGGGGATGAAACCGCCATCCATGCGCTCCTTCTGAAGCCGCAGCATCATCACCACATCGGCATCGCGCAGCCCCTCGCGCATGTCATTGCAGATCTCGCAGCCGAACTCCTCGATACCGCCCGGCATCAGGGTGGGCGGGCCGACCAGACGCACCCGGTTTTCCATCTTGCCCAGCAGGATCAGGTTCGAGCGCGCCACCCGGCTATGGGCCACGTCACCGCAGATCGCCACGCTCAGGCGCTGGATCCGGCCCTTTTCACGCCGGATCGTCAGCGCATCCAGCAGCGCCTGCGTCGGGTGTTCATGTGTGCCGTCCCCGGCGTTGATCACCGCGCATTCGACCTTCTGGGCCAGCAGATCCACCGCGCCCGAACTGCCATGGCGCACCACCAGCAGATCGGGGTGCATCGCATTGAGCGTCAGCGCCGTGTCGATCAGCGTCTCGCCCTTCCTGACAGAACTGGTCTGCATCGACATGTTCATCACATCGGCACCGAGCCGCTTGCCCGCAAGCTCGAAGCTCGATTGCGTTCGCGTTGAACTCTCGAAGAACATGTTGATCTGGGTCATCCCCGCCAGCGCATCGGTTTTCTTCACCGTGCGGCGATTGAGGGCGACATAGTGTTCGGCCAGATCCAGAATCGCGAGAATGTCTTCGGGGCTCAGATTCTCGATCCCCAGAAGGTGCCTTGCGCGGAATGCCATCGCGGTTCTCCATTCTCACTGTGGCCGCTTATCGCAAATGACGGCGCGGGCGTCCAGCCGCTTTACCCGGACCTGTTGCGCGCCTAGTCTGGCGAAATGGAGACTCGGAGCGCGTCAGATCTCGATTATCACACAGCCCTCGCGCTGCTGGACTGGCAGATCGAGCTGGGGGTTGATTGCGCGATCTGCGAAACCCCGCAGAATGCCTACGAGGTTCCCGACAGGATGGCCCGGCCGGACCCGCCGAAGCCGGTGCCTCAGGCCGATCCATCCGGGCAACCCGATCTGTTCGTGCCCCCCGGTCTGTTCGTGCCCCCGGTCGAACCCGAGGTCTCCGACCCGGTCGCTGTCGCCAGGGCCGCAGCCAATGGAGCCGGAACATTGGAAGCGCTGCGCGACGCGGTCGAAACCTATGACCTGTGCGAGTTGAAGAAGGGCGCGCGCAACACCGTCTTTGCCGATGGCAATCCGGCAGCACGGGTGATGATCATTGGCGAGGCACCGGGCCGCGATGAGGATCTCAAGGGTCGGCCTTTCGTCGGGCGGGCGGGGCAGTTGCTCGACCGGATGCTGGCGACGATCGGTCTGGACCGGACCTCGACCGATGCGCAGGCGGCGGTTTACATCACCAATGTCCTGCCCTGGCGGCCACCGGGCAACCGGGATCCAAGCCCGGCAGAGATTGCGCAGATGCTGCCTTTCCTGACCCGCCATGTGGAACTGGCCGATCCCGGCGTGGTCGTGTTGATGGGGAATGCGGCTTGTGCTGCGGCCCTGGGCAAGCGTGGCATCCTGCGGCTGCGCGGCACCTGGATGCGCGCCTTTGGGTGCCCCGCACTGCCGATGACCCATCCGGCCTATCTCTTGCGCAATCCGGTCGCCAAGCGTGAAGCCTGGGCCGATCTGCTGGAAATTCGCGCGCGGCTCGACGGTGTCGATTAAGCCCCGATACGCGACTGTTTCGGTGACATCAGGTGGCGCATCCATGAGTTTTGCACCGGATGCGTTGCGTTGGCGCGCCGCAAAGTGGCTTGGCATAAGATCGGCCCGCAAAAGCTGTGCAAGAGAGCCGCTGCGCCCTTTGATACGCAGCCTCACGGGGGATGGTCTTGCCTGAACGGGGCACTGTTGCAGAATTCCCGGCTTGAAGGGTTCAGATCGTGAGTCCATCCGGTCAGGCAGAGTGGATAAGCAAGCCAGCCCCACCCGTTCCCGGACAACGAACGGGGCCAACGACACTGGGGGCGCTCGGGGAGGACGGGTCGCGTCCGATCTTATCGCGTGCGGCGATTCCGCTTCGGCCTTTCAGCCGGGCCTTCCGAACGTGGTGGACAGGATGCCACGCCCGGAGCCGGATCAAGGCCCGGATGAACGGCCTCAAGGCTTTCGGTGAGCGGATCATGTCACGAGACCCCGACCGCCAGCGTGCCGAACTCCGGATCCGCATGGCCATCATGAACCGCGTCAACACACTCGCCGCCGCCGGGATCAAGGCCGTCGCCTGAAACCAACCGGGACAGGGCAACTCTTGCTTATGCCGAATGAGCGCAACAACGCCGAACCAGGATGAAAGACACGAGGCGCGCGCGGGTGCCGTGCAACACCGCGCCTTCGGGATCAGCGCGGCGTCAGAGGGCAGGTGCCGCGTTTCCTGAACTGTTTTTCGTCACGGAAATAATCCGGCATGGCAGTGTTTGCCCGCGCCGACCTTCCCCAAGCGAGCCAGCGGCAGTCAAAATCGAGCACATCGGCCATCGCCTCCATCGCCGGAAAGAAGCGGACCGGGGCTTGCACCGGTCCGGAAGGGGTCAAATCCTGCCGACCAGATCGGGCGAAGGGGTGAGGGTCCTTTCGCCCGCCTGCCATTTGGCGGGGCAGACCTCGCCAGGCGTAGTCCGGACATACTGTGCGGCCTTGATCTTGCGAACCAGATCGGCGGCATCGCGCCCTATGCCCTCGGCCGTCACCTCCATTGCCTGGATCACACCATCGGGATCGATGATGAAGGTGGCCCGGTCGGCAAGACCCTCCTCTTCGCGCATGACGTCAAAGTTACGTGTGAGAATTCCGGCGGGATCGCCTATCATCGTATACTGAATCCTGCCGATGGTTTTCGAGCTGTCATGCCAGGCCTTGTGCGTGAAATGCGTGTCGGTCGAGACCGAGAAGACCTCGACACCAAGCTGGTACAGTTCCTCATGATGATCGGCCACATCGTCAAGCTCGGTCGGGCAGACAAAGGTAAAATCCGCCGGGTAGAAAAAGAAGACCGCCCATGTTCCGAGAATGTTGTCCTCTGTGACGGTGATGAATTCCCCCTGCCTGAAGGCCTGTGCCTTGAAGGGTCGGATTTTCGTGTTGATCAGTGCCATTGTGTCTCACATGTCCTTTGGTCGGGTTGGTGCCGCGACGCACGCGGCCAGCCCTGTTCCGGTTGACGGGGCTGCTTGCAGGACCGGTTCCTTGATCCGGACGCTTTGCGCTACGCGCCCAGTTCGCTCATTTTCTTGCCGGCATCGGCACCCGAACGCAGCGAGTAGATCTCGTCGATATGCACGAGCACGGCGAATTTCGGTGTCTTCATCCCGTTCCGGCCCGCAAATTCGACGGCATTTTCGAAAGGGGCTCCATCGCTGAAGATCTCGGGCGTGCCGAGGAAGCGATAGCCGTCCAGCTTTGCGCGGTCGATCACGGCCACAGCGATCTTCGAACCGTTCTGCATGTTCCTGAGCGTCTGGCCACCGGTATTCTCGTTGAAGATCAGCGTGGTGTCGTCATAGACGCGCAGGCTGCGTTTCGGGCCAAGATTGGGAAGGCCGCCCTCGGTGACCGTCGCCTGGATCGGCGTCTGGGTGGCCAGCATGTCCTTCATCGCATCGGTGAGTGTCTTCATGATCTTTCTTTCCCAAGGGTGATGAACGCCGCCCCTTCGATACGCGCCGGGCGGCTGGCGAATTCAGTTGAACAGCCCGCAATGACCGCAGCGGCCCGTATCCCCGGCGCGTTCCATATGTGCGGCGGTATGTCGGACAGTCGCCGCAGCGTCCTGCAACTGCGCGAGATAATGGTCGATAGGTGGTTCGGGAGTGGTTTGCTTCGCAAGTCGCTCTGCCAGTTCGGCAAGCGTGTATTTGAGATGCTGGATACAGGCGATCCGCAGCGCAAGTGGTGTGGCAGGCTGGCGCGCGGCGCCGATCAGCCGGTCGAAGGCCAGTGTCAGGAGGCGACGGCATTCGGTTTCATCGCCTTGCCGGGCAGCAAGCTCAGCCAGGTTGTGGCAGGCAATATTCATGATCGCCGGCAGCGGGACGGAGGTCTGTGCTTTCTGCGGTGTTGCAAACAGCTGTTCGGCCTCGACCAGCCCGCGACGATAGAGCGTTTCCGCCGTGCCCATGGCACCATCCCTGAATGCCCGATTGGCCGCACAGGTCAGTTCGAGCCAGTGATGATCGCACATGATTGGTATTGCGGCGGTCATGGAAAGGTCTTCTGGTCGGGCGCGGGCATTCATTGGCATATCTCCGATTTCTGCGGCTGCGGGCATGACATCTCCATCGTGCGGGCGGCACATGCGGCACTGTCGCGCGATGTTCAGGGAAGTGCGTTTGCGCACCTCGAAGCTATCTTGCCGTTCTCCTGAGTGTCCGGCTCCGATCGCTCAAGGCGTATGACAACATCGATATTGGCGATTCGATAGCCCGGTGGCGGTTCGGGAAGTCGTGCGAAAGCAATATGACCCGGCGCGATGTCGATCACCTTGTTGTCGGCTTCAACGTGGAAATGGTGGTGATCACCGGTGCCGGTATCGAATTGGGCCGGGCCTGCGGCCGTGGCGAGGCGTCGGACGATCCCGTGGGCGGCAAAATCGTTGAGCGTATTGTAGACTGTCGCCAGTGACAGCCGTTGCCCTGCCTTTCGCGCGGTGGCCAGCACCTCATCGGCGGTGAAGTGATGATGGCTGTTCCCGAAGAGGATATCGGCAATGACCCGGCGGGGGTGCGTGGCCCGCAATCCGGCGCCCGCCAGGATGCGATGCGCTTTCTCGGGGCGAAGGCTGGCGTCATAGCTTGGTGTCATCGTCAATGTCCCGTTGTTGCGAGTCAGGTGCAATAAAGGATGGTCATGAGCCAGGGTGAGGTCAAGCAGTTATTGCAAATGACTTGCAGGTGCGAAACTGGTGAGGTGTGCCATTACGATTGCGCCCGGCGTTGTTGCAGCCCCTCTCGTCGAGATGCGCTTTCGCCTTTGCCCCGTGAGATCAGGTCACGCGGTCGATGCGGAGGTGGATTTGCGCGCTCTGGCAGGCGGGGGTTCGTAGGGCACTCGCTCTGCGAAGGATGTGAGCGCGCACACCCTTGCCGCGATCCGGCTTCGGGTGTGATCGCCGGAACACCGCGCCCGCATTTCGCCCTGCAACATCCTGTAGCAGGACTTCGTGGCCCGGACCATGTGGTAACAATTACAAACTGCGCCATGGCCGACTGTAGAAGCCGACTGCAGAACAGGTGGAAAGTGAGAGGTTGACCTTTTACAAATTCTGTCGATGTTGGCGATGACGCGCGCGGCAGAGAATACTCGCATGACGTGCGTGTGCCTGCGCAATTCTGCGCCGGGTGTCCAAGCCAGAGGAGACGCAAATGACGGTCAAGGTGGCAATCAACGGTTTTGGTCGGATCGGACGCAATGTGTTGCGTGCAATCGTGGAGTCGGGTCGGACCGATATCGAGGTTGTGGCGATCAACGATCTGGGCCCTGTGGAAACGAATGCGCACCTGATTCGCTTCGACTCGGTCCATGGGCGCTTCCCCGGCGAGGTGACCACTGGCGAGGACTGGATCGATATCGGCCGCGGTCCGATCAAGGTGACGGCAATCCGTGACCCGAGGGAACTGCCCTGGGGCGAGGTCGATATTGCGCTGGAATGCACCGGGATCTTCACCGCACGCGACAAGGCGGCGTTGCATCTTGAGAACGGCTCGAAACGGGTTCTCGTCTCGGCCCCGGCAAGCGGTGCGGACAAGACCATCGTCTTTGGCGTGAATGACGGGGTTCTGAGCGGGGAAGATCTGGTTGTCTCGAACGCATCCTGCACGACGAACTGTCTCTCCCCGGTGGCCAAGGCACTCAACGATGCGATCGGGATTGCCAAGGGGTTCATGACCACGATCCATTCCTATACCGGCGATCAGCCGACGCTCGACACGCTGCACAAGGATCTCTATCGTGCCCGCGCGGCGGCGATGTCGATGATCCCGACCTCGACCGGCGCAGCCAAGGCCGTGGGCCTCGTGCTGCCGGAACTGGCGGGCAAGCTGGACGGGGTGGCGATCCGCGTTCCCACACCCAATGTCTCGGTTGTTGATCTGGTCTTCGAGGCCAGCCGCGATACCACGGTCGAAGAGGTGAACGCCGCGATCCGGGCCGCAGCCGATGGACCGATGAAAGGCGTGCTGGGCTATACCGAGCGCCCGAATGTCTCCATCGACTTCAATCACGATGCGCATAGTTCCACTTTCGCGATGGATCAGACCAAGGTGATGGATGGCAGGATGGTGCGTATCCTGAGCTGGTACGACAACGAATGGGGGTTCTCGAACCGCATGGCCGATACTGCCGTGGCCATGGGCAGGCTGATCTGAACCGCTTGATCGCGCAACCGGGCAAAGTGCGGTCACCACGCCGACAGCGTATTGCGCGGAAATGCTGAACAAAACGGGGCTGCCGAAGGCCCCGTTTTTCGTGCCGCACCTGGCGCGGTCCTTTACCTGCAATCTTCATCCCCTGATGCAGATTGAGAGAACCGGCCCCGGCCCGGGATGTTTCTTGGTTGCAGGGGCCGGTCGATACCGGTCGCAGCTCTGTCCCTCGCCCGCGCGATCAGCCCTTGCCGAAAGCCGTGTGCAGTCTTTTCTGCACAGCCGGCGTGACGAAGCGCGACACATCCCCGTCAAGCCGCGAGATCTCCTTGACCAGCCTTGACGCGATCGCCTGACGGCGCGCATCGGCCATCAGGAAAACGGTCTCGATTTTGGAGTTGAGGGCGCGATTCATTCCCACCATCTGGAATTCGTACTCGAAATCGGCCACCGCGCGCAGGCCGCGAATGATAACCGACGCATTCACATCCATCGCGCAATGGATCAACAGGTTCTCGAATGGATGAACCAGAATCTCACCGCCACAGCGCGCAGTGATCGCGTCGCATTCCGCCTCGATCATCGCAACCCGTTCCTCGAGTGAAAACAGCGGCCCCTTGTCGCGATTGATCGCCACCCCGATGACCAGACGATCCACGAGCGCCAGTGCCCGCTCTATGATGTCGATATGGCCCAGCGTGACAGGATCAAAGGTTCCGGGGTAAAGACCGATACGCATGGCGCACCTCCATTCAACGCTCCCCCAACACACCCGTCCCGCACGGGCAGAGCCTTGGGAGCGCGACTATATTGCGTTCTTGCATGATGCAAGAGGATGGATACCGTCTCGCAGCGTCAGTTCCCCATGATCATGCCCTGAAGGGCCTCTTTTTCCATTTGCAACTCGTCAAGACGCTTGGCCACCACGTCACCGATCGAGATCAAGCCGATCATCTCGCCATTCTCGACCACGGGCATGTGGCGGAAATGACCCTCGGTCATGCGCTCCAGGACGGCATCGGTATTGTCCATCATTTCGCAGGACTGAATCGTGCGGGTCATCACCTCGTGCGCAGCAAGTGACATACAATCCGGCCCCCGGCGCGAAAGCTCGCGCACGATGTCGCGTTCGGACACGATCCCGCCGACATGCTTGCCGTCGCTGGACACCACAACCGCGCCGATGCGGCGCGCACAAAGCGTGGCAACGACATCGCCAATGGAAGTTTCCGGTGTGACGGTAAACACCTTTTTGTCGGATTTGCGCTTGAGAATTTGCAATACCTGCATGATGGCACCTCCCTGAGACCATGACGTTGGACGTCAAGCCTGTCCTGCGTGACCCCCATCTGTCAACCTCTACGCGATCACAGCGGTCCCGAAGTTGCCTGAACCGCGAGATTTTCCAGCCGTGCGACCTCGGCGCGCAACCGCCCAGTCCGCCCCCGCGCGCCTCGGCATCATCCGGACAGAGGCTGCCCGGGCGCACGCGCGCACGATCCACTGTCCGCCGCATTGTGCTGCCATTGGTCGCAGATGAGAAGACCACAACACAATGGGACCAAATGCCCGGGTTTATGAGGGATGCGTGACCGGATTGCCCCGGCTGCGGGGCCATAGCAAGGGCATTTCCCTTGCCCCGGCAGCCGGCGCGGCCTAGGTTCGCCGCGCGTAACCAGCCGGAGAGCACAATGAGCCAGAAGCGCAGCATTTTCGAAGAGGTCTCCAGCGATGGTGCGGCCAAATCCGCTCCCGGGGGCGGGATGATCGACGCACAGCCCAAGGGTGCGCGCCGGGCAATCCGGGTCTGGCTGTTTATCCTTTTCGCGATGGTGATGGCGATGATCGCGGTGGGCGGGGCAACCCGGCTGACCGATTCCGGCCTTTCGATCACCCGGTGGAAACCGGTCAGCGGCGCGCTGCCGCCGATGAACCGGGCGGATTGGCAAAGCGAATACGATCTCTACAGGCAGAGCCCGCAATTCAGGCTGGCCAATCCCGACATGACGCTGCCGCAGTTCAAGCGGATTTTCTGGTGGGAATGGGGGCACCGCAATCTTGGTCGCCTGATCGGACTGGTCTGGTTCATCGGCCTTGCCGCTTTCTGGGCGACAAGGCGCATTCCGCCAGGCTGGCACGGGCGGCTGTTCAGTATCGGGATCCTGGTCGGCATTCAGGGGGCAATCGGCTGGTGGATGGTCGCTTCGGGACTGGTCGGACAGATGACGACCGTCGCCTCCTACCGTCTGGCAGCCCATCTGGGGATCGGGTTCGCAATCCTGGGCGTTATCGCGTGGTTCGCGCTGCAACTGGGGCGGTCGCAGGCACAACTGATCCAGGCGCGGCGCATGGGCGAACCGAGGCTGGTGGCGCTGGTGACAATCACGCTGGCCCTTGCCTTTGTCCAGGTGCTGCTGGGCGCGCTGACCGCCGGGATCGACGCGGGCGCGGCCTTCCCGACCTGGCCCTCGATGAATGGTGAGTTCGTGCCCTCGTCAAGCTTCGATTACACCCCGCTCTGGCGCAATTTCTTCGAGAATCCGGGACTGGTGCAGTTCAACCACCGGATGCTGGGTTACACCGTCTTCGTGATCGGGCTGTTCACCGCCTTTCGCGGGCGCCGCTCGTCACATCCGCGCACGCGCGAGATCTTTGCCCTGATGGGGGCGATGATCGTGTTGCAGGTCGTGCTGGGAATTGCCACCGCGGTCTGGTTCGTGCATTGCTGGTGGCTTGGGCTGATTCACCAGATCGGTGCCGTGATCACCTTCACCCTGATCCTGAGGGCGCGCCACGCCGCACGTTACCCGCAGATCCGCTCCATTCGGGAGACCATATGAAATGTCTGCATTTGACGCATTGATGGCATTCCAGCGCGAAACCGAGGCGTTGTCGAATATCGCCGGTCACCTGGGCTGGGACCGGGAAGTGATGATGCCACGCGGTGGCGCACCCCAACGGGCCGAGGAAATGGCCGCGATCGAAAGCGTTCTGCATGCACGACGCACCGATCCGCGCATCGGGGCCTGGCTGGCGCAGGCCCAGGCCGCCGACGCGGCCGGGGCGCGGATGATCGATCTGATTGCGCGCGACTACAATCGTTCGACGCGGATCCCGGCGCGGCTTGCGACAGAGATGGCGCGCACCACATCGCTGGCGCAGGGGATCTGGGCCGAGGCGCGAGCCGCCGAAGATGCAGGCGCCTTCCTGCCTACACTGGAACGGGTCGTGGCGCTGAAGCGCGAAGAGGCGGCCTGCCTGTCGGAGGGCACCCTCTATGATGCGCTGCTCGATGATTACGAGCCGGGCGCGACCGCGCGTGAATTGGGCGCGATGTTCGACCGGATGCGTCCGCGCCTGGTCGATCTGCGGGACAGGGCGATGGGCGCGGATCTGCACCACGAGAGCCTTGACATTCCCTTTCCCGAAACGGCCCAGCTTCGTCTGGCAAGGATCTGCGCGACGGCCTTCGGCTATGACTGGACGCGCGGGCGGATGGACATCTCGGTTCACCCCTTCTCCTCGGGCAGTGGTGACGATGTGCGGATCACCACGCGGATTTCGGAAACCGATCCGATGGGCAATATCTATTCGGTGATCCACGAGACGGGCCACGCCACCTATGAGCAGGCAATCGACCCGGCCTATCGTTTCACCCCGCTCGGCAAGGGCGTTTCGATGGGCGTGCATGAAAGCCAGTCACGCATCTGCGAAAACCAGCTGGGCCGATCCGCGCCCTTTACGGGCTGGCTTTATCAACGTATGGGCGAGGCTTTCGGCGATCTCGGGCTGTCCGGGCCGGAGGCGTTCCATGCGCTCGTGAACCGCGTCTCGATGGGGTATATCCGCACCGAGAGCGATGAGTTGAACTACAATCTGCATATCATGCTGCGTTTCGATCTGGAGCGGGATCTGATCACGGGCAAGCTGGGTGTGGCCGATCTGGAAGAGGCATGGAATGCCCGGTTCGAGGCCGATTTCGGGGTGAAGGTCGAAAAGCCCTCGCAAGGCTTCTTGCAGGATGTGCACTGGTCGCTTGGGCTTTTCGGTTACTTTCCGACCTACGCATTGGGCAATGTCTATGCGGGCTGTCTGAACCGGGCGTTGCGTCGGGCGGTGCCGGATCTGGATGCGAGCCTTGCCAAGGGCGATGCAGGCCCTGCCAGGATCTGGTTCGAAGAGAACCTGCGCCGCTTCGGCGGGCTGCGCCCACCGCGCGCCACGATCGAACATGCCTGCGGGTTTGCCCCGGACGAAGGCCCGCTTCTGGACGATCTCGAAGACAAGTTCAGCGCGATATACAAGCTCTGATCATGGTGGCTCCGGGATCACGGTGGCTCTGGCCGCTGATTGCCCATGCGATCGGGCTTGTCGTGTCGTTTTTCCTCTCGGCGGCCTCGCAAGCTCACCTTGCACGGGACCGATCCTGATCACCCGGAGGGGTGAAGCTGCCCTGCTGGCAAGGCGCGATCCGGATCGGGGCCTCACGCGCCGCCCCCAGCGTCACGCAATCCACCGCACACAGCCTCCAGCCCGAGACCGTCGCACCGGATGCCGCCAGTTCCAGCGCGGGCACCGTCGGGCCATCGGTCCTCCAGACCCACCAGCCGGTTTCGAAATGCCCGCCCGGCCCCGGCTCCATTCCCGCGCCCGCGCCCTTGACCGCCGCCCCGGTCAGACGCAGGCGATGATCGCCGGTCACTTGCCAATGTTCACGCCAGCCTGCCTTCTCGACGGAATGGGTCCACTCAAGACTGAACTGTCCCGACGGCCCCAACGCGATCGCCAGAGTCCCCGCCATCAGACAGGTGGCGCTCATGCCGGCACCCGTCCCCGACGCAGCCATAACATCGCGCCAAAGGCGAGAACGAGGGCGAAACCGATCTCATCGGTCAGCGGCAGCGCCGCGATCAGGGTGAACCCCGCCACCATACCCGATGCGCGCTCCCACAGTGCCAGGGGGCGGCCGAGCCAGCCGATCACCGCAACGCCCCACAGCGCCACCGCCAGCATCGCCTTGACCAGCACATAGGCCACCGCAGGCCAGTAACCGATCGCCTCGGCCAGCGGCCCGCCATCCTGCAACATCAAGGCGGGTGTATAGACCGCCATGAACGGCACCACGAACCCGGCCACTGCAATCTTGATCGCCTCGAAGGAAATCTTCAGCCCGCTTTCCCTGGCGATGGGCGCGGCGGCAAAACAGGCCAGTGCCACGGGCGGCGTCAGGTCGGCCAGAATGCCGAAATAGAAGACGAACATGTGGCTGACGATCAGTGGCACACCCAGTGCCAGCAAGGCAGGGCCGGCGATCGACGAGGTGATGATGTAGTTGGGGATCGTCGGAATTCCCATGCCCAGCACGATACAGGTGATCATCGTCAGGACCAGCGACAAAAACAGGTTCGACCGGCCCACGCCCATGATGAACTGCCCGAAGGTCGTGGCCACGCCGGTCAGCGTCATCACCCCGATGATCACGCCCACCAATGCGCAGGCGATCCCGACCGGCAGCGCGGTCCTGGCACCCTGCGCAAGGCTGTCGCGACAGATCGCCAGCGTCTCGCGCCCGCCCCTGGACAAGGCATTGATCACAACCAGCACCGCAATCGCGCCCAGCACCGCCCGGATCCCGACCTCGAAGAACGCCCCGGCAACGAGGCCGATCACGATCCAGAAGATGATGCGCAAGGCATTCGAAGGCAGGCCAAGCGCGACGGATCCCCCCAGGATCAGCAGCCCCGTCAACGACAGCCCCACCGTGCCCGCAAAGAGCGGCGTGTAGCCCGAAAACAGCAGATAGACGAGCGCCGCAAGTGGCAAGATCAGATACCACCGCTCCTTGAAGGCGGCACTGGCCGAGGGGAGTTCATCGCGGGCCAGACCCCGCAGGCCCCGCTTGCCCGCCTCAAGATGCACGATCCAGAACGCACCGAGGAAATACAGGATCGCCGGGACCAGCGCGGCCTTGACCACATCGGCGTAATCGACCCCCAGCGTCTCGGCCATGATGAACGCGACCGCGCCCATCACCGGCGGCAGGATCTGCCCGCCCATCGAGGCCGTGGCCTCTACCCCGCCCGCGAAGGCGGGGCGGTAGCCAAATCTTTTCATCAACGGCATGGTGAACTGGCCGGTGGTCACGACATTGGCGACACCTGATCCCGAGATCGTGCCCATCAGCCCCGAGGACAGGACCGAGACCTTGGCAGCCCCGCCCATCCTGTGCCCGACAAGGCCCAGCGAGACATCGGTGAACAGCCTGATCATCCCCGCCTTTTCCAGGAAGGCACCAAACAGGATGAAGAGAAAGATGTACGTGGCTGAAACATAGGTTGGAATGCCGTAGATACCTTCGGTCCCATAGGCCATCTGCTCCACCACCTGTCCGAATGCGTAACCGCGATGGTTGAACGGGGCAGGCAATGTCTGGCCGAACAGCGCATAGGCCAGGAACACGCCCGCAATGATCGGCAGCGCGGGACCCATCAACAGCCATGCGGCGGTGAAGACCGTCACCAGCGCCACCACCCCGAAGGCCAGATCGACCGTGTCGAGATCTCCCGCGCGCAGCAGCAGCGGCGTGTATTCGACCCACTGATATCCGGCGACGGCAACCCCGCACGCCGCCAGCACACAGGCAATGACGCGCCCGACCGGCCCGTAACCCCTGGCAATCGACAGCAGCGGGAAACCCAGCGCCATCAGGAAGCCGACATGGACCGCGCGTGCAATCTGGCTCGACGGCGTCACGACATGGGCCGCAAAGGCGATCTGCCAGAGCGAGAACAGCACGGCGAGCCAGAACAGCACCCGTCCTGCCCGGCTGCGCGGAAAGCCTGCGGCCAGCGGATCGTGAAGCGCCGGATCCTGCCCGGGCACTATATCGGGCACTATATCGGGCACTGTATGACGCTTGGTTGCCATGCCCCTCCCCCTGATGATCCTGTTGCGCGCGGCCCGAGATGATCCGGACCACGCAGTCGCCTGTCACAGCAGGCCCTGTTCCTTGTAGTAACGCTCGGCGCCGGGATGCAACGGAATCGGCAGCCCCTTGAGCGCCTTTTCCAGACTGATCCCCCTGGCCGCCGAATGGGCCGCCTCAAGCGTGTCGAGATGTTCGAACAGAAGCCTGGTCATCTGATAGGCTTCGTCATCCGAGACGCCTTCGCGGGTCACGAGGATGTTGGTGATCGCCACGGTCGGCACATCCACATCCTGCCCCGGATAGGTGCCCGCCGGGATTACCCCCGCCTTGTAGGGTGCGCCCAGTTTCCCGGCGATATCGGCAGGGATCGAGACGAAATTCACCGCCTGCGTGGTGGACAGATCCTTGAGCGCGGCATTGCCCAGCCCCGAGGACTGGAATGTCGCGTCAAGCTGACGGTTCTTCATCAGTTCGACCGATTCCGAGAAGGGCAGGTATTCGACCTTGCCCAGATCGCCATAGCTCATGCCAGCCGCGCCAAGGATCTTGCGCGCATTCAGTTCGGTTCCCGATTTCGCGGCACCGACCGACAGGCTCTGGCCCGCAAGATCGGTGATGGTCATGGCCCCGCTCTCTCTCAGCGCCGCCACCTGAATGAAGTTCGGATAGATCGCGGCGATGGCACGCAGCCCGGTCAGTGGCCTTTTGAAACCGGCCTCGGCATTGCCCTCCCAGGCATTCTTGACCGAATCTCCGAGCGCAAAGGCCAACTCGCCCCGGTCTTTCTGCAACAGGTTCAGATTCTCGACCGAAGCCTTGGTCGATTGCACCTGCACGCGCACGCCCTCGATATTCTGGCTGTAGATCTCCGACAGCGCCACGCCGAGCGGGTAATAAACCCCTGAAGTCCCACCGGTCAGGATGTTGATGAATTGATCGGCCCTGGCCACGGGTGCAGATAGCGCGATCACCGCGGCGACCAGTGCGCCGGGCTTGAGGTTGTGAAACATCTGTCTCCTCCCATATTGCCACGCCCGCCAGATCAGCGAGCCTGCCCCACAACAGTAGGCGGATTTCGGGTGCCGATCAATTCGGATCAGGCGCGGGTGAGATATTTCTGGCCCGGAGGTCAGAGCGGTTCGATATCGCCTTCGGCCCGCCTGGCATGGAAATCGGCAACGAAAGCGGCCAGTTGTCCTGCCGCGATCGCATCCCGCAAACCCTGCATAAGCTGCTGGTAATAATGCAGATTATGCCAGGTCAGCAGCATCCCGGAGATCATCTCTCGCGACCGGAAGACATGATGCAGATAGGCACGCGAATAGTTACGGCAGGTCGGACAGGTGCAGTCTTCATCCAGCGGGCGCGGATCATCGGCATGCCGGGCATTCTTGATGTTGATCTGTCCGCGACGGGTCCAGACCTGTCCCGTCCGTCCCGAGCGCGAGGGCAGAACGCAATCCATCATGTCGATGCCGCGTTCGACCGCGCCGACAATATCATCGGGCTTGCCCACCCCCATCAGATAGCGCGGCTTGTCCTCGGGCAGCAAGCCCGGCGCGTAATCGAGAGCACCGAACATCGCCTCTTGCCCCTCGCCCACGGCCAGACCGCCGACAGCATAGCCGTCAAAGCCGATCCGGGTGAGTTTGTGCGCACTTTCCTCGCGAAGTTCGCGCGTCACACCACCCTGCATGATCCCGAACAGCGCGTGACCGGGCCGGTCGCCAAACGCATCGCGCGACCGCTGCGCCCACCGCATCGAGAGCCGCATCGACCTCGCGACGTCCGCCTCGTTCGCCGGCAGCGCGGGACATTCATCGAAGGCCATCACGATATCCGAGCCCAGCAGGCGCTGGATCTCCATGCTGCGCTCGGGCGTGAGAACATGTTTCGAGCCGTCGATATGGGAGGCAAATGTCACCCCCTCTTCGGTCAGCCTGCGCAAACCGGCAAGGCTCATCACCTGGAACCCGCCCGAATCCGTCAGGATCGGCCTTTGCCAGTTCATGAACCTGTGCAATCCACCCAGCCGGGCGATCCGCTCGGCCGTCGGGCGCAGCATCAGGTGATAGGTATTGCCCAGCAGGATATCCGCGCCGGTCGCCGCCACGCTTTCGGGCAGCATCGCCTTCACCGTTGCCGCCGTTCCCACCGGCATGAAAGCCGGTGTGCGGATCTGCCCGTGCTCCGTGTTGATCACACCGGTGCGCGCAGCTCCATCGGTGGCGTTGAGGGTAAAGCTGAACCTGGACATCTGCGTGCTCCTGCCGATCAGGGCGCGGGTTTAGCGCGGCTGCCCACGGATGGGAAGACGGCCCCGTTTCCGATGTTGTGGCTTACAGGGTCTGGCAATTTTTGCAGGGCTTCAAAAGCGTGTCGTCTGTTTTTGAAGTTGACCTTGTCCAAGGGGCATTGATCCGCAGGCTGACCGCAGGTGGTTTTGATCGTCTTGCCCCGCCGAACGCCTTTCATGCCAGGCTGGCGCATCAGTCTTTCAACGGTGCAACATGCAAGGCGTTGTTGCCCATATCGGTGATGCGGCTTCGCCCTTCGAGTCCTGTCTGTTGGCGGATGCGCATGCCGCCGCCATCTCCCACCCGCTCTCGTACGCCCAACGGGGCGGCCTGTAACGCATCGCCACGACGCCGGGGGGCGCGCTCGGTCCGGTTTGATCGCGGCATGAGCTGGCGCGCCAGGGCGGTCGGCAAGCGTGGCCATCCCGAGACCTTCCCATCCTGAGACCTTCCCGGAGAGTGCGATCCAGGTCTGCCTTACCCTGAAGGTCCTGTTCGGCCTGCCGTTGCGGCAGACAGCGGGTCTGGTCGCCAGCCTGTTGGACTGGCCCGTGCTGGCCCGTGCCGGATGATTCGACGCTCTGCCGACGGCCGGCGAACCCTTTTCGATCATCACGCGGAAGGTGATCTGCCCGGCAGTGGGCGTCTCCACCTGGTCATGAGCGAAAAAGACCTCACCCGCCTCAAGCGCGGTAACCGGAAATGTTCACAATCGGCTGCGGGAAACCAAACGCCCTTGCAGGCGATGAAGGACTGGCACAAACTGCTGGCCAGCGCTGTTCAAGAAACAATCATGCCAACTGTCGGCAGGTGACATCCATGACCCGATTTCTTCCTGGCATTCTCGCCATGGCCACCATCGTCGTGGCCTCCAATATCCTGGTGCAGTTCCTTCTGGGCAATTTCCTGACCTGGGGTGCCTTCACCTATCCTTTCGCGTTCCTCGTCAATGATGTGATGAACCGCGTCCATGGCCCCGCCGCCGCGCGCCGTGTGGTCATCGCCGGTTTCGTGGTGGGCGTGATCTGTTCGCTTATCGGCAGCCGGATCATGCTGCAAGGTGACGGATTTGAATATCCCGCCGTCACGCTGCGGGTCGCGATCGGTTCCGGCATGGCCTTCCTGGTTGCCCAGTTGACCGACATCCTCGTCTTCGACCGGCTGCGTGCCGGCGTGTGGTGGAAGGCCCCGGCGATCTCGACACTGATCGGTGCCTCGCTCGACACTCTCATTTTCTTCTCGATCGCCTTCTCGACCGCCCTGATATTCCTTGAACCGGGCAACGATGTGGCCTGGGCGAATGAGGGTGTTGCGCTGCTGGGCATCGGTCCGCAAACTCCGCTCTGGGTGTCTCTTGCCTGCGCGGACTGGCTTGTGAAACTTGCCCTGACTTTGGTCGCTCTGCTGCCTTTCAAGGCAATTGTCACCAAACTGTCTCTAGGATTTGCGTAAAAAATCTTGCCAGATACAAAATATGTGTCAGATTGCAAGTGACGGCAACGTATTGAAAGGAGGTGGTCCAGTGTCGAGAGTGATAGTGGAGAGAGGTGTCGGGACAGTCAGGGGGGCCGTGGCCTGAGGGCAAACCCGAAGGCAAAAAACCCGGACTGGGACGGCAGGATCCTTCGGACCCTAACCGGACCATCTCCGTAGATCTCGGGGGGCCGTCTCCAACAGGGGCGGCCCTTTATCGGTCGCGATGGAAGTCTGCGGGCTGGACCTTGCGCGGATTTGGTGACATTCCGGCAGAGCTTGGACTTTGGAAAGATGCCATGACCGAACAGGAACCCGATATCGGGACAATGAGTTTTGAAGATGCCATGAAGGCGCTTGAGCAGGTCGTCAGCCAGCTGGAACATGGCGATGTGCCGCTGGACCGCTCGATCGCACTTTATGAGCGGGGCGCCCGGCTCAAGTCGCGCTGTGCGGCCTTGCTCAAAGAGGCGGAAGAACGGGTGGAACAGATCACGCTGGGGGCCGATGGCACGCCGCAAGGCACCGCACCCGTCGAAGGTCCGTGAATGTTCGCACTCAGGTTGTCCGAGGTTCGGATCGCGGTGCAGGCCGCGCTCGATGAGGCCGTGGCACGTCAACCAGAGGGTCCGCTGCGCAAACCGATGCATTACGCGGTGCAGGGCGGCAAGCGTCTGCGTGCCTTTCTTGTTCTCGAAAGCGCCCGTCTGTTCGGCCTGAACGACAGCCGGGCGATGCCTGCGGCTGCGGCCGTCGAGGCGCTGCATGCGTTTTCGCTGGTGCATGACGACCTGCCTTGCATGGATGACGACGATATGCGGCGCGGCCAGCCGACCGTGCACATCAAGTGGGACGAGGCGACCGCGGTTCTGACCGGCGATGCCTTGCAGACACTGGCGTTCGATCTGTGCTGCGATCCGGCGCTTGGCCCGGCAGACCGTCGCATGGCATTGGTGGCAGCCCTTGCGCACGCATCGGGCGCGGCCGGCATGTGCCACGGGCAGGCGCTCGACATCGCAGCCGCAAAGGCGCCTGACACCCTGAGTCTCGATCAGATCATCGCGTTGCAGGCTGGCAAGACCGCAGCGCTGATTTCCTTTGCGGCACAGGCCGGTGCGATTCTCGCGGACGCGGATCGCGCGCCCTTGCGCCGCTATGCGGAATCGGTCGGCCTTGCCTTTCAGATCGCCGACGATATTCTCGATGTCACGGGCGACGAGGCCACCACCGGAAAACGCGTGTTCAAGGACGCCGGGGCCGGCAAGGCAACCTTCGTCTCCCTGCTGGGGCTGGAAACGGCCCGCAGTCGGGCCGAATCGCTGATTGATGAGGCAATCGCGGCACTTGCCTGCTATGGCGACACAGCCGAGACCTTGCGGCAGGCGGCCCGTTTCGTTATCTCGCGACAGAATTAGCGAGCCGAGGGGCACCCCGATGAGCGACAGCAACATTGCCGCCGTTACACCAATTCTGGACCGGGTTCGCCTGCCTTCGGATCTCAAGGAGTTGTCCGATCCGGAGTTGAAGAAACTCGCCCATGAATTGCGCTCCGAGGTGATCTCGGCGGTCTCCGTGACCGGCGGGCATCTTGGTGCGGGGCTGGGCGTGGTCGAGCTTACCATCGCCTTGCATGCGGTATTCGATGCCCCGCGTGACAAGATCGTCTGGGATGTCGGTCACCAGTGCTATCCGCACAAGATCCTGACCGGGCGTCGGGACCGCATACGCACCTTGCGGATGAAGGGGGGATTGTCGGGGTTCACCAGGCGCTCGGAGTCGCCCTATGACGCATTTGGCGCAGGCCATTCCTCGACCTCGATCTCGGCGGCGACCGGATTCACCATGGGGCGCGAGCTGGGCATGGAGACCGGAGATGCGATCGCGGTCATCGGCGATGGTGCCATGTCGGGCGGCATGGCTTTCGAGGCGATGAATCACGCGGGCCATCTGGGCAAGCGGATGTTCGTCATGCTCAACGATAACGAAATGTCGATCGCCCCGCCGGTCGGCGCGCTCTCCGGCTATCTTGCGCGACTCTATTCCGAGAGTTCGTTGCAGGATCTCAAAGCCGCCGCCAGGGGCGCAATCAGCCTGCTGCCCGAACCGTTTCAGCAGGGCGCGCGCCGCGCCAGGGACATGCTCAAGGGCATGGCACTGGGGGGCACCCTGTTCGAGGAGCTGGGCTTTACCTATGTCGGCCCCGTGGACGGGCATGACCTGGATGCGTTGCTGCCACTGTTGCGCACGCTCAAGGCACGCGCCACCGGACCCGTGCTGATCCACGCCCTGACCAGAAAGGGCAAGGGCTATGCCCCCGCCGAGAGCCGCCCCGATGGTGGCCACGCGACGGCAAAGTTCGATCCGGCAACCGGCGCGCAGGTCAAGACGCCTTCGAACGCGCCAAGCTATACCAAGGTCTTTGCCGAAAGCCTGATCAAGCAGGCCGCAAGCGACGAAAGGATCGTCGCCGTGACTGCGGCAATGCCGGACGGGACCGGGCTGAACCTGTTCGCCGGGCACTATCCGCGCCGCTGCTTCGATGTGGGCATTGCCGAGCAGCACGCGGTTACCTTCAGTGCAGGGCTCGCCGCGTCGGGGATGAAACCGTTCTGCGCGATCTACTCGACCTTCCTGCAACGCGGATACGACCAGATCGTGCATGACGTGGCGATCCAGCGCCTGCCCGTGCGTTTTGCCATCGACCGCGCGGGGCTGGTGGGTGCCGATGGCGCAACCCATGCCGGCAGTTTCGATGTAGGCTTCATGGCCTCTTTGCCCGGCATGGTGGTGATGGCCGCCGCCGATGAGGCCGAGCTGGTCCATATGGTCGCCACCGCTGCCGCGCATGATGATGGTCCGATCGCCTTGCGCTACCCGCGCGGTGAAGGTATCGGCGTGGATATGCCCGAAGCGGGCGTTCCCCTGGCGATCGGCAAGGGGCGCGTGGTCGCAAAGGGCGCGCGCGTCGCGATCCTCAGCTACGGTACCCGGCTGGCCGAAGTTCTCAAGGCACGCGAGGCCCTGGCGGCGCGGGGGCTGGCCCCCACGGTGGCCGATGCGCGCTTTGCCAAACCGCTTGATACCGACCTGATCGACCGGCTGGTGGCGGAACACGAGGCCCTGATCTGCATCGAGGAAGGCGCGATTGGCGGTTTTGGCAGCCATGTCGCGCAATATCTCTCGCACAACGGCGTCTTTGACCACGGCTACAAATTCCGCTCGATGGTATTGCCCGATACCTTCATCGACCATGCCGCACCCGATGACATGTATCGCACCGCCGGGATGGATGCGCCGCAAATCGAGGCGAAGGTGCTGGAACTGCTTGGTGTCGCACTGGCCAGGCGCGCGCAAGCCTGGTGAGGCCGCAATCGGTTCAGCCACGCGAGGGGGATTTCGCGGCACCGATCCGCGCACCGATCCACATGGTCATCCACATGTGCGCGTTGCGTAATCCACATGTGCGCGTTGCCCGAAATTCGCTCCGACATGCCACGGTCGTGGCTTGATGCGCGACGCCGTGGTGGCCAGGGACATCCGCACCAGATAGCGTTGCGGCACGCTTCGGGGCCTGTTAAAGATGGTGACGGCAGACGGGGTCTGGTGGCCACGTCTCATCGTGAAAGAACGTCAAGGCGAAGAAACAGCATGAAGATCCATACGGTGCGGACCCATAAATCCGCCGAGCATCTGGCCCGCAAAGACCAGCTTGCGTGGAAGATCGCCGAAGTTGCAGCCGATCCGGTTTCCGTCGAAACCGACGTGAGCGAGATGATCATCAACCGGGTGATCGACAATGCCGCCGTTGCGGCAGCCTCGGTGGCGCGCCGCCCGGTCGCCTCGGCCCGGGCACAGGCGCTGTGTCACCCCTGCGCTCCCGGTGCCACCATCTTCGGGATGCCCGCCGATACCCGCGTCAGCCCGGAATGGGCGGCCTGGGCCAATGGCACCGCAGTGCGCGAACTCGATTTCCACGACACCTTTCTCGCGGCCGAATATTCCCATCCCGGTGACAACATCCCGCCGATCCTCGCCGTCGCGCAACATTGCGGTCTTTCGGGCAAGGATCTGATCCGGGGTCTGGCGACAGGCTATGAAATCCAGGTCGATCTGGCCAGGGGCATGTGCCTGCATGAACACAAGATCGACCATATCGCCCATCTCGGGCCATCCGCCGCCGCCGGGATCGGAACGGCGCTGAACCTGCCGACGGAGGTGATCTACCAGGCGATCCAGCAGGCGCTGCACGTGACCACGACCACCCGCCAGTCCCGCAAGGGCGAGATTTCCTCATGGAAGGCATACGCACCTGCCTTCGCCGGAAAGATGGCGATCGAGGCGATCGACCGGGTGATGCGCGGCGAGGGCGCACCAAGCCCGGCCTGGGAGGGCGAGGACGGTTTCATCGCCTGGCTGCTGTCTGGCCCCGAGGCGGTCTATCATGTGCCGCTGCCGGAGACAGGCGAGGCCAAGCGGGCGATCCTCGACACCTGCACCAAGGAACATTCGGCGGAATACCAGTCGCAGGCCCTGATCGATCTCGCGCGTCGCATGAGGCCGATGATCGCAGACCTGTCGAGGGTGACGTCGATCCTGATCGAGACCTCGCACCACACCCATTACGTGATCGGCACCGGTGCGAACGATCCACAGAAGATGGATCCGGATGCCAGCCGCGAAACGCTGGACCATTCGATCATGTATATCTTCGCCGTGGCCCTGGAGGATGGCGGTTGGCACCACGCTGACAGCTATGCGCCCGAACGTGCCCGGCGACCTTCGACGGTGGCGCTCTGGCACAAGATCTCGACCGCCGAAGATCCGCACTGGACGCGCCGCTATCACGCCCGTGACCCGAAGGAAAAGGCCTTTGGCGGACGTGTGAGCGTGACACTCGATGACGGGTCCACCATCGTGGACGAACTGGCGCTGGCCGACGCGCATCCCGACGGGGCCCGGCCCTTCGAACGCGCCAGTTATGTGCACAAGTTCCTGACCCTGTCCGAGGGTGTGCTCAGCGGTGCGCAGCAACGTCGTTTTCTCGACACGGCCGAGGCGCTTGCCGATCTCGGCCCCGGCGATCTGGGTCAGCTCAATTTCCCGGTGACGCCCGAGCAACTCGGGCCTGCGCGGCCCAACGGTATTTTCGACTGGGAATGACGACTGGAGATGAGAGGGGGGAAAGATGAGCGGTTCCGTTGCGAAACCGAAGAAATCCGTGGCGCTTTCGGGGGTCACGGCGGGCAATACCGCGCTGTGCTCGGTCGGGCAGAGCGGCAATGATCTGCATTACCGTGGTTTTGATATCCTCGATCTTGCCGAGGGCTGCGACTTCGAGGAGGTGGCCCATCTGCTGATCCACGGCCGTCTGCCCACGTGCGCCGAGTTGAACGCCTACCGGGCCAGGCTGCGGTCCCTGCGCGGCTTGCCCAGGGCGGTGCGTGAGACCCTGGAAATCATTCCGGCGGCGGCCCATCCGATGGATGTCCTGCGTTCGGGTGTTTCCTGTCTGGGCTGCGTTCTGCCCGAGGCGAGCGACCACAACACGCCCGGCGCGCGCGACATCATCGACCGTCTGATCGCTTCGCAAGGGTCGATGCTGCTCTACTGGTATCACTATTCGCAAAACGGCCGTCGCATCGAGGTGGAGACCGACGACCTCTCCATCGCGGGGCACTTCCTGCACCTGTTGCACGGGTGCGCGCCCCCGGATGAGCATGTGCGGGCGATGCAGACGACACTGAACCTCTATGCGGAGCACGAATTCAACGCCTCGACCTTTACCGCGCGGTCCATCGCCGGAACGGGTTCGGATGTCTATTCTGCGGTGACCGGTGCCATTGGGGCGTTGCGCGGCCCCAGGCATGGCGGTGCCAACGAGGCCGCTTTCGAGATCCAGAAGCGCTATGCCACACCTGACGAGGCCGAGACCGACATTCGCGCCCGCGTGGAGCGCAAGCAGGTGGTGATCGGCTTCGGCCATCCGGTCTATACCGTTTCCGATCCGCGCAATGTGGTGATCAAGCGGGTGGCCCGGCGCCTGTCGGATGCGGCGCGCGCACCGAAGATGTTCGCCATCGCCGAGCGGATCGAGACCGTCATGATGGACGCAAGAAAGATGTTTCCCAACCTCGATTGGTATTCGGCCGTATCCTACCACCTGCTGGGCGTGCCCACGGCAATGTTCACCCCGCTCTTCGTCATCGCGCGCACCGCCGGCTGGGGCGCGCATGTGATCGAGCAGCGCGAGGACAACAGGATCATCCGGCCTTCTGCCAATTACACCGGTCCCGGAAATCGGACTTTCGTCCCGCTCGACAAGCGCACCCTTTCCCTTTCTGCCGCTGTGGAGTGATGTCATGACCTATCTGGTTGCTGACGATCTGCCCGGCGACAGCGCTGGCCACCGCTTTCGCAAGGCCCTGAACGAACCGGGAATCCTGCGGCTTCCGGGCGCACATAACGGGCAGGCGGCATTGCAGGCGAAAGCGGCGGGATTTGACGCGCTCTATCTGTCGGGCGCCGCGATGACCGCCTCGATGGGGCTGCCCGATCTCGGGATCATCACGGTGGATGAGGTCACTTTCTTCATTCGGCAGATTGTGCGCGCTTCGGGGCTCCCGTTGCTGGTGGATGGCGATACCGGCTATGGCGAGGCGCTCAACGTCATGCATATGGTGCGCAGCTTCGAGGAGGCGGGCGCCGGGGCGGTGCATCTGGAAGACCAGTTCCTGCCGAAGAAATGCGGTCATCTGAACGACAAGAGGCTGGTTTCGGCGGCGGATATGGCGGCCAAGGTGGCGGCCGCGGCCAGGGCGTCTCGCGATCTCGTCGTGATCGCACGCACCGATGCGGCGGCCTCGGAGGGGATCGAAGGGACGGTCGCGCGGGCCAGGCTGTATGTCGAGGCTGGTGCCGATGCGATCTTTCCCGAGGCGTTGACCAGCGTCGGGATGTTCCGCGAGGTTCGTGCCGCGCTGCCCGGTGTCAGGCTGCTGGCCAACATGACGGAATTCGGTCGCACCCCGGCGCTTACCTCGCAGGAGTTCGAGGATCTGGGCTATGACATGGTGATCTGGCCGGTGTCATCGCTGCGCGTGGCCAACAGGGCGCAGGAGCGGCTCTATGCGGCATTGGCGCGCGACGGGGCGAGCACTGCGATGATCCCCCAGATGCAAACCCGCGAGGAGCTCTACGAGACGATCGGCCTCAACATGTTCGAGGCACTGGATCGGGGCATCGCGGCTTCGGTGGCGCCGGACTGGACGGCCTGAAAAGGCATTGACATATGGCCCCCGATGGGCAGATCGCGGCCCCGCTCTGCAAGCCTCTTGCAGGCTGCCCTTGCAGACTGCCCGATGTGCTTTGCACATGATCCCGGCAACTGGATCATCCCATCTCAAATCCGACATGCGCCGATACCGGGATCGGGACCGGCGCATGTCACTTTTCACGATCCGGTTCAGGCCGGTTCCGACACCTCGGCGCGCAACGTTGTGGCTGCCGCAACAAGGTTGCGCAGACTTGCCTCTGCCTCGGGCCAGCCACGCGTCTTCAGCCCGCAATCGGGGTTGACCCAGAGCCGTTCGGCCGGGATCACCTCTGCCGCCTTGCGCAGCAGCTTGGTCATCTCGGCTTGCGGCGGCACGCGCGGGCTGTGGATGTCCCAGATGCCGGGGCCGATGTCGTTGGGATAGTCGAAATCACCAAAGACCTGCAAAAGCTCCATGTCCGAACGCGACGTCTCGATCGAAATCGCATCGGCATCGAGGGCGGCGATCGAGGGCATGATGTCGTTGAACTCGGAATAGCACATATGGGTGTGGATCTGGGTTTCGTCCCGCACCGGACAGGCCGTGAGGCGGAAGGCATCCACCGCCCAGGCCAGATAGGTCTCCCATTCCGCGCGGCGCAGCGGCAACCCCTCGCGCAGGGCGGGCTCGTCGATCTGGATCACCTTGATCCCGGCGGCTTCAAGATCGGCCACCTCGTCACGGATCGCCAGTGCGATCTGCTCGCAGGTCGTCGCGCGTGGCTGATCGTCGCGCACGAAGGACCATTGCAGGATCGTCACCGGCCCGGTGAGCATCCCCTTCATCGGTCTGGCCGTCAGCGATTGCGCATAGGATGACCAGGCCACCGTCATCGGTGCCGGACGCGACACATCCCCAAAGATCACCGGCGGTTTCACGCAGCGTGACCCGTAGCTTTGCACCCAGCCCAGGCGGGTAAAGGCAAAACCCGAGAGTTGTTCGCCAAAATATTCCACCATGTCGTTGCGCTCGAACTCGCCATGCACCAGCACGTCGATGCCAAGCGTTTCCTGCTTGCGGATGCAGGCTTCGGTCTCGGCCTTGAGGAAGGCGTCGTAATCGGCATCCGAGACCTGCCCCTTCCGGTGGTCCGCGCGCGCGCGGCGGATCTCACGGGTCTGTGGAAAGGATCCGATGGTGGTGGTGGGAAAGCGCGGCAGTTTCAGGTGCGCCTGCTGCGCGGCGATGCGCACAAGGAAGGGCGATTTGCGGTGCCGGTCGGCCTCGGTCACGGCTGCGGCACGGGCCTTGACGGCCGGATCATGGATGCGGGGCGAAACCGCGCGACTTTGGCAATCGGCGGCGTTGCGTGCCAGGGTTTCGGCAACGGCATCCTCACCCTCGTTGAGCGCCCGGCTCAGGGTCACGATCTCGTCCAGTTTCTGAACGGCAAAGGCCAGCCATCCCTTCAACTCGGCATCAAGCGCGTCCTCTTGCGCCAGATCGACCGGCACATGCAGCAGCGAGCAGGACGGCGCGATCTGGATCCGGTCGGCACCATGTGCCTGCCCGGCCTTGCGCGCACGATCCAGCAGGGCCGAGAGATCGGCCTTCCAGATGTTGCGCCCGTCAACCAGTCCCAGCGAGAGGGTCTTGTCTCCGGCTGCGGCCAGCAGACCTTCCAGTTGTTCGGGTGCGCGCACCAGATCCGCATGCAGGCCGGCCACCGGCAATCCGCAGGCGAGATCCAGGTTATCGCCAAGCGCGCCGAAATAGGTGGCCAGCATGAGCCTGGGACCGGCCGTGGCAAGCGCGTCATAGGCCCGAACGAAAGCGGCCCGTTGTGCCTTGCCCAGATCGGTCACGAGGATCGGCTCGTCGATCTGCACCCATTGCGCGCCCGCTGCGGACAGTTGCGCGAGCAGATCGGCATAAAGTGGCACAATGGCGTCGAGGTGATCGAGCGGATCGAAATCCGCATCGCGCGATTTGCCAAGCGACAGCCAGCTGACCGGGCCGAGGATCACCGGCCGGGTCTCGATGCCCAAGGCCTTCGCCTCGCGATATTCATCCAGCGGCTTGGCCCCGGTGAGGCGAAATTTCTGTTCGCGATGAAACTCCGGCACGATATAGTGGTAGTTGGTATCAAACCATTTGGTCATTTCCATCGCCGGAGCTTCGGGCGTGCCGCGCGCCATGGCGAAATAGAGATCGGGGCCAATTTCGCCGTGCGCCGCGCCGAAACGCCGCGGCACCGCACCAAACAGCGCGGTTGTGTCGAGAACCTGATCATAGAGCGAGAAATCATTCGAGGGGATCACGCCAAGCCCTGCGGCTTGCTGCACCTGCCAGTGCCGCGCCCGCAGCGCCTTTGCCTCGGTCGCAAGCATCGCGGCGTCGATCTCGCCTTTCCAGTGACGCTCCAGCGCCTTTTTCAGTTCTCTGCGTGCGCCGATGCGCGGGAATCCGAGATTTGCTGCAATTGCCATCAGTTCCTCCGGTGGTTGCGTGTCTGCGGTTAGTTAGGGGTTGTGATGAATGAATGGAAATGGTATGAATTCACGTGTCAATGAATTGGGTTCATGAATGCTCGACCGACAGCATCTGACGATCCTGCGCGAGGTGGACCGGCTTGGCTCTGTCACCGCCGCGGCAGAAAAGCTCAACATCTCGCAATCGGCCGTCAGCCACATGATGCGCAAGTTCGAGGCACGCCACAGTGTCGCGATCTGGCAGAAGGAGGGCCGCAGGCTGCGTCTGACGCAGGCGGGCGAATATCTGCTGGCACTCGCCTTGCGGGTGCTGCCGCAGATCGAACATGCCGAAAGGGTGCTGGAGGATTTCGCCGCCGGCGATCGCGGAAGCCTGCGGATCGGGATGGAATGTCATCCCTGTCAGCAATGGCTGAACCGGGTGATCGGCCCCTATTTGCGCGCCTGGCCGGATGTCGATCTCGACATCAGGTCGGATTTTCGCTTCGGCGGCATCGCGGCATTGCTCGGCCATGAGGTCGATCTGCTCATCACGCCCGACCCGGTCGATCTTGCGGCATTGCGATACGAGCCGGTCTTCGACTATGAACTGGTGCTTGCCGTGCCCGAGGGCCATGCGCTGGCCGAAAGCCGCGCGGTCGCGCCGACGGATCTGTCGGGCGAAACCCTCATCACCTATCCGGTCCCGGCCGAGAGGCTGGACGTGTTTACCCGGTTTCTGGTTCCCGCAGGCCGCCTGCCGCGCCGCCATCGGCTGGTGGAGACGACAGAGGTCATGCTGGAGATGGTTGCCGCAGGCAGGGGGGTGAGTGCGGTTCCCGACTGGCTGCTGCGCGAACAGGGTGTCCCCGCAGGCGTGCGCGGGGTGCGATTTGGCCAGGAGGGCATCGCCAAGAGCATCCATCTCGGATCGCGCCGGGCCGATACGGAGCCGGAGTTCCTGCGCGGTTTCGTGAAGCTGGCGCAATCCATCGACCCTTGATCGACAGGGCGACACGGGTGGCAGGGCGGGTTCCGAAATGCCCGGTCGCGGATGCCAGATGTCTGCGCATTGCTTGCCGGGTCGATATGGTTGACGGGTGAGCCGGGTATTTGCGGCTTTTCGTGGCGGCGCACCCGGCCTATCGTGGCGCCATGAGCACGCCGCGATTCATCCATCTGCGCATCCATACCGAATACTCGCTTCTCGAAGGGGCCGTGCCGGTCAAGAAGCTGGTGAAGCTGTGCGAGGCGGCGGGCACCCCCGCCGTCGCCGTTACCGACACCAACAACATGTTCGCAGCACTGGAATTTTCGGTCACGGCTCTCGATGCAGGGCTGCAACCGATCATCGGGTGTCAGGTCTCGGTCGAATATGATCCCGTGCCGCCGGGCGAACGGCCGCGCCTGCCCGCGCCGCTGGTTCTGCTGGCCCAGAACGCGCGCGGATACGAGAACCTGATGAAGCTGAATTCCTGTCTCTATGTGGACAAGCGCGGGGCGCAGGTTCAGGTGACGCTGGCCGAACTGGAGGCGCATGCCGAAGGTCTGATCTGCCTGTCGGGCGGGGCCGGTGGGCCGGTGGGGCAACTGATCCGGAACGGGCAGGCCACCCGGGCGCGCGCACTTCTCGAACGGCTGGCGACGGCCTATCCGAACCGGCTCTATGTCGAGATGCAGCGCCATCCGGGCGAGGGCGGGGCACTGAGCGAGGGCGAGCAGAAGACCGAGCGTCCCTTCCTCGAATGGGCCTATGAGATGAACCTGCCGATCGTTGCGACCAACGATGTCTATTTCCCGAAACCGGAGATGTATGAGGCGCATGATGCGATGATCTGCATCGCGGAGGGGGCCTATGTCGATCAGATCGAGCCCCGCCGCCGCCTGACGCCACAACATTATCTGAAATCCGAAGGCGAGATGTGCGCACTGTTTGCCGATCTGCCCGAGGCGCTGGAGAACACGGTCGAGATCGCGAGGCGCTGTGCCTTTGCCGCCAGCAAACGCGAACCGATCCTGCCGGGATTTGCCGATGACGAGGTGGAGGAACTGCGCCGTCAGGCCTGGGCGGGGCTGCGCGCGCGTCTCGATGTGATCCCCCATGCGGTCCCGGTCGAGGACTATGAGGCGCGGCTGACATTCGAACTGGGTATCATCGAGCAGATGGGGTTCCCCGGCTACTTCCTGATCGTTGCGGACTTCATCAAATGGGCGAAGGAGCATGACATCCCGGTCGGGCCTGGGCGGGGCTCGGGGGCGGGGTCTCTGGTCGCCTATGCGCTGACCATAACCGACCTTGATCCGATGCGCTATTCGCTGCTGTTCGAACGCTTCCTGAACCCGGAACGCGTGTCGATGCCGGACTTCGATATCGACTTCTGCATGGATCGCCGCGAAGAGGTGATCCGGTATGTGCAGGGCAGATACGGG
This sequence comes from Thioclava sp., assembly GCA_965277135.1. GTDB lineage: Bacteria > Pseudomonadota > Alphaproteobacteria > Rhodobacterales > Rhodobacteraceae > Thioclava. The sequence continues at coordinate 331,618 of CBDIBW010000027.1, read as the reverse complement.
CGTGAGAAGGTCGGGCAGATCATCACCTTCGGCGCGCTTCTGTCCAGGGCGGCTGTGCGCGATGTGGGGCGTGTGCTGCAAATGCCCTACGGTCAGGTGGACAAGCTGTCCAAGATGATCCCGGTCGAGGGGGTGAAGCCGGTTTCCATCGGGAAGGCGCTGGCGGACGAACCCCGTCTGCGCGAGGCGGCGCGCTCGGAAGAGGTGGTAAAGCGCCTGCTCGACTATGCGCAGGCGATCGAGGGACTGTTGCGCAATGCCTCGACCCATGCGGCGGGCGTGGTGATCGGCGACCGGCCGATCGTCGAGCTGGTGCCGCTCTATCAGGATCCGCGCTCGGACATGCCCGCGACCCAGTTCAACATGAAATGGGTCGAGCAGGCCGGGCTGGTGAAGTTCGACTTTCTGGGCCTCAAGACGTTGACGGTGATCCAGTCGGCGATGAATCTGATCTTCAAATCGGGGCGCCCGCTGCATGTGGCCGCTGACGGAACGCGGCTTTATGAGCCGGCCGAGGGGGCCGAGAATCTGATCAACGCGATCCCGCTGACCGATGAACGGACCTACAGGCTCTATTCCGATGCGCGGACGGTGGCCGTGTTCCAGGTTGAATCGGAAGGGATGAAATCGGCGCTTCGGCAAATGAAGCCGACCTGCATCGAGGACATCGTGGCGCTTGTGGCGCTGTATCGTCCGGGGCCGATGGAGAACATCCCGGTCTATTGCGAGGTCAAGAACGGGCTGCGCGAGATCACCTCGGTCCACCCGAGCATCGACCATATCCTGGCCGAGACGCAGGGCATCATCGTCTATCAGGAACAGGTGATGCAGATCGCGCAGGTCATGGCCGGCTACAGTCTCGGCGGCGCTGACCTTTTGCGCCGCGCGATGGGCAAGAAGATCAAGGAGGCGATGGACGCGGAGCGCCCCAAATTCGAGGCGGGCGCGGCCAGGAACGGGATCGAACGGAAAAAGGCATCGGAGGTGTTCGACCTTCTGGAGAAATTCGCCAATTACGGTTTCAACAAATCGCACGCGGCAGCCTATGCGGTGGTGTCCTATTACACCGGCTGGCTGAAGGCGAACCATCCTGTCGAGTTCATGGGCGGGGTGATGAACTGCGATATTCACCTGACCGACAAGCTGGCGATCTATGCGCAGGAGGTGAAGAAGGGGCTCGATACCTGGATCGTGCCACCTTGTGTGAACCGCTCGCTCCCGACTTTCGATGTGGTCGATCAAAAGCTGGTCTATGCGTTGGGCGCGCTGAAGAATGTCGGGCTTGATGCGATGGATCTGATCGTCTCGGCCCGTCAGGTCGATGGGCAGGACACACCCTTTGCCGATCTGTTCGATTTCGCCCGCCGTGTTGATATGAAGCGCGTCGGCAAGCGGGCACTGGAAATGCTGGCCCGCGCCGGGGCATTCGATCGGCTCGATCCGAACCGCAAGCGCGTCTTCGAGAGCCTGGATCCGCTGCTGGCCTGGTCTGCGGCGGTGGCAGAGGCCAGGTCGAGCGCGCAGGTGTCGCTCTTTGGCGAGGCGGGCGATGACCTGCCGCCACCGCGCATTGCCGATACCGATGACTGGCTGCCCGGAGAACGTCTGGCCGAGGAGCACAAGGCGATCGGCTTTTATCTGTCGGGGCACCCGATCGAGGATTATCTGTCGGCGCTGAAGCGCAAGAAGGTGATGAGCTGGGAGGAAGTGCTGCAAAAGGCGCAGGGCGGAGCGTTCGTGACCAGGATCGCGGGCGAGGTTGCGTCCGTGCGCGAAAAGAAATCCGCCAGGGGCAACCGCTTTGCCTTCGTCGCACTGTCGGATGCGTCCGGCCCCTACGAAGTTGCCTTCTGGTCCGAGGCGCTTGAGGCGTGTCGGGACGACCTGGCGATCGGTAATCTTGTGCTGCTGAGCGTGAAGGTCGAGGTGGATGGCGAATCGGTGCGGATGGTCGCCACCTCGGCCCAGCCGCTCGACAAGGCAACCGCCGATGCGGGGGGGGCGGGGCTGATGATCCATGTGGATACGGCCGATGCGATCCCCTCGGTGGCGGCGCTGCTGGGCCGGCTGGAACAGGAGGGCAAGGTGGGATCGCGCGGGCCGGTGGCTTTCAGCGTTTACGACGCCGAGCGCAATTGCCGCTACAGGATTGCCGCAGGGCGCGCGTTCCCGGTCAATCCGCAGGTGAAGGGGGCGCTGCGGTCCCTGCGCGGCGTGGGAATGGTCGAAGAGATCTGATCATTTCGGGCGGCAGGCGGGGCGCGATGGGCGCCGCTCGATCCGATCCTGCATCGCCTGTCCCGCATCGCCTTTCCCGTTGCTCGTCCCTGTCGCTTGCCGGGGCCGACCCCTTGGGCTACACCCTCGCGCGAGAACAGATCAGGTGCAAGCCGATGGCGAAACAGAAAAAGCAGCCCCGTCCGAAGGCCGAGACGCCGAAAGGCTTTCGTGACCATTTCGGCGCGGAAGTGACCGAGCGGGCCGACATGCTCGGCACAATCGCCGAAGTGTATCGCGCGCATGGGTTCGAGGCACTGGAAACCCCGGGGGTCGAGACGGTCGAGGCACTGGGCAAGTTTCTGCCCGATGTGGACCGACCGAACGAAGGGGTGTTCGCCTGGCAGGACGAGGATGACGGCAAATGGCTGGCGCTGCGCTATGACATGACGGCACCGCTTGCCCGTGTCGCGGCCCAGTATCGCAACGACCTGCCCTCGCCCTACCGCCGTTACACGATGGGGCCGGTCTGGCGCAACGAAAAGCCGGGCCCCGGCCGGTTCCGTCAATTCTATCAATGCGATGCCGATACGGTGGGCGCCCCTTCGGTCGCTGCCGATGCCGAGATCTGCGGGATGCTGGCCGACGCACTGGAAGCCGTGGGCATTGCGCGCGGCGATTATGGGGTGCGCGTGAACAACCGCAAGGTTCTCAATGGCGTGATGGAGGTTGCGGGCATTCTGGACCCGGCCGATCTTGCGAAATTCAAGGCCGAGCGCGGCATTGTTCTGCGTGCCATCGACAAGTTCGACAAATTTGGCGAGGCAGGCGTGCGCGCCCTGATCGGTCCGGGCCGGATGGACGGGTCGGGTGATTTCACCAGGGGCGCGGGGCTGTCTGATGCCCAGGCCGATGTGGTGATGGGCTTCGTTGAGGCCAGGGGCTGCGACAACGCTGCAACCTGTGCGCGGTTGCGTGAACTGGTTGCGGGATCGGCGCCGGGTGCGCAAGGGGTGGACGAACTGGAGCGGATCGCACAGCTTCTCGATGCGCAGGGCCAAGGCCCCGATCGCATCGTGATAGATCCATCCGTCGTGCGCGGTCTGGGCTATTATACCGGCCCGGTTTTCGAGGCTGAGCTGACCTTCGAAATCCTTGACGAGACAGGGCGCAGGCGGTCTTTCGGCTCGGTTGCGGGCGGTGGACGCTATGACGATCTGGTCAGGCGCTTCACCGGCCAGAGCGTGCCCGCAACCGGCGTGTCGATCGGGGTGGACCGGCTGCTCGCCGCGCTGCGGGCCAGGGGCCGGCTGAGCGGGACGGCACAAGGCCCCGTTGTCGTGACCGTGATGGATCGCGACCGGATGGGGGATTATCTCGGGATGGCCGCGACCCTGCGCATGGCGGGCATCCGCGCCGAGGTCTATCTGGGCAACCCCGGGACTTTCGGCAATCAGCTCAAATATGCCGACCGACGCGAAAGCCCGGTGGCGATCATCCAGGGCTCGGACGAGGCCCGGCGCGGTGTGGTGCAGATCAAGGATCTGATCCTTGGTGCCAGGATCGCGCAGGATGCGACGGTCGAGGAATGGAAATCCCGGCCCGCGCAATTCGAGGTGCCGCTGGCTGAAATGGTTCAAAAGGTGCAAGAGATCCTTGCCCGTCACGAGGGGCAGTGATGGCGGACAAGGCGCAATCGCGGGCTCTGGCGGTCCGGCTTCTCGAAGCGTTCAGGGCGGCGGGCGCGACCGAGGCCACACCCGACATCCTGCAACGGGCGGACCTGCTGCTTGACCTCTATGGCGAGGATATCCGTGCGCGCGCCTATGTCACCGCCGATCCGCTGCGTGGCGAGATGATGATGCGCCCCGACTTCACTGTGCCGGTGGTCCAGGAACATATGCAAAACGGGGCCGAGCCCGCGCGCTATTGCTATGCCGGAGAGGTGTTCCGTCGGCAGGACCATCGCAGTGTCGCGCGCGCCAGCGAGTATGTCCAGGCGGGGTTTGAACTGTTCGACCGCTCGGACGCGCAGGCCGCCGATGCGGAGGTCTTCGCGCTGTTCTCCGGGCTGTTGACGCCGCTGAACCTGTCGGCAACGATCGGCGACATGGGGCTTCTGGCAGCGGCGGTTGACGGGCTCGATACGCTGCCCGAGCGCAAGGCGGCGCTGGTGCACCATATCTGGCGTCCGCAGCGGTTCCAGCACCTGCTTGCGCGCTATTCCGGCCGGATTCCGGCCCCGCAGGCGCGCGCCGATCTGCTGGCGGGCAAACGCGCCGAGGCTGCGTGGATCGGTCTGCGAACACCTTCCGAGATGGAGGCCCGCATTGCCGCCCTTCAGGCCGAGGCCGAGGCCGCGCCGATCCCTGCGACCTCTGTTGCGTCCCTCAATGCGCTGATGGAACTGACCTGTCCGGCACCGGCGGCACCGGCAGCCCTGCGCGCTCTGGGTATCGCGGCGCTGGAACCCGCGATTGCGCGGCTCGACCGGCGTCTTGCGGCACTGGCCGCACGCGGGATCGACCTGAGCCATATCGCGTTTGACGCAAGCCACGGGCGTTCGAACATGGAATATTACGATGGCTTTGTCTTCACCTTCACCGCCGCCGATCCGGCCCTGCCGCCGGTCGCTTCGGGCGGGCGCTATGACGCGCTGACCCGGCATCTGGGGCATGGGCGCGAGATCCCGGCTGTGGGCGGGGTGATCCGTGTCGGCCTGATGGCCGATCTGGAGGCACAGCCATGAGCGGCATGATCAAGCTCGGTGTGCCCTCCAAGGGGCGCCTGATGGAACAGACCTTCGACTGGTTCGCCAGGGCCGGGATCACGCTGCGTCGCACCGGATCGGAGCGCGAATATGCGGGGGCGGTCGAGGGTGCCGAGGGCGTGGCGCTGGTCCTGCTTTCGGCCAGCGAGATTCCGCGCGAACTGGCGGCGGGCCGCATCCATCTGGGCGTGACCGGTTCGGATCTGGTGCGCGAGAAGCTGGCCGATTGGGAAAGCCGGGTTTGGGAACTCGCGCTGATGGGGTTTGGCCATGCCGATCTGATCATCGCCGTGCCCGCCTGCTGGTCGGACGTGGATACGCTCGAAGATCTCGACGCGGTTGCCCACTACTTTCGCATGGCGCATGGCTTTCGGCTGCGGATCGCGACGAAATACCACCGCCTCGTGCGCGAATTCCTGATCCGCGAAGGCGTTGCCGACTGGCAGCTTGTCGATAGCCAGGGCGCGACCGAAGGGACGATCGCCAACCTCGCCGCCGAGGCTGTGGCCGACATTGCATCCAGCGGCGAGACCCTGCGCGCGAACCACCTCAAGATCCTCTCTGACGGGATTATTCATCAAAGCCAGGCCACGCTGTTCGCCGCGCGCACCGCTGACTGGAAAGGACAAGAGGCCCGTATCGAGGCACTCGCGGCACAGCTCGGGGCCGATGCGCCCGCTGTTGCGTGACAAGGATTGCTTCAGTGTGTGCGGCGAAGCGTTGCCGATCACTCCTCATCATCGGCCACGAGGAAGATCTCGCCTGCCGATTCCATTTCCCGGATTGTGGCGACGATTTCGTTCATCGCGTCCTCGACATCACGCTCCTTCAACTGGCCCACCTCGCCCATCTCGTCGCGCAGGGTCTGTGCCATGCGTTGCGACATGTTGGTGAGGATGAACTCCGCAGTGGCCTCCAACTCTCCCTTGGCACCGGCGAGGGCGATGGCAAGGCGTGGTTGTTCAATATTGCGCAGGATCTTGGGCAGGTCGCGCGGGTCGATCCGCTTGGGGATATTCGCAAAGGTGAAGATCGCGCGCTTGACCTGTTCGGCAAACATCTCGTCCTCGTCTTCAAGGCCCTTGAGCACTGCGTTGCGCGTGACCGAGGCCGAGACATTCAGGATTGCCCCCACCCGTTCCACCGGGCCGGTATCGAAGGCTTTGGCCGGGGTTGCGTCGATCTGTGTGGCAAGGGCGTGACCGATCCGATCGACCGTGACCGGGGCCACGTTGCCGGTCAGGGATACGGCATAGGCCACGCGGCGCGCCTTGTCTCCGGGAAAATTCCCAAGCAGTTCGGCCGCCTTCGCGACGGACAGTTTGGACAGCACAACCGCCGCGACCTCTGCGCTTTCCTGTTGCAGGACAGGCAACAGCATCTCGGTCGAGAGCCCCGCGATCCGCTCCCACGGATCGCTGCGAGACGTCGAGGATGCGAGCCGTCGCAAGCGGCCGGACGTGTCCGGCGAAAGCTGCCCGTCGAGCAGCGACAAGGCACCATCCAGTCCGCCCGCAAAGACAAGTCCGACCTGTTCGAGTTCGGTGCAGAATTCCTCGACCACGGAAACCAGCGTTTCCCGGTCGATCAGGCGCAAGTGCGCAATCTCCTCGGCAAGGCTCGTCTGATGTTCGTCGCTCAACTCTGCCAGAGGCAGTTTGAGTCCCTCGGAGGCGAGCAACCGCACGACGATCGCGGCCTTTTGCCGGCGGCTGAGCGGTTTCGGACGCATCCGTGCGATCGGGGCGTCATTCTCCTGCACCCCATTCTCCTGCGTCCCGGTCAATTGACCGAGCGGTTTCATCGCAGCCAATGCGGTCACCTTCATCTCTCCATCGCGGTCCATACCTGTGCCCAGACTTGCACGAGAGAGTTAAAAGGCGCTTACTGGCGCTGCGGGCAGGAAATCGAGACATGTTTCTGACAGTCTCTTCCTGACAACCGTATTCCGCCATGATTCCGCCATGGCGGCGGGTGGCGCCGAAACGAGAAAGGCAGCGGCGAAGACCACCATCCGGTCCCCCCTGGTTTTATGATCCCGGGCAAGCCGAATCGCCACCGCGAAACCTTCTGGTTCGAAACCTTTTGATTTACGCAGGCGTCGCCTGTATGCGATCACTCTCCGAAAACGCGCCGGAAGATCGTGTCGACATGCCTGGTGTGGTAGCCCATGTCGAATTGCGCATTGATCTGATCGACACCAAGCGCCGCGACCACATCCTTGTCCGCCAGCAGCTGTTGGCGGAAATCGACGCGCTCTTCCCAGACCTTGAGCGCGTTGCGCTGCACCATCACATAAGCGTCTTCGCGCGACACCCCGGCCTGGGTCAGCGCCAGCAGCACACGCTGGGACATCACCAGCCCCGGAAACCTGTTCATGTTCGCCAGCATGGCCTCGGGGAAGATCAGCATCTTGTCCACCACGCCCGCCAGACGGTTGAGCGCGAAATCCAGAGTGATGGTGGCATCCGGGCCGATGGCGCGCTCGACCGAACTGTGCGAGATGTCGCGCTCGTGCCACAGCGCCACGTTTTCCATCGCCGGAACAACGCTCATGCGGACAAGGCGTGCCAGGCCGGTCAGATTCTCGGTCAGGACCGGGTTCTTCTTGTGCGGCATCGCCGACGAGCCTTTCTGGCCCATCGAGAAAAATTCCGCCCCTTCGAGCACTTCGGTGCGCTGCATGTGGCGGATCTCGATCGCGATATTCTCGATCGACGAGGCGATCACGCCCAGCGTGGCAAAGAACATCGCGTGGCGATCACGCGGGATCACCTGGGTGGAAATCGGTTCGGGGCGCAGGCCCATCTTCTTGCAGACATGCTCTTCGACGAAGGGGTCGATATTGGCGAATGTGCCGACCGCACCCGAGATCGCGCCGGTCGCAACCTCCCATTTTGCCTTTTCCAGACGGTTCTTGTTGCGGTCCATTTCGGCATGGAAGCGCGCGAAGGTCAGGCCCATCGTGGTCGGCTCGGCGTGGATGCCGTGGCTGCGGCCGACGCGGACGGTATCCTTGTGCTCGTAGGCGCGTCTTTTCAGCGCGGCCAGAACCTTGTCGATATCCGCAAGCAGGATGTCGGCGGCGCGCACCAGCTGCACGTTGAGGCAGGTGTCGAGCACATCCGATGAGGTCATGCCCTGGTGGATGAAGCGCGCCTCCTGCGATCCCACATGCTCGGCCAGATGGGTCAGGAATGCGATCACGTCATGCCGGGTCACGGCCTCGATCTCGTCGATACGGGCCACGTCGAAATCGACATTCCTGGCCTTCCAGACAGCTTGAGCACTTTCTTTCGGGATCACACCCAGTTCGGCCTGCGCGTCGCAGGCATGGGCCTCGATCTCGTACCAGATCCTGAACTTCGTGGCGGGGTCCCAGATGTCGAGCATCTCTTTGCGGGCATAGCGCGGGATCATGGCGGCCTCTTGATTGCGGGTGGTTGCGGGTTTGTTAGACTGCACCTGCCTCCGTGACAAGGAGCGGGGACAAGGAGTTGGGGGCGATGGAACTGGCGGACTTTATGGGAACATGGCAACTTTCGCGCCGGATCACCCATGGCGATGGCTCTGTCGCGCGGTTTGACGAGCAGGCGGAGTTCACGCCCGATGGCATCGGTCTGCGCCTGAGGGGGCAACGCAAGAAGTACCGGATGCTCAGCCACTATCTGCGAGCATGAGTGAAGAATTGCGGGTCAATCAGGCAGGCGATTATTTCATGGGCGGGGCTTCGCGCATCTTTCTGTGGCATGGCTTGAATCTGTCCTGATTTTAGCCGTCTGCTCATGCAAGCAAAAAGACCCCGCGATGGCGGGGCCTTCCCGTTAGCGACCAGGAAGGTCTCAGGCCTTGGCGAGGTTGCGCAGCACGTAATGCAGCACGCCGCCATTTCTGAGATATTCGATCTCGACCGCGGTGTCGATCCGGCTCTTGAGCTGGATCGTCCTGGTCGAGCCGTCCTTGCGGGTGATCGTGCAGGGCACAAGCGATAGTGGCCTGATGTCGCCTTCCAGCCCCTCGATCGAGACCTCTTCCTCACCGGTCAGGTCCAGATCCCTGCGGGTCATGCCCCCGGTGAACTCGAACGGGATGACGCCCATACCGACCAGGTTCGAGCGGTGGATCCGTTCAAAGCTTTCGGCGATGACAGCTTTCACCCCGAGCAGGTTGGTGCCCTTGGCCGCCCAGTCACGCGACGAGCCGGCCCCATATTGTTCACCCCCGAAAATCACCAGTGGCTTGCCCAGCTTTTCGTAGGCCATGGCGGCTTCGTAGATCGTGGTCTGCCTGCCATCGGGCCCCTTGGTGAAGCCGCCCTCGACGCCATCCAGCATCTCGTTCCTGATGCGGATATTGGCGAATGTGCCGCGCATCATGACTTCGTGATTGCCGCGACGCGAGCCGTAGCTGTTGAAGTCCTTCGATGCGACCTGACGCTCGGTCAGGTATTTGCCTGCCGGAGTATCGGGCTTGAACGACCCGGCCGGCGAGATGTGGTCGGTGGTCACGAAATCGCCCAGAACGGCCAGGATGCCTGCGCCGGTGATGTTCGAGATCACGCCGGGGTCCGCCGACATGCCATGGAAGTAGGGCGGGTTCTGGATGTAGGTCGAGCTGGCTGGCCAGTCATAGGTTTCGCCGCCCGAAACCTCGACGCCCTGCCATTTCGCGTCGCCCTTGAACACATCGGCATATTTCGCCTGGAACGCCTCGCGGGTAACGACCTGTCCGACCAGATCGGCGACCTCCTTGTCGGTCGGCCACAGATCCTTGAGGAACACATCCCTGCCGTCGGGGGTCTGGCTGACCGGCTCGCGGGTGAGGTCGATATTCATGTCGCCAGCCAGGGCGTAAACGACGACGAGCGGTGGCGAGGCCAGGTAATTGGCACGCACATCAGGGCTGATCCGGCCTTCGAAGTTGCGATTGCCCGAGAGCACCGAGGTCGCGATCAGGTCATTGTCATTGATCGCCCTGGAGATTTCGGGCTGTAGCGGGCCTGAGTTGCCGATACAGGTGGTGCAGCCATAGCCCACGAGGTTGAAGCCTACCGCGTCAAGATCTTCCTGCAGACCGGCGGCCTGCAAATACTCGGTCACCACCTGCGATCCTGGTGCGAGCGAGGTTTTCACCCACGGCTTGCGGGTCAGGCCCAACGCACGCGCCCTGCGCGCCACCAGGCCGGCGGCGATCAGCACATAGGGGTTCGAGGTGTTGGTGCACGATGTGATCGAGGCGATCACCACCGAGCCGTCATTGATGGTGTAGTCCTCGCCCTCGACAGCGGCCGATTTGCACAGCGGCGCCGGTCTGGTCGCCACATTGCCGTCCGCGCCCATGTCATCGGCCGGATCCGGCGCGCCCTGGCTGCGGAATTCGGCGATGACGTTTTCGAAAGCCTGTGCGGCGGATGTCAGCGGCAGGTAATCCTGCGGACGTTTCGGACCCGAGATCGCCGGAACGATCGAGCCCATGTCAAGTTCGAGGGTCGAGGAATAGACCGGACTGTAATCGGCCCCGCGCCAGAAACCGTTTTCCTTCGCATAGGCTTCCACGAGCGCGATGCGATCCTTCGCGCGACCGGTCTGTTCCAGATAGCGCAGGGTCTCGGCGTCGATCGGGAAGAAACCACAGGTCGCGCCGTATTCGGGTGCCATGTTGGCGATGGTGGCGCGCTGCGCCAGCGGCAGGTTGTCAAGGCCGTCACCGTGGAATTCGACGAACTTGCCGACCACGCCATGGGCGCGCAGCATCTCGACGACTTTCAGCACAAGGTCGGTGCCGGTGGTGCCTTCGACCATCGCGCCGGTCAGCTTGAAACCGACCACCTCCGGGATCAGCATCGAGATCGGCTGACCCAGCATCGCGGCCTCGGCCTCGATCCCGCCCACGCCCCAGCCCAGAACGGCCGCGCCGTTGACCATGGTCGTGTGGCTGTCGGTTCCCACCAGAGTATCCGGGTAGGCCACCTCGACGCCGTCCTGATCCTTGTCGGTCCAGACGGTCTGGGCGAGGTATTCCAGGTTCACCTGGTGGCAGATGCCGGTCCCCGGCGGCACGACGCGGAAGTTGCCGAACGCACCCTGACCCCATTTGAGAAACTGGTAACGCTCCATGTTGCGTTCGTATTCGCGTTCCACGTTGAGCTGGAATGCACGCGGGTTGCCGAAATTGTCGATCATCACCGAGTGGTCGATAACCAGATCAACCGGAACCAACGGATTGATCTTCTGCGCATCACCACCCAGCCCCTTGATGCCGTCGCGCATCGCTGCAAGGTCAACGACGGCGGGAACGCCGGTGAAATCCTGCATCAGCACACGGGCCGGGCGATAGGCGATTTCGCGCGGGTTCCTGCCGCCCTTTTCGGCCCATTCTCCGAACGCCTTGATATCTTCGAGCGAGACGGTGAAGCCGCCATCCTCGAAGCGCAGCATGTTCTCGAGCACGACTTTCAGAGAGGCGGGCAGTTTCGAGAAATCGCCCAGGCCCGCTTCGGTGGCGGCCGGAATGGAATAGTAGGCGAATTTCTTTGCGCCGACGCCAAGCGCGCGGCGGGTCTTGGCAGTGTCCTTGCCGGTAACGATGGGCATGAGAATGGCCTCCCTTCATGGATCCCAAGGGTGTCGCTGCCCTGTATCTGCCCCAAACCGACGCTATATTCAAGAGGTCTGAACCGGTTTTGTATACAATTGCACACAAAAAATGTCCCGACACACCCGCCAACAGCCCTTTGCGGAGCCTTTTCGGATCATGCCGAAGCAAGCACACAAACGAAAAAAATTTCGTAAAAGGTTGATTTGCCATGGTGTCGTGTATGAGTATTATCTATATAGAAAAACAATTTTTAGTTGTTACACTATAACATAATACAATCGGAAGTGGTGATAATGTCACGCGCGAGCATCAACGCAACAGGTTTGCTGTGTCTGGGTCTGGCTTTGAGTGGTCTCGGGCCGCCAGACGCGGCTGCGGCCAAGGAGCAGGTGAGGGAGCAGGTGAGGGAGAACATGTCCGTGCAACCCGGCCAGGCCATGTCGCGCGGCTCCGGGATGGCACCGGCAGATGCTCAGCCTGCAGATGCTCAGCCTGTTGCAAGCGCCGCCCCTCCGACGGCGGGATCGACACGACGGCCCGCGCCCGATGTTCCACCCGGAATGGATCGCGCGACTTCGGCGTCGCTTGTTCAACAGAGGGTTGCGACAAAGCCATTTCCCCGGACGCCGCAGCCGGTGGTCGTCGAATTCTTTACCTCGCAGGGATGCCCGGCCTGTCCACCGATCAATTCGCTGTTTCACAAATTCTCGGATCGGGATGATGTGATCGCCCTGTCCATGCATGTCGATTACTGGGATTATCTCGGCTGGAACGACCCGTTCGGACAACACAAATTCACCGCGCGTCAGAAAGCCTATGCGCGTGCGGCGGACGAGCGCACGGTCTACACGCCACAAATGATCATCGAGGGGCGCGATGAGCTGATCGGCCCGACCGAGGACGATCTGAACAGGATCATCGCGCGGGAAAAGGCACGACCGCGCCCCGCGCGGCTCCAGATTACCAGGACCGGCGATCGCTACGAGGTTGCGCTCTTTGCCAATCAGCCCCTGGACCATCCGGCGGTGGTGCAGGTGGTGCGCTACATACCGGGCGCGCGGGTTGACATCCTGCATGGTGAAAATGCCGGGAAGACCGTCGATTATACCGATATCGTGACCGGCTGGCGCACGGTTGCCGATTGGGATGGCGCTTCGCCGACACACCTCACGATTGAGGTGGACGGCGATGACAAGGCGGTGTTGCTGGTGCAGGAGGCGCTACCGGGTCCAGACAAGGCGGTGCTGCCCGGTGCGATCGTCGCTGCGGGTCGGCTGGACTGAACATTCCGCCAGAATATTTCGCCAGACGTCCGGCCCGTGATCTTCACAGACCCTTTCCTGAACGCATTGACCAATTGAGATGGTTTGTAGCCTTGTTCCTGCGTCAGCGATCAAGGAAGGCGTCATGTGCAAAGCAGGAAAAGCTCGGGCGAAATATGTGCGGGGGCCGCGGCTTTGTTCATCAAGGTCGCCTGTGCCGATCAGGACTGTCAACGCCGGAGAAAACACGCGCCTCTGGATCGGAAAAACCGCTTGCGCATGGCGGATGCTCAGAGGCTGGCGGCTTCATTGGCGAGATCGTGTCCAAAGATGCCACCGAGATCATCGAAGAAGTTTTCCCTTTTCTCAGGGTCCAGTCGCATCAACTGCTGACCCATGTACAGGATGTAGGCGTCTTGAAGCAGCTGTTTCTCAAGCGCCGTGACTGTCGTGGCCGTCGAGGACGCATCTCTTTCCCGAGAGACATAGCGAGCCATGTCCAGGAAAGGGGCCGGGCCGATGGAAAGGACATCAAGATGTAACGCATAAGCCGCCGAGAGGAGTTTGGCGAGCGGCGCGCGCAGTCTCGTGATCTTGGCAATCAGTTCCTCGAATGCTGCAACTTCGATCGGCGGCACAGGAACGAGCGCCCATCTGCGAAGCAGGGCGGATCCCATCGGAAATACATGTCCGCGATCGACATTGTTGTAGGTGCCCAACATCCTCCAGTCGGAACCGACGTAATAGACCCGCTGTTCGTCATCCTCCTTCACGCCGCTCCTTTCCCCCTTTGCCCACATCAAGATCATGGACTTCGCCGCTTCGGCGCCCGCCCCTCCGCCGAGATCGGTCGGCCCCAGATCGACGCTTTGCCCTGCAAGGAAGGTCAGAACCGGCCCAAGAACGCGATCAAGGTCGGTGCGGTTCATCTCGTCAATCCAGAACAGCTGGTTGTCACGAATGGCCTTGAGCAGATGGCCTTCCCTGAAGACAAGCCGCCCGTCTTCTTGCGGATAGTAGCCGCCAATCAGTGTGCGGGCCGTCCAGTCGATCTCTGCGGTGTAACACACGTAGCTGGGCGGGTTCTCCAACCCGAGCAGGGCGGGATCCGTGACGGCTTCCTCCAGGAACTCGGCCCAAAGCCGGGACTTCGCCGTGCCTGGAGCGCCAACCAACGCCACAGCCTTTGACGATGCAACCGCCCTGCAAACCCGGCGACGCACATCTTCACTGATAACCTGGTCGATTTCACTCGGAGCAGCCATGGGAATCAATTCCTTTGCGGCTCTCGCGGTCGTGGCATGGCTTGTGCTCGGAGAACGTGGTTGCAGATCAGGAGGCAGCGATGCCAGGCTTTCATCATATTTTTTGTCCGAGAACGAAATGTGGAGCGCATCTTTGCGAAAGAGCGCGCTCAACTCCTTATCCGACAACTTGAACACCGACTTGAATCGATCGATGATGTCCTTGTCTGTCGCGTCATTGTCAAACGGTTCGCCCCGAAGCAGGAAAGCGGCTGCGGCCTTCAGTGGAACCTTGTCCCCCAGCAGATCAGCGATCCTGTTCACTGCATTTTCAGGTATGCGGATACAGAAGTGTCCATCAACAGGTTTGACGTCCAGGAGGGCGTTCAGGTTCCGCCCTTCATACAGATGTGTGTATGTGCCTCGGCGCTCGTATCCGGACGTGAGGAACTCGATAGCGCCCTCCCGATGGCCAAATGGATTGACATCGGGCAGTGGCGTTCCCGGCAAGATTCGAAAGAAGCGCTTCAACTCCGCCTCGACACTGTCGCTACCGTTTGAAAACAGCTCGAAGGCAACCCCTTTGGACGGCTCCTTTGCCTTCAGCATCAGATACCCCATCACGGCGGTGCGCCCGGACCGCTTGAACGATTGCGAGACGAGGGACCGCAGACCGGCAACGACGGTCTCGTGACTGAGATACTTCTTTTGACCCGATCTCATGACCTTGCTCTCAAGCAACTTCGGATGGCAAAATTCTTTTACGGCAAGACAGGAATGTCAATCCTGCGATGGTTGCGGAAAACTCTTCGATTGCACCACTATGGCGGGCAGTTTGGCCTGCAAGGTTTGAGGCATGGGGTCGCATAGTGAAATCGGACTTGCTTGTTGACAGGATTTGCCTTTGATGGTTCCCATTGGGCAGGATTTGATTGACTGACGGCGGGCGAGGATCTCTTCGAGATCAGGTGCGCAGCGGCGGAAGGTCGGCAAGTCGGAAATTCGATCTTTGGGAGGATCACATGAAGAAGACCGTTGCTACCGCCGCTCTCGGCGCACTCACGTTTGGCGTTGCATTCGCAGTGCCGGCGCTGGCCGCCGATGTATCCGCATGCCTGATCACCAAGACCGACACAAACCCCTTCTTCGTCAAGATGAAGGAAGGTGCCGAGGCACGCGCCAGGGAACTTGGCGTTACACTGAAATCCTATGCCGGCAAGGTGGACGGTGATTCCGAGAGCCAGGTGGCCGCCATCGAGACCTGCATCGCGGATGGCGCGAAGGGTATTCTGATCACCGCTTCCGACACCAAGGGTATCGTGCCGCAGGTTCGCAAGGCCCGCGACGCCGGTTTGCTCGTCATCGCGCTTGATACGCCGCTTGATCCCGCAGATGCGGCGGATGCCACGTTTGCAACCGACAACCTGCTCGCCGGCAAGCTGATCGGCCAGTGGGCCGCCGCCACGCTCGGCGCTGCGGCAAGGGACGCAAGGGTCGCCTTCCTTGACCTGACGCCGTCCCAGCCAACCGTCAGCGTTCTGCGCGACCAGGGCTTCATGATCGGCTTCGGCATCGACCCGGGAGACCCGAACAGGATCGGTGACGAGGTGGATCCGCGTATCGTCGGCCACGACATCACCAACGGCAACGAGGAAGGCGGCCGCACCGCCATGGAAAACCTCTTGCAGAAGGATCCGTCGATCAACGTCGTGTACACGATCAACGAACCGGTTGCCGCAGGTGCCTATGAGGCGCTCAAGGCCGTCGGCAAGGAAAAGGATGCGCTGATCGTTTCGGTCGATGGCGGTTGCCCGGGCGTCAGGAACGTTGCCGATGGTGTTATCGGCGCAACGTCGCAGCAATATCCGCTGAGGATGGCGGCGCTTGGTGTCGAGGCCATCTTCCAATATGCCAGATCCGGTGAAAAGCCGCAGCCGACCGCGGGCAAGAGCTTTTATGACACCGGCGTTGCGCTGGTGACCGACAAGCCTGTCGATGGCGTCGAGTCGATCGACACCAGGGTCGGCACCCGGAAATGCTGGGGTTGATCCTCCACAGCTTGAAGTGGTCTGCGACTGACAAGACCGCAGGCCACCAATCGAAGCCGAAACCGGACGGCCGGGAGCAGAGCCTTCCGATGGCCTGTGCAGGTCTTTTGACAACAGCCTGAAAACGCCGCATCTTTCTCAGACATTGCCAATCCGGCCTCGGCAAGGAAAACCACAAGGCACGCATGGGGAACAGGTCCGCTTGCCAGCGAGGCGGCAAGGTCGTATCACGCCCGGCAGGCCGGACGTCAGGGGATCTGGAGACCGTGCGCGCCACAGGCGGAACCGGCTCCGTCAAGGAGGGAAACACAGATGGTCGAGCAACAAGGCGCAGCGCAACCATCCCGAGCGTTCGAAAAGGCCGCTTTGGAAAGCTCGCCGCAGGTGGCATCGTTCGACAGGCATGAAAAGACCTTTGTCCGGCATTTTCTGCATTCGCGGCCGGCCGCCGTGCCGTTGATCGTTCTGGTCATGTCATTGCTGATCTTCGGGCTTGTTCTCGGCGGCAAGTTCTTCTCGGCCTTCTCGCTGACGCTGATCCTTCAGCAGGTGGCAATCGTCGGCATCGTCGGGGCGGGGCAAACCCTGGTCGTCCTGACCGCCGGCATCGACCTGTCGGTCGGAGCGATCATGGTCCTGTCCTCGGTCATCATGGGACAGTTCACCTTCCGCTACGGGATCCCCGCCGAACTTGCCGTCCTGTTAGGCCTCGCCGTCGGCGCTCTTTGCGGCTTCATCAACGGCTGGCTCATCGCCCGCATCAAATTGCCACCCTTCATCGTCACGCTTGGCATGTGGCAGATCGTGCTGGCATCGAACTTTCTCTATTCGGCCAACGAGACCATTCGCGGGCAGGACATCACCCGGCAGGCGCCGATACTTCAGTTTCTGGGCAGCACGTTCAGAATCGGCAACGCGGTGTTCACCTATGGCGTGATCGCCATGGTCGGGCTGGTCGTTCTGCTCTGGTATGTGCTCAACAAGACCGCCTGGGGGCGTCACGTCCATGCGGTCGGGGATGATCCCGAGGCGGCCGAACTCGCCGGTGTCAATGTCAGACGCATGCTGGTGTCCGTCTATACCCTGTGCGGCCTCATCTGTGCCCTTGCCGGCTGGGCGCTGATCGGGCGCATCGGCTCCGTTTCTCCGACGGCCGGGCAGTTTGCCAACATCGAATCGATCACTGCCGTGGTGATCGGAGGCATTTCGCTCTTCGGTGGGCGTGGCTCGGTGTTTGGAATGCTCTTCGGTGCGCTGATCGTCGGGGTTTTCCAGCTGGGTCTGCGCCTCGTCGGCACCGATCCGCAATGGACCTATCTTCTTATCGGTGTTCTCATCATCTCCGCCGTCGCAATCGACCAGTGGATCAGAAAGGCCGCAAGCTGATGGTTCAAGCCCCCATTCTCACCGCGCGCGGCCTCATCAAGCGTTACGGTCGCGTCACCGCGCTCGACCGGGCCGATTTCGATCTCTGTCCGGGCGAGATTCTCGCCGTCATCGGCGATAACGGTGCCGGAAAATCCTCGCTCATCAAGGCGATCTCCGGCGCCATCAGGCCCGATGAGGGCGAAATCCGCCTGGAAGGAAAACCGGTCAGCTTCCACTCGCCGCTTGAGGCGCGCAAGGCGGGTATCGAGACCGTTTACCAGAACCTCGCCCTGTCGCCGGCGCTCTCGATCGCCGACAACATGTTCCTCGGCCGGGAGATTCGAAAACCTGGCCCGCTTGGCTCGATCTTGCGAATGCTCGATCATGGCGCGATGAAGAAGATGGCGCGCGACAAGCTCTCCGAACTTGGCCTGATGACCATTCAGAACATCAACCAGGCGGTGGAAACGCTCTCGGGCGGGCAGCGCCAGGGGGTTGCCGTGGCCCGCGCGGCGGCGTTCGGTTCCAGGGTGATCATTCTGGATGAACCGACGGCAGCACTCGGCGTCAAGGAAAGCCGCCGTGTACTCGACCTGATCCTCGATGTGCGCCGACGCGGAATCCCGATCGTGCTCATCTCGCACAACATGCCGCATGTTTTCGAAGTGGCAGACCGGATCCACATCCACCGTCTCGGGCGGCGACTGACGGTGATCAATCCGAAGGAATACACGATGTCGGACGCCGTGGCCTTCATGACGGGCGGAAAGGAACCCCCGGTGGACGCGGACACCGCATGAGACGCTCGCTTGATGACGTGGCCGCAACCGCCCTGCGGCGCGCAGAAGGGATGCACCGTTTCCTCGTCGGCATTGCCGGGCCGCCGGGGGCGGGCAAATCGACCCTTGCCGATGCCCTGCGGGACGCACTTCTCGAACGTGGCGAAACGGCGGAAGTCTTGCCAATGGATGGCTTTCATATGGACGACGGCCTTCTCGAAGCCCGCGGCCTTCTGCCGCGCAAGGGTGCGCCCGAGACCTTCGACGTGCGTGGTTTTGCCGATATCGTCGAGGCGGTGCGGGAGGCGCAGGAGGAGGTTCTTGTGCCGGTTTTCGATCGCTCGCGAGAGATCGCCATCGCATCGGCACGCGCCATCGAGGCTAACACGCGTTTCGTGCTTGTCGAGGGAAATTATCTGCTGCTCGACGAAGCCCCCTGGTCGAGGTTTGCGGGCAAGTTCGACCTGACGATTTTCGTCGGGCCGTCCCATGCCGTTCTCGAAGAGCGTCTGCGGCAACGCTGGGAGCATTACGGTCTTGATGAGGCTGGCATCGCGTGGAAACTTTATGGCAATGATCTGCCAAATGGCAGGCGCGTCATCGAAAATGCCCGCAAGGCCGACATTCATCTCAAAGATTTCTGACTGCCGCGAATGGGTTGGGCAATGGGCTGGGCACGGGCGTCAGCGGTGCAGGTCAGCTGTTCGACACCGCGAGCACGGCGGCGGTTGTGCCATATTGCACCCAGGATCGCCAGACGCCCTCAAGCGTCGGCCCTTGCCTCGGCTGCTGTGCCGTAGCGGGGGAGGTTGGCGAGGGGCTTGCCATGCGCGGCCATCACCGTGTCTCTCACAAAGGCGATATGGGCCGTTTCCTCGATGATCTCGGCAAGATATTGCGCCGCCATGAGGGATTTGCCGACCCCGATCGTGCCGTGATTGGCCAGGACAGCCGCGCGGATCCCGGCATCGCGGAAGACCGGGCTGATCTCGGCCTCGGTCTGCGGTCCGCCGTTGGGCGAAAGCGGGATAAGCGGCATGCGTCCGATCTTCTCGATGGTCTGGACGGTCAGACAGGGGATCTCGATCCCGGCGCTGGCATATCCCGTGGCCCAGGGGCTGTGGCAATGGACGATGGCGTTGATGTCGGGCCGAATACGATAGAGGTCGAGATGAAAATCGAGATCCTTGGAGGGTTTGTGATCGGACGGCAGGATGGTACCGTCGAGTTCCACAACCTGAAGGTTCTCGCGCGTGCACTCTGCAAAGCCCACGCCAGAGGGTTTGATGATGATGGCATCGGCCCTGTCCAGCCGGACCGAGAGGTTGCCGCCGGCATTGGTCTGGAGACGCAACTCGAAGCAGCGTCGCGCCGTCGCAATCAACGCATCCATCTTGTCGTCGAGGTCGGGGAAAGCAGTGGCATCACCCATCCTTTCATGCAGTGGCATCGGTCATCCTTTCTTGAAGCGCGGCGACCGCGGCGGACGCGGTCTCGGGCGCGTTGATGTGATGGGGCAGACGCTCGACCGTGTAGCGGCGCGCGGCGGCCTCCAGACCTTCGGCGGCAATCTCGCGCAGGCGCGGGGCCTCGATGGCCCCTCCCTGGCGGTCCTCGTGGCTGAACCCGCCCATTGGAACCAGCACATGGGTCGGGCCGGTGCTCTGATTGAGCGCCTCGGCCAAAGCCACCGCCTGCCCGGCCATTTCGGCTTCGCTCAGCACGACATGGGTGAAGAAGCCGGAATGGCGGTAATGCGGCCTTGCCCGCTGCTCGGCGTTCAGCGTCTCGATCATGCCGAGCCCGAGAAAGTTGAGAGCCCCCGGCAGAACGATCCGCGCAAGCGCACCCGCAGCCGTAAAACGGTCGGGCATCGGCGCCGAGACGCCCGCAAGCCGCATCCGGCCCAGTTCGTGCAGATTGAGGTCGATCACCCCCGCAGCCCGGCCATCGCGGACAAACCGCGTCAGCGCAGCGCCCCCATAGCCGTTGGCGTGGAAAACCGTCGCCGCGACACCACGGCAACGGAGGTCGCGCACGACAGCCGCCCCCGCCGGGCCTGTCGCGCCAAGCGTCGAGATGGCGACGCAGGGCCGATCACTGTCGGGGACGGGGCGCAGATGCACCAGACCGGCGGTCATGGCGGCTGTGATTTCGAACACATGTGCGAGCGTCGGGTTCATCCCTTCTATGTCGCAAAGCGTCGGTATCAGCGTGATGCCACAATCGGCCAGCGGGATCCGGGGGTCGAAGGCCAGCGTGGTGACCAGCAGCTTCGGCAGATCGCCCGGAAGGGCGCGCAGGACCGTCAGCGCGATCTCGCCGCCGGTCCCGCCACCGATGGCCACCGCCGCCAGACAGTCGCCCGCCCGGGCCGTTGCCTCCGCTCCGGCCTCGGCCCCACGCGCCGCCATCCGCGCCAGCTTCTCCGCTCCCCGCAGGAGCGCGCCATCGGAGCCAAGGGAGATGTCCAGAAAATCGACCGCGAGCCCATGCCGCCCCATCGCCTCCCCCAACGCCGAGAGCTCCGCGCGCTTGGTCTCGACCGTGCCGATCAGCAGGACACGCGGCATCGGGTCAGCCCTTTACCGCGCCCGCTGTCATGCCGGTGATGATCTGGCGGGATGCGAAGAGGGTGAAGAGGATCGGCGGAATGGCGAGCAGCATCCCGGTGGCAAAAATCGTGCCCAGCCCGTCAAACTCGCTCGCATTGTTCACGATGAGGATCGGCACCGTCATCGTGTTGCGGTCGGCAAGCACCGAGGCCAGCAGATATTCGTTCCAGGCGATGCGGAAGGTGAAGATCGACGCCGCGGCAAGGCCCGGCTTGATCAGAGGCAGAACGACGATGAAAAAGGTCTGGAACGGCCCCGCACCATCGACCCGCGCCGCCTCTTCCAGCGACCAGGGCACCTGCACAATGAAGCTTTGCAGGATCCAGATCACGAATGGCAGGTTCATTGCAACATAGACGAGAATGATGCCCGAACGGGTACCCGCCAGACAGACATCGCCGCGCCCGCCGAAGATGTCCCGGATCCACATGCCAAGCCCGTGATCGTTGTCGAGACAGAAGGTGTTGTTCCACAGCCCGAAGACCGGCACCAGCAGCACGGCGGGCGGGATCATCCGCACGGCAAGGGTGGAAAGAGACAGGCTGTCGCGTCCCATGAACCTGAATCGCACCAGCGCATAGGCCGCCATGCACCCGAACACCAGCGTCAGCACGGTGGAGACCAGCGCGATGATGATCGAGTTGATGAAGGCACCGCCGAACCGGATCTGGCAAAAACCCGACTCGGGCCTGTACCACAGCACATCGCACAGTGCCGTCTCGTAATTGCGGATCGTCGGCATGAACAGCAGCCCGCCGGTGCCGCTGGTGATATCGACGTCAAGCTTGAGCGAATTGCCCAGCAGCAGCAGCACCGGGCCGACCGACATGAAGATCAGGACTGCGATCAGCGCGTAGAAGGCAGGGTTCTGGCGCTCATGGGGTTGCGCTGACATGGCTCAGCCCTCCTCCTCTTGGGTGAATTTCATGGCTCTGGAGCGCGCCTCCTGCCAGCGACCGAAGGCGAACATGCCCAGGGTCAGCAGCATGAGAAGCATCAGCAGGTAATTCGACATCGCCGCCGCCTCGCCCAGTTCGCGGAATTCGCGCGCGGTGCGGGCGATGCGCAGTGCGAGGATCTCGGTCGAGAGCCCCGGCCCGCCGCCTGTCAGCACCAGGATCACCTCAAGCACCTTGAAGGCATCGATCAGGCGCAGAAGCATCGTGACGATCAGCACCGGCATCATCAGCGGCAACTTGATGAACCAGATCTGTTGCCAGCCGGTCGCCCCGTCGATCCGCGCCGCTTCCAGCGCCGAACGCGGCAGTGACTGAAGCGCGGCAAGCGACAGGATGAAGATGAAGGGCGTCCACTGCCAGATATCGGCGATTATGACGCTCAGGAGCGGATACTGCCCCAGCCAGTCGATGCCGGGCAGGCCGAGGCTTTCGAGAAACCGGTTGAAGGTGCCGTACGTGGCGTTGAACATGTAGCGCCAGATCAGGCCCACCACGACCGGCGCGATCATCATCGGCAGAATGAAGAGCGTGCGCAGCACCGACATGCCCCGAATGTTGCGGTCCAGCAGCAGCGCGAGGCCGACGCCCAGCACCATCTCGACGGTAACCACGGTAAAGGTGAAGGTCAGCGTGATCCGGAAGCTTTCGTGAAATGCCGGATCGCTCAGCAGCCTGGCGTAGTTGGCCAGCCCCACAAAATCGGTCTCGCCGATGGTCTGGCTCGGATCCCAGTCGCGGAAACTGCCCCAGACCATGTAGAGGATCGGGTAGAACAGCGCGAGCAGCATCACCAGCGCGGCAGGTGCCACGAAAAGGTACGGTGTGAGACGATTGGCGGTCAGGCGGATCACGGTCGCGGCCTCCTTCGGTCGGCTGTTCGGCCGGCCCCCGCGCCGCAGTGGCATCGGGGATCCGGGAGGGTTCCGCCCACCGGGGCCTCCGGCGGGCGGTCAGTCAGGGTCGGCTATTGCCAGGTGTAATAGCCCTCTTGCGCCATCAGCGCGCGGGTCCGCGCGGCGATCCCGTCGAGCGCCGTCTTGATGTCGAGCCCTTCGGTCAGCACCTGACTCATGGTCGTGCCGATGTCGGCATTGATCTTGCCCCATGCGGGGATGATCGGGCGCCAGTCGGGATCGGCATATTTGAGCGCCTCGCCGAAAGTCGATGACCACGGATATTTCGCATTCAGATCGGCGTTCTGATAGGTCGAGAAACGCGAGGGATTTCCCCCGGCCATGGCCACCGCGAGATCACCCTTTTTCGAGGTGAGCCACTGCATGAGCAGAAAGGCGGCCTCCTTGTGCTCGGCGTTCTTCGGAATGGCCAGCCCGAAACCACCGGTCTGGCTCGCGCGCCGCACGCCCATCGGGTGCATCGCATAGCCGACATTTCCGACCACCCTCGATTTGCCGGGGTTCTGAAAATCCGCCGCGAAGGCGATCGTGTCGAGGAACATCGCCGCCTTGCCCTGGGCAAAGGCATTGGCCGCTTCCGCCAGGCCGAAGGCCGACGCCCCTTTCGGGCCGCAATCGACGATCTTTTTCAGTGCCTCGGCCGCAGCGACCCCGGCTTCGTTGTTGAGGATCGGGTTCCAGGCCGCATCAAAGACCCGGCCACCAAGCGGTGCCAGGTGAAGCAGGAAGGCATGGGACGCCTGATGCCCCGAGGCCGCACGGCTGGCCAGACCGCCCATGCCCGGCTCAAGTTGCGGGATCCGGCAGGCGAGATCAAGAAGCTGGTCATATGTCTCGGGCGCCTTCAGGCCGTGCTTTTCGAAGATGTCCTTGCGGTAGTACAAGACCGAGGTCTCCGCCCCGAAGGGCAGCCCGTAGAGCGACCCGGTCGGCCCCGGCAGATACCCCTTCCGCCCGCCTGCGATACCGATATTTTGCACATAACCGTCGATCAGGTCGGTTGCGTCATAGGACGGATCGGCCAGTCGCGGGTTCATGAAAAACCTGGCGAGGTTCTCGAGCTGGTCGGCGTAAACGTAGTCGGCCTTGGAAAAGACCACATAGGCGATGAGGTCATAGGCCCCCTCGTCCTGCGCCAGTTCCAGCGTTTGCCGCTCGCGCATGTCGAGATAGGGCAGCATGTCCACTTCGACCTTGATGCCGGTCTCTTCGGTGAACTGCGGCAGAACCTTCATCGCCGCCTTGTAGTGGGGATGCGAGGGGAAATTCACGACCAGCGTCGTGCCAGCGTAGGGGGCATAGGGGTCCTCCTGCGCGCTGGCACTGCCGGCAAGGGCAATCGCCCCGGCAATGGCTGTGGCCTTCAGAACGTTCAACATCACGGTTTTCCTCCCTGTTGATGATGTATTTACACTCAAAGCGCGACTTCGGTTGCAGGATCGAACAGGTGCATGCCTTGGGCGCGCACCGCGAAACGCAGTGTTTCCCCAAGCGCGATCGGGGTCTCGGACTTGACTTCCACGGTCACCCTGGCACCGCCGCACTCACAGATCAGCACCGATTGCGCACCGACATATTCCGAGATGATCACGCCCAGGTCGATGCCGCTGCCATCGGGGGCGTCCGGCGCGAATTCGAGGTCGGACGGGCGAATGCCCAGCGTCACACTGCGAGCCAACAGCTTTCGGGCGCGCGCCGCCAGGGCATCGGGCAGATCAAGTGCAAAACCCGGCCCCCGGGCCTGAAGCCTGCCGCCTTTGTCGATGAGATCCGCATCCAGAAAGTTCATCGGCGGAGCGCCAAGAAACCCGGCCACGAACTTGTTGGCCGGGTTCCGGAACAGATCCGAAGGCGTGCCCTGCTGCTGGATCGTGCCGCCATGCATGACCACGATCCGATCCGCGAGCGTCATCGCTTCGATCTGGTCATGGGTGACGTAGATCATGTTCTTGTTCACGCTCTGCCGCATCAGCGCCAGTTCGGCACGCATCTGCCCCCTGAGCTTGGCGTCGAGGTTCGACAGCGGCTCGTCGAAGAGAAAGGTCGAGGCATCGCGACAAAGCGCGCGGCCCATCGCCACGCGCTGACGCTGGCCACCCGAAAGCGCACCCGGTTTGCGATCGAGATAGTCGGCAAGGCCCAGCATCTGTGCCACGTCGCGCACCTTGCGGTCGATCTCGGCCTTCGGACGTTTCTGCAACCGCAGCGAAAATGACATGTTCCGCGCGACGTTCATGTGCGGATAGAGCGCATAGTCCTGAAATACCATGGCGATGTCGCGATCCTTGGGGTCGAGGCTGCCGACCGCGCGATCGCCCATCCAGATCTCGCCTCCGCTCACACTCTCAAGGCCCGCGATCATCCGCAGCGTGGTGGATTTCCCACAGCCCGAGGGACCGACGAGAACCGTGAACTCGTTCTCCGCCATGCCGAGATCAATGCCATGCAGCACCTCCACACCACCATAGCGCTTCACCAGCCCTTCAAGATGAATCCGCGGCATCGACTCCCCCCTGCTCCCTTTTCGGGTATTATCTTGCATGCAAGCATATTTGTAAATATCCAAAATTGCAAGCCACCCGTCCGGATGCTAGAGTGGAACCCGTCAAGAAGGGCGGACGAACATGGCAGGCACAGGTCAGACCAGGCATTCGAACCAGCGTGGCGGGGCAGTTCAGCGCATCGAAACTGCACTGATGGCCGACATCGGCGCAGGTGCCTTGGCGCCCGGAGAGCGCCTCGACGAGGTGGAATTGTCCGAGCGATTCGGTGTATCACGAACGCCCGTCAGGGAAGCACTGAACAGACTGGTCGCGCAGGGAATACTTGTGCCCGGGGAAAAGCGCGGTGTCAGGGTGGTGCAATATTCCCAGGAAGAGCTGGCGCAAATATTTGAAACAATGCAGGAAATAGAGACAGCCTGTGCCCGGATCGCATCGCAGCGGCTGACGCTTCTGTCTCAGGCAGAGATCAAGGCGGCCCAGTCTGCCTGCGTCGAAGCCGCACAGGCAGGCGATGTCACCGCCTACAAGCGGACCAATGAGATGTTGCACGAGGCGATCTACCGCGCGACGGGCAATCCGTTTATGGCAGGGATCGCGGCCGATTTCCGACGCCGCACCGGCCCCTTCCGGGCAAAGAGACTCGCGTCCAGGGACGATCTGCTTGCCTCGGCGAAGAGCCATGAGGATCTCATTGCAAGCATCTTCTCCGCAGATTCACAGACCGCGTCCGACAGCATGCGCGCCCACATGACAGCCAGCTTCCTGCGGACACTGGCCGCAAACTAGCCAACCCTCAAGTTTTTCCCTTGTATTCTGCACACCAATATGTAATTTTGCATGCAAATTGAGGTCAACATATACGGAGGGCGACATGGGCGTTCAGGAAACCCGGATTTACCCGATCAACACTGGCTGGCTGGAGGCCGATCTCGGCACCTATATCTTCTGGAAGGGGCCTGCGGGGAAGAAATACTGGAATCCCGTCTACTGCCATTATGTCGATACCGGCGTGCACAAGATCCTGATCGACACGGGCCTGTGTGACGAAGAACGCGCCACGCAATATCATCACAAATGCGACAAGCGCGGCTGCCTGCAGGTGCACGAGCATCTGGAACAGAAACTGGGGGTCCATCCCGACGAGATCGACGCCATCGTCTTCACCCACCTGCATTGGGACCATGTGCAGAACATGAAGCGCTTCAGGAACGCGCGCTATATCGCACCCAGGGCCGAGATCGAGATGGCCTACAACCCCCTGCCCCTCTATTATCGCACCTATGAGAGCGGTTATCTGGGCATCGAACCGGCCTATACCGGCTGCGTCTTCGAGGCGGTCGAGGACGAATGCGAGGTGCTGCCCGGCATCACCATGTTCCACACCCCCGGCCATTCCGTAGGTCACATGGCGGTGACTGTCGCGACGGCGATGGGCGATATCGTTGTCGCGGGGGACGCGATTTTCTGCGAACGCAACCTCGAACCCAATCCGGACGAAGGCTGGCGCCACTGGGTGCCTGCCCGCTTCGTCAACAGCTTTGAGGGCTGGAAATCGGTCGAGGAGATCGACAAGCGCGCCGATTACGTGCTGCCCTGTCACGACGGGGCCGCCAATGCCCGCTCGGACGTCTTTCCCTACGACGGCATGCCGATCCGCAAGCGGCGACAGGTGATTCCCGGCTTCAAATTCTACTTCGGCGACATGCCGACCGGCATGGCACACCGGGCAGCGCCCGCGATGTCCCGCGAAGAGACGAAGGTCTATCTGGCCGGGCTGATTCATCCGAAGGACATGGCCGAGTATTGAACCCATGGTGACGCGCCTCGACAGCCTGAGCGAGATCGCGCCGCGCTATGGGGCGGTGGTGCTCGACCAATGGGGCGTTCTGCATGACGGCACCAGGGCGTATCCGGCGGCACCCGATGGCCTGGCCACCCTGAAAGCTGCCGGAGTGCGGCTGGCGGTGCTGTCGAATTCCGGCAAGCGCGCCGCGCCGAATGCCGCGCGCATCGCCGCGATGGGCTTCGACGCGGCGGCTTTCGAAACGGTCATGACCTCGGGCGAGGCCCTTTGGCGCGACATCGCATCCGGACACGTGCCCGAGCGGCGTTTCTGTCCAGTCGAACGCACGCCGGGCGATGCGGCCGACTGGGCCGAAGGGCTGAACCTGACCCTGACGGCGATACCGGCCGAGGCAGAGGCGATCTTGCTCATGGGGATTCCGGACGGGCTGCCGGACGGCCCGGAAGCGCGCCACAACCACGACCTGCTCGGTGCGGCGCGCGATCTTGGGTTGACGGTCTATTGCACCAATCCCGATCGCGCCTCGCCGCGCTCCGCTGGCGTCACCGTCACCTCCCCCGGCGCATTGGCCCATGCGCATGCCGCAGCAGGCGGTGCCGTCCGCTTCTACGGCAAACCGCATCTGCCGGTCTTTCGCGCCATCGAAGCCGCGCTCGACCTGCTACCGGAACGGATCCTGATGGTGGGCGACAGCCTCGAACATGACATCGCGGGCGCCAAGGCCGCCGGCTGGGACGCAGCGTTCGTGGAAGGCGGGCTGCATGCAGCGGCCTTCGCGGCCTCTGATGCGCCCGAGGCCACTCTCACCCGGCTTACCCGCGCCGAACGCGTGCCACTGCCCGAATATACATTGCCGGAGCTTCGCTGAACCATGCCAGAAACCCCCACCCAATTCGCAGCCTTCCGCGCGTTCTCCGCCCGGCTGGGGCAAGACCCGCTTCGCGTCCAGGGCGCTGGTGGCAACACCTCGATCAAGCAAGGCGATGTGATGTGGATCAAGGCCTCCGGCACGCAACTGGCCGACGCCGGGATGCGTGACATCTTCGTTGCCGTTGACCGAACCGCCGCGCGGGCAGAGGCGCGGAGCGAGCAGGGCGACGGGTCGTGCAAGACGACCGTGCTGGACCCGGCGAATACGCTCAGGCCCTCCATCGAGACGACCTTTCATGCAGTGCTCGACTGGGCGGTGGTGGCACATACGCATTCCATTGCAACGCTGGTCCATGCCGTTTCGACCGAAGGGCGCGCCGCCGCGCGGGAGAAACTTGCAGGGCTTGGCGCCGTTTTCGTGCCTTTTGCCAAGCCGGGCCTGCCGCTGACCCGGGAAATCCTTGCCCGCGCACATCCCGAGGCACGTGTGTTCGTGCTGGAAAATCACGGGCTGATCGTATGTGGCGAGGATGTCGCCGGAACCGCCGCATTGATGGATGAGGTCGAGGAACGCCTGGCAATGCCGGTCCGGGACATTCCGACCACCTGTCCAAGTGGCGCGGCTCCCGTCGGCTTTGACTGGACCCGTGAAAGCTGGATCGCACAGGACCGAAATGCGTGTGCCTCGGCGCTGCGCGGCTCTTATTACCCGGATCATGTCGTCTTTCTCGGACCTGCCCTGCCCACCGAAGACCATGCAGGCACCCCGCCGGCCATCCTGTTCGAAGGCACGGGGATCGCCATGCGCCGGACGGCAACGACGTCGCAACGTGCCATGTTGCGCTGTCTTTGCGACCTCCTGTCGCGCCTGCCCGCTGACTGGACGCCCGTGCCCATTGGTCACGCGGCCGAGGCCGAACTCCTCGACTGGGATGCGGAGAAATATCGTCAGACCCTGGCGGTGCGCAGATGAGCGACCTGACCCTCGGCATCGATCTGGGCACATCCGGCGTTCGCTCGGCGGTGCTGGACGCCAGCGGCGAGGTTCTGGCCATGGCGCGTGGCCGCTATGGCAAGGATCCCGATGCCCGGCGCGACCCGGAAAGCTGGTGGCACGCTGTCACCGACTGCCTTGACGCCCAGATGCAGGGACTGCGCGCGGTGGGCGGCGATCCGCATGCCATCACCGGGATC
Source organism: Thioclava sp. (assembly GCA_965277135.1). Taxonomy (GTDB): domain Bacteria; phylum Pseudomonadota; class Alphaproteobacteria; order Rhodobacterales; family Rhodobacteraceae; genus Thioclava. The sequence goes on along the minus strand of CBDIBW010000027.1, from coordinate 302,473 downwards.
GCTGTCGATGGCACCTCCGGCAGTCTCGTGCTGACCGATGCGAATCTCGCTCCGGTCACGCGCGCGCTGATGTATGACGATACCGGTTTCGAAGCCGAAGCCGACCTGATCGCCGCCTGTGCCCCCGACCCCCATATCGCGCGCGGCCCCGGTTCGGCGCTCGCACGTGCGCTGCGGCTGGTCTTCGAAGACGGGCCGGGCCGGGCGCACCACCTTCTGCACCAGGCCGATTTCATTGCCGCCCGATTGATGGGACAGGGTGGGCAAACCGACCTCAACAACGCGCTGAAGACAGGGATCGATCCCGCGCGCGGCGATTGGCCGGACTGGATGGCACGGCTACCGCTTCCCTCGCAGATCCTGCCGCGGGCTTCGGCACCCGGAACACCGATCGCGCCGGTGGAGGCGCGCATCGCGAAACGGCTCGGTCTGGCTGTCACGGCGCGGGTCCATGCAGGCACGACGGACAGCATCGCGGCGTTTCTCGCAGTGGCGCGTCCCGAGCCGGGCACCGCGGTCACATCGCTTGGCACGACCCTGGCGATCAAGGTGATGTCCGACAGACGGTTCGACGCGCCCGAACGCGGTCTTTATGCGCATCGCCTTGGCCGGGGGTGGCTTGTCGGCGGCGCTTCGAACACCGGCGGGGGCGTTCTGCTCCACCACTTCACCCCCGATGAGATGGAGCGACTGTCCCGCGAGATCGACCCGACTGTCGAAAGCCCGCTTGACTATTACCCGTTGCCTCGGCCCGGCGAACGATTCCCGGTCAGCGATCCCGCATATCCGCCGCGGCTGACCCCACGCCCGTCCGACGATGCTGCGTTTCTGCATGGCCTGTTCGAAGGCATTGCCCGCATCGAACGACAAGCCTACATGCTTCTTGCCGACAATGGCGCCCCCTGGCCCGAACGCGTCATCACGGCTGGCGGCGGGGCCGGAAACGCTGTCTGGGCGCAAATCCGCGCCCGCGTCCTTGGCATCCCGATCACCGCCGCACCACATACCGAGGCTGCAACAGGTGCTGCGCGACTCGCGCGTTCAAGCCGTTTGTGACAGCAGACCACCTGCCGCAATACCCCGTTTTCCGGGAATGTCAGTCACAATCTTTTCACGCACGCTGATGCAGCTCGGACCGGGGAAGCCGCACCGGGAAAGCCGCGAACCGCAGCGAGACCCGCAGTCCCGGTCTGGCGTCGTCCAGCGTGAGTTGGGCCTCGTGCAATCTTGCAACGGCCTGCACCAGCGCCAGTCCCAACCCATTGCCGGGCGTGGCGCGAGACCGTTCCAGCCGGTAGAGCCTGCGCAGGACGAGGGTGCGCTCGGCTTCGGGGATGCCCGGGCCGTCATCGGCGACGCTCAACACTGCCTGGCCGGCATCGCGTTCCAGGCGAACGCTGACCGCCGGGGTCTTTCCGCCATGGCGGATCGCGTTCTCGATCAGGTTTGACAACATCTGCCCCAAAAGCCCGCGATCGCCGTTCACCATGACCGGGGCGCGGGTTGCCTGCTCCAGCCGCAGGCTCGCCCCCGCCTCTTCGGCCGACGCCATGTAGAGATCGGTGATATCGGCCGCGACCGCTGCCAGATTGACCGGCACGAAGCGGCTTTTCGGACTGCCGCCCTCGATCTGCGCGATCCGCAGGAGCGAATGGAAAACCGAGACTGCCGAGGCCACCTCGGCCTGTGCGCGGGCGGCAATCCGATCGGCGTCACTGTCCTGGAGCACGCTCTTGCGCAGATCGGCAATCAGAACCGAGATCCGCTGCATCGGCGTCTTCAGATCATGCGCGATATCGGCGGACACCTGGCGCAGGGCCTCGACAGTCGTTTCCTGTGTTTCCGCCAACCGGTTGAGCCGCGTTCCGATGCGCGCCAGATCATCGCTGCGGGCCAGCTTGCTGTCATCGTGTGCAACCCGCGCGGTCAGTTCGCCCCCGGTCAGTCGATCCAGTGTGGTTTCGATTGCGCCCACCCGCCGCCGCGCCCGCATTCCGGCCCATGCACCGTAACCCGCCGTGAGCAGGATCGAGGGCACGAAAGAGAAAATCAGTATGGCGAGAAAGGTCGATCTCAGTTCGGCAATCTGGGCGCGGCTTTCCCCGATGACCAGAAAACCACCCGCCAGTGGCATGACAAGCGTGAAATACCCGTGTCTGGACAGCGCATCGTAGTCGGGATGGCGCGTAATGACCCAGCCTCCGTTCCGGTGCGTGAGATGAACATTGCCGACCTGCCGCCCGTCGGGCAGGATGTAGGCCACCGCATGTTCGGCCGGATCGGCGGCCCGTGCCTCGGCCGAGACGATTACCGAGATCACCCCGGGGTTCGCCGCGACCTGGAAAACCGCCGTTTGCTGGCGCAGATCGGTGCGGATCGCATCCTCGGTGGAAGAGCGCAGCGCGAAATAGGCCACGCCAAGCGTCATCAGGAGGATCGCGAAGACCAGAGCCATCAGGCCCACCGCTTGGCGCAGCGGCGTCGAGGCCAGAAGCGATGCGAAATGTCGGTGCCGTCCCATTCAGTCCTCGATCCGGTAACCCGCGCCGCGCACGGTGTGGATGAGGTTTCGCCCGAATGGCTTGTCGAGCTTCTGGCGCAAGCGGGAAATATGGGTTTCCACGACATTGGTCTGTGGATCGAAATTCAGATCCCACACCCCTTCGAGCAGCATCGTGCGGGTCTGCACCCGGCCCTTGCGACGCAGCAGGAACTCCAGCAGGGCAAATTCGCGGGGTAACAGGTCGATCTGCTGACCTGCGCGGGTGACCCGGCGCGCAATCAGATCCATCCTCAGATCGCCCGCCTCCAGAACCAGTTGCCCGGCCTGCGCCTGCGGGCGCCGCGCCAGCGCTGTCAGCCGCGCCGACAACTCTCCGAAGGCGAACGGTTTGACAAGGTAATCATCCGCCCCGGCATTGAGCCCCTCGATCCGGTCATCCACCCCGCCGATCGCGGTCAGGAAGATCACCGGCACGCTCACCCTGGCCGCGCGGACCGCCCGAACCAGCGACAACCCGTCAAGCCCGGGCAGCATCCGGTCCACGATCATCGCATCATAGTCCCCCGCCAGCGCCTGGGCGAGCCCGTCGCGCCCATCGTCGAGATGATCGACGACTTGCCCCTCCTCGCGCAATCCGCGCGTGATGTAATCGGCGGTGGTGGCATCATCTTCGATCAGCAGGATCTTCATCTTTTCGGGCCTTTGGCGAATCATGCAGGCGAATCATGCACGGGCTGTCGTCTGGCCAACATGGGCAGGCGCGGCGAACGGGTCGTTCATTCTCCCGCAAAGATGAAAGAGATTACAGCCTTGCAATCTTTCCGCAAGCTCCCCGACAGGCCAGGCGCATTTATGGAACATATTCCTGTCAACCAAGGAGAGAGACATGCAGGACTTGCGTAAAATCCGTCTGCTTCGGACCCTGGCGGTGACCGCCATGATCGGCACCGGCTTGCTCGGGACAAGCAGTCTGGTTCTGACCCCCAGCGTGGCAGAGGCCGGAACCTTCACCAATGCGGCCGATCTTGTCCAGAAAGTGATGCCCGCCATCGTCACCATCGAGATCAAGAAACAGGCTGACGACCAGGAAATGGCCCGGATGGGCATGCCCTTCCCCTACGAATTCTTCTCGCGTCGCTTCGGCGTTCCGATGCCCAATTGGAACGGAATGCAGGGCCAGCCGCAACAGCGCCCCGAGATCACGGGCCTTGGAACCGGCTTCATCATCGAAAAAGACGGCTATATCGTTACCAACGCACATGTTGTCGATGGCGCGCAAAGCGTGAAAGTCACCTTCCAGGACGGCACCAGCAAAGACGCGGAGGTGATCGGCATGGACAAGGACACCGACATCGCTCTGATCAAGGTCAAGACCGACAAGGATCTGCCGACCATTCCCTTTGGCGATTCCAATGCGCTCAGGGTCGGCGAGCCAGTGGTGGCGATCGGCAATCCGTTCGGGCTTGGCATCTCGGTCTCGTCGGGGATCGTCTCGGCTTTGGGGCGCGATCTGAATTCGGGTCCGTTCGACAATTATATCCAGACCGACGCGGCCATCAACAAGGGCAATTCGGGTGGTCCCCTGCTTGACTCCGACGGGAACGTGATCGGGATGAACACCGCGATCCTGTCGCCCACCAGTGGCTCGGTCGGGCTTGGATTCGCCTTGCCCTCGGACATGATCAAATCCGTTGTCGCAAGTCTGCAAGATGACGGCTCTGTCAAGCGCGGCTTCCTTGGCGTCACGATCCAGCCGGTCAGCGCCGATATTGCCTCCGCGCTGGGTCTCGACAAGCCCGAGGGCGTTCTGGTTGCAGATGTCAGCGACGGAACCCCGGCCGGGAAAGCCGGCCTGAAACGGGGCGATATCATCGTTGCGGTCGATGGCAAGCCGATGAAGACACCGCGTGATCTGACCCGCACAATCGGTTCGGACGAGCCGGGCACCAAGGTCAAGATCAGCCTTTTGCGCGCCAACAAGCCGCTCACGCTTTCCGTCACACTCGGCAAGCGACCGACCAAGAACCCTGACTGAGCCTGACTGAGGCAGCCACGTCATTGATGGCCGACACGCCCGGAGCCCGACGCTCCGGGCGTGGTTTTCATTGGCGGACGGCAGCGCGGTCCTGGGCAGGATCACACCGCCCGGATACGCGGCCACCGTCATCTGGCCCTTGTGAGGCGGTGCGCCAAGATGCTTCCCGGCCAGGCTCCCGGGCGCATGGCCGCGGCGTAAAACGTTCTATTCGGCCGCCAGTTCTTGCGGCGTCCCACCCGACCGGAACGCCGCCAGAAGCGCGTCACGTCGCTTCGCGGCCTGCTGTTCTGCCTGCGCCTTGACCAGCCCGTAGCCCCGAATCGTCAGCGGCAGTTCGGCCAGCGCGTGCACGATGTCGAACGTTTCAGGCGTTGCCCTGGGCAGGATTTCGGCCATGTCCGTCTCGTATTGGGCGATCAGGGCGCGCTCCATCTTGCGCTCAGGCAGGCGACCGAACGGGTCGAAAGGTGTGCCCCGCACCCACTTGAACCATGCGAGAATGCCAAACACATGCCCCATCCAGGCCCCGAATTCGCGCTTGAGCGGGCGCCCGTCGGGGGCCTGCTTGCTGAAAAGCGGCGGCGCAAGGTGATAGGTCAACCTGAAACCCCCATCGAATTCGGCACGCGCCCTGGCTGCGGTTTCCAGATGCAGCCGGGCGACCTCATACTCGTCCTTGTAGGCGAGCAGCTTGAAATAGCCCTTCGCCACGGCCTCGCGCAACTCGGGCGGCGCCTGATCGACCAGCTTGCAAAAACGCCTGGCAAGCCGCCTGTTCTGGTAGAGCACAAGCTGCTCGGCCCGGTATTCCACCGGATCCTCGGGCGGTGCGACAAACTCCGGGGCCAGTGCCTTTTGCGCCTGCTCGGGGAACGCCATCGCCCAGCGTCCAAGCGCAAAGGCGCGCTTGTTTTCCTCGGGTCTGGCACCGTTCAGCTCGATCGCGCGCCCGATTGCCTGTTCCGAGAGCGGCACATAGCCCTGCTGCCACGCCGCGCCCAGCACGAGCATGTTCGAATAGATCGAATCGCCCAGCATCCGCAGCGCCAGTGCGGACGTATCGACAAAGCGCACCTTGTCCTTCAGTCGCGCCCTGAGGCTGAGTTTCAACTGATCGCCGGGCAGATGGAAATCGCGGTTGCGGGTGAACTCGCCGGTCACGATCTGATGGCTGTTGACCACCGCCCCGGTGCGTCCCGTCGTCATCAGGCCCAGCGTTTTTGATCCCGCAGAGACCACCAGATCGCCACCGATCACGCAATCCGCCTCGCCCGCGGCGATCCGGATTGCGGAAATGGCGACCGGATCATTGGCGATGCGAAGATGGATATGCACAGCACCGCCTTTTTGCGCGAGGCCCGCCATCTCCATCATGCCGGCACCCTTGCCATCGACATGTGCGGCCATCGCCAGCACCGCCCCTACCGTCACCACGCCGGTGCCACCGACGCCGGTAATCACGAGATTATGCGTGCCGTGGATCTCGGGCAGCCTGGGCGCAGGCAGACGAGGCAACTCCAGCGCCCTGGCCCGAGCCTTTTTGACCTTTGCCCCCTTGAGGGTCACGAAAGAGGGACAGAACCCGTCGAGACAACGGAAATCCTTGTTGCACGAGGATTGGTCGATCGCGCGCTTGGTGCCAAGCTCGGTCTCGACGGGCACGATCGAGACGCAATTCGACTGCATCCCGCAATCGCCGCAGCCCTCGCAAACGTCCGTATTGATGAAGACGCGCTTGTCCGGATCGGGGAACTTGCCCCGTTTGCGGCGGCGGCGTTTCTCGGCCGCACAGGTCTGCACATAGATCAGGGCGGAAACACCCTGTTGACGCGCAAGCCGCTTTTGCACCGGCATCAACCCTGCGCGCTCGACCTTTTCGACATTGGCGGGAAAGCTCGACAGATCGACCCCTTCCTTCGCGTCATGGACCACGACGACCGGTTTCACTCCCATTGCAATGATCTCGGCGGCGATCCGCTGTGCACTCAGGCCGCCCTCGTTCTCCTGCCCACCGGTCATCGCGACCGCATCGTTGAACAGGATCTTGTAGGTTATGTTCGTGCCGGCGGCCAGAGCTGCCCGGATCGCTTGCGCGCCCGAATGGTTGTAAGTGCCATCGCCGAGATTCTGGAACATGTGCGGGCGCCTGGAAAATGGCGCCTCGCCGACCCAGTTCACGCCCTCGCCGCCCATATGGGTGAACCCCTCGGTCTCACGACCCATCCACTGCACCATGTAGTGGCAGCCGATCCCGGCATAGCCGCGCGCGCCCTCGGGCAGCCTGGTCGATGTGTTGTGCGGACAGCCCGAGCAATACCACGGCGTGCGCGTCACGAGTTCGGGCGCATTGTCGGCCCGTTGCGCGGCGGAAATCCTGGCCATGCCCGCCTGAACGGCTTCGGTCCCGCGCCCCTCTTCCACCAGGATCTCGCCAAGTTTGCGCGCGATCATTACCGGATCGAGCGCATATCGGGTCGGGAACAGTTCGACCTGTCGGCCATGCTCCCAGGTATCGCCCTTGTGCCAGCCATAGACGCGCCGCCCGCGCCGGTCGTCAAAGATCGCTTCCTTGACCTGCACCTCGATCAGCTTGCGCTTCTCCTCGACCACGATGATCAGATCAAGCCCCTCGGCCCATTCGTGAAACGAGGTCATGTCGAGCGGCCAGGTCTGCCCGACCTTGTAGGTGGTGATCCCCAGGCGTTCGGCCCCGATCGCATCTATCCCCAGCAGAGTGAGCGCATGGCTCAGGTCGAGCCAGTTCTTGCCCGCCGCGACCATGCCGATCTTCGCTCCGGGCTGGCCCCAGACGCGCTTGTCTATCCGATTGGCGCGTGCAAAAGCTTCGGCAGCGAAGCGTTTGTGGTCGATCATCCGCGCTTCCTGCGCAACCGGCGTATCGCCCAGACGGATGTTCAGCCCGCCCTCGGGCATCGGGGCGTCAGGGATGGCGAAGTTCAGCCGATACGGATCGCCATCGACCACGGCTGTGGCCTCGACAGTGTCCTTCATCGTCTTGAGCCCGACCCAGACACCGGCAAACCGGCTCAGCGCGTAGCCATAAAGCCCGTAATCGAGAATCTCCTGCACGCCCGCAGGCGAGAGAACCGGAATGTAGGCATCGATCATCGCCCAGTCGGACTGATGCAGCACGGTCGAGCTTTCGCCGGTATGATCATCGCCCATCGCCATGATGACACCGCCATTGGGAGAGGTTCCCGCCATATTCGCATGGCGCATCGCATCACCCGAACGATCGACCCCCGGCCCCTTGCCATACCAAAGGGCAAAGACCCCATCATATTTGCCCTCTCCGCGCAGCTCCGCCTGCTGCGACCCCCAGATCGCGGTTGCCGCCAGATCCTCGTTGAGACCGGGCTGAAACAGCACATCCGATTGTTCCAGAACGGATCTTGCCCGCGCCATCTGCAAATCGACCGCACCAAGCGGGGAACCGCGATACCCGGTCACATAGCCCGCAGTGTGTAGCCCCGCCGCCTTGTCCCGCGCAGACTGGGCCAGCACGAGACGGACCAAAGCCTGAGTTCCATTCAGCAAAACCGGCGACTTTTCCAGATCAAACCGATCTGACAGAGAAATGTCCTGCCGTCCCATTAAGCACCTCCCCTTGCTATCCGGGTTGACTTGCATGGTAGGTCACAAAAGCTGACCCAGGAAGGAAAAAACGCACTGCCGGGCGGTTTCTTAATCTGGCGGATTTAATGTAAACAAACTTGCGCACACTCGCACGCGTTCAAACCGAAAGTGACCCTTATGGATTGGGACAAGCTCAGAATCTTTCACGCCGTTGCTGATGCCGGCTCGCTCACCCATGCCGGTGACACGCTGCACCTGTCGCAATCGGCCGTGAGTCGACAGATTCGCGCCCTTGAGGAATCGCTGGGGACGACCCTGTTTCACCGCCATGCGCGGGGACTGATTCTCACCGAACAGGGGGAATTGCTGTTCGATGCGACATCGAGCATGGCCAAGAATCTCGACAGTGCCTCCGCCCGGATCCGCGACTCCGAAGAAAAGGTGTTTGGTCAACTGCGTGTGACCACCACGATGGGTTTCGGCACGCTCTGGCTCGCTCCGCGCCTGACCAGGCTTTACCAGCGTTTCCCCGATCTCAAGATCGACCTCATGCTGGAAGAGCGCGTGCTCGACCTGCCGATGCGTGAAGCCGACGTTGCGATCCGGATGAAGGAACCGGCACAGGCGGACCTGATCCGCAAACGGTTGCTCAATATCCGGATGCGTCTCTATGCGACGCCGGACTATCTTGAAAGGAACGGCACACCGCGGAAGATAGAGGATCTCCATACGCATCGGATGATCTGCCAGAACCCGGCCACGCCGCAGGTGCAGGCCGGGGCGCAGCTTGCACAGCAGGTTCTGGCCTTTGACCAGACCTCGACATTGACGGTGAACAATTACTTCGGCGTGCTGCAGGCCGTGCTCAACAATCTTGGCATCGGGATCTTGCCGGATTACCTGCTGGCGGACTTCCCCAACATCATGCGCGTCTTGCCCGATGTTGAGTCGGTCGAAATCCCGATTTTTCTCGCCTTCCCCGAGGAGCTGCGTGCCTCGCGCCGCGTGACCGCCTTCCGTGACTTCATCCGCGAAGAAATCACGGCCTATCGCCGTCGGAAGAATGAAGCATCAGAAGAATGAAGCATCAGCCGGGGGCTGAATTGAGGCATTACTCCAACGCATGGCAGACATGTTGCATTTGCAGCATGTTTTTCCTTGATACGTTCACAAACTGCCCATAAATGAACCACCGAAGGCGATGATGTGCATCTTCGTTCATCACCTTCTACCTCCCTGTTGGACTTTGGCCGAGCTTTGTCTCGGCCTTTTTTTTGTGTTGCGGCAAGGCACACATCGCTTGATCTGTGAGGCGAGCGGGAACGGTCATCGGCTGACCAGACCCAATCCCCCGCAGACCAATAGCTGCCGCAAGGGCGTGGTCTGACAGCAAACGCGCGCTCGGAAACGTATCGGTTTTTCAGCGAAATGGTACCGCCTCCCCGGCTTGAACGGGGGACCTCTGGATCCACAATCCAGCGCTCTGACCAACTGAGCTAAGGCGGCATCAGGCGTGCATCTAGCGCCCGTCGGCGCAGAATGCAAGCGGTTCTGACGCGAAAATGGCGCGGCCTCTTGTCGCGATCTCATTCTGGCGTTACTTCAAATACCCAAACTGCAATGAGAACCGGGAAAGATGAGCATCGACAGTGAAAGCGATATTGCCGCGAATCTGCAAATCGGGCCAACCTCGCTTGGTATGGTGCGGATCTATGTCGAGGGAGAAGGCGTTGACCTGCCGCTTGATTTCGATCCCGACGAGGCTGAAGAGATTGCCGAAGAATTGAGGGAGGCGGCTGCAGTGGCGCGCGAGCTTGGCAAGGGCGGCAAGAAACGCTGAACCACCTCGAATGAGCCTGCCCGTCCCCGGATCGGGGCACCACTGCACCTGCCGCGCCGCCGCAGATGCACAATCGAACGTCACCACCTTGCGCCACGCAGGGGATCAGCGGCGCAGGCGGCGTCCATGATGGCATGCCCGACGCCCGCCAGCACCTCGATCAGACCACGTGAAGATCACATCGACAAAAAGTCTGCTGTCGGTGCCGGTCCGACCCCGGCCGCCTTTCTTGCCCGGAACCACACTTGCCCGGAACCACATGCAGAAAACGCCTGGCGCAGGCGCGCCCTCGGACCAGATCATTGAGCGGTTTTGGTCTTGATCATGGCGGTTTCGATACGAGGCACCTGCACCACTTCGAGTGTCCTTGTCGGGAAGGGGATGTCGATGCCGTTCGCGTCGAACTCTTCCCTGATCTTGCGCGTCAGATCGGCCTGAAACTGCCAGAAATCCTCTGACGCGGCCCAGACCCGGAAGGTAAAGTCGATCGAGCTGTCACCCAGTTGCTTGACCCGGATCGTCGGCTCGGGATCCGCGAGCGCGCGCGGATCGGAGGCCGGGATCCGTTCGAGAACCTCCTGCACCTTTTGCAGATTGGAATCGTAGGCAACGCCGATGGTCAGGTCAATCATGCGGGTCGCATTTGCCGAGTAATTGATGATGCTTTTCGACCAGATATCGCTGTTGGGCACGATGATCTGGATACCATCATAGGTCTTCAGCACGATGTAGAAGAGTTGAATCTCGGTGACCGTGCCGCTTTCCGATCCCGCAGTGATGTAATCGCCCTGGCTGAAGGGGCGGAACATGATGATCATCACGCCCGCCGCGAGGTTCGTCAAGGCACCCTGCAAGGCCAGCCCGATGGCCAGACCGGCAGCACCGACCAGTGCCGCAAGCGAGGTCGTCTGGATCCCGAAGCGATTGAGGATGAAAATCACGCCGATCGCGAGCACCAGGTATTTCACGATATTGCCGAGGAACCCGAACAGGGTGTCGTCAAGCCGCTCATGGCGGCTCGACAGGGCGACAATGCGGGCTTTGGCCCAACCTGAAATAAACAGGGTGCCCAGCAGGATTACCAGTGCCGCGACGATATTCACGACGACAAGGATCGCCGCATCAATCCGCTCCTGTGTGAGCCAGTTGCCGACTTGGGTGAGATCTTCGAGGGTCATTCGTTTCTCCTGAATATGTGTCACGCGATGAACGCCACACGGTTCAACTCTGTTTCCCGCCACTGCGGAACGGACCAAGATCGGTGAGCGTCTCGATATCCTCGTCCACGGCGGCGCGCTCTGCCTCCAGATAATCGGCCACGGCACGCCTCAGGCCCGGATGGGCGATCCAGTGCGCCGAGTGGGTGGGCACTGGCAGGTAGCCACGCGCCAGCTTGTGCCCGCCTTGCGCCCCCGCTTCAACCCGCTTCAAGCCATGCCTGATCGCGTACTCCACCGCCTGATGGTAGCAAAGTTCGAAATGCAGGAAAGGGTGATCCTCGATACAGCCCCAGTAGCGGCCAAACAGCGCCTCCCGCCCGATCAGGTTCAGCGCCCCGGCGATCGGGCGGGGGCCATTCATGGCAAGAACCAGCAGGATATTTTCGCGCATCGCATGCAACTCGTCAAAAAAGGCACGGGTCAGGTAGGGCCTGCCCCATTTGCGGATCCCTGTGTCCTGATAGAACCGCCAGAACGCATCCCAGTGGCCGGGCTGGATCCGGTCGCCGGTCAGTTGCACGATCTCGCCACCGAAAGCCTGCGCGCGCTGGCGCTCCTTGCGCAGCGCCTTGCGCTTGCGTGAGGACAATGCACCAAGGAAGCTGTCGAAATCGGGGTAGTCGCGATTGATCCAGTGGAATTGCTGGTCGATCCGGTGCAGCCAGCCCTGATCGGTTGCCGCCTGTGCCTCTTGCCCGGTGCAAAAGGTCATGTGGATCGAGGATATGTCGGCCTCACCGGCGATTTGTGCCATGCCTTGCAGCAGCGCCCCGCCTGCCGCCTCCGTCACCCCCGGTCGCGTCAGCAGGCGGCGCCCGGTGACCGGTGTGAACGGCACCGCACATTGAAGTTTGGGATAATATCGCCCGCCGGCACGCTCGTAGGCATCGGCCCAGCCGTGATCGAAGACATATTCGCCCTGGCTGTGCGATTTGACATAGAGCGGCGCGACACCGATCACCGCCCCCTCGATTCGCGCCACCATGTGCCGGGCGTCCCAACCGGTGCCCGGCCCAATCGATCCGGACCGCTCCAGCGCGGACAGAAACCGATGGGCCGTGAAGGGATCATCCGGGCACCCGTCGGTGGCGTGCGGACAGGCGCAGGCATTCCAGTCAGCTTCCGATATTTCGGAAATATTTGAATAAAGCGTGATGTCAACGCTTTGGCTCATGGGCGATCCGGTGCGATTGCGGCAGATTTTCCTGAAACTGACCTGATGCTGCGCTGCGTCAAGCGGGCAAAGGCGAAAGATAGCCCTCGAAAGTCACGTTGTCGGCGGTCTTGCGTGCCTCTGCCTCCTGTTCGAGCGAGCGCACCGTCCAGCACAGGATCGGTATGCCGCGCGCTTTCAGCTCTGCCACACGCTCCGATTCCAGATCCGCCATGTCATGCGAGATGAACGCCGCCCCCACCCGGTCGAAGTCGGAAATGGCACGAAGCCGGTCGCGCGTCGCTTCGGGCAGCGTTCGCCAATCCCCGGGTCTGTAAGCCGACGTGATCAGGCCGACGGCGATCTCCGGGGCCGCTTTGTGAAAGGCTGCGATGCTGTGCGGATTGAACGACATCACCGCAACCGGGCCGCGGTAATCCGCGATCAACCCGGCCACCGCCACCTCCAGAGGTCCGACATCTGCCCCCATCGCACCATCCTGATCCTTGATCTCGATCAGCAGCGGCACGCGCCCGGCGACGAGACCCAGCACTTCCGCCAATGTCGGGATGCCCTCGTTCCGGCCAGCCAGGGAAATCGCGCCCAGTTCCGCCGCGCTGCGCTGTGCGAGAGGCCCCCTTGCAGCGGTCACGCGGTTCAGATCGTGGTCGTGAAACACCATCGCAATGCCATCGGAGGAGAGTTGCAGGTCGATCTCGATCGCATATCCCGCTGCGATCGCCGCACGCACGGCCGCGCGGCTGTTTTCGGGGCGCCCGTCGGCGGCATCATGCAAGGCGCGATGGGCAATCGGCAGGCGCAGGAAAGCGGGATGCAGCATGATCATGTAACCTCGAAAATTGCCTCGATCTCGACCGCGACCCCCAGTGGAAGCGACGCTACCGAGACGGCGGATCGCGCATGGCGTCCGGCATCACCAAAGATCTCGACCATCAGGTCCGAACAGCCATTGATCACCTTCGGCTGATCGGTGAAATCGGCGGTCGAGTTCACGAACCCCGCCAGCTTTGCCACCCGGATGATCCGGTCCAGATCCCCAAGCGCCGCCCTGGCCTGAGCGATCAGCGCCAACCCGCAGAACCGGGCTGCCAACGCGCCCGCGTCCACGCTCATGTCCGCACCCAGCTTGCCCAGGATCAATCCTTCCGGCCCGTTCGATATCTGCCCCGAGACGAACAGTTGCCTGCCCGAGCGCACGAAAGGCACATAATTTGCCGCAGGTGCCGGGGCGGCGGGCAAGGTGATGCCAAGCTCATCCAGACGCGCTTCGATCTTCGCCATGAAATCCTCCATCCGGGTTCGCGGCAGAGTCTAGGTGCGCGCATCCAGAGCCGCAAGCGCAAAGGCCAGAGAAACGCGGGAAACGCTGCTGCCCCCGTCTGCCCGGCGGGTTCGATCCAACAGGTGGACAATCTGCAACCGCTTCGACCGCCGGTCTCGCAAGCGGTTTCGGACCGATACGGTCAAGGTGCCTGCCACCCCAGGCGCGCTGACCAGGGGCACGTCCATCGACGGCACCTGCGCCAATCCGCTGTCGCCCCGGCAACCCGTATCGCCTTCTGGCCATGATCGGGTCTGGGCCCTAAACTGCATGAGAGGGCGAGCGACGAATGCCACCCCCTCATGTTGACCCGACAGGACAGACAGGACGCAGAATGGAACCGCGCAAACTCTCCGACACTTTCTCGGTTGCCCCGCAACTGGAACCCGCAGATATCGCCGGACTGGCCATACTGGGCTATCGCACCGTGATCGACAACCGCCCCGACGAAGAGATCGATCCCGCGCACAGTTCCGCCGAAATTGCCAGGCTGTGCACGCAACATGGGCTCGCCTTTCATTACCTGCCCTATTACCCTGGCGAGATGACGCTGGAACTGGTGCAGACCTTCGAGGCGATTATCGCCAAAGCCAAACGCCCCGTTTTCAGCTATTGCCGTTCCGGCACACGCAGTTCGCATCTTTGGGCAATGAGCCAGGCCGGGTATCTGAGCAACGAACAGATCGTCGCCGCAGCGGCCAGGGCGGGATATGATCACAGCGCGCTGGTTCCGGCTCTGAGGGTTCATGCAGCGAACAGGCCAGGGAACGACTGATACCCACCTGATGCCGGAACGCTGTTTTTTCGATCCCGATCCGGGCCCGATCCGGGCCCGATCCGGGGTTGCGATCACGACCGGGTGACATCGGGATCCGGTCTGATCGCCGCCACGATCCTCATGAGCATGCTGATCGCGCAATCGCGTGCCCTGTTCGCGGCTGCTGGCGAGGATACCGACCGGATACGGGTTCCATGCCCTGGTTCTGCCGCCCTTGATCCGCACAATCTTCGGCACCTTGCGCACATGCGCGATACGCCCAACCCGGTGGTGATGTCGCGGATGAGTCTGCCGCAGCCTTTTGTCTTCAGTCCTGTTTCCATCGGCGTCGGCTCCAACGGTCCGACCCGCCAGCCGGTCGAACTCCTGACAAGGTTGCGCCCCATGCCGGGCGTACTGGTTTTCCGTCCCGCCAACGCGGGCTCAAGGGCGGAGATCTGGCGGAGATCTGGCAGATCAAGTCTGAAGATTTACCCCCGAGGCCGCATAGAGGGAAACGGCCGCCGCATTCGACACGTTGAGCGTTCCGAACTCTCCCGAAAACGGGATTTTCACCAGCCTGTCGCAGATCTTGCGCGTCTTTTCGCGTAATCCCGGCCCTTCGGAACCCAGCACGAGTGCGACCGATTCCGGCCCGGTCTCGCAGAGCGCGTCTTGCAGGGTCATCCTGGCCTCGCCATCAAGCCCCAGCAGCCGGAACCCCATGCCCCGCAACTCTTCCATCGCGTCCGACAGATTCCTGACCCGCAGGTAGGGCTGGCGTTCCAGCGCCCCCGACGCGGCCTTGGCCAATGCCCCGGTTTCGGGTGCCGAATGGCGGTGGGGCGCAATCACGGCCGCAGCCCCGAACACCTCGGCCGAGCGCAGGATCGCACCCACGTTGTGCGGATCGCTCACCCTGTCAAGCAAGACCACCAGCCTCGCATCATGGCAGATATCCTTGATCGCGCCCCAGTCGAGCGGCTTGGCCTCCAGCGCCGCGCCCTGATGCACGGAGTCCGCAGCGATCGGCACATGTCTGTCGAACTTGCGCACATCCACGATCTCGGGTTCGATCCCGCCCGCCGCGATGCCCCCGGCCAGCCTGTTGGCGGCATTCCTGGAACAGATCAGCCGCACCTTTTCGCGCGCGGGGTTTTCCAGCGCGTCACGCACCGCATGAAGACCAAACAGCCAGATGGTCTCGGCGGCGGTCGCGCGCCTGGCACGTTCCTTCTCGATCACCCAGGCCGGTTTCTTCATGACTTGCTCTCCCTCGGCCCCTCTACCTGCCGCCTTGACGTTGCTCCCGCCTTGACGTTGCTCTGGCAAGAATTCTTCGAGAGGTTCATTTTTCGCCAAAACCCATCTTGACGCCCATCGCCCCCTTTTGTATCCCCGCCCAGCGTCGGGTGACGTGCTGCAAGGTGCGGCAGCGGACTGTAACTCCGCCGGGGAGACCCATGCCTGGTTCGATTCCAGGGTCACCCACCATTTCAGCATTTTAATCGTGTTTTCAAGTTCTTTCTGCGGCATGTCTTCGAACGGATCAGGGGCCGTTTTCTGTAGGCCACCGCCATTGCTGGCAAACATTGCTGGCGAAATCGTCACGCAACGCAGGGTCTGATGCGGCCGGATATTGCGCAGACGCCGCGCGCCCCCTAGGTTCAGCGTGAACATTCCATCCCCGCGCAGGACAGCATGACCAGATCCGAACAGACCCCGCCGCGCCGCCGCTCTCGCCTTGCGGCGCTTCGCGGATCCTTCTTTACCGGCCTGATCGTGGTGGCTCCGATCGGGCTGACGATCTGGCTGATGTGGACCATGGCCGGCTGGGTCGATGGCTGGGTTCTGCCACTGGTGCCGCCGGAGTTGCGCCCCGAACGCTATATCGGGATCAATATCCGTGGCATCGGGGTGATCATCTTTCTGGTCTTCACGGTGATTGTCGGATGGCTGGCCAAGGGGTTCTTCGGGCGCACGATGATCCGCTGGGGGGAGAACCTGGTTGACCGGCTGCCGCTGGTGCGCTCGGTCTATAACGCGCTCAAGCAGATCGCCGAAACCGTTCTGAACCAGTCCGAGGCCAAGTTCGACCGCGCCTGCCTGATCGAATATCCGCGTCCGGGGATGCAGGCGATCGCCTTTGTCTCCTCGACCGCCAAGGGCGAGATCGCGGCCCGGGCGGTCGATCCGGGCGACCCGATGATCTCGGTCTTCTTGCCGACCACGCCGAACCCGACCTCGGGCTTTCTGCTTTTCGTGCCGCAATCGCAAGTGACCTATCTGGACATGTCGGTCGAGGATACGGCCAAGCTGATCATCTCGGCCGGACTTGTCTATCCGCAACCCAAAGAGGCAAGACCCGTCAAGTAGGCCAGGAAGCCGCAAATCAAGGCGCGGTCGAACAAGGCATGATATCGGTCGAGATCTCTTTGCCCGTGTCGTTATGGGCTTCAAGCCAGCGTCCGGCCTCTTTCAGGCGGCTGGGCAAGCCTCATTCCGGCACGATCCCGAGTGTAGCGGGACATTTGGTTTGTCAAAACGGGACACTTGGTTTTGCAAAAGATTTTTCGCCGATGGGTTGGGCTGCCCCAAAGCCCGCGCTGTGGACCGAGGCGGTCAGGTCGTATTGTCCGCGATCACGCCGGTGGGTTGCCGATACCATGCGGTCATCCGCCAACACAGGATGATCCGGTGCTCCCGCACAACGCCATGTCATTTCTGCGATTGTGCTGGATGCACCGCCCCGGCTGGAGCACCGGTCTCGATCGGCTGAAAGCCGCCCCCGCCCGTCCCTCCGCACGTCCACCTCCGCACGTCCACATCTGCACGTCCACATCTGCACGTCCGCCGCCGCCCCTGGTCAGGAACGCGGCACGCCAGCTCTTGTGGCCCGCACGCCAAAGCCGCACCATCCGCCCCATCCAGGCATCGCGAGGATTGTCGGGTCTGGCCTTTTGCGCCAGATCGCCCACAGCCATGTGCCCGTCGCACACCGAAGCCCGCGCACCTTGCGCGATCGCACTGGCGCACAGGCATCGCTGCGCCGGGTCCAGCTTCGACAGCGCCATCAGGTCTTTCGGATCACGAGGGTTCGGTCGCTTCATGCGGGCTTCGGATAGTTGGATTGATCGTCATCAAGGTTTCACATGAACGCAATCCAGATTTCATTTGAATGGTGACACCTGTGCACACGTAAAGAACGGATTCGTGTGCCGTATATGGATATTCCTTTCCCAGATTGCCAGCGACGGGACACGATGACGGGGCGCGAGATCCGGTTGTGTGGCATTGCCAGGCACTGGGCCACCGCCACGGCACTTGAAGAGATCGACATAACCGTTCCCGCAGGCAGCTTCGCGGCGCTTCTGGGGCCTTCGGGTTGCGGCAAATCCACCCTGCTGCGGATCGTGGCGGGGCTGGAACAGGCCAGCACGGGACAGGTGATGATCGGCGGGCAGGACGTGACGCAGCACCCTGCCGACAAGCGCGATCTGGCGATGGTGTTCCAGTCTTACGCGTTGTTTCCGCATCTGTCGGTGGCCGAGAACATCACCTTCGGGCTGCGCATCCGGCATGTGGCGCGCAACGAGCGTCGCGCGAGGCTGGAAAAGGTCGCTGACCTGCTGGGGTTGAGCGATCATCTGGACCGAAAGCCCGGCCAACTCTCGGGTGGCCAGCAGCAGCGCGTTGCGCTTGGGCGCGCGGTGATCTCGGAACGCCCGGTCTGCCTGATGGACGAACCGCTGTCGAATCTCGACGCGAAACTGCGACAGACGATGCGGGTCGAACTGTGCGCGTTGCAGCGCGCGCTCGGGTTTACCATGCTGTATGTCACCCATGATCAGGTCGAGGCAATCACCATGGCCGATCAGGTGGTGCTGATGAATGCAGGCCGGATCGAACAGGTTGCGACACCGCATGACCTTTATGAACGGCCCGCCACGGTCTTTGCCGCGCGCTTCATCGGAACGCCCCCGATGCAAATCCTGCCGCAGCGCGCCCTGGGCGAGTTCGGCACCCGTCTGGAGAGCGCCACGAATCGCCCGCTGCAATTCGGCATCCGCCCCGAAGCCCTGTTCGAGGATCGCGACGGCCCCTTCGAGATGGAGGTCACGGGCGGCGAGTATCTGGGTGCCGATGCGCTGGTTCAGGGCCGGATCGGCGGAACAGAAGCTCTGATGCGTGTGTCCGGTCGTGCCCTGCCAGGATCCGGTGCGCGGCTGCGGCTGGGGCTTCGTCCCGGCGACCTTCACCTTTTCGATGCGGCAACGGGGCGGCGGGTGGATCTGCCACCGCAAGCCGCACCCCTCCCGCAGCCGGACGACCCGGCACCCTCGACTTCTCTCATGACCGACAAAAAGGACGACTGATCATGCTTGCCAATTTCCTCAAGGGGGCCGCAACGGCCGCGGCCCTGTCCCAGATCGCGGTTCTGCCCGCCCATGCGGTTGAGCTGCAATTCTACTTCCCCGTGGCCGTTGGCGGCGGGGCGGCCAAGACCATCGAGGCTCTGAGCAACACCTACATGAAGGACCATCCCGACATCAAGATCGACCCGGTCTATGCCGGTTCTTACCGGGATACGAGCACCAAGGCGATCACGGCAGCGCGCGGCGGCAATCCGCCCCAGATCGCGGTGGCGCTCACGACCGACATGTTCACCTTTCTTGATGATGACCTGATCCTGCCCTTCGACGACTACGCCAGGGACGAAAAGGGCAAGGCCTGGATCAACGGCTTCTATCCGGCCTTCATGCAGAACAGCCAGTTTGACGGCAAGACCTGGGGCATTCCGTTCCAGCGCTCGACCCCGGTTCTCTACTGGAACAAGGAGGCGTTCAAGGCGGCGGGACTTGACCCGGAAACCCCGCCCGCAACCTGGGCCGAGATGGTCGAGATGGGCCGGAAACTGACCAGGACCGATGCCAGTGGCAACGTGACCCGATGGGGCGTGCGTATCCCGTCCTCGGGTTTTCCTTACTGGCTGTTCCAGGGTCTGGTGATCGCGGCGGGTGGCAAGCTGACCAACGCGACCGGCACCGAGACCTATTTTGACAGCCCCGAGGTGGTCGAAGCACTGCATTACATGGTGGACCTCTCCACCAGATACAAGGTGATGGAGCCGGGGATCCTCGACTGGGGTGCGACGCCCAAGGACTTCTTCGAAGGCCGTTCGGCAATGGTCTGGACCACCACGGGCAACCTGACCAACATGCGCGACAACGCACCCTTCCCCTTCGGCGTGGCGATGCTGCCCGCGAAGGTCCAGCGCGGCGCCCCCACCGGTGGCGGCAATTTCTACCTGTTCAAGGGCTCCTCGGACGAGCAACTCGAAGCGGCCGTCAAGTTCATCGAATGGATCACCGCCCCCGAGCAATCGGCAATCTGGACCATGGCGACCGGCTATGTCGCGCCGCGCCCGGCCACCTGGAACACCCCGGCGATGAAGGAATACGCCGACGGTTTTCCGCAGGTTCTCGTCGCTCGCGACCAGCTTCAATACGCCAGGGCGGAACTGTCCACGCATGAAAATCCGCGCGTGACGCAGATCTTTTCCGACGCGCTCGAAGCCGCGATCACCGGGCAGAAGACGCCTGAGGACGCGCTGAAAGCGGCACAGGCCAAGGCCGACCAGGTGCTCGCCGCCTATCGCTGATGCCCTGCAAGGGGCGCTCCCCGGGGGCGGGCCGTTCTACCTGCGGCCCACCCCCAAACAGCAATCGAGAGGATCGAGATGCGCAGACGGGACTGGATCCGGGGATGGGGGCTGATTGCGCCGGCACTGGCGCTGATCTTCCTGTTCACCCATTTTCCGACGGTGACGACGATCCTCACATCGCTGTTTTCCACCCCGCGTGGCAAGCGTCCGGCACAGTTCGTCGGGCTGGCCAATTATGAACGTCTGATTCATGATGCGACCTTCTGGAAGGTGCTGGGCAACAACCTGATCTACGCGGCTGGCACGATCCCGACCTCGATCGCGCTGGCGCTTGTGATGGCGCTGCTCGTCAACCGCCCTTTCCACGGCCGGACCCTGGCGCGGATGGCCTGTTTCACCCCCACGGTTCTGCCCTTGATCGCTGTCGCCAATATCTGGCTGTTCTTCTACATGCCGGGCTTCGGGCTGATCGACCAGATCCTCGGAGTGTTCGGGCTGGGCCCGACCAACCTGCTCGGTGCGCCCGACACCGCGCTGCCCGCGATCATGGCCGTGGCGATCTGGAAAGAGGCCGGGTTCTTCATGATCTTCTATCTCGCAGCACTCCAGACGATCCCGCCACAACTGGCCGAGGCAGCCCGGATCGAGGGTGCCGGGGCGTGGGCGATCTTTCGCCGGATCACCTTGCCGCTCTTGATGCCAACGACGCTGTTCATCTCGATCAACGCGGTGATCAACGCCTTCCGGCTGGTTGATCACATCTTCATCCTCACGGGTGGCGGGCCCGACAATGCCTCCTCGCTGCTGCTCTATTACATCTATGCAACGTCGTTCCGGTTCTGGGATACGAGTTATGGTGCAACGCTGACGGTGGTTCTGCTGGGGCTGCTTGGTGTACTGGCGATCGGGCCGTTTTTCGTCTTCGACCGCAAGGTGCATTACAAATGAGTCCCCTCGATCGCACCCTCCGGACCCTTGGCGCGGGGGTGCTGGCGCTGATCTGGATCGGGCCGCTGCTCTATGCGATCTGGACCGCCGTTCATCCGGCCGCTTATGAGGCACATTTCACCCTGACCGCACCGCTCACGCTGGAGAATTTCGTCAAGGCGTGGAACGCGGCCCCCTTTGCACGCTACTTCCTGAACACCTTCGTTCTGGTGACGGGGATCACCGGTGCGCAATTCGTGCTGTGCACACTGGCCGCCTACGGGTTCGCGCGCTTCACCTTTCCGGGACGCGACCTGATGTTCTCGCTGGTGCTGGTGCAACTGCTGGTGATGCCCGACATCCTGATCGTCGAGAATTACAAGATCATCCGCGCTCTTCATGCCGTCGATACGCTGGGCGCGATTGCGCTGCCCTATATTGCCTCGGGGTTCGGCGTATTCCTGATCCGGCAGACCTTCATGGGTGTGCCACGCGAGCTGGACGATGCCGCGCGGATCGAGGGTGCCGGACCCTTGGCGATTTTGTGGCGGGTCTATGTGCCGCTCGCAAAACCCACCTACCTGGCCTATGGGCTTGTGTCGGTCAGTTATCACTGGAACAATTTCCTCTGGCCGCTGATCGTCACCAATTCGACCCAGACCCGCCCCGTGACCGTGGGCCTGTCGATCTTCGCCACCTCCGATAGCGGCACCGAATGGTCGGTGATCAATGCCGCCACTCTGATGACCTCCGCCCCTTTGCTGATCGCCTTTTTGCTGTTCCAGCGCCAGTTCGTGCAAGGTTTCATGCGCGCCGGGATCAAGTGACAGGAATCAAGTGACAGGAATCAAGTGACAGGAATCAAGTGACAGGAATCAAGTGACAGGGGCCTGACTTGAGAAAGGACTCTCGATGACACTTCCGCTTCTGGGCTGCGCGATCAAGTGCGCCGACCTTGATACGCTGCGCGACTGGATCTTTGCGCCCGCCCGCGCCATCGAGATCCAGGATTTCGTCTTTCCCGAAATCATTGCCGGCGACCCGAGCGACCTGATCGCCAGCTACAAGGTTGCGCTGGAGGGTCACACCGGGCCGCGTGGCATTCACGGCCCCTTCTTCGGCCTCGACCTGTCGAACCCCGATCCGGAGATCCGTGCGGTGATCCAGCGTCGCCTGCTCAAGGGGATCGAGATCGCGGAAGCACTGGGCGGCAGCCACATGGTCGTGCATTCGCCCTTCACCTGCTGGCATTTTCTCAACCGTGACAACTACCCGGCGGTCCACAACCAGATGCGCGATGCGATCGCCGATTGCCTGCGCCCGGTGCTGGTACGGGCGCGGGACACTGGCTGCACACTGATGCTGGAAAATATCGACGACGCCGACCCGCAAGCCCGTGTCGAGGTGGTGCGCGCCATTGCCCATCCGATGCTCAAGGTCTCGATCGACACCGGGCATGCGGCGCTCGCCCATGGCAGCTACGGCGCGCCCCCGGTGGTGGATTTCGTGGCTCGGGCGGGGGCCGATCTGGGTCATCTCCACCTGCAGGATGCCGATGGCTATGCCGACCGGCACTGGCATCCCGGCGAGGGCTGCATCCCCTAGCCTGCCGTTTTTGCGGCCCTCGCGCGCAACCCGGCCACCCCGCGTCTGATTCTGGAAGTGCGCGACCGGATCGAACGCTTGCCCGACACCGTCGCAGCGCTGGAGACGCGTGGTCTCGCGCGCTGATCCGCGTCCCCGGTCCGTCCTTGAAACGGGCGGACCCTGCATTGGAACCCATGAACTCCGGCGCCGTTGGAGCGTAAACCGGATTGCAACCATTTCTACGACAGAAAATCCTAGGGCGTAGACTCATAAGAACCATATTACGGTTGCGCCCGAAGCGGTCAGCCTCCGGTATGGCTCATGTGGCGGCTCATCTGACCGCCCACGCGCTGGCGGGAATAGTCGAAATCATGCCCCCTGGGCTTGCGTGCGATGGCGTCGCGGATTGCCGCGATCAAGGGAGTGCGGTCTTCGGGACTGGCACGCAGCGGCGCGCGCAGATCCGCATTGTCCTCCTGACCAAGACACATGAACAACTCGCCCGTGCAGGTCACCCGCACGCGGTTGCAACTTTCGCAGAAATTATGCGTCAGCGGGGTGATGAAGCCGATCTTCTGCCCTGTTTCCTTCAGCCGGACATAGCGGGCCGGGCCGCCGGTGCTCTCGACCAGTTCGGTCAGGGTGAAGCGCTCGGCCAGACGCGCACGCAGATCACTGAGCGCCCAATATTGATCACGTCGTAACGCCTCGCCCATCTCGCCCATCGGCATGACCTCGATGAAGGTCAGATCATGCCCCTGTGCCGCGCACCACCCGATCAGCCCGAACATCTCATCCTCGTTGAAGCCCTTGAGGGCAACGGTATTGATCTTGATCCGCAGCCCGGCCCGTTTCGCCGCCTGCAAGCCCTCCAGCACCTGCTCAAGTCGGCCCCAGCGGGTGATCGTGCGGAATTTTTCCGCATCCAGCGTATCAAGCGAAACATTGATCCGCTTCAGTCCCATCGCGGCCAGATCCGCCGCGAACCGGCTCAGTTGCGAGCCGTTGGTGGTCAAGGTCAACTCGCGTAGCGCGCCGGTCTCAAGATGCCGCGACATGGCACGCAAGAAGGTCATTATATCGCGCCGCACAAGCGGCTCTCCGCCGGTGATGCGCAGCTTCCTTACGCCCAGCAGGACAAAGGCCGAGCACAGCCTGTCCAGCTCCTCCAGGCTCAGAAGCTCCTTCTTGGGCAGGAACTGCATATGCTCGGCCATGCAATAGGTGCAACGAAAGTCGCAGCGGTCCGTGACCGACACCCGAAGGTAATCGATCGGCCGGGCAAAGGGGTCAATGAGGGGCGCGTGTTTCACGCATGCAAAATAGGGCCGCACCGGATCCGGGGCAAGAGGCCGCCCGTGCCATACTATCGGGTGCTGGCGAGGATTTGACCGATCAGCTCGATCAAGCGGTGACAATTCGAGACACATCACGGCGATGTCCACCGCCGATATTGTGCCTGGACCCGTCGCGGGTTCTGATCCAGGTGGCGAGATTCCGTGTGCGCCAAAAGACAAGCGGAACATTCTGGCGCATTCATCGGCGGAACGCTTTCAACAAGATAATATTTTTTCTGAAATTTCAGAAATATACGGCACTAAGCCATATATGCTCATCGCGTTTCTGCGCTGCAACTCTTTGAACAAGGCTTTACGTCCTTGCTGGACTCTTGCAAAACACCATGGCGTGATGTTATCGAGATGTGCGTCAGTTTCCGGGCTCGCGCTCGTCTGAGGCGATGCGGACCCTGATCAAGGGGGAGACCAGAGTGAAGATCGGAGCTCCAAGGGAGTTTTTTGAGGGTGAGGCGCGGGTCGCGCTGACACCGGCCTCGGCACTGCAATTGCAGAAGCTGGGGCATGAGTGCCTTGTCGAGACGGGGGCGGGCCTGAAATCGGGGATCACCGATGCCGCCTATGAAGAGGCGAACGTGACCGTGGTCAAGAGTGCGGCGGCGCTGTTCAAGGAGGTGGATTTCGTCGTCAAGGTGCGTCCACCGACCGAAACCGAACTGGAGTGGCTCAGGCCGGCGCAGACGCTGATTTCCTTCTTCTATCCGGCGCAGAATGGCGAACTGCTGGAAAAGGCCAGGGACACCGGGGCGAACGTGATCGCGATGGATATGGTTCCGCGGATCTCACGTGCGCAGAAGATGGACGCGCTGTCGTCGATGGCCAATATCGCAGGTTACCGCGCGGTGATCGAGGCGGGCAACAATTTCGGCCGTTTCTTCACCGGACAGGTGACGGCGGCGGGCAAGGTGCCCCCGGCGAACGTGCTGGTTGTGGGGGCTGGCGTGGCGGGGCTGGCCGCGATCGGGGCCTCGACCTCGCTCGGTGCCGTCACCCATGCCTTCGACGTGCGTCCCGAAGTGGCCGAGCAGATCGAGTCCATGGGCGCCGAATTCGTCTATCTCGATTTTGAGCAAGCACAGACCGACGGGGCCGAGACGGGCGGTTATGCCACACCGTCGAGCCCCGAATTTCGCAAAGCCCAGCTTGCCAGATTTCGTGAGCTTGCACCCGATATCGATATCGTCATCACCACCGCACTGATCCCGGGCCGCGATGCGCCGGTGCTCTGGACCAGGGACATGGTCGAGGCGATGAAGCCCGGCTCGGTGATCGTGGATCTCGCAGCCGAGCGTGGCGGCAACTGCGAACTGACCGTGCCCGATGACAGGATCGTCACGGAAAACGGTGTGACCATCGTGGGCTATACCGATTTTCCGTCGCGGATGGCGGCGCAGTCCTCGATGCTCTATGCGACCAATATCCGGCACATGATGGCGGATCTGACGCCCGGCAAGGATGGCGTGGTCGTGCATGACATGGAAGATGATGTGATCCGCAGCGCAACCGTGGCCCATCAGGGCAAGATCACCTTCCCGCCACCACCGCCCAGGGTCAAGGCGATCGCGGCCAGAAAGACAGGCGAAAAGCCCAAGGCACCGACCGCGCAAGACCGCAAGGTGGCCGAACATGCCGCCTTCGTCAGGCAGACCCGCATGCAGGTGTCGGTTCTGGTCGTCGCATCGGTGCTGCTGCTGGCTGCAGGTCTTGTAGCGCCCGCGAGCTTCATGCAGCATTTCATCGTCTTCGTGCTGTCCTGTTTCATAGGCTTCCAGGTGATCTGGAACGTGTCGCACAGCCTGCACACGCCGCTGATGGCCGTGACCAACGCGATCTCTTCGATCATCATCCTGGGTGCGCTCTTGCAGATCGGCTCGGGTCCGGGGTTGGTGATCGTGCTGGGTGCACTTTCGATCTTCATGGCCGGGATCAATATCTTCGGGGGCTTCATGGTCACCCGGCGCATGCTCGCCATGTTCCGGAAATCGTAAGGGGGTCGGGATAATGGAAAACGGATTCTCGACCGCCGCCTATGTCGTTTCGGCAGTGCTCTTCATCCTTTCGCTCGGCTCTCTGTCGGGCCAGGAAAGCGCCAAGCGCGGGGTGTGGTATGGGATCGCGGGCATGGCGCTGGCGATCCTTGCGATGCTGATCGGTCCCGGTTCGGGGCTGTGGTTTCTGTCGCTGGTCCTGATCGTTGCGGGCGGCATCATCGGCTGGCGCGTCGCGACCAGGGTTCGGATGACCGGGATGCCGCAGCTTGTCGCCGCGATGCACTCGCTGGTGGGTCTGGCCGCTGTTTTCGTGGGCTACAACACCTATATCGAGATGGTGAACCTGCCCGTGGACGCGCCCACCCGCCACGCGCTGACCGGTTTTGCCGCGATCCTTGCACACAAGACGCCGGTCGAGTTTTCGATCCTGCGTGTCGAGTTGTTCCTGGGTGTGTTCATCGGGGCCGTGACCTGCACCGGCTCGGTCATCGCGTTCGGCAAGCTGGCGGGCAAGGTGCCCTCCGGGGCGCAGAAGCTGCCAGGCGGTCACATGCTCAACGCGGGGGCCGCGATCCTCTCGGTCATGCTGCTGATCGCGTTTCTCAACGGGGCGGGGGTCTGGGCGCTGATCCTGATGACGCTGCTGGCGTTCTTCATCGGCTGGCACCTGATCATGGGCATCGGTGGCGCCGACATGCCGGTCGTGGTGTCGATGCTGAATTCCTATTCGGGCTGGGCGGCGGCGGCCATCGGTTTCAGCCTCGGCAATGATCTGCTGATCGTGACCGGTGCGCTGGTCGGCTCTTCGGGGGCGATCCTGTCCTACATCATGTGCAAGGCGATGAATCGCAGCTTTGTCTCGGTGATCCTGGGCGGCTTCGGCACCAGGACCGGTCCGGCGCAGCAGATCGAGGGCGAGCAGATCGCCACCGACAGGCAAAGCGTGGCTGATGCGCTCAATGACGCGGACAGTGTGATCATCGTTCCGGGCTACGGCATGGCGGTGGCTCAGGCGCAAAAAGCGGTGTCGGAACTGACCCGCAAGCTGCGCACGGCGGGCAAGGAGGTGCGCTTCGCGATCCACCCTGTTGCGGGTCGTCTGCCGGGCCACATGAACGTGCTGCTGGCCGAAGCCAGGGTGCCTTATGACATCGTGCTGGAGATGGACGAGATCAACGAGGACTTCCCCGACACGGATGTGGTGATCGTCATCGGCTCGAACGACATCGTGAACCCGGCCGCACAGGAAGATCCGAACTCGCCCATTGCGGGAATGCCGGTTCTCGAAGTGTGGAAGGCCAGGCATGTCTTCGTCTCCAAACGCGGCCAGGGCACCGGCTATTCGGGCATTGAGAACCCGCTGTTCTACAAGGAAAATACCCGAATGTATTACGGCGATGCCCGCGAGTCGATCGACAGCCTGCTACCGCTCGTTCGTTGACCTGAGCAGTGTCCCGGCATGTGGTGTAATTTCAGGTCTTGGCGCGGGCTGAGTGGGACGGGTCTGACCGCAGATCACCGGGTGCGGCATTTCTGCCATATCCGGGTTCTGTCCGGGAGCACAGCGCAGAACAGGACAACAAGAGGCAAAGCGATACGGATGAGGAATGGCAGGCAGATTTGCGCCGCAGTGACGATGGCCTATCAGGATTATTATTTCCTGGAGAAATATGTCGGGTATTACAGCCGTCATATCGGTCGCGAAAACATCTTCATCTTCAGCCATGGCAACGATCCGCGCCACCGCGACATCGCCAGGGGCGCAAATGTCATGGCTTTGCCATGTGATCCCGGACTCAAGTATTTTGACCGTCGCCGCTGGTTCACCCTGTCGCTGTTCTCCTCGGCGCTCAAGCCGTTCTATGACTGGACGATCACCTCGGATGTGGACGAACTCGTGATTCTCGATCCGGCAGTGGGCGACAATCTGGGGGGCTATCTGGAAACGAAATACCCCGATATGGGCACGGCGCCGAAATCCATCTCGCCGTTTGCCCTGGAACTGGTTCACAGCCCCGAGCACGAGCCTGCTGCCCTTGATCGCGCAGCCAATATTCTTGCGCAGCGCCGTATCTTCCGGCCCAGTGCCAATTATTCCAAGCCCTGCCTCACGTGTGCCATTGTGCGGTTCAGCCCCGGTGGGCACGTCAACAACCTGGGCCCGCAGACGCTGGCGGATGATCTTTACCTGCTGCATCTGCGCTTTTTCGACCAGGACCATATCACCAGCCGCCTGAAACTGCGGGCTGATCAGGTCCAGAACATGGACTGGATTACACAGGAAAACCGTGACAGCCATTCCTGGGTCAGGAGCCTTGAGACATATCGCGATGTCGCCAGATTGCCTCTGCTGGGCGAGGATATCCGGCAGGAAAAGATGCGCGCGCTCATGCTCAAACAGCGTCAGCACCCCAAGACAAAGGCCTTCGGCTGGGGACGTGCCAAGAGTTCGAACCTCTACACCATTCCAGAGCGTTTCGCTTCGGTGATCTGAGCGTCAACCGGGCAACGAAACGGCAAGGGCCGGGCCGACGGTCGAGACGGCCGTTCTTGAGGGCCGACATGTCCATTGCGTTCCCCGCCCAATGGATGCGATCGGGCAGTGCAGACTCTGTCGTGCAACATCCGCACCATCTTCCCGGTTGGAGCGGACGCAAACTTATATGCCCGAGACGCAGATCGCGGTTCTCATTGCGTGTCTGTCGGGATCAGACCCAAGCCCCGTAAATAGACGCCGACCCCGCTTTCCAGAAGATCCTCCGGCGTGTAGGGAGAGCGATTGCCATCGCGCGCGTAAAGCTCCACGACCCCGTGGCTCATCGCCCAGATATGAGCCGCGACCATTGCGCCCGGAGGGCGCCGTTCGGGTGGAAGATGTGCCATCAGGGCATCGGTCGCACGCTTCATTGCGTTCCCCGCACGATTGTAAACGGCGGCAATTTCGGGCGAGTGATTGGGCGATATGCCGCTTTCGAACATCGCCATGTAATGGCCGGGAAACTTGCGCGCGAAGGCGAGATAAGCGCGCCCCACCGCCGAGAATGCCGCCAGTGCAGAGGGTTTTCCATCGTTCCAGGCGTGGTCGAGCAGATCGCCAAAGATCACGAACCCCTGCCGTGCACATTCCGCTATCAGATCCTCACGTCCCGCGAAATGGCGATAAACGGCCGCCGGGGTCACGCCTGCCAGTTTTGCAGCCTCCGACAAGGTGAATCCCGTCGCTCCCTTTTCCTCGATCAGATCAAGAGCCGACGCCACCAGTGCCTGGCGCAGATTGCCATGGTGATAGCCTTGCTTGGACATTCAGGATGTCGATCCAGCTACAGGTTTTTTCGTCAGGTTTACCGATGGCTTTGTGGTCTTTTCCGGCATGATCGACATCCCGTGGGCAGGTTTGCTGTCCTTGGCCATTGACGAAAGCTCCTTGTTCTGGCCAGTATGGTCTGCGCGTGGGGCCGGTGCAAGATCGGCCCGGCCAACAGCGCGCGTGCCCGGGTTGCGTTCACCAAAGATCACCAACGGTATCAGCGCGCCAGATCAGCGCGCTTAGCGACCGATCTCGCGCAGATCATATGGGGTATCCTGATAGATCGCGTTGATCCAGTTGCCATAGAGCAGGTGAGCGTGCGATTTCCAGCGATTGAACGGTGCCCTGGACGGGTCATCTCCGGGATAATAGTTTCGCGGCACGTTGATCGGTCTGCCCGCGGCGATGTCGCGATCATATTCTTCTTTCAACGTGCCGCCGTCATATTCGAGGTGATTGAAGATGTAGAGCGCGCGGCGCGGGCTGTCCTGCACCAGGCAGGGGCCGGTCTCGTCGCCGTGCAGCAGTGTGGTCAGGCCCGCCGCTTCCAGTTCGTCGCGCCTCATTTCGGTCCAGCGGCTGACCGGGATCAGCAGATCGTCCGAGAAACCGCGCAGAAAGGGGGAGGCAGGGGCGCAATTGCGATGCCGGAAACAGCCAAACGCCTTGTGATCAAGCATGTGCTTGTCCACGCCATGGAAATGACAGGCCATCGCCATCCCCCCCCAACACACGCCGAAGGTCGAGAAAACATGATCTTGCGACCAGTCGAGGACACGGCGCAACTCATCCCAATAGGTGACCTCGCTGAAGGGGAGATGTTCGATCGGTGCACCGGTGATGATCAGACCGTCGAACGTCTCGCCGGTTGCCTCGACCTCGCAGAAGGGGCGATAGAACGCCTCCATATGTTCGGCGCCGGTGTTGCGGGTCTGATGATCGCTCATCCGGATCAGCTGGAAGTCGATCTGGATCGGGGTTGCGCCGATCAGCCGGGCGAACTGGTTCTCGGTCTGTATCTTCTTCGGCATGAGATTGAGCAATCCGATCCGCAGCGGCCGGATTTCCTGCCGCGAAGCCCGTTCGGGCGACATGACCATCACGCCTTCCCGCGACAGGATGTCAAAGGCGGGGAGGTTTTCAGGCAGCATGACAGGCATTGTTTTCAGTCTCTTGAGGGTGGTTCTTGATATGAGGTCTTGACGGCGTGGCTCAGGCGGGAAGCGCTTTGGCGATGAGGGATATGAAATCATGCTCGTTGCGAACAAGATAAAGGTCCTCGGCCTTGATCGACACCCCCCAGTTGCGTGCCATCGCCGCATAGCGTGGCTGGCGATGGGCCAGAACCTGACAATAGGTCCAGCGCATGAAGTCGTCAGGGTCAACCCTGTCTTCGGTCAGACCGCGCCGTTGCAGATATTCGGCCCATTTCGCATGCAGGAATTCGGGCTGATAATACATCGGCTTGGGCGCGCGGGTGAAGCGGGCGATCAGTTCTTCGGTATGCGCCTCGGACCCCTCGATCCAGACCATCAGCAGGGTCCTGGACAGTGCGGTCAGGATCGGATCGTCCGGGTCCTCGGGGGCGACCAGCTCGCAGATCGAGCCACCCGAATCGCACAGGAAATTTCCGATCCCGTAGATGTCTTGCGCGCGGTCAATGAAATGCGCGGTATCGAGCAGGGCGGCGGTCTCGGCCGCGCGGTGTTCGCTCTGGCGATGAATGTAATCCGCAAAGGGCAGCCCGCCCTTCCCCGGATCGCCCGGCTTGCCCAGATAGGTCGAAAGCGGTGCCAGATTGTCGAAGGTGATGTTCGAGGTGATACGGACAGAATCCGACAGCAGAAGTTCGGCAAGGAAGGGATTTTTCATCGCCTCCCGTTTGAAATTGTCGGAAATATGTTCGCCCATATAGCGGGTGCCGATCCGGTAATCGACCGAATAGTGAAACCAGCCCGCATCGCGCAGCAGACTTGCCGCCCAGGTCTTGCCCAGGCCGGACATGCCAAAAAGCAGCACACGCTTGCCCGGCGCGGCCAGCCACTCTGCGCGGTTCGAATGGATCATGCTCGCTCCCCTTGCCGGTTCGGCCCGGGTCTAGCGCGGGTGCGCAGCCACGTCACGGGATTTTTGCCCCGGACCGTTGAACCGCATGCACTGCCCTGCCAGCAGGGCAAGGCGGCCCGGTTGCTGCACCTGTTGCAGAGCCAACACACCAAAAGCCCCGCGAAATCCTGCGGGGCTTTCTCTTGATACGGTCGGAGCAGATCAGAACCGGATGCCGACGCGAAGACCCGCACCGAAGCCCGAATTGCCCGAGAACCGGCCGTCAGTATCAAGGAACTCCTTGAAAAAAAACGCGTCGCCGATATTGACATAGCTGATATCGCCGATGATCGTGATCCTGTCGCTCGCTTGGTAACTGGCTGCCAGAGTCGCCGATTTGAAGCCGTCGGTCGGATCCAACAGGTTTGCCGATGTCCCTTCATGCGGCTCCCATCCGAAAATCACGGTTCCCGACCACTGATCGTTGAAGCGGTGGCCGAGACCGATCTTCCAGGTCGTGCTGTTATGTTTGTAGGAGGCTATGGGAACCCCTTTTTTATACTTTTTTTTACAGTATTCAGTTCTGCAATAATGTTTAAATGCTGCGCTATATGCGGGCGGCGTGATGTCGAACTGCGTCCAGTGCACCCAGCGGACCGAGCCCATCAGAAACGTGTCTGGCGCAATCCCGGTCTGGAATTCGAGATTGACCGATTCCGGGACTGTGCTGGTGAAGCTATTGGTTTGGGCTTTAATACCCGAACGTAGATCTTTTGGAGCCTTCCCCCACTCGGTCGCCGTGAATTTGTGGTCGATCTTCGAGTTATAGGTCAGGGCGACGCGGGCACCGATCTCCGGCTCTTCCCAACCGGCGCCGATCACATATCCGGTAGCCTGCCCTCTTGAGGTGTCGAGCGTGTAGTCTTCAAAGAGAGTATCATAGGTAGTTCGCCCTGAACAACTTTTATCCGGCTGATTTTGCTTGAGAATGATGTGATATTGCTGGGTGCTGCCTGCAAGGTTTTGTATTATCCCGGCAGGAACCCTGCAATTTCGAGCCGTGATATGAAGCCGAGAAAGCCGCTCCCGGAACAAGACGATCTCCTGCGCGCCCGCCTGGTCGAGATGATCGACATGCGCCACGAGCTGGTGAAACTTGCCCCCCTGATCGACTGGGAGGTCTTTGAGCGGGAATGGGCCGGGTTCTTTCCGTCCCACACCGGTCGCCCGGCGACGTTGACGCGCCTGGTTGCCGGACTCCTTTACCTGCAACATGCCTATGCACTTTCGGACGAGGCGGTCGTGGCACGATGGGCCGAGAACCCGTATTGGCAGCACTTCTGCGGCGAGACGTTCTTTCAGCACCGTCTGCCGCTTGATCCCTCATCCCTGACCCGGTGGCGCAAGCGGATCGGCGAGGAGGGTGTTGAATGGATGCTGACCCAGACGATCGAGGCCGGGAAACGCGCCGGGGTGGTGAAGCGCAGCGATCTCAAGCAGGTCACGGTCGATACCACGGTGATGGAAAAGAACATCGCCCACCCGACGGATGCCCGGCTGTATGAGGCGGCGCGGCGCAAGCTGGTCGGGCTGGCTCGCGAAGCCGGGATCGTCCTGCGCCAGAACTACAACCGTCTTGGGCCTCGGCTGGCCGGTCAGGTTGGGCGCTACGCCCATGCCCGCCAGTTCAAGCGGATGCGCAAGGCGTTGCGCCGGCTCAAGGGCTACACCGGCCGCGTGCTGCGCGACATCGAGAGGCAACTGGGTAAGGTTCCGGAGGGGGCGCTGAGAGAGCGCCTGGTGGGGATGATCGCGCTGGTGAACCGGCTGTTGGCGCAGAAGCCGAAGGACAAGAAGAAACTCTACAGCCTGCATGAACCGGCGGTGGACTGCATCTCCAAGGGCAAGGCGCACAAGAGGTACGAGTTCGGAACCAAGGTCAGCGTGGCCACGACCAACCGGGGCGGCTTCGTCGTCGGGATGCGGGCGCTGCCGGGTAACCCTTACGACGGCCACACGCTGCACGAGGCGCTGGAACAGGTCGAGATCCTGACCGACCTGAGGCCAGAGTTGGCCTTTGTCGACCGCGGATACCGCGGGCATGGCGTGCAGAATGTGAAGGTTTTCATCAGTGGCGCAAAGCGAGGTGTCACCAGGACGATCGCCAAACTCCTGCGACGGCGCAGCGCCATTGAACCAATGATCGGGCACATGAAGAACGACGGTCGACTGACGCGAAGCACCCTGAAAGGAACCGACGGCGACGCTCTGTTCGCCGTGCTCTGCGGCTGCGGTCACAACATTCGCATGATCCTGAGACACCTGAGGGAGATCTTGTGCCGGTTGATCCGGGCTCTCACCTCGCTCCGACAGACCACCACCGCTGAAACGGCCTTCGTCGGGCCGTCTCAGATCGCCAACGTGCCAATCTGAAACCCTTGTTCAGGACGGACTAAGTATCGGTAACCGCGTCGCCAATATCGACATAGCTGATGCCAGCAGTGATCTTGATCTTGTCACTCGCCTGGTAACTGGCTGCCAGAGTCGCCGATTTGAAGCCGTCGGTCGGCCTCCACTCGTTCGTTCGCAGCCCCTTATGCGGCTCGTATCCAAAGATCACGGCTCCCGACCACTGATCATTGAAGCGGTGGTCCACCCCGATATTCAGGGTCGTGCTGTTGCGTTCATAAGAGACTATGGGGAATTTCTTTTGTCTACAGGTGCGTGAGCAATGATATTTATATGTTTCGCTATATGCGGGCGGCGTGATGTCGAACTGCGTCCAATGCACCCAGCGGACCGAACCCGTCAGCAGTGTGTCCTTGGCGATCCCGGTCTGGAATTCGAGATTGATCGATTCCGGAACCGTGGTTTTGAACTTGTCTGTAGTGGGCGTGATATTACCCCACAATTTTAACTGCGTCGGAGCCTTACCCCATTCTGTCGCCGAGAAATCGTATTCGATCTTCGAGTTGTAGGTCAGGGCGACGCGCGCGCCGGTTTCGGGCTTTTCCCAGGCGACGCCGACCACATATCCGACGCCTGTTTCGGTCGAGGTCTTGAGCGTGTAGGGGCCTTTGAGAACAGGTTGCAAGCGCGTCCAATTGTAATTAGTTCGCCCTGAACAACTTTTATCCGGCTGATTTTGCTTGAGAATGATGTGATATTGCTGGGTGCTGCCTGCAAGGTTTTGTATTATCCCGGCAGGAACCCTGCAATTTCGAGCCGTGATATGAAGCCGAGAAAGCCGCTCCCGGAACAAGACGATCTCCTGCGCGCCCGCCTGGTCGAGATGATCGACATGCGCCACGAGCTGGTGAAACTTGCCCCCCTGATCGACTGGGAGGTCTTTGAGCGGGAATGGGCCGGGTTCTTTCCGTCCCACACCGGTCGCCCGGCGACGTTGACGCGCCTAGTTGCCGGACTCCTTTACCTGCAACATGCCTATGCACTTTCGGACGAGGCGGTCGTGGCACGATGGGCCGAGAACCCGTATTGGCAGCACTTCTGCGGCGAGACGTTCTTTCAGCACCGTCTGCCGCTTGATCCCTCATCCCTGACCCGGTGGCGCAAGCGGATCGGCGAGGAGGGTGTTGAATGGATGCTGACCCAGACGATCGAGGCCGGGAAACGCGCCGGGGTGGTGAAGCGCAGCGATCTCAAGCAGGTCACGGTCGATACCACGGTGATGGAAAAGAACATCGCCCACCCGACGGATGCCCGGCTGTATGAGGCGGCGCGGCGCAAGCTGGTCGGGCTGGCTCGCGAAGCCGGGATCGTCCTGCGCCAGAACTACAACCGTCTTGGGCCTCGGCTGGCCGGTCAGGTTGGGCGCTACGCCCATGCCCGCCAGTTCAAGCGGATGCGCAAGGCGTTGCGCCGGCTCAAGGGCTACACCGGCCGCGTGCTGCGCGACATCGAGAGGCAACTGGGTAAGGTTCCGGAGGGGGCGCTGAGAGAGCGCCTGGTGGGGATGATCGCGCTGGTGAACCGGCTGTTGGCGCAGAAGCCGAAGGACAAGAAGAAACTCTACAGCCTGCATGAACCGGCGGTGGACTGCATCTCCAAGGGCAAGGCGCACAAGAGGTACGAGTTCGGAACCAAGGTCAGCGTGGCCACGACCAACCGGGGCGGCTTCGTCGTCGGGATGCGGGCGCTGCCGGGTAACCCTTACGACGGCCACACGCTGCACGAGGCGCTGGAACAGGTCGAGATCCTGACCGACCTGAGGCCAGAGTTGGCCTTTGTCGACCGCGGATACCGCGGGCATGGCGTGCAGAATGTGAAGGTTTTCATCAGTGGCGCAAAGCGAGGTGTCACCAGGACGATCGCCAAACTCCTGCGACGGCGCAGCGCCATTGAACCAATGATCGGGCACATGAAGAACGACGGTCGACTGACGCGAAGCACCCTGAAAGGAACCGACGGCGACGCTCTGTTCGCCGTGCTCTGCGGCTGCGGTCACAACATTCGCATGATCCTGAGACACCTGAGGGAGCTCTTGTGCCGGTTGATCCGGGCTCTCACCTCGCTCCGACAGACCACCACCGCTGAAACGGCCTTCGTCGGGCCGTCTCAGATCGCCAACGTGCCAATCTGAAACCCTTGTTCAGGACGGACTAATTATTCGATGAAATCTGGCCCGAAGCGCGTCCGATACGCAGGCCGCCATAGACCGAAAGGTTTTGCGGCAGCTTGTAGCGCAGCAGGCCGGTCACCGCGTCCGAGTCGAATGACCCGGTGGATCCGGATTCATAATATTTGCTGCCGACCGGAAATTTGACCTTCATGCCAATCGGTTGATCAATGATGACCGCAAGGTCGAGCTTGTCACTCAGGGCCTGCTTGTAGCCGAGACTGTAGGTGCCGTAACCGGGCGATATATCGCCCGACGGGTATTTGTGATCGCTGGGGGTATATAAGCCAGAAATGTTCGGGTTGAAACTGCCCAAACTGAACTGGGCGTAATTGCCCGGCTCGAACAGGATGCCAACCGACTGATCGGAGCGCGCGAACTCGGCTGTCTGAGCCGCGGCCCCCACACCGCACAGCGCAATGGCTGCGGCTGTCATGACCACATGTTTCATGATCTCTCCTGATCCCCTGATATGCGTATGGTTTTTCGGCGATTAACATAAAATCGACGTGATCCCGTTCACATCTGAGTGATCTGCCCCTTACGTAACGCCAGACCATATTGCCGCAATGCAGATTGTGCTGTTTCGGACACAGTTTTGATCTGGACCCTTGGTTTGCGCGGAATGGCCTGCGCCGCGAGGCCCGGGACGATCGGGTCGTATTGTGCGCGATCACGCTGATGGGTTGGTCTGCCGATGCCATGAGGTCATCCGCCAACACAGGATGATCCGGTGTTCCCGATGGGTCGTGGTGCGCAGCCGCCGTTCCTGCGGCGCAAGGCCGTGTTCGCACAGCGCGTCGCGAAACCCCTTCAGACGGCGTTGCGTGCGCGGATCCATACGCGCGCCCAGAAATCCCGGATTGCGATACCCTTGCGCCAGAAGATGCGCGGTCGCGGCCATGGCGGCCTCGTAATGGGAAAAGCCGATCATCCGGTCATAGGGCGCGGGTCCGGTCTCCATGATCTGCACGACCGGGCAGTTGGCATCGGCTTTCCCGATGCGGGGGGGCCATACCGCACAGCTGATTCGTCAATGAGAGGGGAACGGAATGACGAAACCGATCAAGAATATCGCCTTCGCGCTCACGGCCAGCATGATTGTGGTCGGCGCAGCCCATGCCGCCCATGCCGGGGATTACAAGTTCAAGTTCCAGTCGAGCGATCCGGCTGGCAACCCGAACTTCGTGCTGCAACAGGACTGGGCCAGGAACCTGGCCAGTATGACCAATGGCCAGATCCAGGTCGAGATGATGCCCGATGGTGCCGTCGTCGAGCATAACGAGACGCTTGACGCCGCAGGTGCCGGAATCATCGACGGAATCGTGACCGATATTTCCTATTTCGCGGGCAAGGATCCGGCCTTCAGCCTGCTCGGCAAGGCGTCCGGCCCCGAAGATGAGCCACCAACCTCGAAGCAGGTGGGTTTCGCCGAACAGATCGCGGCGCGGAAAGGGATCGTGGTTCCCGATGAAAGGCTCACTTCCGGTGCTCTCGCTGCCATTGGACGCCCCCTTTGTCGTTACGGACAACAAAAACGGCCGAGGCCGAGCGCATCTCGATCGCTTTGCCGAGCCGCAGCGATCTGGCTTGGGCGAGCGCGGCAGCGGGCGGCATCTCCGTTTCGCGCAGGTTGTTGAGGATGTCGGCCGCTTCGTCGTCACAGGCATCTCCCTTGAAGACCTCGCCATCATAACCGGCCTGCTTCAGGGCCTCGTCGATCGCTCGTTTGGTGATGCGCATAGGGTTCTCCTTCTGATAGCCTGATTTTATACGATACAGTTAAATATGTGTCAAACTAATTTATACATAAACGTTAAATGGTGGCTTGTAGAAAACATACCAAAGCGTTACTTTGGGCGTAGGACTGGCATCGTTGGAGGCGAAAATATGGACTTGCTCACCGGACCAATGGTTCGTGCCGCCCGTGTGCTGTTGGGCTGGCGGCAGAGGGATCTGGCGGATGCCATCGGGTCGGCCGAGATCACGATCCGCTTCTACGAGAATGGGCGAAGCCAGACGGAGAAGACGAGCCGCGCGATCGAGGAGGCTTACCGGGCGGCAGGGATCACGTTCAGTTCGCGAAATGGTGTGGTCCGGATCACTATGGACACATCTATCGAGGTTCCTGATCCGGTTCCGAGCCTGGGGGATGAATGAGGCTGGGTCCCGTGTCGGTCGTCTTGATCTTGCCGGGCTCTGTCCATGCGGCGTTGGCTGATGGTGTCGTTGGGAGAGCCACGGTCATTGATGGCGACACGATAGAAATTCACGGCGAGAGGATCCGGCTGTTCGGGATCGATGCGCCAGAATCCGGGTGAGGCTCCGGCTCAGGAAGAGCTTGCGCGTGTAGGACAGGCTTTGATGGAGATGCCGGGTGATGCCGCCTATGATCTCGCCGCCGAGCTTGGCGTGTCGTTTCAGGCGCTCAATGCTCGTGCCGAGGCGCTTTGCGGGCGGGGGATACCGACATGACCGTGCGGGATACTGGGCCACGCTGGAATGAGCTTCTGACACTTGCCAGACGGCATATGGAAAGCATTGGCATGAGCCGGTCTGACTGGACGTGGGGCGGCGGAACGGTGTTGATGCTTCGCCATCAGCACCGGCTCAGTTGGGATGTGGACCTGTTCCTCAATGACCCACAGTTGCTGAGCTATCTGTCTCCTCGTCTGAATGACGACATTGCATCCGCCTGACGTTCCTCATCGATGCCCACGACCGCGAGATCATCTCGTGGCGCGCCATGGCAAATGCCGGGATCAGCGGATCGGATGTACGGGACATGTTGCTTGAAGCTGTCGAGCGCCGGTTCGGCACGCACCGCGCGCCAGAACAGGTTGACGTTCTGACGGACAATGACAGCCCCTACACCGCGAAAGAGACGCGTATCTTCGCGCAACAACCGGGCCTGAAATCCTGCTTCACGCCCGTCAAAAGCCCGCAATCCAACGGCATGTCAGAGGCATTCGTGAAAACGCTCAAGCGCGATGACGTCCGCGTCAACCCGCTACCCGATGCCAAAACCGTACTGTCATTGATAGGACACTGGATCGAGGATTATAACGAACACCACCCATATAGCGGCCTGAAATGGAAATCGCCACGCGAGGTCATCAGAGCCAAAACCGAAACCACCTAGGTGTCCGCTGAAACGGGGGCCAGATCATAGGCGCTGTGATCAGGGCGGGCAGAACAACACGCGGCTTATCGACCGACAGGCTGCATGCCACGATGATCTTCTTGTCAGCGGTGATCTGATCCTGAAGGCGGTTGATCATTGCGGTTTTGCCAACGCCCACCGGACCGGAAATCGCGATCAGATCCCCGGCCATGATGGCCGCCATCACATCTTCGTGGAACTGGACCAGCCGTTCGGTTTCAAAGTATCCAGCCTGGCTCCACACGCGCTCGATGTGGAAATGCTGCATGACCTGCCTGTTTAACTGGTTGCGGAGGAACATCCTTCGATTGTGTCAAAGGTCTGTGTTGTTGGTGATCCCGATCTTCCGTCCGGGCCTTCAGTTCGGGCGCACGAGCCAGGTCACCACGTGGCCGTCGTGGATCGCGCAAGCGATGTCAAAGCGGCGTCCGGCGGGTAGGCTGGAGTGCAGCTCTTCGGTCAGTGTCAGGGACAGGCTGTCGGGGCCGGGCCGGGTGTGCAACTGGGCGGCGTCGAACCCGAAGAAGCGTTGAACCGTGGGGTAAAGCGCCTTGTAGAGCGTTTCCTTGGCGGAAAAGCACAGGGTTGCCCACAGGCCGGGGTCTGGCGCGGCGCGCAGCATGGCCTCGTCCGGGCCATGGGTTGTGATACGCAGGATGGATTCCAGCGCGTGGCCCTCCGCGCGGGTTTCGATGTCAATGCCGGGGTGGCCATGGCCCTCAGGCAGCAGGATGCAGGCGCAATGGCCGCGCGCGTGGCTGATGCTGCCGCGCTGGTCGGCAGGCCAGATCGGGGCGCGGTCCTCACCCGAGGCGATAGAGGCCACCGTCAGCCCCAGCGCCTGCTGTGCCGCGCGCACCAGCAGCCGGCCGGCAAGCCATTCGGCCTGGCGCTTGGCGACCGCGCAGAACAGCGCTTCGGTAAGGCGCATGTCGAGCTGATCAAAGAGGCCGGGGGCAAAGCGGGCCATGTCATAGCGCGCTTGAAGCCGCAGACCTGGGCCAAGCGGGGCCTCGGTGGCGTCATGGATGAAACCTCCGGTTTGCGCGGTCAGGGAAGCCAGGAAGGAGGAGGCGAGAACGCGGGTCATGGCCCGGATTTGGCTGGTGCGCTGGACAAAGGTCAAGACACAAAAGGTGCGAAACGCGATTCAAGTCCTGTGCAAGTGGCGTTCAGGTGTCTCGGGAAGCATAAATTTATCAGTGGCTTGGCGAGGGACAAAACCTTGATTGCGATTTGCACCGGCCTTGATCGCGTCACAGGTCGCGGCAAAGGGCGCAAGCTTGGCATTCTCGGGGAGCCACTGCCTGAAGGAGCCGCGCCGTGAACAACGTTTCGCACACCACCGACATATTGAAGCAGCTGCAATCGCTGTCGATCGAGCGGGTCGATCCCGCGCCCTCCAAGTCCGTCCGGCGCAGCGCCGCCGCTTTCCGCTGAAAAGCCTATTGCTGGTCAGTGTGTTGGGCGGGCTGGGGGCTGGGGGCTGGTACGCGGTGACTGAGCGCGGCATCGCGCCGGAGTTTCTGTGGTTCGAGACCAAGTCACAGGTCATAGCCCATGTAACGGGGCTGGCGGGCGACTGGCTGGGCATCAGGGTAGAGAGCGTTGCCGGGGCCGCACCTGATGCGGCGAAGGTTGTGGCCGCAGGCGTTGCCCCGACGCAGGTTCCGACGATGCCGGAGCCGGGGCTGATGGCCCCCGCCGTTGTGGGGACCGGCTATGTCATCGCAGATCGCGAGATGGTACTGATGTCCGATATCAGTGCGCGGCTGTCAGATGTACTTGTCGAGACCGGCGACCGTTTCCTTGCGGGGCAGGTCCTGGCGGTTCTGGATGACACGGCAGCGCAGACCGAACTGGCCATCGTCCGCGCGCGCCTTGCCATGGCGCAGGCAACGCTGGCACAGGCCGAAGCGAGCCTCGAGGAAGCGGCCAGCGATGCGGCACGCCAAGCAGCGCTGGCCGGGCGGGGCAGCGTGCCCCAAGCGCAGGCCGAGGCCGCGTCCTTTGCCCTGATCCAGGCGGAGCGGTTCTGGATGACACGGCAGCGCGCAGCCATGATGTATCGGCCCGCCAGACCGAGATCGCCCGGCTGGAGGTTGCCCGGGCCGAGGAGGCGCTGACCCATTACCAGGTGCGCGCGCCCTTTGACGGGATTGTGGTGGACCGCCAGCTAAACCCCGGCGACATTGCCGTGTCCGCTGTCGACGGCGGCCCGGCGCAGGGCATCGCCACGCTGATCGACCCGGCAGCGCTGACGATCGAGGTGGATGTGTCCGAAAGCAACCTTGCGCAGATCGAACCGGGGCAGGGTGCCGAGGTGCAGCTGGACGCCTGGCCCGGCAAGCCGCTGCGCGCCACTGTGCGCACCGTGGCACCGAAGATCTCGATCCAGAAGGGCACGGTGCTCGTCCGGCTCAAGTTCGACCACCCACAGGTGGGCGTGTTTGCGAACATGGCCGCCAAGGTCACATTCGACACATCTCGACAGACCGCAGTGTCATCCATTTCTTCCACGTTCCTTGCCTTGAAAGGACAGTGATATGACCAATCCGCCCGCCAATGGCATCTCGATCCGTGGGGTTCGCAAGGGCGATTTTGTTGCCGTGATGGGGCCGTCGGGCTCGGGTAAGTCCACCCTGCTGAACATGTGCGGCGGCATCGACCGTCCTGATCGCGGCGAGATCCGCTTTGATGACTATCGTATCGACTCCATGTCCGAGGCGGGGCTGAGCCGCTGGCGCGGCTCCGAGGTCGGCTTTGTCTTCCAGTTCTACAACCTGATGCCGATGCTGACGGCGGCGCAGAACGTCGAGCTGTCATTGCTGTTGACCGGGTTGAACAAGCGTCAGCGCCGCGAGCGGGTCGACACGATCCTTGGACTTGTAGGGCTGGGCGAGCGCCGCGATCACCTGCCGTCGGAGTTGTCCGGTGGCCAGATGCAGCGCGTGGGCATCGCGCGGGCGCTGGCGGTGGACCCGGAGCTGCTGCTCTGCGATGAGCCGACGGGCGATCTGGACCGCAAGAGCGCGGACGAGATCCTCGGCATGTTGCAGTTGCTGAACCACGAGATGGGCAAGACCATCGTGATGGTGACCCACGACGAGAGCGCCTGCGCCTTTGCCTCGCGCACGCTGCGCCTGAACAAGGGCCAGTTCGTC
The DNA here is from genome assembly GCA_965277135.1 of Thioclava sp. Classification (GTDB taxonomy): domain Bacteria; phylum Pseudomonadota; class Alphaproteobacteria; order Rhodobacterales; family Rhodobacteraceae; genus Thioclava. The sequence goes on along the minus strand of CBDIBW010000027.1, from coordinate 260,182 downwards.
GAGGAGAAAAACCATGTCAAGGAAATTGCGTGATGAACAGTTTCACCCTGATTCGGCGCAACATGGCGCGCAAGCGGACCCGTAGTGTGCTGGTGGTCCTGTCCATCAGCATCGCCTTCTTCATCTACGGGCTGCTCGCGGCCTTCGAATACGGGTTCAACGGCGGCGAGGTGCAGTCCGAGCGACTGATCGTCACCAACCGGATCGGCAATGCGCAGAGCCTGCCGATCCGCTACTACCAGAAGCTGGCGGATATGCCGGAAACCGGCACCGTCACCTATATGACACGGATGCGGGCGACCTATCGGGAACAGACAAAATTCCTTGGCGCGAACGCGGTGGAGCCGCGCAGCTATGCCGCGTTCTTCAAGGATCAATATGCGTTTGCGCCGGCTCAGATCGAGGCGCTGGAACAGACGCGGGACGGTCTGCTGGTGGGGCGCGCCCTGGCACAGCGGGAGGGCTGGGAGGTCGGTCAGCGCATCGTCCTGACGGCCACCAATGTGGTGCGCACTGACGGCGGGTCGGACTGGGGGTTCGTGATCCTAGGCGTCTTCGACGGGGCGACGAAACCGGCGGACACGAATTTCGTGGTGATGCGCTATGACTACCTGAACGCGGCGTGCAGCTATGACCGCGACACGGTGCCAATGGGGTGCCGGTCGTGTCGACCGAACTGGTGATACCCGTTGATGCCACCGAGAAGGGCTCTGGCCTTTACGAGACCCTGTCGCTGCGCGGCATCGGTGCCTTTGGGCTGGCAGTGCGGCCTCAGGTGACGATCACCAAAGGGCGCATATTCACTCCCGGTACGGCAGAGATTGTCGTCGGCCGTCGCCTGAGTGCCGACTACGAGGGGCTGGATCTTGGCGATACCGTGCAGTTCGGCACCTCGTTCTGGACCGTTGTGGGCCTGTTTGATGCCGGTGGACCGGTTTTTGAATCAGAGATGTATGCTGATGGAGGGATGGTGCAGGTGATGTTCAACCGCCCCAGTCTGGTGCAATCGGCGCGCATCCTGATGACTGGGCCGGAGGCGCTGCCTGCGCTTGCCGCCTATGCCAAGGACTCGACGCAGATCGCCCTGCCGGTCAGGTCGGAACGCGACTACTTTTCCGGGATGGCGCAGGGCCCCTCGCGGTTGATCCTGTTCCTGGGCTGGCCGCTGTCGATCACCATGGCGCTTGGGGCTGTGATCGGCGCGCTGACCACGATGTACAGCAGCGTGTCCGACCGAAGCACAGAGATCGCTACCGTGCGTACCATCGGTTTTTCGCGCACGGCGGCTTTCGTCGGCACATGGATCGAGGCCATGGTGCTGACGGCCATCGGCTGTGGTGTGGGTGTGGCGGTCGCGCTGGTGGCGTTAGACGGCTGGAGCGCCTCAACCACCGGGGCAGATCAGATGCAGATCGTCTTCAGCCTGGCGCTGTCGCCCGAGCTGATCATGCAGGCGGTGATCCTGTCGCTGGTGATCGGTGCGCTTGGTGGCGGTTTGCCCACGTTGCGCGCCACGCGCATCCCGTTGCGGCTGGCCATGACCGGGCGGTCATGACGACCTGATCGAAGATCCCGACCTGTCCCGAAGGGCTACCTTGCCCCCCGGAGCCTAGGGTGACTGACCCGCGCGCCATTGCGTCGGAGAGCATCCGTACTGGCGGCGGAATTCGCGCTTGAAGTTGAACTTGGTCTGAAAACCGCTGTCGAATTGGATCGAGGTGATGGTCGCGTCGGTGGAGGCCAGCAGGCGACAGGCCTCGGACAGGCGCAGCCCGTTGACGTATTGCGACACATTCATGCTGTGGTGGCGGTTGATTGCAGTGGAAATCTCGCGCGCGGGCAGGCCCGCCTTGCGCGCGATCTTGGTCAGCGTGAGGTCCGGATCGGTGAACAGCCGAGATTCGCGCATCAGCGCATCGATACGGGCCGCGGTGGCGGCGTGTTCCTTGGTCTCGGCCAGCGTTGTGGCGGCGGCGGGTGCGATGGTGAGGGCGTTCGTCGCGGAGCTTTCAGGGGTATCGTCGGCGTCATCCGCCGCGCCCTCGGTGCCGCGCGCGGCGGTGATCACGAGCAGAAGCAGGATGATCACCGAGATCGCAGAGAGCAGGGTCGGTACATGCCGCCCCTGCGCCAGCTGGAAATCGACGATAATGGCGATGTCAACGCAGGCATTCAGCGCCAGCAGCAGGCCCGTTCCCTGCGCTGCGCGTGCCACCGACAGCGAGCGGTGCAGCTGCGCCTGTGCAAAGGCATCGGGCCCGGCGGCGCCCATGCGCAGCAAGAGCGCGCCATGTGTCAGGAAGGACAGGATGATGATCGGATCGATCAGCAGTGACCCCGTGAAGGCCAGCGGCACCAGTACGATCGTTGGTGCGGCGTGCAATGCCAGGCGGGCAACCGTGGGCCGGACGCTGCGCTGTGCCATGCTGCAAAAAGCAAGCCATGTGGTGACCGGGAGCAGCGAGGCGACGATGGGCAACGCGGGACGCAGCGCGGTCAGATCGTAGCTCCAGATCAGAGAGGACAGGGTGCCATGCACCATCCCCAGCCCCAGGATCGCGGCAAAGGCGAGGCGCTGCACGGTCCAGTCACGGTTCTCGCTCAGCAGGCGAAGCAGCAGGAATCCCAGGAACAGGACTACGACAAGCTCTAGAGGCAGAGATAACATATGATGCAGGCCTTGGGGAAAGTCCCCTTACAGCCTGCATTTATAAGGCAAGACTCACGTCATGCCAAAGCGTTCTTTTATGGCGCGGCGGTCGATCTTGCCCGCGTGGGACAGTGGCAGGTTGCGGTCCAAAAGGATGCGCTGCGGCACCATGAAGGGCGGCAGGCTGTAGCGCAGGTGCTGGCGTACGGCACCGATCCGGCCGTCATCTATGTCCTCGCCATCCAGCACCAGGATCAGGCCACGGGTGACGGCGCCTTCGGCGGCCTGTAGCGCCACGGCCTGTTTCACGCCACCGACCTGCACGGCCGAGCGTTCGATCTCGCCCAGCTCGATGCGGAAACCGTTGACCTTCACTTGGTTGTCGATGCGCCCATGAATGAAGAGGTGGCCATGCGCGTCGATTTCGCCGTGATCGCCGGTGCGATAGGCGCGTTGGCCGTCATGGGTGGTGAAATTGGCGTTGTTCGGATGCGAGAGGGGCCAGTAGCAGCGCCCGACCTGCGGGCCGACCAAGACGACCTCTCCTTCGCCATATGGCGCAAGGCCCGCGCCGAAATCGACCATGACCCGAGCCCCGCTTTTCTGCGGACCGAGGCTCAGCGGGCCATGACCTGAGAGGTCTTCGTCGGTCAGCATATGGGCGTGGGTGATGCTGGCACATTCCGATGGGCCGTAGGCGTGGTGGATCTCGCAGCCCGGAAACCGCTCGCGCAGGGGCAATAGAAGGCTGCGCTGCACGGTTTCACCGCCGATCCAGAAGGCGTGCAGGCCGGGCAGGGTGGTCGCGTTGAACTTCGGATCCTCTAACACCAACGCGTAAAAGGCCGGGGTCGAGGTCAGCGTACCGACGGGCGCGCGCGGTTCGCGGGTCATGTGATTCAAGTTGGCGCGAGGAGACAGGGTGTGGGCGTGGTCAGCCGGAGACTGTCCGGCCAGTTTCGGACCAAGCGTACGCTGCACAATCGCATCTACGATAAAGCGCGGCGTCGGCACGACGCCGCCGCTGTCCCGCACCTCGGGTTTGCTGACGATCTCGACGTTGCCATGCGCGTCGATCGTGATGATCTCGCCCAGAAACTGCTCGTAAATTTCCCCGAGGACTTCAGTTTCCACGACCGCGAAGGTGTAGGGGCTTTGCGGGTAGTAAAGCTCGTTGATGATACCGCTCAGCACATCGTCGCTGATGCGAATCCCGAGCCGGGCATCATCTAGCAGCCGGAACAGACCGGAATCATAGAAGGCGTCCGCGCGCCGCAGCTCCGCCATAAGAGCATCGAAACTGTTGCCGGCGGTCAGGCCACGCAGGGTTTCATAGCGTTCTATGTCGCGATCTTCACAGATGCGCAGGAACACGATCCGCGAAAGGAACAGTTGCACCGCATAGGTCAGCTCGTCTGGCGACAGGCCGGGGACTTGATGGTGAATATCGGTTGCGAGACGCTCGCACCACGACCGCACCTAGCGCAAGAAAAAGTCGTCAAACTGATCGGCACCGTGCCGGGTCACATCGACGGCGAAGCGGCGATCAAAATCGCCAGAATACACCGCCTCACGTGACATAAGTGGCCACAGCTCGTCAAAGCGCGCCTCAAACTCATCGTACCCGACAAGCAGAATGCGCGCGACATGCACTTCATCGGTGAGGTTTGGAGAGAGCCGGCAATCATAGACCGCCAGTTGATGAAAGTTGGTCAGGATCGAGATCGGCAGGCTTGCCGAAAAGCCGTAGCGCCGTGTCTGGAACGCGGCATCCCGACTACGATCAATGCGTACAGTTGGCTTTTTGGCTTCGACGAAGAGCTTGCGCTGACGTGCAAGGCGCAGCTCATAGTCAGGCCTCTTGGAAAGCCGCTCCTCGCCGACTTCAACCGTCGCCTCTTCGACAACTTCCCGTAGCCCAAGCGGTTGGCCGGCACAGCGTTGTGCACGTCCCATCCGAATGCCGCGAGCAGCGGCGTGATGAAATCTGTGCGCGCCTGCGTCTCAATTATAGGCCGCGCGCAGATAATCTGCTTCGTTGCGCCGGAAGTTCTGGACCAGATCAGCTACCCGAGCACGGGCAGCGTCCTTCGGGTCGGCGGCTGTCATGCTGTATGTTTCCGGCCACCACGCCGGCGGGAATTCCGCCGATTCCGCATCTGTGTCCAGACGCTCTTCAAAAAATCACACTCTGCCGATGTCAGCCCCATGTGCCCGCGGAGGATGATCTTTGCATTCTCCTCCAGAACATCATCGAGCCGTCCGGCGCGGACGAGTTGATCCACTTCCGTGAGCGGCATCGCACCGTTGAGCTGTGCTGGCAATAGCAACCGTTCAGCTTCTGTCGGTTCAAGTTCCAGAACGCCGCCGCCATAGCTCCGACCCTCGATCTCCGCCGAAACCGCCGTGAGCCACGTGTAGGTATTGGCGATCACCCGTTCAGGCTTCGCGCCATGGCTGCGCATCCGGTGGATCGTGTCGGTGGAAGTAGCCCCGGAAGAGTTCAGCACCATACGAGGGACGTCGTAAATCTGTCGGAATGCGAAACCGTCCGGCACCCAAACAGACGGCACCAGATACCAAGGCTTTCGAATCGAGCACTTGTATCCAATGTGAAATTCTTTCCGTTCACCTTCCTCAATGTATTGGCGCAGTTTTGCGCTGAGTCTGCTGGCTTGCGCCTTCGAAATGTTAAACAGGTGAACGCGATCGCCGCCAGCGGCCAGGGATTTCCAGTCGTGCTTCCCGATCTTGCTGCCCTTCAGCTGGGCGGAGCGCGATACCAACGGCGTAGTGTAGCCCGCAAGGCCAAGAGTTTCGACCTGATCGGCCGAAGAGGACAAAGAATTCGTTTTTTCCGGTGACAACCCCTACGTCGATGCTCGCGTGCGTGGACATGGGCGTCGTGATCGCCGCATCGCGCAGAGCGCGCATGAAGGAAATCTGCCGATTGTCGAGAAAGTATTTCAGCCACTTTTCGCTGTCATCCTGGATCGTCTTGGACTCCGCCCGATCTAGGATCAAGGCTGGTTTGACATTGGTAATATCGGCAACCGTTGCGGCAGCCGTCAGGGAAACGCGGCAGGTATTGTCCTCGGACGCCGTTGCCAAAGCACCATCGGCAAGTAACAAGACGACCTCTTGCTCCACCTTCTCGAAGAACAGTTCATTGCAGGCAATCACGTCGATCCGCTCGAAATGATCGGTCAGATAGGAGCGCAACTGCGCTGCATAAGTGACTTGCAGGATTTCCGCCGGCAGCACAAGGGCAAGACGCCCACCAGCTTTGAGGCTGGCCGTCGCGGCAACCACGAACGGTACCCAGATGTTAGTTAGGCGATTTGGCTTCAGCCCCTGATCACCCAAAATTTGCATGGCGATGGTGCGATGCGGCTCTGGGAAAGATTGGTAGCGAATGAACGGTGGATTGCCGATGATCGCGTCAAAGGTCGGCTGAACAGAGTCAGCCCACCACGCAAAAAAGTCCGAGTTTTCAACAACCTTTTCAGCAGACTGGCCGATCACGCCTTGAAGGCGCGTTTTTGCAGCTTCCGCTTCTGCCGCAATGATCTCGACACCTGTCAGATTCCGTCCGCTCTTTGCTGGCGTTCCACCAAGCTCACGAAGCCGATGTGCGGCTGCCTCCAAGAAGGCACCATCGCCGCAGCTTGGCTCGAGAACGACATCCTCTGGAGATTGGATAACCCAACCACACAGCCATTCAGCGACGTTTTATGACGTGTAATAACCACCGCGCAACTTATCCTCGTCCAAATCGGCGAAGCGAGCACGCGGGGCAACATTCGAAGACTTACCCTTCGGCGCGGTAGTATATGATCTGGTACGCGCGGCTGTCATTCTTTCCCCACATGAAGTAGCGGCATTTCATCCTTTAGAAGGCGGTCGATTGCTTCGCGAACGACCCATCCCACTGATACCCGGTTCTTTCGGGCAATTTCGTTAATCTCGCGATGCTGCTCGGCCGTGAGACTGACAGACAGGCGATGTACGGATTTGTCATCGTTGTTTTGGGTGTCGGCTGACATGGCAAATACATCGTTGCATCAATTTGCACCACGATAGACCATAGTGGTGACCTCAGCAAGATTTTCTCACGTAAAGACCTCTGCATAGGGAATTATATCCCAAAGTAACATAGCCTAAGCCTATTTAGGGCGGCCAGCTCCATCGCTAGGTTCGAAAAATGCTTGTCGCAAAGTATCCATAGAGGCTTGTGGCATATCATATTCCTGCTCCATCTCAGCCTTAGAAGGCTGGTAGTGCGAGTCAGATAGTTTTTGGAACGTTGGTTTTTGCTCTTTTTGTTTCTTCATCACTAAAGTAGCCTTTCTAGATTTTTTCTAGGTCGTCCAAGCCAAACCAGTTTGGATCATCTTTCATTTTCACTCTAGGCGTCCTAGGGATTGTTCCATCATCCTGCACAATATCTTTAGGCAAGCAGATGCGCCAATCGTCATAGGCTGCTCTACGTATTTCAGCCTCGGTTCCAACAGAGTAATGGCCTTTTAGCCATTCTATTGCTTCGGGTTTTTCAATTAAAGGCAAGCCACGGGAAAAAGTGCTTCGGAAAAGCGAATTTGAAACATTGCACAAAAGTAAATCAAAATCCGTTGCCATGTACCTGTCATTTTCTTGACGACTAAGATTGCTGCGAGACCTGTGACATTTAACTGCGAAGTGAGGGAAAGGGCTTGCCCTAGTACCAAGGCTAAATTTGCCTCTTACAGCATTTTTCGCTTCCACCTTAAAACGAACGCCCTTACGTCTGTGGGTAATGCTTACATCTTCATCATAGGAGCCAAGTTGAGCGTTAAGATTCAGCTTTTCAACTAACCAGTCCTTTGGGTTCAATTTTTTCTTAAGAACCAAAGCACAAATGAATTCAGTCGCTTTCCCCCTAATCATGGGGACAACTTTCTGATCTTCTAAAATGTCTAAAAGATTTTCCAAAGGGATATTGTAAGTGTCACAGTACTCCTCAATATCCCTGTATACTTTCAGAGCTTCATCAGACATTATAGTTCCTAATAAACACTTCCTTGCCCTTACCCCGAGAACTTCTAAATCCGTCCTTTAGCTTTAAGCCTTCTCGTTGATTGTCGGTCCTGTTTATAGTGTAGTTCCACTCACGTTCACTAATGTATTGAACCCAATGATATAAATCACGAACATCCTCATGATCATCATAAGTCAAAAGGAACTTTAATCTGTGAGAATTTCTATACAAGCAGGCAGCTAATCGTTCATGATCTTCTGTCAAAAAATGACAGTTATAGAACTTTTGCTGGTCTGCGTTATAATAAGGCGGATCAACAAACAGAAACGATCCATCTGGCGTATTATCAATGGACTCCTCAAAATCTTTTGTCTGAAGCGAGACGCCTTGCAGTTTGTCAGATACTGTCCTCAAATGCGGCGGCCAATTTTCAGGGCGCATAGAGTATTTTTCGCCGTACCCCCAATAGCAATTTTCTGGCTTCATAATGCCACTGTAAGATGTTCTGTTAAGGTAGAACCACCTTTTTGCTCTATCGATGTCTGTCTTAGGATCGAAATGATTTTTGAACCAATGATGATTTTCCTTTGTCGCAGGAATCCCATGGAGGCTATCAATTAAATCCTCAACATTATCTCTTATAACGAGAAACATGTTTATGACATCTTCATATAAATCATTGAGAATGTTATGGCTACACTTAGGCTTTGCAAAAAAACGCTCGCCCCTCCTGCAAAAGGTTCAGAATAAAAGCTATGTTCAGGCACCTCGTCTAAGATAAGCCTACGTGCGTAAAACTTGCCGCCCGCATATCTAAAAGGTGAATTTGATCTGTTTGATCTAGGTAAAGGACAGCTTACCGAAACTCGCACATTCATCCTCTTGCTCCACTTGTTAGGCCGTTGTCGGCAATTAAATCTACATACCTAAGGCGCTTTCCAATCATCCCTCCTAAAACACCGACCATTTGATCTATGGTGTCTTTAGGGCGGCTATTGTGACGGCCTGAAAACTCATTGACATAGCGGCTAAGATGCTTGGGAGACATTTTGTGGTATGTGCCATTATGCCCTCGCTTGAGACCAGCCCAAAACGACTCCATGCCGTTTGTATGGGCCATATCCTTCACATATTCACCCACGCTATGCTTAACAGCCTCATGAGGACGGTTAATCCCTACATAGGCCCTTGCTTCGTCAGTATAGACCTGCGATTGCTCTTGTGTACGGATCTCAACAAAGCCCTGTAGCGTTTCTTTATTCGTGTCTAAAACAGGCTGTGCAGATACATGATTAGTATCACGGTCTCTAACGCCAACAACCGCCGTTTTTCCTACAGGACCCCGCCCAGCTTTTAGCTTCTTGTTGCTATGCTTGTTCTTTTCTTTGCCGCCGATGTAAGTCTCATCAGCCTCGACGGGCCCTTCGAATAAAGGCTGACCATCAGCATAGGCTTCCCGCAGGCGATGGAGGACAAACCATGCAGATTTTTGCGTTATACCTAATTCGCGATGCAACTTCATTGAGGAAATACCCTTTAGGTTGGTGGTGAATAAATATATAGCGATTGCCCAGACTCGGTAAGGCAACTTAGACCCTTGCATTACAGTTCCAACCTTAACTGTAAACATCGGCTTTTTAGAACAGTCATTGCAGCGATGCGTCATGCTCTTATGAGGAACCCCCACTTTGACGCTCAACGAACCACAATGGGGACAGCTAGGCCCATCAGGCCATCTTTGTTGCTCAAGCCATTCTCTAGCCTTAACCTCGTCCCCAAACATATCTGCAATTTGCAGAAGGGTAAGGCCTGTGCGGCTAGATTTGCCTGGTGCTTTCTGTTTCATTCCCATCTCCTAATGTGACTCTGTGATAAACCAAAAAGCCCTTTACGTCAATAAGGAAATGTTACTTTGGGATATAATTCCCATTGTAAAGCGTCTTGGCCGGGCCGTATTCGGCCGGCACGTCCGACCAGCGATAGCCGCGCTGCAAGCAAAAGATGATCCCCGACAGCACCCGCCGATCATCCACACGCGGCACACCACGTGGCTTGTTGGGAAGCAACGGCTTGATTTTGCTGAATTGTTCCTCAGTGAGCCAGAAATTCGACGACATGAAACCTCCTGTGTTGTAAATCTTTTATCATCTTTTCATTTACAGGTCTACGCCCTAGGCCGTGCCCCATCAGGCCCCGGACATGTAGGCCATACAGATCTATGGACCACTGACCAAACAAGCGGCCGGGCGTGACCGAGTGGCATTCAAATGTTCCACCTGCTTCGTTGGCGGTCGTAGCAATGGCCGTGCACTGATCAATCCAGTCCAGCCGCGCCAAGAACGCCCGGAGACGGTCATTCTCGCTTGCGGTTGGGGTTTCCGGCGCAGGCGCAGGCGCAAGCGCGTCCGCGAACGCGCGCAGCTAGGCAGCAATTTCGGCGTTGCTGGCTTTACCCTTATCAAGCGAACCCCATTGGGCGCATTCGCGGCCCAAGCTCGCAGGGTCGCGGGCGGACAGTTTTTGAAGCACATCAGTCAGGTCTGCGGGATCATCGGCCAACTGGCCTGCGATTTCCCAGCTTTCGACAGACGTTGCGACACAAACGCTCACGCTGCCTTACCCCTTTTCCTGGCGCTATCGATGGTGCGAAGCTGTTGATGCGCAGGCAACGAAGGTATGGTTGTCATGGTGGCTGTCGTTGATGGCTTGGGTCGCTGTGCCGCCTTCGTTGCCGCCCCTGAATGACCGCTGATTACGCGATGCCCTTGATGGCTATGTAAGGCGATGCAGGCGCGATGGGGTGTGCGAGCAACAAGCGACCGAGAGGTAGGGAGATGAAGATATGTATTGGAATTGATGCGGCAAAATCTGTTCACTGGGCGGTTGCAATTGACGAAGCGGGCAGGATTGTTCTTGACCGCGCGGTCAAGAACAATCCGGATGCGATCAACGCCTTGATTGCGGACTTGCACGCCCTGGATGGAGATGTTGTAATCGGCATTGATGTGGTTGGCTCGTTCGCGCGCTTCATCGAAGCAAGTCTTCTGGCCGAAGGATTTGCCCTGGTTCACACGCCTGGTATTGCCGTGAACCGGGCTGGGCAGGGCTTTGCCGGAGGCGAACGCAAGTCCGATCCCCGCGACGCCCATACCATTGCCGAGCTTGTGCGCACCCGTGATTTGCGGCCCGTCCTTGCCGATGATGATACCCGTGTCGCCCTGCGTCTGAAGGTGGGGCGACGCCGTGATCTGATGCAGGACCACGTATGCCGCATCGCCCGCATCCGAGGGCTGCTCTGCGGCATTCACCCCGGGCTTGAACAGGCATTTGACCTTTGCTGCAAAGGTCCGCTTGCGCTGCGCACCCGGTACGTGACGCCAACCGAAATCAGGCGCGCCGGAAAAGCCCGGATTGCGGCGCATCTGCGCAAAACACCGCATCTGCATGGATGCGAGGCCTTGGCAGCACGCGCTGTTGAGATTGCCAAAGCACAACGCATCACGGTTCCGGGCGAGGTGCCAACGGCTGAGTTGATCCGCGAACTGGCAGGTGAAGCCCTTGACGCGCGCCAAAAGATCAGTGCGATTGAGCGCGATCTGGAAGGACTGCTTGCAAGCCACCCTGATGACGCCCTCATCCGCTCGCTGCCAGGGATGGGGGCGATACTGACGGCAGAGTTCCTCGCTGCAGTTGGCGACATGCGGCGCTTCACCTCGGCAGACGCACTCGCTTGCGCCGCTGGCCTTGCACCCGTCCAACGCCAATCCGGGAACCGTTCGGGCTGGCGGCGCGCCTATGGTGGGGACAAGGCGCTCAAGCGCGTCTTCTACCAGAGTGCTTTCTGCGCGGTCTCCACAAAAGATCCGCTTTCCAAAGCATTCTACGACCGCAAGCGATCCGAAGGGAAACATCACACGCAGGCTCTCATCGCCCTCGCGCGTCGGCGTGTGAACGTGCTTTGGACCATGCTGCAAAAGCGAGAAACATTCGATCCAAAACGAAAAGTGGCTTGACTTATCCATTACGCAGCGACGATGCTTCTTGCCCGGTGGCCCAATCAGCACCTCGTGGCGGTGCTTGGACATGTCGATGGCGACCAGGACGGTCGAGGCGATAGAATGGGTAGCGGTCATAGCCGGTCTCCTCAGCGGTGTGGTTCAGCAAAACCACTGTTGAGACCTGAGACCCGGGTATGGCCACCCGCTGCGCGATATGGAGGCTGCGCGCGCGGCCATAACCTGTCGGCAGCACATGTTCCCGACGTACTGTGGCAGCGCGTTCATCTGCTGCGATCTCGATCTCTGGGTCTCTTGGCCCATGCGAACCACATCACATTGGACGTCTCCCGGCTTGGGCGGAAAACTCCAGAAGCCGACGGATGACGGCTTCATCGAAGCGTGCAACAGACGCATGGGGTCATGTATCTTGCCCACGCGCGCGAAAAGCTGGAGGATTGGCAGCGGCACTACGAACGAGGACAGAGGCCCCACGGCGCGATCGGATACAAGTCCCGATCTCAGTGCATTGTCCCGACGGTATAGCCAGCCCGCCGTTGGGACAGGCCCGGAAAAATCCAGCGTCCGGCGATCCAAGGGTGGGGAGCCGGGCATTTCCGCCACCCGCCTGGCACAAAATAATATGCTCTTCATAATGCAAATTAATTTCTCCCTGCCCCCAGATCCCGTGAGGTCTTTCCATCCGGAAGAAGATCACTCCGTCAGGAATGTTCGGAGTTCATAAAGGGTTTCGAGCGCCTGTTTGGGAGTCATCTCGTCCGGGGCAAGAGTTTTCAGACGCTCTTCGAGTTCGGAATTGCCCCGTGACTGTGGCGCAGGTTGCGGTGTGTTGGAGACGGAAAACAGAGGCAGATCATCAATGACCGCCTGTTTCCTGCCCCCGCCTTCGCGCGCACCCTTTTCCAGTGCATCCAGAACCACGCGGGCGCGCTCGACAACGGAACCGGGAAGGCCGGCCAGACGGGCCACCTGAACCCCGTAGGAGCGATCGGCAGCCCCCTTGCGCACCTCGTGCAGAAAGATCACCTCGCCGTTCCATTCCTTCACGGCAACGGTCGCATTTTCAACGCCGTCGAGCTTGGCCGAGAGTGCGGTCATCTCGTGGTAGTGGGTTGCGAACAAAGCGCGGCAGCGATTGCTGGCATGGAGGTGTTCCATCACCGCCCAGGCGATCGAGAGACCGTCATAGGTTGCAGTTCCACGACCAATCTCATCAAGTATGACGAGAGCGCGATCGTCGGCCTGGTTCAGGATAGCGGCTGTCTCGACCATCTCGACCATGAAGGTGGAACGGCCACGGGCAAGATCATCGGCGGCCCCGACCCGGCTGAAAAGTTGCGACACGAGGCCGATATGAGCCCGCCTGGCGGGAACGAAGCTGCCTGCCTGGGCCAGCAGGGCAATCAGGGCGTTCTGGCGCAGAAAGGTCGATTTACCGGCCATGTTCGGGCCGGTGAGCAGCCAGATCGCGGGCGTGGTCCCTTCGGTGAGTTGGCAATCATTGGCGATGAAGGGCTCGCCTGCCGTTTTCAGCGAGGCTTCGACAACCGGATGGCGTCCGCCCTCGATGTCGAACGCACGGCTGTCATCAACCTTTGGTTCGATCCAGTCTTCCGACCGGGCAAGGGTCGCAAGCGCGCCGGCAAGATCCATTTCGGCCAGCGCGCGCGAGGCTTCATTGATCGGGCCTGCATGGTCCAGGATGGTCGTTCTCAGGCTGGAATAGAGCCGCTTTTCGATCTCCAGCGCATGGTTTCCGGCATTCAGTATCCGGGCTTCCAGCGCACTCAGTTCAACGGTGGTGAACCGCAGCTGGTTCGCAGTGGTCTGGCGGTGGATGAACCGCTCTGCGAGCGGTGGCGCCAGCATCTTCCCGGCATGGGTGGCCGGGGTCTCGATGAAATAGCCCAGCACATTGTTGTGCTTGATCTTGAGCGCGTTGATCCCGGTGGCTTGGACATAGTCTGCCTGCATCCGGGCGATGACCGCGCGCCCTTCATCGCGCAACTGGCGGGTTTGGTCGAGCGCGTCGTCATGGCCCGGGGCGATGAAACCGCCATCGCGCGTGAGCAACGGAGGCTCGGCAATCAGGGCGGCATCGAGCAGAGCGGAAAGATCCTCGTGCCCGATCAGCGCCCTGGCTGCTTCGCGCAGCAGATGAGGGGCTTCAACGTCACCCAGCAGTTCGGAAATCCGGGCAGCCTGCTCCAGACCGTTGCGAATCGCAGCCATGTCCCGCGGGCCACCACGATCGAGCGCCAATCGCGACAGGGCGCGGTCCATGTCCGGCGCACGCCGGAGTTCCGCGCGCAGATCTTCGGAAAATCGGTTCCGTTCCAGCAAGAAGCGAACGGAGGCGTGACGGGCATGGATCTCGGTCAGGTTGCGCGAGGGGGCGGAGAGCCGACGTTCGAGCAGGCGCCCGCCACCCGCCGTCACGGTCCGGTCGATCGCATGCAACAGCGATCCGTCACGACCGCCCGACAGCGCCTGCGTCAGTTCCAGGTTGCGGCGTGTGGCGGCATCGATTTGCATTGCAGCACCGGTTTCTTCGTGCACGGGGCGGCGCAGCAGCGGCAGTTTTCCCTTTTGCGTCAGGTCGAGATAATCGACAATGGCGCCCATCGCGGCCATTTCGGCGCGGTTGAACGTGCCAAAGGCATCCAGAGAGCCAACCGAATAGAGACCAAGAAGACGGTTTTCGCCCGCCTGGCTGTCGAAACTGGTCCGTGACAACGGGGTCAGCGCAGCGCGCATATCGGCAACGATTTCGGCACAACTGTCGGGCTTCGCATCGCTGACCAGCACCTCGCGCGGGGCCAGCCGTGCCAGTTCGGGACCGAGCCGGGTCAGCGGACAGGTCATCACACGAAATTCGCCGGTGGAAATGTCAACCCAGGCGAGGGCGGCCTCGTCACGGACTTCCGCCCAGGCGGCAAGGAAATTGTGGCGCCGCGCTTCGAGCAGGCTTTCCTCGGTCAGCGTGCCGGGTGTGACGAGGCGCACCACATCGCGCCTGACCACCGATCTGGAGCCACGCTTCTTCGTCTCTGCCGGGTCTTCCATCTGTTCGGCAATCGCGACGCGAAACCCCTTTCGGATCAGCGTCAGCAGATACCCCTCGGACGCATGCACCGGCACGCCACACATCGGGATATCCTCGCCCAGATGTTGCCCGCGTTTGGTGAGCGCAATATCCAGCGCCGACGCGGCCGCGATTGCGTCGTCAAGGAACATCTCGTAGAAATCGCCCATCCGGTAGAACAGCAGAGCGCCGGGATTGGCCTGCTTGATCGCCAGAAACTGTTCCATCATCGGTGTGACGGTCGGCTTGGTCATGTGCCCCCCAAATCCTGTTCGCGTGAGCCTACAAAACCCTGAAATCCTGCGCAATTCGATTGAGCGCCGGAAAGCTTGATGCCGGGACAGGCGGGCTTGAACGGAGGAACAACGGCCCATATCCGGTTTCCGAACACGCAAATTCGAAAAATACCCGTTCTGCGGTCAAGCTGATGCGGGATATGGCCGGGGCGATGGTGATCGAGTCCGATCCTGGTGGGCGCACCTCAGGCGGTGCAGGTCTGCAAGACCGGTCAGCCGAGCGAGTAGCCCGTGCCGCGCACCGTGCGCACGGGATCCTTGCCGCCATGGGTCATCAGCGCCTTGCGCAACCGCCCCACATGCACGTCGATGGTCCGCGTGTCGATGTAAATGTCACGTCCCCACACCCGATCAAGCAATTGATCACGGGTCCAGACGCGGCCCGGCTTCTCCATCAGGGTTGACAGGAGGCGAAACTCGGTTGGCCCCAGTTTCAATGGTTTGCCATCTCGGAAAACGCGGTGTTCCTCGGAGTCGAGCACGATATCGTCGTAAGAGAGACGTTCCCCCATGGTTGCAGGACGGGTCCGGCGCAACTGGGTGCGAACGCGTGCCATCAGTTCGACGACAGAATACGGTTTCACGACATAATCATCCGCCCCGGTTTCGAGCCCGCGCACCCGATCCACCTCTTCGGAGCGCGCCGAAAGCATGATGATCGGAATGTTGCGGGTATCCGAGTTCGCCTTGACGCGCCGGCAGATCTCGATCCCCGAGACATTGGGCAGCATCCAGTCCAGAACGATCAGATCCGGCTTTTCCTCGCGAACCATCAACAGACCTTCGTCGCCATTTTCGGCCATGACGACACGAAAGCCCTCGGATTCAAGATTGTAGTTCAAAACCTCGCGTTGAGCCGACTCATCCTCGACCACAAGGACGCAGGGGTGTTGGGCGGGCGACATTGATTATTCCTCCACACTGACCACGCTGGAAGATTTCGGACGATTTTCATCAGGAAGTTCCCCTGTGACAAGATAGATCACCTGTTCGGCAATCGAGGTCGCATGGTCTCCGATCCGTTCGATATTCTTCGCAATGAAATGCAGATGCATGCAAGGCGTGATGTTGCGCGGGTCTTCCATCATGTAGGTGAGGAATTCGCGGAACAGCGCGTTATACATCTGGTCGATTTCCAGATCCCGCTCACGCACATCGGCCGCCAGGGCCGCGTCGCGCTGGATATAGCTGTCGAGCGCATCGCGCAGAAGAATCTGGGTTGCTTGCGCCATGCGACGGATCGCGGTGGAGGAGCCGCTGATCGCCGGCGCCTCGATCAGGACGATTGTCCGTTTTGCAAGGTTCTTGGCATAATCGCCCGCGCGTTCCAGGCTGGCCGAGATCTTGATGACCGAGAGCGCAACCCGCAGGTCACGTGCCGTCGGGGCCCGCAGCGCGATCAGGCGTGCGGCCTCTTCGTTGATACGCTCCTCGAACTCGTCCACGGCGCGATCACGCATCCGGACGCGCTCCGCGAGTTCCGCGTCGCGGTTGACCAGCGCCCCGGCGGCGTCAAGAAGCTGCTCTTCGACCAGCCCCCCCATCTTCACGACCAGGGCCTGAACGGTTTCCAGATCGCGGTCGAAGGCGGAAAGAATATGATCGCTCATGCCGGTTCCTCCTTATCCGATACGGCCGGTAATGTAGCTTTCTGTCCGGGGATCCGACGGGTTGGTGAAAATCCTGTCGGTATCGCCATATTCCACCAGGCTCCCGAGGTGGAAAAAGGCGGTTTTCTGGGACACGCGCGCGGCCTGCTGCATCGAGTGGGTGACGATCACCACCGAAAAGTTCGACCGCAACTCGTCAATCAGTTCCTCGACCTGTGCCGTGGCGATCGGATCAAGCGCCGAGCAGGGCTCGTCCATCAGAAGAACCTCGGGCGAGGTCGCGACGGCGCGGGCAATGCAAAGCCGTTGCTGCTGACCACCCGAGAGACTGGTGCCCGGCGCATCAAGACGATCCTTGACCTCGTTCCACAGCGCCGCCTTGCGCAGCGCGTTTTCGACGATCGCCTCCAGTTCGGCCCTGTTCCTGGTCAGTCCGTGGATTTTCGGACCATAGGCCACGTTGCCATGAATCGATTTCGGGAACGGGTTGGGCTTTTGGAACACCATCCCGACCCTGGCCCGAAGCCGCACCGGATCGACCCGCTTGTCATAGATATCCTCACCATCCAGCAGGATATCGCCTTCGACGCGGCAGATGTCGATCGTGTCGTTCATCCGGTTGAGACAGCGCAGGAAGGTCGATTTGCCGCAACCCGACGGGCCGATGAATGCAGTCACCGTCTTGTCCAGGATTTCGACATCGACATCCTTGATGGCATGCGTTTCGCCATAATGGACCTGAACCTTGCGTGCGGTGATCTTGTTGCTGGTGGCGTCCACGGTTCTCTCCGTCAGTGTCATGTCGTTCATGTCTCCAACTCCGTTACCAACGGCGCTCGAACTTGCGGCGCAGGACAATGGCGATGATGTTCATGCCCAGAAGAAAGATCAGCAGGATGATGATGCCTCCCCAGGCACGTTCGTAAAATGCCGGGTCCGCGCGCTTGGCCCATTCGTAGATCTGTGCGGGCATGGCAGAGTTGGGCGAGATGAACCCTTCGAAAAAGCCATTCGGGTGATTGGTGGCGATATAGCCGACCATTCCGATCAGCAGCAGCGGCGCGGTTTCGCCAAGCGCCTGTGCCAGGCCGATGATCGTGCCGGTCAGGATGCCGGGCATCGCCAGCGGCAGCACGTGGTGAAAGACCGATTGCATCCTGGACGCTCCGATCCCCAGGGCCGCATCGCGGATCGAGGGGGGCACGGCCTTCAACGCGGCGCGGGTCGAGATGATGATCGTGGGCAGGGTCATCAGTGTCAGCACAAGCCCACCAACCAGCGGAGCCGATTGCGGCAGGTGCATGAACCGGATGAACACGGCAAGGCCGAGGATGCCGAAGACGATCGAGGGCACTGCCGCGAGGTTCGAGATATTCACCTCGATCAGGTCGGTGAACCGATTTTTCGGTGCAAATTCTTCAAGATAGATCGAGGTAGCGACCCCGATCGGCGGCGACAGGATCAGCACGACAAGCATCATGAAGAATGAGCCCAGCATCGAAACCCCGATCCCGGCCTGTTCGGCGCGCGAGTCCGACGCGTCCGCGCCGAAGATGAAGTTCCAGTTGAAATCCTTGTGAAGGATCCCCGCCTTGCGCAGTTGATCCACCAGGTCGAGTTGGGCGACATTGATGTTCTTGTCTTGGGCGATGCTGTCGCGACTCACCCGGCCCTTCAGATAACCATCCACCCGCGAGGAGGCGAGGATCCTGAAACCGACCGTCTGCCCGATCCGTGAAATATCGTTGAGAACCGTATCGCGCACCTGGCTGGCGGCCGAGGCCGAAATCAGGTTCTTCATGTCCTTCGTCGCGGTCAGGTCCGTCTTGATGCCAGCCTTGTTCACCGCCTCAAGCAGACCCTTTTCGATCAGCGGAGCATAGGTGAAGGTGGATGCTTTCCTGATGTCCTGGAGTTGGCCGGTGCCCGTCTTGTCGAGCCTGGCCGGATCCAGATAAACCGGCACATCGATGAACGTCTGCTGAAAGGCCGACACGCCGTTGATGACGATCGTGGTGAGCAGAATCACCAGAAATGTCAGGCCGATCCCGATCGCACCGATCCCGAGCATCCTGAAACGCGCCTCGGAGGCGTTGCGGCGTCTGGTGCGGGCATCGATATGGTGGAGCGAACGTTTCTTCGGGGTTTCGGGATCGGGGGTGGCGTCACTCATTCATATTGCTCCCGATACTTGCGCACGATGTAGAGCGCGAAGATATTGAGCCCGAGCGTGATGACGAAGAGCGTCATCCCGAGGGTAAAGGCCACCAGTGCCTCGGGGGAGGCGAAGTCCGCGTCTCCGGTCAGCTGGCTGACGATCTTGGCGGTGATGGTGGTCATCGCATCGAACGGGTTGAGCGAGAGCCGCGCGGCCGCCCCGGCGCCGAGCACCACGATCATCGTTTCACCAATCGCGCGTGACGCCGCAAGCAGAATTGCCCCGACGATGCCGGGCAGGGCTGCGGGCAGGATCACCTGCCTGATTGTCTCCGACTTCGTGGCACCCAGCCCGTAAGAGCCATCGCGCAGCGATTGCGGCACTGCATTGATGATGTCATCGGACAGCGAACTGACAAAGGGGATCAGCATGACGCCCATCACCAGACCCGCAGTCATCACCGCCGTGTCAGCATGCATCCATCCTTCCTCGGTGATCATGGCAGTCGGGCCGCCAGCACCGAAGATCGACAGCAAAAAGGGGCCGACGGTCAAAAGCGCGAAGAGACCATAGACGATGGTCGGGATCCCGGCCAGAACCTCAAGCAGCGGCTTGATCACGCCACGCACGGGTTTTGTTGCATATTCAGAGAGATAGACCGCAGAGAACAGGCCGATCGGCACGGCGACCGCCAAGGCAATCAGGGAAATGTAGAGCGTGCCCCAGATCAGCGGCAGGATGCCCAGTTTCGATCCCCCTCCGAAGCTTGGCGACCAGGTGGTTCCGAAGAAGAAATCACGGATCGGGTAGAGGCGGAAGAATTCGACCGTGTTGAAGATCAGCGACAAAACGATCCCGATCGTGGTCAGGATCGCGATCGACGCGGCGAGGATAAGCAGGGCGCGGATGCCCGTTTCCACGCCATTGCGGGCGCGGAAGTCCTTGTCGATGTGCCAGGTCGCGAGGACAAATCCCGCAACAGCGGCCAGAAGAACCAGCACCGTCATTCCCATACGGCCCGTCGCGTTCAGCGCGCGATAGCTCTGGGCCGCCTTGAGAATCTGCGGGCTGACATTGGTGCCAAGCGCCACGCCCACCGAACCAAGCCGCTCACGCAGGTCGGTGAACTCGGCACGAATCGATCCCGCTTGTTGCGCGCTCATTGCACTTTTCGCCACCGCTATATCCAGCCCGTCGGCCACACGGCGCACATCCGACATCATCAGGCTCAGGTTCGAGCCTGCAAGCGCGGATGGTGGAATCATCGCGCTCACGTGCCTGTTCACGATCAGCGGCTGGGCGATCATCCAGACGATCAGCACCGCCAGGGCGGGCACCACCGTCATCATCGCAACATGCGTGCCGTAATATGCGGGCAGAGAGTGCAGTTTGCGCCGATCCTTGCCGGCGGATTCAAGTGCGCGTGCCCGTCCGAGCAGGAAGCCGGCCACTGCCAGCACAAGGACGATCACGACAATCCAGAAAACAGGCATGGCCCCACCCAAGGTTTCTTCAAAGGTCCTGAAAGGGGGAAGGGGCGGCGAAATCTGCCGCCCCTTTTTCGTGTCAGGCGATCCAGTCGCGCATCAGTTCATGGTCACTTCATTGGCAACGGCGGCCTGGGTTTTCGCCAGTTCCGGGTCCGAAACGAGGCCGTATTGAGCCAGTGGTCCATCGGGGCCAGCCATCTCGTCCGAGACGAAGAACTCGGCATATTCCTTCAGGCCGGGGATCACGCCGATATGCGCTTTCTTCACGTAGAAGTAGAGCGGACGCGACACCGGATAGTCACCCGAAGCGATGGTTTCGGTCGAGGGTGCAACGCCCGACATGGTTGCCACTTTCAGCTTGTCGGTGTTGTTTTCGTAGAAGGCCAGGCCGAAAACCCCGATACTGTCCGGGTTCGAGCCGATACGGGCCAGGGTTTCGGTGTAGTCACCATCGATATCCACTGCCTTGCCGTCGGTGCGGACCTGCATGCAGGCCTCTTCGGCGTCGTCTTCCGACATGCCGGCCGTTTCCATGGCCTTCATCGCGCCGCTGTCTTCACAGCCCTTCAGCAGAACTTTCTTTTCGAACACCTCGCGGGTGCCGTGTTTGGTGCCCGGGATGAATGCAACGATGTCCACGTCGGGCAGATCGCTGTTGAACTCGTTCCACTTGGCGTAGGTATTGTTGACGATCTTGCCGTCCTTCAGGACCTTGGCACCCAGAGCATTGAAGATGTCTGCCGGAACAAAGGCGTTAAAGGCCGGGCCGTCCTTTTGCGAGGCGAAGACGATCCCGTCATAGCCGATGCGAACCTGCATGATGTCGGTAACACCGTTTTGGGCGCAGGTCTTGATTTCCTTGTCCTTGATCGCGCGCGAGGCGTCCGCGACGTCGATCGTGGTCTCACCGACACCTTCGCAGAAGCGCTTCAGCCCCGCCGAGGAGCCGCCCGATTCCACGACGGGGGTCGGGAAGTCGAAGTTTTCACCGAACGCTTCGGCGACGATCGAGGCGTAGGGCAGCACGGTCGAGGAACCGGCAATCTGGATGTTGTCGCGGGCGAAGGCGGCGGCACAACTCACGGCGCCAATCGCGATTGCCGAGGCGGCGAGTTTCACGGTTTTCATGGATCACTCCTAAATCTCTCAGGGTTCAGGCCATCACGGCCCTCGTTCGCGGTCCTAGGATTTATGTGTGACAATAATGTAAAAAATTCACAACATTCCCATGACAATTCTTGAGGGCATGATCCTGGCGTGATCAGTTCCGCGCGATTGCGGCCGAGATCAAGGCGGGCACCTTCGGATGCGCGCCGATCTCGGGCAGAAGAAGCCCTTGATATTGTGCCTCTTTCAACGCCTCGGGGATGTCATCGACAACATGTCCGGCGCGCAGCGCAAAAAACGGAAGACAAATCCCCGTCTTCACCGCCCGTGATACATCGCGCAGGTAAGGTGGCTCTTCGATGAGCGCGATGTGGATGTCTGGCATGTCCGTCAGCGCGCGAAGATGATCGGCCATGCCATGGACCGAATCGCGGGAGCGTCGCGCCACCTTCGAGCCGTGCGCGACAAGAATCACCGGCTCGGCGGAACCGGTCTCGCGCACGATCCCGGCGATCAGGCTGGGCAGGTTCGGGTCAACCCCGAAAGGTTCGAGATGCCGCGCCTCAATCCCCAATTCACGAATCCGGCGCGGCAATTCGCGCTTGGAAAACCAGCCTTGCGCCATGAAAAACGGGTAGATCATGGGGGAATCCAGACCTTCGAGAGCCGCCGAAAGGGCGCCCTGTTTGGCCAGGGTGGCACCAATGATCCGGTCTTCGGGCCGCAGGGATTGCACATGCTGAGCCAGCATGCGCATGGCGGCCTCCTGGGGATCCGGATCGGAGGGTGATCCATGCGCTACGATCACGATATTTCTCATAATTGAGGCAGGATGCAGGAAAAGGATCCGATTTGCAATGGCTCTCGCGGCAGAAACGTCGATTTCATGGGTGCGGAGAAATCGTTAATATATTGTTATTAATAACTATTTTAATAATACACCTGTTGCCGCGTGGCCGGGTTTCGTTTAGAAGTCTCTTGTCGGCCAGGATGGCCAGAGCCTGATATAGAGTTTCACGTGTGGTGGTAAGGGGATCACGTGGGGGACGGAGGGTTCTGGCAGGGGTGCCGGAACCCTCTTACATTCGTCCATTGTTTTATGGCTCGATCCCGGCCATTTCGCAGACGATTTTCCATTCGTCCTCGCGCACCGGCTGCACCGAAAGCCGCATCGACGTGACCAGCGACATGCCCGACAGGCGCGGCTCGGCTTTTACATCGGCCAGCTTCACCGGCATTTTCACCGGCTCCACGGCGCGGATGTCAACGCAGTCCCAACGCGGATCCTCGGTGGTGGAATCGGAATGGGATTCAGCGCAAACCTCGCAGATCCCGACCACCTCAAGCCCGATATTCGAATGATAGAAGAACCCGCGATCACCGATCTTCATCTCGCGCATGTTGTTGCGCGCGAGGTAGTTGCGCACACCATCCCATTCCTCGCCAGCCGCGCCCCTGGCGACCAGATCATCCCAGGAAAACGTGTTCGGTTCCGATTTGAACAGCCAGTAGCGCATCAGCCGACAACCTTCTTCCATTCGCGCACCTGAATGTCGGCAAACAGCCCGGCCCTGGCATAGGGATCATTGGCGGCCCAGTCCTGGGCCGCGCCCAGACTGTCGGTTTCGACGATGACCAGCGAGCCGACCATCCGCCCGCCTTCCAGAAACGGACCGCCCATGAAGACGATTCCCGTTTCTGCGATATAGGCAAGGTGCTTTTCGCGATTGTCGAGCCGGGTTTGCTGGGCACCTTCCCTGTCGCGGCAGATCACGGCGTAATACATGTCATTCCTCCTTGAGCGGGCGTGAGAGCAGGACTTCAACCGCCTGATCCACGCGAATGCGGTTTTCGATCAGCGCGGTGACCATCCGGGCAACGGGCATGTCGATGGCGTGCTTTTGGGCCAGTCTGGTGAGCGCTTTTGCGGTGGCGATCCCTTCGACCGTGATCGTGGGATCGACGGCACGACCCGCGCCGATGGCCTCGCCCAGCCGGAAATTGCGCGATTGGGGCGAGGTGCAGGTCAACACCAGATCGCCCAAGCCCGACAGGCCCGAGAGCGTTTCGGAGCGCGCGCCCAGCGTGGTGGCGATGCGTGCCATCTCGGCAAAGCTGCGGGTCATCAGCGCCGCGCGCGCAGAATCACCCAGACCCGCACCGATCACCGTGCCCGCCGCGATCGCATAGACATTCTTCAAAGCTCCGCCCAGCTCCGCGCCCGCCATGTCGCCGGTTCGATAAAGACGCAGGGTCGGGGTTGACAGCGCGGCCTGCAAGGCCCCGGTATCCTCCGCGCAGGCCAGCGTCAGCGCCGTCGGCAGCCCGCGCGCGATATCGGCGGCAAAGCCCGGACCCGTCAGGATCGCTGCACGGGAGGTGGGGCAGATCGACCCGATCAGTACACTCGGGCCCTGTCCTGTCTCCAGGTCGATCCCCTTGCAACACGCGATCAGGGTCTTTCCCGACATTGCCCCCCGGTGCTTTTGCAGGAACGCGCCGATCTCTTGCATCGGAAGCGCCAGAAGCAGTGGCTCGGCTTGCAGGGCCCGGGTCAAATCCGCTGTGACAGAAATATTTTCGGGCAGTGCAACCCCAGGCAACCGTCGTGCATTTTCCCGTGTGCCCGCCATGGCGCTGGCCTGACCGGGATCCCGCGCCCACAACAGGACCGGCCCGTTTTGCGCCAGCGTGATCGCCAGGGCCGTGCCGAAGGCACCCGCGCCAAGAACCGCAACACTCATGCCTTCGCCCCCTTCTTGCCGGAACCGAGCAGGGCGGGTGCCGAGCGATCCAATGGCCAGCGGGGCCGCGCCACCAGATCCATTCCATCGCGCGCGCCCAGCCGATAGCGTTCGATCCCGGCATAGGCGATCATCGCCGCATTGTCGGTGCAAAGCCGTGGCGGCGGGGCGATGAACTGAGCGCCAGGATCGGCGCAAACGGCCTCCAGCCCGGCCCGAATGGTCTGATTTGCCCCAACACCACCTGCGACGGCCAGGACCGGGCGGGCGGGAACGAACTCCAGGTATTCCAGCAGGGCACGGCGTGATTTTTCGGCCAGCACCTCGGATACGGCGCGCTGGAACGAGGCGCACAGATCGGAGCGCACCTGACGCGGCAGCCCGCCATGTTCGGCCAGCACCCGGTCCCGGGCACGCAGCACGGCCGTTTTCAATCCTGAGAAGGACATGTCGCAACCGGGCCGATCCAGGAGCGGGCGGGGCAGGGGGGCGGCATGCGGATCCCCCTTCTTCGCCTCCGCCTCGACCGAGGGACCACCAGGTTGCGACAGCCCGAGCAGTCTGGCCACCTTGTCGAATGCCTCTCCGGGGGCGTCGTCGATCGTGCCGCCAAGGCGAATGAAATCCTCGGGGCCGCGCGTGATCAGGAACTGGCAATGTCCGCCCGAGACAAGCAGCACGAGATAGGGATAGGCCAGCCCGTCCGTCAGACGCGGGGTCAGCGCATGCCCCGCCAGATGGTTCACCCCCACGAGTGGCAACCCGGCTCCGGCAGCGATCCCCTTGGCGCACATCACGCCCGACATCACCCCGCCGATCAGGCCCGGCCCGGCCGTCACGGCCACGCCGTCGAGCACATCCAGCTCCAGCCCGGCTGCGTCCAGCGCGGCCTCGACGCACAGATCCAGCTTCTCGGCATGGGCGCGCGCGGCAATCTCCGGCACGACGCCGCCGAAGGGCGCGTGCAACTCGGTCTGCCCTGCCACGATCGAGGACAGGATCCGCGCCCCGTCCGGCCCCACGCGCACCACCGCCGCTGCGGTGTCATCACAGCTCGATTCAAGTCCGAGAAAGGTCAGCGTCCGGGTCATCTGGGTCAATGTTGCGCCAAGCGTTTTTCGCAGGTAACACCGGGGGCAGGTGCACGCAATCCCGAGGCGCGGCTCATGGCACAATTCCCCCGGCGGCCGGTTCTGCTTCTGACGCGGCCGCGTGTCGGGTCGGAAAGCTTTGCCGCGCAGTTCCGGCACCGGTTTGGCGGGGATTGGCCGATCGTGATCTCTCCGCTGATTGAGATCGAACCCCTTGCGGCGGAGATCCCCATGGCGGAGGATCTGATCTTTACCTCCCGCAATGCGGTTGCTGCCCTGGGGCAGGCCGGCAGGGGGCGCCGGGCCTGGTGCGTGGGCGCGCGCACCGCCGAGGCCGCACGCAAGGCGGGGTTCCGGGTCCGGACCGGGGCGGGCCGCGCGCAGGATATCGTGCCGATGATCATTCAGGCCAGGCCGCATTCGGTGCTGCATGTGCGTGCAGAGCAGGTGGCATTCGATCTGGCCAAGGCCCTTGTTTCGGCGGGGATCGAGACGAAACAGGTGATCCTCTACCGTCAGGTGGCGCGCCATCTTTCGGCCCGGGCCCGGGCTGTACTGTGCGGAAACCTGCCGGTTCTGGTTCCGGTGTTCTCTTCGAACTCGGCGCAACATTTCGTCGCCTCGCTGCCACCTGCCCACGCGCCGCTATATGTCGCGGCGATAAGCCATGCGGTGGCGGATGGGCTCGATCCGGCCATTTGTGAGGCGCTAGGGGTTGCGTCGTCACCGGATTCGGCGGGCGTTCTGGACGCTCTGGCCCGCTTGCTGCACGCGCAAATGGCGGGTTGAGCCAGATCGGCCTGCGCTCTACTGTGGCGAGATAGAGCTGTGGCGAGATAGAGCGAGATTTCGGCGCGAGAGTGGAGGGCGTGGCCAATGGCAAAAGCGAAAACCGGTGAACCTGACCCGAAGGCAAGGGCCGACGATACCCTCGCCGGATCGCCCGACATGCCAGAGCCGGACGCGCGATCCGGTCCGGGCGCGGTCGAGCCCCCAACGGACGCGGAAGACCAAAGCTCCGCCCACCCCGAACCTGTGGCACCCGCGCCCGGAACGACCACGATCGTGAAACGGGGCGGTGTCTTGCCGACGATACTTGGCGGTGTGATTGCAGCGGCAATCGGGGCTGGCGCGACGATCTATGCGCTACCGATGCTGCCGCCCGGCTGGCTGCCCGGCTGGTTGTCCGGCCCCGGGCAGGATCCCGTGATTGACGAGATGACCACCATGCTGGCCACACAATCGAAACAGATAGAGGCGCTGACATCCGAGTTGAACAGGCTGAAATCTGCGCCATTGCCTGCGCCGGATCTGTCCGGGGTGCAGACCTTGATTGACCGGATCGGTGCCGAGGCGCGGGCCAACAAGCAGGCTGTGTCGGCGTTGCAAGACAAGATTGCGGCCTGGCCTGCGGCGATGGGAGAGGGTGCGGCGCAAGCCTCTGTCGAGGCCGCAGCCAGGGCCGCACAAGAGCGGATCGAGGCGCAGGCCAGGAAGCTGCGTGATCAATCCGAAGCGGCGGCCAGAGCCGCGATGGCGCAAGCCGCCGTGGTGCGGGTCAAGGCGGCGCTGGATTCGGGCGCACCACTTGCGTCGGCGCTGGCGGATTTGCAGGCCGCCGGAGCAAGCACCCCGGATGCGCTCAGGGGCAACATTGCGAGCCTGCAAAAGCTGCAAGCCGATTTTCCACAGGCCGCACGTCAGGCCCTGGGTGCCGCGCGCAAGGCTGACGCGGGCCATACGATCGGCAACCGGCTGGGTGCGTTCCTGTTGTCGCAGGCCGGGGCACGGTCGCTGACCCCGAAAGAGGGGAACGGGCCGGATGCGGTTCTGTCGCGTGCCCAGGCGAAGCTCGACTCAGGCGATCTGAAGGCGGCTCTGGCTGAAATCGCAACATTGCCCGAAGCGGCACAGACGCCGCTGGCGGATTGGAAATCGGCGGCTAGGAAGCGCGTTGCCGCACTTGATGCGCTCACGCAGCTGGGTCAACGATAAGGGGACGTCGCGGGTGATCTGGTCTTTCATCAAGGTTGTGCTGTTCTTCGTGATTGTCGCGGCGACGACGCTGGGCGCCGCGCATCTTGCCGACATGAATGGTGGTATCCGCATCATCGCGATGGGGATGGAATTCACGCTCGGCCCGTTGCAGGCGGTTATCGCGGCGGTCATCCTGTTCATCCTCATCTGGCTGGCGATCCGGATCGTGGGTTTCCTGGTGGTGTCCTTGCGCTTCCTGACGGGCGACGAAACCGCGATAAGCCGTTATTTCGACCGCAATCGCGAACGCAAGGGCTACAAGGCGCTGTCCGAGGGGATGATGGCGGCGGCGGCGGGCGAGGGGCGTCTGGCCCTGTCGAAAGCCGCCAGGGCGGAACGCTATCTCCGAAAGCCTCAACTGACCGACCTTCTGAGTGCGCAGGCGGCGGAAATCTCGGGCGATACGAAAATGGCGACCGAGATCTACAAGCGCCTGCTGCAAAAGGATCAGACACGGTTTGTCGGTCTGCGCGGGCTGTTGCGGCAGAAGTTGCAGGAGGGCGATACCGATACCGCGCTGAAACTGGCCGAGAGGGCCTATGCGCTCAAGCCCCGACACCGCGACGTGCAGGACACCTTGCTGCGATTGCAGACGAAGACGGGCGACTGGAAGGGTGCGCGAGGTGTGCTTCGGGCCAAGATGCACCAGGGTGAGATACCGCGTGACATGCACAAGCGTCGCGATGCGGTGCTGGCGCTGCAAGAGGCGAAGGGTATCCTGGCCGAAGGGGCAAGCATCGAGGCGCGCGAGGCGGCAATTGCCGCCGCGAAATCCTCGCCCGATCTGATCCCGGCAGTGGTGATGGCCGCGCGTGCCTATATCGACAAGGGCAAGCCGCGCACCGCAGAGCGTCTGCTGCGCAAGGCCTGGCAGGCGCAGCCGCATCCCGATCTGGCCTCTGCCTATGCCGCGATCGCGCCCGACGAGGCATCCGATGCCCGGCTCAAGCGGTTCGGCAAGCTGCTGAGCGTGCGTCCCGATCACGAAGAGACGCGGCTGCTCAAGGCCGAACTGAACATCGCGGCCGAGGATTTTCCCGCAGCCCGGCGCGCCCTGGGTGATCTTCCCGACTCCCATCCGACCGCGCGTGTCCTCGCGATCATGGCTGCGGTCGAGCGGGGTGCAGGGGCGGATGATGCTGTCGTGCGTGGTTGGCTGACCCGCGCGCTGACCGCACCGCGCGGGGCACAATGGAGTTGCGACACGTGTCAGGCCGTCCATGCGGACTGGACGCCGATCTGTGATAATTGCGGTGGCTTTGATACCTTGAGTTGGCGCGAGCCGAACCAGGCCTCGGCACCGCTGCCACACGGGGCAGAAATGCTGCCGGTCATTGTCGGCAAACCCGAGCCAGAACCCGAGCCGGAATCCGAGATGGAGGACGCTGTCGCCAATGCGGAAATTGTCGAGACGCCCGAGAACTCCACACCCGACGCAAAGGCCCCTTGATCCTTTCATTGCCGGGTTTCAGACCGGGCGATGCTCCCCGAAGGTTTCGCGCATCGGGCGGATCAAAATAGGCTTGCACTCGGATCACGGCTCGGTTAAACGCCACGCCACACAGACTGCTCGGCCCGCGATACCTAATCCGGGGCTTGGGATCAGCAACGGAACATCCAGCACGTTCCGATTGGATGTCAAGACAGCAGAGCATCGGCGCCGGTGTAGCTCAGCTGGTAGAGCACGTCATTCGTAATGATGGGGTCGTAGGTTCGAGTCCTATCACCGGCACCAAAAAACAATAAAAATCAATATTTTGCATATTTTTTCGTAATTTGAATGTTGGACCGACGTTAGACGGCCGTCTCACTTCCGCTTGACGAGACGAAATCTCTTGGTCGCCTGCTCGAAAAAAGAATGGTTTCCGTAATCGTGCATGACTGGCTTGCCGTTGTAGGGTCCCCAATTTTCCACCTTCGCATCCGCCATGAGATTTGGGACCATAGTCGGCAGACGCCTGATTGGCTCTGTCCGTTTCTGGATCAGAACGGAACCGGAATGCGATATCCACTTGCACGGCGCGAACCATTTCGCGAGCTTCGGATTGTCTTCAACCTCATTCCAGATCACCCATTCATGAACATTGCTGAAACGTTTTGTGTCGGTCAATTCCAGTTTGACGACCAAGCTTGGATCCGGGCGAAACTCATAGACTTCCCGAAACTCACCTTGGCCAAGCTTTTCACCCAACATCAGATCGTTGAACTCGCACTGCACAGTGCGCGGAAGATCAGGGGCGTTACTCATGGCCTGTCAACCTCTTCGCATTCCGAGCAGACTAGGGCGTAGACCTGTAAATGAAAAGATGATAAAAGATTTGCAACACAGGAGGTTTCATATCGTCGAATTTCTGGCTCACCGAGGATCAGTTCAGCAAAATCAATCCCTTGCTTCCCAACAAGCCACGTGGCGTGCCGCGTGTGGATGATCGGCGGGTGCTGTCGGGGATCCTCTTTTGTTTGCAGCGCGGCTATCGCTGGTCGGACGTGCCGGCCGAATACGGTCCGGCCAAGACGCTCTACAATCGTTATAAACGCTGGTCCGAGGCGGGTGTTTTCGAGCGGGTGTTTGAAACCCTGGCGCGCGAACATGCCGATCTTTCGACGCTGATGATCGATGCCAGTCACCTCAGGACGCATCGCATCGCGGCCAACGGGGTCAAAAAAACACCGGTTCCGGCCGGGCCATCGGCAAAACCAGAGGCGGCTTGAATTCAAAGCTGCATCTGGTCTGCGATGGGACCGGCAGGCCGGTTCACCTGCACCTGACGGCTGGCAACTGTTCTGATATTACGCAGGCACGTCAATGCCTTGCGCCCTATGTGGCCAAAGGCTGCACGGTCATTGCGGACCGCGGATATGACGCAAACCACCTGCGCGACGGGCTGCGCGAACGGGACGCAACCCCCTGCATCCCGCCGCGCAAGAACCGCAAGGTGCAATG
Organism: Thioclava sp.; assembly: GCA_965277135.1. Classification (GTDB taxonomy): domain Bacteria; phylum Pseudomonadota; class Alphaproteobacteria; order Rhodobacterales; family Rhodobacteraceae; genus Thioclava. The sequence continues at coordinate 229,937 of CBDIBW010000027.1, read as the reverse complement.
CGAATATGACACGGGTCTCTACAAGACCCGCACCATCATCGAGCGCATGTTCAATCGTCTCAAGGATTGGAGGCAACTGTCCTTGCGCACCTTCCGATGCTCCGAAACAGTCCTCGCTGCCGCGCAAATCGCCGCAACCGTAATATGGTTCTTATGAGGCTGCGCCCTGGCACGACTTTGGCAGATTTTTTCTGCAGTGTTCAGCGATGATCTTTTCCCAATGAGGGCGGCGTATTGGTGGCGGTTTCGCCAAGGTGTCGAGGATGGCTTTGCTGACGGCTGGCATGGTTGGCTGATGTGGCGGTCCGGGGCTTGTTTTTTCCCGTCCCGCTGCCTTGAGGCGGCGGGATTGCACGAAGGCGCAGGCGATCCTCGTCATCAGCGCGTGTCGGTGAAGGCCTGTCGGTGAAGGCCTGTCCAGGACCGGCCCTCGAAAGGATCGAGGCCGCGTTCTTCGCCGGGTTCTTTCTTGGGCTGCTGCTGCGCCTGTTCACAGATCCATCCGGCTTTGACGGCGGCGGCGCGCGCCTTGAGCGTGGTCCCGGCGACCCGGTTGGAGGCATAATATTTCCGCTCCCCATATTTCCGCTCCCCGGTCGCCCGGCGTTCCCCGATCAGCCAGACCTCCTGATCACCGGGCATGGCCTGCACGCGCCCGTCGGCCCTACGATGTCTGTGACCATCGGCGATCGGGACGCGGGTTGCGGCAAACGGGCAATTCAGCCTGCCCCTGGTGCCCCGCCGCCAGCGGACCTTCCGCCATGGTCCGGCCTCTAGCCTCCGATCTGCGCAGAGGACCACGCGGTCGGGGAGGTGATGTTTGCGGCGGCGACCTCGACCGGCTTCGGGACAGACCAGCCCGACATCGGCCGGACAGACGGTCTGGCGGCGCGACAGGCCGAGCGCCCGGACCAGGCCGCGTGCGCTCGGCGCCTGGCGGAAAAGCCCGCTCGATCCGTAGCCCGCATCGGCCAACACACAGCCGAAGCCGGATCAAGGCCCGGATGAACGGCCTCAAGGCTTTCGGGGAGCGGATCGCACCACGAGACCCCGACCGCCAGAGTGCCGAACTCCGGATCCGCATGGCCATCATGAACCGCGTCAACACACTCGGCACCACACTCGCCGCCGCCGAGATCAAGGCCGTCGCCTGAAACCAACCGGGACAGGGCAACTCTTGCTTATGCCGAATGAGCGAAACAACGCCACTGCGGGTCGAGGATTTCCGGATCAACCTGTCCAGGGAGCACACGCAATGAACACGCTTTTCGAGGGCTATGAGGCGCATTTCAACGCCGATGTGCGTCTGATCATCCTGCGCGCCATTCTGGTGATATAGCCGACAAGGCCGAAACACCGCGCGGATACGCTCCAAGTGAGCAGAAATGTCAGATCAATGTACGTAATATGACAGATGGCACCATGCCTCAGTTCCTTGATCTGCATAGAAAACGCGATGCTAATGGCCTCAGCCGGTCGTGGATCACATTATTCATCAACTCCCGAAAACGTATCTGTTTCGACAAGGGTAAAGGCGCTGACCGAATTGAGCAGGTTTGAACTTTCTTGACGCATTGCGCGGGTCGAACTGTTGGTTCGATCGAACAGGGCTGCGCTGCGCTGGGTCGCCTGATCCAGTTGATGCACCGCTGCGTTGATTTCTGAAATTCCAGATGCCTGCTCGCTCGACGAGGCTGCGATTCCGCTGACCCGGTCGTGTATCTCACGCACCGAAGCGACAATTCGTGACAGCGCTTCACCCGTCTGGCCGACCAGGCGCACGCCCTCATGCACCTGACTGTCCGACGAGGCAATCAGATCAGAGATTTCCTTCGCCGCGTCCGAACTGCGCTGTGCAAGGGCTCGCACTTCGGAGGCGACGACCGCAAAGCCCCGGCCGGCCTCGCCTGCGCGTGCAGCCTCGACTCCGGCATTGAGCGCGAGCAGGTTCGTCTGAAAAGCGATATCGTCGATCACCGTCGTGATGCGCGAGATCGCCTTGGCAGAAGTCTCGATCTCGGCCATCGCCGAGACGGCATCTTCCACCACATGCGCTCCGCTCTCGGCATGGCTACGCGCTTCGGTGGCCAACTCGCGGGCACTGCCCGCCCCTTCCGCCGCCGATTGCACTGATACGGTCAGCTGGTTTAGTGCGGCCGCCGTTTCTTCAAGCGTAGCTGCGTTGCGCTCGGTATCCTGGCTGAGCGTATCGCCCGCCGCGACGATCGACTGCGCCTCGGAATCAATGCTGCGCGCGCCCTGTTCGATCAGCCCGAGCGATTGCGCGAGTTGAGCGACAGCCGCATTGAAATCAAGCCGCAGTTTCTCATATTCGCCGGGCAGGGAATCATCAAGGCTCCGAGCCAAATTACCTTCGGCAAGCGCCGCCAGACCTCCTGCCAATACAGAGACGATATGGCTTTGCTGATCCAGTTCGCGGCGGACTCGTTCCTCGCGCTCTTCCAGTGCAGAACGTTGTTCAGCTTCGGCCTTGCGTCGCAACGCCTCCGCCTGCTCTTCCGCCTCTGCCCGGATCCGCGCAGCCTCTGCGGCTTCTGCCTGTTGAGTCGCTTGCGCCTGACGCGCGTTTTCCTCTTCCTTGCGCAAGGCTGCCTGCATCTTTTCGGTTTTCGAAAGGTTTTCCGCAAACCCCGTCAGGGCACGCGCCATATCACCAAGCTCATCCTTGCGGCTGGCACACTCCACATGAGTGGTCGTGTCACCGGAGGCAATCTTGCGTGTGGCTTCAGCAAGGCCCGAGATCGGTCGCACGATCCGCCCACCAAGCCACCAGGCCAGTGTCGCGGAAACCAACGCAGAGACCAACCAAAGCGTGAGTGACAGCCGCGTCATCATCGCTTTGAGAGCCACGACCTGAGTGGCGGGTGTCGCAACGGTAAATGCCCCGATGAGGTGCCCCGAATAATCCTTCACCAGTATCGAGCGCAGGAAATGCAACTCTCCCTCGACCGTGCGACGACGTTCGACATCTCCATTCCGGCCAAGAGTCTCGAGATCATCGGTATCGAGGAACGGACCCTCGGTCAGGGTGTGCGCGGCCCAGGTGAAGCGGCTGCCCTCTGCTGCCCCCTCAAGAGCGTAATATTCGTAATCAACCCCCGTTATCGCGGACAGATCAGCAAGGAATTTCTGCCCGATATCCAACCCGACCTCGACCGTGCCGACCTGTATTCCATTTGCAAAAACCGGTGCAATACCACGCGCGTCCAAACCGGTCTTGTCCGTTTCCAGCGTCTTGATCGGCTTGCCGGTCCGATTTACCTCGACCACGCTCGGTCGCAGCATCGACAGGTCATCGCCGCGCATGTTCAGATCGTGCAGGCGGATCAGAGATGTCGCCGGAGGCACATGGAACTGCAACTGGGCGATGGCAAGCTCGTCATGCAGAACCGGCCAGGCCTCGGCCAGCATTGCCTCGATGGCCTTGTCATTGCCTGCAGCCATGGCCTGCTGAATTCCCGGCTGGGCGGCCAGCATCACCGCCAGATCGAGGGCGACTGTCTGACTCGCATCGATCGCGGCGGTCAACCGCGTCTGCGCCGTCTCCAGTTCGCGGGCGCGGGTCATGCTGTCAACGCGTTTGCCCACGAGGAACATGCCCGCCTCCATGAGAGCACATGCGACAAGCGCAACGAAGATGGGCAGGAACAGGATCTGTCTACGAATCGACATCTGGGGCTCCGGATTGCACTCTTTGCACATCGGCTTAGGTCCCCTTTCCTAATATCTCGTTCACGGGGGCATGTCCGTGCGCAATTTGCGACTTTTGCCCCATGATCGCCCGAAGATCGGCAGAGCGGACAGGCCCCCTTCCCACAGCCCGAAAACAGCCTCAGGCGCACTATGTCGAGCATGACATGCCCGTCGATCTTGCCTGCTGCGGACCAGAGCTGCACCAGCCTCGGCATCAAAGCCGTTGGCGATGTTGCGAACACCCGGCGGCGGCAGGGAAGCGATGATTTCCATCAGCACCATGATCGCGGCTGGGATCTGTTTGGCAAAACCCATCACGATGCAGTTGCCCGCAGATGAAGTCGGCACCCGTTTGAATCGCACCGTGGTTTTCCAGATTCTGACTTGTCTTGGTGACGCGGCCATGTCTGATCTTGCCAGGACAGCGTGGAAATTTGCCTCGGCTTCAGATGACGGGATATGCCCTACTGGCTCAAGCAGGCGGCGATTGTGGAACCGGTCGACCTGTTCCAGGGTCGCATATGCGACGGCATCGCAGCTGCGCCATGGGCCGCGTCGGTGAGTGGTCCGGGCTTTGAGAAGGATCGTCTCTGTCAGGGGATGGCCAATATCGAGCACGCGTTATATGGAATGGCCAGGGGTTCAGGTCTCCTCCCCGTTCGGGTCAGTCAACCACCATGTCATCACGGTGAATGAATGCCGCACGGCCCGGATAACCGAGGATCGCTTCGATCTCACCCGATCGGCGGCCCGCGATCTGGCGCGCTTCCTCCGCCGTGTAGCGCACAAGCCCCTTGCCCAGCACTACGCGATCCGGACCCGCGATTGTCACCGGCGTGCCGCGACCGAAGCGGCCCATGACCCTGGTAATTCCCGCTGGCAAAAGCGATTTTCCCGATTGCAGTGCATGTACCGCGCCGGCATCGACAGACACCTGGCCACATGGTTTCATTGCCGCGATCCAGCGTTTGCGCGCCGTTTGCGGATCGCCTTCGGGCAGAAACCAGCTGCTGCGGGCGCCTTCAGCCAGTGCCTTCAGGGGTCTCTTGACGAAACCCTCCGCGATCGCCATCGAACAGCCGCCCGCCACCGCGACCCTGGCCGCGAGCAGCTTGGTCTTCATGCCGCCTTTCGACAGCCCCCGGACCGGATCGCCTGCCATCGCCTCGATCTCGGGACCGATATGCTCGATCACCGGCACGTGTCGCGCGCCGGGATCGGTTTTCGGATTCGCGGTATAGAGCCCGTCCACATCCGACAGCAGCACAAGTTGATCGGCCCCGATCGTCACCGCGATCTGCGCAGCCAACCGGTCATTGTCGCCAAAGCGGATCTCATCGGTCGCAACCGTGTCATTCTCGTTCACGATCGGCACTGCGCCGAGTCCCAGCAATGTCTCAAGCGTGGCGCGCGTGTTCAGATAGCGTCGGCGGTCAGCGGTGTCTTCCAGCGTCACCAGAACCTGTGCCGTGCTCACCCCATGCGGGCTCAGCGCCTCTTCGTAGGCGCGGGCGAGACGGATCTGCCCGACCGCAGCCGCAGCCTGGGATTGTTCGAGCGGCAACGCCCCGACGGACAGGCCGAGAATCCGGCATCCGAGCGCGATCGAGCCCGAAGACACGATTACCACGCCGGTGCCGCGCGCATGGGACTCGGCCACATCCTGGGCCAGCGCGCGCAGCCAATCCGCGCGCAGCCCCCCTTCATCGACAAGCAGGGCGGTGCCGATCTTGATCACCAGCCGCCGCGCGTTGGCAGGATGCGGTATCAGGGTCTCCATGGCGCGTCCCCGGCGTCGTGCCCAGCCTCGTTCCCAGATTCGTTCCCGGTGCGTCCCCCGGCGATCCCGGCCCAGAGCGCACGCAACACCGCGTTCACACCGGATTTCGTCACGCCGGACATCTCGTGAACACGCGCACCGCTCGCCGCTTCCAGCGCCGCGCGCCGCTCGACCAGCGTCCCGGAATCGAGCGCGTCGATCTTGTTGAGCACGGTCACGCGCGGCTTGTCGAAGAGCGCCGGCGAACAGGCTGCCAACTCCTTGAGGATGGTCTGCCAGTCCTCGACCACAGTCTCGGATGTGGCGTCGATCAGATGCAGCAAGACCGAGCAGCGCTCGACATGGCCAAGGAACCGATCGCCCAGACCACGCCCCTCGGATGCCCCTTCGATCAGCCCCGGAATATCGGCAATGACGAATTCGCGCCCGTCGATACCGACCACACCGAGGTTCGGCACGAGCGTGGTAAAGGGATAATCCGCGATCTTCGGTTTCGCGTTCGAAACGGCGGCGAGACAGGTCGATTTGCCCGCATTGGGCAGACCCAGAAGCCCCGCATCCGCGATCAGCTTCAGCCGCAGCCAGATCGCGCGCTCCACGCCCTCTTGCCCGGGATTGGCCCGTTTCGGTGCGCGGTTGGTCGAGGATTTGAAATGCAGGTTGCCCCAGCCGCCATTGCCTCCCCGGGCGAGCAGCACCCTCTGCCCGACCTCGGTCAGATCGGCGATCAGCGTTTCCTGGTCCTCGTCGAGGATCTCGGTTCCGACCGGCAGCTTGAGCACCATGTCATCGCCATCCTTGCCGGTGCGCTGGCTGCCCATGCCGTGCTGCCCGGTCCTGGCAAAGAAATGTTGCTGATAGCGGAAGTCAATCAGCGTGTTGAGGCCATCGACCGCCTCAGCCCAGACCGAGCCGCCCTTGCCCCCGTCGCCCCCGTCGGGACCACCAAATTCAATGTATTTCTCGCGCCGGAACGAGGCACAACCCGCGCCGCCCCCGCCCGAGCGGATATGGACCTTGGCGAGATCGAGAAATTTCATGGCCTGTGCCTTTTTCAATCCAGGGCGTCGGGATACGCGCCGCGCGCCGGGGGATCAAGCGCCATGTGGGGGGTCGGGCGATCAGATGTCAGATCCTGTGTGATGTGTGTGATCGTTTGTTGAATGGTTCCGGCTGCTGGCGATGCCAGCCCGTGAGGGTGCCGTCCGGTCAGGTGCGACAATCGCGGACCAAGGCCGCACACGGATATCGACCGGGCGTGGCGGGTGATGCTGGCCGGGACGGGCAGCCTTTCGCCACCTTCCGTTGCGCCTCGGATCAGCCTTTGATCGCCACGACCGCCTCAAGGAGCGCATTGGCGATGTAATCCAGATCGGGCTGTTTGAGCCGCGCGGGCAGACGGGTATCGCAGGCGCGCATCAGCATCGCGCGGGTCTGTGGCAAGTCGGGCAGATCGCCCAGGAACTGCCAGTTCCAATAGGCACGCGCGTTGTCCTCGCTCAGACCAAAGATCTGCACGCCGACGCCGCGCGCCCTGGCGTGCGATTGCAGGGCGCGGGCCTCATCGTCGGTCCAGTTGCCCGCAAGGTTGAATTGCAGCGAATCCGGTGCGCGGGTTTCCGGCGCAAGGGGGGCGGGCACATCCAGCCATTCGTTCCCGTTCAGTTGCGCGGCCACATAATCGTGGTTTGCGCGCCCGTCTCTCACCCGCCGCTCCACCTCGGCAAGCTGTGGCCGGATGACGGCGGCAGAAAGGTTCTGCATCCGGCAATTGTAAAGCGGCAGCTTGTTTTGCCAGTGATGGAAGCTGTTTTGCAGACCCGGATGCTTCTTCCAGTTATGCTCGTAGGCGCCCGACATGAGGATCGCGCGCACGGCAATCCCGGGATCGTCCGTCAGAAGGATGCCACCCTCGCCGGCATTGATCAGCTTGTAGGACTGGAAGCTGAAGCAGCCGATCTTGCCGATCGTGCCGATCCTCTTTTCGTGCCAGAGTGTGCCGAGACTGTGGGCCGCATCCTCGATCACCGGCACGCCGCGTTCGTCGGCCAGATCCATGATCGCGTCCATATCCGAAGTGTGGCCGCGCATATGGCTGATGATCACAGCCGAGATGGTGTCATCGAACCTGGCACGGAAGTCGTCGAGGTCGATGCGGTAATTGCTGGCCACATCGACCAGAACCGGCACGCAATCGGCGTGGACGATGGCCGAAGGGACGGCGGCAAAGGTAAAGGCGGGAACCAGAACGCGCGCGCCGCGCGGCAGATCCAGCGCCTTGAGCGACAGGAACAGTGCCTGCGAACACGACGATACGGCCAGCGCGTATGTCACCCCCATGAAGGTGGCAAACTCGGCTTCCAGCAAGGCGACCGGCGCGTTCTGTGTGGTGTAGCGGAACAGATCGCCGGTGCTCAGAAGACGCTCGATCTCGGCGCGGGCGATCTCGGGGATTGCCTCGGCATCGTAGCAATTGGGGGCGTGCTGTCCGTCACGTAGCATGAAAGGTTTTTCCTAAATTCAGTTTCGAAAAAACCTTATAGTCTTTTGGGCCCGTCTTCCAATGACATTTTCATGAAGTTCCGATCCGCAGCCCGGCTAGAGGCCCAGCCTGTCGCGCAACGCGAACCAGCTCATGCCCGCAAGCAGCATCGGAAAGCGCAGATATGTCCCGCCGGGGAAACGCCGATGCGGCAGGGCCTCCATCACGTCGAACCCGTCGCCGGTGGCCGCGATGGCCTGGGCCATCAACTTGCCCGCCAGCGTCGCCAGCGCAACACCATGGCCGGAAAAGCCGCTTGCAGACAGGCAGTTCGGCGCGGGGCGCATGAAACAGGGCATCCGGTTGACGGTAATCGCCAGCGTGCCGCCCCAGGCATGGGTGATCTTGACATCCTTAAGGCCCGGATAGATCTGCAACATCGGTTTGCGCACCCTGGCCGCGATATCTGCGGGAAAGCGATAGCTTATCGTCTCGCCACCACCAAAAATCAGCCGATCCTCGTGCATCCGCCAGTAATTGACCACGAATTTCGTGTCATGCGCGGCGATGTTGCGCGTCATGATCTTGTGCGCAAGATCACCCAGCGGCTCGGTCGCGACAATGTAATTGTTGATCGGCATCACCCGCGTGGCGACCCTGGGTTCGAGCCGATCAAGATACCCGTTCGCGGCGAGGATGACGTGATCGGCTTCGACATGGCCCTGCGCGGTGGTGATCCGGCTGGGGCGGGTTGCATTGCCATGGGCGATCCGCATCACCGTCGAACCCTCGTGGATCAGCGCGCCCGCCGCCTCGGCCAGACGCGCCATCCCGATCGCGAGATTGAGCGGATGCACATGGCCCGCCCCGTGATCGATATCGCCGCCGATATATGCCTCGGAGGGGATCAGCGCCCGCAGACCATCGCGGTTGAGCGGTTCGATCTCGCGATAATCGTAATGCGCGGCCAGATATTCGGCCATGCGATGGGCGTGGGCCACTTCCGCAGAGTTGCGCGCACAATGGGCAATGCCGCGATGGGTGGGCACGCCGGCCTGTGCGGCCAGATCATGGGTCAGGGCCTTGGCCTCTTGCGCCATCTCCCACAAGCGGCGCGCGCCTGCCTTGCCCGCAAGCCGTTCGAGTGCGTCAACCTCCAGCCGCTGCCCCGATCCGATCTGCCCGCCATTGCGTCCCGATGCCCCGAAACCCGCGCGATGCGCCTCCAGCACGACCACCCGATATCCCGCCTGTGCGAGATGCAACGCCGCCGAAAGGCCGGTATAGCCCGCCCCGACGATGCAGGCATCGGCCCGCGCACCACCATGCAGCGGCGCGCGCCCGGGTGCGGTATCGCGGCTGTCGGCATAGAAACTCGCCGGATAATGCCCGGTGCGGTCATTGGTGAACAACAGGTTCATGCGCCTACACGTTCAACAGCAGATGCTCACGCTCCCAAGGGCTGATGACTTGCAGGAACTCCTTGTATTCGTTTCGCTTCACCGCCTCATAGACGGCGCAGAACTCGTGCCCCAGGACATCGCGCACCGGGGCCGAGCCGGCAAAAAGATCAAGCGCGTCGCCCAGGTTGGCCGGCACATCCTCAGCCGACATATAGGCATCGCCGATGCTTTCGGGCTTGGGCATCCTGGCCTCCTTCAGCCCCAGATAGGCGCAGGCCAGTGACGCCGCGAGCCCCAGATAGGGGTTGCAGTCCATTCCCGCCAGCCGGTTCTCGATCCGCCGTGCGGCCGGTCCCGAGATCGGCACGCGCAGACCCGTTGTGCGGTTGTCGCGCCCCCATTCGAGATTGATCGGTGCCGCGAAATCCGGGACATACCGGCGATAGGAATTCACATAGGGGGCCAGCAGCGCGATCACCGCAGGCAGGTGGGTCTGCAACCCCGCGATACAATGCAAAAACGCCTCGGTCTCGCGGCCCGTTGCGTCGGAGAAGATGTTGCTGCCGGTCTCGGTGTCGATCACCGACTGGTGAATATGCATCGCCGAACCCCGGTTCGCCCTCGATCGGTTTCGCCATGAATGTGGCAAAGCAATCGTGACGCAAGGCCGCCTCGCGGATCAGCCGTTTGAAATGGAAGATCTGGTCGGCCAGGTGGACCGGGTCGCCATGGGCGAGGTTGATCTCGATCTGTCCCGCGCCGCCTTCCTGCAGGATGCCGTCGATCTCGAAGCCCTGCATCTCTGCGAAATCGTAGATGTCGTCGATCACCTTGCCATATTCATCAACCGCCGACATCGAATAGGCCTGCTTGGCGGCAGCACGCCGCCCCGAGCGTCCCATCGGCGGAATGATCGGCTGGTTCGGATCGATATTGCGCGCGACCAGAAAGAACTCCATCTCCGGCGCGACAACGGGTCGCCAGCCATTGTCTTCGTAAAGCCCGAGCACCCGCTTGAGAACGTTGCGCGGCGCGATCGGTACCGGGTTGCCCTGCTGATCCTCGACATCGTGGATGATCTGCAAGGTCCAGTCGGCGGTCCAGGGCGCTGCCGTGGCAGTGCCGAAATCGGGTTTCAGGATCATGTCCGGTTCGGTGAAGGCCCCCATCGGGTTTTCCGTCCATTCGCCGGTGATCGTTTGCAGGAAGATCGAATTGGGCAGGAAGAACCGGTCCTGAAACCGGAACTTCGACGCGGGCATGGCCTTGCCCCGTGCCACGCCGGCAATGTCGGCGACGATACATTCCACCTCGTCCAGGCGGCGGCCTTCGAGATAATCGCGCGCCGCCTGCGGGATGCGATCATGCCAGTCTTTCATGAGGGACATGGAGTCAGCTTTCGGGGGTCAGTTTTCGGGGCGGTGATCCGCCCGCGTTTTCAGGAAGAACTCGGCAATCATCCGGCCGATGCGGGATGCGCTGTTGGGCGGGCCGAGCCTGTCGCGCGCCACTTGCAACAGCGGTTCGGGCACCACGCCCTTGCCGCGCGTGTCGATAAGCCCTCGACAAAACTGTCGTCGAATTCCGGATGTGGCTGCACCGAAAAGGCCTCATCGCCATAGACCAGCGCCGGATAGGCGCAAAATCCGTTCGTTGCGATCGGTGCGGCAGCGGGCGGCAGGTGGGTAACCTGATCCTGATGCCAGGCGTTGAGGGTCACCGTCTCGCCGCCGAAATCGTAATCCTGCGGACCCACAGCCCAGCCGCCGCGATATTTCTCGACCCTGCCGCCAAGCGCCTGCGCGATGATCTGATGGCCGAAACAGATCCCGGCAACCGGCACTTTTGTCGCGACAGCCTCGCGAATGAAATCCTCAAGCGGCGAGATGAAAGGGTGATCCTCGTAGGCACCGTGGCGCGAGCCGGTGATCAGCCAGCCGTCGCAATCCTTCACGCCCTCGGGAAACACCATGTTCTCGACATCGTAATGGGCGAAGGTGAAGCCATGCCCGTCAAGCAGACGCTCGAACATGGCGGGATAGTCGCCGGTCCTGTCGCGCAACATGTCAGGAGCATGGCCGGGCTGGAGGATGCCGATACGCATGGAAACTCCGTTGATATATGCTTTGCCCGCAGCCTAGCCCTGTGTGACGAGAGCGGCAAGGGGTCCTGCGTGCGCAACGATGTGGCCCGTGCCGACGCTCACGCACCTTCGGACAAGGTGTGTCGGGCAAGGTGCGGATGGCCACGTCCGCCCGCCTGTCGCGCCTGTTGCGCAATGCCGGTCGCGACGCGGATCATGCGCATATCGGGCGTATTGCGAAGCCGGTCGATGATCTTGAAACCTTACCTGAGAATGTGCGGCCTCACGCGCAGCCTCGCGCGTTTGCCCTGCGGCAGATGGCGATTGAGCCGCCGGTTGATGACACCGAAGACCGTGATCACCGCCAGCGTCAGCAGCACGAAACAGCAGGCTGCGATCGGGTAGGGAATGAACGGGTTGAAGGTCTTGTCGGCAAAATACTTGGCGTAATAAAGGGCGTCACCTTGCTGGCGAAAGGCCGGAAGCCCGAGAAGAAGACCAGTGTGGTGGCATGAAACAGAAAGATCGCCTCGTTCGTGTAGGATGGCCAGGCGAGACGCAGCATCGTGGGCCAGACAATGCGGCGGAAGCGTTTCCAGCCGGTCATGCCATAGGCATCGGCCGCCTCCAGATCGCCTTTCGGGACCGCGCGCAGCGCCCCGTGGAAAATCTCGGCCGTATAGGCGGAGGTGTTGAGGAACAGCACGAACAGCGCCCCCGCCCAGGCGCGTGTCATCCAGTCGGTTTCGATCGTGATGCCAAAGATCGGAATCCCCGCGCGCGGCAACGTTGCCAGCGCATAGTACGCCAGAAAAAACTGAATGAAGAGCGGTGAGCCACGAAACACGAAGACGAACCCGTTGGCGGGCTTGCGCACCACCGGGTGGGCAGAGATCCTGGCCACGGCCAGCGTTGTGGCAAGGAAGAACCCCGCCAGCAGCGCCAGAATGCCGAAATACAGGTTCCAGATCATCCCCGAGCCGATCAGGGTGATTTGCTGGCACATGGTGAAATCGGAGCGTGGCAGCAAGCGCTCGCCAATCCCGATGGAGCGCAACCCGTAATCCGCGATGGTCTCGATGCAACTCATGCGTCGGCCTTTTGCACAGCCTCGCCCGCCACCGTCGCCTGCCCGAAAGCCAGCCGTCGGCTGATCCGGGCCAGCACCCGTCCGGACAGGCTGGTCATCACCAGGTAGAAGACCAGCAGCGCAAGGAAGTAATAAAAACGCCAGTCGCCATGCGGATAGGCGTAAATTCGGGATTTGGTCGTGCCAAGTTCACGCGCCCAGAAAACGATGTCTTCGATGCCCAGCAGGAACAGCAGGGGCGTGGCCTTGATCAGGATCATCCACAGATTCGACAGGCCCGGAATGGCATAGGCCCACATCTGTGGTATCAGCACGCGGCGATTCACCTGCGCGCGCGTCATGCCATAGGCTTCGGCCGTTTCCAGCTGGGCACGCGGCACCGCCTGCATCGCGCCACGAAGAACGTTTGCGGCAAAGGCACCGTAAACGATGGAGAATGCCGCCACGGCCAGCGCAAAGCCATAGAGCTCGTGATAGATCTGCGGCGCGGCATTGAGTGGCATCTTGGCCGCCGCGCAGACATGAAATTCGTTGCCCGCCCAGACCGGCTGATTCCAGTCGGGGCACTTGATCTTGTTGCGCAGATATTCGATCCCCTGGTCCATCGCGATCGGGACAAAGAGAAAAAAGATGATGTCAGGCACGCCCCGCACCATCGAAATATAGCCGCGCCCAAGAATCTTCAGGGGCCAGAGACGCGAGCGGGCCGCCAGCGCACCCCCAAAACCAACGATCAGCACCACCGGCGCGGTCACCGCCAGCAAAAGCAACACGGTTCCGAAAGAGCCATAGAACATGAACTGCTTGCCCGTGGTCAGATAACACAGCATCCATTGAAGACCATGAAGCGAAGAGGGGTCGGCGCAGCTTGAAAACATCTGTCTGTCTGGCGGTCGGGGGCCGGCACAAAACCCGCCCCCCGCTCTCTCACTTGAAGGTCAGCGTGTCGTCACCGAAGTATTTCTTCAGCAGCGCATTGAGCGACCCGTCGGCCTTCATCCTGGCAATGCCGTCGTTGAACTTGTCCTTGAGTGCCGCGTCGGACTTGCGCAGGCCAATCCCGAACCCCTTGCCAAGTGGCACGTCCTTGCCGACGAATTGCAGGCCATCGGTGCCGTCGAAGGGTTTGAGCACGTCCTTGTCCAGGAAGACCGCATCAGCCTCGCCGTTTTTCACCGCCGCAATCGCGTCGTCGGACGTTGCGTATTCGGCCAGCTTCGCGCCGGTTTCCGACACATATGTGGCAAAAATCGTGCCGGTCTGCGTTGCAATCACACCACCTTTCAGATCGACATCCGGCGACAGCGCCATATAGCTTGCCGCGACCGGCGGATAATAGGCCTGGGTGAAGTCGATTGATTTCTCACGCTCGGTCGTGATCGTCATGCCCGCCATGATCGTGTCATAGTTGCCCGACAGCAGGTTGGGGATGATCGAGTCCCAGTCATTGGTAACCCAGGTGCAGGTCAGCGCCTCCATCCGGCACAGCGTGTCGCCCAGTTCGCGTTCGAAGCCCGCAACCTTGCCGTTGTCGTCGATGAAATTGAACGGAGGGTAGGCCCCTTCGGTGCCCATGCGCACGGTATCGGCCATCGCGATGCCGGAGCCGATCGCAAGTGCTGCTGCGGTAAGGATAAGTGTCTTCATTGGTTTTCCCCTGTCTTGCTGGATTCTGGTTGTTTTCAAGCCGGCACAGAGGCCGACAGGAATTGTTGCAGGCGTGCCGATTTCGGCTGATCGAGCACGGCCTCTGGCGGGCCTTCCTCCTCGATCCTGCCCTGATGCAGGAACACAACATGGTCGGACACATCGCGCGCCAGTCGCATGTCATGGGTGACGATGATCATCGTGCGATGTTCGGCCGCCAGATCCCGGATTACCTTGACAACCTCCTGCTGCAACTCGGGATCGAGTGCCGAGGTCGGTTCGTCGAACAGCAGCGCGCGCGGCTCCATGCACAGGGCGCGGGCGATCGCGGCGCGCTGCTGCTGTCCGCCCGAAAGCTGCGCGGGCCAGGCGTCGCATTTATCGCCGATCCCGACCTTGGCCAGAAGCTGACGCGCCAGCGGTTCGACCTGTTTCGGGTCACGCCCCAGCACCGTGACCGGCGCCTCCATCACGTTTTGCAGGATCGTCATATGCGCCCAGAGATTGAACTGCTGGAACACCATCGACAGATTGGTGCGCAACCGGGTTACATAGGCGCGATCCGATGGCCTGCGGGCCAGTCCCTCGCCGCGCCATTCCACCGGCTCGCCGTCAAAGATCACCTCGCCCGACTGGCTGTCCTCCAGAAGGTTGCAGCAGCGCAAAAGCGTGGATTTCCCCGATCCGGACGACCCGATGAGGCAAACCACATGGCCGCGCCGTGCCGTGATCGAAACGCCCTTGAGCACTTCAAGCGTGCCATAGCTCTTGAACAGGTTGCGAATTTCGATGACGGGCGTCTGGGCTGTCGCTGGCATGTGCGATCTCCCCCTCTTCCCCTTGCCGGTTTTGCCGATCTGGCACGAATTTGCGGCCGAATGCAACGGGAGGATATCATCCGAGCACGAGAAAATCCACCAAATCACGCACAGATGATGAAAAAGTGATCGCCTTCGGGCAGGTATCAGACATGCCGGGCCTCCACCCGCTTGCGCGCCAGAGCCGAATCGACATCACGCACACCCAGCAATCTTGCCGCCAGCCGGATCAGCGCTTCTTCTTGCGCATCGCGCACGCCATCGGCCAGTGCCACATCCCACAGGGCCTCGATCACGCCCGTGCGATCCTCATAGGCGACCTTGTTCTTGAGCGCGCGGGTGAAGCGCACCGTATCGGGCGCCCCGGCCTCGACAGTCTCGGCCTGACGCCGCAGGTCTGTCGCCTCGAAACCCGACAAGCCGTTTCGCGTGGCCAGAACCTTGTCGATACGCGCTTTCTCCTCCGCGTCGTAATGTGCGTCCGAACGCGCCAGTCGCACCAGCAGCGCCGCCAGCGCCAGTTCGCGATCGCCGCCTGCCAACCTGTCGGGAGGCGCGGGATCATTGAGGATATCAAGAAGACGTCCGAACATGCACCTGAAGATAATGGATGGTGCCGAAAGGGCAAGCGGCACGCTCACGGATCCCCTTGCCGGCTGGCCTTCTCGGCGATACCCGACATGCCCTGGCGCCGCTCCAGCTCGGCCATCACCTCGGCCAGAGACACGCCTTCTGCCTCCAGCATCACCAGCAGGTGATACAGGACATCGGCCGATTCGTACACGAGATTGGCACGGTCGTCCCTGGCAACAGCCATCACCGCCTCGATCGCCTCTTCGCCGAATTTCTGCGCGCATTTCTCTGGACCCCTGGACAGCAGATGCGCCGTCCAGGATTTTTCGGGATCAGTTTCCTTGCGCGACGCGATCGTTTCGGCCAGCCGTTCGAGCGTGTTCATGACAGCCTCATCGGAATGCCCGCGGCGGCCATGTGCTCCTTGGCCTCGCGGATGGTGTAATCGCCAAAATGGAAGATCGAGGCTGCCAGAACCGCCGAGGCCCCGCCCCGCGTCACCCCTTCGACAAGGTGATCCAGGTTTCCGACCCCGCCCGAGGCGATCACCGGCACATCGACCGCATCCGAGATCGCGCGGGTGAGCGCCAGGTTGAACCCCGCCCGCGTGCCATCGCGATCCATCGAGGTCAGCAGGATCTCTCCCGCGCCCTTTGCGGTCACGGTGCGGGCGAACGTGACCGCATCGATCCCGGTGGGTTTGCGCCCGCCATGGGTGAAGATCTCCCACCGTCCCGGTTCCACGGTTCTGGCGTCGATCGCGCAGACGATGCACTGGCTGCCGAACCGATCGGCGGCCCGGGCAATCACGTCGGGATTGGCGACTGCTGCCGAGTTGAACGAAACCTTGTCCGCCCCCGCAAGCAGCAGCTTGCGCACATCCTCGTGCCCGCGCACCCCGCCGCCCACGGTGAGCGGCATGAAACATTGCTCGGCGGTGCGGGTCACCAGGTCGAACATCGTGCCCCGGTTTTCATGGGTTGCGTGAATGTCGAGGAAACACAACTCGTCCGCCCCCGCCGCATCATAGGCCCTGGCCGCCTCGACCGGATCGCCCGCGTCGATCAGATTGACGAAATTGACCCCCTTGACCACGCGCCCATCGGCCACATCAAGACAGGGGATGATCCGGATCTTCAGCATGGGCGGGCTCCTTTGGCACTTTCATAGCGCCGTGCGCGCGACGGGAAAAGGGCGAAGGTATCTCTGCCCCCGCAGGACCGGTCCCCCGGAATATCAGGTCCGCGAGAGAGTGCTTCGGGGCAACAAGGGGGGCCGCGCCCTTGCCGGGATCACTCCCGCAGCGTGGCCAGTGCGGTTTGCAGATCCAGCGCGCCGTCATAGATCGCACGGCCCGAAATCGCCCCGGCGATCACGCCGCTCTCGCGCAGCGCGATCAGGTCGGACAGTGACGAGACGCCGCCCGAGGCGATGACCGGGATCCCGACCGCGCGGGCCAGTGCCTCGGTCGCCGCCACATTCGGGCCGCCCATCGCGCCGTCGCGCATGATGTCGGTATGGATGATCGCGGCGACCCCGGCATCTTCGAGGGATTTCGCCAGATCGGTGACCATCACGTCGGTTTCCTCGGCCCAGCCTCTGGTCGCGACGCGACCGTTGCGCGCGTCGATGCCGACCGCGACCTTGCCGGGGAACGCTCTGGCGGCCTCTCGCACCAGGTCGGGGGCCTCGACCGCCGCAGTGCCGAGGATCACGCGGCCAAGCCCCTTGTCGAACCAGCGTTCGATCGTGGCCATGTCCCGAATGCCACCCCCGAGTTGCGCGGGCACCTTGATGCGTGCGAGGATCGCTTCGATGGCGGCCGCGTTCACCGGCTCGCCCGCGAAGGCGCCGTTCAGATCGACCAGGTGGATCCATGCGCAACCTGCGGCCTCGAACCCGGCAGCCTGTGCCGCCGGGTCGGCACCGAACACGGTGGCCTTGTCCATCCTGCCATGCAGCAGGCGCACGCACTGGCCATCCTTGAGGTCGATCGCGGGGTAGAGGATCATCGTCACGCTCCTTTGTGCGGGCACCCGTCTGCCACGGTGCGCGGGGATTTCCAAGTTTTATGTGGACGTCAGGTCAGACTTGCGGCGAATCGGGGCGCATGATCAGATGCGCCCACGGCAAGAGGGAGAGAACTGCCATGAAACGACTGATATTCACGCTGGCGATGCTGGCCTTTGGCGGCGGGGCGGCACTGGCCGACCCGATCGAGGGGCTATGGAAAACCCAGCCCGACAAGGGGGCCTACGCCTATGTCCAGATCAAGCCTTGCGGGGCAAATTTCTGCGGCGATATTGCCCGCACCTTCAAGGACGGGACGGAATACAAAGCCTCCACAATTGGCCGCCAGATCGTGATCGACATGGCCCCGCAGGGGGGTGGCAAATACAAGGGCAAGGTCTGGCGACCGGCCAACAACAAGATCTACCTCGGCAAGATCACCCTCAACGGTGACCAGATGGCTCTGGCGGGCTGCGTCGCGGGGGGGCTGTTTTGCAAATCGCAGCAATGGGTCCGGTTGAAATAACCTTTGCGCGGGGCCAGGTGCGGGGCCAGATCCACACGGGCGAAACCGTAGCACCTTTCGGTTTGGCCGACCCGCATCGTGACGGGCTTGTCAAGCGACGGGCGTGTCAAAAACCGGTCCGGTCTTGGCTCCGGTACGGGGGGGGGACTTGCACGGGGGGACTTGCACGGGGGGACTTGCACGGGGGGCAAGCCCATTGCGCAATCCCTGACCGACGACCGGTTCAATACCGCCCCTCAATACCGCACTGGCGCGCAACCGGGGCGCATCAAGGTTTCCAGCCGAGGAAATTCGCGATCAGGCGCAGGCCGGTTGTTTGGGACTTCTCGGGGTGGAACTGGGTGCCCACGACATTGCCGCGCCCGACGATGGCGGTGATCTGCCCGCCATGATCGACATGGGCCAGCAGGTCACGGTTTTCGGCCACCTTGAACTGGTAGCTGTGCACGAAATAGGCGTGATCGCCCGTCGTGATCCCGTCGAGAACCGGGTGCGGCTGAGCGACGACCAGATCGTTCCAGCCCATATGCGGCACTTTCAGCGACGGGTCAGCGGGGATAATCCGGTCAACCTCGCCGGGGATCTGGTCGAATCCATCGGTCTTCTGGAACTCCAGCCCGCGCGTGGCCAGCATCTGCATCCCGATGCAGATACCAAGAAAGGGGCGGGCCTTGACTGTCATCGCCTCTTCGATCGCCTGTGCCAGCCCTTCGAAACGGTAAAGCGCGGCGTGGCAGGACGGATAGGCCCCGTCGCCCGGCAGCACGATCCGATCGGCCCGCGCCACCATGTCGGGTTCTGATGTGACCACGATGGTGCCATTCCCGGCCTCGTTCGCCATGCGTTGAAACGCCTTGGCCGCCGAGTGCAGGTTGCCCGAATCGTAATCGACAAGCGCGGTGAGCATTCAGAGCGCCCCTTTGGTCGAGGGCAGGGTGCCGGACATGCGCGCATCGACCTCTACCGCCATGCGCAGCGCCCGCGCGACCGATTTGAACGCAGCCTCGGCAATGTGGTGGCTGTTGATCCCGTGGATACGGTCCAGGTGCAGCGTGATCCCGCCATGTGTGCTCAGCGCCTGAAAGAACTCGCGCACCAGTTCGGTGTCGAATGTGCCGATCCTTGACGTCGGCATGTCGCAATTCCACACAAGGAACGGCCGTCCCGACAGATCGAGCGCGGTCTGCACCTGCGAGTCGTCCATCGCCAAGGCAAAATGCCCGTAACGGCGAATGCCCCGCTTGTCGCCCAGGGCCCTGGTCAGGGCCTGACCGATCGCGATGCCGGTATCCTCGACCGTGTGGTGATCATCGACATGCAGATCGCCCTTGGCCTGGATCACCATATCGATCATCGAATGCCGCGCCAGTTGGTCGAGCATGTGGTCGAAGAAGCCCACGCCCGTCCGGTTGTCATGGCTTCCGGTGCCGTCCAGGTTGATTTCGACGGAAATGTCGGTTTCGGCGGTGGTGCGGATGATCGTGGCTTTGCGCATCGGGTGCCTCCCTGGTTTCGGCCACCTTATAGGGCACGGGGCGGGACTTGTTAAGCTCTGTCAATCGGATGGCAGGACTTGCGCGACGTTGGCAGATATTCCGAGATACGCGTGTACCCGGCAGGGTCTCCGCAGGAATGATGAACGGGTGGGCTTGGGCCATTTCCCGGTCGATTGACCTGCCCCATTTTTCAGGGTCACTCGTAGATCGCGTTTGCTCTCCATTTTGCCATCATTGGGCGGCGTGAGCAATGGGCGCAGGCGCGGAGCCTTCAGATAGCTCAAGCGGCTGCGTCCATTGCGTTTTGTGGAAGGGTTGCGCTGCCGCGAACGCTTCCGGGGTTTGGTCTTTCAGGCTGCTGTGCGGGCGCTGCGTGTTGTCGTCGATCCTGCAGTCTTCGATGATGTTTTGCGCCTCGCTGATACTCGTGAACCCGTGCGGATTCAGGCATTCATCCCTGAAACGCCCGTTGAAGCTTTCGATACAGGCATTTTGGGTCGGTTTGCCGGGGTCGATGGGGTGTCAGGGAATCGCGTTCCGGTCGGCCCGTCTCAGGATCGCCCGGCTGATGAACGCTTTGCCGTAACACCTTCGGAATGCTTCCGGTTTAGAGTCTCTGATTGCCAGCGCAGCACGCAAATGGCGCAGCATATGATCATAGCCGTGTCTCAGGCCCTTGCAGTGGTTTTGCACGAACCACACCGCCAAGGAGACCGACCATGACCGATACCAGTATTGCCCAGGCCGAGCCTGTTTTGGTTGCGCTTGATATTGCAAAAGCCCGCCATGAGGTCTTGATCGCTGTTCCGGGTAAAAAGCGGGGTAAAAAGCGGCGACGGCGTCCAGCTGTTCTGACCCGGCTCGATGACTTCAACCGATTGCTTGCTAGGTGTTCAGTCCCGGCATTTGGTGGATTGTGTCAAGGATGGATCGATCCGGATCTGATGTCCAGATTTTGCGGATGTATTCGTAGGGCGTGAGGCCGCTGAGGGTCTTGAGCTTGCGAGCGAAGTTACAGGCGGCCATGACGTCGGCGAGGTGCATCCGCAGCTGGTCGTGGCTTTCGTAGTGGAAGCGCTTGACCGTGGCGTCCTTGATGGTGCGGTTCATCCGCTCGACCTGACCGTTGGTCCACGGAGGG
Organism: Thioclava sp.; assembly: GCA_965277135.1. Lineage (GTDB taxonomy): Bacteria > Pseudomonadota > Alphaproteobacteria > Rhodobacterales > Rhodobacteraceae > Thioclava. The sequence goes on along the minus strand of CBDIBW010000027.1, from coordinate 209,174 downwards.
TTGGGCTTGGTCAGGCGATGCTCGATCCCGTTGGCTTCGCAGATCATGTCGAAGCGCATTGGCCGGGAGTAGCATGGTGTTGCGGTTACGGGGCTGCTCGGCGAACTGGATGCCGTTGTCGGTGAGACCCTGGTGGACTTGGCAGGGCAGGGCCTCAAGCATGGGCTGAAGAAACTCCCGGGCCGTCTTTCTGTCAGCCGTTGCAACGAGTTGAGCGACTGCGAACTTGGCTGTCCGGGCGATGCCCACGAAGTCGATGCCCACGAAGAGGTGGAGCTTGCCCTCGGCAGTCTGCACCTCGGCAATGTCGATGTGGAAGAACCCGATGGGGTCGCGCTTGAACTTCTGCCGCTTGGGCTTGTCACCCTCGACATCCGGCAGCCGTGAGATCCCATGACGCTGCAGGCACCTATGCAGGGCCGAGCGCGTCAGATGCGGAATGGTTGGCTGCAGGGCATAAAGGCAGTCATCCAGCGGCAGCAGCGTATGGCGCCGAAAGGCAACGACCGTCGCCTCCTCGGCCTCCGTCAGCACGGTGGAGCTCGGATCCGACGGCCCGGTCTTCATGTCCTCGACCGTCGCCCGCTTCCGCCACGTCGCCACCGTCTTGGGATTGATGCCGAGTTCCCGGCTCAACTGCGCGAGCGAAGCTTGCGATCGCTGTATCGCAGCTCTGACGGCGTGCGTGGGCGTGGCGCTCCCGTGACGAATTTGTCCCATAGTGCTTCCTTCCTTCCCTGCGAAAAGATCTCACCATCAAACCGTGGGATCAAACAGCGCGTCGATCGTCTGCAGCCCGGAGCGCACCATCGCCACGCCCGCCGCCGCGGCAGACGCTGCCATGATCCGAGACGCCACCCGCGCCCGGCGCGCGAATGCCGCCAGTCGGGCATTGGCCATCTCGACATTTTTCGAAACCCGGGTGAACCCCTTGGCCCCGGCCTCGCCCACGCCCTTGAGTTCGGCGCGGACCTGCTGGCCATTCACCGCCGCGAGACGGACAGAAACTTTTTTCTCAGCCATATTGAATTTCCCTTGAAAATCGTATCACGTCATGATACATGGAGGGATGATCGTCAGCACACATGGAAAGCTTGCCGCCGAGGCGGTTCAAAACCGTTTCGGTAAAGGTTTTCCATCTGATCTGATCAAGCGAACCCGCGCCATGCTCTCGGCTCTGGATGCGGCAACAGCATTGGAGGATTTGCGGTTTCCACCAGGTAATCACCTGGAAACGTTGAGCGGCAACCGCGCGGGACAAAATTCGGTGCGCATCAACAAACAATGGCGCATTTGTTTCATATGGACAGATCAAGGGCCTGCCGAGGTCGAGATCGTGGACTATCACTAGGAGTGCCGACCATGAGCCTGATGACCAATCCATCCCATCCCGGCGAAGTTCTGGCCGAGCTTTACCTCGCGCCACTCGACATGAGCGCGATCGCGCTGGCAGCGCACCTCAATGTGCCACGCACTCGTATCGAGCGCCTGATCAAGGGCCAAACCGCAGTCACGATTGACACCGCAATGAGACTTGCGCGATTTTTCTCGACAACGCCGGATTACTGGCTGAACCTCCAACGCGCGTGGGATCTCGCACAAGCCCATGAAACGATCGACGTATCAGGCATCGAGCCATTCGCGATCGCCTGATCCGGCATTCTCGTTGATCTTGCGCGCCATCGCCGCCTCGATCGGCGGTAATAGCTCGGCAATAATCAGTGGCGGGATCCCCAGCGCCGCGCCGAGGTGAAAGGCCGCGCTCATGTCCCAGCCCAGGACAGTGCCGCCCATGCCGCCCGCGACACGCACCTGCCCATCGAGGCGCTGGACCAGGGTCCAGACCTGCCAGCCCTTGATGCTGCGCGGCGCGTTCAGTGTTTTCGGGCAGTTCGGGCAGTTCGGGCAGGTTTGTGCGCAGGCCCGGCAAAAGTCCTCGCCCCCGCCGAAGGCCCATTCGGCAAGGGCGATGAGGCATTTTTTTTTCCGTTCCAGGATCATGCCGCGCGCGATGTAGCGGCTCTGGAATGCCTCGAAGAGCAGCCAGATGTCGAGCAACCTGACTCCCGTCGCCGATCTTCTGGCCAGACTTCAGGAGGAAGCCTCGAAGTGGCTGGAGCGACCCTCGCGATGGACGCGGTCTCCTCATGACGACGAAGAGCGGGAACTGGCACTGGACCGCATCAGGAGGGCTGTCTTCTCGCACCTGTACGACCTGACAAAGTCACGATTGACCGACGATCAGGTCGCCAACTGGCGAGAAGCATTTGATCATAGCGGGCCAGGATCAGCGATGCGTCGCGCGCATTCCATCGAAGCAATCCACGATTTCGCTGCGCCCCGGATCAATTTCTGACGGAGGCGCGCCGTTCGACGGGGCGCGGGCGTCCTTCCATTCCTGTGAAAACATCACACCGTCAAATCATGGGATCAAACACCTGTTCCGACCGGTATCGCACCGAGCGGCGGAACGTGAACCACCAGAGGAGATTGCATGATGAAATACAAGACAAGCCTGGCAGCGCTGTTCGCCAACATGAAGGAACAGATGGTTCTGATGACCTTTTCCGGTGTTTGCGGGATGTCGTTCCGCGCCGTCCTGGCGCCTGAGGAACCGTGGAAACGGCGGGTGGTGCAGGCCATTGCCGGGGCGCTGTCCGCGATGTTTCTCGGCGGCGCGCTGGCGCATGTCATCAATGCCATGACCGGCGCGGGCGTGCTGTCCTGTCTGTCGGCCGGGTTTCTCATGGGGTCCGGCGGCGAGTTGGCCGTCAAGGCCATGCAGGACAGGCTGATGGCGAGGAAATGACGCGGCAGACCCCTACAGCAGCTTGACCAGCGCCGCAACCACGCCGACCGCAACCACCATCATCGAGCCGAGACGCAGCGTCAGCCGCTGTTCGAGACGAAGCTCCATCTCCTTCATCTCGCGTCTGACGTCGGTAATATCGCGCTTCAACCCGGCCTCAAGCTCCTTCATGTCGCGCTTCAAGCCAGCCTCAAGCTCCTTGAGGTCGCGCTTGGTGGCAAGCTCGTTGGTGATGAGGTTGCGCTGTTCGTCGGCAATCACCTCGGCCTGCGGCTCGGGCATCCCCGCCGAGACAAGGCGCTTGACGTAAGTGTGGGTGTCGAAAGCAAGAAGGGCAGACATGGGTGGCCTCGGGTCAGGAAGGACCTGTCAAATATGGCAGCAAAGCCTTGGCGTTTCAAGCAGCCCCCAAGCACCTCTGGCCACCACATGGCCATCACAGATCCGCCCCGCCCTCTGCGCGGGGCTTTTTCATGGGAGAACGACATGGACGAAAACAACATGGACAGGGCGCAATTCTTCCAGGCCCTGCGCGCGGATGGCCCGTTCGGTGGCCACCTCAGCCAGGGCCAGGTCGCGGGGATCGAGGTGCTGCTGACGGCCATGGCCCGCCTGCCGATCAGCTACACCGCCTATCTGCTGGCCACCGCCTGCCACGAGACCGCCCACACCATGCAGCCGGTGCGCGAGACACTGGCCGACACCGACGATCAGGCGATCGCGCGGCTCGAACATGCCTGGGCCAAGGGCGATCTGCCGTGGGTGCGCAGCCCCTACTGGCGCCGGGATGCGGACGACAAGGCGTGGTTCGGGCGCGGCTATGTCCAGCTCACCCACAAGGAGAACTACCGCAAGGCCGGGGCGATGATCGGCACCGATCTGGCGTCCGATCCCGACCGCGCGCTGGACCCGGACCTCGCGGCGCGGATCCTCGTGGACGGGTGCGAGACCGGGCTCTTCACCCGCGCGGACGGCAAGCCCGGCCACAAGCTGAGCGACTATCTGCCCGGCGATTATGTCGGCGCGCGGCGGATCGTCAACGGCAGTGACAGGGCGCAGATCGTCGCGGGCCATGCGCTGGCGTTTGAGGCCGCGCTTGCGGCAGGCGGATATGGTCCGGTGCAGGCCGGGACGCCGCCAGAGGCCCCGTCCGGCGGTCTTTCCGCATGGGTTTCGACACTCATCAGGGCAATCACAAGGAAATCGGCATGAAGCGCTTTGAAACCAATGGTTTGCCCGCAAAACCGGGTTCAAAGGAAATCACCCATCCACTCACAGGAGGCCAACATGAAACTCGTTGACGATTACAGACAGGCATGGCGGTGGCTCTCGGTGCAGGCACTGGCCGCGATCGCGCTGCTGCCGCTGGTCTGGACGGACCTGCCGCCGGACGTGAAGGCGATGCTGCCCGAGGGCTGGCGGCCGTGGGTTCTGGTCGCTCTCGCCGTGGCCGGGGTCCTCGGCCGACTGAAAGCGCAGGTGAGGCGATGATCGGGGCGGTTCTCCGCTGGCTCACCGGCGGCGCGCTCGACCGCGCACTCGGCACCGTCGATCGCTATATCGAGAGCCAGACCGACCGCGAAAAGATCAAGGGCGACCTGCTCAAGGCGCACCTGACCACCCGTGCCGACTGGCTGCGCGCGGGCGGCTTCTGGCTGCTTGCTGCCTTCGCCGCGCCGGTGTGGCTGCATTTCGGCGCGGTGGTGGCCTACTCGATCTTCTGGTGCCGATCCTGCGCCTTTCCGCAGGACTGGACGATCGCGGCGCTCCCCGGCGCGATGCAGCAATGGGAAGGCTGGATCCTGCTCGCCTCGATCGGCGGCCTCAGCCTGCTCGGGATGCGCAGGTGAGGCGGGGATTTTTCATTTCCGGACGACAAAATATTCACCCGGCAATTCACGCGCGGCGGTCGGGCCTTGATCATGCCCCCTTGGCCATCATCAATCCTCCGACTCTTCGGTTTCGGAGCCCTCGTCGTGCTGTTCCACGTATTTAAGTGCCCGCGCTTGCGCCTCTTCAATTTTTTCGGCGTCATGTTTTGGGCGATACGGTCCCTTTCTTTCTGCGCCTTTTCGTCTCCATGCGCCGCCGCGATATTGAACCACATATGCGCCAGAACCGGATCTTGGGGAACACCTCTGCCAGATTCATACATCCCACCCAGCATGACCTGCGCATCCGCCTCTCCTTGCTCCGCCGCTTGGCGGAACCAGCGCGCCGCTTCCTTGTAATGTTGCACAACGCCTTCGCCAGTGTAATACATATAGCCCAAGTTGACCTTCGCCTCCGCGAGCCCCTGCTCTGCCGCCTTGCGATACCAGCGCACCGCTTCCTTGTCATCCTGCGCAACGCCTTGGCCCAAGTGATACATCTGGCCCAACTTGACCTGCGCCTCCGTGTCCCCCTGCTCCGCCGCCTTGTGACAGTCGGCAGCTTCCTTGGGAGAAATCCCCTTTCCGAAACGATCCATGATCACGTGCCTCCCTGATGATTTGCGTGACAGCCTATCCCCCGGATGACCGCTCGCAGAATCACGTTTTCGTGTCCGAGCCGCAAACCCCAATCAGCCCGCCGCACCCGTTTTCCCCATGACGGCACCCGAACAGGAACCGAACACAGGCGCCTGAAAAGACGAAAAGCACACCCCGTTTTCCTGAAATGGGGGTCTGCGGTGTGGCAGCACCGCAAACCACACCGTCTGATTTCCACAGCAGCGGTGCCGATGACATGATCTCGAATCATCGCCCATGCTCACGCGAGCGGGCGCACAGTAGAAGACCGTTTCGAGATGACAATGCGCAAGATACGCCCGGCCGCCCCGTAGCTCCCTCCTCCGTCGCGCCGTGGATGGGCGGCAAGAGCAAACTGGCCAGAACGCTGATCGAGCGGCTGGAACGCATCCCGCACAAGACCTATGTCGAGCCCTTCGTCGGCATGGGCGGCGTGTTCCTGCGCCGCGCCTTCCGGCCCCGCCTTGAGGTCGCCAACGATCGCAACGGCGACATCGTGAACCTGTTTCGCATCCTGCAACGCCACTATCCGCAACTGATGGATGTGATGCGGTTCCAGCTGGCCTCGCGCAAGGAGTTCGAGCGCCTGCGCGCCACCGATCCGGCGACCCTGACCGATCTGGCCTGACCGATCTGGAACGGGCCGCGCGGTTCCTCTATCTGCAACGGCTGGCCTTTGGAGGGCAGGTCCGGGGCGTGTTCGGCGTCGCGCCCGAGCAGGCACCGCGCTTCAGCCTGGCCCGTCTGGAGCCGATCCTGGAGGCTGCCCACGAACGCCTCGATGGTGTCGTGTTCGAATGCCTGGACTGGTCCGACCTGATCGCCCGCTATGATGGCCCCGACAGCCTGTTCTACCTCGACCCGCCATATTTCGGGAACGAGGCGGATTACGGCCAGGGCCTGTTCGAGCGCGCGGACTTCGGGCGCATGGCCGACCAGCTGGGCCGGATCAGGGGCCGGTTTCTGCTCTCGATCAACGACACGGCGGAGATCCGGGAGACCTTCGCGGATTTCATCATCGACGAGGTTCGTCTGAGCTACACCGTATCCCGCAATGCCCCCACGGCCAGATCACGCGAACTCGTCATCTCCAACCACACCGCCCCGGCAGGGCTGTTGTGACAGTTGGGACGGCTTGTTCGGGATGGGGGGCAGGCAAGAATTGGGACTGGGACTGTTTTTCAGGCTCACAATCAGGTTCACAAAACGGTTCACACTACATTATTAACTATCTGAAAAGTATGGATTGCATTTTTTGAATGACGCATGATGGGTGCGCCACGTATTTTCCGTTGCCTGAATATTAATATATTGAAATATATTATAATATTTCGAACATTGCCCTGATATGACAGACAATTCCCGCTCACATGCTCACATCAGGGATCAAAATCCGGATCACATCTGGCGGTTGGTAAAGTGTGCGGATCGGGGCAGGATGGGCCACGATTCACGGGCCCGAGACCTGATGACACAACTCAAGCCCTTCCTGCGCGATGGTGTCTATTACATCCGCAAACGTGTCCTGCGCCGGTATCAGGGGGTCGAAGATCGCGCGATCCTCAATCTGTGCCTGTGGACCGACAGCCTCGACATCGCCAACTTCGCCTGGGTGCAGCACATCGTGCATCACCTTTCACCTGCCGGCACGGCCGGTTTCGTGCTGTCGAACGGCTTGATATCGTCGAACAAGTCGAGTGTGGGCGAGATCCGCAAGAAACTGATCGAAAAGGATGTGCTCGACTGCATGGTCGCCTTGAGGCGAAGAGCGCTTAACGCCGCCGTGTAGAGGTTTGATCTGACCTCACCCCACCTTAGACCCGCGCTGCTGGGTGCACAGTGTGCAAGGTCGCAATCGCCTGTGATTGGCGGCATAGTGTGCGAATTGGCCCGCTGCCGGTTTCGTGGACACCGAGATAAGGTTTTCACGAAACTGGAGAATCTAAATGACGAGAAGAGTGTTCAGCCGCGCGCTCAAGCAGGAAGCGGTGGAATTTATAACGAAGCGAGGGTTTGGCACGGCTCAGGCCTAACGGGATCTTGGAATACATACGACTGTGCTCCGTTGCTGGGTGCGTGCATCTGAGACAGGTGGGGCTGATGCGTTTCGCGATCACGGCAAACTGAGGGACACGGGACTTACGCAAGCGCAGCGCATCTGTGGCCAGAGGCACCGCTGGCACAATCTCAAACACCGTTAAAGGTCACCTGCGACAGGATCGTGTCCACATCCAGCTCGACCGCCTCGCGCGGCATATCGCGGGGGAAGTTGAGCCGCACTGCTGCGCGGCGACCCTTCAGCGTGAAATGCGCCGCGCGCCCATCAAAATCAATCACCGACTGGCCGGTTCGGATCGAAACCTGCTCAAAAGAGCCCTTGATGTCGGCTGCGAGATTGCTCAGGCCGATTTCAAGATTCATACCGGCAGGCAGCGACAGGGTCACATCGGGATCGCACCAGAAGCCAATCCGCATCGGCCCTTTTTTGACCAAAATCTGCAACTGGTCGCCTTCAGTGTGCACCGAGGAGTTGAGTGGACAGCCGATATTGTCCTCCGTGGTGATCCGGGCTTCCCGCGTGGCGCTGTCATGTGTGCGCAGCTTCAGCCCGCCTTATTCGTCCAATTCTTCTGGGAAAGTTGCGTGCGCCTGAAAGCGCTGTAGATTCAGTCTTCTAGACAAGGATCAACGGCAGCATCGGACGCACGCATGGGTGAAACGCTATCGCTGGTGGCGCCCCGGTTCAATCGCTCTCTTCGGATCGAGAGCCGGGCAGAGCGGCTGACCGGAGATCCCGGGGCAATCCTTCTGCGCGAGGTGCTCGAAAACAGCGGCATCGTGGGCTGGATGACCGATCGTCTGAGCGATCCGCGGCGGCCGCAGGATGTCACGCATGATCTGGCCTCGCTCCTGCGCACCACGATCCTGCTGGCCGCCCAGGGATGGCGCGATCATGACGATGCCGATGCGCTGCGGCACGACCCGGCCTTCCGACTGGCGGTGATCCGGGCTTCCCGCGTGGCGCTGTCATGTGTGCGCAGCTTCAGGGCCGTGCCGTCACCATGGAGAATAACCGTCCCGATGACGTCCTTCAGTGCGATGGTCTGGCTGTATTCCGCATGAACCAGTCGTGGCGCAGCGCTCAGCACGACCAGAGCAGCGCTGAGGGCGGCGAGGGTGATCTTGGTTTTGCGTTTCATGTCCGATGTTCCTTTGCGGGGGCCACAGGGCCCGTTGTCGCCTGGACCGGACATAGCGGTTCAGCTGTGTGGCGCGCGACCTGATCCACGAATGAGGACGTCCCGAAACGGGAATCCGGTCTTGGCTTAGGCTTTTAGGTCTCCGAGGCGTGTTCCTGCTCCCGAACCGTATCCGCATGGGGACGGCTGCCAGACGGGCTGCAGGCCCGGCTGCGCCAGGCGCTGGGGTTCAGACCGGTCACGCGCTGGAACTCGCGGTTGAAGTTTGATTTGGTGGTGAACCCCACGGCAAAGACCACTTCGGTCACGGGCATATCGGTTTCTTCCAGAATGCGACACGCATCCCGGATGCGGAATGTGTTGACGTATCTGGGCACATTCATCGCCCGCAAGGTGTTCACCGCACTGGAGACCTGACGCGCTGGCACGCGGATCTTGCGCGCAATCTCGTTCAACGAGAGGCTTTCATTGCGATAGAGATGACTGGTCTCCATCTCCTGATCCAGCTTTGCGAGGATGCTTTCTGCGCTGGTTTTATCTTCCGGGGATTGTTGCGGTCGCGGCGGCGCAGCGGTGCCATCGTGACGGGTGAAAAACACCACGATCAGCGCCAGCAGGAAGGCCAGGTTGGAATAGCCCACCAGCGCCGGCGAGACCCGGCTGTTGTTCAGTCGGATATCGAGCGCAACCATTACGTCCACGCCCGCCGAGACCAGCAATATGGTGCCCGCCAGCATGTAGGCGCGCCGGGTTGGGATCAGGCTTTGCAACGGGCGGCTGGCCATCCAGTCGAGATCGAGGTTCATCCCCGACCAGATCAGATGGCCTCCGAACAGCAGATAAACCATGATCGACAGCGCATCGACAATATCGTCATTGCCAAGCAGAAACGCGGTGCTGGTCACCACAACAAGCGCCGCGATCCCGCCAAAAATCGCCACCCGGCTATAGCGCCCGGTACGCCCCGCCAGTTCGTTGAGCGACAACCATGTCAGCGGCGGCAGTGCAACCGCCAGCGAAATCAGCGGCAGCTTCGGCATGTCCTGAAGGCCCCAAGACACCCCCAGCAACACCGATTGCAGCGCAAAGCCCGCCACGGTCAGCAGTACCACCCAGCCGGGACCTCGCCCGATATAACTAGCAAGCTGAATGATCACGAAGATCAGAAAGAAGGCGGTCAGGAACGGGAGGGGGAAAAACAGCAAGGTCTCTGGTCTCCGGTCATTGAGGACAGGTGTCCGAATGCCGGGGTGTCATCCGGTGAAACGGCGGGCAAAACGGATAAGCGCTGTGCGGGCAGGCCGCGGAGGGTGCGATGCCTGTCGTGGGTGTCGGGCTTTGAGATACCATGCCCATTTCAGGCCGCCCTTTCAATATTGACATGACGTAATCGCGGGCACGCCATTTCGGACTTTTGGTGCATTCTGCGATCCTGCAATTTTCACAGGAGGACATCATGTCTGTATTTGCTGCTTTAGCAGGCTGCTGAACCCCCCCTCCTTTACAGCCTCTTTGTCCTGTGATTCAAGCATTTTTGCCAAGGTCTGGAGGTGGCAGATGCGTGGATCGGACGAGAGAACTGGATCGTTGTTCAGCCATGTCGATCTTGAGGATCGGATCCCGTCCAAGCCCCCGCTCCGTTTGATCCGGCGTATCGTGAATGAGGCTCTGGCGGGGCTTGATGGGGAGTTTGCGGCGCTCTGCTCCGACGAAGGCCGGCCCTCGATTGCCCCTGAGCGCCTGATCCGCGCAAGCCTTCTGCAAATCCTGTTTTCGGTTCGCTCCGAGCGGCCGTTGATGGAACAGCCGACCGAAAGCGCCGCCCGAGACAGACGAACCGGGTGGTCCACCAGCACCGCCAACCGACAAAACGCCAACCAGGCCCTGCCAGCCCGAAACGACCCAGACACCTCCGATGCCCGGCAAATCCCGTAACGCCGAAGTCGATTTCAAGCGCCAGAAGCGTTCGAACACGACGCATGCATCGGTCACCGACCCGGATGCCCGGCTCTACAAGAAATCGGCTGGCGCAGGCGCGATGCTGTGCTTCATGGGGCATACGCTGAGGGCATACGCTGAGGGCATACGCTGATGGAGAACCGCAATGGTCTCATCGTGCAAGCCGAGCTGACCCATGCGGATGGACAGGGCGAGCGCCAGGCTGCGCTCAAGATGATCCACCGCCATGCGCCGGGTTCGACCCGGCAACTGACCCTCGGGGCGGACAAGGGATACGACAGCGCCGACTTCGTTGCCCATCTGCGGCAGGCTTGTGGCACGCCGCACATCGCCCAAAAGGCCCGCTACGCCGCCATCGACCGGCGAACGACAAGACATTCCGGCTACGCCGTGTCCCGGAAGGCCCGAAAGAAGATCGAGGCGCCCTTCGGTTGGGCAAAAACCTTCGGCGGAATGGCCCAGACAACGCATCGCGGTATCGAAAAATCGCGGTATCGAAAAGGTGCGTGCCAGGTTCACAATGACAATGGCAGCCAGCAAGCTGGCGAGGCGGCCCGGCCTGTTGGCGGCGCAATCAGAAACGTGGAGATCAGATCGCACCCACAAAAGCCACATCACGTAGCAATACCCGGTACAAACCGAAGCCGGAATTCGTAGCGAACCGCTGTCTGACAAAAACAGAAACGTTTTTCAGAGATCTGTTAACAATCGTTACAAACGCTGGTCCGAGCCAGGCATTTTCGGGGCGGGTGTTTTCGCGCGGCTGTTCGAAACCTTGGCACGCGAACATGCCGATCTTTCGACGCTGATGATCGACGCCCGCCACGTCAACCAGCAACCTCAGGACGCATCGGATCGCGGCCAACGGGGTCAAAAAAACACCGGTTCCGGCCGGGCCACAGTCGGACCATCGGCAAGACCGGAGGCGGGCTGAACGCGAAGCTGCATCTGGTCTGCGATGGGACCGGATGTCCGGTTCACCTGTGTCTGACGGCTGGCAACCGGGCCGATATTACGCAGGCACGTCAATGCCTTGCGCCCTATGTGGCCAAAGACTGCACGGTCATTGCGGACCGCGGATATGACGCAAACCACCTGCGCGACTGGCTGCGCGAGCGAGACGCAACCCCCTGCATCCCGCCGCGCAAGAACCGCAAGGTGCAATGCGAATACGACACGGATCTCTACAAAACCCGCAACATCATCGAGCGCATGTTCAATCGTCTCAAGGACTGGCGCCAACTGTCCTTGCGCACCTTCCGATGCTTCGAAACAGTCCTCGCTGCCGCGCAAATCGCCGCAACCGTAATATGGTTCTTATGAGTCTACGCCCTAGGCACCATCAGGTCTGCCGCGGCCTCGATTATCAGGACGCGGTCAACCATTGGATCGTATGCGTGATCGAAGGTGAAACTGGGACCGGCGAGTTCGATCGGTCGCAGCGTGTAGAGATCCTGCGCATCATCGCCGTCGAAAAAGCCGGGGCGCTCCAAGATGATCGAGGCAAAGAGCTCGGCGATCTCCAGCTGGTGGGCTTTTCTGATCCGCGCCAGCCGTAGCATGGCTTTTGATCGGTAGCACACCACCGATCACGGCTACCAAGATATGAAACGCCCGAACCCGCTCCCTCCCGACCAGATGACCGCCTCCGAGCGCCGCGCCGAGTTGTGCGGCCTGCTGACGCTCGGGCTGGTTCGGCTGCTCTGTAAGGATGGGCGCGAAGTATCTGACAATATTGGAGAACGTTGCCTACACTATCCCGACGACCAATGCCGTCATACAACTCCAACTCACCGGAGAAACGCATGACGAAGCCCGACCCCATCCCCGCGCGCCTGGCCGCGCTGAAGTCCATTTCCGTCACCCAGTTGAAATCGGAGTGGCAGGGCACCTTGGTCGACAAGGGATATCTCTACAGGGTGCTGGTGAACCGCATCTATCGAGGCGACGCCGTCCACAAGGGCAAGGCCTATCCCGGCGAGCATCAGGCCATCATCGACGAGCAGCTGTGGGATCAGGTCCATGCCATCTTGCGGCAGAACCCGCGAAAGCGCGCCAACAACACCCGCGCGCAAGCGCCTGCCTTGCTCAAGGGGCTGGTCTTCACGGCCACGGGCGCCGCCATGACCCCGAGCAGCACGAAGAAGGGCGCGCGGCGATACCGGTATTACGTCTCGATGGACGTCATCAAGAATCGCGAACCCAGCGATGAGGGCATCCCGCGCCGTCTTCCTGCCGACCTCGTGGAAACGGCTATGGTGACCGAGTTGCGGCGGGTGATGCGCGCGCCGTCGATCACGGCACAGGTCATTGCCCACTTGGCGCGCGAGGGTCACGCCTTCGCCGAGGCCGACGTGATCTCCGCGCTGCAGACGTTCGAAGACGTCTGGGGCCAACTGTTCCCTGCGGAGCAGACCCGGATCGTGCAGTTGTTGGTGCGCCGGGTCACCGTGACGTCCGAGGGGCTGGTGATCGATGTCCGGACCGACGGCGTCTCGGGCGTCATGCGCGACATGATGGCGCCACGAAAGAAGGTGGCGGCAGAATGATGAAACCCGACGAGTCCATCCAGATCTTCGTACCGCTCAAGGTCCGCAAGCAGAACGGGCGGCCGAAGATCATGCCGCCCTCCACCTATCTGCCCAGCGAAGACCGGACGCAGGATCCGCATATCCTGCGCGCCATCGGCCGGGCGTGGGGCTGGCGGCGGCGCATGGAGGCTGGCGAATTCAACACGGTCACCGATCTGGCGAAAGCCGTGGGGCTGGCCGAACGCCATGTCAGCCGCCAGCTGCGGCTCGCCTATCTCGCGCCGGGTGTCCTCAAGCGACTGGTCTACAAGCGCGAGGTGCCCGCCGTGACCCTGTTGAAACTGACCGACGTCGCGGCCCTGCCGTGGCACGAACAGCCGGAGCGGGTGTTCGACTGAGCCTCAGTGAAAGCTCGCCTGAAACGTTGTCGCAGTCAGCGAGACATGCGCGTCCAGTGGCGGGTGCAGTTCGAACGCCTTCGGCTCGCGGGAGAAATTCCACAGCCGGAACAGACGCCATTCCGACCGGCGCTCCTCGGCCACAGCCAGTTCGTTGCGGGTGATGTGGAAGGGCGTGCGCTCCCATCCGTTCGTCGTCTTGACCTCGATCAGCCGGGGTCGCCCGTCCGGGCCGAAGCTGGCGATGTCGTAGCCCGCGCCGTCTCCATCCTCCTCCGACACCCAGCGCACCTTGCGCGCCAGATCGTCCCGTCCCGCCGTCCGCAAGGCCGCGCGCTCATGCGCCAGCACGCGCTCCTCGCCCGCGCGGCCGAGGGCCCGGTTCCGCTCATCCCGGCCCGCCACGTCGAACTTGCGGGCGATGTGCAGCATCTGGTCCAGCTCCTGCGGCGGCGGCTGGTTCGACAGCGTCGGCGGCGGCCCGATCCAGATCTGCGCCGTCTCGCGTAGGCCAGCGGCGGGTTGCAGGCCAGGTTGGCGCCCGAGCCAGGCCGGGTTCAGCGCCAGCCATCGGGCAACGGCATCCACCAGCGTCATCTGGAAGTTGAACGCGGGCTTGTAGCCAAGGATCCAGTCCTCGCCTAGGCCCTTCAGCACCGCGCTGATGTTCTGGTGCTTGAACTCGACGGAGCCCTCGGACCGGTCGTTCAGCAGCGGGAGGAGTGCGCGGCGGTGTTCAGCCTTGCTGTAGCGGCGCGCAGAGATGTCGTCGGCCAGCATCGCGAAGTAATCCGCGACGATCAGGTCGTTCTCTTCATCCGTCCAGGGACCGTTCGACATTGCGCCAGGCTATGGGCGTGAAGTCTGTTTGTCATCAGAGATATCCGGCAGGGAATTCGTTGCAGTCGCCGGCCCCATGCACCAGCGCCACGGCCTGGTTATCGGCCGCCACGGAGCCGTCCTTCTGACCGCCCTGCGCCTTCGTGTCGGTCTCCGTCACCGGATTATCTCGCGAACGAGGCGAACCCATGAGCCCGGCAACCCATTGGAAATGCATGGATGTTTCGCGCCGTCCCGTGACCGTCGAGGGGCGCTCGAAGAGAGACGCGGGCCATTCGGAGACCCATCCTGCGTCAAGCGCCCAGTCTCCGAAGGGCGGATGGCGCTGCCAACCCCCTTTGAAACAAAAAGAAAAAAGGCCCCAATCGGGGCCCCTGGACGGATTCGGTGTCTGAAAGTGGCGGTGGGAACAGGGCTTGCGTCGAACCGTCTCCCGTGCAGATTTCCCCCGCGCGGGATCACTGCGAATTCCTGTGTGCTGTTGAACTTCCGCCCCACAAGGGCGGAGAACCGGGAGATGTGGATAACAAGGCTGTCGCCGGGGCCGATCGGTACGCTCCGGTTTTGCTCAGAAGTCGAATTTCTCGATATTGTCTTTGGTGAAGACCGTTGGGGCGCCGAGCAGAACCTCGGAGCCGTTGATGACCGAGAGATCCCCCAAGCGCCCGGCTTTGACGGATGTGTCACCTGGCTTGAGCATTCCGTCTGCTACCGCGCGGAGCACATAGGTGGCGGCGTAGCCGAGATCGACCGCACTCCAGAGCACCACGGATTTGACGCAACCGTCCTTGACATAGGGCTTCATCGCATTTGGCGTCGCGATGCCCACAACCGCGACCTTGCCGCAGAGATTGGCTTGCGTCACTGCATCCGCCGAGGCCGGGGTCGCGACGGTGGTCATGCCGAAGATGCCTTTCAGGTCATCGCCATATTTGTTGATCAGAGTATTGGCCTGATTGAAGGAGAGGATGTTGTCCTCTTGGGTCTCGACCGTCTCCAGCCATTTCATCTTCGGATGGCACTGGGTCTGATAGGCCTCCATCTCGGCAATCCAGCGAGCCTGGTTCGGGGTGGTGAAGGTGGATGTGACGATGGCGAAAGCTCCGTCCTCGCCGATTTCGGCAGCCATTGAATCGACCATCGCCTTGGCGACCCCGTTGAACTGTGCCTGGTTGACGAACCATTCGCGGGCATCGGGTTGGGAGTCGGCGTCATAGCCGACGACATCGATGCCTGCAGCGAGTGCCTTTTTCAGGATCGGGGCCATGGCGACCGGGTCATTGGCGGCGAACAGGATGCCGTCGACACCACTGGTAATGTAGTTGTCGATCAGGGTGATCTGGTCGTCAATATTCGCCTTGCTGGGACCGTCGGTCTTGACATTCATGTTGCCCATTTCGGCAGCCGCTTCGGCGATGCCTTTGGATGTGGCGCTGAAATAGCCTATGCCGACCAGCTTGGGCACATCCACGACCTTCAGGGGCTTGCCCTTTCTGTCCGGGTGGCTGGCGGGCTGTTCGCCATTATATGGCATGGCCGCAGGCGTGGGTGCTGCGCCCGAACAGGGGAGCGGTTGGGTTGGCAGGTCATCCGCCCCGGTCCATTTGGCCGCGTGGACGACGCCCGACGAGAGCGACACCGCCAGAACGGCTGTGAGAAACGTCTTGTACATTCTATTTCCTCCAAATTGCGCCCGGACCCTTGATCAAGCGGCGAGCCCAGGTGTTCTCCCTAGGCTCGGGTGCCACTTCTCCCGAAGATGTTGCTGGCGAGGATCGCGAAGATGAGCATGGCACCAATCAGCATGATCGTGCCGTCTGCCTTGACACCGGAAAGGGACAGACCGTTTTTCAACGCTTGGATGAGACAAAGGCCGATGACCGTTCCGAAGACCGTGCCGCGGCCACCGAAGATCGGGGTGCCGCCCAGCACCACGGCCGTGATGGCATCAAGTTCGATGCCGGCCCCCATGTCCGAACGGGTGGTCGAGACCCGCGAGACGAAGATCACTGCGGCGACCGAGGCGGAAAGGCCCGACAGGGTATAGAGGGCAAGCTTGGTGCGTTCGACGCAGAGGCCGGAGAACCGGCTGGCGGTCTCGTTGGAGCCGATGGCGTAGATGGTGCGGCCCCAGGTTGTGCAGGCAAGGATGATCGAGGCGACCACGGTGACTATGATCAGGATCCAGAACTGGGTGGGGATACCGGCGACATTGCCTTGACCCAGAACATAGAACCATTCGGGGTATCCGCGCACCGAGCGGGCCTGGCTGATCCCCTCGGCAAGACCGCGATAGAGTGCGAGTGTCGCCAATGTGGCGATCAGGGGCGGGACACCGAAGCGGGTGATGATCAAGCCATTGGCGAACCCGGCCCCCGTTCCCATTACAATCGCGCCAAAGGCCGCGACAGGGAGAGGCAGGCCGAGATTGTGCCAGAACACGCCGGTCAGGATGGCCACGAGACCAAGGATGGACCCGACCGAGAGGTCGATACCGCCGGTTGCAATCACGAAGGTCATGGTGATGGCAATGAGGCCGACCTCGGTCATCAGTCTGCCCTGATTGAGGAGATTGCTGACGGTCAGGAACTTGTCGGACTGAAAGGACAGCACGATCAGGACCGCAACCAGCAGGAGCGCGAGGAAGGTCTCGTGGGCGCAGGGGCGCAGGAGAATGTTGCGCTTCATCCCGTCACCCTTTGGCCTGCTGGCGCCGCCACATATCGGCGAGGACCGTGGCAAGAATCAGCGCGCCGATGACTGCATTCAGCCAATAGGCCGAGATGTTGACAAAGATCAGCGCGGAACTGATGGTGGCAAACAGGATCGCGGCGAATGTGGAGCCGATGACCGTGCCGGTGCCGCCGAGGATGGAGACACCGCCGATCACCGAGGCTGTGATGACGGTGAGTTCCAGATTGGGTGGCACGGTCGACTGAATCACCCGCAATTGCGTTGCATAGAGCATTGTGGCCAGTCCGGCAAAGGCACCGTGAATGGCGAAGACCGCGACGGTGCGTCGGGCAATGGGGATTCCGGTGGCAAGGGCTGCTTCGGAGTTTCCACCGATGGCATATAACGAGCGGCCAAAGGGCGTGTAGCGCATCCAGAGGGCGGCCAGGACTGTCAGGACGAGCATGATGACGAAGGGCGAGGGTATGCCGAAGATCTTCTGTTGGGCGATCTGATAGGCGGCCGGCATCCCGGAGATCCATTCGCCGCCGGTAATGCTGATCAGCCCGCCGCGCAGGATCGACATGGCACCTAGCGTTACGACTATGGAGGGAATATGGGCATAGGCGACGAGGATGCCGATCACCGAATTGATGGCCATTCCGACCAGAACCGGCACGAACCAGGCGACCCAGACGGGGTAGCCCGACACGACAAGGGTTCCCGAGATCGTCGCCAGGACGCCGATCAGCGCGCCGATCGAGACGTCGATATGACCGGCGATAATCACCATGGACATACCAATGGCGGCGACGGCGATATAGGCATTGCCGCCGAAAACCGTGTTGAGATTGTTGGTGCCAGTGAATCTCGGATTGATCATGGAGACCATCACGAAGAGCACCAGCGTCGCGCCGAGGACGATGGCTTCCTGACCGTATTCGGCAAAGAAACGACTGAACAGTCCGGTGCGTCTCGGGGCTTCATCATGGCTGCTTGCCGTATTGCTCATGTCAGGGCCACCTCTTCCGGTTTATGGGCTGTCATGGCGGCGCCGACCCGCTCGGGTGTTGCCTCACTGCGGTCGATTTCGTCGGTGATGCGGCCGCCGCTCATGACAAGAACGCGGTCGCTCATGCCCAGAACTTCGGGCAGTTCGCTGGAGATCATCAGGATTGATACGCCGGTTTGCACAAGTTCGCTCATGATGGAATGGATCTCGGCCTTCGCGCCGACATCGACGCCGCGGGTGGGCTCATCGAGGATAAGCACTTTGGGCGTGGTTTCGAGCCATTTTGAAATGACCACTTTCTGCTGGTTCCCGCCTGACAATTCGCCGACTGTCTGATCCAAATCGCGGCAGCGCACGCTGAGGTTGCGTACGGCGGACGCGGCGCGGGCGTGTTCACAACCGGAGCGGAGGAAGATGCCGGAGGCGACCTTGTCCATGCTCGCCATGGTGACGTTCTTGAATATGCTCATGGCACGGACCAGGCCTTGATGGGCGCGATCTTCGGGGACATAGGCGATACCGAGGTCGCGGGCGCGGAGCGGGGAGGGGATGAGAACCGTTTCGCCATCGATAATGATCTCGCCCGAGCGCGCGGGTGTCATGCCGAAGAGGGTCAGTGCCAGTTCGGTTCGACCACTGCCGACAAGACCGGCGATGCCGAGGATTTCGCCCCTGTGGAGGGTGAAGGAGATATCCCGGACCAGATACCCGCGGTTGAGATTTCTGACCGAGAGCACAGGCGCGCCGATTCCGGCGTCTTTCTTCGGGAAGAGATTCTCAATCGAGCGACCCACCATCATCGAGACGAGATCGCCTTCGTTCACTTCCCCGATCTCGGTTGTGGCAACATATGCGCCGTCCCGTATCACTGTCACCCGATCCGCCAGGGCGAATATCTCGGGCATCCGGTGGCTGACATAAACGATACCGACGCCCTGTTCCCGGAGTTGTTTGACGATGATCATCAGCCTTTGGACATCCGCTTCGACCAGGGCGGCGGTGGGTTCGTCCATGATCAGGATGCGGGCCTTTTTGCTCAGGGCCTTGGCAATCTCGACCCGCTGGCGCTGTGCGATGGAGAGAGTAAGCACCTTGGCGTCGACATCCAGATCATGGCTGTCGAGTTGATCAAGAAGCGCACGAGTGCGTGCACGGACGATTTTCCAGTCGATCACGCCGCCGAGCTTGCGCGGGTAGTTTCCGAGAAAGACATTCTCGGCAATGGAGAGATCGGGGAAGAGGAGGAGTTCCTGATGGATCGTTGCGATCCCGGTGTCGATGGAATCGCGGGTGGAGGTAAAGCGCACCTCATCGCCCTGGACCTCGAACCGGCCGCCATCCGGGCGGATGAGCCCGGCAATGATCTTGATCAGCGTGGATTTCCCGGCACCGTTCTCGCCCAGAAGTGCGTGGACTTCGCCGGGGCGGACATCGAGATCGATGCCCTTGAGGACCTGAATCCCGGCGAACGACTTTGTCATGCCTGTCATGCTGATATAGGGGGCGGTCACCGTCATGCCATTGTCCTCCGGCGCGCGTCGGCTTTTCCGCGCCAGATGTCCCGACAGGCCACGAGACGTGCTATGGCGTCGGTGGCGCGCCGCGCGCTCAGCGACACGGGTGCCGAGTGACTGATCAAGGCAGGATTCATTGCCGCCTTGCCAACGCGCAAGAGGGCGTCTTCGAATGTCAGCCGCTGTTCAAGGCGGGTCTCCATCTCGTTCATGTCGCGCTTGGTGGCAAGCTGATCGTCGATCGGGGTGAACTGTTCTTCGGTCGGCGTATCGGCTTGCGGTTCGGTAAAACCCACCGAGACAAGGCGCTTGACATAAGTGCGAGTGTCGAAAACAACGGCGGACATGGGTGGCCCTGGGTCAGGAATGGCAGAATCAGCATTGCAGCAAAATCCCGGCTTTTCAAGCACCTTGGCAATCACCTGTTCAACCATCAAGCCAATCGCGGGACACATCCATACCAATCATTGCCGTCGCTGCCATCATGTCTCTCTCCCTTATGCTTCCTCCCTTATGCTTCCTCCCTTATGCTTCGCGGTCCCGCAAATGGGCCACCGCCAACCCTTCGAGACGGTGAGGAGAGGCGGGATCAGCCCGCTCGCGAGCGTGGTCATACCACGTGTCAAGCGCTGTATCCCACCCCCCGTCGTCGGTCTTGGCCGGGAGCGGTGGCGGGGCTAATGTAGCACGCGAGAGACACATAAGGTGTTGGGCCACGTCATTTGATGTTGCATCGTTTTCGTCCGAATGAAACGATGGGTAATTCCCCACTCTTAAGCGTATCTTGACGAGTGTCGAAATCCATGCGGATAGTCCACCGGACGGGGCCTCTGGCGGCGGCTCGGGTTCGCCCTTGGCATACTTCAGGCCCAGATTGAATTGTGCCGACGCGTCTCCCTGCTCCGTCGCCTGGCGGATCACACGCGTCACATTGACACAATGCGATACCGTCACGAGGGGGCAGCCACGCCATCAAAAGAGCCACCGAGATCGCGTTCAAGCTTGTCTTGACATCCGTGTTTTCACCTGACTATATCTGTCAGGAAACAGATCGAGCCAATTCCAGTCAGACCGGCCCAATCCAAGTGTCTGGAGTTCAGCATAATGAACCGTCTTCCATTCTTCCCGACCGCGGGAGGACTTGCAGTGCTCGTCGCGCTGGCAACCGCAACCCAAGCGCAGGTCACCTTCGACGATCATCGCGGCGTCACCATTACCTTCGACAGCCCACCGGAGCGGGTCGTGACGATCGTGAGGTCGGCCCCGTTGATCTATCGCGCCATCGACGAGACTGACGCGCATATCGTCGGGATGAACCGGGATTCGCTCACGCGCTACTTCACCTCCGGTCTTTACGCCGAGATCCTGCCCGGGATGGCCAGGGTTCCGGCAAACGCGGCGCAGGATGGGTTCGTGCCCAATGTCGAAGCGATCTTGGAGCAAGCCCCCGACGCGGTCATCCAGTGGATCTATGACCCCGAGATCATCGAACCGATGGAGCGGGTGGGCCTTACCGTCATCGGCTGGGATTGCTGCACCGAGCAGAACCGGCTCGATTATATCAAACTGACCGGGCTGATGACCGGCAGACCCGGGCGGGCCGAGGCGATTCTCGGGATGCAGAGGGAAGCCCTGGACGATCTGGCCGAAAAAGTCACCGCGCTCGGCACCGAGAGATGGCCCTCGGTCCTGCATATCGATCAGATCGGCGACCAGATCCGGGTGATCGCCAACGGCTCGCAGGATCTGTCGCTGAGTGGCGTCACCAACCTCGCAGCCGACGACAGCGGCGAATGGTGGCGGACGGTGGATCTGGAACAACTCCTGGTCTGGAACCCCGACATTATCGTGATCCCGGCCTACGCGACCGAACTGGATCCGCAGGCGTTCTTTGATCACCCGATCCTGTCGAACATGGCGGCGGTCAAGAACGGTCGGGTCTACAAACAGCCGTTCTTTGCCCGCACACCGGATGCGCCGGAAATCTACCTGACCTCGATCTGGCTGGCGATGGTGGCACATGGCGGTGATTTCGGGAACCATTTCCGGCAGCAGATCAGCGATACCTACGAGACGATCTACGGCAGCGGGCTGAGCGCAAAACAGCTCGACGTCGCGCTGGAGACCGAGGCAAACGCAGACTCTGCGGGGTTTGTCAGCCTGTTCCGGTGACGGTGCCATGATCACGCTCGCAACCGAAACCAAGGCTGGCGCACGCATCGCGCCGACCCTCGTGATGCCAGGCCTCGCGGTGATGCTGGTCGCGGCCATGCTGGTCTCGGTGACACTGGGGCGCTACGATCTGAGTGTCGGCCAGGTAGCGGCGATCCTGGCCGACAACCTGGTGCCGTTCAAGACCACAACGTGGGAGCCGGTGCAGGAACTGGTGGTCGAGAGGTGCGCCTGCCGCGGATCCTCGCGGGGGTGGTCATCGGCTTCGGTCTGGCGGTATCAGGTGCCACCCTGCAGGGTCTCTTCCGCAACCCGCTGGTTGATCCCGGGATCATCGGCGTGACCTCGGGTGCCGGCTTTGGTGGCACGCTGGCGATTCTTCTGGGCTTTGCCGGCACGCCGCTGCTGGCCATCGCTTTCGCCTTCGGGATGGGCAGCATTCTGCTCGTGAAGATGCTGGCGACGATGCGGCGGCGCACCAGCATGCTGACGCTCGTTCTGGCCGGCGTCGTTGTCTCGGCCTTCTTCTCGGCCGCGATCTCGATTGCCAAGCTCCTGGCTGATGCGTTCCATAAGTTGCCAGCGATCACCTATTGGCTGATGGGCAGCATCGCATCGAGCGACTATGCCGATCTCGCGCTGATCTCGGCCGCGGTACTGCCAGCGTCGCTTGTCATCCACCTTTCGCGGTTCCAGATCAACATCCTGTCACTGGGGGAGGAGAAGGCGCGTGCACTGGGGACACCCGTCGCCCTAGTGCAATGGATGATCCTGATCGCCACGGCGCTGATCTCGGCCGGCGCGGTTGCCACCTCAGGCATCATCGGATGGGTCGGCCTGGTGGTCCCTCATGCGGCGCGGGCACTCGTGGGGGCAAGCCACCAGCGGCTGTTGCCCGCTTCGGGCCTTCTCGGGGCGATCTACCTGTTGACGGTCGACAACATCGCCCGTACCGCGACGACCGCCGAGATCACCCTCGGAATCATTACCGCGCTGATCGGGGTTCCGGTCTTTGCCGTGATCCTGCGTCGGCTGCACGTACAGGGCGGGTGGGCCCATGATTGAGGTCGAGGATCTCGTCGTTACCCGGGGCCGCAACAAGATCCTATCGGGCTACAGCTTCGACCTGGATGCGGGCGGAATCCTCGCCGTTCTGGGTTCGAACGGTGTCGGAAAGACGACACTCCTTGGTGCCCTGACCGGGATCCTGACACCAGCGCGGGGACGGGTGCGCATCGTCGGCCAGATCGGCTTCGTGCCGCAGCTATTCGAAGTCCCGTTCAGCTATTCCGTGCTCGATATCACGCTGATGGGCCGCGCGCGGCACATCGGGCTGTTCGGTGCGCCGCAGGCGCGCGATTACCGCACCGTGCGCGAGGCCCTCATGCTGCTGGGCATCGCGCGGCTGGAATCCCGCGCGTTCAATGCGCTCAGCGGCGGGCAGCGGCAGTTGGTGATGATCGCCCAGGCGCTTGCCTCGGAATGCGATCTTCTGATCCTCGACGAGCCCTGCGCGGCGCTCGATTACCGTAACCAAGATGTCCTGCTGGATCTGCTCGCGCGGTTGCAGGGTGACCACGGAAAGACCATTGTCTTCAGCACCCACACGCCACAACATGCGGTGGAGATTGCCAGCCATGTGCTGCTGATGGCCGGTCCGACGCAATATCGCACCGGCCCGGTGGCCGAGGTGATGACGGCGGTACATCTGTCGGAGCTTTACGGTCTGCCCATCGGCCGCGCCGCGTTCGGCGGAACGAACCGGCATACATTTGCACCGCTCTTCCGCTCAGAGGTGACACCTCGTGCGTGAGGGTATCGCCTATATCCACTGGGGCAACAGCTGGCAACTGCGCAGCTATCAGGATTTTCACCACTACATTGATACGGCGATCTACATCCACGATCTGCCCAAGGTCGATCTTGCACGCTTTGCCGCAGTGATCATGCCGGATGCGATGGACAGTGAAGCGCCGCGGTTCCATGCTGGGCAACTCAATGCCTATCTCGCCGGGGGTGGGTTCCTGATCGTGTTCCTGCAGGGCCATGCCGACTGGATCGACCTGCCGGGTCTCGTATGGACCCCCGGCACCTGCCGCGACTGGCTGTGGTGGACCAAGGGCGAGACGCTGGAGATCCGGTTGAACGACTTCGTTCTCTACGTTCTTCATCTAGTCGTCGTCCTGCTAACAGCCGGCCCCCTGGTGCTGGGGCTTCTCCGGCTGAAACGGCTGTTCGCTCTCTATGGAGAGGGCATTATGTTTGGCAGGGAAAACGTAGCGAAGATTCGAGAATTTAGATCATCCCTCGTTTTGTTCGGTCTGACGCAGTTGGCCTATTTTCCTCTTTCTTCCCTAGTGGCCGCAGGAAACCCATCGGGAAGGAGTATCAACATTTCTTTCAGCTCTGGTGCTGCTGTTGGACCTGTACCGGTTTTATGCTGCTCCGGTTTCTCGTTTAAGCGGCCTTTGCTTTGAAGGCCAGCGGGCTTTTCCACCCCAGAGCTGAGTGTCTACGGCGGGGATTGTAGAAGCCGTTGATGTACTCGAAGATCGCCATCTCTGCGGCGCGCCGGGTCTCCCAGGTTCTTTGCCACAGAAGCTCGGCCTTGATGAGCAGCTCCGCCCTGATGGTTTTGAAGAACGTCTCGACGACAGCGTTATCGTAACAGTTGCACGTGCCGCTCATGGAGACCTTGAAGCCGTGCTGACGCAGAAGCTTCTGATCGTCGTGAGAGCAATACCGGCTGCCACGATCCGTGTGATGGATGCATCCCTTCGGCGGGTTCCGCAGCGCGATAGCCATCTTGAGAGCTCGGATCGCCAGAGCCCGCTTCATGCGGCTGCTGACCGCCCATCCGATGACGCGCCTTGCGTGCAGATCAATGATCACAGCCAGGTACAGCCAGCCTTCTCGGGTCCAGACATAACTGATGTCACCCGCCCATTTCCGGTTCGGCCGCTCAGCAAAGAAGTCACGATCCAAAAGGTTCGGCGCGATGTTGAAGTTGTGGTTGCTGTCCGTCGTCGCCTTGAACTTCTTGTGTCTCTTCACGGCAATGGAGGTCTCGCGCATCAGACGGCCAACCTGCCGCTCACCAACCGCAAGGCCAAGCTCTCGCAGCTCTTCCGCCATGCGCGCGCGTCCATAGCTGCCGAGAGACAACGCGAACTGCTCGCGGATATGGGCCAGGACGACCATGTCCGCCCGCTGCGTCTTGCTCACCCGGCGCGTACGCCAGGCGCGGTATCCACGGGCACTGACATCCATGATCCGGCACAGGCGTTTGATCGGCAGAAGCCCTTCGTTCTTTGCAATGAAAGCGAACCTCGCTTGCTTCGCTCCGCAAAGAACCGGGTCTGCAAAGCAAGTGGCCCCCCTCAATTTCAGGCCGCTCGATGATACGGATGCAGACAGGGTGGAAATCCTTTTGTCCGGCTCTTGACGTTCGGCCCTGGTTCCACTTACGCTCCCGAAGAACAGGTGTTCAGTCCGCGCTGCGGTCCGTGCGTGGGGCCGGGCGTCAAGGTTCCGGTCTGTGGTTGAAAGGCGAGTATATCCGATGATCATGCCCGATCAGGACAAAACCCTTCCAAAATCCCAAACGTCACGTTACAAGTTTCTGCAACGGAGAACATACTGATTGTCCGTGCGGAGATCGAACCTGACAAAAATAACCGATTCGAGCGGCCTGGTTGGTAGAATGGAAATGAGGGTTTTCAGATATGTTTAGAGAGTATGTCCTGTATGAGCATTACAGAAATCTGAAAAGATTGATACTCATAATGTGCTTATTTCTTACGGCTGCTCAGGCACATGGGGACGAAGAAAACCCACTTGAGCGGCTTGGCGATCATACCGGTAATTATTTTTCTGTTTGCTTTTTGAGTGGAGAAAAATCGATAAACCAGTGCCTAAATGACACTTTTGAGGATTGCATGACCTATGTTAAAGGGTATGCTCGCAGTGATCGGCCTTGTATAAATAATTCCAGGTTTTCTTCTGTCTCTTATCTGGAGCAATATCTTGAAAAGACCTCTTCCAGCATAAATGACGCTGATATTGCATATCTTTCAAACTTGGGTGGAGATTTTTGCCAAGGTATATTTAGTGTGCAGCCGGAAGGTAATATTGGAGCACGTATTGATCACTGCCTATATGCTGTCACTGAATTGATGTTTCAGTATCTGGATAATAAAATTAGGAGGTTCTGATGTCTGATCAACCAAATTCTTCTGAGATGGCCGATGAATATTGGAATAATCTCAACTTTTTCAAACCGCTACTTCTTGTCATAGCGCTGTGTTTTGTTTTTCCTTCACACAGTGCAGCCATGGGTGATCCGCTTTTTAATCTCAGGGGTTTTTTCACTGACTTGTTCCGTGTGCAGATAGATAACCCTGAGACTATACTCCGAGGCAGTGATATGCAGCTTGGCAACACACCCCCATCCAATATCGAAAAAAAACGCGCATTACATATTAAAACCTCAACACGTTCAGACATCAAGTCTCTATCATGTGATGATATTGTATTTCTTGGTTATAATGATTGGCTCGCAGGATTTGAAAAAGCTCGATATGCTCGGTCGCGCGCACAAGATAATCTCGTAACATCAGAAATGATATGGCCGAATTTCTGGAATTGGAATTCACCGGTATTCGCAATAGTAAGTACGAGAAGAACACTCTTGGGAAATCTAAAATCCGTTTCCGCTTCTATCGCTGCTCTTGGAAATGATTGGAACATTTCTGATATTATCAATCACGAAACTCATAAATTCACTGAATCGGCATTGCAACTTGTATTTTCAGTTAAGGGTCGCGGTTATGACAGCTTATACGAATTCCAAATGTCTTCTAGGAATGTTGTATTATCTGGTTCCTTAGAGTGCAATGGCTTTACCATATTCAACATCGAGGCTCAATAATGGCTGATTACGAAGTAAAATTCAACGTATATGATGGAAGCTTTGGCTCCTTGGGCGACGGCTTCTCCGTTTCTGGTCATATAAACGTAACATTTCGTGACAATACTACAGGGCTTTCGGTCACCATTGGCGCTAACCAAACATCGCTTTCCGAGGGTACTGCATTTCGTGGGTTGGGTTCAGTAAGCGATGGTATTATTAAGGATGAGAGCGACAAACTCCAACCTGGACAATATTCTGTCGTTACCAAAAGCGTACCCGTCACAAGAGAACAATTTAAAGCCCTTTCAAATTATTCTCAAGGGCTTGTCAATGGACGTCACACCTATGACTACTCGATTTTTTCTGGGCCTAACGGCCATGCCCAAACATGCGCAACCTTTGCGGATAGTATTTATCAAGCAACGGGGCATCCCGGGCATGTTGGTGATCTTTTCAGCATTAAGGATATGGTAGCAGCACCCGGCCTAGTTTGGAGCTTTATGCCCGGCGTTGAAGGTCAATATCCGGGCGGGAACTTAACACCAGATTATGTTCCGACTGGTCCAATTAAGGGGCATGTAGTTGATACCTCTAGTATTGCACCGCACCACTGTTTTCTTGGCGACACGCCTATTCAGATGTGGCCTTTTGATTTGTCGTTCGGGGCACGGTCGGATGGCAGTTATGACGAAGGTCTTGTTCTTTCGAAGGTGTGGGAGAAGCCGATCCGGGAGATCCGCGTTGGTGATCTGGTCGTGTCCTACGACGACAAGGGGCGGATCAAACCCGGGCCTGTCACGCGCACCATGACCAACATCTCCACCCATATTCTGGACTTCTGGGGCACGGGGGTGACGCCTGGCCATGCGTATTATTGCGCCGATGGCACATTCAAGGACCAGCATGTTCCGCTCATGGACATTCTGCGCACCGATGGGGCGATCATGCGGGCCGATGGCACGATGATCCGCGCCACGACCAACTGCGAGGTTGGCTCCATGGGTGACAGGATGATCCATGCCTCGGCCAGCCTGCAAAAGCCCGATGGCACATGGACGGACCCCAGGCCTGGCAAGGTGCGCTTTGGCACCCGGATCATTCTGCCGGACGGGCGGGACGTGTCGTTCATGGAACTGGCACAGGAGGCAGGGTGGAGGGTCTCGGATGATGGCTACATGGTCGCCATGATGAAGGATGAGGACGGCACCGTCGCGGAGCACATGTTCTGCTTTCCCCATGCCCATGGGGAAGATCTGCCAAACCCCGAGGATTA
Organism: Thioclava sp.; assembly: GCA_965277135.1. GTDB lineage: Bacteria > Pseudomonadota > Alphaproteobacteria > Rhodobacterales > Rhodobacteraceae > Thioclava. The sequence continues at coordinate 181,371 of CBDIBW010000027.1, read as the reverse complement.
CATTCTTGCACGCTCTGATGTGACGCTTGAGGCGATCTATCAGGCCGCGGAATGGGAGCAGATCGGCACGCGGATGCCCGCGCCCGAAGCAATGGTCGGCCTGAACACCAACCATACGGGCACGCTGTTGCAGCCCTCGAAACCCGAACCAAACATCCCGACCGCCTTTGCCCACCACCCGGACGCACCGCATGGCCCGGTTGCGCACTTTGCGAGCCGCAAGACAACCAAAGCCGAAGTGATCTGGTAAAGGCCGTTGTGAGTCATGGTAAACGCTTTGCAAGACAAGGCGGGAAGTGGTGTGCCGGCCCCGCAGACGTCCGGCTTGACCTTTTCCGAGATCACGGACACAGGCGCTGTCGAAGACATCGTTTTCCTTGCGAGACGCGCACATGAAGAAAGCCGTTTTTCCCATATCACGTTTGCGCCGAAAAAAGTGCGCGCGATTGTCGAACGCGTCATAGCCGATCCAAAGCGACATGCCGTGATGGTTGCACGCAATCGCGGCAGGCCTGCTGGATTCGCCTATTGCTCCATCGGGGAATATTACATCGGAACCGGCACTCTGGTGACCACCATCCACACGATCAATGTGCTGCGTGAGGTGCGCCACGGCCTGCGGGGCGGGCGCGCCGCGCTCGGACTGTTGCGTGGTATCGAGACCTGGTCGAAAGCACGATCATCGAAAGAGATCTTGTTCCATGTGACCTCGGATATCGATCTGAAGCGTACACACAAGTTCATCAAGCGGCTCGGATACCGCTTTATCGGGGGGAGTTATGCAAAAAATCTCATTTGAACCCAGGGCACCGTTTTCCGGTGTGCCCGTTCTGATCGTGCAACAGGCTGATGCCCGAAGCGCGCAACCGCCAGATCACGCACAGGATATTTCCATGCGCCCGCCCGGGTTCTGGAGCGCTACGCCTGAAGGCAGGTCACTTGGCGGGACCGACCGGAAAAGACCCCATGACGCCCCTGAAAGCGGCTGGCGCACCTGGAACTTCGAGGTGGCGGAGCATCACACCTATGTTGCCAACTGTTCGAGGGTGCATAACAGGTCGACGACATACACGCTTGATGACGAAGGCCGGATTGAAACACTCAACGGACCCGATGGTGAGACCATTCAGGTATCTGGAAACTGGACACCAAGCCAAGCCTATCATTATGGAAAGGTCGTTGATGTCGACAACGGCGATGGCACAAGCACCCCGACATTGACCTCGGGAAACTTCCTGGAAAGCCTGTCCGCTTTTGGTCGCAGTTTTGCGGATGGTATCGGGCTGGATGGCCGCCTGGGCTTGCAAGGTACATTTGCCAGGCCCGACGAGGGGATTGATGGCCCGCTTCACGAGACAGATCAGCCTGAGCCCTATCGCGTGGATTGGTCAGGTGACCAGGATGACGACGATATTGATGATTGGCACGACGAGGATTACTCCAACATCGGCCATTGGGGCGGAGATCGGGATAACGACGGTGTGCCCAACTGGCGGGATTACAATGATGGTGTCGGTTGGCGTGACCGCAATCCCGGTGGCGAAGGAGACACAAGCGGCAGCGGCAAACCGATCATCCTGGATATGGATGGGGATGGTATCGAGATCGATGTCACGGGCGCGGTTTCTTTCGACATGGATGCTGACGGCTTTCTGGAAAGCTCCGCCTGGGTCAGTCCGGACGACGCGTTCCTTGTCATTGATCTGAATGCGGATGGCTCTCGGGGAGCAGGCGACGGTCAGATAAACATGACGCAGGAACTCGCGTTTACCGAGTGGTTGCCCACCGGTGGCGTAACCGACCTGCAAGCCCTGGCGATGTTTGATACCCTTGCCGGACTGGGTGGCAATGGTGACGGGGTTCTGTCATCGGCAGACACGGTATGGTCCGAGCTTCGGGTGTGGCAGGATATCAACACGAATGGCATTGCCGACGACGGTGAATTGCAAACCCTCGCGGAGGCGGGTTTCAGCCAGATCAATCTGACGTATGATGATGCAACAGCATACGACGACAACAGAAACGACATCACCGTTTTCGGCAGCACGCTGTTGGGTACGGCTTCCTGTACACGCAATGGCGAGGTGATCGAAGGCGGTGTGGGGGATCTGGCACTCGATTACAATACGGATGGCTGGCGGCGGGTCGAGACCGATATCGGATACAATATCGCGTTTGAGGCCGGACCGACCCTGCGCTACGCGGTGATGGACGGCACCGGGTCTGCCAATCTCGACGCCAATGGCGAAAACCTTGATGGCGTGGTGGGCGATGCGCGCGCCAACCGCATCAGCGCATCAGGCCATAGCCGTGATGTGGCCCTCTCGGGTGGAGGCGGCAATGACTCCCTGACGGGCGGGGATGGCAATGACAGGCTCGCCGGGGGCGAAGGCGCGGATACGCTCAAGGCTGCCAGGGGCAATGACCTGGTGTTCCTTGATGCGGCCGATGGCGTGGTCGATGGCGTGGTCGATGGCGGCTGGGGGTACGACACGGCCGTCGCAACGGGTACTGGCGGCGTCACGCTTGATCTCGCAGCAGCCCGGTTCGAGGTGGCCCACGGTACGGATGCGGCAGACCGCTTCGATGGGGGCATGCACGAGTCCGATATTGCGGTGAACCTGCATGGCAAGGGCGGCAACGATACCCTGCGTGGCTCCAACAGCGATGACCTGATTTCAGGGGATGGCGGAGATGACGTTCTGGAAGCCAGCGATGGCGACGATATGCTGCTTGGCGGGTCGGGCAACGACAAGCTCTACGGCCACGGTGACGATGACGTGCTGATGGGTGGCTCCGGCAATGATACGCTTGATGGCAGCTGGGGCGACGATATGCTGATCGGCGGTTCCGGCGCGGATATTCTCAAAGGGGGTGGTCACGACGATTATCTCGATGGCGGAGACGGGGACGATGACATTGACGCCGGTGAATATGATGACGTTGCCTTGGGCGGGGCTGGAAATGACACGATCAACGGCGGTGGCGGGGATGATATCATCGACGGCGGGGCTGGGCATGACGTGATCCGCACCCATTGGGGAGACGACCAGGTCAAGGGCGGCTCGGGCAACGATACCATCCATATCGAGAGCTGGGGTAACAAGAGGGTCGAAGCCGGTGACGGCAACGACAATATTCATGTCAGCTCCAACCGGGCGTTCCACGAAATTCTTGGCGGCAAGGGGCGAGACAGGGTTTACCTCACCGGCGCGCGCTCTGATTACAAGGTGGACTATGTGCGTGACGGAGCCAGGGGCATCAACCAGTACCGGATCATCGACATTGAACAACAGGTCATTCTGGTTCAGGATATCGAGGCCGTTGTTTATGGCGATGGCGATACGCAGTGGCTGGTCAACCGGGATAGCAGCCTCGACAATTCCGACACATTCCATCGCCCGACAGTAAGCTGGGGTGATGGCGGGCGCCTGCGCGATGATGTCGTGCGTCTCACCGGCAGCCATGGCAGCAGCAACAATTACTACTTCCTGGGAGATGGTGATGACGCCATCAACATGGCTGGAGGAAACGACACGGCCAAACTGGACGCGGGTGATGATTACGCATTGCTCGGGACGGGGGACGACAAGGGCTATGGAGGCTATGGCAATGACACTCTGTATGGCGAAGACGGTGCGGATGGCCTGAAAGGAGAAAGCGGCGCTGATGGCCTTGATGGCGGAGCCGGAAACGATGTGATTGAAGGCGGCTCCGGCGCCGATGTCATTCAGGGGGGCGCCGGAGACGACACGATCAAGGGTGGCTCCGGGGCCGATGTGATCACCGGCGACATTGGCAACGACTCCATCGAAGGCGGCACGGGATCGGATTTCCTCACCGGGGGGGACGGTGCCGATACGCTCGAAGGTCAGGATGGCTCGGATCGCCTTGATGGCGGCAAAGGCAATGATACGCTTTACGGTGGAGATGGTTGCGACCGTATCAAGGGCGGCGAGAACCATGACAGGCTCTACGGCGAGTTGGGGGATGACGCTCTGCAAGGCGAAGAAGGGAATGACTATATCGACGGCGGGGGTGGCAATGACATCCTGACCGGTGGGGATGGCAATGACGAGTTGCGTGGTGGCTTCGATTTCGACCAGCTTGATGGCGGGGCCGGAAACGATACCTTGCGCGGCGGTAATCTTGATGACCTGCTGATCGGTGGGGATGGCAACGACAGGCTCTATGGCGACCAAGACAATGACGTTCTGGAAGGCGGGGCCGGTGCGGACACCATTGATGGCGGAAGCGGCATGTTCGACCTGGCGAGCTATGCGTCCTCGGATGCCCGCGTCGAGGTAAACCTCCAGCTTGGCACAGCCACCGGCGGACATGCCACCGGGGATGTGCTGAACAATATCGAATGGCTGGCGGGGGGAGAACACAACGACCGCCTGGACGGGGACGACAAGGACAATCGCCTCTATGGCGCGGGTGGCAACGACGCTCTTTACGGCAATCATGGTCGCGATGTCATCCATGCGGGTGATGGCAATGACTACGCGCGCGGCGACCAGGGCGATGACAACATTTACGGTGAAGACGGAGATGATCGTCTCGACGGACATGACAACAATGACATCCTGTCAGGCGGGCGCGGCAATGATCAGCTCTGGGGCGGGCGAGACCGCGACAAGCTTTATGGCGGGCAGGGCGATGACCGCCTCTTTGGCGAGCATGGAGCCGACGATCTGTTTGGGGGACCCGGAAATGATTTGATGCATGGCGGCGGCTATGATGACCTCGTCGATGGTGGTGCCGGCAACGATACGCTATATGGCGACACAGGCTCTGACCGCCTGATTGGTGGATTCGGGAATGACATCGTGACCGGTGGCACTCACGGTAGATATCGGGATGTGTTCGTTTTCAACGAAAACGATGGTGTGGACGTGATTACAGATTTCGAAAATGGGAAAGACCTTGTTGAATTCACGATTGCTGGTCTGAGCTTCAACGATTTGAGCATTACGGATACCTCTTCAGGTGCGCAGATCACCTATGACGATGATGACACCATCACGCTCACCGGCATTGAGGCCCGTCTGCTGACGCAAGAAGACTTCATATTCGTGTAACCGAACAGGCCGGGAACAATCCCGGCCCATCCACCTGGATGGTTATCAGTTCCGGCGCTCCAGACGCAAATGCTTGGCCTGGTCGCACTCAACCGCACTCACCGCCGCCCGGCCTGATCCCCGAACCACCGCAGGTTTGAACCGCACCGGGTTCGCCGGAACGGCGCGGCCGATCTTGCGGGTGTCGCCCGTGATCACGACTGTGCAACCTTCGAACGTTATGAGAACAAACTCTCACTTTGAATAGCCCAGTTTAAGGGGAGAAGGTCAAAAGAGCAATGACCCCGGCACTTGTTCGAGACAAGTCCAGCTCGTCCCACCTCTGCCTCACCCTTTCACCGCTCCACCAGCAAGGCCGGCTACGATATAGCGCTGGGCGGCGAGGAAGAAGATCACCGCAGGCGCCAGGGTGAGGGTGACGAAGGCGAGGATGCGGTTCCATTCCACGATGAATTCGCCGCGATATTGCATCATTCCGAGTGTCCACGGGAATTCATCGGACGCGTTCAGCATGATGAGCGGGAGCAGGTAGTTATTCCAGCTCGTCACGAAGACGAAGACAGCGACGGTGCCGAGGATAGGCGTCGACAACGGCAGGGTGAAGCGGAAGAAGAACCCGGTGTAGCTGATCCCGTCGATCCGTGCGGCCTCGAACAGTTCTCGGGGCAACTGGTCGAAGAAGGTTTTGAACAGGAGCACCGAGAAACCGAGCCCGAAGGCCGTCTGCGGCAGGATCACGCCCCAAGGGCTGTCGAGCAGGCCAATGTCGCGCACCTTGATGAACAGAGGCACGATGGCGGCAGCGATCGGGAACATCATGCCGAGCAGCAGATAGGACATGATGCAGGAGGAACCGAAGAACCGCACGTGGCTGAACACATAGGCCGCCATCGACCCGACGATGAGCGTCAGGAACATCGTCGCCAGAGCGATGAACAGCGAGTTCCACATGTATAGCCAGAACCGGTCGTCGGTCAGCACTTCGAGGTAGAATGCGGTGTGCCAAATCTCGGGCAAAGAGAAGGGTTCGACCCTGAGTTCGCCGGAGGTCTTGAACCCGCCGAGCACGGTGGCCACCAGGGGGAAGAGAACCATCGCTGCGACAAGGAGCAGGGCGGAGAGCCTGAGCGCATCGCGCCATCGAAACCGGTTCATCAATTCGCCTCCCGCATGGCCGTGTTGCGGTAGATCAGTGCGAAGATCACACAGACGATGAACAGCACGATCCCCACCGCCGAGCCAAAGCCGACTTTGAGCCGGGTGAGGCCGAAAGTGTAGAGGTAGCTTACGATCGTATGGGTGGTGTTGGACGGGCCTCCATTGGTCAGCGGCACGATCAGATCGAAGAGCTGGAGCGAGCCGATGACGGCGAAGAAAAGCGACACGCTGAGCGCAGGGATCAACAGCGGCAGCTTGATGTAGCGCGCGATCTGACCGGGCTTGGCGCCGTCCATGCGGGCCGCCTCGCTGAGATCCTCGGGGATACCCTGCAGAGCCGCAATGAAGATCATCATATGGAAACCGAAGAACTTCCAGACCACCACGAAGAGCACCACCGCAAACGCCCAGGCGCGGTCTGACAGCGGGTAGATCGGGTCGGTGCCCAGCATTTCGGTAGCCATGCCTGCAATGCCGTAGTCACCGTCAAACACGAAGCTCCAGATCAGGCCGGTGGCGACTTCAGCGAGGATGTAAGGAAGGAAGAAAATCAGCCGGAACAGGGTGTTGGACCAGGTTTTCCGGTAGATCAGCAACGCAAGTCCCAGTGCCAGGGGCACCTGCACCAGTACCGAGACGAGGATGACCTTGAGGGTGTTCCAGAGCGACGTATGGAACACACTGTGCTTCGCCAGGATCTCGAAATTGCGCATCCCGATCCATTGTGTGGGTTCGCCGTAGCCCGACCACTTGTAGCCCGCGTAGCTTCCCGCCTCGACGATGGGGAGGATGACGAAAAAGGTGAACAGGATGAGAGCGGGTGGCAGGAACAAAAGCACCGCCGCCATCCGTCCGTCGGACAGGGCCTTTTGAAAGCCCGACTTTCTGCGCCGCGCTTCAGCCATGGTGCCCCCCCGCGATTCGGGTACCGTCCGGGGCGAAAGTGTGAATGTTCCCGGGCGCGGCCGTCAGCCCGACCGTTTGCCCGGTTTCCAGCGGCGTGGCGCCGTCGATGCGGATTACCACCCGCGCGCCACCGGCGGTCTCGACATGAGCAATGGTGTCAGCGCCGAGATGTTCGGCGTGAGCAACCCTTCCGGTCAGGATCGGGTCCCTGGTTGCGAGGGTCATGTGTTCGGGCCGGATGCCCACCTGTGCGCCGCCAAGCCGGTCGGCCAGAGCACCGGTCAGCATGTTCATCCTGGGCGCGCCGATGAACTGGGCAACAAAGGTGTTGTCGGGCTGGCGGTAGAGATCAAGGGGAGCCCCGAGCCGCGCCTCCGGCCAGGCGCCGGCACAATACTGGATGGACAAGCGACGGGTACCCGTCACCGCACTTTGTCTCAGCCATGAGCCAGGCGGCGTTCATTGCCGACGCCCGGGAGGGTGTCGGTCGCAAAGTATCGAAAGAGCGTTTGCTTGCAGACATTTACCAGACAGCCAGGACATCTGCAGGCCTGCCGATCAAGCCAGTCTCCGATGCTGCGGGGATGTTCAAACCGGTTCTGGCCGAAGGGCGCGGCCTGATTGCGCAACGCAATGAGATCGAGGGCCGCACCGTCGATCTCCTCAAGAGCAACGGCGACTGTCAATTGCTGACGTCCATCCCGGGGACCGGACCGATCAATGCGCCAACCATTCCGGCGGAGGCCGGCGATCTGCGCCGCTTTCAGCATCACCGCCAAGTCTTGAAGGTCTGCTCTTGAAGGTCTGCTCTTGCAGGTCTGCTCTTGCAGGTCTGCGGGATGGACCTCGCAACCATCCAGTCCGGCACATTGCGCGGCCAGACAAAACGATCCAGATACGCAAACGCCCGATTGCGACGGACACTCCGGATAGCTGCTCAGGTGGCCATCATGCAAAAGACCAAGAGCGTCCGCGACACGTTCGAGCGTTACATCGCCAAGGATCGGCAGAACACCGCAGAACACCCATGTGCGCCGCAAGGCGTATACCGCAATCGCCGCCAACGCAACCTTGGCTTTCAAGTCAGGCGAGTGGTTCTGGCTCTTGGTCATTCCCGATCATCTCTGTCGTCTTGCGATCCACCTCAAACACGGCTCCAAAGTTCCGCGGCGACCTCTAAGTATGCAAACCAGCCGCTTTATCAATCTATACGCAAGTAGAAGAAGAAGGCTATGGATTAAAATGAGTACATCGCGGAATTTCGTAAAAATCCACAGAACGGTATCATTTCATAATATTTTCATGATGATAGTCCACCTGTTAAGATGTAGTTACCCATATTGTGGAAAAATAGTTGTCCAGAAAGTTATCCAGAAAGATATATTCACAATGTTAAATAAGAAAAATAGTGTTTATTTTATAATGAAGATAATCCTGCTCAGCACACGCCTATCATCAACACGAGGCTTGGCCCGTGCGACTTCGGGAGGAAAGTCTCCAGCCTAGTTACCGAGTCGATCCTGAACAAATGTTTCAGGCGCTGACTTCAACGTGAGGCCGCTGGTTTCCGGGTCTGAGCGCGGCCAGGACGGTGGCCAAAATCGCGGTGATTATGGCTCGGAGGTGGGCGAGGATCTTGCGGATGTTGTGCCCGCAGCCGCACAGGACGGCGAAGATCGCGTCCCCGGTGGTGCCCTTCAGCGTGCAGCGCGCGAGGCGCCCGTCGGATTTCATGTGGCCGATCCCGGGCTCGATGGCGCTGCCACGCCGGAGCCGTTTCGCCAGCGCGGGCGTGATACCCTTTCGGGTGCCGCTGATCAGCACCTTCGTCTTCTCCACATCATGCCCGCGCATCATGCCCGCGGTAGCCGCGGTCGACAACCGCCAGGGCGGGCTTCTGCCCGGTCAGTGTCTCGACCTGCTCCAGCGCTTCAGCCAGCGTATGCCCGTCACAGGGGGTTCCCGGCAGGGACCGCATGCCAACGACGAAGCCCCCGGACGCCCCCGGACGCCCCCGCCGATGGTGGTGGCGATGCTGACCCTGGTGCCGAATTCATAGCGCACCCGCGCCTTGCCTTTCGAGATGCCGTCCATCTCCGGCTCATGCAGGGCATAGATCTTGCCGCGGCTCTTCGGCCCTTGATGCAGGGGTCGGCTGACCCGCCAGAGAGCTTCGGGACCACGGGTGCGCAAGGCACCATCCGGGATCTCGTCGAGGTGACGGCGCAGGTCGCGCATCACCCGCCCCGTGTACCCCTTGAGCTTTCTCGGCGCCTTGCGCATGCGGCGGACCTGCCGGGCATGGGCGTAGCGGCCCGCCTGCATAGCCAGCCGGGGCGCGAGCCGATTGTAGCTCTGTCGCAGCTCGATCCCGGCCTCTGCCGCCCACATGCGTCGCCAGGGCAACCAGCCGGGGCGATGTCGCTGGTCGACCAGGCGTCGACGGGAAAAACCCGCCCCATTCAGTTCGCCCTGAACAACTTTTATCCGGCTGATTTTGCTTGAGAATGATGTGATATTGCTGGGTGCTGCCTGCAAGGTTTTGTATTATCCCGGCAGGAACCCTGCAATTTCGAGCCGTGATATGAAGCCGAGAAAGCCGCTCCCGGAACAAGACGATCTCCTGCGCGCCCGCCTGGTCGAGATGATCGACATGCGCCACGAGCTGGTGAAACTTGCCCCCCTGATCGACTGGGAGGTCTTTGAGCGGGAATGGGCCGGGTTCTTTCCGTCCCACACCGGTCGCCCGGCGACGTTGACGCGCCTGGTTGCCGGACTCCTTTACCTGCAACATGCCTATGCACTTTCGGACGAGGCGGTCGTGGCACGATGGGCCGAGAACCCGTATTGGCAGCACTTCTGCGGCGAGACGTTCTTTCAGCACCGTCTGCCGCTTGATCCCTCATCCCTGACCCGGTGGCGCAAGCGGATCGGCGAGGAGGGTGTTGAATGGATGCTGACCCAGACGATCGAGGCCGGGAAACGCGCCGGGGTGGTGAAGCGCAGCGATCTCAAGCAGGTCACGGTCGATACCACGGTGATGGAAAAGAACATCGCCCACCCGACGGATGCCCGGCTGTATGAGGCGGCGCGGCGCAAGCTGGTCGGGCTGGCTCGCGAAGCCGGGATCGTCCTGCGCCAGAACTACAACCGTCTTGGGCCTCGGCTGGCCGGTCAGGTTGGGCGCTACGCCCATGCCCGCCAGTTCAAGCGGATGCGCAAGGCGTTGCGCCGGCTCAAGGGCTACACCGGCCGCGTGCTGCGCGACATCGAGAGGCAACTGGGTAAGGTTCCGGAGGGGGCGCTGAGAGAGCGCCTGGTGGGGATGATCGCGCTGGTGAACCGGCTGTTGGCGCAGAAGCCGAAGGACAAGAAGAAACTCTACAGCCTGCATGAACCGGCGGTGGACTGCATCTCCAAGGGCAAGGCGCACAAGAGGTACGAGTTCGGAACCAAGGTCAGCGTGGCCACGACCAACCGGGGCGGCTTCGTGGTCGGGATGCGGGCGCTGCCGGGTAACCCTTACGACGGCCACACGCTGCACGAGGCGCTGGAACAGGTCGAGATCCTGACCGACCTGAGGCCAGAGTTGGCCTTTGTCGACCGCGGATACCGCGGGCATGGCGTGCAGAATGTGAAGGTTTTCATCAGTGGCGCAAAGCGAGGTGTCACCAGGACGATCGCCAAACTCCTGCGACGGCGCAGCGCCATTGAACCAATGATCGGGCACATGAAGAACGACGGTCGACTGACGCGAAGCACCCTGAAAGGAACCGACGGCGACGCTCTGTTCGCCGTGCTCTGCGGCTGCGGTCACAACATTCGCATGATCCTGAGACACCTGAGGGAGATCTTGTGCCGGTTGATCCGGGCTCTCACCTCGCTCCGACAGACCACCACCGCTGAAACGGCCTTCGTCGGGCCGTCTCAGATCGCCAACGTGCCAATCTGAAACCCTTGTTCAGGACGGACTAATAAAGCCCACCGAGACCACGCATCATAGCTAATCCGGCTGAGTCGGGACATGGCTCGTTTTGGGTCAAGCCGGGATCAAACGCGCGGCTTGATCTTACTGAGCAAAGGCGAAAGCGCATCTTGACGAAAGGGTCTGCAAAAACACCAATAAAAACCACACTTTCAATCTTTTCTATTATATATTTCCAAAACAAGTTTTTCACAGTGGAAAAACTGTTGATAAAATGTTAATCAACATATCTCACAAGGTTTACAACATCATCATTTCTTATATTTTAAAAAGAAAAAGTTGAAGCAGGGACAAGATGACTGATTTTCTGAGTAACTGGTATCCATGGATCAAAGCCATACATGTAATATCGATTATTTCCTGGATGGCTGGTTTGTTCTATTTGCCACGTCTTTACGTCTATCACGTTGAAGGACTGGCCAAGCAGGGTGTTGAACGCGATTGCGACATGGAACTGCTGTTTCGTCATCAGGAGCGATTACTTCTCAAGACAATCATGAATCCGGCAATGATCTCAAGTTGGGTGTTCGGCTTGATGCTGGCCCTCACCCCCGGAGTTGTCGATTGGTCTTCTGCTTGGCCTTGGGTCAAGACACTTGCCGTGATCGGAATGACTTGGTTTCACATGTGGTGCGCAAAGGAACGAAAGGCTCTGGCGACCGGAACCGTCAATCGTCCGGGCCGCCACTATCGAATGATGAATGAGTTGCCAACGCTGCTCATGATAATCATTGTTATCGCTGTGATCGTGAAATTCTGAATTTTATTGACTCGGAGATGGATTGCATCTATGTGATGACAAAAGCCTGACCTTCCTGGTCAAAGGGGTTATCAAGTTACATGACGAATTTTCGCGTTACGGGCCGGTTGGCATGTAGCGCCATCTTCAGGTGATCCATGTCCGACGAACGCTTAAATCTGTCTGATCTGAAGGCCAAGAGCCCAAAGGAATTGCTTGCTCTTGCAGAAGAGTGGGATGTTGAAAACGCTTCGACAATGCGCAAGGGCGAGATGATGTTCTCGATCCTCAAGGAACATGCGGAAGATGATTGGGTGATCGGGGGTGACGGTGTTCTGGAGGTTCTGCAAGACGGATTTGGATTTCTCCGTTCCACCGAGGCAAACTATCTGCCTGGTCCCGACGATATATATGTTTCTCCCGACATGATCCGCCAGCATAGCCTGCGCACTGGTGATACTGTTGAAGGTGTGATCCGCGCGCCTGGTGAGAATGAACGCTATTTCGCTTTGACCACGGTTGAGAGGATTAACTTTCAGGAACCGGAGAAGGCGCGTCACAAGGTGGCTTTCGACAATCTGACGCCACTCTTTCCCGATGAACGTCTGAAAATGGAGATCGAGGATCCGACGATCAAGGATCGCTCGGCCCGGATTATCGACCTTGTGGCACCGATCGGCAAGGGGCAGCGTTTGCTCATCGTGGCCCCACCACGGACCGGAAAGACTGTTCTGCTTCAAAATATCGCACACTCGATTGAACGGAATCACCCGGAGTGCTATCTGATCGTTTTGCTGATCGACGAACGTCCGGAAGAAGTCACCGACATGCAGCGCTCGATTGCGGGAGAGGTGATTTGCTCGACATTCGACGAACCGGCGACGCGCCATGTTGCCGTATCGGAAATGGTGATCGAAAAGGCAAAACGTCTGGTCGAGCACAAACGCGATGTGGTTATTCTGCTTGACTCGATCACCCGTCTGGGACGCGCCTTCAACACGGTCGTGCCGAGTTCGGGCAAGGTCCTGACCGGTGGCGTGGATGCCAACGCCCTGCAACGCCCAAAACGTCTTTTCGGGGCTGCGCGGAATATCGAGGAAGGCGGGTCGCTGACGATCATTTCGACAGCTCTGATCGATACGGGTTCGCGAATGGACGAAGTCATTTTCGAGGAATTCAAGGGGACTGGTAACTCGGAAATTGTGCTTGATCGCAAAGTGTCGGACAAGCGTGTCTTCCCGGCTATGGATATCCTCAAGTCCGGTACGCGGAAAGAAGATCTTTTGGTGGATCAGAAAGATCTGCAGAAGACCTACCTGCTGCGCCGGATACTCAACCCGATGGGCACGACCGATGCAATCGAGTTCCTGATTTCCAAGCTCAAGCAGACCAAGACAAATTCGGAATTCTTCGACTCGATGAATGGCTGACAAAGCTCTGTCTTCTCTCATGAGGGGACCAAGATGGACACGATTTATGCTTTGGCCACAGCCCGCGGAAAGGCGGGCGTGGCCGTTATTCGTATTTCAGGTCCACAAGCCTGGGATGCCGCGCAGGCTTTGGCGGGTCGCCTGCCAGAACCACGCATGGCGGGGCTGCGCAAGCTGCGTCTGGGAGGGCAAGAGCTTGATGAAGCGATTGTGCTGTGCTTCGAATCCGGTGCAAGCTTCACTGGCGAGGCAGTGGTAGAGCTGCATGTCCATGGTGCGATGGCGACTGTGGCGGCTGTTCTTGCAGCATTGCGCGAGCAACCGGGATTGCGTTTGGCTGAACCAGGGGAGTTCACTCGCCGTGCGCTGGAAAATGAACGGCTGGATCTGGCGCAGGTTGAAGGTCTGTCGGACCTGATCGAGGCTGAAACGGAAGCGCAGCGCAAACAGGCGCTTAAGGTTTTGTCCGGTGCTGTGGGGCAGGTGGTTGAGGATTGGCGCTCCAAACTGATCCGGGCTGGTGCGTTGATTGAGGCTACGATTGATTTTACCGATGAAGACGTTCCGGCTGATGTGTGGCCTGAGGTTCTGGAGCTGATCGCATCGGTCTCGGCTGGAGTTTCCGATGAAATACGTCGTATCGGAACCGCCGGGCGTATTCGTCAAGGATTCGAAGTGGCAATCATTGGCCGTCCGAATGCGGGAAAATCGACCTTGTTGAATGCTTTGGCGGGACGCGAGGCGGCGATTACCTCGGAAATCGCGGGAACGACGCGCGATGTGATTGAAGTTCGCATGGATATAGCAGGGTTTGTGGTGACTTTGCTGGATACGGCTGGTCTGCGCGAGGCGAAAAGCGAGATTGAGGTGATCGGGGTAGAGCGTGCACTGGAGCGGGCTCGGCAATCCGACCTGCGTGTTTTCCTCCTGGATGGGGAAGAGGTTCCGCTGATTTCACCGTTGGATGAGGATATCCTCGTTCATGGCAAGGCCGATCTGACACTGGTTGAGGGCTTTGGCGTATCTGGTAGGACAGGGCAAGGGCTTGATCGTTTGATCGCGATGATTGCCGAACGTTTGGAATGCTATGCAACCGGTGCCGGCGTCATGACGCGTGAACGCCATCGTGATGCAATGGAACGTGCATTTGAGGCTTTGGATTCGGCGCAAAATGAGCTATCGCGTGGCTCTGAACGATGCGAGATGGCGGCGGAGTCGCTCCGGCAGGCAGCTTGGGCCTTGGAATCTCTTGTTGGACGTGTCGATGTCGAGAATTTTCTTGATGAGATTTTTTCGAGTTTCTGCGTTGGGAAGTAAGGAGTGTTTCACGTGAAACAATACGATGTCATTGTTATTGGCGGTGGTCATGCCGGTGTAGAAGCAGCCCATGCGTCCGCGCGTATGGAAGCAGAGACGGCGCTTGTCACGCTACGACGCGATGCGCTCGGGATGATGTCGTGCAATCCGGCGATCGGAGGGCTTGGGAAAGGCCATCTGGTTCGTGAGGTGGATGCGATGGATGGGGTGATGGGGCAGGCGGCTGATCGCGCCGGGATCCAGTTTCGCCTTTTGAACCGGCGTAAGGGCCCTGCCGTTCAGGGTCCGCGGACACAGGCTGATCGTAAGCTCTATCGTGAGGCAATTGGGGTAATGAGCAAAGCGCAGCCGAATCTGGCTGTGATCGAGGGCGAGGTAATCGACTTGATCCTCGTGGGCGATCGCGTGACAGGGGTGGTTCTGGCAGATGAATCCGAGTTGATGGCCGAAGCGGTGATCCTGACATCTGGAACCTTTCTCAACGGGGTCATCTATATAGGTGGTCAGAAGCATTCCGGTGGACGGATCGGAGACAAGTCTTCAATCAAGCTCGCTGAGAGACTGAAATCTCTGGAGCTTCCCTTGGGCCGGTTGAAAACCGGCACGCCGCCCCGTCTGGATGGGAAAACGATTGCCTGGGACCGGCTTGACAGCCAGCCAGGCGACGACATGCCGACATTGTTCTCTTTCCTGAATGATCAGCCGTTTGTACGGCAGATTTCCTGTGGGATCACGTATACAAATGAGATGACTCACGAAATCATTCGGAAAAACCTTAATCTATCCGCAATGTATGGCGGTCATATTGAGGGGATCGGTCCACGTTATTGCCCGTCGATCGAGGACAAGGTGATGCGGTTTGCCGACAAAAACTCGCACCAGATTTTTCTTGAGCCGGAAGGACTCGACGACGATACGGTTTATCCAAACGGGATTTCGACCTCACTGCCGCAAGATGTGCAGGAGGATTACGTCCGTTCGATTGCCGGTCTGGAACAGGCGCGTATCCTCCAGTCGGGCTACGCGATCGAATATGACTATGTTGACCCGCGTGCGCTGGATCTGACACTTCAGTTACGAACACTTCCGGGTCTATATCTTGCGGGGCAAATCAACGGAACCACAGGATATGAGGAAGCCGCAGCTCAAGGTATGGTTGCCGGCTTGAATGCGGCACTTGCCAGCAAGGCTCGCTCGCCAATTATTTTCAGCCGTTCGAATAGTTATATCGGTGTGATGATTGATGATCTGGTCACTCGTGGGGTAACGGAACCCTATCGTATGTTTACCTCACGCGCCGAATTCAGGCTGTCCTTACGTGCTGATAATGCCGATCAGCGCCTGACACCAATCGCGATCGAACTTGGTTGTATCAGTTCCGAGCGCAAAGAGGCGTTCGAAGCGAAGATGGACATGCTTGAGAATGGCCGATCTCTGATGGAATCGCTTGTCCTGACACCGAAAGAGGCAAATAGTCTCGGGTTTCGGGTCAATCAGGATGGCGTAAAACGAAACAGTTTTGAGTTGCTATCCTTCCCGGATATCACGGTCGAGGCTTTGCGAGCAGCTTTGCCCGAACTCCAGAATATCGATGAAAAAACAGCGAATCAATTGGCAATTGATGCGCTCTACGCAAATTATGTCGTCCGGCAGGAACGGGATGTGGTATCATTACGAAAAGATGAAGGTTGGCAGATTCCGGACGATTTCGATTACGCGGATTTTGGGGGACTCTCTATCGAGTTGTGCACGAAACTGACCGCAGCGCGCCCTGTAACTTTGGGGCACGCGGCGCGAATCGATGGAATGACGCCTGCTGCGCTGTCGTTGATCCTGGCCAAGTTGCGCCAAAGGAAGAAGGAACTCGCGGGATGAGCGCACTGGCCGTTGCGCGATTTCAGACGGTTTTCGATGTTTCACGTGAAACATTAGAGCGACTGCTCCGATATGAAGTGCTTCTGAAAAAGTGGAACACCACAATCAACCTTATATCCAAGTCAACCTTGGGCGAAATATGGTCGCGCCACTTCCTCGATTCCGCGCAGCTTTTCGACTTTGCCCCATCAGATACATATATGTGGACCGATCTGGGTTCGGGAGGAGGTTTTCCAGGACTCGTCATTGCTATTCTCTCCAAGGAAAAACGACCAAAACAAGAAATAATTCTGATCGAATCTGATCATCGAAAGGCGGTGTTCCTGGCCGTTATACAGCGTGAACTTGACCTGAATGCCAAAGTGATAACCCAACCTGTTGAGGTTGTATCACCTCTTAATTCCCATATATTGAGTGCAAGGGCGCTTGCGCCTCTGGAGAATCTTCTCACTTTTTGTGAGCGCCACCTGCGACCCTGTGGCAATGCTCTTTTTCCAAAAGGGGAGCGATGGGAAGAAGAACTTGCAGCTGCGCAGAAAAATTGGTCCTTTGCCTGTGAGGTGCGACCGAGTATCAGCAGTCGGAGCGGCGTTATCTTGCAAATATCCGAGGTGAAGCGTGTCTGATTCGATTCGCGTCAAAAAGCCGAGAATCATTGCCATCGCCAACCAGAAGGGCGGTGTGGGAAAGACCACTACAACAATCAATCTGGCCGCAGCCCTTGTAGAGGTAGGAAAGAAGATTTTGCTGATCGATCTCGATCCGCAAGGAAACGCCTCGACTGGTCTTGGGGTGGAGGTCGCAGACCGCCAGATCAGCACCTATGAACTGATGATCGAAAGCGCGCCATTGGTGAATGTTATCCAGCCAACGCGAATTGACGGTTTGATGATTTGTCCGGCAACCACGGATCTGTCCTCTTCAGATATGGAGCTTGTTTCAACCGAAAAACGCAGCTTTCTGCTGCGTGATGCTTTGCAACATACGGATATTGATGCCTATGGGTTCGATTACATCCTGATTGATTGCCCACCCTCGCTCAGTCTGCTGACTGTGAACGCGATGGTGGCGGCACATTCCGTTCTTGTGCCGCTCCAGGCAGAATTCTTCGCACTTGAGGGGTTGTCACAACTCATTCTGACAATTCGGGAAATCCGTCAAAACGCCAATCGTGAT
Source organism: Thioclava sp. (assembly GCA_965277135.1). Classification (GTDB taxonomy): domain Bacteria; phylum Pseudomonadota; class Alphaproteobacteria; order Rhodobacterales; family Rhodobacteraceae; genus Thioclava. The sequence goes on along the minus strand of CBDIBW010000027.1, from coordinate 163,701 downwards.
CTGCGTATCGAAGGTATTGTGTTGACCATGTATGATGTTCGTAACAATTTGTCTCAGCAGGTTGAGGCGGATGCACGTGCGACACTGGGTGAACTGGTTTTCCGGACAATAATTCCGCGAAATGTCCGTGTGTCCGAGGCGCCGTCCCATGCGATGCCCGTGCTGTCTTATGACGGTTCGTCACGCGGGGCTGATGCGTATCGTGCCTTGGCGAGCGAACTGTCGTTGCGGCACGAGATGATCAGGGGGGGGGTGTAAAATGGCGGACAAGAAGCTTGAGCGTCGAGGATTGGGGCGTGGCCTGTCGGCCTTGATGGCGGATGTCGATCTGAACCCGAAAGAATCTGATATGCCGCCGCGTCGAGCGGAACAATATGTGCCGATCGAACGCCTTGAACCCAATCCGGATCAGCCGCGGCGAGATTTCGTGCCGGAGGCATTGGAGGAACTGGCCGCCTCGATTCGAGAAAAGGGGGTGATTCAACCTCTCATTGTGCGCAAACACCTGCAAAAGGCGGATCATTTCGAGATTGTCGCGGGCGAACGGCGTTGGCGTGCCGCGCAAATTGCGCAACTGCACGAACTGCCGATTATCCTGCGGGAACTCAACGATACCGAGGTTCTTGAAGTCGCGATCATCGAGAATATCCAACGGGCTGACCTGAACGCTCTGGAAGAGGCGCTTGCCTATCGTCAGTTGATGGAGCGTTTCGGACATACCCAGGAAAAGCTGGCCGAGGCACTGTCGAAAAGCCGCAGCCATATCGCCAACCATATGCGCCTGCTGCAATTGCCTGACGAAATTCAAGGGATGCTGCGCGAAGGCAGACTGTCTGCCGGGCACGCGCGTGCGATGATCACGGCGCCGGACCCGGTTGCGCTTGCGCGCCGAGCGGTAACGAAATCGCTTTCGGTGCGCGATGTCGAACGTCTGGCGAAAAAACCGTTGGAAAAAGGAAATTCCACGCCGCGGCCCAGGCCGGAGAAGGACACGGATACGCGGGCTCTGGAAGGGGATCTCTCGGCCAATCTCAAGATGAAAGTGAATATTGATCACAGTCCTGCGGGTTCGGGGAGATTGGTGATCAGCTATTCGGATCTGGAGGGCCTGGATCGTCTGTGTCAGATCCTGGGTGGTTTGCGCTGATCATCTGCCGGGCCTTGTCCAGATGAAGATCAGGACAAGGCCAAGTGTAACAGCTTGAATTATAATAATTTCAGGCTTTAGACCAAGCGCGACAGAAATCGAGAAGGCTGCACCGATCGAGACGGTCGCGGCAACTTTTCCGCGTTTTCCGATGGCCCGGTTTTCATTCCAGTCCTGGATTGGCGGACCAAAGCGAGGGTGGGTGATCAGCCAGCGGTGCAGCCGCTCGGACGATTTTGCAAGGCAGAACGCGGCCAGCAGCATCAGTGGCACGGTCGGCACAAGCGGCAGGATCACGCCGATCAGCCCCACGATGAAAGACAGAACGCCCGCAATCAACCAGAGCAACCGCATCAGGGCATCAGTTCCCGGATCAGTGCGTTGAGGACAGGACGTCCCTGTCGCGTTGCCCGAATGCGGCCCTGTTCTTGCGAAATCATGCCCAAACCCTCCAAACGGGCGACTGCAACATCGCTAAGCGGTGCCTGAAGGATACGCTCATACCGGTTCCGGTCAATCCCCTCACTGAGCCGCAGAGAAAAAAGCAGATATTCGATTGCCTGTTCCTCGGCACCAAGTTCCTTGCGTGCGTGTTCACCCGAACCGCGCTGCTCAACGGCCTGAAGCCAGGCTTCGGGTTCCTTGGGCGTGTCCGTCGCGTGCCTTTTGCCATTCGCAGACAGGCGCCCATGCGCGCCGGGTCCGATACCGCCATAGTCGCCATAGCGCCAATAGATCAGATTGTGTCGACTCTCCGCCCCGGGCCGGGCATGGTTCGAGACCTCATAGGCGGGCAATCCGGCCGATTCGCAAATTTCCTGCGTCAACAGATACATGTCGGCCGAAAGATCGTCTTCGGGGAGACCTTTGAGCTTTCCGACGCTATCTCGGGCACCAAAAACGGTGCCGGGTTCGACGGTCAACTGATAAAGAGAGAAGTGATCGACCGCCATTGACAGTGCCTTGCGCAATTCAGAGTGCCAAGCCTCCTTGCTCTGATATTGCCTTGCATAGATCAGATCGAAACTGACCCGATCAAAATGGGTGCGGGCAATATCGAAGGCCGCGCGGCCCTCGGCGGCGCCATGCATTCGACCAAGCCGGCGCAGGTCACCATCATCGAGCGCCTGCATTCCCATCGAAACGCGGTTTACCCCGGCTTGCGCATATTCCCTGAACCTGCCGGATTCGATACTGGTCGGGTTCGCCTCCAGCGTGATCTCGATATCGTTGGCCTGTGGCCATGTTGCGCGGATCCTGTCGAGAATATCCGAGACAAGCCGCGGTTCCATCAGGGAAGGTGTGCCGCCGCCGAAGAAGACCGAGTTCAGGACACGACCCTGCGTCTCTTGTCCGAGGCGCTTGATCTCGGCCAGATAGGCCCTGTTCCAGCGGTTCTGGTCTGTTTTTGTCGCCACATGTGAGTTGAAGTCGCAATAGGGGCATTTGGTGGCACAGAAGGGCCAATGCAGGTAAAGTCCGAAACCGCCGTGCCGCCAATCCTCCATCATCAGGTCTTGAAAATGGTCAGAAGCTTGCGAAACGCATCCGCCCGGTGCGAGATGTCGTTCTTTTGCCTCGGGTCCATCTCGGCGAAGGTGAGGCTGAATCCCCTGGGCTGGAACATCGGATCATAGCCGTGCCCATGTTCGCCACGCATCGGCCAGACCAGTTGCCCCTCGACCTTTCCTGCGAAAACCTCATCATGTCCGTCGGGCCATGCCAGAACCAGTGTCGAACGGAACCGTGCCGTGCGGGGGGACGGGGCCTCGATCTCATCGCAGGCACGCCAGGTCTTTTCCATCGCCATCCTGAAGTCGCGCCCATTGGGGGTTGTTGCCCAATCGGCCGTATGGACGCCGGGCGCACCGTTCAGGCAGTCAACCTCGATACCGCTGTCATCGGCAAGGGCGGGCAGGCCCGTCGCCCTTGACGCGGCATGCGCCTTGATCCGGGCATTGCCCGCAAAGGTGCTTTCGGTCTCTTCGGGTTCTGGCAGGTTTCTGGCTTTCGCGCCGACAACCTCGATCCCGAAGGGTGCGAGCAGCGCGGTGATTTCTTCAAGCTTGCCGGCATTGTGAGTCGCAACCAGCAGGTCTTTGTCGATGAAATTTCTCATGTCACCGCAGCTCTTTGTGCCGCGACGAGCCGGGCGATGCCTGCCTGGGCAAGATCCAGCAGTCTGTTCATCTGATCGCGCGAGAAGGTTGCGCTCTCGGCCGACATCTGCACCTCGATCAGCTTGCCACTGCCGGTCATGACGAAGTTTCCGTCAGTGCCGGCCTCGCTGTCTTCGGCGTAATCGAGATCCGCGACCGGCTGTCCGGCATACATCCCGCAGGAAATCGCCGCAACATTGTCGATCAGAGGGTCCGAGACACAGGCGTTGGCCTTCACCAGCCTGTTCACCGCCAGTCGCAGCGCGACCCAGCCGCCGGTGATCGCGGCGCAACGTGTGCCACCATCGGCCTGAAGCACATCACAATCCACGACAATCTGTCGTTCGCCCAATGCGGAGCGGTCCACGCCTGCGCGCAATGCGCGCCCGATCAGACGCTGGATCTCGACAGTGCGCCCGCCTTGTCTGCCCGCTGCGGCCTCGCGCCGGTTGCGGGTGTTGGTGGCGCGGGGCAGCATCCCGTATTCCGCCGTGACCCAACCCAGGCCGGAGCCCTTGAGAAAGGAGGGTGCGCGATCCTCGATCGTCGCGGTGCACAGGACATGCGTGTCACCCGTCTTGATCAGGCACGAACCCTCGGCATGTCTGGTGACACCGGTCTCGATGGAAATCGGGCGAAGATCGCCCGGGTTTCTGCCAGAAGGGCGCATTGGTCTATCCTCTCTTGCCTGGTTCAACCCCATTTGATCCTTGCGCTCCGGCGATGCAACCCCGAAGCCATGATTGACGTCGGGCTCCACACGGTTTTAACTTCCTGTGAAAGAGCAACGATGACAGAGCAGAACGAAATACTTTCCGAGATGAACGACCGGTCCCGCGAAGTGTTTCGCCGGGTGGTTGAGCAATATCTGTCAACCGGTGATCCGGTCGGCTCGCGTACGCTGACCCGCCAGATGAGCGAGAAGCTCTCGGCGGCAACGATCCGCAATGTCATGCAGGATCTGGAATTTCTCGGGCTGCTGGACAGTCCGCACGTCTCGGCGGGCCGCATTCCCACCCAGACGGGCCTGAGACTGTTTGTCGATGGCGTGATGGAAATTGGCAAGATCGACGATGGTGACCGCGCCGAGATTGATGCCACGATGGACGCAAATGATGGTGATGCGGGCGCTCTTTTCCATCGTGTCTCGAACGCTCTTTCCGGGATGACCCACGGCGCAAGCCTTGTGATGATGCCGAAACACGAAGCACCGATACGCCATATCGAGTTCGTGTCACTCGCGCCCGACCGGGCGCTGGTGGTGCTGGTTTTTGCGGATGGACAGGTTGAGAACCGGGTGTTCACGCCGCCCCCGGGACAGACGCTTTCCTCGATGCGCGAAGCCGCGAATTTCCTGAATATGATGACCGAGGGCCGCACCCTGACCGAATTGCAGGCGCATATCGACAGCCAGATCGCCCGTCGCCGGCAAGAGATCGATTCGCTTGCCGCGGCGCTGATCGACAGTGGACTGGCGGCATGGGAGAACAAGGAAGAGCGCCTGGGAGGACTTATCGTGCGCGGGCGTGCGAACCTGTTGGAGGCCGAGGCCGATCTGGACCGCATCCGCACCCTGTTTGATGATCTGGAACGCAAGCGGGACATCGCGGAATTGCTTGATCTGACCGAAGAGGGGGATGGTGTGCGCATTTTTATTGGTTCGGAGAACAAACTTTTCTCTCTTTCGGGTTCCTCTTTGGTGGTCTCTCCATATATGAACGCTGACCGGAAGATCATTGGTGCGGTGGGCGTGATCGGGCCGACGCGGCTCAATTACGGGCGCATCATACCGATTGTGGATTATACAGCGCGACTGGTCGGACGGATGATCTCCGGCCAGAGCAAGAGGTGAGTGGCATGAGCGAAAAGAAATATGAGATTGCCGAGGATCAGGCCGAAATCGAGGAGGTGCTCGAGGATCTGGTGGCCGAAGGCGTGGAAGATGTGGATGAGGATGTGGATGAGATTGAGGCACTGCGCGCCGAGCGCGACGAAATACACGACCGGTTCATGCGCGCGCTGGCTGATGCCGAAAACGCGCGCAAACGCGCCGACAAGGAACGCCAGGAGGCCTCGAAATATGGCGGGACGTGCCTGGCGCGTGACATGTTGCCGGTCTTCGATGCGCTGTCACGTGCGCTTGAGGCGGCCGATGAAGAGGTGCGCGCTCAGGCTGGTGCCTTCCTTGAGGGCGTCGAACTGACACAGCGTGAGCTTTTGAACGTTTTCGCCCGGCACGGGATCATCGAGGTGGCACCCGAGGTTGGAGAGAAGTTCGATCCGCAAATACATGAAGCGATGTTCGAGGCACCGGTTCCCGACACGAAGGCGGGCGAGATCATCCAGATGATGGAACGCGGTTTCATGATCCATGACCGTCTTCTGCGTCCGGCAAAGGTCGGTGTCAGTTCCATATCCAGGAATTGACGGGAAGGCCGGGGGGCACACCGGACCGGACACGATCATTTTGTTGCCTATGTGTTTGATGCCATGGTGTGGTGTTTTCACCGGAATGGGACGGTTGCCAGGTGGCGCAAGCGTCAGAGCGTGGAAGATCACAAGACCGGCTCGAAAGAACCGCGTTCTCCCGGCACAGTTTGTTGCCCCTCTCCAACCCGCACGGACTTATCCACAGGCGCGTTTCTCAAATCCCCCGGCAAAGCCGGAATTGTCGCGAAATTACAGCACGATACGCTCGGCCTGACAGCCGTTTCGCAAGGTCGGCGCAAATGTCCCACGTTCGGATTTTGATCCCCTCAGATTCGAGCGGCGTTTTGAAATTTCAGGAGCCGGCCTTCGCTCTTGTTTTGTTGGCTTTTGAAACCCTTTTGAAAGGTCGTCGAGACCCTTGCGAAGCTCTTCAAAAATTGCCGGACCATATGATCCGTAATACTGGACCTGCGCTTTTGGCTGCAATCGCCTTGGTTGCAGCACTCATTTTCCGGTTATGAGTCTTTTGCCTGGATCCCGAAAACCAGTGAAACCGTCAGCCGTCGCAACCGTCGATTTCCAGCGCGCCCCGGTCGGACAGGAGGGTGATTCTGACATCGGCGGGGTTCACGGCGAAGGGGCTGGCGTCGGGGATCACGAAATCCGCCCAGGCGATCAGTTGATCGCCCTTCCATTGCGTCTGGGCATCTGACACCCATACGGGTCGCGATTTCAATTCGAAAAGCACGACCGGCGATCCGATCGATATTGGCAGATTTATTTTTGCGGTGACCCTGGTGGCGTCGTGCATCGGGGTCATCGTGCAATCCCTGGGCACATCGGCGGGCCTGGGTTGGGCTGCCAGCGCGGTTTCGATCACGGGGTCATGCCGTCCCGGGCCTTGCAAACGGGCGTTGAATTCCAAGGCGACAGGGACACAGACCCGGCCACAGATTCCGATATCTGCACGCACGCGCAGATCGACCGGCGCGGCGGGCGCGACCGGTCGGATCACCAGCGGAAGAACCACCCCGTCGTGATAGCCGACCGTCCGGAGACCACCGGAATCGAAAACCTCTGGCGCGGGCCAGCGCACGCTCAGATCCGACACGTTCGCTGAACCGGTAAAATCGAGACGTGGCGGGATGCCTGCTTCGCCCGGCGTGCGCCAATAGGTTTTCCAGCCCGGCTCCAGCGCGATTCGGATCGCGGCGATCCGGGTGCCGTCGGGGCGCTGCCACCCGCTGAGCAATTCGGCCATGAGCAGCCCCATCGGTGGCGGTCCGTCCGAAAGAGCGGGCGCTTGCGCGCGCAGGGAAACCGGCGTGACAGCCAGAACGAAACACAGGACAAACAGCAATCTTGTCATGGAAGCCGAACAGTGCCTCTTTGTGTGGCGGCTCAAGCCAAATTGCCGACAGGAGACGGGATTATCCCGTGCCCGGCCCGGTGAGCCTTGAACCCCGGACCCGCAAGCGCCAAGTTGAAGCAAGCGAAACGATTGCGCAAGGGGACCTGGGGCGATGGATCTGAGCGGAAAACTGCTGATTGCGATGCCCGGCATGGGGGATCCCCGGTTCGAGCGTTCCGTGGTGATGGTCTGTGCCCATTCGCCCGAAGGCGCGATGGGGCTGATCGTCAACAAGCCATTGCCCAAGCCCGATTTCCCGGAACTGCTCGAAAATCTCGAAATCGTGCAGGCCGGGCATCGCAATCAGCAGTTTTCCGCTCAGATCCATGCGCCCATATTGTTCGGCGGTCCGGTCGAGACCGGCCGCGGCTTTGTTCTGCACAGCCCGGACTGGACCAGCGACGCGGGCATGATGTATGTTTCCGAGGCGCTGCGGATGACCGGAACCCGCGACATCCTGGAAGATATCGCGATGGGGCGAGGCCCCGACCGGGCGTTGTTCGCGTTGGGATATGTCGGCTGGGGGCCGGGACAGATCGAGTCCGAGCTTCTCGACAATGGCTGGCTCACGACCGAGCCCGATGATGATCTCGCGCTTGACCGTGATTACGGCACGAAATGGACTCGCGCATTGCAGAATATGGGGGTCAACCCGCATACTCTTTCCTCTACTGCGGGCCATGCCTGAAAGCGGCAGCTTCGCCCCTATGCGTTGCGCGGGGCAGCGGCACGCATCAGCCGGTCATTGATCGCCAGACCCAGCCCGCTATCCGGTATCGGGCAAACCGAGATTGTTTTCGCACCGCGTGCCGTCGCCAGTGCATCGGCCGCGCGCAGGGTCGCGAAAAGACGGGTGGCGGCTTCGGTCGTGTTGCCGTGATCCGAAAGCGAAAGATCGGCGGCCGCACAGCCCGGGCCAAAGCCGATCCAGACCTCACCATCACGTGGCCCGGCCGCATTCAGGCGGACTTTGGCACCCGGGGCGTAATGTGATTTGAGCTGACCCGGAGCGTTGGGCCTGGCAGCGTCGCCGCCGGTGGGCAGGGTCTGACCAAGAGCCTCTTGCAAAGCCTCGCCCGGAACCCCGCCAGGGCGCAGCAGCGCCGGAGGATCAAGCGACACGATCGTCGATTCGACGCCCACCGTGCAGGGGCCACCGTCAAGCACCGCCGCGATCCTTCCGTTCAGCCCGTCGAACACATGATCGGCCGTTGTCGGGCTGATCCGGCCCGATGGATTGGCCGAGGGTGCTGCGAGCGGGCCATCGAAAATCTGCAAGATGGCGCGTGCGACCGGATCGGCAGGGACGCGGATCGCAACCGTATCGAGGCCGGCCGTCACCAGATCCGATATCCCCGCACAGGGCCGCAACGGCAGCACCATCGTCAACGGTCCAGGCCAGAACCGTGCTGCCATCTCATATGCGGACTCATTCAGAACGGCGATTTTTTCGGCGGCCTGCACCGAGGGCAGATGCACGATCAGCGGGTTGAAGGCCGGGCGCCCCTTGACCTGGTAGAGGGCCGCGACGGCATTCGAATCGCGCGCGTCACCCGCCAGCCCATAGACCGTTTCGGTCGGTATCGCGACCGGTTTTCCGGCGCGCAGCAACCGGGTGGCACAGGCATATCCGTCAGGGTCGGGCAGAAGCCGGAGCGTTTCGTTCATCATCGGTATTTCGTGACGCAGCGTTGAGGTTGCAGGGCGTTGCCCTTGCTCTAGAGTAAGGGCCGACCCGGACAGGGCATAGATGTGATGGCGCGAAATGCCAAGCCGCGCCGCAGGAAGACAGATGACCTACCGCTCCCCCGTGACCGATATCCGGTTCATTCTGGATCATGTCGTGCCGCTTGCGCCGGTGGCAAGGACCGGGCTGTTCGCCGCAGCCACACCGGATATTGTCGAGGCGATCCTGACCGAGGGCGGTCGGCTGTGCGACGAGATCGTGGCACCGACCAACCGCGATGGTGACCTGACCCCGGCCAGGCTGGAAAACGGTGTCGTGCGCTCCTCTCCCGGTTTCAGGGAGGCGTTCAAGGCGATTGCCGAGGGCGGTTGGGTCGGTATCGCGGCCGATACCGAATATGGCGGGATGGGGCTGCCGCAGGCGATCAATGTGGGCTTCAACGACATGCTGTCGGGGGCCAATCTGGCGCTGCAACTCAACCCGCTGCTGACCCAGGGCCAGATCGAGGCGCTGGAGCATCACGCCAGCGACGAGATCAAGGCACTCTACCTGCCCCGACTGATCTCGGGCGAGTGGTCAGGTACGATGAACCTGACGGAGCCTGCGGCGGGTTCGGATGTGGGGGCGCTGCGCACCAAGGCCGAACCGAATGGCGATGGCACCTATTCGGTCACGGGGCAGAAGATCTTCATCACCTGGGGCGACAATGATTGCGTCGGGAATGTCTGTCACCTTGTGCTCGCCCGGTTGCCCGACGGGGCGAAGGGCACAAAGGGGATCAGCCTGTTCATGGTGCCCAAGTTTCTGCCCGACGAGAGCGGCAATCCGGGGATGGCGAACAGCCTTCGGGTTGTTTCCCTTGAACACAAGCTGGGTATCCATGGCTCACCCACCTGCGTCATGAGCTTTGAAGGGGCAAAGGGCTGGCTCGTCGGGGCCGGGCACAAGGGCATGGCCGCGATGTTCACCATGATGAACAATGCGCGCCTGAATGTCGGTGCGCAGGGAATCGGGGTCGCCGAAGCCGCCTATCAGAAGGCGCTGGACCATGCCAGGGAGCGCGTGCAGTTCGCCCCGATCGTCGCGCACCCCGATGTGCGCCGGATGCTGTCCGAGATGAAGGCCGAGATCTTTGCCGCGCGCTCGATTGCGCTTGCCTGTGCCGTGTCCATCGACATGGGACGTGCGACCGGCAACGAGAACTGGCAGGCCCGCGCCGCCCTGCTGACACCGATTGCCAAGGCATACGGCACCGATATGGGAGGGCGCGTCGCCTCGACCGGTGTGCAGGTGCATGGCGGCATGGGCTATGTCGAAGAGACCGGCGCGGCGCAGTTTCTGCGCGATGTGCGGATCACTCCGATTTACGAAGGCACGAACGGTATCCAGGCGATGGATCTGGTCGGGCGCAAGATGATGGACGGGGGCAAGGCAGCCTTCCGTCTGTTGCAGGAAATCGAGGACGAGGCGCGCGGCGCCCGCGCCGAATTCCCGGTCCTGGCCGAGGATGTCTGGCAAGCTGCCGAGGGCTTACGCGAACATACCGAATGGATGGTGGGACAGGGGATGCAGGACCGTTTTGCCGGTGCCGTGCCATACCTGGATGCGTTCGCGCGGGTTCTGGGCGGCTATTACCACTTGCGTGCGGCCGTGGCGGATGGGCGCAACAGCCCGCGAGGGCATCTGGCCGCCGTGTATATCCGCAGGTTGATGCCGCAATTTGCAGCCTCCCTGGCGGCGGCGAAAGAGGGGGCTGAAGATCTCTATGCGCTGAGCATCGAAGATCTTGGGGCATGAGCGCGCCCGCACCGGCAGCCGCGTGCCGGGCGCCAGCGCGGATCACGGCTGATCCGGCTGGAGGGATATGGCGTGAGTTCACGGTGCAAATCCGGTGCAAATCCGGTTTGGCGCGCTCCGTGATCCCGCCTTGTTCACACAAGACAGTCGGTATTGTCATGTGCGCCTGATGGCACCGCCGCGACCTTCTGGTCCGCGCTGATGGGGGCGACACGCATCCCCAGTCGAGACAACAGGTGCTGATCCTTCCAGGCCGGCGGGTTATCCGTGGTCAGCAACTGATTTCCCACAAAGATCGAGTTGGCCCCGGCCAGAAAGCACAGCGCCTGCAATTCGTCGCTCATCCCCGTGCGCCCGGCCGAGAGGCGCACCACGGAGGCGGGCATCAGGATCCGGGCCAGCGCCACGACCCGGACCAGTGCGAAGGGGTCGACCGCCTGCGCGCGCTCCTGCACCGGAACGCCCTTGATCTCGTTCCAAAGGTTCACCGGCACGCTGTCGGGATGGGTGGGCAGGGTGGCCAGTGTCACCAGCATGGCGATCCGGTCTTCTTCCGTCTCGCCCATGCCGAGGATACCGCCGCAGCAGACCCGGATACCGCCCTTGCGCACCTGCTCGACCGTATCAAGGCGGTCCTCCATCGTGCGCGTGGTGGCGATCTGTGCGTAATATTCCGGCGAGGTGTCGATATTGTGGTTGTAGAAATCAAGCCCCGCCGCCTTGAGCCGTGCCACCTGACCGGGAGAGAGCATACCAAGCGTCATACAGGTTTCGAGCCCCATCTCGGCAACGCTGCGCACCATGTCACACAGCTTGTTCATGTCGCGATCCTTGGGGCTGCGCCAGGCCGCGCCCATGCAGAACCTTTGTGCGCCAGCGGCCTTGGCGCGCCGGGCGGCGGCCAGAACCTCATCGGTCCCCATCAGCTTCGTCGCTTTCACGCCGGTATCGTGATGGGCGGATTGCGAGCAATAGCCGCAATCCTCGGGGCAGCCGCCGGTCTTGATCGACAGGAGGCTGGCGGTCTCGATGGTGGTTGGGTCGAAATGCGCGCGATGGGTGGTATGGGCGCGGTGCATGAGGTCAGGCAAGGGCAGGGCGTGGATCGCGCTCGCCTCCGCCATCGTCCAGTCGGTGCGGATCATCGTGCGTTCCCCTTCAGGCGGCGCAGACTGGCGAGCAGGCCGCAGGCCAGCGCCACCTTGACTAGGTCGCCAAGGATGAAAGGGGTAAAGCCCACCGCCAGAAGTGAGGTTGCCGGGACAAAGGCCGCAAGCCAGGCCAGCCCGCAGATATAGACCACACCCAATCCCACAAGCATGGCCAGCGCCTGAGCGATCATCCCGCGCCCTTGCGCCAAATGGCCGATCACCGGAGCGGACAGGAGGAAACCAATCAGGTAGCCGCCGGTTGGCCCGGCAAGGTAGGCCAGCCCGACACCGCGTTCGGGGGAGTTACTGAAGACCGGAATACCCATCGCCCCGGCGGCCAGATACGTGGCCATGGCGGCGGTGCCCAGTCTGGGCCCAAGAGCCGCGGCGATGAAACACACGGCAAGCGTATGCAAAGTCATCGGCACCGGCCAGAACGGGATCTGCACCTTGGCCGCCAGCCTGATGAGCGCCGCGCCACCAAGCGCCAGGCCAAGCCCACGCCAGAGCGCAGCGGATCGTGTCAGAGAAAGGGTGAGAAGTGCCATTGGTCTGTCCTCCGAAGATAGGGCCGATTCTATCTATGATTATGAGGGCGTTAAGGATGGCAGCAATTTATATTATAGATAATTATCCAAAATTTTATATATTCAACCCAAATAATTCTGATGCTATTTGGCATGACTTACTGCATTGATTTCCGCCGTCGTGTTCTGTCCCTGCGCAAGAAAGAAGGGTCCACCCTTGAAGAAACCGCGCAGCGATCTGGTGTCGGGCGCGCTTCTCTTTGCCGTTGGCTCAAGCGCCTGGAGCCGGATCCGTCCGGGTCCGTCCGGGACGCGCAAACGCAAGATTGATCTGGCGGCTCTGGTGCAGGATGTGCGTCACGATCCCGACGCGTATCAGTATGAGCGTGCCGCGCGCTTTGGCGTTGCCCCGAATGCCATCTTTCAGGCCATCGTCATGGACAACGCCGTTTTCCACAAACGGGCCGACACGAAAGCGGCTATTGAGACGGCAGGACACGGGCTCGAATACCTGCCCCCATACGCGCCGGATCTGAACCCGATCGCGCATGAATGGGCACAAGCCAGGGCCATCAGACGAAAAACCGGAAAAACAACCGAACAAATCTTGATGATGTGGACGCCGCTGCGAGCACAGCGCTAGGTATGGTGCTGAGAACGGCCGCAGCAACAAACGGAGCGTTCCAAATGAATATCCAAACAAAGACTTCTGCATGACGCTCAGGTTTTTCTGGGATTTGATTGAACGGCCATCCCTTTTGTCCCGCTTGCCTTTCGGTGGGCGGATTGAGGGTGTAGGTCTGGTTCAAGCGATTTCCGGGGTTTGCGGGGTGAGGTTGATCCTGTTCGCAGCTTTGAGCCTGTTCAGTCCGATGGCCGCCATCGCCAGCTGGGCGTGGGTCCTGGCGACCCCGAAGTCGCGTGCGCGGTGCAGGCCGAAGAGGCGTTTCCCGGTGCCGAAGCATTGCTCCACCCGGAAGCGGCGTTTGGAGATCAGCCGGTTGAAGCGCTTCTCGGAGGCGCGCAAGCGCACGATTGCGGGCCGCCTTGCGCATGATAGCGTCCCTATACCGTCCCTATACCGTCCCTATAGCGTCCCTATAGCGTCCCTATAGCGTCCCTGTGGTGGCCGCGCAGCCGTTCGCGGTTGGCTTTGCGCGCACAGGCTTTGTCCGCCAGAACGCGCTGCGCGTTGGCCGCTTCGATCATATACCTGAACTCCGGGCTCCCGGCGCGGTTGGCGGGCGTGGTGTGGACCTTGTCCACAAATCCTTCCTCGTCAGCGCGGGCGAACGCCTTGTAGCCGAGCGTGGACCTGGACCCCTTCTTGGGACCCCTTCTTGGGACCCCTTCCTGACCCGCCGCGCATCCGGATCGGCGCTGAAAGGCAGCTCCGGATCGTCCGGGGTGTCGCCTTCGGCACGGTCCTCAAAAGCGCAAGCTGGGCGCCTCGATATGAGTGCGTGCTCGAGCGGCGCTTTCCACCAGGGTCGCATCAATGATCGCCGCTCCGGCCTCTTTCAGCTTCAGTCCGTGCACCGCGATCTGGCGGCAGACCCCGGCCAGCAGATCATCGTGAACCCGGCCCCTGACCCGTGTATTGCGAAACCGGCAACGGGTGGTCTCATCGGGCACCGGAGCCTGCAGATCAAGCCCGCAGACGATCATCAAATCCAGCCGCACTTTTAGGGCGCGCTCCAGCTTCGGGGTGCTCAACCCGTGCCACTGGCCAAGGAGAAGGCACTTGAACAGAACCAGCGGATCGTAGCCTTGAGGCCCGCCCCCGGACCGCCCCAAACCGCGCGTCAGGATCGGCAAAAACGCGCGCCAGCCCATCAGCGCGTCAATCCTGGCCAGCACAGCGTCATCCCCAATACGATCCGCAGCTTCGCGCAAAAATAGGGCCATGAAACCGCCCTCAAATCCGGACAAAACTATACAATCTCCAGACAGATCAGGGAATCCCACCAGTATGCAGAGGGAATTATATCCCAAAGTAACATTTCCTTATTGACGTAAAGGGCTTTTTGGTTTATCACAGAGTCACATTAGGAGATGGGAATGAAACAGAAAGCACCAGGCAAATCTAGCCGCACAGGCCTTACCCTTCTGCAAATTGCAGATATGTTTGGGGACGAGGTTAAGGCTAGAGAATGGCTTGAGCAACAAAGATGGCCTGATGGGCCTAGCTGTCCCCATTGTGGTTCGTTGAGCGTCAAAGTGGGGGTTCCTCATAAGAGCATGACGCATCGCTGCAATGACTGTTCTAAAAAGCCGATGTTTACAGTTAAGGTTGGAACTGTAATGCAAGGGTCTAAGTTGCCTTACCGAGTCTGGGCAATCGCTATATATTTATTCACCACCAACCTAAAGGGTATTTCCTCAATGAAGTTGCATCGCGAATTAGGTATAACGCAAAAATCTGCATGGTTTGTCCTCCATCGCCTGCGGGAAGCCTATGCTGATGGTCAGCCTTTATTCGAAGGGCCCGTCGAGGCTGATGAGACTTACATCGGCGGCAAAGAAAAGAACAAGCATAGCAACAAGAAGCTAAAAGCTGGGCGGGGTCCTGTAGGAAAAACGGCGGTTGTTGGCGTTAGAGACCGTGATACTAATCATGTATCTGCACAGCCTGTTTTAGACACGAATAAAGAAACGCTACAGGGCTTTGTTGAGATCCGTACACAAGAGCAATCGCAGGTCTATACTGACGAAGCAAGGGCCTATGTAGGGATTAACCGTCCTCATGAGGCTGTTAAGCATAGCGTGGGTGAATATGTGAAGGATATGGCCCATACAAACGGCATGGAGTCGTTTTGGGCTGGTCTCAAGCGAGGGCATAATGGCACATACCACAAAATGTCTCCCAAGCATCTTAGCCGCTATGTCAATGAGTTTTCAGGCCGTCACAATAGCCGCCCTAAAGACACCATAGATCAAATGGTCGGTGTTTTAGGAGGGATGATTGGAAAGCGCCTTAGGTATGTAGATTTAATTGCCGACAACGGCCTAACAAGTGGAGCAAGAGGATGAATGTGCGAGTTTCGGTAAGCTGTCCTTTACCTAGATCAAACAGATCAAATTCACCTTTTAGATATGCGGGCGGCAAGTTTTACGCACGTAGGCTTATCTTAGACGAGGTGCCTGAACATAGCTTTTATTCTGAACCTTTTGCAGGAGGGGCGAGCGTTTTTTTGCAAAGCCTAAGTGTAGCCATAACATTCTCAATGATTTATATGAAGATGTCATAAACATGTTTCTCGTTATAAGAGATAATGTTGAGGATTTAATTGATAGCCTCCATGGGATTCCTGCGACAAAGGAAAATCATCATTGGTTCAAAAATCATTTCGATCCTAAGACAGACATCGATAGAGCAAAAAGGTGGTTCTACCTTAACAGAACATCTTACAGTGGCATTATGAAGCCAGAAAATTGCTATTGGGGGTACGGCGAAAAATACTCTATGCGCCCTGAAAATTGGCCGCCGCATTTGAGGACAGTATCTGACAAACTGCAAGGCGTCTCGCTTCAGACAAAAGATTTTGAGGAGTCCATTGATAATACGCCAGATGGATCGTTTCTGTTTGTTGATCCGCCTTATTATAACGCAGACCAGCAAAAGTTCTATAACTGTCATTTTTTGACAGAAGATCATGAACGATTAGCTGCCTGCTTGTATAGAAATTCTCACAGATTAAAGTTCCTTTTGACTTATGATGATCATGAGGATGTTCGTGATTTATATCATTGGGTTCAATACATTAGTGAACGTGAGTGGAACTACACTATAAACAGGACCGACAATCAACGAGAAGGCTTAAAGCTAAAGGACGGATTTAGAAGTTCTCGGGGTAAGGGCAAGGAAGTGTTTATTAGGAACTATAATGTCTGATGAAGCTCTGAAAGTATACAGGGATATTGAGGAGTACTGTGACACTTACAATATCCCTTTGGAAAATCTTTTAGACATTTTAGAAGATCAGAAAGTTGTCCCCATGATTAGGGGGAAAGCGACTGAATTCATTTGTGCTTTGGTTCTTAAGAAAAAATTGAACCCAAAGGACTGGTTAGTTGAAAAGCTGAATCTTAACGCTCAACTTGGCTCCTATGATGAAGATGTAAGCATTACCCACAGACGTAAGGGCGTTCGTTTTAAGGTGGAAGCGAAAAATGCTGTAAGAGGCAAATTTAGCCTTGGTACTAGGGCAAGCCCTTTCCCTCACTTCGCAGTTAAATGTCACAGGTCTCGCAGCAATCTTAGTCGTCAAGAAAATGACAGGTACATGGCAACGGATTTTGATTTACTTTTGTGCAATGTTTCAAATTCGCTTTTCCGAAGCACTTTTTCCCGTGGCTTGCCTTTAATTGAAAAACCCGAAGCAATAGAATGGCTAAAAGGCCATTACTCTGTTGGAACCGAGGCTGAAATACGTAGAGCAGCCTATGACGATTGGCGCATCTGCTTGCCTAAAGATATTGTGCAGGATGATGGAACAATCCCTAGGACGCCTAGAGTGAAAATGAAAGATGATCCAAACTGGTTTGGCTTGGACGACCTAGAAAAAATCTAGAAAGGCTACTTTAGTGATGAAGAAACAAAAAGAGCAAAAACCAACGTTCCAAAAACTATCTGACTCGCACTACCAGCCTTCTAAGGCTGAGATGGAGCAGGAATATGATATGCCACAAGCCTCTATGGATACTTTGCGACAAGCATTTTTCGAACCTAGCGATGGAGCTGGCCGCCCTAAATAGGCTTAGGCTATGTTACTTTGGGATATAATTCCCTATTTATTGGCGAGAACGGCCTTCAAATCTCGGGAGAATTCCGTCTTCATGAGTTTGGTGCTTTTGGCACGTACAATATGTTCTCGGTCAACGACCACTGCTTCCTCGGTGACACACCTATTCAGATGTGGCCGCTTGATCCGTCGATCAAACCGCACGCGGATGGCAGCTATGACGAGGCGTTCGTGCTCTCGAAGGTCTGGGAGAAGCCGATCAGCGAGATCAAGGTGGGCGATATTGTTGTCGCCTATGACGACAAGGGCAGGCTTGGCCCCAAGCGCGTCCTGCGCACCATGGAGAACCGCGCCACCCATATCCTCGATTTCTGGGGCACGGGCACCACGCCCGGCCATGCGTATCATTGTGCCGATGGCACAATGATCCGTGCCGCAACCAACTGCAAAGTTGGCTCTATGGGCGATATGATGATCCATGCATCGGCCACATTGCAAAAGCCGGATGGCACATGGACAGAACCCAAGGCAGGTAAGGTGCGCTTCGGCACACGGATCATTTTGCCCGACGGTCGGCATATGTCCTTCATGGGAATGGCCGCAAGCGAAGGCTGGCGGGTCTCTGACGATGGCTACATGGTCGGGATGGTGAAAGGTGAAGACGGGGAGCTTCAGGAACAAAAATTCCTGTTCCCTTATGCTCATGGCGAAGAACTGCCAAAGCCAGAGGCTTACATCCTTGCCCGTTCGGCTGTGACGCTCGAAGAGATTTACGCCGCCGGAGAATGGGAACAGATCGGCACGCGTCTACCTGTTCCGTCCCGGACGATCACATAGCCCCTCGCCGGTCTGCGCTTTTCATGGCAAGGTGGATCCTGCGTGAGGTTCGGGATGGGGGGCAAGGATGTTGATCTCTCTTCACAAGCAGGCGACGACGCCCCCCAGGATCAGGGCCGCGATCCAGGCGAGCGACGAGCCGGCCTGGGTGATTGCGGAGCGCTATGGCATCTCCGAGCAGACGGTCTGGAAATGGCGCAAGCGGGACAGTGTCCATGACCGCAGCCATACCGCGCACAAGCGACAGACGACGCTGACGCCGGCTCAGGAGGCCGTTGCCGTGGCATTGCGGACGACGCTGCTTTTGCCGCTCGACGACCTGCTCGCCGTCCTGCTCGCCGTCGTCCGCGAGTTCCTGAACCCGAACGTCTCGCGCTCCGGGCTGGACCGATGCCTTCGGCGCCATGGCGTGTCGCGGCTGCAGGATTTGAAGCCGAAGGCGCCGAAGCCGGCGCACAAGCCCTTCAAGGCATACGAGCCCGGCTACCTGCATGTTGACGTGAAGTACCTGCCGCAAATGGCCGACGAGACCCGCCGCCGCTACCTCTTCGTGGCCATCGACCGGGCCACCCGCCGGGTTTTCGTGCGCATCTACCCGGCGAAGACCGCCGTCAACGCGCGAAGGTTCCTCCGCGACCTCGACCGGGCGGCGCCGATGAAGATCACTCGGGGTCTCACCGACAATGGCAAGGAGTTCACTGATCGGCTGTTCGGCCTGCGCAAGCGCGCTGCGACGGGGAACCACGCGTTCGACCGCCTCTGCGCCGAGCTCGGGATCGAGCATCGACTCGCGCCGCCGATCCGGCCGCAAACGAACGGAAGGGTCGAGCGCTTCAATGGCCGGATAGAAGACGTCCTGCAGAGCCACCGCTTCCGCTCTGGGGAGGATCTGGAACAGACGATCCTGCGCTATGTCCGGCTCTACAACGGCCAACTTCCACAGTCAGTGCTCAAGTCAGTGCTCAAGGGCCGAACGCCCCTCGACGCGCTGAAGGAGTGGCATCGCCACAAGCCCGAACTCTTCAAGAAGCGGCCATACAATCATTCGGGATGTGACATCTACCTGCACCTGCTGGCATGGTCGGCCTGAACACCAATCACACCAGCACGCTCTTGCAGCCGTCAAAGCCACAGCCGAACATTCCACCCGCCTTTGCCAACCGCCCCGATGCGCCAGTATCGAATGCACAACGCGCCGCGCGGCCTGCCATGAACCGCAAGCAACGCAAGGCCATGGAAGCCAAGGAGCGTAAAGCTGCCAAGATGCGCAAACGGGTGGTAAACTGATCCATGAGCGACCACGACAAAGACGATCTGGCGGGCGTTGAAGCCCTGCCGGTCTATGACCGCGTGACCTCAAAGTTTATGTGGCTTAAAAAGTCGGGTCTGCACAACTTCTACGATATTGATTTTTCGTGATTATAGTGCTGTTTCAGTCGCTTTTTCCTGCAAGGTTTCGTATGATATCTTTTAGAACCTTGCAGATTTGGAAGCCGCGATGAAGCACCGTGCGCGCGCCGAGGAACAAGACGATCTCCTGCACCCCCGCCTGGTCGACATGATCGACATGCGCCACGAACTGGCGAAGCTTTCAGAGCTGATCGACCGGGCGTTCTTCGAGACTGAATGGGGCGGGTTTTTCCCGTCGACGCCTAGTCGACCAGCGACATCGCCCCGGCTGGTGGCCGGCCTCTTGTATCTTCAGCACGCCTACGGGCTCTCCGATGAGGCGATGATCGCCCGCTGGGTGGAAAACCCGTATTATCAGCACTTCACCGGCGAGACGTTCTTTCAGCACTGCCCTCCGATCGACCCTCCGATCAACCCGTCGCCGCTTGTGCGGTGGCGCAAGCGGATCGGCGAGGACGGGGTGGAGTGGTTGCTGACCAGGACGATCGAGTGACCAGGACGATCGCCGGGCGCAAGTCCGGCGCGGTCGATGATGGCAGCCTGTCCCGGGTCGCCGTCGATACCACGGTGATGGAAAAGAACATCGCGCATCCGGCAGACTCCCGGCTCCACGAGAAGGCCCGCCGCCAGCTGGTTGCCCTGGCGACGCATGTGGGCGGCAGAGGCCGGGATCGAGCTGCGACAGAGCTACAATCGGCTCGCGCCCCGGCTGGCTATGCAGGCGGGCCGCTACGCCCATGCCCGGCAGGTCCGCCGCATGCGCAAGGCGCCGAGAAAGCTCAAGGGGTACACGGGGCGGGTGATGCGCGACCTGCGCCGTCACCTCGACGAGATCCCGGATGGCGCCTTGCGCACCCGTGGTCCCGAAGCTCTCTGGCGGGTCAGCCGACCCCTGCATCAAGGGCCGAAGAGCCGCGGCAAGATCTATGCCCTGCACGCGCCGGAGGTGGATGGCATCTCGAAAGGCAAGGCGCGGGTGCGCTATGAATTCGGCACCAGGGTCAGCATCGCCACCACCATCGGCGGGGGCGTCCGGGGGCGTCCGGGGGCTTCGTCGTTGGCATGCGGTCCCTGCCGGGAACCCCCTGTGACGGGCATACGCTGGCTGAAGCGCTGGAGCAGGTCGAGACACTGACCGGGCAGAAGCCCGCCCTGGCGGTTGTCGACCGCGGCTACCGCGGGCATGATGCGCGGGCATGATGTGGAGAAGACGAAGGTGCTGATCAGCGGCACCCGAAAGGGTATCACGCCCGCGCTGGCGAAACGGCTCCGGCGTGGCAGCGCCATCGAGCCCGGGATCGGCCACATGAAATCCGACGGGCGCCTCGCGCGCTGCACGCTGAAGGGCACCACCGGGGACGCGATCTTCGCCGTCCTGTGCGGCTGCGGGCACAACATCCGCAAGATCCTCGCCCACCTCCGAGCCATAATCACCGCGATTTTGGTCATTCTGATCGACGCGCTCAGAGATGAAAACTACCGACAAAACCTTCAAATCAAAGTCTGAAATCGTTGTTCATGCCCGACTAAAAAGCCAGGGCGACGCCCCGGGACGTCGAACGATTTCATATTGCTACAAGCTGTTCACCGAAACCGCGCAGTCATCAGGTCTGGAGACTATCGGCTCTCAGAGACCACTTTCGGGTTTCCTGGCGCTGGCACCAGTGCTCAGCCCCAACTGCATACCCCCCGAAAACAACGCAAAAATCCCGCCACACCCGAACCCGGAGAACGGTTTCGCAAGGGCAAGTGGCGGTGGGAACAGGGCTGGCGTCGAACCGTCTCCCGTGCAGATTTCCCCCGCGCGGGATTACCGCGAAATCCTGCGCGCTATTGAGGGACAGTCGTTTTTCGACCCCCAAGAAGGATCAGTTGATCGTGCCGCCCGGATTGCCGCAGCCCAACTGACGCAAGGGCAGGCTGAGGTGAGCGCCGAACGGGCCATCTGCGCGCAGGGCGTGGAAGAATTGCGCCCTGTCCATGTTGTTTTCATCCATTCCGTTTTCATCCATGTCATTCTCCCATCAAAAAGCCCCGCGCGAGGCGGGGCGGTCAGGTGATGGCCCGGGTGATGGCCCGGGGCTGCTTGAGGGGGCGCTTGAAACGCCAAGGCTTTGCTGCCATATTTGACAGGTCCTTCCTGACCCGAGGCCACCCATGTCTGCCCTTCTTGCCTTCGACACCCACACCTATGTCAAGCGCCTTGTCTCGGCGGGGATGCCCGAGCCGCAGGCCGAGGTGATTGCCGACGAACAGCGCAACCTCATCACCAACGAGCTTGCTACCAAGAGCGATCTCAAGGAGCTTGAAGCCGGGCTGAAGCGCGACATGAAAGAGCTTGAGGCGGCTACCAAGCGCGACCTCAAAGAGCTTGAGACCGGGTTGAAGCGCGACATGAAGGAGATGGAAACCCGTCTCACGCACGACATGAAGGAGCTTGAGGCGGCTACCAAGCGCGACATTGCCGAGGTCAAGCGCGATATTGCCGAGGTCAAGCGCGACATCCGCGAGTCCGAGCAGCGCACCATCATCAAGCTCGGCTCGATGATGGTGGTTGCGGTCGGCGTGGTTGCGGCGCTGGTCAAGCTGCTGTAGGGGTCTGCCGCGTCATTTCCTCGCCATCAGCCTGTCCTGCATGGCCTTGACGGCCAACTCGCCGCCGGACCCCATGAGAAACCCGGCCGACAGACAGGACAGCACGCCCGCGCCGGTCATGGCATTGATGACATGCGCCAGCGCGCCGCCGAGAAACATCGCGGACAGTGCCCCTGCAATGCCCTGCACCACCCGCCGTTTCCACTGTTCCTCAGGCGCCAGAACGGCGCGGAACAGCACCCCGCCGACACCGGAGAAGGCCAGCAGAGCCAGCTGCTCTTTCATATTGGCAAACAGTGCCGCCAGGCTTGTCTTGTCGTCCATTGTTCCATGTCCTCCGGTATCTTGCCGTTCTGCCGCCCGCAGCGCATGAAAAGCCCCGCGCGCGGCGGGGTCCGTCGGGGCGGGTCCGTCGGGGCGGGTCCGTCGGGGCGGGTCCGTCGGGGCGGATCAGTCCTCGGTCACGACGATCCAGACCGGGAACGCCCCGCTCACTGAAATCGACTCTGCCGGTCATGATATCCACGACCCGCGCTTCAAGCGGTGTCAGAAGTGGTAATTTCATCCGGATCTGGGCACCGACGGTGCGGGGGTCAATGGGTGGCATCATTCGCGTCCTCGTGTGGCTCGGTCGATCAGCATGGCGACGATGATGATACCCACCGGGCGTTCCCGCGCTTTGGCCGGGCGAACGGATATCTGGCGACAGGGGAGCTTTCCGCGCGCAGATCAGGGAGACCGGGGCGAGCATACAGGCCAGCGATCCCACGCTCGAAACCCTGCTCGTATTGCGCTGACCGAAGCAGTTGTACCCACCTCTATGTGCAATAGACAGAAGCAATGGGAAAAAGGACCCGCTTATGGATAATACACTTTGGGATGCCGACAACCAGAAGGGTGTGCCCTCGGCGGCGCGCGGATATGTACCGAGCCGAGAACTCTCCGTGTTCATCAAACAGGCGAGCCGACCGGACTTGCGCCTCAGCCTTCTGGCGATCGCCAGAGATCACGCGGTTATCCTTGCATGCGGGCTTGCCTCCTATCTGGCGTACCAGAGCGGCGGCATCTGGCTTTGTCTTCTGGTTTGGCCAGTTGCAATGCTGTTCGCTGGTCGTACGATGCGTGGGCTCGAATGCCTTGTTCACGAGGCTTCGCATTACAATCTCACCCGCAACCGTGCGCTGAACGATGCTCTTGCCGATGGTCTTTGTACCTGGCCCGTGCTTAGGGCGTAGACCTGTAAATGAAAAGATGATAAAAGATTTACAACACAGGAGGATTTCATGTCGTCTAATTTCTGGCTCACTGAGGAACAGTTCAGCAAAATCAATCCGTTGCTTCCCAACAAGCCACGTGGTGTGCCGCGTGTGGATGATCGGCGGGTGCTGTCGGGGATCCTCTTTTGTTTGCGGCGCGGGTATGGCCCGGCCAGGACGCTTTACAATCGTTACAGGCGCTGGTCCGAGCCAGGCATTTTCGGGGCGGGTGTTTTCGCGCGGCTGTTCGAAACCTTGGCACGCGAACATGGCGCTCTTTCGGCGCTGATGATCGACGCCCGCCACGTCAACCAGCCACCTCAGGACGCATCGCATCGCGGCCAACGGGGTCAAAAAAACACCGGTTCCGGCCGGGCCACAGTCGGGCCATCGGCAAGACCGGAGGCGGGCTGAACGCGAAGCTGCATCTGGTCTGCGATGGGACCGGATGTCCGGTTCACCTGTGTCTGACGGCTGGCAACCGTGCCGATATTACCAAGGCACGTCAATGCCTTGCGCCTTATGTGGCCAAAGACTGCACGGTCATTGCGGACCGCGGATATGACGCAAACCACCTGCGCGACGGGCTGCGCGCGCGGGGCGCAACCCCCTGCATCCCGCCGCGCAAGAACCGGAAAAGACAGATCGAATACGACGCCGATCTCTACAAGACCCGCAACATCATCGAGCGCATGTTCAATCGTCTCAAGGATTGGCGCCAACTGTCCTTGCGCACCTTCCGATGCTCCGAAACAGTCCTCGCTGCCGCGCAAATCGCCGCAACCGTCATATGGTTCTTATGAGTCTAAGCCCTAAGCCCGGCACCGAAAGCGGCATCGCGCCGTCCGGGTTCTTCACCTGCTTCGTCGCAACCCCGTTCCGGCGGCTGGACGGATCGGCTGGCGGCTCCGCACCAGCCCTCATGGCCAGATATCCGGCCTCTTTGAGGTGAACATCGAACCGCGTGAAGAGTTTATCGACCGCCCTGGCTTGCACCAGAGCCTCGCGGACCCGCCAGATCGTGGTCTCATCCGCCACCTTGTCGCCATCATCGAGACCCAAGAACCGGCCAAAGCTGCGCCGATCAAGGATCTGGAATGCGGCCTGCGCATCCGACAACCCGTAGAGCGCCTGGATCACCAGCACCTTGAACATCAATACCGCGTCCATCGGCGGGCGGCCACCCTGCGAGCCGTCCGAGCGGTTCCGCGCAGCGTCCGGTTCACCCCGGAAAATCTCGAAGTCAATCACCCCGGAAGGGCGCTCCAAAGGGTCACCGGCCTTCGACAACGCCGCATACCGTTCATCCAGATCAAGGAAACCCTGCTGATCCGTCAAGGCAACCTCCGTACCAACTCAAACGATGGAAGCACGATCAGGCGGTCAGAGCGAGTGGTGTTTCAGCGTGTCCGACTGTCGCCGACAAAACTCCATGATGGCAGTGTCGTCCATGGGGTGCGGCCTCAATGGTTGGCTCGATGTTTGGCAACACCATTCCAACCAGATGCACCGCCAGCTTTCAAACCGCAAAAACACCAGAATTCACACATAGATCTAAAAGCGCTGGCGCGGTGGTTTCAGTGTGCAGTACCGTCAACGATAACATGGTCATGGCCCATCAAGCATTTTTCGATGCGTGCACGGACCTTGTAGACATCTTGCAGCATTTCAACGGTCACTACTTCGCGCGGATTGCCGCATGCGCGCATCTTGCCGTTGTGGATCACCAGCACCTTGTCGGAGAAGCGGAGCGCCTGGTTGAGATCGTGGAGGGCGAGCAGCACGATCATGCCTTTCGAGCGGGCCTGATCGCACATGAAGTCAATAACCTCGATCTGTCGATGCAGATCAAGCGCACTGGTTGGTTCATCCATGAGGATGATTTCCGGCTCGCGGACCAGTGTTTGGGCGATCGAAACCAATTGCCGCTGGCCTCCGGAAAGCGCACCGAGATCGCGGAAGCCTATGGAGGCAATATCCAGTGCTTTCATGATGTCATCAATGAGGCGGAGATCATCGTCGCTTACGGTCCATGGCTGCCCCTGCTTGCGGGCGAGCAGTATGGATTCATAGACCGTCAGCACAGCATTTGCGGATGTGTCCTGCGGCATGTAGCTGATCGGGCTCCTGGCCCACGACCCTTTGACAATGACCTCGCCCGGCCCCTTGAGAAGGCCGACGATACGTTTGAAAAGTGTTGACTTGCCCGCCGCATTCGGGCCGATCACGGCGACGACTTCACCTGAACGGATTGTCGGCGTGGTGACCTCTTCGACAACGAGATTGCGGCCATAGCAAGCGCCGACGGACTGCAACCGAAGCTCTACCATGAACGGCCTCTGCTGGAGAGGATGAGCGAAAAGAAAAACGGCACCCCGACGAGTGCGGTGATAATGCCGATCGGCAAGACAACGCCCGGAACGATCGACTTCGATACGATCGAGGTCATGGACAGAAGCAGCGCGCCGCAGAGAATTGAGCCGGGCAGGAAAAATCTTTGGTCCTCGCCAAGGATAATCCGGGCCATATGTGGTCCGACCAGGCCGACAAAGCCGATCGTGCCGACGAAGCTGACCGGAACGGCCGCCAGCAGAGAAACGATCAGCATCGTCTCCAGCCGGATGCGCCGGACATTGACGCCGAAGCTCGCGGCCTTGTCCTGGCCCAGTCGGATGGCTGTCAGCGCCCAGGCATTGCGTGCAAAAAGCGGCACAGCGATCAGCAGGACGACGAGTGTGGCCCCTATCTTCGGCCAGCTTGCTTTGGTGAGGCTGCCCATCGTCCAGAAGACGACAGCCGCCAGTGCCTGTTCCGAAGCAAGATACTGCATGAAGGCGAGCAGGGCATTGAAGGTGAAGACGAGTGCGATGCCGAGCAGCACCAGGGTTTGTACGCTCACGCCGCGCGTCTGTGAAATGAAGTGGATGAAAAGCGTTGCGACCAGCGCCATGATGAAGGCATTTACTGGCACCAGCAGGCCGACAGCCACCGGCAGAATTGAAACGGCAGTGACGATTGCCAATGCCGCGCCGAAGCTTGCGGCTGCGGAGATGCCGAGCGTGAAAGGATCAGCGAGCGGGTTTGCCAGAATAGTCTGCATCTGGGCGCCAGCGAGAGACAATGCAGCGCCAACCACGATCGCCATGATTGCGGCAGGCATGCGAATCTCCCAGACGACAACGCGCACCTTGTCAGATACGGAGCCCGGATCAACAAGGGCACCAAACACGTTGGTCAGAGCGTAGCGGGCCGGGCCCCAGGCAAGATCGACCGTGAACGACAGGCACAGTGCGACCGCCATGGTGGCCATGATGGCAATCTTACGTCGGGTGAGGGCGCGGTAGCGCGCCCTCCCGGTTTCGGCTTTGATCGAAGTTGTGGCGATCTCGGCCATATCTCGGGCCATATGAGTTCTTTGTTTCCGGTCAGTCTGCCACCTTGGCATCGACCCAGTAGCCCGGCTGGTAAGGAACCGGCAGAAACGTCTTATAGAAGTCCTTGAAGGTGGCATCCGGATCAAGATCTGCGAACAGGTCCGGGTGCAACCATTTGGCCAGTTTCTGCATGGCGGCGAACTTGAAGGGGGTGGTATAGAACATGTGCCAGATCGCGTGAACATTGCCGCTGGCGACCGCCTTCGACCCAGTGAAAGCCGAATCGGTCATAAGCGCATTGAGGGCCTTGCGGCTATCGTCTATCGTCTCTTCGGCGTCCGGCCCCAAATTGACGTAGGCCGTGTCCATGCCCGCTTCGCTCCAGTTCGTGCCGGTCGCCACAACGATGTCCGGATTGGACGCGATGATCTGCTCCGGGTTAAGCACGCCATAAAGGCCCGGCACAAAGTCGGAGCCGATATTGTGGCCACCAGCCTGATCTACCATAAGCCCGAAACTGAGTGGGCCGAATGTGGGGCAGCATTCCACCAGACCCGCGATGCGATAGACGAAGACGTTCGGCTTTGCCGGGTTCGCTGCCTTCAGCCTGTCGGTCACGCGCGCCATTTGCTCTTTTCGATAGGAGATGATGGCTTCGGCTCGATCTTCATGGCCAAAGAGTGTGCCGAGAATCCTCAAGCTCGGCTCGGTATTCTTGAGGAAGTTTTTACGAAAGTCGATGTAGACAAGCTTCGCGCCGACGCTGCCAAGCAATTCCTCAAGCTTGAGTTCATCCGCTGGCTTCTTCGACTCAATCGGAAGAAGCATGACATCCGGCTTCAGGTTGATGACGGTTTCCGTTGACAATGTGCCGTTATCCACATTGCCGAGGAAAGGCAGATCCTTTGCTTTCGGGAACTTGTCGGCATAGACATTGAAGCTGTTCTTGTCGGTTTTCCACAGATCGTCGCGCCAAGCCACGATCCTGGCGAACGGGTCTTCCTTGTCGATCGCAGCGACAGCATGAATCATGAGGCCCTGCCCCAGGACAACACGCTCCACCGGCTTGTCGAAGGTAACTTCACGGTTGGCCACATCCTTGATGGTGAATGGGTCTGCCAAAGCCAAAAGCGGCACCTGCCCCGCAAGCAACGTGGCTACGATACTGAATGCTCTCACGAAATTCATCTGATCCTCCTGCATTGAGTGTAAGATACGCAACCGTATGAAGCAAGACCATTCAGGACTGTTATTGTCAAGATAAAAAACGATTGTTATTATCAAGAATATTCACCGGCCGGCTGACCTTGGCGCCAAGGTGCTGCTTTCGGGCTTTCGTGACGTCCTGAGAGCCTGTTCAGAGCCGGGGCGGGTATTTTTTGCCGCCGTCCATGCGGGCTCGTTCGCCGGAGGATCCGGCGGGCGGTCATGTCGCCCGGTCCGGTTCAGGCGACCGCCAGTGCAGGGCGGCGAGCCTTGGCCAGAGGACTGCCCAGAACGGTGCGGCGGCGGCAGACAATGCGAGCGTGATACGGCGGCCGGACAGGATCAGCCGGGCGCCGGCGCGCAGCACGCGTTCGCGCAGGCGGCGCAGGCTCCAGCCGGTGCCGGTGGCAGCCGCCATGGCGCGGCGGGCGATGTGCATCAGCTCATAGGCGAGAAGAGAGATCAGGAGCCGAACCTCATTGCACGCGAAGGCATCGACGCCGGGCGTCGCGGTTTGCGTGCCCCGCCCCCGCCAGTGAGATTTCGGCCGGTTCGTCGAGGACAGCGCCGGGGCGAGCACGTCTTTCAGCTCGCCCATATGGCCCTCGGCGGTGCCCCTTGCGCGGTAATGCTCGAGGATGTCCTCCCGGCTCATCTCTGCTCAGCGAGGTGACGAGGAAGAAGCGGTCGAGCAGAAGGTCGTCCTCGCGCTCCTTGACCACCAGGATCACGCGGCGCTCCTTGTCCCAGGTCTCGGCCTGGTAGCGCAGTTCGTGCAGCCACATCCGCGGCTTGATCGGACGCCGCCCGGGCGGGCGCGTCATGTGAGGCGCGGCCTCGCGGTCCAGCGCCGGGTTGGCGCGCAGCCGCGAGACATAGTCGATGCCGCGCGCCTCCAGCCCCGCCAGCAAGGTGGCCGAGGGGAAGCCCGCATCGATGCGCAGCATGGCGACCTCGCAGAGGCTGGCCTGCGCCCGGTCGACCACGTCGAGGATCACGTCAAGCGCGCCCTCCGCGGTACCGACATTGCCCGCTCTCAGCCGTGCATCCAGCATGTCGCCGGTCTCGGCGATCGAGGTGATGAGCGGATGATAGATGCGCGCATTGTAATGGCCATTCCACTCCGCCTTCGGCTGGTGACCATGAACCTGATCGGCATGCCACGTCCAGCGTCACCTTCGGCAAGCGCTTGCCGGCATTCAACGCCCCGGCCGGCCAATTCCAGGACCGCTTCGAGGACCTTCAGATTGTCCGGCGCCGCCATCATCGCCGTGCGCGAGAGCGTGGGTTGGGACGTCATCCCGGCTGCCGAACTCACCGCCAGTCGGACGCAACGGCATCGTCATGATCGCGCCATCCCTGGGCGGCCAGCAGACCAGGAGCGAGGCCAGATCATGCAGCGGCCGCCGCGGCTCGCTCGGACGATCGGTCATGGCAGCTTCACGTTGCCGCTGTCCTCAACTCACCTGCGCAGAAGGATTGCCCCGGGATCTCCGGTCAGCCGCTCTGCCCGGCTCTCGATCCGAAGAGAGCGATTGAACCGGGGCGCCACCAGCGATAGCGTTTCACCCATGCGTGCGTCCGATGCTGCCGTTGATCCTTGTCTAGAAGACTGAATCTACAGCGCTTTCAGGCGCACGCAACTTTCCCAGAAGAATTGGACGAATAAGGCGGGATCAAGACTTTCGTGATAGAGTGTTCAGAGCAACCCGAGGCCGCTCGCCTTGCGGCCAACCTGAACGAGTTCGGCAGAGACGAGCAGCCCGGCGTCCATGCCGTCGGCTATGGCTGCGCGATCCACTGTCAGAGCGGGCGCAGCGGGCTGAAGATGCAAGGAGTATCGGTGTGATGGTTTTTGCAAACACTTTCCGCTCGTTACGCAACCGCAATTATCGGTTCTGGTTTGTCGGTGCGCTTGTCTCGAATATCGGGACTTGGATGCAGCGCACAGCTCAGGACTGGCTGGTACTCACGCAACTGACTGACCACAGCGCGGCGGCTGTCGGCATGGTCATGGCGCTTCAGTTCGGTCCTCAACTCTTGCTGCTGCCTTGGACCGGATTTGCCGCCGATCGATTTGACCGACGCAAAATGGTGATGACGACGCAAGCGATACTGGGCCTGTTGGCGCTGGTGCTGGGGCTGCTCACAATAAACAGTCGCGTTGAATTGTGGCACGTCTATTGCCTGGCCTTTATGCTTGGCTGCACCACGGCGTTTGACGTCCCTGCCCGCCAGACCTTTGTCCCGGAGTTGGTCCCTGAGGGCGATCTGTCAAACGCAGTCGCGCTCGATTCGACATCGTTTAATGCCGCACGCATAATTGGCCCGTCTGTCGCCGGCCTGCTCATCGGCTCGGTTGGTACCGGCTGGGCCTTTCTCGCCAACGCCGCTTCTTTTACCGCCGTCCTTGCGTCGTTGGCCTTTTTGCGTCTGCCCGATCTCTACCGTAGCGCCAGGGCCGCGCGAAAGCCGGGCAGTCTGGCCGATGGTTTCCGATATGTCGCAGGACGCGCGGACCTGCGGGCGATCTGCATAATGCTTTTTCTCATCGGCGCGTTCTGTATGGCATTCCCGATTTTTATTTCCACGATGGCGGTTACCGTGTTCCACGCCAGCGCCGAAGAATTTGGCGTGCTGAGTTCAGCCATGGCTGTGGGAACGATGATCGGAGCCTTGCTTGCTGCGACGCGTGAACGCCCGCATGTCGGTATTCTCTTCATTGCCAGCGCGACAATCGGCGTAGCGCTTGGCGCGGCTGCTATCGCACCGAACACTTGGTTTTTCGGTGCCGCGCTTGTTCTGGTCGGTGTGGCTGTTCTGACCTTCACCACCGCCACAAATGCAACGATGCAGCTTGCGACCGACCCGGCCCTGCGTGGCCGAGTCATGGCAATTCGCATAGCCATCCTGGACGGCAGCGTTCCCCTCGGTGCATTGATCATAGGATTTATCGCGGACAGCGTCGGCGCGCGCTGGGGGCTTGGGGTAGGCGCAGCCGCAGGAATTGCAGCGGGGGGGGTGGCGATTATCTACCTTATTCGCCATCGGGGCATGCGGCTGTCCTGCGAGGCCCGTCGATTTCGCGTCAGTTTCGACAGTCCGGATTCGACCGGGTGACGGTCGCCTACCAAGTGTATCGGAGTCTTGAGATGCTAATAGATCTTCGGAGTGACACATTAACGCAACCAAGTTTAGCGATGCTTGATGCAATGCGTTTGGCGCATGTCGGCGACGATTGCTATGGAGAAGATCCTGCCGTCAAGGAATTAGAACATTTCTGTGCTGACTATTTCGATACAGAGGCGGCATTGTTCATGCCGTCCGGGACAATGAGCAACCAAGTTGCAATTCGTACACTCACAAAGCCCGGAGACGAATTGATCCTGGAGGTCGCTTCTCACGTCAACTTTTTTGAGTCCGCGCAGACATCCGACTTCTCACATGTAAATCTCAACGTCATCCAGGCAAAAGCCAACCTGTTGACACCTGACGAGATCAATGATGCCGTCGCGGTGAAGGCGAGGTGGAGCGATACATACGCGGTTCCACGCCTCATGATTCTGGAAAACGCATTCAACGGTCGCGGGGGCAGGGTCTATTCCTTGGAACAAATCACGGAATTGGTTGCGACAGCGCGACAGCACGGGATGTTGACGATGCTTGATGGAGCCAGGTTACTCAATGCCTGCGTGGCGACCAGCACATCTCCTCGTCTGTATTGCAAGCAGTTCGATGCCGTCTCTGTATGCTTCGCCAAAGGCTTGGGTGCACCGTTTGGATCGGTTCTGCTCGGTTCGCATGACGTAATCACCAACGCCAAGCGTTTCAGGAAGTGGTTCGGCGGTGCTCTGCATCAGGCAGGGTATATGGCGGCTGCTGCGCTTTTCGCGATTCAGAACAATGTTGAGCGCCTGGCAGAGGATCACGCTGCCGCACAGCTACTCGCGGCACGGCTTCAGGACTTGCCCTTGATACAGATAAGCATGCCTGATACGAACATTGTTCTCTTCGATGTCTCTGGCCTTGGAATCGACGCGGGAGAGTTTGTTACACGGGCATCAGCAGTGGACATCGGTTTAATTGCCTGGACCCCAAAAATTGTCCGGGCCGTGACATCAATGAACGTATCATCCGGTGACGTAGCTACCGCCGCCGATCGCCTCGCAGAGATTGTCAAAGGACTGGCACACAAAAAAAGAAGGCCGGGCCGCAACGCTGAACTGACTGCTTTTCTCGACTCCTCTAAAGCAGTAAATGGCATTGGAGCCGATTGGGAAGTTTAGAACAGTTTTTCAAAATGGAGGCTCATTCAATGACCGATATAGTCATTATTGGAGGCGGTCATGTCGGACGCACACTTCTGGTTGACCTTGTTGCGACACAGCACATTCACCGCAAAGTTTCAAAGCTGATCTTTTTTCGGCCAAGAGATGCAGACGTGAAGAACCGCATTGCGCAACTTGCGGGAACGGTATGTTTCAAGGAGATATTATCAGGTTCGGTAACGGATGTCAAAATAGACTTGAACTTGTTTTGCTCCTTCGACGACCCTGAAGCTGCCAAGGCAATCTTGGATGCGGCAGTGATTTTTGTCACTGTTCCGGACATCCCGTCGTTGCGTCTCGAAATCTTTTGGAAGCTCGGAGCGAACTTCGATCTGAAAGGAAAGACCATTGTTCTGGTCAAGGCCGGGCAGGCAAGCCAGCCTGTGGTGGCGGACATGATCCGGCGTGGTCATCCGCTTGCGGACGCAGATGTCATTTTCGCTGAGGCTTTCTATGGAACCCGAGCCGATGAACGAAGCATCATAGGCAACCGCAAGCTATCGGTAAATATTGCCATTCTGTCGCGCGACCCTGCACTCGCCCTCGATAAATTGCGCCAGTGCTTTCCACTTGGAAGCCAGATCGGCAAGCCGTCGTGGCCGGACTTCTCGGTCCTGAACGGCATTGACCTGGTCTTCAGTGCGACAGCGTACTTTCTGCATGTCGCCGTAGTGCTCCACCCGAAGAATTTCACCCTTACGCAGGCTGGTGTTCAATACAATCATTATCTCGAGGGTATAGACCAACCCCTTGCCCAACAACTTGATGCTATCGACAGAGAAAGAGTGGCGCTGGGGCGCGTATACGGTGTCGAGCTTGAACGCTTTCCTGAAGTTCTGAACAGGCAATATGGCTTGCCTGTCCTGCCGGATTTCTACGACATGATGCAATCTTGTTGCGAAGTCTATAAGTCGATGACATCGCCGAAATCCATTGATGCGTTGCAGAAGTCGCGCCACATTCTTGAAGATGTTCCTGCGATCTATACCATTGAATGGCTTATGGAGCGTGCTGGCATCGCGATGCCGACGACCACTGCCTATATTGCGGCGGTCAATAAGGCTCTCCCAAACCTTGATGTTGACCGCGCTGCTTTGAGGGTCCATCGGCCGTTGCTGGCCAAGATCGAAGGCGGGCCGAACAAGATAGCCGACTTGCTTAATGACGCGCATCAAGCAGCGTGAGCCCGATAGAAGGACTCTGATGATGTTGCACAAATCCCGTAAGGGTATTAATTTTCCACCTAGGGTCTGTGGACAATTATTTTGAGGCGATGAGGGCTGCTACGAGGTACCAACTTGCTGCGTAACTGTTCCGTCCCGGACGATCACATAGCCCCTCGCCGGTCTGCGCTTTTCATGGCAAGGTGGATCCTGCGTGAGGTTCGGGATGGGGGGCAAGGATGTTGATCTCTCTTCACAAGCAGGCGACGACGCCCCCCAGGATCAGGGCCGCGATCCAGGCGAGCGACGAGCCGGCCTGGGTGATTGCGGAGCGCTATGGCATCTCCGAGCAGACGGTCTGGAAATGGCGCAAGCGGGACAGTGTCCATGACCGCAGCCATACCGCGCACAAGCGACAGACGACGCTGACGCCGGCTCAGGAGGCCGTTGCCGTGGCATTGCGGACGACGCTGCTTTTGCCGCTCGACGACCTGCTCGCCGTCCTGCTCGCCGTCGTCCGCGAGTTCCTGAACCCGAACGTCTCGCGCTCCGGGCTGGACCGATGCCTTCGGCGCCATGGCGTGTCGCGGCTGCAGGATTTGAAGCCGAAGGCGCCGAAGCCGGCGCACAAGCCCTTCAAGGCATACGAGCCCGGCTACCTGCATGTTGACGTGAAGTACCTGCCGCAAATGGCCGACGAGACCCGCCGCCGCTACCTCTTCGTGGCCATCGACCGGGCCACCCGCCGGGTTTTCGTGCGCATCTACCCGGCGAAGACCGCCGTCAACGCGCGAAGGTTCCTCCGCGACCTCGACCGGGCGGCGCCGATGAAGATCACTCGGGTTCTCACCGACAATGGCAAGGAGTTCACTGATCGGCTGTTCGGCCTGCGCAAGCGCGCTGCGACGGGGAACCACGAGTTCGACCGCCTCTGCGCCGAGCTCGGGATCGAGCATCGACTCGCGCCGCCGATGCGGCCGCAAACGAACGGAATGGTCGAGCGCTTCAATGGCCGGATAGAAGACGTCCTGCAGAGCCACCGCTTCCGCTCTGGGGAGGATCTGGAACAGACGATCCTGCGCTATGTCCGGCTCTACAACGGCCAACTTCCACAGTCAGTGCTCAAGTCAGTGCTCAAGTCAGTGCTCAAGGGCCGAACGCCCCTCGACGCGCTGAAGGAGTGGCATCGCCACAAACCCGAACTCTTCAAGAAGCGGCCATACAATCATTCGGGATGTGACAGCGGTGATGGTATCACGCGTCATGTGGCATATCCCTTTCTCTACGAGAATTGACGGCGTGCTGAACACCGCCATGATATGCCGCCCCTCAGGGGCCATCATCAACTATCAGCCATTTCTCGCGGGAGGGTCGCCCGGTCCTTCATCGTCAGGCGGGGCAACCTCGGCCTTCGGCACAGGAGGTATGGCGACCGCATGCTGCATGCAACACGGCTGAACCCGAAGTCAATCGCTGCATCAATCTGGCGCAAAAGATGATCGCTCGGAACCAGCTGCTCCAGCGTCACCATCTCAAGCGCGGTCTGCTGCGGGGAAGGATTTCTCAACATACACCATTGAATCAAAAGTCCCCGCCAAAGGCGAGGACTTTGTCAGAAGTCTGAGGGGACCCGGAATGATCCGGGCCCGAAGTGATTGGCGGAGGGGAAGCCCCGCCAAGGGAAGAGACTGTCAGATATCGAGCGTGTTGTCCTTTTCCCAGCGGGAGAAATGCGACACAAAGGAATTCCATTCCTGCATTTTCATCTTCATGTAGGAAGCCGAGAATGCCTCCCCCATCATCGCTTTCAGCTCTGGATCCGCATCATAGGCGCGGATCGCATCAAGCATGTTCAGCGGCAATTTCGGCGCGCCTTCGATCTTGTGACCCTCGGCATACATGTCGATGTCGTAGCGCGGCCCCGGATCGGCCTTGGAACGGATACCCGAAAGACCCGCCGCAATGATCACCGCCTGCAGCAGATAGGGGTTCACCGCCCCGTCGGGAAGGCGCAGCTCGAACCGGTCGGGGCCGGGGACACGCACCATATGGGTGCGGTTGTTGCCCGTCCAAGTCACCGTGTTGGGCGCCCAGGTTGCCCCCGAAATGGTGCGCGGTGCATTGATCCGCTTGTAGGAGTTCACCGTCGGGTTGGTGATCGCGGCCAGCGCCGAGGCGTGTTTCATGATCCCGCCAAGGAAATAGGCCCCTTGTTCGGACAGCCCCACCTCACCGGTCTGGCCCGCAGCGTTCTTGGAGACAAAGGCGTTGGTCTTCCCCTCCAGATCCCAGACCGAGATATGGACGTGACAACCGTTCCCGGTCAGCCCTTCGATCGGCTTGGGCATGAAGGTGGCGCGGAAGCCGTGCTTCTCCGCGACCGATTTCACCATGAACTTGAAGAAGCTGTGGCGATCGGCCGTGACCAGAGCCTCCGCGAAGTCCCAGTTCATCTCGAACTGGCCATTCGCATCCTCATGGTCGTTCTGGTAGGGGTTCCAGCCCAGCTCCAGCATGTAGTCGCAGATTTCTGCGATCACGTCATAGCGGCGCATCACTGCCTGCTGGTCGTAACAGGGCTTGGCGGCGGTATCGAACGGATCCGAGATTTCGTCACCCTCGGGCGTCAGCAAGAAGAACTCGGCCTCGATCCCGGTCTTGACCCGCAGCCCCTCTTCGGCGGCTTCCTTGATCAGCTTTTTCAGCACCACGCGCGGCGCCTGATCGACCGGGGTATCTTCCATGATGCAATCGGCGGGCAGCCAGGCCACCTCGGGTTTCCACAGCAACTGGATCACCGCCTCGGCATCGGGCACGGCCAGCATGTCGGGATGCGCTGGGGTCAGGTCCAGCCAGGTCGCGAAACCGGCAAACCCCGCCCCGTCTTCGGCCATGCCAGCGATCGTCGAAGCCGGCACCAGCTTGGCACGTTGCCCCCCGAACAGATCGGTGTAGGAGATCATGAAATACTTGATGCCCTTTTCCTGGGCGAATGCGGCCAGATCGGTCATTTGGATACCTTTCTCATTCCCTGTTGTAAGCGGCGGGGCGTGTCCCCGCCCTCGCCGTTATTCTTGTCGATCAGAAGCCGGGCTTGCCCGGATACCAGTTGGTTCCAGCCAGAGGCACCTGAGCCATCGCGGCCGCTTCCATCGTCAGTGCGCACAGATCCTCGGGTTCGAGGTTGTGGACGTGATTATGCCCGCAGGCTCGCGCCAGCGTCTGGCATTCCAGCGTCAGCACGCTGAGATAGTTCCGCAGGCGACGACCCGCGGCAATCGGGTCCAGCCGCTTCATCAGCTCCGGGTCCTGAGTGGTGATACCCGCCGGATCCTTGCCCTCGTGCCAGTCGTCATAGGCACCCGTGGTCGACCCGAGTTTCTGGTATTCAGCTTCCCATTTCGGATCGTTATCCCCCAGCGCGATCAGCGCCGCGGTGCCGATCGAGACCGCATCGGCCCCCAGCGCCAGCGCCTTGGCCACATCCGCACCTGTGCGAATACCGCCAGAAACGATCAGCTGAACCTTGCGGTGCATCCCCAGATCCTGCAGCGCCTGCACGGCAGGGCGGATACAGGCCAGGGTCGGTTGTCCCACATGCTCGATGAACACGTCCTGGGTCGCGGCGGTGCCCCCCTGCATCCCGTCGAGCATCACGACATCGGCCCCGGCCTTGACCGCCAAAGCGGTGTCGTAATAGGGCCGCGCGCCGCCAGCCTTGATGTAGATCGGCTTTTCCCAATTGGTGATCTCGCGCAGTTCGAGGATCTTGATCTCCAGATCATCGGGGCCCGTCCAGTCAGGGTGACGGCAGGCCGAACGCTGATCGATACCCACCGGCAGATCGCGCATCCCGGCAACGCGCTCGGTGATTTTCTGCCCCAGCAGCATCCCGCCGCCGCCCGGCTTGGCCCCCTGTCCGACCACCACTTCAATGGTCCGTCCTGAACAAGGGTTTCAGATTGGCACGTTGGCGATCTGAGACGGCCCGACGAAGGCCGTTTCAGCGGTGGTGGTCTGTCGGAGCGAGGTGAGAGCCCGGATCAACCGGCACAAGATCTCCCTCAGGTGTCTCAGGATCATGCGAATGTTGTGACCGCAGCCGCAGAGCACGGCGAACAGAGCGTCGCCGTCGGTTCCTTTCAGGGTGCTTCGCGTCAGTCGACCGTCGTTCTTCATGTGCCCGATCATTGGTTCAATGGCGCTGCGCCGTCGCAGGAGTTTGGCGATCGTCCTGGTGACACCTCGCTTTGCGCCACTGATGAAAACCTTCACATTCTGCACGCCATGCCCGCGGTATCCGCGGTCGACAAAGGCCAACTCTGGCCTCAGGTCGGTCAGGATCTCGACCTGTTCCAGCGCCTCGTGCAGCGTGTGGCCGTCGTAAGGGTTACCCGGCAGCGCCCGCATCCCGACCACGAAGCCGCCCCGGTTGGTCGTGGCCACGCTGACCTTGGTTCCGAACTCGTACCTCTTGTGCGCCTTGCCCTTGGAGATGCAGTCCACCGCCGGTTCATGCAGGCTGTAGAGTTTCTTCTTGTCCTTCGGCTTCTGCGCCAACAGCCGGTTCACCAGCGCGATCATCCCCACCAGGCGCTCTCTCAGCGCCCCCTCCGGAACCTTACCCAGTTGCCTCTCGATGTCGCGCAGCACGCGGCCGGTGTAGCCCTTGAGCCGGCGCAACGCCTTGCGCATCCGCTTGAACTGGCGGGCATGGGCGTAGCGCCCAACCTGACCGGCCAGCCGAGGCCCAAGACGGTTGTAGTTCTGGCGCAGGACGATCCCGGCTTCGCGAGCCAGCCCGACCAGCTTGCGCCGCGCCGCCTCATACAGCCGGGCATCCGTCGGGTGGGCGATGTTCTTTTCCATCACCGTGGTATCGACCGTGACCTGCTTGAGATCGCTGCGCTTCACCACCCCGGCGCGTTTCCCGGCCTCGATCGTCTGGGTCAGCATCCATTCAACACCCTCCTCGCCGATCCGCTTGCGCCACCGGGTCAGGGATGAGGGATCAAGCGGCAGACGGTGCTGAAAGAACGTCTCGCCGCAGAAGTGCTGCCAATACGGGTTCTCGGCCCATCGTGCCACGACCGCCTCGTCCGAAAGTGCATAGGCATGTTGCAGGTAAAGGAGTCCGGCAACCAGGCGCGTCAACGTCGCCGGGCGACCGGTGTGGGACGGAAAGAACCCGGCCCATTCCCGCTCAAAGACCTCCCAGTCGATCAGGGGGGCAAGTTTCACCAGCTCGTGGCGCATGTCGATCATCTCGACCAGGCGGGCGCGCAGGAGATCGTCTTGTTCCGGGAGCGGCTTTCTCGGCTTCATATCACGGCTCGAAATTGCAGGGTTCCTGCCGGGATAATACAAAACCTTGCAGGCAGCACCCAGCAATATCACATCATTCTCAAGCAAAATCAGCCGGATAAAAGTTGTTCAGGGCGAACTCAATGGCATCGGCGCGACGCAGATCGTCGGGGTTCATCCCATAGCGCGACGGCAGGTATTGATAGACCAGCGTTTCGGAATGGCCGCGCTCTTCGGGGGTCATGCCGCCATCGCCCGTGGTCGTCGAGGTGCCCGCAAGCGTCGCGCCCCGGCCCAGTGCCTCTTTGGCGTTGGCCGACAGCGAGCCGAAGGACATGCCCGCGATGGTAACCGGGATTTTCAGATGGATCGGTTTCTTGGCGAAACGGGTGCCCAGAACCACCTCGGTGCCGCATTTCTCGCGGTAGCCTTCCAGCGGGTATCGGCTCATCGAAGCGCCAAGGAACAGCAGGTCATCAAAATGCGGGACACGGCGTTTCGCGCCACCGCCGCGAATGTCATAGATGCCGGTTTCGGCGGCGCGGCGAATTTCCGAATTGATCTCGTTCGAGAACGTCCAGTTTTGCCGGGGCAGGGTTTGCGGTGTCTTGTCCATGTCGCTGTCCTCAGTACTCGCTGGCGTAGTCGATATTGAAATTATAAAGCTTGCGGGCCGAGCCGTAGCGCTTGAACTCTTCGGGCTTGGCATCCGCTCCGGCCTTTTCAAGCAACTCACCGAGCAGCTTGATATGCTCGGGGCGCATCTCTTTCTCGATGCAGTCAGCCCCGAGCGATTTCACATTGCCACGCACGAAAAGCCGTGCCTCATACAGACTGTCGCCCAACGCGTCGCCTGCATCCCCCAGCACCACCAGATTGCCCTTTTGCGCCATGAAGGCGGACATGTGGCCGATATTGCCATGCACCACGATGTCGATCCCCTTCATTGAGATCCCGCAGCGCGACGAGGCGTTGCCCTTGATATTCAGCAGCCCGCCATGGCCGGTCGCCCCGGCATACTGGCTGGCGTCCCCTTCGATGGTGACCACGCCTGACATCATGTTCTCGGCCACACCCGGCCCGGTCGAGCCCTCGACCGTGACGGTGGCTTCCTTGTTCATCCCGGCGCAGTAATACCCCGTCGAGCCTTTCACCGTGACCTTGAGCGGCCCGTCGAGACCCACTGCCACCGCATGGGCACCGCGCGGGTTCTCGATCACGTATTCGGTGTTGGCCTGAGCCTTGGCGGCCTGCTGCAGCACTTGGTTGCTCTCGTGCAGCTCGGTCTTGGTCATGTTGATCGTCTGCATCTCTCAGCGCTCCCAGAAGTAGACGGTTGCGGGTTCGGGCTCCCAGACGCGGGCGGTATTGATGCCCGGCAGGTTGGCGAACGCCCGGTATTCGGAGGCGAAGGCGACGTAATCATCGGTCTCGGCCATGATCGCGGGCTTGCACGCGATCGGATCGCGCACCACGCCAAAACCGTTCTTGGTGCCGGTCACGAAGGTAAAGAAGCCGTCCAGATCGTCGAGCGTGCCCGCAAGGGCCTCGCCCAAGCGTGCCCCATTGGCGATGCGCGAGCTGATATAGGCCGCCCCGACCTCGGTGTCGTTCTCGGTGCGGGTGAACACGCCCTTCTTGGCCAGAACACGGCGCATCTGGTTATGGTTCGACAAAGAACCATTGTGCACGAGGCATTGATCATCGGCGGTCGAGAACGGGTGCGCACCCAGCGTCGTCACGGCCGATTCCGTTGCCATGCGGGTGTGACCGATGCCATGGCTGCCGCCCATCGCACGGATGCCAAACCGGGCGGCCACATCCTTCGGAAGCCCCGTCTCCTTGAAGATTTCCATGCTTTCGCCAGCGCCCATGATCCGCAGGCCATTCTCTTCGAGATAGGCAATCGCGGCTTTCTCGGCATCCTTGGGAACGGTCAGCACGGCATGGGTATCAACGACACGGATCGTCACCGGCGCGCCCAGCGCCGCAGCCAGCGCAGTGTCGAGCCCGTCGAACACCTCAGCCGGGGTGTCCGACTGCACCGTGATCTTCAACCCTTCCGCCTCGTCACCATAGATCGCGATACCCGCGCTGTCGGGGCCACGATCGGTCATGGTGATCAGCATATCGGTCAGCATATCGCCCAGCTTGGGGCGCAGTTCGTCCTTCTTCAGGAACAGGCCAACGATGCCACACATAGATTTCTCCGTCAGTTCACCGGGGCGGGTGTGCCACCCTTCACAAACATGACTACAGGGAAAATATTTTCCCTTCAAGAAATCTTTTCGCCTATTGGGTAATTTTTTTTCTAATCAGGAAAAATGACCATCTTTTATGCAAAGACCCTCATGCCCCCGGTTTTCCGCCGAAGAATGCGGCACGAAACCCTATGAGTCAGCGTTGCTGCGGGTAGGTGATGATCGAAAGGTAACGGATCGGAAGCTGATCGAGACCTTCGGGTCCATGCGGCGTATCCGAATCGAACAGCAGCGTGTCGCCCGGCTCCATGTCGTACAAGTTGTCGCTATGGCGATAGGTCATCCGCCCTTCGAGCATGTAGAGCATTTCCATCCCCTCATGCTGGAACATCGGGAAGCGGTCGCTCTTGTCGTCTAGCACGATCAGGTAGGGCTCCATGACGACGCCGGTATTGTTCGAGCCGATATGGCCAAGTAGGTGATACTGATGCCCCGCGCGCGTGCCCGCGCGCTCGATCTCGACGCCGTCGCCGGATTTTACATGCATGCAGCCGCGTTCTTCTTCATATCCTGAGAACAGCTGAACCAACGGCACCCGCAGCGCATGGGCCAAGGTGGAGATCGTGGTCAGCGACGGAGAGATCACGCCGTTTTCGATCTTCGACAACATCCCCACCGAAAGCCCGGTCTGCGCAGCAAGATCGGCACCGGTCATCCGTTGCCGCTTGCGCAATTCGCGCACCTGACGCCCGATCGCGACTTCGAGGTTCTTCTCGCGGACCTCGCGCATCGCGTGCGGGTTCTGTTGCAGCGCCTTGCCCTCTTCTTTCATCGGTTTTGCCTCATCCTTCACGATCTCACCTCCCTTTCCATCATACGGCGATCCGTCTGTGCCACCCGTTAAGGCGCCACCATGGCGGCCTTGGACCTCAGACGCTGGGACCACAGCAGCCCCATCGTCTTCAGTTCGGATTGCAAAAGCCCATCGTGCCGCTCCAGCCAGTTCAGCGCCGACCCGAGTTCCTCTATACGAGCCTTGCCTCCGCGAATGGTAACGACGGGCCACTTCCCCACCAGCGCGTTGTTGATACCGTATATCTCATCGCCCCACCACCGGGCCGGGCCAAACGCGTTGGGCATCTGCCGTCCACGTTTGAGCGCCGCGAGAACCGAGATCGGCGCTGTGCTGTCGGCCACCTCGACCGCGTCATACCACAGATCCAGAATGGAGGCATATTCCCAGCTTACCGCGGACCACCGATCGGGAAACCGCTCTTGATAAGTATCGAAGAACGCCTTGGGGCGCCGAAAGAAGAAGGCCTTATCCGCCAGTTTCGGATCATCGAAATCGGGAAACTGGAAGGTAAAGCGCTCCATGAACTCCGGCGATGTCTGCGCAAGGATGCGGGGATAATAATCAGCGTTGCAACACAGGATCTCGCCAGAGAAGCCCTGCTCATAGGCCGCGACAGTCAACTCTTCGATCATCGGCGGATCTGAGGAACACCAACACAGAAGGTCGGGCGTCTCGGCTATCATCCGCGCCACAATCTCGGAGGCGTTCGCGCCTTCGGGATCATAGCGCACCTCTTGGACGATCTCGCGTTTCGCTGCACGGAACGCCGCGCGATACACCGCAAGCGAGGGCAGCCCCAGCAGATCGGTCTGGCTGCAAAGCGCCACACGCTGAACCTGTGGCCGGGTCCGCGTCAGCCAGTCCACCCCCGTGACATTGAAGAACGGATGCACTTCGGTCGGCGCGATGAGATAGGGCCGGTCGGGTGACAGATCCGACGGCAGCAGCGTCGCCACAAGCACCTTGCGCTCCATCAGGTAATCAAGGGCCTCGGCGACGTTATTGCCGCCTAGGATCAACACCAGCCGTACCCGCGCCTGCTCGATCATCTCGCGAGCGGCCTCCAGCGTCGCCTGCGGGCCGAGCGCACTGTCATGCAACTGCATCTCTACCAGATG
This sequence comes from Thioclava sp., assembly GCA_965277135.1. Taxonomy (GTDB): domain Bacteria; phylum Pseudomonadota; class Alphaproteobacteria; order Rhodobacterales; family Rhodobacteraceae; genus Thioclava. Next base: position 120,999 of record CBDIBW010000027.1, on the reverse strand, counting down.
GCGCTTGCCGCCGACCATCAGACCGCCGCGCGCATTGATCCAATCCACCCAGATCCGACAGCCTTCGACACCGGGCCCACCCCAGCCTTCCTGCGGCCCCGAGAGCGGCACGAGGAAACCGATTCGGATCGGCGCGCGGTTCTGAACCTCCAGACGTGGGAGCGAACCGGTAACAGCGAGGCGCTGAGCAAGGGATACGGTGCTCATTTTTTAATCCACGGCTCAAATCTACATCAGGAATTCAGAAACTCCCCTCTCCATATATTCCTAAAAAGAAAATTCATTGACCTCTAGAAAATTTTTGGTTCACAGATTGGGTTATATATTAAACCAATTTTTATAATTGGTCCAAACCAAAACAGGGAGACACCTCATGACCAAACGCGTTGCCGTTATTGGCGCCGGCCCGTCCGGCCTGGCCCAGTTGCGCGCCTTCCAGTCGGTGGCCGCAAAAGGCACCGAGATCCCCGAAATCGTCTGCTTCGAAAAGCAATCGAACTGAGGTGGTTTGTGGAACTACAGCTGGCGCACCGGCGTCGATGAATATGGTGACCCGTGCCACGGCTCAATGTATCGCTACCTTTGGTCGAACGGCCCCAAGGAGGGGCTTAAATTCGCGAACTATTCCTTTGAGGAACATTTCGGCAAGCAAATCGCCTCTTACCCGCCGCGCGCGGTGCTGTTCGACTATATCGAGGATAGCGGTGATTTCACCGTCACCGTGCACGACCTGGCCAAAGACAGCGTCCAACCAATGACACCGAGGCCGAGAAGGCACTCGCTGATTTTGAAGCCGAATGGGGGCAAAAATACCCGTCAATCGCCCCAAGCTGGCGGCGCGCCTGGCAGGAAGTCATCCCGTTTTTTGCTTTCCCGCCGGCGGTCCGCAAAATCATTTACACCACGAATGCGATTGAAAGCCTCAACCGCGGCATACGCAAAACAACAAAAACGAGGGGGAGTTTCCCAACAGACGATGCCGCAACCAAGTTGATTTACCTCGCCATCCGCAGCTTCGAGAGAACAGGCAGGGCCGTCCGGGAATGGGTTGCTGCCCGAAACCAATTCGCTATCCTATACCCCGAGCGGTTCAACAAATGACCCGCTAAACTCGCATGGGCTAAACCTCATACACAGAGTTTCGGATACTTCCCGCCACCGGGCTGATAGATCAGGAATACCGCCATCTCGGGTCGCGCAGGCTGTGCCCCTGCGGTCACCTTTATGCGCTTCGCTCGACTGAAATCATAGAGCATACGCCGCACGCTGCCGAGGGTAAATTCCGCCGCATGCCCCTTCAGACGCAACAGTTCCCTACGCAGCTTGTATTTCGAAATCATCCTGCTCAGCACACTCTCTTTAGATTGCTCTTCAACGACCGACAATCCCGGGTGTTTACAACGATCCGAACGGGAAGAAAAGACCACGGATCGTCTTGTTGGCAGCGACATGTCGCTGGAGGGCTGCATCGTCTGCGTCGGTCCTGGAGGCCCGACCCCTTTCTCCCGGTGGGCGGACTGGCATGCTGCGCGTTCGCCAGTACCACCCGCAAACAAGGTCGAGCATGCACTTGGGGATATCGGTACGCGGGATCCCACTGACCATCCATGATATGGCGGCCCCGCGCCAACCACGGACAACGCAAGCATGATGCCGACGAAGTGATCCTGAAGGCTGATGGAGGGGAACAGAAAAACCGGACGCGGCAAGGGCTGTGTGCAGTTCCGGGAAGAAAGGCCCGACAGGCCCTTGCAACAAAAGCACCCGTCGGACCTTGCCCCGTGCGCCCGCAAGCGTCAGATTGCCATCCTCATCATAAACAACAGGTTCGAGTTCGGGAAAATCAGGGTAAAAGCGTAAAATCCCCGGCTTGATCTGATGGTCATTACAGTTTCTGGAATTGAGCATGGGGTGTGTGCTTTCCGATGGATCAAGCGCTTTCACATTTTTATTCACGAAAAACGTGTATAAAACGTGTATTCTCTCCTGGATGAATGGAATCCCGATTCTGGATAAGGGTATGATAAGGGTATGTTGTCTTGATGATCTTGCCCGAAGCTTCGAAGACCGGGAGCGCCATCGGTCGATCCCGACCGGGCGTTGCCAGTGTCATCGGGGGAAATTGTCTCTTGGTCCGGGATAATTGTGGTTCCCGCGACAGCGCAGGCTCGTTGTCGATCTGGTTTGATCCCGGGACAGTCTGGCAGGCTGTGGGGAGGCAGACGGTCGCGCTGGTCGAAAGCCTGATCCGGATGACCGGGCTTGACCGAGCGGTTCCGGACTATGCGATGCTGTGCCGCCGCCGGGCAAGGATCGGGCTCATGCGACATGCGACCCGTATCAGTCAAGGGCAGAGTACGGCCCTGCGCCGCCCCCGTGACCCTTCTGAAACCGTCTGTCGCGTGCATGACCTTGCCCATCCCGATCTGCATCCGGCCCAATCTGCCGCACCCAGTGGACCACACAACCGGTTCTGAAAACAGATGGCGCAGGAACACATTGGCGTGAGCACCACCTGGATGGCAGGTCGCCACCAAAAACCCGGCGGCAAAAAACAGACATCTCTCACACCAGATCACCTTGCGCTCGGTGCGATACCCGCCGGGCTCGGCGGCTGCGTGCGAACTCAGCCAGCTTTTCCCGGCGCATTGTCCGAGCCTGAACATCATTTGCACCATGCCGTCGCGGCCGAGACAGCCTTTGGTTCGTCTGCTCCGATGGCGGGTCGTGGCGAAGGCGCTTTCGATCGGGTTTGACGTTCGAATGCTCTGCCAATGCTGCGCGCGGCGGGGCGCTTGAAAAGTCGGTCTTTTGCTGCCATATTTGACAGGCCCTTCCTGACCCGAGGCCGCCCATGTCCGCCCTTGCTTTCGATACCCTGAAATTCAGCAAGACACTCGTCGCCGCAGGCTTTACCGACCGGCAGGCAGCGACGCTGGCCGAAGAACAGGCTGCGTTGATGGATGACAAGATTGCCACCAAGCGCGATCTCATAGACGTTGAGACCCGTCTTGAGGTCAAACTTGCCGAAACAAAGGCCGACATTCTCAAATGGGTTGCCGGGCTGCTTCTTACGCAAACTGCCGTCATCGCGGCACTGGTCAAGCTGCTTTAGGGGCGTGCGCGCGCCACCTTCCCCGACATGCCCTTGCCCTGGGGGAAGGTCATTTCTTCCCGATCAGCCTGCCCTGCATGGCCTTGACGGTCAGTTCGCCGCCGGATCCCATGAGAAACCCGGCAGACAGATAAGACAGCACACCCGCGCCCCGTCGAACGGCGCGCCCCTCAGAGGGCGATCCGGGGCTGGGCGAGCTCTTCGAGATGGGTGCGGACATGGGTCTCCAGAACCTTCTGCATGGTCGCCGTTTCCGTTCCCAACTCCACCGCCATCAGCGCAGCCACCCGTGCGGGCCAGTTCACCCACGCGTCGCGTTCCTCGTGCGCGAGCCGGAAGACCAGCGCCGTGGCGCGGTCGCGGTCGACGAGCTCGCCCTTCAGCTTTGCGAGCCGGATGCGCCGCTCCTGCGCCTTCAGCACCTCGTGCGCCGTCTTCGCCTGCAGGAAGGTCGTGCCGCCGCCGGTGACCGGCGCGGCCATGCCCTGTTCCCGCAGCGTGTCGCCGACCGCCGAAACCGCGGCCTTGGGCACCGCCTTCAGCTTCGGCGCCGCCGTCTTCCTGGTCTTGGACGGGTCAGTCGCCTCCGTCCGAAGCCGGTCGGATGCGGCGGCGTCGATGCTGCCATCGGCGTGCAGGACGAGCCGGCCGGCGGCCTTCGCCTTCTGGATAGCACCGCGCGACATCCCGACACGGGCGGCATACTGGCGCTCGCTCAGACCCTCCATTCCACGCTCCGATTATTATTCAAAGTCATGTGCTTATGTCGTTGATAAGCCTCGGGGACAGAGCGAACGTGATCCTACGAAAACGATGCAATTCACCTCGGAGCCGCCACGATGACCCGCCTGAACCCGATCACCACACCCCGCCACCAGCAGCGCGCCGAGAAGGCTGCGCGGAACAAGGAGGCGGCATTAAACGCCTTCATCGGCAAAAAGGCCGAGATCGACCAGATGCTCGCCCGGCTGCAGGCGCTCAGCGACGACCACTTCAACACCCACCCCGACGAAGTGAACTGGGGCCATGTCGGCACCCTCGAACACTACGCCAGCCTCCTGAAGCGCATCACCGACAGCGCCTTCGATGAGGGCGAACACGCCGAGTGATCTCCGGCCCCGCCGGAACTCCTGCCGCGCCGACGCGCGGCTTGGGGTTGTAGAAGGCGCCGCATGACGCGGGCCCGAATACGGAGACGACCCCATGACCAAACTCACCGACACCCAAGCCATCATTCTCAGCGCGGCATCCCAACGCGACGGCCATATCGCCTTGCCGCTGCCCGAGAGCCTGCGCGGCGGGGCCGCCGCCAAGGTGGTCGGCGCGATGCTCGCCAAGGGCTTTCTGGAAGCGGTCGATGCCGACATGCGCAAAGGCGAGCCGGTCTGGCGCGAGACCGGCGACGGGCACAGTGTCACGCTGGTCGCCACCGACGCAGGCCTTGCCGCCATCGGCATTGAGCCCGAGGACGCGGACTCCGCGCCTGCGGGCGCGACGGAAGCGCCGACCGAGGAGCCTGCGCCGGACACCCCCGTCGAACCGAAGGCTGCGCCCAAGACGTGGACGCCGCGCGAGGGGACGAAGCAGGCCAACCTGATCGCCATGCTGCGTGCGCCCGAGGGGGCGACCCTAGACGAGATCGTGGCGGCCACTGGATGGTTGCCGCATACCGCGAGAGGGGCAATGTCGGGCGCGCTGAAAAAGAAGCTCGGCCTGACCATCACCTCCGGGAAGGTCGAGGGACGAGGTCGCGTCTACGCCATCTGTGACTGACGCCAGCACCCCAAGAAACCGATGCCGCCGCCCACACCCGGGTGGCGTTTTTTCATTCTGCACTCCGCATCCGGATCGCCTCGAACAGCCGTCGCAGGAGGGAACCGCGCGCCAGAGAAACCCCGACGAAGGCGAGGCCGATGCTCAGATGCTCCGCGAGACCCGTCCCGATCCCGAACCACGGGAACACGACGATCTGCGTGGCGATGGCCAAAATGTAGCCGACGCCAACGTTTGCCGCGGCCTCGACCATCGACATGGTCCGGCTCTGCTTCATCGCAGGCTCTCCAGAAACGCCGTCACGAACTCCGCCGCGAGCGGCGGCACAATTGCATTGCCGTAACCCCGCAGGAGCCCCATGCGACCGGATATCCATCAGCCAGCGGGAATGTTCGGGGCTCAACGGGCCGCCATTTCCCATCCCGGCAGAGGAGCCAGTCCGGATCTCGCCAGACGCCGTCCGTCGCATTGGTCCCGGCGGGGTCGGCGCTTTCGACCAATCCACCAGCTTCACCGTCCTGCGGCTCGCATCCGTGTTGCCGGCCGCGTTGTACGCTGCCGTCGCGGGTGAGCCCGCCATTGACGTCGGCCAGCCCGCCAGCCAGACCTGCCGGCCGAGCAGCGCATTGATCGGCACCGCCCGGCATTCCGATCCGTCCTTGTGATCCCGCGCCGAAGCTGTCGCCCGGCCTGCCCGGCTCCAGGGCGACGGCGCCGAAGAACAGCCGCTGACGGATGTGCGGCGCGCCGATGCCCGCAGCCGGCAGATCGGCCGCCGCGACGGCGTAAGATGCCGCTTCCAGGTCAGCCGCCAGAGCGTCGAACCACGCCCAGCCAGCCGGATCCTCAGCCGCTGTTCTAGCCGCGCCGCCAACCGGCCCGAGCACTGCCGCGCTCGCGACCTGTTCGCCGAAGACGAAGTCCGGGCGGCCAGATGCGACGAGCCGCAGGAAGGCCGGGGCGAGATGGCGGTCATCGTCCTGTCCCTTGCGCTGCCCGGCCTGGCTGAAGGGCTGGCAGGGTAGCGATCCGGTCCAGACGGACAGGTCCTCGGCAACGCCTGCGAGTCGCAGCGCATAGGGCCAGCCGCCGATCCCGGCGAAGAAATGGCATTGTGCGAAGCCGCACAGCTCGGCGGGCTCCACGTCCAGGATGGACCGCCCGTCTACTTCGCCATCCGGCAGCAGCTTGGCCGCAATCAACTCCCGCAGCCATGCGCAGGCCGCGGGATCGGCATCGTTGTAGTAGACGGCCATCAGGCGGCGGCATCGGCCTTGTCGCCCAGCCGCTCGGCCTTCACCTGCGTGAAGGTCCGTCCTTCGCCGTCGAGTATGGCCTGCTTGCCGGTCTCGGCCTGCCAACGCTCCACCGCGACGTCGACATAGGCGGGACTGATCTCCATCGCGAAGACGCGACGGCCGTTGGCCTCGCCTGCCATGATCTGCGAGCCGGAGCCCGAGAACGGCTCGTAGCAGAGCCCGCCGCGCGCGACGTGCTGGCGCATCGGGATCCCGAACGCGTCGAGCGGTTTGGGCGTCGGGTGGTCGGGCCGCTCGTCCTTGGCGAAGGACGGCATCTCCCAGGTCGAGGGCAGCGTCTGCTCGGCGACCTTCGGCGGGCGGTTCGGGCGGCGCCAGCCCATGAAACAGGGCTCGTGCTTCCAAAGGTAGTGGGACCGGGTGAGCACCCCGCGGTCCTTCACCCAGATGATTTGCTGATGGACGAAGGCCCCGGCCTTCTCCCAGCAGGCCTCCAGCATCGCCTGACGTCGAGAGGCGTGCCAGCAATACCAGGCCGCGTTCTCGACGATGGCTTCCGCCACGGCCGCGGCGATGAAGCCGTCGTAGAGGTCGGCGCCCTGGCTGCTGTCGTCCCAGGTCACCCCATAGGACTGCGACCAGTCCTTGTTCCGCGTCGGGTGGTTCGAGCCGTCGTAATCGACGAGGTACGGCGGATCGGTGGCGAACAGGATCGCGCGCTCGCCGTTCATCAGGCGGCGCACATCGTCGTGGCTCGTGCTGTCCCCGCAAAGCAGCCGGTGATCGCCGAGGATCCACAGATCGCCCGTGCGCGATGCCGGGTTGCGCGGCGGTTCGGGGAGGGTCGCCGGAGGCACGGAGCCCCCGGCGCCATCCTCTTCTTCACCGCCCCCGTCCGGATCGAAGGCCAGAAGCTTGTCGAGTTCTGCGTCATCAAAACCGATGAGCGAGAGGTCGTAGTCCTCAGCCAGCAGGTCGTTCAGTTCGGCCGAGAGAGCCGCCTCGTCCCAGGTGCCGAGTTCGGTCAGCTTGTTGTCCGCGATCCGATACGCCCGCCGCTGCGCCTCGGTAAGATGACCCAGCACGATCACCGGCGCCTCGGTCAGCCCAAGCTGTGTCGCGGCCAGGACGCGCCCGTGCCCGGCGATCAGCTCGCCATCCCCGGCCACAAGGCAGGGCACGGTCCAGCCGAACTCGGCCATGCTGGCGGCGATCTTCGCCACCTGCTCGGGCCCGTGCCCCTTGGCGTTCCTCGCGTAAGACTGGAGCTTGGCCAGCGGCCAGGTCTCGATCCGCTCGGGTGAAAAACGCAGTGTCATGGGCAGCGTCATGGGCAAGTCTCCTGTCAAGGGGTGATCGGCCTCCGCCGGGGTGGACTCTGGGAGTGGCTTCCAGGTGGATCCCGGTTGGCTTCCGGGTGGCTTCCGGAGTCCACCCGGCATCCACCCCGTGCGGTCGGTCAAGGGTTTGAATTCACGCGGATTTCGGGATATGTGGCGCTCACGGGCTGGATCCGGCCGGATCCCGAAAGTGGATCCTTGGTGGACTCCGGGATCCACCTGGTGTCCACCCCGGGAAGCCAGACAAGCATTTGATTTCATGCCGGTTTCAGGACATCACGGGTGGATACCGGACTCCGCAAGTGGCTTCCGGAGCCCACCCGGGATCCACTTTCGGGAAGCCACTCAAGCGTTTGAATTCACGTTGGTTTTGTGGAATCACGGGCGGAAACTTGGCAACCTGGCTTCCCAAAAAACCGCCCTGTCGCTGGCGATCTTGCGAGGCCAACGCCCCCCAGCATACGAATGTCGCCAGGAAGGAACCATTGAATTCAATGGCTTGGCAGATTTCGACGATTGTTCGAACCCGTCATGCGCGCACCGCACATCCGCTTCGAACTGTCGCCGTGCTTGCTGCGGATCGTTGCCGCGCCCACCTCTCCCGAGCATATCGGCTTTGTAGCCGTCCGGGCGTGCTGCGGTAACCCCTTGCGATGTACACCCGAAAATTTCTTCACAGGACGATTTTGCTTGACAGCCGGTTTGCGTTTTCAATCACGAAGCGCTTCGACCGGCGGGGCGGCGGCATCCTCCCGTTCAGCCGCCAGGTGATCACCGCGACGCCAAACTGCCAGCGCCGGTTGGCGGCGGTCCGGCTGATCCCCATCTCCCAGCAGATGGGCTTCCACGGCGTGCGGTTGGCGCGCAGCCAGACGATCCGGGCATCGTCCCGCTCCAGCCAGCGCAGCCAGAGCATCGCTTCCTCGGCTTCGGTGATCTGGCGCGGTCCCGGCCGCGGCCGGCGCATCTGCGGCTCCTGGCCGACCTGGTCGGCGAAGCTGTGGAAGTACTCAGGCCACGCGTTGAAGAAGCCTTGCGGCATGACGCCGGGCAAGGTGCGGAAGACATCGGCCGCACTCTCCAGCCGGTCCTCCACGCGCGCCGTGGTCCAGTCAGTCATGGCGCACCTCCCGGTCTCGTTTGCCGTACAGGCGTTCGCCAAGCTGGCGAACCAGTTCCCGCTCCGGCCAGGTGAGCCGCTGATCGTCCAGCGAGACCGCCAGCATTCGCTGCTCGTGCCAGCCCTCGCGCTTGACCTGCTCGGGGTCGCGGCGGCGCCTGCCGTAGCCCTTGGGCGTGTAGCGCATCCTGCTCATGCCACGCCTCCTGCCGTCTCGATGGCCCAGAACAGGATCGCGATGGCATCGGCCTCGTTGTCATCTGCAGGGCTGAACCCGCGCGACCGAGCAGCGGCGATCATGGCATCCTTGTTGGCGTTGCCCTTTCCGGTGGCGTGGCGCTTGATGGTGCCGACGGGAACGCCCTGGTAAGGCACGCCGCGCATCTCGGCCCATGCGGTCAGCGTGGCCATCAGCCCCCCGTATACGTGCGCCGCATCGGTTCCGGCATGGCGACGGACCTCTTCGAACCAGATGGCAGCAATGGGACCGGACAACCGCTCCAACTCGCCCAGCCAGTTGGTGAAGCGCAGGTATCGCATGCCCCACCGTCATAGCGCCCGTGTTTGAAAGAGGCCGTGCCGCTGGTGATGAGGCCGTCCGAGGACCGTAGCGCCCATCCGGTTGTGGTCCCGAGATCCAGGGCAAGGATGGTCCCCGATAAAGCTATCGTCTGGTGCTCGCACACGGTTTCAATTTGTCTGTTCGACATTCTCATCTCCATTGCTGCTCGAAAGGTGAAAGGTGCGGGGCAAATCGGCCCGCGCGCGGATACCCCACGACGTATGGGATGGGGCCAAACCTGCTGGTTGGCCCCCATACGTAGTATGGGGGCTTTCATTGTTCGTCCTCCAATCAGCGTAAGGCGCTGAATTTATTTGGGTTTCGAGGACGAACAGAGGTCGTACAAGAGGACAAACATGTTCGACCTCTTTTTGCTCCAAGTGATTGATTTCATTGGAGTGAGGACGAACAACGGCGGAGGACAAACATGTTTGTCCTGAGGTCGAACAGAGGACGTACAAGCCAAAATCAGGCATTTTCTTCCTCCCGGATCGACCAATCGGAAGGATCTTCGAGGTCCATGCACTGCCCGTTGGAGGGCGATTTGTAGTGGCTCGGGACGACCGGAATGACGCTGTCCAGGACCTCTCCGGTCTCCGGATCGACCCGGCCCTTGCGGCCGAAAACCATGCCTTCGGCACAAAGGTAGCCGAAGCGCGACCGGACCACGGTGTGGCCGAATTGTGTGCCGTCGCGCAGGAAGCGGATGTGGCCCTTGGTGGCCAGCACATTGATGCGGTCGCGAATTGTGAACTGGCTGCCAAGGCCACGCTGGTTCTCGAACGCCTCGCGGAACTGGGTCGAGGTGTAGAGTTTGCCCTCGGCGGCCTCGTCGATCAGGATCGACAGGATGACATCGCGCTTGCGATCGCGTTCGGCGTCATGCTTTGCGCCGACCTCCTTGCGCACCAACCGCTCGTTCATCGGGTTGATCTCAATCCACTCACCGCCAACCTTGTCGATCAGCTTGGGCGGCAGCGCAGGTCCGTTCCTGAGCTCGATCTCGAGCTTGCGTTCCGGGGCCTCCTCGTCCGGCCGGTGCAGGATCAGCCCGGAGGTGTAGAAGCCGCGCAGCGCGCTGGCGCCGGAGAGCGCGAGGAAGGGATCGTCCTTCACCTGCTGCTTGCTCAGCTTCTTCGTGTGGTGGATCAGGATCACCCCGCAGTCGGGGTCGATATGATCGCGCAGAACCTCAACCCGTTCCTTCAGGAAGAACATCATGGCGGTGTTGTCATTTTCGCCGCCGCCACCATTCGAATTGGGGGGCCCGCCATCGAACAGGTTCCGGATCGGATCGACACAGAGAATGTCGGGTGGGGCCTCCGGGAAAGCGGTTTGCACGGCGCGCGCCACCCGCACACTGCCCTCGTTGTCGAGCAGCATCTTCAGCTTGGGTGTGGCGACGAAGGTATCGCGCGCGGCGGCCAATACCTCTGGCGGCAGGGCAATCTGCTTCAGACGTTCGCGCAGGTAGTGATACTGGATCTCCGCCTGCAGGTAGAAGATCCGCAGCGGCCGCGGCGGGGTGAAGCCGAGGAACGGCACGCCAGCGGCCATATGGACGAGCCAGGAGATCAGCAGGTCGCTCTTGCCCACCTTGGGCGCGCCACCCAGCACCAGCAGCCCACCGGGCGTCAGCACCCGGGGTGCGATGATGTCCTCGGGCATGGGGCTCTGGTCGTCCAGCAAAGCGCCCAATGTGAATGCGGGCATCTCGACCGGTCCCGGTGCGCCGGAGTCCAGCCGGATCAGCGGCGGGCCGTATTTCTCGACATGCCGCTCCCAGAGCCGCTCGGACTCGCGCTTCAACCGTTCGACTGGCCACTGTGGGCGCAGCATCGCGGCGTTGTAGCCACAAATGCCTTCCCAGCCCTCAACCTTGGTCATCCGGCCCTCGTGGACCATGCGGATGAAATGGCCGATCGCGGCCGAAGCCCCTTCGAAGCGGGACCAGTCGTCTTGCGCCCCCTCGCGCACCGGGGTCACCAACACATCGTCCATGGCGGGCTTGTCGGGATGGCTGAATTCGGGCTGCAGGGAAACGCCCGGGGCGGGCGGCATGTCGGTGACGGCCTCGATGAATTCGGCCAGATCACGCTCGTGGGCGGCGTTCAGCTCGACAATACGCACCTGCGTCTTCAGGCTGTTCTTGTAATAGACCGAGCCTGCAACCCGGATCGGCTGGTGAGCCGAGCGGAAATGCATGTCGCCGCCGACCTTGGCCGCGATGTCGCCGCGCAGACGGGTCAAACGGAGAATGTCGTCGCCCTCTGCAGGCTCGGTCAGTGTCCACCACACGTGCGCTTTCCGCTGCCCCTCGGGCGTCACACCACCGCTTTCAACCACCATGGTCGGGGCACCGAGGTGGCGTTCGAGGTGTGCACGCTTGGCGGCAATATCGCCGGTGTCGAGATCGACCACTATGGTCTGCATCTGCAAGATCTCGGCGGCCTTGGCCTGGCCAGACGCGGCCACAGTGCCGGGGATGACATAGACCGCCGCACCCTCACGTGAGGCCCATGTTGCGAAGGTCGCCATCTTCTCGGGGGCGGCCTGATCCGCCTCGAGCCAGATATTGTGTGGGCGGCCCCCGCCGTGCGCAGCACGGCTTTCTTTAGAATTCTCCAGGCCCTGGCCCTTGTCGATGAAACTACGGACCGGGATCAGCCCGTCACAGTAGCCAAAGACGACCTGCATGAATTGCGCGATCTGGGCAGGGTCCGGTTCGTCGCCGAACACCTCAATCTGCGGGGCCGCATCGTTGAAATCGCGCCATGGGTTGAAATGGACTATGTTCTCCTTCGGCGTTTCTGGCGTTGTGTCGTCGCGCATGGCTGTGTCCTGGTCGGGATCTGATGGATCGCTGGGCTCGTCGGTCATGCAGCAAGGCTCCAGCACCGCTCGGCGTGGGCACAAAAGCGGCATTCAAAGAAGTCGCGATTGGCGGCGATGCGGGGCAGCAGCTCACCCGCATCCGTGGCCTGCAGGATCCTCACGGCGCGGTCGGACATCCGCTGCGCCAGATCGGCGTCGAAGGGGACGAGCTCGTGATGCAGCTCTGCCGTGTCCTTGTTGATCGCCGTGAACAGCGCCGGTGCGGACGAAATCCCCGGCACCGAGGGTTCCATGTAGGCCTGATAGATGGCGATCTGGGCTGCATAGACGGGCTTGGAAATCGTGACGCCCTCCTTGATGCAGGCGCGCCAGTTCTTCGCGTTCATGGTCTTGCACTCCCAGAGCGCCGGGGCGCGCAGACCAAGCGCTGTCGGAGCGTCAGCGATGATCCCGTCGACATGGCCCCGGATGCGCCCCCCCGCGACGGAGAAGCCGAACTGGCCGCCATCGCGTTTTTGGGTGATCAGATTGATCCCGGCTGCGCGCAGCCAGCGGATCGCCAGATCCTCGAGCTGATGACCAATCGCGAAGATCCGCAGCGTCTGGCCGCCGAAATCGGCACCCTCATCCTTCGGCGCACCGGCAAACTCGAATTGCAGCGCGCGTTCGCAGGCGTGTCCCAGACGGGACGCGCCGAGATAGGTCCGGGGCGGCGTGGCCTCGCGCTCGGCGATGAGGGCTGCGTCGACCAGTGCGTTGATCCGCTCGGCCGTGGACGGGCGGTGATTGAAATCCAATGTCAAAACGGGATCTCCCGCGCGTTCGATTTGGCAATTTCGGACATGGCCTCGCGGAAGCCCTCGACGGCTTCCTCGATCAGCGCGCGTACCTGCGCCTCGGTCAGATCGGCAAATGCGGTCTGCCAGCCGATCTCGTCCATCAGGAGTGCCACGCGTTTCATGGTGGCGGTGACGGCGGTGCGTTCTTCTTCGGTCAGATCAACCATGGCAAAACGCTCCCGCGCCAAACGCGTCCAGAAGCCCTGGCAGGGCATTGAGCAGAACCAGGCCGATGGCCGGGGCTGTTTCGATCGGACCGGATCGCGCCAGCCAAAACCATGCGTGGGTTGCCGGCAGACAGCACAGAGCATTCCACGCGGATGCCAGAGACGCCGCCGCTCCTCGGCCGTTATGCGGGTTGAAGATGTCATCGGTCATGCCGCCCTCCGTTCGGATCCGGCCACCGCGTTCACGACCCCTTGGATGGCGCGCTTGTTGAAGCCGAAGGTCATCAGGGCAGAAGCGCGATAGCGCGTGAGGCCGAAGTCGTGCCGGCACTCCGGTGGCAGGTATTTCAGCTGCTTGTCGGTCGGTGGCTGGCGCAGCCACAACTTGGTCTTGAAGGCGCTTTCATCGCTCTCGTGGGTGTTCAACCAGTCGTCTGCCTGTGCGAGGCAGACGGTGCGTTCGCCGACGCCCAGCAAGCGTGGCCGCTCGCCCTTGGCCCCGCCGATGGCGTACCAGACGCCTTCCATCCAAAAGATGCCGCCCCAGGCCGAAAAACCCGTGGCCATCAGAGCATCGTCCGTCCCGAAGAGATCGACCCATGCGAAGCTCGAGCGTTTCAGCAGGTCGATCTCGGTCATGACAAAGCCCGAGAGTGGCACTGCCTCCGCGCCAGTTTCGCCCTCATCCTGCAGCAAGACCTCGCCGCAGAGCGGGCATTCGGTGGCGGCGAGCAGAATTTCCGCTGCGCAGGCTGGGCAGGATTTTGTGGGAGCTTCACCGGTATCGATCTTGCCGTCCAGATCGACATCCTGTTCCAGCGTGCCGTGGATCAGGCTCGATGTCCCGAAATCCAGCACCACGCAGTCAGTCTTGACGATGCCGGGGTGTTCTTCGGGATCGACGGTGCGCAACCCGCGCCCGACCATCTGGATCATAGTGGATTTGTAGGAACTGGGCCGTAGCAAAACGACGCAAGACGTCGGTGGGTGATCCCAGCCCTCAGTGAGCACGGCCACGTTAACGATGACGCGGATGTCGCCTGCCGCGTAATCGGCTAGGATCGCCTTGCGGGTGTCCTTGCCGGCGGCCTGGCGTTCTTCGGTGGCCCGGGTGGCGTAGCGGACCGCCAGTCCGGCATCGAAGCGGGTCTTGGCCGCCTTGTCGCGCTTCAGGCGCTCGTCGATCTCGCGCTGCAGGATTGCCAGCAGCTCGACCGGCAGCGCCGTAACCTCGGCGGCGCTGAGAGATGGCAGATCGTCGGGCGTTGGGGTATTCTCGGGGAATGGCATGAAAGGATCTCCGTGATCGGTGAAAAAGGATTGGCAGGCGTGCATCACGCAGCCTCCTGTTCGGCGAGCAGAAGCTCGGACAGCGAGACGGCAGCAGCTTTGGGCTTGGGTCGGGCGACGGCGATGTAGGCGAACTGGTCAGGGCCAACGCGCTCCTGGACGAGATGCACGAGACCCTGCTCGGCGGCCCAGAAGGCCCGCGATCCAAGCCTGCTCAACTCGGCGCGCGCCGCATCCGACAGACCCGAAAACACAGGCAAGATGTCGAGCACCAGAAAGCCGCGGTGGTATTCGAGCCGGTCGCCGGGGGCGGCCTGCGCCACCCAGGCGGCGAACTCGATTTCCGACAGCGGTCGGCTGGCTCGGACCGTGATAAGGGGTGTGGTTTCCATGAACATGATCTCCTCCTTTCGCCTCTACTCAGGCCGCCGCGACATCGTCCCGGCGGGAACCGAAACCGCTTCGATTTCTTGGTTTGAGGCGTTTTGCTGGTTGTCCGACTGGCCCATGTCGGCGTCGGCATAGACCGCCACGAGAGGCGTCCCATCCTGGTGGGCACCGGCATTCTCGATGCGATATGCACGCTGGTCCTTCAGGATTTCCGGCAGTTCCCAGCGGCGATAGAGGCCGGGGATGCGCGTGAGGTCTGCAGACAAGAGGTCGGCTTTTCGGATCATGCGGATCGACTTTCGGTTTGTGTGAGTGCGCGGTGGCTGAATGGGAAAAGCCACCGCGCCACAGGGATCGGGACATCCGATCAGCGAAATTCTTGCAGGGCGTCGCGCAGCCGCCGGGTCGCCCGCTGATAGCGTTTGCGCGTCGCCGCCTCAGACAGCCCCAGTTCGGTCGCAACCTCGGCCTGAGAGAACCCGTCCACGGCCACACGGATCACTAGATCAGCATCGGTTCCGATGATGCGGACGAGATCGTCGTGGAGCAGTGCGGGGCTGGCGTTGGCTGGCGCTTCGCCGTCAGACGAGATTTCATCGGGATCAGCGTCGGTAAGCTGGTTCTGGTGCCTGTCCTCGCGTTGACGCGTTCTGATCAGGTCCCGCTCGATGTTCCGCAGAATGGTTGCCGCGATCCAATTGACCCGCTGCAGATCCAGACCCCGAATGGCCTCGGACGCCCGGGCCAGGATTTCTGATGCAACCTCGTCGCCGGTGCCGATCCTGCGCCAGATCGATCTGCGCCGAACCGCATCCAGCCCCGGCCAGAGCGCCAGCAGCATCAACGTCAGGGCACAATCGGATGTCGCGTCGCCTGACTTTGCGGCCCCGACCAGTGCAACCAGCAGCCGGTTTTTCTCAACCGGGCCACGGCCACTGACGTGCAGCGTATCCAGCAATGCGGCCGGATCAGCGAAATGCGCGAGCGGTTCGCTGTTGCGCCGAAGAGCTTCGAAGTTCCTTTGAAAATTGAGAGTTGAAGATGACAACATGAGGTGATCACGGATCTCGTGCCACGCGATGGACATTGGACGCCTGCCTTGCGGCCAGGCGTCCAGCGCCTTGTCGTGGCCAGGTCAGGACGTCGTGCGTCTCTGCGATTTCAGGGAATTGGGTGAGATGCGCGCCTCAGCGCGCGGGTGATTGCGCCTGGTTCAGCGTGCCGCAGCCGCGGCAGGTGGCCTGAACTGGAAAGCCCACGAGATATTCGTGGCCCCGCGCAAAGCGCAGGTGCATGCGGCCGTCCCGGCAAATGCCGAGCAGCTTGTCACAACGCGTGCAGCGCCAATCCGAGTTTGAGGTGGTGGGCTTGGTGTTCGCGTTACCGGACCAGCTCGTCTGGGCTGCCTGGCGCGAGGGGAAGGGAGTTGGCATGGAAGTGCTCCTCTTTGCTGTGGAGCACTCCTATTGAACGCAAGAATCGGAGTTCGTCAGACCTCGAAACGGAGCCGGAACGGAGTTGACATCAGATTGCGATTTCCCATGAACTTCGCTTCGGGGATCGGACAAAGTCTGCCTTGAGCTTTTTCCAAAGCACGGAGCCAAAAATATTGGAGAGTGACTGGTCCTCAATGCCTGCAATAAGGTCCGCGGTCGCAATCGGTGCGGGGCCGCTGTTGTGGGCGCCCACAAGCCGCTGAACAACGAGCAACCTCTGTTCTCCAGATATGTCGATGGATCCCTTTCCTGGCACAAACAGCGTTCCGGAATTATCGCCGGTGCGTTCAAGCTGAACGGTGAGCCCGCCTCGCGCCAGAGACTGGTCGCGTCGGAAGATCGCCTTGAGCTTGTCCGCAACCAAGTTGATTTCTGGTTCGCCGGATTCGATATGATCAGCAAGAGGCGTCAAGACATTTGCGGCGAGACACACACCTGCCGTGTTTCCAGCCTGAAGCACCAGTCCAATCCCAAGGTTGCTCCGCGCCCGCAGCTCACTGTCGACCGACGCCCTGACTTTTTCCTGGTCCAGACTGCGAGCCAGATAGATCGGGACATCCCGGCCGTTGATCTCAAGCGTGCCAAGATACAGCAGGTGATTGTTCAATTCGTCGATTGCAGGTGCATCCAGTACATCTGCCAAACGGGCGCGAAGATGCTCCTCGACCCAGCCATCGCGCACACGATAAATTCTGTAGCGGTTCGGGCTGCCACCACTGGGAGCAACATGGCCCTCTGCGACTTGGAGATCGGCATGGTCCGGTTGCGCGACGACTTCGGCCGCTACAGGGCCAATTCCGTCTTCGTCGTCGATCAAGTCATCGCCTTCCCAGCCCGCTGGCACAAGGAAACCCAACTCTGTCAGAAGAGTCGGATCGATTCCGCGATCGAGAAGCCATGCACCTGCAATCCTGTCTGTACCGATGTCCCAGATGGAGAGCAGCGCAGGCACAATGGTCATGGCTTCAGCAGCACCCGGGGCACGCCCCTCTTGCAAGATGTTCCAATGCCGAAGCAATTTATGACCGAGCACGCGCTCGAAATGGTCGTCCACGCTGAGAAGGCTGCTCGTATTGCGGTCGGTCAAAGTGAAGTTGAGCGTTTTCTCAGCGGCAGAGTCTACGCTGCGATAACTGACCGTAATCTCGACGAAACGGATCGCGACGGCGCGAGAGAAAATACGGTCCAGACCGGGCTGAGAACCGATAACTGCCGATATGTCCTGATTGATGGTCGTCGAAAGTGACAGGCGGTTTGCCAGATTGCCGACGCTGATCTCAGCTCGGATCACCTGCGCACGCAGGATCGTCGCATCGTCCAATTCGGGCGGATCCAGATCAAAACCCGACAGGAATTGCGAAATGTCGTAGGCCTGAAAATCGACCGGCTGGTTCGAGTACGTCTGATCCAATGCAGTTTCTATGAAGCGCTCGGCGATGGTGTGGCGAAGGGTTCTGGTGCCAGCCCGAACATGAACCCGGCCTGTCGACGGCGTATAGACGATCATCGCCTCTCCCGGCGGCCGAAAGTAAATGCGCGAACGATTACCAGAATCGTCAATCTCTCGAACGCTGGTTGGAGGGTCAGGGTGAAACAGCAGGTACATCTCTGCCGCCGGCTCGTCCCCATCCTGAGGAATATCGAACCGGTCGATGCTGTAGCCGTCCCCTCGATCCAACTCTTTGTTCAGCTGAGAAAGCAGCGCGTCGAGAATTTCGCTGCCTGCGTCTGGACCTCCCTCTGTGGACGGGTCAGCCATAAACGTTTGATAATGCTTGTCGTACCGACGGTACATGCGGAGGTGCAGGCTGTTTTCAGCCGCCTCAAAAACGCTGTGTTCGCGTGCATAGGCCCAAAGGCTGCGCGCCAACTGATCGCGCTGGTTCATAAGTTCCCGGCAGCGGTCCGGTTCGAGCTTTGTCCTTGCCAAGCCCTCGAGAACGAATTGGTCCGTCCTGAACAAGGGTTTCAGATTGGCACGTTGGCGATCTGAGACGGCCCGACGAAGGCCGTTTCAGCGGTGGTGGTCTGTCGGAGCGAGGTGAGAGCCCGGATCAACCGGCACAAGATCTCCCTCAGGTGTCTCAGGATCATGCGAATGTTGTGACCGCAGCCGCAGAGCACGGCGAACAGAGCGTCGCCGTCGGTTCCTTTCAGGGTGCTTCGCGTCAGTCGACCGTCGTTCTTCATGTGCCCGATCATTGGTTCAATGGCGCTGCGCCGTCGCAGGAGTTTGGCGATCGTCCTGGTGACACCTCGCTTTGCGCCACTGATGAAAACCTTCACATTCTGCACGCCATGCCCGCGGTATCCGCGGTCGACAAAGGCCAACTCTGGCCTCAGGTCGGTCAGGATCTCGACCTGTTCCAGCGCCTCGTGCAGCGTGTGGCCGTCGTAAGGGTTACCCGGCAGCGCCCGCATCCCGACCACGAAGCCGCCCCGGTTGGTCGTGGCCACGCTGACCTTGGTTCCGAACTCGTACCTCTTGTGCGCCTTGCCCTTGGAGATGCAGTCCACCGCCGGTTCATGCAGGCTGTAGAGTTTCTTCTTGTCCTTCGGCTTCTGCGCCAACAGCCGGTTCACCAGCGCGATCATCCCCACCAGGCGCTCTCTCAGCGCCCCCTCCGGAACCTTACCCAGTTGCCTCTCGATGTCGCGCAGCACGCGGCCGGTGTAGCCCTTGAGCCGGCGCAACGCCTTGCGCATCCGCTTGAACTGGCGGGCATGGGCGTAGCGCCCAACCTGACCGGCCAGCCGAGGCCCAAGACGGTTGTAGTTCTGGCGCAGGACGATCCCGGCTTCGCGAGCCAGCCCGACCAGCTTGCGCCGCGCCGCCTCATACAGCCGGGCATCCGTCGGGTGGGCGATGTTCTTTTCCATCACCGTGGTATCGACCGTGACCTGCTTGAGATCGCTGCGCTTCACCACCCCGGCGCGTTTCCCGGCCTCGATCGTCTGGGTCAGCATCCATTCAACACCCTCCTCGCCGATCCGCTTGCGCCACCGGGTCAGGGATGAGGGATCAAGCGGCAGACGGTGCTGAAAGAACGTCTCGCCGCAGAAGTGCTGCCAATACGGGTTCTCGGCCCATCGTGCCACGACCGCCTCGTCCGAAAGTGCATAGGCATGTTGCAGGTAAAGGAGTCCGGCAACCAGGCGCGTCAACGTCGCCGGGCGACCGGTGTGGGACGGAAAGAACCCGGCCCATTCCCGCTCAAAGACCTCCCAGTCGATCAGGGGGGCAAGTTTCACCAGCTCGTGGCGCATGTCGATCATCTCGACCAGGCGGGCGCGCAGGAGATCGTCTTGTTCCGGGAGCGGCTTTCTCGGCTTCATATCACGGCTCGAAATTGCAGGGTTCCTGCCGGGATAATACAAAACCTTGCAGGCAGCACCCAGCAATATCACATCATTCTCAAGCAAAATCAGCCGGATAAAAGTTGTTCAGGGCGAACGAATTGACCACGGTCGGATATCAAGGTGACAATGCGCGATGCCTCTGCCTCGAGCGGGCCAAGCCGGTCCTTGTTTTCTTGATGCAACATTTCGGCCGCTGATGCTGGACCTTCATGATCGTCAGGCTCGAACTGATAATTCGCCAGCCAGTCCAGCCTTCCGAAGGACCTGCTTTGCAAAAACGCCGATAGCAACGAAGGCTCCGCCTCGTTGAGCAGACGAAAAAGGTTTGGGCAGGTCTTGGCTGGGGTGCGAACCATTTAAATCTCCAAAAGAATTATGTGATCTCAAATCTATGAGCGCGGCGCCCTATTTTGAATTCGAAATTGGTTGTCCTGTTGGGCAATAGGAAACAGGACCGCCGAATTGTAATGCTGGATCCGATCGCATTTGCTATCCGCGCCAAGATACCACCTCAATGAACGCTTGTTATGTGCCCGACTCAACTCCTGATAGTCGCTGACGCTTCTTTCGTTCGCAAGAGATGATGTTCTCTACTTGTTCACCTGCGGAAGTATGATAGGGGCGCTGCATGTCCCACAAGGGGCTACCAGGTGGCTTTTGGTTGGTAACGACACCAGCAAGCACGGCCACCCAAGACATGAAACGACCCAACCCTCTGCCACCCGACCAGATGACGCCCGCAGAACGCCGCGCCGAGCTATGCGGCCTGCTGGCTCTCGGGCTGGTTCGGTTGCGGATGCGTGATCGGGCGGAAGTATCTGTCGATACTGGAGAAAGTAGCCTACACTATCCGGGCGACGAATGGCGTCATGCAACTCCAACTCACCGGAGAAATGCATGACCAAACAAGATCCCATTCCCGCCCGCGTGGCCGCGCTCAAGACCAAGTCCACGCCAGAGCTGAAGCAACAATGGCGCGACTTGTTCGACAGCGAGCCGCCGCCATTCAATCGTCGCTACCTCGAGAGCCGACTGGCGTACCGCATTCAGGAACTGGCCTATGGCGGCCTGAAGCCGGAAACGGTGAAACGGCTGGAGCGGCTGGGCGAGGAGCTCGATGGCGGCGACCGCAAGAAAAGCCGCGTCCGCGCCGACCTGACGCCCATCGTCGGGACGCGGCTGATCCGCGAATGGCAAGGTGTCGAGCATGTCGCCACTGTCACCACCGACGGGTTTGAGTGGCAGGGCCGCCCCTACAGGTCGCTCTCGGCCATTGCCCGCGCCATCACCGGCACACGCTGGAACGGTCGGGTGTTTTTTGGGTTAAGGCGCGGTGGCCGCAAGCCAGCGGAGGCTCCGGTGGAGCGTCCGCAGCGTCGGACGCACGATGCGCAAGCATCGGGCCGGGAGAAGAACCGGAGGCGCGAATGACCAAGCCGATTATCCGGAAACTGCGCTGCGCGATCTACACGCGCAAATCCTCCGAGGAAGGGCTGGAACAGGAATTCAACAGCCTGCACGCGCAACGCGAGGCGTGCGAGGCATACATCGCCAGTCAGCGCTCCGAGGGCTGGGTGCTGGTCCGCGATCAGTATGACGACGGCGGTGTTTCCGGCGGCACGCTGGGGCGCGCCGGCCTGCAGCAGTTGATGACCGACATCGAGGACGGACTGGTGGATGTGGTCGTGGTCTACAAGATCGACCGTCTCAGTCGCTCGCTCGCTGACTTCGCCAAACTGGTCGACGTCTTCGACCGAAATGACGTGACCTTCGTATCGGTTACGCAGTCGTTCAACACGACCACCTCCATGGGGCGGCTGACGCTGAACATCCTGCTCTCTTTCGCCCAGTTCGAGCGCGAGGTCACCGCCGAGCGGATCCGCGACAAGGTTGCCGCCAGCCGCAAGAAGGGCATGTGGATGGGCGGGGTGCCGCCCTACGGCTATCGCGTTGAAAGTCGCAAACTGATCATCGACGACGAGCGCGCGGGCCATGTCCGCTGGATCTTCGACAGGTTTATCAAGATCGGCTCGGGCACGGAACTGGCCCGCGAGGTTGCAAAACGCGGCATCCGCACGCCGCGCGACAACCTGATCGACAAGAAGTTTATCTACCGCATGCTCAACAACCGCGCCTATATCGGTGAGGCGGTGCACAAGGGCGAGAGCTATCCCGGCGAGCACGACGCGATCATCGACCGCGAGACGTGGGACCGTGTGCACGCGATCCTGACAGAAAGCCCGCGCAAGCGCGCCGCCCGCACCCGCGCCGATACGCCCGCGCTGCTCAAGGGGCTGCTCTACGGCCCGGACGGCGCAGCGTTCTCGCCCACGCACACCCGCACGGGTGACCGGCTCTACCGCTACTATGTCAGCCAGACGGTACTGAAGCATGGCGCCGGAACGTGCCCGGTGGGCCGCGTGCCCGCGGGCGAGATAGAAGCCGCCGTCGTCGACCAACTGCGCGCCGTGTTTCGCCAACCCGAAATCGTGGCGGGCACGTGGAAGGCCGTCCGTGCTCACGCCGATGACAGCACCGAAGCCGACGCCCGCACGGCCCTGCAGCAAGTCGACCCGCTGTGGGACGCGCTCTTCCCCGCCGAACAGGCCCGCATCGTGGCGCTGCTTCTCGAGCGCGTCGATATCGGCACGGACGGGCTTGATGTCCGCCTGCGCGTCGACGGCCTCAGTGGCCTTGCGCGCGAGATGCTGGCCGGTGGCATCGGGGAAGCCGCATGACCCGCGGGGCGCCGATCCCCGAGACGGTCACGCTCCACGTCCCGTTCCGTCTCGTGAAGCGCAGCGGGCGCAAGAAGATTCAGCTGCCCGAGTGCGCCGCGCAACCGCGCCGAACCGACAGCACACTGGTCAAGGCGCTGGCCCGCGCCTTCCGCTGGAAGAGATTGCTCGAGTCCGGCGACTTCGCCACCATCGCCGAACTGGCCGAGCGCGAGGGGATCGCCCCCTCCTACATGACCCGGGTCCTGCGTCTCAGCCTGCTCGCGCCCGATATTGTGGAGGCAATCTTGGACGGGAGGCAGGGACCGGAGGTGACGCTGGCGCGGGTGCTGGAGCCGTTCCCGGTTGGGTGGCAGATGCAGCAAATCTGAGAAAGGACGGTGTATACTCACACTCTGGTGTGCCGCCGCTACTTCCTGCAAGCCACCAGAGCCGCTGGTTCGCCGGATGGCCAAGATGGGACGCATCAACAACTGATCGGGGCATATTTTGTGTCGCAATTACTCCCTGAGTCTGCCAGTAGTAGCGCATGACTGAATCGCTCGATCCCGCACCCGAATCTCCGGTCGAAGAAAAGACCCGCGCTCGCAGCACCCCGACTTCCACTGTCGGGAGGGGGAAGGCGATCAAGCGTGCCGATCTGCCTGAGGCGGATCAGTGGTCCGACGGCCAGACGACGGTCATGTTCGGGGATAGCCTCGATCACTATGCTGCTTGGGATGCGCCCGATTGCATCGTCTCAGACGGCGCCTACGGGGTTCTCGGTTTTGAGGGCGATACATCAGACCATACGGGCATGCCCGAATGGTATGAGCCGCATATCGCGGCGTGGTCGGCCCATGCCAAAGGCAGCACGATGCTCTGGTTCTGGAACTCAGAGATTGGCTGGGCGACTGTTCACCCTGTCCTAGAGAAACATGGCTGGCGCTACGTGAATGCCAACATCTGGGACAAGGGCATCGGTCACATTGCTGGAAACGTGAACACAAAGAAAATTCGGCGCTTTCCCGTCGTCTCTGAAGTCTGCGTTCAATACGTTCGCGAGCCCCGCGTGAAGGGTCGCCATATCAAGTTCTGGTTGCTCGATGAATGGAAGCGCACTGGCCTTCCGGTTCGTGAGTCGAACAAGGCCTGCGGGGTCGCCGACGCCGCAACACGGAAGTATCTCGACCAAGGGCATCTCTGGTATTGGATGCCGTCCGAGAAATTCCAGATGCTTGTCGACTACGCTAACACGCACGGCAGCCCTGAAGGTCGTCCTTACTTCTCGCAAGATGGCGTGCGCCCAATGACCTCCGCCGACTGGGAAGAGACCCGCTCTCACTTCGAGTGCCCTCATGGCATGACGAACGTGTGGAGCCGCCCTGCACTGCGTGGAGCAGAGCGTATCAAAACGAACGGCGCATCGGGTCGGGCAGTGCATCTCAACCAGAAGCCGCTCGACCTCATGACCAGGACTATCGAGGCGACGACCCGGACCGGGGAGGTCGTGTGGGAACCGTTCGGCGGCCTGTTTTCTGCTTCAGTCGCTGCGCGGAGACTGGGACGAAGGTCGTTCTCCGGAGAGATCGACCCAACCTACTTCCATTACGGTCTGGAGCGGATCATTCAAGAAGCTGGTCAGCGTCCTCTTCTTTGATGTTGAGCTTCTCTTCGAGGATCTTTGCGACGTACCCATCAGCGCGTCGCACCTCTTTCTCCGCGGCTTTGATCTGACGAGCCGCAACCTCGATCGCGTTTTGGTCTTGCTTCTCTTCAGCAGTTTCCTGCGCCTTGATCGCTTTTCGCAGTTTCGCTTCGGCTTTGGCGCTAGACCGGAAAAGGTTCGCCCACTGCGATATCGTCATTCCTTGGCTCTGGAGCTTCAGCACACGGCTCTTGAACTCTTCAAGACCTGGATGAACGATGCGATCCATCTTCGCGTAATTAGTGTCCAGACGGTAGTTCGCGATGGACATCAACTCGCGTAGTTTCTCTTGGTATTCGTGAGTGGGTTGATATTTCCGCCCATCAGGCCCCCACGACTCGATTAACTCATTTGCTCGTCGCAACTGATCCTCGGTCGGCTCTTGAATTCGGTAGCCATTCGTATTCGTCTGCTGGAGATTGCTGGTCCGATTTTCCGTGTTCTCAGGCTCCCGGACCAAGTAGTGTGGCGGGTTGTGGTAGTGGTTGTCCCTTGCCTCAGCCACTGATCGGCCGGAAACGATCACGACGTCAACGATCTGGGGCTTCCCATAGAGGATCTTCTCCGGAAGCCACGCCAGCATGCAGACGTCTGTGTTGTTGTCCGTGAAGTGGTTCTGGCTGTCCTTGAAACGCGCGGTGATTTCGGTCGATAGCGGAAACCATGCCTTGATCTCGAACCCCGGCTGCGGTGTCACTCCGTCGAAAACGGCATCCGGAAACCCCGGGTCCTGACGAAGCCATGTCCCCTGGCCTGCGAACTCTTCCTGATCGTCAAGGTATTCGACCACGTTGAACTCGATCAGATTGCCGAGGATCGGCGATAACTTCGAGATGATCTTCGAGAGATTGACCGCCGCTTCAGGTGATACCGGGTGCTCGACCGTCAAAACGTCGAACCTGTGCCCGGACAATTCCTTCAGGTGATCGCCTGCGATCCGTAAAACTTCTTTTGTATCAAGACTCATTCTTCACTGCCCGAGATGGTTTTTCTAGCAAGCTATACACTCGGTGTAGCCGGGTCGAGTCTCCACACAATCTCGCCTTCTCGATCGTGCCTGAGAAAGGCGGGGCAGCACCATCGGTCTGCCGGTGCCCTGCTTTTTGGATCGTCCTTCGTTACGATGCGCAACCCAGAGCAGGAGCGTGTACATGGCCGACCAAGGACAGACAGCTGAAAGCTGCGGAGGGCGTGCGGGGGCGGCGCTACCGAAGAATAAGTTCGCCTTCGGTTCCGTCCGCTAGATGTCCCTGAAATCGAAGTGTTCCGCACGACCCAATGAAAATCGATTTATTTTCTGATACTTACAAGAAATTCACCAAACTGGTGCAGTCATGAGGTCCGGAGAATATCGGCCCGCAGAGACCGCTTCCGGGCCACCCAGCGTTGGAGGCAGTGCTCAGCCCCACCGCGCATAACCCTCGAAAACAACGCAAAAATCCCGCCGCAGCCGGACCCAGAGAACGGTTTTGTGAGGGCAAGTGGCGGAGCAAACGGGACCGGGGGCAAACCTTCTCCCGCGCAGATTTCCCCCGCGCGGGATCTTGTTGCACGCGCTTGTCGTCGGGAAATCTTTTTTCATCGCGCGATTTTCGATCCGTGTCCGCCGTGGGCGACACGTTGCGCGAACAGGGCACGGCCGCGCCGGTCTGCGGCGGCACGACATTCCTGCAGGCCAAGATTGCGCATGAGGTGCTCAAGACGCAGGAGCGGCGGATCCGGCTCGCCAGGCTCAAGGGCGAATTGATTGACAAGGCTCGGGCCGAGGTGCTGGTGTTCCGGCTCGCCCGCGAGGAGCGCGATGCCTGGCTCACCTGGCCTGCGCGGGTGGCCGCGCTGATGGCGGCGGAGTTGGGAACGGAAACAGCGGCGGTTCAGAAGGTTCTGGAGGCCCATGTCCGCGCCCATCTCGAAGACCTCGCCCAGCCCCGGATCGCCCTCTGACGGAATTGCGCCGTTCGACGGGGCGAAGGCGTCCTTCCATTCCTGTGAAAACATCACACAGTCAAACCATATGATCAAAAACCTCACCCGGCCAGTATAACACCGAACGCACGCCCTGGATGCGCACGATCATGAACGCGCGCTCGCCTGGCGAATCTATACCTATCTCCCTTGCCAGACTTCATGTCTCAAATGTGGTCCCCCCCGCACAAGCACGGATGATGGGTTGACAGATGCTCATGCGCGAATTAGGATCTGTGGACATTTAGGATTTTCATTTGGCGTGATTTCTGCTTCAAGCATCCAAAATGGAGGTTTGAATGAACGAGCAGCGCTTTGTGGTGTCGGATGCCTTGTGGCAACGGCTTGAGCCACATCTTCCTGGCAAGGTCAGTGATGCCGGAGCAACGGCAAAGGACAATCGACTGTTTTTGGAAGCGGTTTTCTGGCGGGTACGCACCGGGTCGCCATGGCGTGATCTCCCACCCGCCTTTGGCCATTGGA
The DNA here is from genome assembly GCA_965277135.1 of Thioclava sp. Taxonomy (GTDB): domain Bacteria; phylum Pseudomonadota; class Alphaproteobacteria; order Rhodobacterales; family Rhodobacteraceae; genus Thioclava. The sequence goes on along the minus strand of CBDIBW010000027.1, from coordinate 94,580 downwards.
ACAGCCAGTTCCGGCGATTTCGTCGGTGGGCCAAGTCGGGCATATTTGAGGGTCTTTTCAAAGCTATGAGCGGTGACCCCGACCTCGAATATGCGCTCATTGACGGCACCATCGTTCAGGTTCACCAGAAGGCAACCGGCGCAAAAGGGGGCCTCAGGCTCAGGCCATCGGGCGCTCGCGCGGTGGGTTGACGACAAAAATCGTGGCATTGGTGGATGCACTCGGCCATCTGATGCGCTTTTTGCTGCTCCCGGGACAAGCGCATGACATGAAGGGTGTCGCGCCGTTGATCAAAGGCGTTTCTTTTGATGCGTTGCTCGCGGACAAGGCGTTTGATGCGGATTGGTTGTTGGAAGACCTCGACGAGCGCGGTGCAACCGCCGTGATCCCGCCCAAAGCCAATCGCAAAATCCAGCGCGAATATGACGTGGAGCTCTACAAGTGGCGGCATCTGGTGGAAAACTACTTTGCAAAAATCAAAGAGTTCAGAGCGATAGCCACAAGATACGATAAAACCGATTGCAGTGACGCAGCAAGTTGGTACCTCGTAGCAGCCCTCATCGCCTCAAAATAATTGTCCACAGACCCTAAAACTGACTAAATAAATAAACTTTTTATGGCGATTTTTTATGGTGATAAAGTCAAGGACAATGTTCGGAGTGACCGTCGGTTCCCGATAACGGGTAAAGACTGGGCGTGGCTTGGTGACTTGAGACCGAGCTGTTTGATCCCATGGTTTGACGGTGTGATGTTTTCACAGGAATGGAAGGACGCCTTCGCCCCGTCGAACGGCACAACCGCGTCAGAGGGTGATCCGGACCTGACCTGACCGTCTCGCAATGGGCGGATCGGCACCGAGTACTTTCGGGGCGCGCCGCCGCCGAACCCGGCCGCTACCGCACCGAACGCACGCCCTACATGCGCGCGATCATGGATACGCTCAGCCCCGGCGACACGAGGCTTGACCGTAATCCGTCATGAGCTATGCTCGAAAATCCACAGGCCGTGATGCCAAGCCGCTCCGGCACCTGCGCGACAGCCGCGGCATTCCGGTAGAGAATATCAACGCCGAGATTTCCGGGGGTCCCAATTCGGTTCATGCGCCGACCTTGCCACTGAAGGCGGCCATGATGAAGCGCTGTGCGAAGGCGAAAAGCACCAGTACCGGCAGAGCAGAGAGAAGCGCGACCGCCATCATTGGACCCCAGAGCGGTTCCACGTCGTCGAGCGAGGTGAAGGCCTTGAGCCCGATGGCCAGCGTCCGCTTCTGCGGCGAATCGAGCACGAGCAGCGCCCAGAGATAGATATTCCAGGCACCCATGAAGCTGACCACCGCGAGCGAGGCCACGGTCGGCAGTACATTCGGCAGTGCGATCTGGAAAAACTGCCGGAAGGGGCCAGCCCGGTCGAGTCGCGCAGCTTCGAACAGTTCGCCCGGAAGGATCCTGAAAGCCTGGCGGGCGAAAAAGACATAAAAGCCCACATAGGCGATGGAGGGGATGATGACACCAGCGCGGGTGTCATACCAGCCCATCAACGACACGCCGACATAAAGCGGCACGATACTGATGGCGACCGGGAAAGCCATGGTCGCAATGATGACGCGGAACATCCAGTCGCGGCCTGGGAACCGCAGATGGGCGAAGGCGAAGCCGGCTGGAAAGGCGATTGCCAGCTTGCCCAGGGTGACAAGGCCGGCGATGACGAGCGAGTTCACCAGCCAGGCGCCGACAGGGGTTTCGGCGAAGGCCATACGGAAGTTGGCAAGCGAGGGATCGTCGGGCCAGAAGCGGAACGCCTTGGTCAGAACCAGGTCGTTGGGCGTAAGGGCCGTCGTGATCATCCAGAACAGTGGAAAGACGGCCAGTAGCGTCGCCACGGTCAGCCCCGCGTGGCCAAGCGGGTGGTAGTGTGCGAACCTGTCAGCTTTCATAATGGACCCTGTGCTCGAAGAGCCGGAACTGCGCCCAGGTGACCAGCAGCACCAGCACGATGATGATGACGGAGGCAGCACTGGCCTGGCCGAAGCGGAAGTATTTCAGCCCGCGCTCGTACATGTAGTAGAGGACATTGCTGGACGAGCCATAGGGGCCGCCGCCGGTGAGCACGTCGATCACGCCAACGATGTCGTCGAGAACGCCGAGACTGGTGGTGACCGCCACGAAGAAGACAGTCGGCGATATCAGCGGCAACTCGATGGTCCAGAAACGCTTGAACGGGCTGGCCTTGTCGAGCGCGGCGGCCTCCAGAACATCTTTGGGGATCGAAACCATCGCCGCCAGAAACAGGAGCATGTTCAGCCCGAAGGTTTTCCAGAAGGTGACCAGGGCCACACACCAGAGTGCCAGCGCGGGATCGGTATACCAGCGGCTGGCAGGGAATCCGAGGTGGCTCAGAACCGTGTTGAGGAAGCCGTTCAGCGGATCGAATAGCCACAGCCAGGCAATCCCGGCGGTGGAATAGGCGAGAATCGTGGGCAGAAACAGCAGCGGCTTGCAGATCCGGCTGGCGCGGCTGTCGCTCACCCTCAGCAACAGGGCAGAGAGCGCCAGCGGCACCATGATCTGCGCCGGGATCAGCACCACGCAATAGAGCAACGTGTTCCACGCAGCCTGGCAGAACTCCGGATCGCCAAGTACCCGAACGTAGTTGTCGAGCCCGACGAAGCGCCCCCCCGGGTGGATGAAGTCCCAGCTTGCAAAGGACAGGCCGACCGAAAACAGGACCGGCGCATAGAGAAACACGGCCACGAAGACGACTGCCGGCCCCGTCAGAAGATACGGAGCCAGTGTCGCCGCCGCAGATCGCAGCGGGTTGCGGGTCATGGCGGGCCTTGCACTCCGGCGCGGGTTCAACTGGTCACGAGTTGCGCGAGATCTTTCCTGGCACTGGCAAGTCCCTTGACCAGTTGCACCTTTCCGTCGAGGATGCGCGTGACCCACTGGCGCCACACGTCCTGACCCTCAAGGCCGCGTGCGCCCGGCCAGATCGTCTCCGGCGTCAGGCCGGCCTGAAGCTGGGCGCAGGCCGCCTCCTGCAGCGGCTTGGGGGCGATGTCATGGATGGAGCAGTTGAGATAGCCGCCATCCGACCAGATTTCCTGCCCCTCCCTTGATGCGCAAAAGGCAAGAAAATCCATGGATGCCTTCGCCAGTTCATTGTCGTGGGTGTAGATGGCGATGAAATTGCCGCCGGAATTCATGTTGCGGTGGCCGCCGAGGCTTGGGAACATGATGTCCTTGAACTCGATACCCGACTTGGCCGCGGCCGCAGCGCGCGAGGAGGAGGTCGCGACAATGGCGATGTTGCCAGCGAACATGGCCTTGTGCTGGGCGCGAGAGTCCATGTTGGTCCAAAGCCCCGCGCGCACGGGTTCGACAAAGCGGGTCATTCCCTCAATTGCCGCCGGGCTGTCGCAAACGACCTTGTCGCCATCCAGGATGAACCCGCCGGCATTCTGGATGTAGGCCTGTGAGGTCCATTCGTTGTTGGACAGGTCCATGGCCGAGCGGTAGGTCGGATGGTTCCTGCCGCCAAGCGCCTTGTCGATCTTCGCCGCCTGTTTCACCAGCCAGGTGTGGGTCACGTCGAACGGGATGTTGTCGTCAAGGCCGGCCGCGCGCCACAGGTTCATGTTGATCCAGGTGACCGGTGTGGACAGGGCCCAGGGCATGCCGATCACCGCCTTGTCGATGGTGACGAGCGGGCGCACGGAGGGCTTGAAGCGGTCAATGATCGCCCTGGCCTTGGCGGCGTCGATCTCGTTGAAGTCACGCGCGCCAAGCGTGCGGTGGGCGAAATAGCCGAATTTCCAGCCGGTGATCATCATCTCCGGCGGGTGGCCCGAGGCAACGGAGGCAAGTGCTTTGGCTGCCATTTCCTGATAGTCGCCGTCCATGCGGTTGACGGCGCGCACGCCGGTTTTCTTCGCATTGTAGACATCGACAACCTTCTGGAATGGCTGGTTCAAGCCCCAGGGGCTGGAAATCGTCACCACCGTGTCGGAACTGGCGGCGGCGCGCAAGGGAGGCAGGGAGGTGGCAGCCACGCTGGCGGTGCCAGCCAGGAAGTTGCGGCGTGTGGTGGTAAACCGTGACATGTCGGAAACCTTTCGAAGAGCCTGTCGGAAGCATGGATGGCATGTCGCTTTTTGCTGTGTATTCAGCAGCAACGGAATCATCATGCCGGCGCCCAATAAAACATCTGTGACACTTCTGAAATCATTGGCGGCATGGTGCGGGCCGTCTCGTGACAGTCGGTGGCCAGCAGCCAGGCCGTGTAGCCGATCGGCAGGCGAGCCATTGCTGTCAGCAGTGTCTCGATTCTGTATGTCGGTGCGGTATCGGGGCGGGAGGCAGAATTATTATGTATTTCAATTAGTTAGATTGAAGGTGCGGGAGGATCATCCCCTTTGAATTTAAAAGGAAATTTTCAGCCGCTCCCGCACCTGTTGCGACAGTGGACCAGTCCCGACCTCCGCTTGCTCCCCCATCCCGAACAAGCCGTCCCAACTGTCACAACAGCCCTGCCGGGGCGGTGTGGTTGGAGATGACGAGTTCGCGTGATCTGGCCGTGGGGGCATTGCGGGATACGGTGTAGCTCAGACGAACCTCGTCGATGATGAAATCCGCGAAGGTCTCCCGGATCTCCGCCGTGTCGTTGATCGAGAGCAGAAACCGGCCCCTGATCCGGCCCAGCTGGTCGGCCATGCGCCCGAAGTCCGCGCGCTCGAACAGGCCCTGGCCGTAATCCGCCTCGTTCCCGAAATATGGCGGGTCGAGGTAGAACAGGCTGTCGGGGCCATCATAGCGGGCGATCAGGTCGGACCAGTCCAGACATTCGAACACGACACCATCGAGGCGTTCGTGGGCAGCCTCCAGGATCGGCTCCAGACGGGCCAGGCTGAAGCGCGGCGCATGCTCGGGCGCGACGCCGAACACGCCCCGGACCTGCCCGCCAAAGGCCAGCCGTTGCAGATAGAGGAACCGCGCGGCCCGTTCCAGATCGGTCAGGGTTGCCGGATCGGTGGCGCGCAGGCGCTCGAACTCCTTGCGCGAGGCCAGCTGGAACCGCATCACATCCATCAGTTGCGGATAGTGGCGTTGCAGGATGCGAAACAGGTTCACGATGTCGCCGTTGCGATCGTTGGCAACCTCAAGGCGAGGCCGGAAGGCGCGGCGCAGGAACACGCCGCCCATGCCGACGAAGGGCTCGACATAGGTCTTGTGCGGGATGCGTTCCAGCCGCTCGATCAGCGTTCTGGCCAGTTTGCTCTTGCCGCCCATCCATGGCGCGACGGAGGAGGGAGCTACGGGGCGGCCGGGCGTATCTTGCGCATTGTCATCTCGAAACGGTCTTCTACTGTGCGCCCGCTCGCGTGAGCATGGGCGATGATTCGAGATCATGTCATCGGCACCGCTGGTGTGGAAATCACGCGGTGTGGTTTGCGGTGCTGCCACACCGCAGACCCCCATTTACGGAAAACGGGGGGTGTTTCATGCGCCTCACCTGCGCATCCCGAGCAGGCTGAGGCCGCCGATCGAGGCGAGCAGGATCCAGCCTTCCCATTGCTGCATCGCGCCGGGGAGCGCCGCGATCGTCCAGTCCTGCGGAAAGGCGCAGGATCGGCACCAGAAGATCGAGTAGGCCACCACCGCGCCGAAATGCAGCCACACCGGCGCGGCGAAGGCAGCAAGCAGCCAGAAGCCGCCCGCGCGCAGCCAGTCGGCACGGGTGGTCAGGTGCGCCTTGAGCAGGTCGCCCTTGATCTTTTCGCGGTCGGTCTGGCTATCGATATAGCGATCGACGGTGCCGAGTGCGCGGTCGAGCGCGCCGCCGGTGAGCCAGCGGAGAACCGCCCCGATCATCGCCTCACCTGCGCTTTCAGTCGGCCGAGGACCCCGGCCACGGCGAGAGCGACCAGAACCCACGGCCGCCAGCCCTCGGGCAGCATCGCCTTCACGTCCGGCGGCAGGTCCGTCCAGACCAGCGGCAGCAGCGCGATCGCGGCCAGTGCCTGCACCGAGAGCCACCGCCATGCCTGTCTGTAATCGTCAACGAGTTTCATGTTGGCCTCCTGTGAGTGGATGGGTGATTTCCTTTGAACCCGGTTTTGCGGGCAAACCATTGGTTTCAAAGCGCTTCATGCCGATTTCCTTGTGATTGCCCTGATGAGTGTCGAAACCCATGCGGAAAGACCGCCGGACGGGGCCTCTGGCGGCGTCCCGGCCTGCACCGGACCATATCCGCCTGCCGCAAGCGCCGCCTCAAACGCCAGCGCATGGCCCGCGACGGTCCGCGCCCTGTCAGTGCCGTTGACGATCCGCCGCGCGCCGACATAATCGCCGGGCAGATAGTCGCTCAGCTTGTGGCCGGGCTTGCCGTCCGCGCGGGTGAAGAGCCCGGTCTCGCACCCGTCCACGAGGATCCGTGCCGCGAGGTCCGGGTCCAGCGCGCGGTCGGGATCGGACGCCAGATCGGTGCCGATCATCGCCCCGGCTTTCTGGTAGTTCTCCTTGTGGGTAAGCTGCACATAGCCACGCCCGAACCAGGCCTTGCCGTCCGCATCCCGGCGCCAGTAAGGGCTGCGCACCCACGGCAGATCGCCCTTGGCCCAGGCATGTTCGAGCCGCGCGATCGCCTGATCGTCGGTGTCGGCCAGCGTCTCGCGCACCGGCCGCATGGTGTGGGCCGTCTCGTGGCAGGCGGTGGCCAGAAGGTAGGCGGTGTAGCTGATCGGCAGGCGGGCCATGGCCGTCAGCAGCACCTCGATCCCCGCGACCTGGCCCTGGCTGAGGTGGCCACCGAACGGGCCATCCGCGCGCAGGGCCTGGAAGAATTGCGCCCTGTCCATGTTGTTTTCGTCCATGTCGTTCTCCCATGAAAAAGCCCCGCGCAGAGGGCGGGGCGGATCTGTGATGGCCATGTGGTGGCCAGAGGTGCTTGGGGGCTGCTTGAAACGCCAAGGCTTTGCTGCCATATTTGACAGGTCCTTCCTGACCCGAGGCCACCCATGTCTGCCCTTCTTGCTTTCGACACCCACACTTACGTCAAGCGCCTTGTCTCGGCGGGGATGCCCGAGCCGCAGGCCGAGGTGATTGCCGACGAACAGCGCAACCTCATCACCAACGAGCTTGCCACCAAGCGCGACCTCAAGGAGCTTGAGGCTGGCTTGAAGCGCGACATGAAGGAGCTTGAGGCCGGGTTGAAGCGCGATATTACCGACGTCAGACGCGAGATGAAGGAGATGGAGCTTCGTCTCGAACAGCGGCTGACGCTGCGTCTCGGCTCGATGATGGTGGTTGCGGTCGGCGTGGTTGCGGCGCTGGTCAAGCTGCTGTAGGGGTCTGCCGCGTCATTTCCTCGCCATCAGCCTGTCCTGCATGGCCTTGACGGCCAACTCGCCGCCGGACCCCATGAGAAACCCGGCCGACAGACAGGACAGCACGCCCGCGCCGGTCATGGCATTGATGACATGCGCCAGCGCGCCGCCGAGAAACATCGCGGACAGCGCCCCGGCAATGGCCTGCACCACCCGCCGTTTCCACGGTTCCTCAGGCGCCAGGACGGCGCGGAACGACATCCCGCAAACACCGGAAAAGGTCATCAGAACCATCTGTTCCTTCATGTTGGCGAACAGCGCTGCCAGGCTTGTCTTGTATTTCATCATGCAATCTCCTCTGGTGGTTCACGTTCCGCCGCTCGGTGCGATACCGGTCGGAACAGGTGTTTGATCCCATGATTTGACGGTGTGATGTTTTCACAGGAATGGAAGGACGCCCGCGCCCCGTCGAACGGCGCGCCTCCGTCAGAAATTGATCCGGGGCGCAGCGAAATCGTGGATTGCTTCGATGGAATGCGCGCGACGCATCGCTGATCCTGGCCCGCTATGATCAAATGCTTCTCGCCAGTTGGCGACCTGATCGTCGGTCAATCGTGACTTTGTCAGGTCGTACAGGTGCGAGAAGACAGCCCTCCTGATGCGGTCCAGTGCCAGTTCCCGCTCTTCGTCGTCATGAGGAGACCGCGTCCATCGCGAGGGTCGCTCCAGCCACTTCGAGGCTTCCTCCTGAAGTCTGGCCAGAAGATCGGCGACGGGAGTCAGGTTGCTCGACATCTGGCTGCTCTTCGAGGCATTCCAGAGCCGCTACATCGCGCGCGGCATGATCCTGGAACGGAAAAAAAAATGCCTCATCGCCCTTGCCGAATGGGCCTTCGGCGGGGGCGAGGACTTTTGCCGGGCCTGCGCACAAACCTGCCCGAACTGCCCGAACTGCCCGAAAACACTGAACGCGCCGCGCAGCATCAAGGGCTGGCAGGTCTGGACCCTGGTCCAGCGCCTCGATGGGCAGGTGCGTGTCGCGGGCGGCATGGGCGGCACTGTCCTGGGCTGGGACATGAGCGCGGCCTTTCACCTCGGCGCGGCGCTGGGGATCCCGCCACTGATTATTGCCGAGCTATTACCGCCGATCGAGGCGGCGATGGCGCGCAAGATCAACGAGAATGCCGGATCAGGCGATCGCGAATGGCTCGATGCCTGATACGTCGATCGTTTCATGGGCTTGTGCGAGATCCCACGCGCGTTGGAGGTTCAGCCAGTAATCCGGCGTTGTCGAGAAAAATCGCGCAAGTCTCATTGCGGTGTCAATCGTGACTGCGGTTTGGCCCTTGATCAGGCGCTCGATACGAGTGCGTGGCACATTGAGGTGCGCTGCCAGCGCGATCGCGCTCATGTCGAGTGGCGCGAGGTAAAGCTCGGCCAGAACTTCGCCGGGATGGGATGGATTGGTCATCAGGCTCATGGTCGGCACTCCTAGTGATAGTCCACGATCTCGACCTCGGCAGGCCCTTGATCTGTCCATATGAAACAAATGCGCCATTGTTTGTTGATGCGCACCGAATTTTGTCCCGCGCGGTTGCCGCTCAACGTTTCCAGGTGATTACCTGGTGGAAACCGCAAATCCTCCAATGCTGTTGCCGCATCCAGAGCCGAGAGCATGGCGCGGGTTCGCTTGATCAGATCAGATGGAAAACCTTTACCGAAACGGTTTTGAACCGCCTCGGCGGCAAGCTTTCCATGTGTGCTGACGATCATCCCTCCATGTATCATGACGTGATACGATTTTCAAGGGAAATTCAATATGGCTGAGAAAAAAGTTTCTGTCCGTCTCGCGGCGGTGAATGGCCAGCAGGTCCGCGCCGAACTCAAGGGCGTGGGCGAGGCCGGGGCCAAGGGGTTCACCCGGGTTTCGAAAAATGTCGAGATGGCCAATGCCCGACTGGCGGCATTCGCGCGCCGGGCGCGGGTGGCGTCTCGGATCATGGCAGCGTCTGCCGCGGCGGCGGGCGTGGCGATGGTGCGCTCCGGGCTGCAGACGATCGACGCGCTGCAGGCAAAAGAGGATCCCCGACAGCACCCGCCGATCATCCACACGCGGCACTCCGCGCGGCTTGTTGGGAAGCAACGGATTGATTTTGCTGAATTGTTCCTCAGTGAGCCAGAAATTCGACGACATCAAACCCTCCTCGTTTCACATCTTGAAGCACATTACTGATTATAAGTCTACGCCCTAGTGGCGATTCGATGCAGACCTTGCAGACCGGGTTTCGCACCCGCACCATCCCGCTGGAGGAACGCATCGAGGACATCGGCAAGCGCATCGCGGCCGGGGAACCGGACCTGCTGCTGGCATGGGCGGTGGAGGCGGCGTCGCGGCTGATCCGCCAGCGCAACTACGCCATCGTGCAAAGCTGCCACGAGGAACTCCTCGAATGGGCGCTGGCCGAGGGCTACAAGCACGAGAAGCTGCCGGCCATCAACGGCTTCGTGCAGCGCGTGCAGGCCCGCGTGGCCGGGATCCGGCACAAACGCACCAACTCCGGGCGGTTCTCCGTCGGCCTCATGGTGACGTACCAGTGACGCACCAAACGGGCGATTTGGCCCCTAACCCATTGAGAGTGTTGAGATGACGCACTTCGGCTCAAACATTTTGACAAGGGGGAAACCCTCTCCCCCACCATCATCCCGTTCCCCTTTATTGAAAAGGATGGCGGGGCAGGTGCGTCATCTCAACACTTTCAAGGGCTTGCGTCCGAAATTGCGTCATTGGTGCGTCATTCGCGGTGCCAAATGCGAGTTCGGCGCACCCGCCCGCCCGGAACCACCTCACATGACCGGCGCGCTGTCCGGCCGTCCCGAGGACGGGCGAAGTGTACCCGGAACCCGGCCCTGACCCGTCGACTAGAGAGGACGGATGAGGATCACAGAACAGGAGACAACGATCATGACTAGGGCAAGATCGAAGGCCGCAAGGCGCCGGGCCAGGCAGATTGTCAAACCGAAATTCAGGTGGAAATCGGTTGCCTCGCTCCACGGCAAGTTCGAACGGGAGGCCGAGCGTGAGTTCGCGCGCTCCACACCGAAGGACAACCCACCGGAAACCGTGATCAAGGCCCGGGCGCGGATCATCGGACGCAAGCCATCGCGGGCGATGCTGAGTCCGCATCTGGCCGAAGAGGCGGGCCGCGCAATCGACATCGGGTCGCAGGACGCGGACGAGCGCGCCGCGCTGTGGACGGTGTTTCTCGGGCTGGATCGGGCGGAGCACGCCTGGTTCGGCACCATCATCGGACGCCCGCGCTTTCCTGCGGTGAGCCGGATGGCGTTCATGCCGGAGCGCTTCGAGACCCGCGTGGATGACCGGCCGGACCCGCGCACCGAGGAGGAGCGGATCCGTGACACGGCAAACCGGTGGATGCTCTGGCAGGGCCATCTCGCGCACCTGCGTGGCCGTGAGCGCACGGCCATTGTGCGGGCAACATGGCAGATGGATGAGTTGCACCGGGGCGCATGTCTCACCGCCGCCGGGCGGGTGTTCGTGCATGCCATGCGAATGCTGCGCAAGGTGGTTGACAGGAGCGAATCAGGGAGATAGATTTCTCGCAGAGCGACGGGTCTGACGTGGTCGTGTCAAGGAGTCCGAAGCCTTCTGCAAGCCTGTAGCCTCCCCCGAGTCATCCGACTCACTACACCGTCGTCACGCCCGGCGATCCGAATTTACCAGGATGGAGGCTTGGTGAAATTGGTTCCCGGCACGGGTGACGGAAGCTGGTTATTGCGAAGCGCATTTGCTCGGATGGGCCGACAGAAGTCCGCGTGCTTTTTCAGCTGTTGCGACGGATGGCTTTTGCCCGGTGTGATCAAACCGACTTTCTTGCCAGTGTGCGCCTTGACCAGCCGCATGGCTTCCGCGATGTCGCTGTCATTCGAGACCACGATGGCACAGTCATAGGCATTCAACCAGCTGTCGTTGAGCAGATGGACAGCAAGGTTGACATCGGACCCCTTCTCTTCGGTCTTGATGATATTCACCATCCGATAGTTCTCGTCGGGATCGGCAAGGGGCGCCCACACCTTATGGGTCAGGAAATGGCCCAAGATGATCTCGACCTCCGGGCAATGATGCTTGAGGGCTTTAAGATAAATGTCCTGACGCTCGGGCTGAGAGGGGTCATTCGGCCGAGCCGAAACCTTGGCCGTGAAATACTTGATCTTGAGGATCTGGTGCCCGGGTTGCAGAATGGCGCGAAACAGGTTGCCCAGATCAAGCCATTTGAAAGGCGTCCCCTTCAAGGCCCGGTAATAGAGGTTGAACCCGTCGACGTAGATGAATGTCCGCATGCCGTGCCAAGAAAAAGCAGGGGCCTCCGAAGAGGCCCCGCACCCAGCGATCGAAACCCCTGGGGGTGTATTGTGTATATATAACGGCATCGAATCGGTGTCAATAGTTTTCACAGGGGGCATCGCGATGTGCCCGCGCGGGCAGACCGCTCGGCGCGTTTCCGTGACACGAAAACCCCGCTCATCCCGCGCTGACCCGGTGCGCCCGCACAGGCCCCACAGGGCCGTCTGGGGCGCATCGTCCGAAACAGGCCGACCCGCTTCTCCATGCGCGAACCGGATGGCCATCCAGCGGCCCGCAGGAGCGCCCACGGGGTAATCCGGGGGGCAATCCGGCGGCGTGAGGGGGGGCGGACGGGTCCTCCGGGGCGATGATGCCATACGGGGGGGCTTGGCTCGGCATTTTGTCAGCGACAGGGCCGTTTTTTGGGGAAGCCAGGTTGCCAGGTTGCCACCCGGGATTCCACGAAACCAACGTGAATTCAAACGCTTGAGTGGCTTCCCGGGGTGGATGCCGGGTGGATCCCGGGTGGGCTCCGGAAGCCACTTGCGGAGTCCGGTATCCACCCGTGATGTCCTGAAACCGGCGTGAAATCAAACGCCTGGCTGGCTTCCCGGGGTGGACACCAGGTGGATCCCGGAGTCCACCAAGGATCCACTTTCGGAAGCCGCGCTCAGAGCCCACCCCGGCGGAGGCCGGTCACCCCTTGACAGGAGGCTTGCCATGAACCTCGCCTTCACCCCCGAGCGGATCGAGACCTGGCCGCTGGCCAAGCTCCAGCCCTACACGAGGAACGCCAACAGAGGTGGTCCCGGGAATTCGGACCATGTGTTAAGGTGGATCGCCTGATATGAAAGACGATCCAAAATGACGAAGAGAAACCGCTATTCTGCTGATTTCAAAGCCAGGGTTGCGCTTGAAGCGATCCGGGAAGAGTTGACGCTTTCCGATCTGTGCAAGACGTATGATGTGCACCCGAACATGATCAGCACTTGGAAGCGAGCAGCTGTCGCGAATATGGCGACGGCTTTTTCAACGGGCAAGGAAATTGAGAACCGGACCAATGCAGCGGAGATAGAGACGCTTCATGCCAAGATTGGCCAATTGGTAGTGGAACGGGATTTTTTGTCACAAGCCTCTGTTCGGCTGGGCGTGAATGGAGGCAAAAAGCGGTGAACCGTGATCATCCTCATCTCAGCGTTCTCCGACAATGTAAACGCCTCTCTGTGTTGCGTTCAGGCTTGTATTATCAGCCTGTTGGCGAGAGTGCCGAAAATCTGCGGTTCATGGAAATTATAGACAAGCAGTTTCTGGAAACGCCTTGGTATGGCTCGCGACAAATGGCCCGCTACATGAAACGGCAGGGCTATCAATGCGGGCGTCATCGTGTTCGCCGCCTGATGCGCTTGATGCGGCTGGTTCCAATCTACCGGGAGCCCAATACCAGCAAGAAGCATCCGACGCACAAGATCTGGCCGTATCTGCTGAAGGATCTGTCGATTGATCGGCCCAATCAGGTCTGGTGTGTCGACATCACCTACATTCCAATGCGGCGCGGTTTGCTGTATCTGGTTGCAATCATGGATTGGTATGGCCGGAAGGTTCTGTCCTGGCGGCTTTCCAACAGCATGGAAGCCCGTTTCTGTGTCGATGCTTTGAAAGAAGCCCTGATCAGATATGGCCCACCGGAGATCATGAATTCTGATCAGGGGTCCCAATTTACCGGTTCCGACTGGATCCAGACGCTGAACGACGCTGAGGTGAAAGTGTCAATGGACGGTCGAGGGCGCTGGATTGACAATCGGATGATTGAACGTCTCTGGCGATCCATCAAACATGAGTGCATTGACCTCAATGCTTTCAGACGGGTTCGGAAGCAAGGGCAGGTATTGCGAAATGGATTACCTGTTACAATGCAGAACGCCCACACGCCTGTCATGGCATATTGACCCCGAATGAGGCATATGACACCACACTAACCATTGAGAAAATTGCAGCCTGATGTGAAAACCGGATCCACCTTAAAACGGCTGCAACCTGGTCGAAAAAGCAGGACCACCTCTAACCTTGCTGTGCGAGTTCAACATCGACGGTGATGTCTTTCATGCCCGGGTCACCCGCAAACTCATCCCCAAACTGCCGCCCGGGGCTGTGCTGGTCATGGACAATGCCAGATTTCACAAGCGCTGCGACACACAAAAGGCGATCTCCGATGCAGGACATATCCTCCAATACCTCCCGCCCTGCAGCCCAGACCTCAATCCGATCGAACACACATGGGCCCAAGACAAAGCCATCAGGAGGAAAACCGCAAAAGCAACAAAGGAAATCTTCAAAGGGTCATTGGGAACCGAAAAATAATGCTCTGGCTATATCGCCTCCGGGCCAATTCCCATTCCAGTTGCCGGAATTATAGAGGGCGGTAAGGCAGGCGTTTCGCTGATGAAACAGCCAAGCCACAAGATTGCGATTGTGCGCATTCCCGGCTGAGTTTGGCTGTTGGACAAGATAGTATTCCCCGGGTCCGGAAATGGTCGTTGCAAAGGGTATACGAAGGTGGCCATTGATTAGGGCGTCTGCCACGATCGGAAGTCTGCTGACGGCCTCACTTTTGAAGATGCATGGCGTGCTTGGATTTGACGGCTGGCAGTGGGTGCTTATCATCGAGGGCGGCCTCGCTGTCGTCCTTGGTCTCGTCTGGCTGGTCGGAACGGCGAACACGCCCGATGATGCAAAGTTCCTCACGCCTGCAGAAAAGATCACGCTCAAGGACATGCTTCGCCGCGACGGCAAGGCTGAAGATCGCGTGGATCACGGGCCGAGAGTCTTCGGCGAGGTACTGCAGCATCCGCGTACCTGGCTGTTTTCCATCCTCTACGTGTTTATGATGCTGGGATTCTACTCGGTCACCTACTGGACACCCCAGATCATTAAGCTCAAGATGGGTCTGGACAACGTTCAGGCGGGCCTGCTGTCGGCTCTACCCTGGGCTGTAGCGGCAGTCAGCCTGCTCGTCGCATCGCGTTACGCCTCGCGCTCCGGGCGCCGCGCCGAAGCGCTTCTCGTTATCCTCGCCTTCTGCGGCACCGGAATGCTTTTGTCGAGCCTGACATCCAATCCGATCATAGCCCTCGTTGGGCTGTGTATGGGCTCCTGCATTCAGGCGGCGGTGCCACTGGTATATACATTCACGTCCCACGAGTTCTCGGGAGTGCGTAGTGCTGTCGCGCTTGCCTTCGTCAATTCGTTCGGCAATATCGGTGGCTTTTTCGGGCCCTATCTCCTAGGCATCTTCCGGGAAAGCACAGGGCAGGACACGATGGGCCTGATGCTGCTCAGTTCGAGCTTCTTCTTTGCAGGGCTCATCTCTGTGAAACTATTCAAAGTGCAGCGAGAGCAGGGTGTCTGATATCCAAGGCGTTTCGATCTGCCTTTGCGAAGGCTCTGATGCTGTGCCCGCCCCCCCCCGACGGCATCTGTGTGCCAAGGTGGGTCTGCAACGATCTACAAGGGAGAGCGATCATGTAGGAGATTATCACGGTCGGGTTCGATCTGGCGAAGACTGTGTTTCAGAACCTTTTTCAAAACTCGCTTTGATAGTTGAGTGCAGGTCCGAACACTGATTCAAAGTGGAATTTACAACGTTCTACGATGAGGTTCAGATGGTTTGGAAACCCGACACTCGCAAGGAATATAGCCGCAATCGTCGAGAGTACGCAAGCACGATGACAGACCCGGAATGGGAGAAAATATTGCCTTACCTTCCCAAGGCAAAACCAACGGGACGCCCGCGTAAACATAGCTTGCGCCATATCATGGATGCTATTTTCTACCTGCTTCAATCCGGCTGTCAGTGGGACATGTTGCCCAAGGATTTTCCACCATGGCAGAGCGTTTATCGGTATTTTCGCGATTGGCGCAAAGATGGCACATGGGATCATATTCATGACGCACTTTATCGTAAGCTCCGCGATCTTGAGGGGCGCGATGAGAGCCCAAGCTTTGCCATTATTGAGTCCGTCCTGAACAAGGGTTTCAGATTGGCACGTTGGCGATCTGAGACGGCCCGACGAAGGCCGTTTCAGCGGTGGTGGTCTGTCGGAGCGAGGTGAGAGCCCGGATCAACCGGCACAAGATCTCCCTCAGGTGTCTCAGGATCATGCGAATGTTGTGACCGCAGCCGCAGAGCACGGCGAACAGAGCGTCGCCGTCGGTTCCTTTCAGGGTGCTTCGCGTCAGTCGACCGTCGTTCTTCATGTGCCCGATCATTGGTTCAATGGCGCTGCGCCGTCGCAGGAGTTTGGCGATCGTCCTGGTGACACCTCGCTTTGCGCCACTGATGAAAACCTTCACATTCTGCACGCCATGCCCGCGGTATCCGCGGTCGACAAAGGCCAACTCTGGCCTCAGGTCGGTCAGGATCTCGACCTGTTCCAGCGCCTCGTGCAGCGTGTGGCCGTCGTAAGGGTTACCCGGCAGCGCCCGCATCCCGACCACGAAGCCGCCCCGGTTGGTCGTGGCCACGCTGACCTTGGTTCCGAACTCGTACCTCTTGTGCGCCTTGCCCTTGGAGATGCAGTCCACCGCCGGTTCATGCAGGCTGTAGAGTTTCTTCTTGTCCTTCGGCTTCTGCGCCAACAGCCGGTTCACCAGCGCGATCATCCCCACCAGGCGCTCTCTCAGCGCCCCCTCCGGAACCTTACCCAGTTGCCTCTCGATGTCGCGCAGCACGCGGCCGGTGTAGCCCTTGAGCCGGCGCAACGCCTTGCGCATCCGCTTGAACTGGCGGGCATGGGCGTAGCGCCCAACCTGACCGGCCAGCCGAGGCCCAAGACGGTTGTAGTTCTGGCGCAGGACGATCCCGGCTTCGCGAGCCAGCCCGACCAGCTTGCGCCGCGCCGCCTCATACAGCCGGGCATCCGTCGGGTGGGCGATGTTCTTTTCCATCACCGTGGTATCGACCGTGACCTGCTTGAGATCGCTGCGCTTCACCACCCCGGCGCGTTTCCCGGCCTCGATCGTCTGGGTCAGCATCCATTCAACACCCTCCTCGCCGATCCGCTTGCGCCACCGGGTCAGGGATGAGGGATCAAGCGGCAGACGGTGCTGAAAGAACGTCTCGCCGCAGAAGTGCTGCCAATACGGGTTCTCGGCCCATCGTGCCACGACCGCCTCGTCCGAAAGTGCATAGGCATGTTGCAGGTAAAGGAGTCCGGCAACCAGGCGCGTCAACGTCGCCGGGCGACCGGTGTGGGACGGAAAGAACCCGGCCCATTCCCGCTCAAAGACCTCCCAGTCGATCAGGGGGGCAAGTTTCACCAGCTCGTGGCGCATGTCGATCATCTCGACCAGGCGGGCGCGCAGGAGATCGTCTTGTTCCGGGAGCGGCTTTCTCGGCTTCATATCACGGCTCGAAATTGCAGGGTTCCTGCCGGGATAATACAAAACCTTGCAGGCAGCACCCAGCAATATCACATCATTCTCAAGCAAAATCAGCCGGATAAAAGTTGTTCAGGGCGAACTATTGACAGCCAATCAACCAAAACCGGGCCCGATGCCAGAGAAATGGTCGGCTATGATGCGGGCAAGAAAGTCAAAGGTCGTAAACGTCATATTGTTGTCGATACACTCGGCATGCTTCTGACGAGTGTAGTGCATAACGCTTCCATACAGGATCGAGATGGTCTGGCCCTGGCCAGCAAAGGGCTTGTCAATCGCTTCCCCTTCATTGAGAAAATCTGTGCTGATGGGGGCTATCAAGGGCCAATAGCCCAGAAAAACAGCCCCCGCCCGCTGGAGATTATCAAGCGCAATCAGGCTGCTTTCGAAGTCTTGCCAAAACGGTGGATTGTGGAAAGAACTTTCGCATGGCTGGGAATAAACCGTCGTCTGGCAAAAGATTTTGAACGCTTCGCAAAAACCGCAGAAACACACATACAAACCGCAATGATAAAACTCATGACAAGGCGATTAGCTCGGTATCAGGAGTTTTGAAACAGACTCTAAGGCTTTCAACGATGGTATGTCTCGGCGCTCCGCCATCACCGCCCCACATCGTGAGTTCAATTCATGATACATGGCAATTTTCTGCGATTGTTCAATGAAGGCGTCAATGCAACTCTTCGAGCGTGCTACGTGGCGCACGGGCGGGTTCTTAGAGAAGCGGTCCTTGGTTCGAATGAGGAGGCAGTCAGAAAATGCCGAAGACGTCTTTTACAGCCGACATTTCACGCACGACAGACAGCAGATCTATGTCGTACCTGGTGCTGCTCGCCGTTGTCCTTTTTTGGGGCGTGAACTGGCCGATAATGAAAATCGGCCTTGAGTTCATACCCCCCTGACGTTCGGCGCAATTCGAATGGGCATTGGGTCGCTTACGTTCTTTATTGTCCTTGCGGCTATGGGGAAACTCAAGGTGCTCACGTTGCGTGATCTACGGATCGTTTTCAGCGAGGGAATCTTGCACATGGCAGCACCCATCGGCTTGATGAATGTTGCGCTCCTGCATGTTGATGCAGGCAAGAGTGCGATCTTGTCGAGAGTGTCCGGTGTTCTGTGTATGAGTAAATTGGCCCATGCTTCCAATTTGAAGGAGCATGACGACAATGACGATTTCCAAGGAAGTGCTGGACGAACTGTTGAGCGGGGTTGACCGCCCCGAGGATTTGCTGGGCGACAAAGGCCTCATGAAGGAACTGAAGGTTCGTTTCATGGAGCGGATGCTGGGCGCGGAGCTGACCGAACACCTTGGCTATGAGCCGGGGGAGGACCCTGCCGAGCAAAGCAACCGCCGCAACGGCACGTCACGCAAGACGGTGAAGGGCAATGACGGTGCGCTGCTGATTGATGTTCCGCGCGACCGGGACGGCAGTTTTGAGCCTGAACGGATCAAGACAGGCCAGACCCGGATCGACGGGATGGACGACAAAATCATCGGTCTTTATGCTGCCGGACTATCGATCCGCGATATCCGGGCCCACCTTGAAGAGGTTTACGGCCTGAAGGTGTCCGCCGATCTTGTTAGCCGGGTCACCGACGCGGTCTTGGAAGAGGTCTCAGACTGGCAAAACCGCGCCCTGGAGCCGATGTACCCCATCGTTTTTCTCGATACCCTACGCGTCAAAATCCGCGATGCGGAAAGCCGTCAGGTCAAAAACAAGGCGGTTTACGTGGCCCTGGGCGTCACCCCGGAAGGCAAGCGCGAGGTTCTGGGGCTCTGGATCGCCGCCAATGAGGGGGCTAAATTCTGGCTCTCGGTGATGAACAATCTGCGCAATCGTGGGGTTGAAGACATCCTGATTGCCGTTGTCGACGGCCTCAAGGGCTTCCCTGATGCGATCAATGCCGCCTTTCCAGATACCACCGTACAAACCTGTATCGTGCATCTGGTGCGCCACTCCCTGAACTTCTGTGGCTGGAAGGACCGCAAGACCGTCGCCAAAGACCTCAAGCGGATTTATCAGGCAACCAATGACACCGAGGCCGAGAAGGCACGCGCTGATTTTGAAGCCGAATGGGGGCAAAAATACCCGTCAATCGCCCCAAGCTGGCGGCGCGCCTGGCAGGAAGTCATCCCGTTTTTTGCTTTCCCGCCGGCGGTCCGCAAAATCATTTACACCACGAATGCGATTGAAAGCCTCAACCGCGGGATACGCAAAACAACAAAAACGAGGCGTAGTTTCCCAACAGACGATGCCGCAACCAAGTTGATTTACCTCGCCATCCGCAGCTTCGAGAGAACAGGCAGGGCCGTCCGGGAATGGGTTGCTGCCCGAAACCAATTCGCTAGCCTATACCCCGAGCGGTTCAACAAATGACCCGCTAAACTCGCATGGGCTAAACCTCATACACAGAGTTTCGGATACTTCCATCTTGTCTTTTACCACGACACTCTGGATCACACCATTTGCTAGTCTCGTGCTTCACAAAAATCCCTCCGCCATCAAGCTTATAGGTCTCGGATTGGGGGCCGCGGGTGTAGCGGTCCTATTCAACCCTGCCGCCATGGATTGGGGGTCATCGGACGTTGTGATAGGTAATCTTCTTCTCATGCTAGCGGCGCTAACCTGGGCTGTCGCTATTCTGATCGCGCGAACGCATATGTGGAACTTGACGCCGCTTCAACTCGTGCCATGGCAGCTTCTCCTGTCCACGATCATCTTGCTGATAGCGGCGTGGTTATTTGAACCTGGCGAGGTCATCAGATGGTCTCCGGAGCTTGGTGGAATCCTCCTGTTCAATGGCGTTGTGGCCTCCGGGTTCTGCTTTTGGGGAGCTTTGATCGTTGCAAAAAACCTTCCGTCTATAGACGCCTCGATGGACCGGAACAAATTATTTTGCATTACGCAGATGGGTTATTCACTCGTTTCCCTGGCCTTTTCGCAGCTGATTTTGGTGGTGTATCCACGGCTGGTGATGGAGTGGGTGGTGGTCTTGACGGACCACAGGCCGTCGAGCCCCGGGCGGAAGCCTATTGCGATGATCTGGCCGCCGGCGGCGAGGAGGGGATCGCCGGGCAGGGTGACGGAAAAGGTGTCGTTGCCGCGCTGGCATTCGTCAAGCTTGGCCTTGGCTGCGCGCCTGGCATCGGCCTCATCCTTGCAGCAATGGCGCAGGCGCTTGACGGGTGCGCCTTCGCCCGCCGTCACTGTCTTGCGCGCCCCGGCCTTGCGGTCATGCCAGAACGCCTCGACCGTGTTGAAGTTCTCGCGCGTGGCCAGTGTGGCGGACCACGAGGTCCTGGCGCTCTTGCACAGGGGACGCGGGGGCATCGTCAGGCCACTGGTGCTCTTGCCCTCAGCCTGGCCGATGAAGAGCAGCGCGCCGCCCTTCACCGCGACGATGGCACCGTGATCCGCGCCGATCCGGGTGAGGAAGTTCAGATCGCTCTCGTCGGTCTGGTCGAGATGGTCATGCAGGACGTCCTTGAAGGCGGCGGCCACCCTAGGCACCAGGTCGTGCTCGGCCGCGATGGTCTCGACGATTGCGCCGATGGTGATGTCATCCCAGGCCCGGGTTTTCTGGTCCTTGAGCGCGCCGCCCATATCCGCCGCCTTGCATCGGATGGTCATGGTGTCGGGAGGGCCTTTCACGCTCACCTCATCGCAGCTGTAGAGCCCCATCGGCAGGGTGACTGTCTCCTTGTAGCCCATCGCGACACGGAGCGGGGCACCGGGGCGGGGCAGCTCGATCAGGCCATCCCGGTCATCGAGCACAATTTCCAGTGCATCGGACCTGATCCCCACCTCGTCGGTGATGGTGAGTGCGAGCAGGCGATCCGCGATCTTGCGGGTGATGTCGATCCCGGCGGCGGTGACGGTAAAATCCGGGCGCATGGCAGTCCCCTCAATCCCACAGGCGCACTGGGCGCAGCTTGTCAAGATCCGGTGCGGCCCGGGCCGGGTCCGGCTCCGGCAGTTCGATGACAATCCCCGAGGCCAGGATCGGTCCATGCGCGGCCAGACCCGGATTGGCGGCCAGCACCGCCTCGACGGACCAGATGGCCTGTGCGCCATAGTGATGGCGGCAGATCAGATCGAGCACATCGCCATCCCTGGTGCGATATGTCATCATGTCATCTCATCCTCGCAATGGTCTCGATCGCGGCCCTGCCCGGTGTGGGCGCATCGATCCCGCCGCGATCGGTGCCATATTCGGCCAGATCCAGCGTGAATCGGATCACGCGTGGTGTGCCATCGGAGAAGAACTCGGTGTCGGTTTCCCTGATCTTGAGGATCACCCACTCGCCCCAGACATGGCCGCGCCCATCGACCATCACCAGCGGCTTGCCGCGCCTGGCCAGAGCGCGCATCGCATCAAGCTGGGCATGCCCCCCTTTCCAGTGCGGCAGGATTTCGCCGTCGAGCCTGATATTGTCCGTGCCGGGGCCGATATATTGCTGCGCCGGTTTGCGCCCGATGCGATCCTGGCGCGCCCATCGCCACGATGCCGTGTGCCGCAGCCTGCCATAGGCGGCGGTGTTGAGCATGAAGGGATAGACTCCGAGCATCATCATCACGTCAAAGGTCATGGATGTGCCTGCGCATATCGATCTGCACCCGCTCTTCATGTTCGGCCAGCGCCTCGCGGATCATCGCGCGGGCCTGATCAATATCGACCCCGCGCTCGAAGTGCATCGGGGGCAGGTGGGTGCCCACCCGCTCGCACGCCGATACCGCGCAGACCCGCGACCTGATCGGCGCAGCTTACGCGGACTTCGCCGCCGCCTGCCCCGATCAGGCCGGGCTGATCCCGTGAGAGAGACGCGATGTGCACCCCCGCCGCGCGCCCGGAAGATCGCCGCCAGCATCGCGGAGTTCGGCTGGACCGTGCCGTGTCTTGTGGCCGAGGACGGAGAACTGATCGCGGGCCATGGGCGCGTCCTGGCCGCGACGCTGCTCGGGCTGACCGAAGCGCCAGTGATCGTGCTGGGTCAGCAGCCCCGATCCGCTTCCCGAACCGATCAATGCGCCGATGACATTGGTGCGCCCTTTGGCAGTCCAGTCCTGTTTGCCCGGACAGCGTTTGCCGCGCGGGCTGCAGCCATGCGTGCGCACCATGTCGTGAGCAAAGCCACTTTCGTCAATATAAACAATGGTCTTGCCCGCCTTGCGATGCGCCTCGATCCGATTCTGGAAGGCATGCCGATCGCCATCGTCCACCTTCGCCCGCCTTTGGATGCCGGAAGGCTTTTTTATATGTCACCCCCGGTTTGCACAGGGCCTCAAAGATGGCATTCGGGGCAACACCAAAGCGCGCGGCACGCACGTGCTGATACGCGTCGGGAGAGTGACGCACATCCTGCGCCAGGGCCGCCAGATCGATCTTGCCTTTGCGCGGCCTGGACTGATCCGGACTGATCCGGCTCCAGGCGCTTCAACCAGCGGCAAAGAGAAGCGCGCCCGACACCAGATCTCTGCGCGGTTTGCTCAAGGGTGAGCCCTGCCTTCTTGCGCAGGGACAGAACACGACGACGGAAGTCAATGGAATAAGTCATGCCAGATAGTATCATAATTATTTGGGTTGGCTATACCAGCAGCCCGTCCGGCGTCAGAACGCGGGGACCGATGATGTTCTCGGGCATCGGGCTCGTGTCTCCGATGAACAAGGTCGGGTTATTGGGCTCCTGTGTTTGCAACCTTGAATCAGAAATCATTCGATTTGGGAATCCTGAATGTCAACAGACCCTACCTGACCCGGGTGAAAATTCCCGATCAGGCCAAAAAATATCCGGACCAGCTTTCCGGCGGCCAGCAGCAGCGCGTGGCGATCGCCCGTTCTCTGTCATGAATCCGAAGATCATGCTGTTCGACGAGCCGACATCGGCGCTCGACCCGGAAATGATCAAGGAAGTGCTCGACACCATGGTCGACCTTGCCGAGGAAGGCATGACCATGCTGTGCGTGACCCATGAAATGGGCTTCGCCCGCCAGGTCGCCAACCGGGTGATCTTCATGGACCAGGGCCAGACCGTCGAGCAGAACTCGCCGCACGAGTTCTTCGACAATCCGCAGCACGAGCGCACCAAGCTGTTCCTGAGCCAGATACTGCATTAACGGGCTCGGCGATCCGCTCAGCCCCCGGCAATTGCTCGTTGCGGATATGACAATTCGGGATACTGGCCGGCCCCGCGGCCGGTATCCGATAGCAGCGCCTCCCCTGCGTTTCGCGCGTATTCACATCCTTCAGACTGGCGAATGGGTATCGGTCGTCGCCCCTATTGCCAGGACAAGGCAACCGAAGAACACGGCGTATCCAGCAGTTCGGCGAGTTCATCGTCGAGATGCAGCAGGGAGATCGAAACGCCCGCCATATCGAGCGAGGTATAGTAGCGCCCGACCAGCGAGCGCGTCACCTCCAGCCCATGCGCCTTGAGGCGATGGCGGATGCGGCCATTGAGGATATAAAGCTCCATATCCGGGGTCGCCCCGAGTGAATTGACCAGCAGGGCGACGCGGTCGCCCTCTTTCGGCATCATTTCGTCGAGAATCCGGTCGATGACCAGATCCGCCGCCTGATCGGCGGTACCAATCGGCGCGCGAGCGATACCCGGCTCGCCATGAACGCCGACGCCGATCTCCATTTCGTCGGGTCCAAGCAGAAATGTCGGCCGGCGCGTTTCGATCGAGGCGCCCGGTTCCAGCGCCAACCCCATGGTGAATGTGCGCTGGTTGGCGCGCCGCGCCGCCGCCACGCAGGCCTCAAGCGGCAGCATGCGGTCGCAGGCCGCGCCCGCGATCTTGAAGATGAACACATTGCCCGCCACACCGCGACGCGTGGCCCGCATTTCCTTCGGCGAGGATGCAATGTCATCGGTGGTGACGACGGCCTGCACCTCGATGCCCTCGGTGGCCGCCATCTCGGCGGCGATCTCGAAATTCATCACATCGCCGGAGAAATTCCCGAAAATATGGAGGACGCCCGCGCCAGCATCGACCGCACGGGTGCAGGCCAGAATGGGATCGGGCGGCGGTGCGGCGAAGATATTGCCGACCACCACGGCATCCGCCAATCCGCGCCCGACATAGCCGAAGAAGCCCGGTTCATGCCCCGCGCCGCCGCCGATCACGAGACCGACCTTGCCGGGACGCGGCGCGTCAACGGACCGCAGCGCCCTCGCTGCTCCGGGAACGGGCGCAAGAATTTCCGGGTGGGCCAGGAGCGTGCTCGCCAGCGTCTCGTCGACGGCGTCCTGCGGGCGGTTGATGAATTTCTTGGTATGGACCCGTTTGGGAAGTTGCTGCCCCTTGGCGGCTTCCATTCGCTGCGGGCGGACATCGACGTTTTTGGATCGAAGGATGCCCCATGCGGTATCCACATCCGTCACCAGCACGCTCACATAGCCGCCGCGCAGCGTCGCAAGTATCGCCTGCACCTTGTCGATCCCGCCGGCCACGGCGATGCGCTGGGGAATGCGGCGCAGGGCGGCAAGCTCGATGCCGACGGTGCACCCGTCAAGCGGTCCCGCCACAGCTTCGCCGCGGGCGTTGATCAGCCGGCCGGCAATGCTGCCGACAGCGGAGTGGTAATGCTCGTTGACGTCCACATTGTCGAAGAACCCGCTGGTGTGGATCGTGCTTTCGGCGCGCAGCGACGAGATTCCCAGCACGATACGGTTTGCCACCGCCAGGACGCCGAGCTGCTCGGAAAGTACCGGCTCCTCGATCAGCACATCACGGACGGCCGATGACGACAGGATCGCCGGAGAGGACAACGGAATGCAGCGCGCATCCAGCGCCTCGGCCAACCGTGTGGTGCAGGCTTCCGGCGTCCACGGGATCTTCGCGGTCGTGCCGCCCGTTGCCTGCACGACCCGCATGTCCCTCAGATTGGTCCGTTCGACCGCATTGGCTGTCGCCAGCATCGTCCGGCCCCAGGTGACGGCGATCGTATCGCCCGACTGCGCGTGCAGGTTCAGCACCTGCGCACCCGCAGCGCCTAAACGCTCCGTCAAGGTGCGCTCGCCGCCGGTGGAAGGAATGACTAGGCAATCGGCCAGGCCGAAATGTTCCTTCAGGCTTTGCGCAAGCGACAACTGCCGGAACTTTTCCGGCGAAATCTCGATGGAAACGATGCCGCGGGCGCGGGCATCGGCGAGATAGGCGTTCACCGTCGGACGGGAAACCCCCATGGCGACGGCGATGTCGCCCTGCGTCATGCCCTCCTCGTAGTAGAGCCATGCCGCCCACAACAACGGATCGCCGCCGAAACGCAAAGGCAGGTGAGAGCCGGATTGCCGCTCGGAAGATGGGTTTGCGCGCGGACCGCTTTTTCTTGCCATTAACGGTTCTCTCGGTGCGTTGCCGCGCATACCCATTCGCGCGCAGTGTCGATCAACGCCGCAGCGGAAACGGCGCCCGGATCGAGATGACCGATGGTGCGCGGACCAAGACGCGCGGCGCGGCCCTGCGCCGCCACCATGCCCTGCGTCGCTTCGGCACCTTCGGCGGCTGCCGCGGCGGCACGGTCCATCACCTGACAGAGCGTGTTGCTCTCGTTTCTGGCATCGCGGATCGCATGCGCGGCCGGCAACCACGCATCCAGCATGGTCTTGTCGCCGGGAGAAGCCTTGCCGCGCTCCTCGATACCCTCGCAGACCGAAAGCAGAATGTCGGCGACCCGCTCAAGCGGCACTTGCGTTTCTTCCGGCATCGCAAGTCCGGCCCGCGTCAATCCGCTCGCATAGAGCGGCCCCGTGGTCGCTCCGACGGCATTCAGAAAGGATCGTCCCGCCTGGGTCAATGCGACCCTGAGCGAGGCATAGTCGGAAGCGTTGTGGGTCAGCGCCACCGCGGCGGCCGAAAAGCCCTCGACCATGGCCGTTCCGTGATCGGCATCGCCGATCGCCCCGTCGAGTTCGGCCAGATAATCGCGCTCTTCATTCATGCGACTCGCGAAGGCGCGAAACAGATCGGCGAGTGCATGACAACCAAGGTACATCATACCCGCATTATGCTTTGAGGTAAGAGGCGAGCACAAGCGTTTCCTGTGCCCGCCCGCCCGTGGTCCATCAGCCCTGAAGGCGGCGCAGGAAGCCGTTTCCGAGCTCGGTAAGGATCAAGCAGCAGGAGGTGGCACCGGCGTCCAGAACCCTGCGCGAGCGCTCGCCGAGCCGGCTTGCGCGGCCGATGCGGGCGATCAGATCGACGGTGGAATCCCGGCCCTTTTCAGCGGCGTCCTCCATCGCCTCAAGGGCCGATGCAAAGCCCTCCGCCTTTTTCGCGTCGAACGCTTCGACGGCAGGGACAAAGGTGTCGATCAGCGTCTTGTCGCCCACCTTGGCCGAGCCGGTCGAGCGGACGCCGGCGAGCCCCGCATTCAGCATCTGAGAAAAGGCATCGGCATCGATGGCGGTGCGCTCCTTGATGGAGGAGGCCATTTCCTGAAACATCAGACCGTAGAGAGGCCCCATCGATCCGCCGATTTCGGACATCAGCACGTCCGAAAGCACGCTCATCGCCTCATCGAGCGTCATCTTGGAACCGGCGATGCGTTCGGCGGCGCGGCCGAAGCCCTTGGCCATGTTGATGCCGTGGTCGCCGTCGCCGATCTTGCCGTCGATTTCCGAAAGCCACGCCTTGTTGTCGACGATGACCGCCGCGACTTCTTCGATGACGGCAGCGTTGCCGGCATTCTTCACCGAGGGGCCATTGATGGTTTCCGGCGCGCGGGAAACCGGCTTTTTCTCTGCCGAAACGGGCGTTGCCGCGACCGTCGCGCCTTTTTCGACCGCGACAGGTTGAATTGCTGGCACGGTGTAGCCCCTCTGGCTGAAGCCGGGAGCAGCAGCCTCCATGTCCAGCAACGCCTTCATATCATCATCCAGCGCCATGACCGAAAGCGTCGCGCCGATCATTTCCAGCGAGGTAAAATAATTGCCGACATAGGCCCGGTAAACCGTGGCCCCACGGGCCTCCAGTTCCCGCGCCATGCGATCGTACAGCACGTAGAGTTCGTTGACCGGGGTGGCGCCAAGACCGGACACCAGAACCGCGACCTCGCTGCCGGGGGGCAGGTCATGATCGTCCATGACGATCGCGACCATGTCGGCGGCGACTTCATCGGCGCTCTTCAGCGGCTCTACACGGATGCCCGGCTCACCATGATGGCCGATGCCGACCTCCATCGTGCCGGCCGCGATTTCGAAATTCGGATGGCCGACCGCTGGCAACGTGCAGGGACCGAGCCCGACGCCGACGGAGCGCACGGAATCGATCGCCTTCTGGGCAGCGGCCTGCACCTCGGCCAGCGACCCGCCCTTGGCGGCGACGGCGCCAGCAATCTTCCACATGAAGATTTCGCCCGCGACGCCGCGACGCTTCTCACGCTCGGAAGGCGGCGCGGAGCAGACATCGTCATTGGCAACCACGGTCGCGACCTCTATGCCTTCCTTCTCGAGCATGCTGGCTGCCATTTTGACATTCATGTTGTCGCCAGCGTAATTGCCGTAAAGCACGGCGACGCCCGCACCGCCATCGGCCGCGCGCATCGCATCGGCAAAGCTCTTGGCGGTCGGCGAGGAAAACAATTCTCCGACGGCAACCGCGTCGACCATGTTGCGGCCGGTATAGCCGATGAAGGCCGGCTCGTGGCCCGAACCGCCCCCGGTAACGATGCCGACCTTGCCCGAGACGGGGGCCGCCTGCGACACAACCACGCGCGGGTTTGCCGGATCGAGCCGAACCAGATCACGGTGGGCCCTGACGAAGCTGGTCACGGTTTCGTCGACCAGATCGTCCGGGTTATTGATAAATCTCTGCATTGAAGCGACCTTATCGTTCATATCTGCCTCATTCAGAGCATTTCCGTTGAAATCCGGGTCACCGGAAATGCTCTATCCGTTTGATTTCACGCGCGTTCGGACGGAAAGCCGGTTTCCAATGTTCCTGGATGCGCTCTAGCGGACGGTATAGCCGCCATCGACGAGAAGATCGGTGCCATTGATCATTGCGGCTTCATCAGAGGCGAGGAATACGGCGGCAGCGGCGATTTCCTCGGGTTCGGCAAACCGGCCGCTCGGAATCTGGGCTTTCATGGCCTCGCCCTTTTCGCCTTCCCAGGCCTTGCGGCCGAGATCGGTCATCACGACCGTGGGCGAGATCGAATTGGCGGTGATGCCGTGCTTGCCCCATTCCAGCGACAGCGTCTTGGTGACGCCGATGACGGCGAACTTGGTGGCGCAATAGGCGACATGGCCTTCGATGGCGACCGAGCCCGCCTGGCTCGCCAGATTGACGATCCGCCCGCCCCTGCCGGCGGCAATCATCGCGCGGCCAACGGTCTGGCACATCAGGTGGGTCCCCGTCAGATTGACCGCGATCGTCCGGTCCCAGGCTGCCTTCGAAAGCTCTTCGGCGGGGGCGAGATCGACGATGCCAGCGGAGTTGACCAGAATATCGATATCGCCGAACGCAGCCCTGACGTCGGCGATTGCCGCTTCCACACTTTCGACGCTCGTCACATTGCATTCGAATGCCTTGGTGCCGGCAAGCTCCCCGGCCATGGCACCAGCCGCATCGCGGTTCATATCGAGGATGGCGACCTTGGCGCCCTTGAACGCATAGGCCCGGGCGATGGCCGCACCGATGCCGGATGCCGCGCCGGTGACGACCGCGACCTTGCCGGTGAGTGAAAATTCGGGGGAAGACGCCATGGAAACGTCCTTTCTTCTGGCTGCTGTGGCGGCCTTGCCGCTGCGGGAACACCTGCGGCCAACGAGGACCGCAGGCATTGTCTGGTTTACTGGCGCTGCTTCAGAAGCTCGTCGACATTGTCGGCGGTGACCGGTGTCCACGGCACATTGTATTGCTTGGATTCACCGTTGTTCCACTGCATCTGCGGATATTTCTCCCAGATACCCGAGGTCGGCTCATAATCCGGGTTCACGGCCTTGATTGCAACGTCGATCGCGCCGAGCGCCTGGGCTTGGCCATCCTGCAGGATCGAATGCATGTCGCCGCGCTTGACGGCTTCCAGCGCATCCGTCACGCCGTCAACGCCGGCAATCGAGAAATCGCTGACGTTCAGGCCGGCGGCCTTGATCGCCTCGATCGCGCCGAGCGCCATTTCATCGTTCTGCGCGATCACGCCCTTGATGTCGTCACCATGGGCGGTCAGCCAGTTTTCCATCAGGGACTGAGCTTCAGCACGGCTCCAGTTGCCGGTCTGCTTTTCGAGGACCTGAACGCCGTCGCCGCATTCGGCGAGCGCCTTCTCGTTGCCTTCGCCGCGCTGGATCTGCGCGGACTGGCCAATCGGGCCTTCGATGACGACGACATCGCCGGAGCAATCAATGTCATCGAGCACGGCCTTGGCTTCGAGATAACCGGCCTCGACGTCGTCGGAGCCGACATAGGAGGTCAGCAGGTCGGAATTGACCTGGGTGTTCGAGCCGACGACGGGAATGCCGGCATCGGAAGCAGCCTCGACGGCGGTCGCGCCCGCTTCGATGTCAATCGGAACGAAGACGATGGCGTCATAACCTTGGGTGATCATGGTTTCGAACTGTTCCTGCTGGACCAGTGCATCGTAACGCCCGTCGAAGATGGTCAGGTCGACCGAACCGTCCTTGACCGAAGGATGGTTTTCAGCGGCATCGGCCCAGAGCTGCATGAACTCTGCATTGAGGCCGTAAACGGCGGCGCCGATCTTCAGCGGGTCCTGTGCGCTGGCTGTGGTGGCGGTGAACACCATGCCCGCAAGCGCGGTTGTTGCCAAGATATTACGGAAATTCATGTCGGGTTTCCTCCCTTTGGTGACATTTGGCTAAAGAGTCCGTCCTGAACAAGGGTTTCAGATTGGCACGTTGGCGATCTGAGACGGCCCGACGAAGGCCGTTTCAGCGGTGGTGGTCTGTCGGAGCGAGGTGAGAGCCCGGATCAACCGGCACAAGATCTCCCTCAGGTGTCTCAGGATCATGCGAATGTTGTGACCGCAGCCGCAGAGCACGGCGAACAGAGCGTCGCCGTCGGTTCCTTTCAGGGTGCTTCGCGTCAGTCGACCGTCGTTCTTCATGTGCCCGATCATTGGTTCAATGGCGCTGCGCCGTCGCAGGAGTTTGGCGATCGTCCTGGTGACACCTCGCTTTGCGCCACTGATGAAAACCTTCACATTCTGCACGCCATGCCCGCGGTATCCGCGGTCGACAAAGGCCAACTCTGGCCTCAGGTCGGTCAGGATCTCGACCTGTTCCAGCGCCTCGTGCAGCGTGTGGCCGTCGTAAGGGTTACCCGGCAGCGCCCGCATCCCGACCACGAAGCCGCCCCGGTTGGTCGTGGCCACGCTGACCTTGGTTCCGAACTCGTACCTCTTGTGCGCCTTGCCCTTGGAGATGCAGTCCACCGCCGGTTCATGCAGGCTGTAGAGTTTCTTCTTGTCCTTCGGCTTCTGCGCCAACAGCCGGTTCACCAGCGCGATCATCCCCACCAGGCGCTCTCTCAGCGCCCCCTCCGGAACCTTACCCAGTTGCCTCTCGATGTCGCGCAGCACGCGGCCGGTGTAGCCCTTGAGCCGGCGCAACGCCTTGCGCATCCGCTTGAACTGGCGGGCATGGGCGTAGCGCCCAACCTGACCGGCCAGCCGAGGCCCAAGACGGTTGTAGTTCTGGCGCAGGACGATCCCGGCTTCGCGAGCCAGCCCGACCAGCTTGCGCCGCGCCGCCTCATACAGCCGGGCATCCGTCGGGTGGGCGATGTTCTTTTCCATCACCGTGGTATCGACCGTGACCTGCTTGAGATCGCTGCGCTTCACCACCCCGGCGCGTTTCCCGGCCTCGATCGTCTGGGTCAGCATCCATTCAACACCCTCCTCGCCGATCCGCTTGCGCCACCGGGTCAGGGATGAGGGATCAAGCGGCAGACGGTGCTGAAAGAACGTCTCGCCGCAGAAGTGCTGCCAATACGGGTTCTCGGCCCATCGTGCCACGACCGCCTCGTCCGAAAGTGCATAGGCATGTTGCAGGTAAAGGAGTCCGGCAACCAGGCGCGTCAACGTCGCCGGGCGACCGGTGTGGGACGGAAAGAACCCGGCCCATTCCCGCTCAAAGACCTCCCAGTCGATCAGGGGGGCAAGTTTCACCAGCTCGTGGCGCATGTCGATCATCTCGACCAGGCGGGCGCGCAGGAGATCGTCTTGTTCCGGGAGCGGCTTTCTCGGCTTCATATCACGGCTCGAAATTGCAGGGTTCCTGCCGGGATAATACAAAACCTTGCAGGCAGCACCCAGCAATATCACATCATTCTCAAGCAAAATCAGCCGGATAAAAGTTGTTCAGGGCGAACTAAAGATGCCGCCGAGCTTCCGGAAAACGGAATGCAGCACGCGGCGTGGAACAACCGGCCAAGCCGGATCTCAGGTTTCGCTCTTGCGCGAGCGGTCCAGCATGACGGCGGCGACGATTAACGCGCCCTTGATGACCTGCTGGTAATAGGATTCGACGCCCAGCAGATCGAGACCGTTATTCATCACCCCGATCAGCAGCGCGCCGATGACCGTGCCGCTGACCCGGCCGATACCGCCGGAAAGGCTGGTGCCGCCGATGACGACAGCCGCGATCGCGTCGAGCTCGTAGGCAACGCCGGCCTGCGGAAGCGCGGAGCCAGTGCGCGCCGCAAGCACCATGCCCGCAAGGCCCGCAAGCCCTCCGGAGATGACGTAGACGAGGAAGCGGATGCGGTTGACGCTGAGGCCCGAGACCTTGGCAGCGTGCGGATTGCCGCCGACGGCATAGATGTGGCGGCCGAACTTGGTGTTGGTCAGCACGAAATGGGCAACCAAGAACATCGCGGCGAACAATATGATCGGAACCGGAAGGTCGAAGACGTCGCCCGTGCCGATCCAGCGATAACCGTGGGTCAGAGCCGGGATCGGGCGTCCGCCGGAATAGATCAGCGTCAGGCCGCGCGCCGCCGACAGCATGCCGAGCGTGGCGACGAAGGCAGGAACCGAAAAGCGCGCGACCGCCGTGCCCGAAATCGCGCCCATGGCGACGCCGGCGGCAATGCCGATCACCAGCGCGATCGGCGCAATATACGGGGTGCCTGGAATGAAGGCACTCGAGGAGTTGGTGGCGAACGATGCCGAAACCACGCCGGCAAGGGCGGCGACCGAACCGACCGAAAGATCGATGCCCCGCGCCAGGATCACGAAGGTCATGCCGATCGCGAGGATGCCGTTGATCGAGGTCTGCCGGAGCACGTTGACGATATTGCGCGGGCTCAGGAAGTTCTCGCTGAACACCGAGAGCACGATGCAGACCAGGATCAGCGCGATCAGTATGCCGTAGCGCTGCGCGATCGGACCCAGATTCTCGGTCAGCGGACGCTGCTGCTCGGTTCCGGCGCCGCCCGGCGTTTTGACATTGACGGTGTCTTTCAACGTATGTTCCTCCCCGATTTACGGGTTATCGGCAGACGGCCGTTTTCCGGCCTGCGTTTTTTCACGCTGCAAGATGCAGCAGCTTTTCGGCGGACATGTCCGCGCGGGCGAGCGCTCCGGCAACACGGCCGTCGCGCATCACGATGGCGCGGTCGGCCATGCCGAGCACTTCGTCGGTTTCGGAAGAAATCATGATCACGGTTCCGCCGGCCTTGGCAAAATCGGACATGACGCGGTAAATTTCGCGCTTGGCACCGACATCGACGCCGCGGGTCGGTTCATCCAGAAGCAGCACGCTCGGCTCCGTCAGGAACCATTTGCCCAGCACCACTTTCTGCTGATTCCCGCCCGAAAGGCTGGAGACGCCGAGCTTCAGGGATACCGTCTTGATATTGAGTGTATCGACCATCCGGTCGGCGGAGGCCGTTTCGGCCTTGCCGTTCATCATCAGCGGGCTCGACATGCGATCAAGGGTCGCAAGACACAGGTTCTCGCGTACATCGCCGGTCAGCACCAGGCCGGAGCCCTTGCGATCCTCGGTGACATAGGCGAGCCCCGCGGCAATCGCCTGCGCCGGGCGGGTGATCACCTTGCGCACGCCATCGACCTTGATCGTGCCCTCGGTTTCGTCGGAAAGGCCGAACAGACGGTCGAATATCTCGCTGCGCCCGGAGCCCATCAGCCCGTAAAGCGCCAGAATTTCACCGCGATGGGCCTCGAACGAGACGTCGCGTACGCCATGAGCCGCAGACAGTCCCTTAACGCGCAGCGTCGGCTTCGTTTCCGGCGTGTTGTCTTTGACAAATTTTTCCGCCAAGGGGCGTCCGACGATCAGGCTGATCAGGCGGTCCTTGTCGATATCGGCAAGCGCGCCCTCTTCGACAAAGCGGCCATCGCGGAACACGGTATAACTGTCACAGATCTGGAAGATTTCGGAGAGGCGGTGGCTGACATAGATCACGCCCTTGCCGTGCGATTTCAGCGTCGCGACCGCCTCGAAAAGCTGATCCGCCTCTGCCTCGCCGAGCGCCGATGTCGGCTCGTCCATGATGATGATCTCGGCATCGTAGCTGAGCGCCCTGGCGATTTCGACAAGCTGGGTCTGCGCCACCGTCAGGTCCATCATCATGTCGGTCGCGCGGATGGTAAATTTAAGGCCGTCCAGCAATTCCTGGGCGCGGGCGTTCATGGTCTTGAAATCGATACGGCCGAAAGCGCCGCTCGGCTCGCGTCCCAGAAAGATGTTTTCGGCGACCGTCATGGCAGGCACCGGGCTAAGTTCCTGTTCGATGATCGAAATGCCGTTGGCGAGCGCTTCGCCAGGTCTGTCGAACCGGACGTTCCCGCCGTTGCGCAGGATCGTGCCGCGATCGCGCGGCTGAATGCCCATGACGATTTTGAGGAATGTCGATTTGCCGGCGCCGTTGCCGCCGCAAAGCGCGTGGACCGATCCCGGCATCAGCCGGAATGCGCCGTTGATCAGCGCGGGCACCCCGGAAAACGATTTTCCGAGACCATGCACTTCAAGCAAAGCCTGCACGACCACTCCTCCCATTCTCACGCTATCGAACTAATGCAAAACCATGTTCGACAATTGTCTTTTAGCGGCAAACCTTACCGTATGTCAAACGAGTTCTGACATTTTTAAACCTGCTTCACCAATATCGGCGCGATGTTGATGGCGGAGCTGGAGAACCGGTTCCCGCGACCTGAACTTGATACCCCGTCGGCCTGTGCGATCGTGCTTGGCGGCGGCATCAGCACCGGATTTTCGGCGCGCCGAAGGTCCTATGTCTTCACCCGCGCCGCCGACCGCTATAGCCTATCCACATAATTCTGAATTCAAAGATTTGTCCGGTTTGTTTTCCGGTCTTTCGTCTGATGGCCTTGGCTTGTGCCCATTTAGTCGGGTCTGCACAACTTCTACGCTATTGATTTTCCACCCAATGGATCGAAACCACCGGCTTCCAGCCGGTCTGCTTCAGCGAATCAGCAGATGATCGTCTCTCCCGGTTTTGAAGCCCCCCCGAAGGGGATATGGCTTCAAAACCGGGAGAGACGATCATGCAGTACTCATCCTCCGCGCACACGCGATTTTACCACAGGTTCCATGTGGTGTGGGTGACAAGATACCGCCACAAGGGGCTCCAGGGACCAATGCGCGAACGCACCCGCGAGATCATCCGCCAGACCTGTGACGAAATGGGCGTCCACATTAGTCCGAGGCGTCCTGGCCCTCGATCATGTCCACATGTTCCTGTCGATCCCGCCGAAGCTGTCCTTGTCAGATGTCATGCAGCGGATCAAGGGGCGTTCGTCGCCGTGCATCCAGATGGAGGTCCCGGACCTGCGCAAGCGCTGTTGGGGCAGACGCTTCCGGGCGCGGGGGGACTTTTCCATAACATCAGGGAATATCACCGATGCCATCATGCTTCCGTATCTGGAGTTAGGGTGTAGACTTATAAGTCTGTGGTGTGATTCAAGATTTGCAACACAGGAGGTTTGATGTCGTCGAATTTCTGGCTTACGGAAGAACAGTTCAACAAGATCAAGCCATTGTTGCCCAACAAGCCACGCGGAGTGCCGCGTGTGGATGATCGGCGCGTGCTGTCGGGGATCATCTTTTGCCTGCAGCGCGGCTATCGCTGGTCGGACGTGCTTGGCGAATATAGCCAACCCAAATAATTATGATACTATCTGGTATGACTTGTTCCATTGACTTCCGTCGTCGTGTTCTGTCCATCTGCAAGAAGGCAGGGCTCACCCTTGAGGAAACCGCGCAGAGATCTGGTGTCGGGCGTGCGTCTCTTTGCCGCTGGTAGCAAGCGCCTGGAGCCGGATCCGTCCGGGTCCGTCCGGGCCGCGCAAGCGCAAGATTGATCTGGCGGCCCTGGCGCAGGATGTGCGTCACTCTCCCGACGCGTATCAGCACGAGCTTATCAGTATGAGCGTGCCGCGCGCTTTGGCGTTGCCCCGAATGCCCTCTTGCAGGCCCTGCGCAAACCGGGGGTGACATATAAAACGTATGGCCCGCCCGGTCTGCAAGAGATTTATTCCTGATGGCATCTTTTGGTCTGCATCAACGGATACGGCATATCGGCTTGGAGCCGTCGCCAGGATGGAGATCCGCACGTTCCGGGGCCTCATAAAAGCCACGGCGTCGCTGCGCCATCTTTTATACCAGATCTTTTATACTAGGGCGTAGCCTCATAAGAGCCATATGACGGTTGCGGCGATTTGCGCGGCAGCGAGGACTGTTTCGAAGCATCGGAAGGTGCGCAAGGACAGTTGGCGCCAGTCCTTGAGACGATTGAACATGCGCTCGATGATGGTGCGGGTTTTGTAGAGATCCGTGTCGTATTCGATCTGTCTTTTCCGGTTCTTGCGCGGCGGGATGCAGGGGGTTGCGCCCCGCGCGCGCAGCCCGTCGCGCAGGTGGTTTGCGTCATATCCGCGATCGGCAATGACCGTGCAGTCTTTGGCCACATAGGGCGCAAGGCATTGACGTGCTTGCGTAATATCGGCACGGTTGCCAGCCGTCAGGTGCAGGTGAACCGGCCTGCCAGAGCCGTCACACACCAGGTGCAGCTTCGCGTTCAGCCCGCCTCCGGTCTTGCCGATGGCCCGCTCGTGGCCCGGCCGGAACCGGTGTTTTTTTGACCCCGTTGGCCGCGATCCGATGCGTCCTGAGGTGGCTGGTTGACGTGGCGGGCGTCGATCATCAGCGCCGAAAGAGCGCCATGTTCGCGTGCCAAGGTTTCGAACAGCCGCGCGAAAACACCCGCCCCGAAAATGCCTGGCTCGGACCAGCGCCTGTAACGATTGTAAAGCGTCCTGGCCGGGCCATACCCGCGCCGCAAACAAAAGAGGATCCCCGACAGCACCCGCCGATCATCCACACGCGGCACACCACGTGGCTTGTTGGGAAGCAACGGCTTGATTTTTCTGAACTATTCCTCAGTGAGCCAGAAATTCGACGACATCAAACCCTCCTCGTTTCACATCTTGAAGCACATTACTGATTATAAGTCTAAGCCCTAGGCTTCCTGAACGTCGGTTCGACCGTCAGGCCATCTTTCAAAAGTCCTCCCGCAGAGATCAGCAGAGATCATGGGTCAGACGGCGTCCGTCACCGCCGACCGCTTGTTTCAGCTTGCCGGCACTGCAGCCAGGTTCGCCTCGAAGGTGATGCCAGGCCGCAGCGTCGCCCATGCAATGCGGGCAAGCTTGTTGGCGAGCGCCACGACCACGGTGTTGCGGTGTCGCCTGACGAGGAGACCCCGCAGCCATGCGCCGGGATCGCGTGCCTTCTCAAGGGTTGAGGCGTCACCCGCGGCGGCAACGAGCGCGGTAGCATCGAGAGCGCCGATCCCCGGGATTGATGCCAGGCGACGGGCGGCGGCATCCTCCTCGCGGGCGAGTTCGATGAACGCTCGATCGAGAGCTTCGATACGGCGGTCGAGACCGGTCCATTCCTCCCGCATCTCCGAAAGCAACTGGCGAATTCGGTTGCCGGCCATGAAGTCCGGATCGGCGAGCCGCGCATCGACTGCCTGCTCGAGCTTGCGGCGGCCCCGGGTGATGGTCGGGTGATGGTCGGGTGATGGTCGTGCCACGTTCGAGCAGGATCCCTTGTCCGCCCCGAGGGTCAGTTGCCGGGTCGAACCCGGCGCATGGCGGTGGATCATCTTGAGCGCAGCCTGGCGCTCGCCCTGTCCATCCGCATGGGTCAGCTCGGCTTGCACGATGAGACCATTGCGGTTCTCCATCAGCGTATGCCCTCAGCGTATGCCCTCAGCGTATGCCCCATGAAGCACAGCATCGCGCCTGCGCCAGCCGATTTCTTGTAGAGCCGGGCATCCGGGTCGGTGACCGATGCATGCGTCGTGTTCGAACGCTTCTGGCGCTTGAAATCGACTTCGGCGTTACGGGATTTGCCGGGCATCGGAGGTGTCTGGGTCGTTTCGGGCTGGCAGGGCCTGGTTGGCGTTTTGTCGGTTGGCGGTGCTGGTGGACCACCCGGTTCGTCTGTCTCGGGCGGCGCTTTCGGTCGGCTGTTCCATCAACGGCCGCTCGGAGCGAACCGAAAACAGGATTTGCAGAAGGCTTGCGCGGATCAGGCGCTCAGGGGCAATCGAGGGCCGGCCTTCGTCGGAGCAGAGCGCCGCAAACTCCCCATCAAGCCCCGCCAGAGCCTCATTCACGATACGCCGGATCAAACGGAGCGGGGGCTTGGACGGGATCCGATCCTCAAGATCGACATGGCTGAACAACGATCCAGTTCTCTCGTCCGATCCACGCATCTGCCACCTCCAGACCTTGGCAAAAATGCTTGAATCACAGGACAAAGAGGCTGTAAAGGAGGGGGGGTCAGCAGCCTGGTAGGGACCTCTCCAGCGGATTTCCATCAGGGCCAGCAGCATATCCAAAGCTGCAAAAAAGGCCGGACATATGAAAGCAACCGATCTCCGCATAATGACAAAATCAGCCCTTGCCAAAGGCGGTGTCCACATATGAATCAGAGTTATGTGGATAGGATATACCGGCGTCTTCGGGATTTCCGGAGGTCGAGGGTGGTCTGTGGGCCGCATCGAAGCCCCAGCCGCTGATTTTGGATTACTGTGGGCGGCCACCCTTTGCCCCATCCGACCTTTTCAGCGCCTTGACCAGCAAGTCAGGCCAAGGCCTCAAACACCAGGTTTTTCAAGCTGTCCAACTGTTTCAGCGTTCGGTCAGTTTCAGTTCGATCCGGCGGTTTTGCGCGCGCGCTTCGGTGGTATTGCCCCTGGCTACGGGCTGGTATTCGCCAAATCCTGCCGCCGCCAGCCGGTTCGGCGGGAAGCCCAGATCGTTGATCATGTAATGCACGACCGACAGGGCGCGCGCCTGGCTCAGTTCCCAGTTATCCTTGAATGCGCCATTGCCCGAAAGGGGCGTCGTGTCGGTGAAGCCGTCAACCTCAAGGATCCAGTTGATCCCTTTCGGAATCTCTGAGGCGATTTGCAAAAGCGTCTGCGTCACGCCCGCGATCTGTTGGCCACCGGCAGGCGAGAGCGTCGCCGAACCCGGTTCGAACAGAACTTCGGAAGAGAACACGAACCGGTCGCCGACAATACGCACACCCTGCTGGCCGGCCAGAACCTGACGCAGCTTGCCGAAAAACTCCGAACGATACTGTTCAAGGTTCCGGGCCTTTTCCTCGGCCGCCTTGCGGGCCGCTTCCTCAAGCTTTGCGCGTTTCTTTTCCTCGGAGGCCACGCGCGCCAGTGCCGCATTCAGTTGCTGGCCCAGATTGTCGATCTGCACCCTGGCATCGGTATCCTGCTGCCGGGCTTCGTCCAGAATGTTTTGCAACTGCGCAAGCTGGGTGCGCAGGGCCGCCACCTGCTGATTGAGCAGGGCGACCTTCCTGGCGGCATCGTCGGAGATCCGGGTCTGCTTGTCCAGCGCCTGCTGTGCCGTCGCCTTGAGCGCTGCCTGCTTTTCAGCCTCGGTCAACTGATCGGTCAACCTGGTTTGCAGATCCGTCTTCGCCGCGTTGGCCGCCGCCAGCAGGGTCAGCGTTTCCTCGGCCCTTTTGCGCGCCGCTTCGAGTTGCAGCGTCATCGCGGCGATTTCGTCGCCCGAGTCTTTCAGCTTGCCACGCAAGTCGTCGATCGTCTGTCGGCTCAGCCGGATCTGGTCGGCCTTGACCGCAGCGTCGGATTGTGCCGCGTTGCGTTCCCCGATGAGTTGCGCCACACGCGCCTCGAATTCGGTGATCTTCCGGTTGGCACTATCGAGTGCCGCCTTGCGGTCGTCGAGCCGGGATGTCAGCGTCGCGATCAGCGCCGACTGCCGGTCGGCCTTGTCCCTGGCATCCTCAAGCTGCCCGGTCAGCGTCTGGCTGCGCTTTTGCGACAGTGACAGCGCCCGGGCGAGGTCGTTTACCTGAACCGACAGGTCATACAGTTGGGTTTCCCTAGTGCTCAATGTGTCGCGCAGCACCGATTGCACGATCATGAAGATCGACAGCACGAACATCAAAACCAGCAACAGCGCCGTCATCGCATCGACGAATCCGGGCCATATGTTGGCCGAGAACCGATTGTTGTGCCGCCGCGCAAGCATCGTGTATCACTCCTCGCGCGAGGGCTTGTGACCAAGGATCGCACGGGTCAGACCCGCGAAGTCGTGGCGCAGTTCAGCCATGCTTTCCTGTCGGCCTGCGCTGATCTCTTCGAGCATTCGCATCATCTGCTGATCTATGGACCGCATCCGCATCCGGTTTTCGGCCACGGCTTCGGCCTCGGGGGTGCCCGCAGCGGTATGGGCGGCCAGCGTATCAAGCGAGGAAATCAGCCGCTCCTGCCCGTCCGCCATATGTTGCAGCGTCTGTTGCTGACGGGCACGCGCCTCCAGTTCGGCACCCAGCCGCTCGGACAGGTCGTGGATTGCGTTCAACAGATGAGCAATGCGTGCATCGGTCTGGACGCGTCCCGCGTCAGAGCGCACGAACAGGGTCTGGATCTGCTCCACCTGCTCGGACATGTGGTCAAGAACGCCCGCAATCATCGACCCTTCGCCATCGCCGCCCTCGAGCGCGGTGAAACTGAGCCGGGTGATCGAGCTGATCCACTCTTCCAGTTCCCGGTAGAAGCGGTTCTGCCCGTGGGTTGCGAACAGTTCCAGCAAGCCGACGACGAGCGAACCGGCAAGGCCCAGCAAGGAAGAGGAAAATGCCGTGCCCATCCCGCCAAGCTGCGCCTCCAGCCCCCTCATCAGGTTGTCGAACACACCCATCGCGCTGTCGCCCTGCTTCGGGGCAAGCGCACGGATCGTCTCGACTACGGCGGGCACGGTTGTGGCAAGTCCGTAGAACGTGCCCAGCAGCCCCAGAAAGATCAGCAGGCCGGCAATGTAGCGGGTGATGTCGCGCGCTTCGTCGATCCGGGTTGCCACGGATTCGAGGATCGAACGGGCCGAACTGGATGAGACCGCCCGACGCGCCTCGCGCGAGCCCAGAAGGGCCGCCAGAGGTGCCAGCATCGAGGGGGCTGTGACATTGGGTCGGCCGGGCCGGTCGGCGGCAAAGCTCTCGATCCAGACCACCGCCTTGATCAGTTGCGCCACTTGCCAGAAACAGGCCAGGATACCGACCACGAACACCGCCACGATCACGCCGTTCAGCCAGAGATTCGCCAGCAAAATCGGAAAGATGCGGGCATAGGCAAGATACCCGCCAGCCGCGACCAGTGCCAGCACCAGCAGCATCAACAAAACCTGACGGACGGGTTGCGAGAATTGCGGCTCCAGCCGCACCGGCTCATACATGATCGCCTCTTTGCATCGCCTCTTTGCCTGTTCGCGCCGAGCCTAGCCAATGGCTTCGCATTCGCCAAGGGTTAACGCATCAGGTCACGCACGCGGGCGGCAAGTGCGTCAATTTCGCCATCGGGGATACCAAGCCGATGCAAATGCTCGGCCGTATTCCACAGATATTCGCAATTCGGACCGCGCCCG
The DNA here is from genome assembly GCA_965277135.1 of Thioclava sp. Taxonomy (GTDB): domain Bacteria; phylum Pseudomonadota; class Alphaproteobacteria; order Rhodobacterales; family Rhodobacteraceae; genus Thioclava. The sequence goes on along the minus strand of CBDIBW010000027.1, from coordinate 53,523 downwards.
CCGGTGGCCCCCGCAATGATCCGCGCCTGCTCATCAAGGCCGAGTGCGCCGCAATATTGCTCATGCGCGGTGTTGATCACGTAGGTTTTCCCCTCGACCCGGCGGCCATCCTCCAGATCAAGCTGGACCCGGCGTTCGAAATAGGCTCCCGTCACCATCTCGCGCGCCCGTATATGCTCCATCACCTCGCACTCCTGCCCTGCGCGGACGGCAAACGCCACGCCTGTGCATGCCCCCCGCCCGGCATCCAGCGCCAGGACGAGGCCCGGACGCTCGGGCGTGCCGCGATAAACATGCGACCAGAGGCAGAATGAGCGGCGCCATCCGGGCGCACGTGCCAGAATCCGCTCGGCCGGATCAAAGCCGGGGCTCCAGATCAGCGAACCGTAGCCGAATATCCAGAGCTTGTCTTGCATGTGCTGATCTCGCATGTCCCACCGCCTTGCATGGAAGAGACCTTTTTGCAATGGGCGGCATCGGGAATGCCTAGGGCGTAGACTTATAATCAGTAATGTGCTTCAAGATGTGAAACGAGGAGGATTTGATGTCGTCGAATTTCTGGCTCACTGAGGAACAATTCAGCAAAATCAATCCGTTGCTTCCCAACAAGCCGCGCGGAGTGCCGCGTGTGGATGATCGGCGGGTGTTGTCGGGGATCATCTTTTGCCTGCAGCGCGGGTATCGCTGGTCGGATGTGCCGGCCGAATACGGCCCGGCCAGGACGCTTTACAATCGTTACAAACGCTGGTCCGAGCCAGGCATTTTCGGGGCAGGTGTTTTCGAGCGGGTGTTTGAACGGCTTGCACGCGAACATGCCGATCGACGCGTTCTGCTTCGGCGCGGAACTCCGCACGCGCTTGTTTGCCCATGTCCATTCTCCTTTGTAACACGATACGTGGTCAAAGGAGCGGCACAATCCCGGTACAGGTCCACTCCGCCCAACGGCACAGGTCCGATCTCCGCGTCGGCATCCGGAAGCGCAATCGCCATCGTCGCCTGCGCCTCGACCCGGTAGCTGTCCATGTCGATGGCTTCGAGGATGCCCTTCGAGAGATCCTGCTCCTCGGGCGCCGGCAATTTCGGCGTGAGGAAGTTCAGAAATATCGAGAGCTTCTCCCATTCCGCATTCGTGTAGGGCAGGATGGCCGCGAGGAATCCATAGGTGCGCGTGAAAGCCTTCGCCTTGCCCTTAACAGGCTGCTGAAAACCGATGTGGGTTTCGGTTGACATCTGCGTTCAGCGGATTTTGTTTTCGGTTTTGGCTACGTTTCCTGGCCTGTCATGGCGCGTTTGCGGGCGGTCTTGACCCGCGTTCCGGGTCATACGGGCAATAACCTTGGCAATCGGGTCAGATTACTGGCCGCCCTAGTCATTGTGAACTTGGCGCGCCCCTTTTCGAGACCGCGATGAACTGTTTGGGCCATGCCACCGACGGTTTTGGCCCATCCAAACGGGTCTTCGATCTTCTTTCGCCGCTTCTGCGAGACGGCGTAGCCGGGATGCCGGGTTGTCCGAGCGTCGATAGTCCGTCCTGAACAAGGGTTTCAGATTGGCACGTTGGCGATCTGAGACGGCCCGACGAAGGCCGTTTCAGCGGTGGTGGTCTGTCGGAGCGAGGTGAGAGCCCGGATCAACCGGCACAAGATCTCCCTCAGGTGTCTCAGGATCATGCGAATGTTGTGACCGCAGCCGCAGAGCACGGCGAACAGAGCGTCGCCGTCGGTTCCTTTCAGGGTGCTTCGCGTCAGTCGACCGTCGTTCTTCATGTGCCCGATCATTGGTTCAATGGCGCTGCGCCGTCGCAGGAGTTTGGCGATCGTCCTGGTGACACCTCGCTTTGCGCCACTGATGAAAACCTTCACATTCTGCACGCCATGCCCGCGGTATCCGCGGTCGACAAAGGCCAACTCTGGCCTCAGGTCGGTCAGGATCTCGACCTGTTCCAGCGCCTCGTGCAGCGTGTGGCCGTCGTAAGGGTTACCCGGCAGCGCCCGCATCCCGACGACGAAGCCGCCCCGGTTGGTCGTGGCCACGCTGACCTTGGTTCCGAACTCGTACCTCTTGTGCGCCTTGCCCTTGGAGATGCAGTCCACCGCCGGTTCATGCAGGCTGTAGAGTTTCTTCTTGTCCTTCGGCTTCTGCGCCAACAGCCGGTTCACCAGCGCGATCATCCCCACCAGGCGCTCTCTCAGCGCCCCCTCCGGAACCTTACCCAGTTGCCTCTCGATGTCGCGCAGCACGCGGCCGGTGTAGCCCTTGAGCCGGCGCAACGCCTTGCGCATCCGCTTGAACTGGCGGGCATGGGCGTAGCGCCCAACCTGACCGGCCAGCCGAGGCCCAAGACGGTTGTAGTTCTGGCGCAGGACGATCCCGGCTTCGCGAGCCAGCCCGACCAGCTTGCGCCGCGCCGCCTCATACAGCCGGGCATCCGTCGGGTGGGCGATGTTCTTTTCCATCACCGTGGTATCGACCGTGACCTGCTTGAGATCGCTGCGCTTCACCACCCCGGCGCGTTTCCCGGCCTCGATCGTCTGGGTCAGCATCCATTCAACACCCTCCTCGCCGATCCGCTTGCGCCACCGGGTCAGGGATGAGGGATCAAGCGGCAGACGGTGCTGAAAGAACGTCTCGCCGCAGAAGTGCTGCCAATACGGGTTCTCGGCCCATCGTGCCACGACCGCCTCGTCCGAAAGTGCATAGGCATGTTGCAGGTAAAGGAGTCCGGCAACCAGGCGCGTCAACGTCGCCGGGCGACCGGTGTGGGACGGAAAGAACCCGGCCCATTCCCGCTCAAAGACCTCCCAGTCGATCAGGGGGGCAAGTTTCACCAGCTCGTGGCGCATGTCGATCATCTCGACCAGGCGGGCGCGCAGGAGATCGTCTTGTTCCGGGAGCGGCTTTCTCGGCTTCATATCACGGCTCGAAATTGCAGGGTTCCTGCCGGGATAATACAAAACCTTGCAGGCAGCACCCAGCAATATCACATCATTCTCAAGCAAAATCAGCCGGATAAAAGTTGTTCAGGGCGAACTCGATAGCGGAATGGCGGGCCTTTTGGGCGACATGCGGTGTCACGCAGGCCCGCCGAAGGTCGGCAACGAAATCGGCACTGTCGTACCCTTTATCCGCGCCAAGTGTCTTATCCGCGCCAAGTGTCAGCTGCCGGGTCGATCCCTGTGAATGGCGGTGGATCATGTCGAGTGCCGCCTTGCGGTCACCATACCCGTCCGCATGGGTCAGGTCCGCCTGGACGATCAGACCATTGCGGTTCTCCATCAGAGTCTGCCCGATGAAACACGGAATTGCGCCCGCGCCGGGGGATTTCTTGTAAAGCAGGGCGTCGGGATCGGTGACCGACGCATGGGTTTTGTCGGATCGGTTTTGTCGGATCGTTTCTCCCCCTTGAAGTCGACTTCGGCATTGCGGGATTTGCTTTGCATCGGCGGGGTCTCCGGAGGGTGAGGCTGGTCTGGCTTGCGGGGGGGGGCATCGGTCGGCGGGTCGCCCGGATCGTCTTCCTCCGGCGGCGCCTTTGGCTGGAAGCTCTTCATCGAAGCCCGGGCCTTCAAGATGGCCTTGATCAGCGTGCCGTCGACCGGGAAATGTGCGTCCGACAGAAGTGGCTTGACCTCCGGGTGCGCCAGGATCGCGGCCATCACCTTGCGCGACATCTCTGTCGTCAGCAGCCGGTCCCGGTTCCTGGTGAACGCGGTCGGCCTTCGGCCCGGGGCTTCGCCCGTTCGGTGCTCAAATCAGCCCGCCGGGCTGATGTCCGGGCGCACCTCACCCCGGACCGGATCGTCCACGCCAAGGCCAACAAACCAGCTCAACAGCAGATTGTAATCCATCTGTTCCCTCAACTGCCGCCCGGATCGGATGGAGAACAAAATTTGCAGCAGGCTGGCCCGGATCAGCCGCTCCGGCGGGATCGACGGACGGCCTTCACTGGAATGGATTGCCGCGAAATCCGTATCGAGACCTGCCAGCGCATCATTCAAAATACGCCGGATCAAGCGCAAGCCGGATCAAGCGCAAGGGGTGGCTTGCGGGAATACGCCTCTCAAGAGCGACATAGCTGAACAAAGACCCGGTCTTCTCGTCCGATCCACGCATCTACTAACTCCAAACCTCGACAATCAAGCTTGAATCACGGGCCAAACGATGGGTCAAAGAGAGGTTTTCAGCAGCCTGCTAGGTGTAATGCGTTAAGGTCGAGAGTTAAATTTACTGCAAGAGCGATGAGAAACTCATGATCGACTCTCTGTTTTCCCGTTTCAAGGTTCTGAATTTTACTTTTGGATACCCCTAACCGATCCGCAAAGTCAGCTTGGGATAGGTTAGGGTGCTCTCGTATGCTATTTGTTTTTCCTTATAAATCAGACACCTATATCCCCAGTACGAAAATTGCAGTAAATAATACTTTAATCCCGCAATATTCACCGGCCGGCTGACCTTGGCGCCAAGGTGCTGCTTTCGGGCGGTTCGAGTACGTCCTGAAGGCCCGGCGCCTGGCTGGGCGGGAGGATGATCGCCTCTGGCTTGTGTTTCGATGGCGATGCGCCTCCGGGGCGGGTATTTTTTGCAATCGCCGTCCATGCGGGCTCGTTCGCCGGAGGATCCGGCGGGCGGTCATGTCGGGCTGGAGCCGGTCCGGTTCAGGGACCGGACCAGTGCAGGGCGGCGAGCCTTGGCCAGAGGACTGCCCAGAACGGTGCGGCGGCGGCAGACAATGCGAGCGTGATACGGCGGCCGGACAGGATCAGCCGGGCGCCGGCGCGCAGCACGCGTTCGCGCAGGCGGCGCAGGCTCCAGCCGGTGCCGGTGGCAGCCGCCATGGCGCGGCGGGCGATGTGCATCAGCTCATAGGCGAGAAGAGAGATCAGGAGCCGAACCTCATTGCACGCGAAGGCATCGACGCCGGGCGTCGCGGTTTGCGTGCCCCGCCCCCGCCAGTGAGATTTCGGCCGGTTCGTCGAGGACAGCGCCGGGGCGAGCACGTCTTTCAGCTCGCCCATATGGCCCTCGGCGGTGCCCCTTGCGCGGTAATGCTCGAGGATGTCCTCCCGGCTCATCTCTGCCAGCGTCAGCGAGGTGACGAGGAAGAAGCGGTCGAGCAGAAGGTCGTCCTCGCGCTCCTTGACCACCAGGATCACGCGGCGCTCCTTGTCCCAGGTCTCGGCCTGGTAGCGCAGTTCGTGCAGCCACATCCGCGGCTTGATCGGACGCCGCCCGGGCGGGCGCGTCATGTGAGGCGCGGCCTCGCGGTCCAGCGCCGGGTTGGCGCGCAGCCGCGAGACATAGTCGATGCCGCGCGCCTCCAGCCCCGCCAGCAAGGTGGCCGAGGGGAAGCCCGCATCGATGCGCAGCATGGCGACCTCGCAGAGGCTGGCCTGCGCCCGGTCGACCACGTCGAGGATCACGTCAAGCGCGCCCTCCGCGGTACCGACATTGCCCGCTCTCAGCCGTGCATCCAGCATGTCGCCGGTCTCGGCGATCGAGGTGATGAGCGGATGATAGATGCGCGCATTGTAATGGCCATTCCACTCCGCCTTCGGCTGGTGACCATGAACCTCGATCGGCAGGCTGTCCACGTCCAGCGTCACCTTCGGCAAGCGCTTGCCGGCATTCTGTGCCTGAACGCCCCGGCCGGCCAATTCCAGGACCGCTTCGCGCAGGACCTTCAGATTGTCCGGCGCCGCCATCATCGCCGTGAAGCGCGAGAGCGTGGGTTGGGACGCCAGCCCCGGACCGCCGAGCGGCGTCATCCCGGCTGCCGAACTCACCGCCAGTCGGAAGGCCGGGTCGTGCCGCAGCGCATCGGCATCGTCATGATCGCGCCATCCCTGGGCGGCCAGCAGGATCGTGGTGCGCAGGAGCGAGGCCAGATCATGCGTGACATCCTGCGGCCGCCGCGGATCGCTCAGACGATCGGTCATCCAGCCCACGATGCCGCTGTTTTCGAGCACCTCGCGCAGAAGGATTGCCCCGGGATCTCCGGTCAGCCGCTCTGCCCGGCTCTCGATCCGAAGAGAGCGATTGAACCGGGGCGCCACCAGCGATAGCGTTTCACCCATGCGTGCGTCCGATGCTGCCGTTGATCCTTGTCTAGAAGACTGAATCTACAGCGCTTTCAGGCGCACGCAACTTTCCCAGAAGAATTGGACGAATAAGGCGGGTTAATATGTATTATTTACTGCAATAGTTTCATAACGTCACAGCGCGAGGCAGCATTGAGAGGGAATGTAGCAATGCAAAATAATTTGTTCCAGCCCGGAACGGTTCTGCATGAGGTGATCGTGTGCCCGCGCCCGTGTAGCCCGCGCCCGTGTGCCGCAGGATGTGTGCCGCAGGATCGGCAGATCGCCTGGCGCAAACCGGAGATTGCGATCGAGGCGATCGACCGGGTGAGGGTCGCGGGCGTCCGCTTCGGCTGTGTGTTGGCCGATGCGGGCTACGGATCGAGCGGGCTTTTCCGCCAGGCGCCGAGCGCACGCGGCCTCGTCCGGGCGCTCGGCCGGGCGCTCGGCCTGTCGCGCCGCCAGACCGTCTGTCCGGCCGATGTCGGGCTGGTCTGTCCCGAAGCCGGTCGAGGTCGCCGCCGCAAATATCCCGACACGCGCTGATGACGAGGATCGCCTGCGCCTTCGTGCAATCCCGCCGCCTCAAGGCAGCGGGACGGGAACAAAAAGAAGCCCCGGACCGCCACATCAGCCAACCATGCCAGCCGTCAGGAAAGCCATCCTCGACACCTTGGCGAAACCGCCACCAATACGCCGCCCTCATTGGGAAAAGATCATCGCTGAACACTGCAGAAAAAATCTGCCAAAGTCGTGCTAGCCTAAGATCTCAATGGAAAGGGGCAGTGCACCCCTACAACGACTTCTGCAACAATGCCGGGCACATCAAGACATCTTGGTTGATATGCCGCATCGCGACATCAATTCGCTTAACATAAGTTGTGCATCCCTGTATCTTTGTCTATGGAGGTAAAATCCGCTTGGCTTCCCTCCAGACTTAGGAGTCTCTACATGATCGACCTTTCGCGCTTTCCAATCACCTCGCGCTGGCCAGCGGAAAACTCCGACGTGATTCAACTCTACTCTCTGCCGACTCCAAATGGCGTGAAGGTGTCCATCATGCTGGAGGAAACGGGTTTGCCCTATGAACCTCATCTGGTGAGTTTCGATACACAAGATCAGATGAGCAAGGCGTTTCTGTCGCTGAACCCGAACAACAAGATCCCGGCGATCATCGACCCGAACGGGCCGGACGGTGCGCCGTTGCCCTTATTCGAAAGCGGGGCGATCTTGATCTATCTGGCGGAAAAATCCGGGCGGTTTCTGCCACAGGAGGACCGCTACGAAATCCTGCAATGGCTGATGTTCCAGATGGGTGGCATCGGTCCAATGTTCGGCCAAGTCGGTTATTTTTACAAATTCGCCGGAACGGAAATCGAAGATCCCCGCCCAAAGGAACGCTATCGCGCCGAGGCTGAGCGCCTGCTCAGGGTGCTTGACTGCGTGTTGGACGGGCGTGAGTGGATCGCCGGCCAGTATTCGATTGCCGATATTGCGATCGCACCTTGGCTGGGCACATTACGTGACTTCTACCAGGCAACAGAATTTACCGGCTGGAACGGATTGGAAAACGTGCCGCCCTATCTTGATCGGTTTCTTTCCCGCCCGGCCGTTCAAAGCGGCCTGAAGATCCCCAGAAGGGTGACTTGATTTCAGTTCATCCGGTCACGCGCCTGCCACGTACCTGATCGACGAGACACATTGTGATGGCGTTGCTGCAGCCCCCATGTGTTGAGATGCACTTTTGCCTTTGCCCGGTGATTTCAGGCCACGCGTTTGATCTTGGCTTGGCCTAGAGCGATGCAGAGGTGGATTTGCGCGCTCTGGCGGGCGGGGGGGCGTGAAGTGATCCTGTTCTGCGAAGGATGTGAGCCGCCCGCGCGTCCTTGCCGCGATCCGGCTCTGGAGGTGTGATCGCCGGAGCACCGCTTCCGGCTCACCCGCCCCGGGGGCGCGCCACGGTCATGTCCCCCCAACTGGATCAGCGACGATTCGCGCCGCCTCGGGGCTTCATTGCAGGAGTTCCGGTTCGTGCGTGCACGAACGGCCAGGGTCGGGCCTTCTCATGTCGCGCCACTTGACCTGCCGGCGTCGCCACGAGACCCCTTCCGGCGCCGGGCTCTGCAACAATGCCCCTTGCAATCGAGGCAGCATTCACTTCAGATGGATGCTGTCTGGTGGCTGATGCTTGCAGATCAACGCCACTCCAGTCTTCGAAACGCGCCTGCGCCTCCGCGCGGGCAGCGATCGAAATGTCCTGAGCCGTTTCCTTGAGCGCGTCCTTTGCCTGCTCAATGATCGGCGAATCGCATTTGTCGTCAGAGAGGAGGCCCGCCTCCGGATGATGGTTGTGCTCCAGGAACCAGGCACGAATGTCCGCCTGAGCCTGCACGAAAAGCCCGGTCGCCAGGTCGCGCTGATCGGCACGGAAAGCCAGTTCAAGCGGAAGCGTCGCCGCCAGAGAGGCGCGCTCTTCTCCCAATACAGTCAGGGCATTTTCGAGCGCTTCATATTCAGCCCCATCGACAATATCCATGTCGCTGCGGCATCCTTCGATCATGTCGTCAAGCGAAGACAACCGGTTGCAAGCGATCACCTCCGCCATTTCGGTGAAGGCCAGATCGCGGCTCGCCTGACTGAGCGAGTCAAGCGCCTGACAAATACTCGCGCCGTCGAAACCGGGCGGCTTCGCCAGACCTGGATCGGGTCCGGCACGGTTGATGGATTCGGACATTGGCAGCATCCCTCCAATCGGCATGAAGAGAGACTGCCATAAATAGGCTGAACAAGTCGTGAACAAGTGAGCGCCATGCAAAATCTCGCACAGAATCTCTGTTTTTTCAGGCTTTTGCGCGTAGCGCCCTGGTCAGGTGATCATAGGTGCGGGCATTGGCCGCGATCACCGACCCCGATTCGAATATCCCGCGACCGTCGTGCAGGGCCGAGATCAAGCCGCCCGATTCCCTGACCAGAATCAGGCCCGCCGCCACATCCCAGGAATGGATCGCGCGCTCCCAGTATCCTTCGTAGCGGCCAGCGGCCACATAGGCAAGGTCAAGCGCCGCCGATCCCCAGCGCCGCACGCCTGCGCATTGCGGCATCAGGCGCGCAAGATCCTGAAGCGTGGCGGGCAGGGTCGATGTGCCACCGAACGGCACGCCCGTGGCAAAAATCGACTCGATCATCCGCGAACGGCCCGAAACACGCAGGCGGGTTTCGTTCATGAAGGCGCCAAGCCCCTTCTCGGCATGGAACATCTCGTCCTTGGCGGCGTCGAAAACCACACCGGCGACCACTTCACCCTTGTGCTCCAAGGCGATCGACACCGCCCAATGCGGCAAACCATGCAGGAAGTTGCTGGTCCCGTCGAGCGGATCGACGATCCAGCGGCGGGTCGGATCGTCGCCATCCTCTTCACCGGTCTCTTCGCCGATCCAGCCATAAGAGGGGCGCGCGTCACGCAGTTCCTGCTTGATGATGCGCTCGGCCTCACGATCAGCCCTGGACACGAAGTCGCCGGGCCCCTTGGACGAGACCTGCAGGTTCTCGACCTCGCGAAAGTCCTTGACCAGTGAACGACCGGCCTTGCGGGCGGCCTTGATCATCAGGTTGAGATTTGCACTGCCTTGCATCGGGGTCTCCTTCGGCTTCAGGGGGCTGCCTTACTCGGGTTGCGCACCGAAGTCCAAGCGTTTTGCGCGTTTGTCGGCGGCACAAGAGGGCTCTGCTCCACCCGCCTGGCGCGGCGGATCGGGATGACGATACCGACACAGGTGATCCGCACCGCCATCCCGTCCAGGCTCCCGATCCGTCCGCCTCTCTGGTGCGCCGCAGGACCAAATCGCGACCTTCATGATTGCGCAGGGCCTCGGCATGCTCCCGGTCCAACCGTCAGAAGCCTCTCGGGCAAGCCTGCTCAACGATATGTGCGGCAAGGCACCGGCCCGGGCCGCGCGAGGCGCAGGAAATGCGCCATGAACGGTTCTGTCCTGTCCTCGGCGCGCGTCGCCGCATAGAGGCGTCTGGTCAGGCCGTGTTCGGTGACCGGACGGGTGATGTAATCGGGTTGGTATTTCACTTCGCGCAGAACCCAGTCCGGCAAGACCGAAACGCCGCGACCGGAGGCGACCAGCATCAGGATCACCGCGGTCAACTCTACCTGGCGGTGTATGGCCGGTTCGACCCTGGACGGGGTGAGCAGCATCGAGAAGATATCGGAGCGTGCCCGGTCAACCGGATAGGTGATCAGAGTTTGCCTTGCGAAATCCTCAGCCGTGACGAAGGGCCTGGCCGCGAGCGGCGAATTGGCGGCGGCGATGAAGGTGGGAGAATAATCGAACAGCGGGTTGAAGGCGATCCCATCAAGATTTTCGGGATCGGAAGAGATCACCAGATCCACCTCTTCGCGCATCAGGGCCGGCAACGCATTGAAGACGAGGCCGGGACGGATATCGATATCCACGTCGGGCCAGGCACGGCGAAACTGTTCGAGCACCGGGAACAGCCAGTCATAGCAGGCATGGCATTCGATCGCGATATGCAGTCGCCCCGCGTGACCGCTGCGCAGGGCTTCGAATTCAGCCTCGGTCGCGGCGATCTCGGGCAGGATCCGTTCCGCCAGACGCAGCAGTTTCTGCCCCGCAGCCGAAAGCCGCAAGGGCTTGGACCGGCGCACGAACAACTCAACCCCGACCCGGTTTTCCAACCCCTTGACTTGATGCGACAGTGCACTTTGTGTAATATGCAGAATATCTGCCGCCCGCGCGAGGCCACCTGCATCGTGAATCGCCTTGATTGAGCGCAGGTGCCGAAAATCGAGATACATCTTATCGAGATACATCTTGCTGCGATACTCATAACCATTTTGAAGATTATGAGTTTGTCTCACAAAGGAAGATCTGGCACAAGAGGTGAGGGCAAGAGGATCAATATCATGACAACGCCGAGGATCAGTTTCGAATTCTTCCCGCCGCAAACGCTTGATGCGTCCTTCCGGCTGTGGGAGGCCGCGCAGGTTCTCGCGCCGCTGAAACCGGGGTTTGTCTCCGTGACCTATGGTGCCGGCGGAACGACTCGCAAGCTCACCCATGAAGCGGTCGGCACGATCCACAAGAATTACGGTCTGAATGTCGCCGCACATCTGACCTGTGTCGAGGCGAGCAAGGCCGAGACGATGGAAATCGTCGATGCCTATGCCGATGTCGGCGTGACCGAGATCGTCGCGCTGCGGGGTGACCCGCCCGGGGGCCATGGCAAGTTCACCCCGCACGCAGATGGCTTTGCCTCTTCGGTCGAACTGATCGAGGCGCTGGCCAGGGATGGCCGTTTCACCATCCGCTGCGGCGCCTATCCCGAACCACACCCCGATGCCGCCGACATGCTGGCCGATGTTCGCTGGCTCAAGCGCAAGGTCGAGGCAGGTGCGACCTCGGCTATCACCCAGTTCTTCTTCGAGGCCGAGACCTTCTTCCGGTTCCGCGATGCCTGTGAGAAAGAGGGGATCAAGGCCAGGATCATTCCCGGCATCCTGCCGATCCAGTCGTGGAAGGGCGCGAAGACCTTTGCCCGGCGTTGTGGCACCTCGATTCCGGCTTGGGTCGAAGAGGCATTCGAGGCAGCCATCCGTGACGATCCCGAGCAATTGCTTCCTACGGCGCTCTCCACGGCGCTCTCCACGGCCATGTGTACCGAGCTGTGCGAGACGTTGATTCAGGGAGGTGTGGAAGACCTGCACTTTTACACGCTCAACCGCCCCGGCCTGACCCGTGACATCTGTCACGCACTCGGTATCATGCCCGACGCGGTCTTCGAAAACGTCGCCTGAAAGGTGCCGGACAAATCACCAGGCGAGGACTCGGCTACGCCTCCGTTTTCTTGTGGGAGACGTCCAATGTGACGTGGTTCGCATGGGCCAAGAGACCCGGATCGCAGGAGATGAACGCGCTGCCATAGCACATCGGGAACATGTGCTGCCGACAGGTTATGGCCGCGCGCGCAGCCTCCATATCGCGCAGCGGGTGGCCATAACCGGGTCTCAGGTCTCAACAGTGGTTTTGCTGAACCACACCGCTGAGGAGACCGGCTATGACCGTTCCCTATTCTATCGCCTCGACCGTCCTGGTCGCCATCGACATGTCCAAGCACCGCCACGAGGTGCTGATTGGGCCACCGGGCAAGAAGAGTCGTCGCCGCATGACGATCATGAACATGTTGAAAGACTTCCAACGCTTATCTGCGGCGCTCGTCAGCTACGACCTACTTTTAGGAAATAATGTATTAAAAACAATGTTTTATGTGGCTGATTGGCGCGAATCAATGGGGCTACAAGGAAATATTGGGCCTGACCGACGGCTTTCGCGAAAGCACCCGGAGCTGGCGGGAGCTGCTGCTTGACCTGAAGCGGCGCGGCCTCAATCACGCGCCTGATCTGGCCATCGGCGACGGGGTGCCTGGATTCCGGGGCGCCCTGCGCGAAGTGTTTGGATCGACGGCCAAACAACGCTGCTGGGTCCACAAAACCGGCAATGTCCTCAATGCCATGCCCAAATCCGTGCAGGCCAAAGCCAGGGGCCACCTGCATGACATATGGCAGGCCGAGACGAAGGCCGAAGCAAATGCTGCCTTCGATGTCTTCGTCGAAACTTACGGCGTGAAATACGAGAAAGCCGTCGCGAAACTGACCAAAGACCGGGACATTCTGCGTTCCATGATTTCCCCGCCGAACACTGGAAGCACATCCGCACCACGAACCCCATAGTAGAGTGTGTTCGCCACCGTCCGCCACCGAACCGGTAAAACCAGGGGCTGCCTCAGTCGCAAAACCGGCCTCGCAATGGCGTGCAGGCGGATGATGTCGGCGCAAGGAAAATGGCGAAAGCTGGATGATGCCAATCGGCTGCCCGAGATCGTCCGGGATTGCCTTCAAGGACGGCATCAAGCAACTTCAAGACGCCGCCTGATCACACCGTCACAAACTTTTGAGCATAGCTCACGGCGCCTTACCCCTTTTCCTGGCGCTATCGATGGTGCGAAGCTGTTGATGCGCAGGCAACGAAGGTATGGTTGTCATGGTGGCTGTCGTTGATGGCTTGGGTCGCTGTGCCGCCTTCGTTGCCGCCCCTGAATGACCGCTGATTACGCGATGCCCTTGATGGCTATGTAAGGCGATGCAGGCGCGATGGGGTGTGCGAGCAACAAGCGACCGAGAGGTAGGGAGATGAAGATATGTATTGGAATTGATGCGGCAAAATCTGTTCACTGGGCGGTTGCAATTGACGAAGCGGGCAGGATTGTTCTTGACCGCGCGGTCAAGAACAATCCGGATGCGATCAACGCCTTGATTGCGGACTTGCACGCCCTGGATGGAGATGTTGTAATCGGCATTGATGTGGTTGGCTCGTTCGCGCGCTTCATCGAAGCAAGTCTTCTGGCCGAAGGATTTGCCCTGGTTCACACGCCTGGTATTGCCGTGAACCGGGCTGGGCAGGGCTTTGCCGGAGGCGAACGCAAGTCCGATCCCCGCGACGCCCATACCATTGCCGAGCTTGTGCGCACCCGTGATTTGCGGCCCGTCCTTGCCGATGATGATACCCGTGTCGCCCTGCGTCTGAAGGTGGGGCGACGCCGTGATCTGATGCAGGACCACGTATGCCGCATCGCCCGCATCCGAGGGCTGCTCTGCGGCATTCACCCCGGGCTTGAACAGGCATTTGACCTTTGCTGCAAAGGTCCGCTTACACTGCTCACCCGGTACGTGACGCCAACCGAAATCAGGCGCGCCGGAAAAGCCCGGATTGCGGCGCATCTGCGCAAAACACCGCATCTGCATGGATGCGAGGCCTTGGCAGCACGCGCTGTTGAGATTGCCAAAGCACAACGCATCACGGTTCCGGGCGAGGTGCCAACGGCTGAGTTGATCCGCGAACTGGCAGGTGAAGCCCTTGACGCGCGCCAAAAGATCAGTGCGATTGAGCGCGATCTGGAAGGACTGCTTGCAAGCCACCCTGATGACGCCCTCATCCGCTCGCTGCCAGGGATGGGGGCGATACTGACGGCAGAGTTCCTCGCTGCAGTTGGCGACATGCGGCGCTTCACCTCGGCAGACGCACTCGCTTGCGCCGCTGGCCTTGCACCCGTCCAACGCCAATCCGGGAACCGTTCGGGCTGGCGGCGCGCCTATGGTGGGGACAAGGCGCTCAAGCGCGTCTTCTACCAGAGTGCTTTCTGCGCGGTCTCCACAAAAGATCCGCTTTCCAAAGCATTCTACGACCGCAAGCGATCCGAAGGGAAACATCACACGCAGGCTCTCATCGCCCTCGCGCGCCGACGGGTAACCGTGCTCTGGACAATGTTGCAGAGACGAGAAACCTTCGATCCAAAGCGAAAAGTGGCTTGACTTATCCATTACGCAGCGACCTATGCAACTTCTGCCGCTCGTAACCGCGACCTGACGCAATGGCTTGACTGGTCCAACACACAACGGCCACACTCGGCCCTTAAAGCAAAACCGCCCATGGCTGCCCTGAACAACCTTATTAGTCCGTCCTGAACAAGGGTTTCAGATTGGCACGTTGGCGATCTGAGACGGCCCGACGAAGGCCGTTTCAGCGGTGGTGGTCTGTCGGAGCGAGGTGAGAGCCCGGATCAACCGGCACAAGATCTCCCTCAGGTGTCTCAGGATCATGCGAATGTTGTGACCGCAGCCGCAGAGCACGGCGAACAGAGCGTCGCCGTCGGTTCCTTTCAGGGTGCTTCGCGTCAGTCGACCGTCGTTCTTCATGTGCCCGATCATTGGTTCAATGGCGCTGCGCCGTCGCAGGAGTTTGGCGATCGTCCTGGTGACACCTCGCTTTGCGCCACTGATGAAAACCTTCACATTCTGCACGCCATGCCCGCGGTATCCGCGGTCGACAAAGGCCAACTCTGGCCTCAGGTCGGTCAGGATCTCGACCTGTTCCAGCGCCTCGTGCAGCGTGTGGCCGTCGTAAGGGTTACCCGGCAGCGCCCGCATCCCGACCACGAAGCCGCCCCGGTTGGTCGTGGCCACGCTGACCTTGGTTCCGAACTCGTACCTCTTGTGCGCCTTGCCCTTGGAGATGCAGTCCACCGCCGGTTCATGCAGGCTGTAGAGTTTCTTCTTGTCCTTCGGCTTCTGCGCCAACAGCCGGTTCACCAGCGCGATCATCCCCACCAGGCGCTCTCTCAGCGCCCCCTCCGGAACCTTACCCAGTTGCCTCTCGATGTCGCGCAGCACGCGGCCGGTGTAGCCCTTGAGCCGGCGCAACGCCTTGCGCATCCGCTTGAACTGGCGGGCATGGGCGTAGCGCCCAACCTGACCGGCCAGCCGAGGCCCAAGACGGTTGTAGTTCTGGCGCAGGACGATCCCGGCTTCGCGAGCCAGCCCGACCAGCTTGCGCCGCGCCGCCTCATACAGCCGGGCATCCGTCGGGTGGGCGATGTTCTTTTCCATCACCGTGGTATCGACCGTGACCTGCTTGAGATCGCTGCGCTTCACCACCCCGGCGCGTTTCCCGGCCTCGATCGTCTGGGTCAGCATCCATTCAACACCCTCCTCGCCGATCCGCTTGCGCCACCGGGTCAGGGATGAGGGATCAAGCGGCAGACGGTGCTGAAAGAACGTCTCGCCGCAGAAGTGCTGCCAATACGGGTTCTCGGCCCATCGTGCCACGACCGCCTCGTCCGAAAGTGCATAGGCATGTTGCAGGTAAAGGAGTCCGGCAACCAGGCGCGTCAACGTCGCCGGGCGACCGGTGTGGGACGGAAAGAACCCGGCCCATTCCCGCTCAAAGACCTCCCAGTCGATCAGGGGGGCAAGTTTCACCAGCTCGTGGCGCATGTCGATCATCTCGACCAGGCGGGCGCGCAGGAGATCGTCTTGTTCCGGGAGCGGCTTTCTCGGCTTCATATCACGGCTCGAAATTGCAGGGTTCCTGCCGGGATAATACAAAACCTTGCAGGCAGCACCCAGCAATATCACATCATTCTCAAGCAAAATCAGCCGGATAAAAGTTGTTCAGGGCGAACTTATTAGATAGTGTAGTCACGATATTTTGGCCCAAAGAGCGATACATCTGATTTGTACGGCTGCCAAGAAGGAGGAAGTATTTTTGGCATACCGCGTTGCAATACCACGCCAACGCTTTAAATGCAGGAACGCATTTTCAACGAGATGTCTTAACTGATAGAGATCTTTGTCATAGTCCCGTTGTTCTTTACCGCTCTTCCTTGGTGGGATAACACTTTTCATACCTTGGTCTTCTGCTTGCCTAACAATGGCGTTGCTGTCATATCCCCGGTCTGCCAGAAGATGTTCCGCATTCAAGCCTGTCATGAGTTTTCCCGCCTGAGTACAATCTGCTGTTGTGCCTTTTGTAACAATAACCCGGACCGGCATACCATGCGCATCCACGGCCAAATGGAGTTTTGTGTTGAGCCCCCTTTTGTGCGACTCATATCTTGATTCCCTCCACGGGCCCCTGCAGGCATGATCCCTGCGGCATGAGGATGAACCTTGCAATGAGAGGCATCGATTATAAGTCACCCGTAATCGGGATCATCAATCACTATTTCCAAGAGTTTCTCCCATATTCCTTTGTCTCGCCACCGGATGAAACGACGATGCGTATTACTCCAGCCGCCGTAATCAGGAGGAAGGTCTCTCCAGGGGGCTCCTGTACGCATAATCCAGAATACGGCATTGATAAACCGACGATTATCTTGAGCGATTCCACCCCGACTTCCCTTGCGCCCAGGAAGGTGTTGTGAGAGCAAGTCCCAGACCTGATCCGATATATCGTGACGCCTATGAGATCCCATCCTTAACTCCTCTTAAAAATCTTGGGAGGAGAATAACACTTACCATATCTCGTGACTACACTATTTAGGGTCTTGGCCTGATCGCTTCGTTTCCGGCGCTCGATCCAGGTGGCGAGCAGCACGTCGATGCCGCGCGGGCCGAGACAGGCGAGCAGGGCAACAAAGCCGGTCGCGACGGGCTGGGCCAGGCCGATATAGCCTGCCGCCGCCTCGCCAATCAGCGCCATGCCGACAGCGATCGGAATCTCCCACAGGAGTTCCTTGCTCAGAAAGCGGCGATGCCCGCGCCGCACCTCGGCCGAGTGCCACATCAGGCGGCCCGCGAAGGCCCCGATCAGCGTGGCAGCCGCGCCGCCGAAAATCGAATTGAGCGTCGAGATGAAGCCGGTGTCACTCATGGCCTGCCCCCCTGTTGGTCGATGCGCGGGTGTCTTGCCGTTCTGCGGTCACGGCCTGGATCCGGCGGCGGCCTTGGGCACTTCGGGCCAAACCACGCCCAGGACCACGACGCCTTTCGTCTCATCCCATGCCAGCCGCGGGGTCCAGGCTTTCGTTGCGGGCAAGTCGCGCAGGGCTTGGCGGTAGGTGGCCACCGCGTCCGGCAGGCTTTGGTCGGTCAGGGCAAGGTAATCGGTTGCCGCCAGCCGTCGATTGCGTTCGATGCGGGCGTGCAGCCCCGGATCGAGCTTCGCGACATGGGCCGCGCCGTCGAACGGCTCTTCGACCGGTGCAGGTATCGGCTGCGCCGGTCGTGTCGTTGCCGTTGCCACCCGGGCCGCCGGTGGCCCCGCTCTGGCCCCAGTCGCCCCCATCTCCGCCCGCACCGCCGGTGCCTGCCGAGGTGCCGCCGGACGCTCCGGTCGCGCCAGTGGCGCGGGTCTGGTTGTAGCCCCGCCCACATCCACCGTCGCCACCGCAGCCACCGACAAGATATCGCGTGACCCATGAGTAGCGGTAAATGCCGTAATATTTATACTCTCTTCTGGAATAGGTTCTGTAATTGCCTTTGTAATAAGTAGAGGTCCCCTTGGTCAGATGGTCGGAGCTTTCTGCTCGTCCCACAAAACCGTTCCAGTAAAAATCATAATGGTCTGTATAAGGCTCTTCTTTATCATCATCCCAGGACGCATATGTTAATTTTTGCCTAACATATTTGTTACCATAATTATATATATCCCCCGAGGCTGGCTCTCTTTGGCGTGACGTATACCTCCCTTGACCGCCCGCACCGCCCTTGCCGCCGCCACCTCCGCCGCCGCGCACCGCCCCTGTGTTGATGAGTCCGTCCTGAACAAGGGTTTCAGATTGGCACGTTGGCGATCTGAGACGGCCCGACGAAGGCCGTTTCAGCGGTGGTGGTCTGTCGGAGCGAGGTGAGAGCCCGGATCAACCGGCACAAGATCTCCCTCAGGTGTCTCAGGATCATGCGAATGTTGTGACCGCAGCCGCAGAGCACGGCGAACAGAGCGTCGCCGTCGGTTCCTTTCAGGGTGCTTCGCGTCAGTCGACCGTCGTTCTTCATGTGCCCGATCATTGGTTCAATGGCGCTGCGCCGTCGCAGGAGTTTGGCGATCGTCCTGGTGACACCTCGCTTTGCGCCACTGATGAAAACCTTCACATTCTGCACGCCATGCCCGCGGTATCCGCGGTCGACAAAGGCCAACTCTGGCCTCAGGTCGGTCAGGATCTCGACCTGTTCCAGCGCCTCGTGCAGCGTGTGGCCGTCGTAAGGGTTACCCGGCAGCGCCCGCATCCCGACCACGAAGCCGCCCCGGTTGGTCGTGGCCACGCTGACCTTGGTTCCGAACTCGTACCTCTTGTGCGCCTTGCCCTTGGAGATGCAGTCCACCGCCGGTTCATGCAGGCTGTAGAGTTTCTTCTTGTCCTTCGGCTTCTGCGCCAACAGCCGGTTCACCAGCGCGATCATCCCCACCAGGCGCTCTCTCAGCGCCCCCTCCGGAACCTTACCCAGTTGCCTCTCGATGTCGCGCAGCACGCGGCCGGTGTAGCCCTTGAGCCGGCGCAACGCCTTGCGCATCCGCTTGAACTGGCGGGCATGGGCGTAGCGCCCAACCTGACCGGCCAGCCGAGGCCCAAGACGGTTGTAGTTCTGGCGCAGGACGATCCCGGCTTCGCGAGCCAGCCCGACCAGCTTGCGCCGCGCCGCCTCATACAGCCGGGCATCCGTCGGGTGGGCGATGTTCTTTTCCATCACCGTGGTATCGACCGTGACCTGCTTGAGATCGCTGCGCTTCACCACCCCGGCGCGTTTCCCGGCCTCGATCGTCTGGGTCAGCATCCATTCAACACCCTCCTCGCCGATCCGCTTGCGCCACCGGGTCAGGGATGAGGGATCAAGCGGCAGACGGTGCTGAAAGAACGTCTCGCCGCAGAAGTGCTGCCAATACGGGTTCTCGGCCCATCGTGCCACGACCGCCTCGTCCGAAAGTGCATAGGCATGTTGCAGGTAAAGGAGTCCGGCAACCAGGCGCGTCAACGTCGCCGGGCGACCGGTGTGGGACGGAAAGAACCCGGCCCATTCCCGCTCAAAGACCTCCCAGTCGATCAGGGGGGCAAGTTTCACCAGCTCGTGGCGCATGTCGATCATCTCGACCAGGCGGGCGCGCAGGAGATCGTCTTGTTCCGGGAGCGGCTTTCTCGGCTTCATATCACGGCTCGAAATTGCAGGGTTCCTGCCGGGATAATACAAAACCTTGCAGGCAGCACCCAGCAATATCACATCATTCTCAAGCAAAATCAGCCGGATAAAAGTTGTTCAGGGCGAACTGATGAGCGTGAAACTGTGGCTGGACGTGATCGCCGCGCCACCGGCCCCGCCATTGGTGGCCCCGCCGGACCCCTGGATTTCGCCGGCATTCCCGATGGTGAGGCTGCCGCCCATGCCGGAGGGAATGGTCAGCGGACCAAGGATCACGCCGGAGGGCACGATGAGGGTCTTGTCGACCGCGCGGGCGTACTCCTCTCCAAAGGCGGTGGCGAGGTTGAGGCTGGCGGCATTGCGGGCGGTGACCGCAGACTTGCCCCGAAGGTTCGAAAGGCGGATGGCTCCGCTCGGGACACCCGCCAGAATGCGCACCGTGGCCTCTGCGAGGGTGATCTGTGTCTCGCTCGTCCGGCTCAACTCCGCCGCGATCTGGCCAAGCGAAAGCGGCCCTGTCATTGGAAGGGTCATCCGGTCGCTCCGAAGGCGGTGACATCGCCCTTGAGGGTGAGATTGCCGCTGCTGTCGAGTGTCAGAATGGCGGTGCCGTTGTAGCTGACGCGCAGCGTCGTGCCCGAAGCCTGTGCTACAAAGGCGCCGCAGCGGATCGCCTTGAAGCCGGGGCTGTCGCCCTCTCCCAGGCCGAGATTGTGCCGGGCGTCCCCGACCGTGGACGCGCCGGTGCCGCCTGCAACCACCGGGCGCGGCGTGCTGGCGTCCGCGCCTGCGAAATGGTGCGCTTTCGCATCGATCCGACCGAGCAGGACATCGCGCGCACCGTCGAAGACGCAGAGCTTCCAGGGGCTTGATGCGGTGTCGATCCACAGCGTGCCGACGACCGCATAGACCGGGCGGGCCGTGCCCTGGTGCAGCGACAGAACCGCCTGTCGCCAGTCGCTGATATTGGCCGCCAGTTGCGTGCCGTTGGTGACCTTCGGATCGATGGTCACCGCAATCTCTCTTGTCATGTCTGCCCCTTTCCATAGCCGATGGCCAGATAGTCGAATATCCGCTCAACCGGTCTGCCGGAGCGGTCCCGGAACCGGATGTCAAAGCCGCGCGTATCCTTGCCTGTAATCTCGTAGATATCCCCGCTGCGCAGTCCCTGTGCGGAAATCGAGACCCCGGTCAGACCGCAATATGGCGGCACGAAATCAATGCGTCGGCCGCCTGTCGGCGCTGGGATGTCCGTGCCGGTCAGGATCCGGTCGGGCATGTCCACCCTCAGCTCCGCCCGGGCGACGATCGGGGTGATGTTGCGATCGCTTGTGCTCAGCCGCAGCCGCGCCCGGTAGCCGCGCGCGGCCACATCGCCCACCGTCGCCGCGCGCCAGTCGGACCAGGGGGCATCGGGCGCGCTCGGATCCTCATCGGTGGTGCGCATTTCCAGCACCGCATCCCATTTCGACGCATCCGCCCCGACCAGACCGTCCATCTCGCCCAGCACCGGCCATCTGGCCATCACATCGTCCAGCACCTGACCATAGACCGAGAGATTCGGCGTGACTCTGGACGTGTAGACCGCGCCCAGATCAATCGTGCGGGACCAGGTGAATGTGCCCGCCTCGACGACCATATTCCATCCCGGCATGCCCGGCCCGGCCAGGGCGTCGAGCGTGCTCAGCACCGGCCATCGCGCCATCATGTCGCGGCCCGCCAGCCGCAGGTCTGGCCCATCGACATGGCAGCCCTGCATCGCGCCCGGCCATTGCGGTGGTCCGACAAAGCGCGCGACCGCATTCATCGGCGTGGCGCTGACATTGGTGCAGATCCGCGCCGCCGATGGGCTCTCGACGCCCTGGAGCGTGACCGCCTTGATCAGCCAGGTGCCCGGGCGCGTGGGCATCCCCCGTCACCGGGTTCGGCTCGGGGTTCGGCTCGGGGTCCGGCTCGGGGTCCGATTTCGGGGCCGCTACCGTGGCCTCATCCGTAACCGATCCCATAGCCCCTGCGGCAGGCTGGCGATTTTTGGCGCGCCGTTTTGGCAATTTCGCCGGGTCTGTCCGGTTGTCCCACTGCCTGTCCGCCCTGGCCGGGTCGATCGTGTCGTCGAGCTCAAGCGTGATCCGGCCGCTCGCGATCGCCTTGCCCACCGCCGTGTGGCTCACCCCGCGATGGGCGGCATATTGCCGACGCGACAGTCTCATGCGCGCGTGCCGGCCCGCGCCGATCAGGCCCTCGACATTCGACATCGACCTCCATGATCAGCTGGAGCACGGCTTCGGCAATGCTGCGCAGGAAATCTCCCTGATCGTGCTTTGCCAGAAGCTCGGACAGGTCCATGTTGGTCGTGGTCATCGGGGTCTCCGTAAGGTCCGTGGTTGAAGTCGTCAAACTCCACCGCGACCATACACCTTGATGGCCACCCGGGATTACACCGTCGACGGAGATGAAATTACACCACGTGCGCGGAAACTAACGGGGTCTTCTTCAGATGGGCGACCATCCGCACCTGTCCTGCGCGTCGGACCCGGGTCGGTGTCACATGGCGGGTGAGCCGCGCCAACTGTCCTTTGCAACAAAGCTCAAACGCTTGTTCAAGGCCGGGATGAATGCCGCACAAGAGCCCCCTATGCGGGCGATACGGCGAACCTGGCCCTGCATCAGTGCACGCCTGCGTCCCACCTTGAGGCGCAACGCGACGCGCGTGTCGTCATCGGCCAGGACCGGGGCCAGGATCGGGCGCAGATCGCGTGTGCGCACCAGCGCCGCGATGGTGCGGGCGCCGCGGGGATCGTCGCGGGGATCGAACTTGCGCTCGCCTACAGCAAAGCCCTGACCGGCGCGGTTCACCGCGATGCCCCCGCCTGTCAGCTTGGCCTAGCCTAGCCGTCGAGGACGTGGGTCATTCGAGGACCAGGGCCAACAGCGCGCAGACGAGCGGCATCTGCGAGCGCTTCCACCGGATGATCAGGGGCGCGTTTCGCGACATCGCCTGGCGCAAGAAGCTGTATCGCTCGGGGGAGGATGTGCAGGCCGATCCGGATGTGTGGCTGGCCGGATGCCACGAGCCGCGCCCCCCTTGGGGACGATATTGCCACGGCAGAACGCCTGTGCAGACCTTCCGCTCATGCAACACACGGCACCTGGAAATCGAGGGGCCCGGAAATCGCACTGTCCGCGATCGCGGACAGGCATTCGCGGGTGACGTCATCGCCCCCGTCGAGCCCCCGCAAACGTGGAACACGGGCGAACGGATCATTGACGACATCAAGCGACCCGCAGGGATCTGGCCGCGCCTCGACCTGCAGCGGGGTCCGTGCCCGGCGCGCGCTTGGATCGGTCGGATCATCTTGCGCTCCGCCCCGGCAAGCCACCATGGCAAGACGGGACGGCAAGACGCCACTGTCATCGCACCGAACCCGGCCTTCAAGGTTTGAAAGGTCCCGTCCGACAGGCCGGACTTGCCGTCCGGAATGCCGATGATCTGCCCGTCCGCGAACCTCGCTTGCGTCATCGTGGCCGGGACTTCAGTGGTCCTCACGTGCATGTGCGCGGTCGATCATGTATTTCTTGTCGCAATAGCCGCATTCGACATAGCCCGTGTCACGTGGGATCGACAGCCAGACACGCGGGTGGCCAAGCGCCCCGGTGCCACCATCACAGGCAACTTTCCAGGTTGTGACGATCTCGGTTTCCGGGGCATCGGGGGCAGTGTTCGCAAAACTGGCGGTCATGGCGGCTCCGTCTATATAAGGGCGCGAAAGGCACGCCCGGTCAGGATGACATTCTAGCGATCGCGAGAGGTGGGGCAAGTTGGAACAAGAGACAACCGAAGTCATGGGTGTCCAGCTTGCCTTCAACCATTCACGCCAGGTGACCTCGGCCGAGCTGATCCTCGACGCGATCCGTGGACGCAATCCATGCCACCGGGATCGAGATCAGCGACTTGGCCAGCGAGCAGCCGGGGCTTGAATACACATCTTTGTCGAACTCAGATCGGAGCGATGATCGCCCCTTGAAACCGGAGGCTCTGCCCCAGCCGCGTCTGCACCCGTGTCTGTACCCGTGTCTCCCACAGGATGTTTCAAGCCGTTGAAGGGCAGGCGAAGGTCGAAATCCTTGCCGCCAGGCAAGAGGGGGGGTGCACCCCCCCTTTCCCGGACCGGCTGTTCAGACGACCGGCACACGGATCACCGCATCAGCAACATCGGGCCAAGCGGTCGGCCGGCAAGGACATGCAGGTGGTAGTGAGGCACTTCCTGCACCCCGTTCTCGCCCGCATTGGCGATTGCGCGGAACCCACCGCCGCCATTGCCAGGCCCGCATCCGAGCATCGTGCAGATCCTGCCGACGGTGCGATGGAAATCGACGATCTCGGTCTCCGAGGCTGCGTTGCAGAAGTGATCCAGCGTGACATAGGGACCCTTGGGGATCACCAGAACATGATCGGGCGCTTTCGGGGCGATGTCGTGGAAAGCCAGCGTATGATCGGTTTCCAGCACGGTGTTGTTGGGGATTTCCCCGCGCAAGATCTTCGCGAAGATATTCTGATCGTCATAGGCATAGGCCATGGTTGCCTCCTCAATCCACAAAGAGATACTCAATTCGCGCCAGTTCATGGGCCAGATCCGCGTCGATGTCGAGCGCACGTATCAGGGCGCGTGCATTGGCCTCGGGCGGTGCCGTTTCCCGCATCAGGGCATGATGTTCGAACCCGGCATCGCGCAACCGATCGGTTTCATGACGCAGGGTCTCCCGGACCATCGGCAACAGTCGCTGCAAGACATCGGGCCTGGTCTGATCGCTGGCCAGCCCGATCCGGCGGGTATGCCCCGACAGGTAGTCATCGGAGAAATCACATTCGATCTCGAGCAGGTGCATCTCGCACTTGTCCGCATCGAAGTCGCGGATCGCCGCGAAAGATGGGGGATCAATGCAGATCAGCAATTCGTCCGTCTTGTAGTGATCATAGAGCATTCGCAGAAAGGCGCGGCGGTGCCGGTTGCGTTTTTCCTTGCTTTGCTCGATCCCGCCCAGGTCCGGCACATTGCCCATCTCGTCAAACAGGTATTCGACGCCGGGACGACCGGTCCGGCGCGCAAGCTCCCAGACCAGTCTCTTGGCGACATGCCATTTCTTGCATGTCACCACATAGAGCGTGCGTCCACGCCCCAGGCTCGACCCGGTTTCCCAGAACCGCGGCGCAAAGCGGCGCCCGATCCGGCCGCGCCCGGTCAGGAACGCGTGCAGCGCGCGACCCTCGTTCGTGATCGCAAACTCCGCGTGCTCCTGCGTCCACAACGCCCGGAGTCGGGCTTTCAGATCTTTCGCATCCGGACTGATCTTGCGGGCAAACAGGTAATCCTGCCTCAGCAACATATCGTAATGGTCGTTGTAGAAATTCACCGGCATCCCGTAATCGGTGAACATCAGGAAGGTGAGCGTCCGCGTGCGGATTTCGTTTTCGGGCACGACATGGCGCACGATGGTCTGAAAGAAGGTCTCGTCCGGGATCCATGTCGTGCGGAAGAAGCGTATCACATCCGGCCGGTCGCGACAGAAATCGAGCACCCATTCCACCGTGCGGCGGCGCAGACACCACCACTGGCTGCCGATCATCATCTGGATGTCTTCGGGGATCTCGCGGGCAAGGCCGAATCTCTGCTGCAACCCGAGGCTGGTGTAAAAGAGCCTGGATTGCGTGCGCTCGTTGAACCAGTGGCGATAGATCAGCCGTTCTTCCCTCATCCCGGTCTTGATCCAGTCCGAAGAGAAGAAATCGAAGCTCTCGATATAGTCGACCTCCTCCGCATCGAGGAAGGCATGGGCATACCCGGCGGTCTTCACCGGCATGCAATCGCCCGAGAGCATGTAGAAATGGGTCGCACGCGGAAATGCCTCGACCGCGGCCTTCACCGCCTCCAGCGTGGCCGCCACGAGCGACCATTCTCCCCATCCGCATTTGTGACGCTTCTTCGCGAAGGTCACATTCGGGTTGTCTGCCAGGGCCGAGCGGATCTTGCGGAAATGCTCCGGCCTGGCACGGGCATCGAAATGGATCGACACGAAATCTCCCGACCGTGCCAGCTGTTCGCTCTTGGCGATGACATCGTCAGGGTCCTTATGTAGCAGCAGGATGAACGCGATACGGGCCATGTCACCAGAAAAGACGTGAAAAATGCAGGATTGCCCCGTCAATTACCGTCAATTGATCTTGAAAAGACAGAGGTTGTTTGCTCTTTAATGCAAATTGTCGCGTCATGGTCACGCAGAAAACGATCACGCACCCCTGACAGGCGGGCTTGGAGGTATCAAAGAGCATGGGATTTCCCGGAACCTGGATGACACAGAGCGAGAGTGTCGTGTATCGTGTCGTCCCGAAATGTGCCTGCTCCTCGATCGGGCAAATCATGTTCTATTCGGATCACGGACGCTTTTTCGACGGCGACATCCACGATTCCAGGGCAGGGCTGCACAAATGGTCGCAAGATGAGAGCCAGAAGCTCATCACCGACAACGTCACCACGCATAAAAGCTATGCCTTTACCTGTGTGCGCAACCCGTATCAGCGCATCCTGTCATCCTTCTTCGACAAGATCGCCGGCATCCAGCGCAACGGCAAACGGTATCGCGGCAACCTGGTGTCGCAACTGATCCAGAAATACGGTATCGAGGTCGGCTCGCCCGAGGACAATTTCGATTTCGACCAGATCAAGTCGTTCCGCCGCTTCCTTCTGTTCGCGCGCGACACGATTCGCTGGCGCCGCCCGATGGAACCCGACATTCACTGGTCGGCCATGTCGGCGCATATCTCGACCTTCATCGTGAATGGCGGTCGCTACGACAACATCTTCTTCACCGAGACATTCAACGACGGGATGCAGTCTGTTCTTGATCACATCGAGACGCCGGTGAAGGTCAACCTGGACAAGGTGCCGCGGTTCAACGAATCCGAGGGTCACGGGCCCAAACGGGCTCACAAGGTCAGTGCCTATTTCGACGATCTGTCGCGCCACCTGATCTGGGAAATCTACAAGAAGGATTTCCAACTTTTCCGATATGATTTCGAAGACCCGGACAACAAGATGCCGATCGGGAAGGTCGACCTGGCCGAGGTTCACGCCAAGCTCGGTGATTGAACCCGGTCATTCCCGTCCAAGCAATGCGACATGATGGGAGCCTTGGGGGTGCTGCCCCCGAGATGTTGACGAGGTGTTGACAAGATGAAAACGGGCATCGTGGCAAAGGCGCGGTTCTCGACCGGTAATTCCCCCCCGCTCTTAAGGGGATGCGGAGGTAGAATCTACTTGTCAGGATGAACAAGGAGATTCCATTCCGATGAAGAAGACGCGCTTCACGGGAAGCCCGGATCATGGGTACCCTGCGTCGGATGGAGAACGGCGTTGCGGTCTCCGGTCTCCGAACGACTTGAGGCATCTCATCTTCGCCTCGACACGTGATCGGGTGTTATATCCTGTCCAGCGTTTGCAGACCCCTCGACCATGACGTTTTGTCGCGCGGAGGGTTTCGTTTCGGACCCGGGCAACCACCCCATCGTCCTTCCACATGCGCCCGTTGCGTCGGATCGGGATGATCGGCGTGGCATCTCGGGCCAGGATTGCGGTGTGACAACGACCTGTGTCACAGCCTCCGTCCGCTGTAACGGTATCGATCTGCGCGCCTTCGGGGATTCTGCCGCCGACACAGCGTCGAATAGTCCGCAACGGGCCAGTTGCACCCCGCAAGCTTGAGCAGGCGCGCCACCATGCCGGACGTCTGGCGCAGCGGGAGGTTGAACAGCACTTTGATCGCGAGACAAAACGGGATGGCGGCATCCGAGAGCCGGGCAGGACGGCCAGAGCGGCCATCCCGGGGCGCGAACCAGCGCATATTCTGTCCAACCAAAGCAGCCAAAACCCGCGCCAACCCGGCGCTGCATTATACGCTGACCAGTTCGTAGTTTGGTATGGGTTCCCTGCACGAATGAGTTGCTTGCCATTCTGAAGGCCACCGAACGGCAGGGGATATTCATCATGACGAGCCAGACCGGCCAGCCATTAACCTACAGCGGCGCGTCGCAGAGAATGACCCGGATTTCCAAAAAAGCAGGGACAACGGCCTATTCACTGCACGGCCTGCGCTATAGCGCCGCCTCAAAACTGACCGAACTCGGGGCTACGGATGCGCAGATTGCAGCCATCACCGACCACAAGGCGCGCAGCATGGTTGCCAGATATTCCAGCGGCGCAAACCAGAAACGACTCGCGGATGAAGTGGTTGTAGCTCGCCACGGATTTCTGCAGCAGCGCGTTTTTTTGCCGTGTTTCGCGTTTTGGTTGATGCTGCCCCGTGGCTCGCGCTTTTTGGGGCGGGCGTTTGACCGCCCTGAAACAGTGTGTTCAACGGCCTGTTGATGCCCCTTTGACGTCCGGTGCTCTGACGTCCGGTGCTCTGGCCCTGTCCGTCCCGCTCGACATTGCCGATCAGCCGTTCGCTGGGCTGTTTGTCGCCCTTGTGATTGGCCCTTGTGATTGGCCGAATACATGATCTGCCCCTCGGATATGCTCAAGCCTGCGCAGATCCGGGAGATCGCCGTCTTTGACAGATCGGCTCGACCCCGTGCAAGGTGGCCGCATCCCGATCGGGGAGGAGCGGCCATGAGTGCATTGTGGTCGGCGGGGGTCGGGTTTTGCGATTTGGCCCCCGTGTCAAGGAGGGCTCGCCGCACCCCTTGGCCTGCCGTCGGGCGGTGGTCAGATGGGGGCAGATAGGGATCAGGCGGGGGTCTTTCCGATTGATCCACATTTACGTGTCCTGCTCATTGCTGCGCTCTGCATCGAGGCTGTCGGTCACCCGGCCATATCTGCCGCGCCCGGTGAGCGTCCAGGACCCGCCCTTCATCCGGGTGCGGTGAATATCGAAGACCGGCAGGGCCGCGCCCTGCGCCGTCCTTGCCGCGCCGCGCTCAAGGAACAGCAGCGCTCCACCTGCGGGCCTGGCGATCGCATCGGGGTCGCGGGCCAGCCGGGTGAGGACATTCAGATCGCCTTGCCGGGGTCTGCGCGAGCCAGGCGTGGAACCGGGTCTTCATACTGCCGCTCACCCAAGCCTGGCGGCGGCGCATCTGGCCGCGCTCTGCTTTCAGGGTGGCCCATGCCAGCAGGCGCAGGCTGGCCGGGTGTTCCGGCTTTGGGTTGGTGATGATCGACCGGGCGTCAGCCTGTCTTTGGCACCTCGGAACAGTGGTCAGGCGGGTGGTCTCGCTCATGGCGCCTTACCCCTTTTCCTGGCGCTATCGATGGTGCGAAGCTGTTGATGCGCAGGCAACGAAGGTATGGTTGTCATGGTGGCTGTCGTTGATGGCTTGGGTCGCTGTGCCGCCTTCGTTGCCGCCCCTGAATGACCGCTGATTACGCGATGCCCTTGATGGCTATGTAAGGCGATGCAGGCGCGATGGGGTGTGCGAGCAACAAGCGACCGAGAGGTAGGGAGATGAAGATATGTATTGGAATTGATGCGGCAAAATCTGTTCACTGGGCGGTTGCAATTGACGAAGCGGGCAGGATTGTTCTTGACCGCGCGGTCAAGACCACCCCGGATGCGATCGATGAACCGGTTGCGGATTTGACCTCATGGCATCGGCAGCCCAACCCATCGGCGTGATCGCGCACAATACGGCCCGATCGCCCCGGGCATCGCCGAGGATGGCAACTGCCGACATCAATGCTCTCTGCCCGGGATGGGTTCACAAACCCTCTGGCCCAGGGCGCGGCCATACAGGTGGCACTATTGCTGAGGGGGCGACAAAAGTTTTCCGCCAAGTCAAACAACATATTGACACCCGACTCCACCGAGGCCCAATATAGGGGAGTTTCGGTTCCTGTGAGCCAGTCTCGCAGGCGACAAAGATTGGTTGGTAAAAATCCGGCACTGCCTCCGCAACTGCAAGCGGCACAGCATGGTCTGACAATACTGGCGCGCCCGGGCGCCGGGAAGGCAGGCCAGAGCGTTCCAGCCGCGACGTCAGGAGACCTGCCAGAGCAAGATGAACGACGACCGCGGCGGAGGGTCCGTGCGCGTGACGGATTTGCGGTTTCGCACTTTCGTTCATGCGCCTGCATCCCATGCTGCAAGATGTGACAAGAGAGACAGGACAGATGACCATCACCGTGTATTCGAAACCCGCCTGCGTGCAATGCACCGCAACCACCCGCGCGCTGGAAGCCCGCGGGTTGAACTATGAACTGATCGACCTGACCAGGAATGAGGCTGCCCTCGAACGGGTTCAGGAACTGGGGTATCGTCAGGCCCCGGTCGTGATCGCGGGCGATGATCATTGGGCGGGTTTCCGACCCGACATGATCGGGCGTCTGGCCTGAACGGACCGGTATGATGCCTGCCCCAACAGAAACGGCATTGGTCTATTACTCGTCGCGATCGGGCAACACCCAGCGTTTCGTGGACCATCTGGGTCTTCGGGCGCTGCGTATCCCGATTTCGCCAAAAGACCCGATGCCCGAACCGCCCGGCCCCTATGTTCTGATCTGCCCGAGCTATGCCGACGGCGAGGGGCGCGGCGCGGTGGCAAAGCAGGTGATCCGCTTTGTCAACGATCCGCTGCGCCGGGTTGGCTTGCGGGGGGTGATCGCCTCGGGGAACCGCAATTTCGGACCTCACTTCGCCTGCGCCGGCGACCTCCTGGCGCGCAAATGCAACATACCCGTGCTCTATCGTTTCGAATTGGCCGGGCTGGACAGTGACATTGCCCGCGTGCGTGCGGGTCTCGACAGATTCTGGGGGATGGAATGCTCGACAGTGACCTGAAGGCATCCGAGCTGGCCGGGCTCGATCACCATGCGCTCAACGCGATGCTCAACCTTTATGACGCGCAGGGCCGCATCCAGTTCGATGCCGACCGCATGGCCGCGCGCCAGTATTTTCTGCGCCATGTGAACCAGAACACGGTGTTTTTCCACTCGCTCGACGAGAAACTCGGCTATCTCGTCGAGGAGGGCTATTATGAGCCGGAGGTGCTCGACCAGTATTCGCGCAATTTCCAGCGCAAGATCTGGAGCGCGGCCTATGGCGTGAAATTCCGGTTTCCGACCTTCCTCGGCGCGTTCAAATACTACACATCCTACACGCTGAAGACCCGTGACGGGCAACGCTATCTCGAACGTTACGAGGATCGCGTGGTGATGGTTGCGCTGACGCTGGCGCGTGGCGATGAAACCCTTGCGATGCGGTTGATGGACGAGATTCTCTCGGGGCGGTTCCAGCCGGCGACGCCCACCTTCCTCAATGCAGGCAAGAAGGCGCGCGGCGAGTTTGTGTCCTGCTTTCTGCTGCGGCTCGAAGACAACATGGAATCGATCGGGCGCGGCATCAATTCGGCGTTGCAACTGTCGAAACGCGGCGGCGGCGTGGCCCTGATGCTGTCCAACATCCGCGAACATGGTGCGCCGATCAAGGGGATCAAGAACCAGTCCTCGGGGGTGATCCCGGTGATGAAGCTGCTCGAAGACAGCTTCAGCTACGCCAACCAGCTTGGTGCCCGGCAAGGGGCGGGGGCGGTCTATCTGCACGCCCATCACCCCGACATCCTGCGCTTCCTCGACACCAAGCGCGAGAACGCGGATGAGAAGATCCGCATCAAGACACTGTCGCTTGGCGTGGTGATCCCCGACATCACCTTCGAACTGGCCCGAAAGAACGAGGAGATGTATCTGTTCTCGCCCCATGATGTCGAACGGGTTTACGGCTGTGCCTTCTCGGACCTCTCGATCTCCGGGAAATATCACGAGATGGTCGATGATTCCCGTATCCGCAAACGCAAGATCAATGCCCGCGCCTTCTTCCAGACCCTGGCCGAGATCCAGTTCGAGAGCGGCTATCCCTACATCATGTTCGAGGATACGGTAAACCGCGCCAACCCGATTTCAGGCCGGGTCACCATGTCGAACCTGTGCTCGGAAATCCTGCAAGTGGCCGAGCCTTCGGAATTTGACGAAGATCTGGGCTATGCCAGGATGGGCACCGATATTTCGTGCAATCTCGGCTCGCTCAACATTGCGAAAGTGATGGATGGGGGCGATATGGCGGCCAGCGTCGGAACCGCGATCCGCGCCCTTTCGGCGGTCTCGGAGATGAGCGCGATCAACGCCGTCCCCTCAATCCGCAAGGGCAATGACGAAAGCCGCGCGATCGGACTGGGGCAGATGAACCTGCACGGGTTCCTCGCGCGCGAACGCATCCAGTATGGCAGCCCCGAGGGGGTTGACTTCACCCGCGCCTATTTCGCGGCGGTCGCCTATCACGCACTTGCGGCCTCGAATGCCCTGGCGCGCGAGCACGGGCAAAGTTTCAAAGGATTCGAGACGTCGAAATATGCCGATGGCAGCTTTTTCGAGAAATACGTGACCCGCGACTGGCTGCCCGAAACCGAGCCCGTCACGGCGCTGTTCGCGCGTTTCGGTGTCGAGCTTCCCACCCGCGAAGCCTGGACCCGGCTGCGTGATGCGGTGATGCAGGACGGGTTGTGGAACCGGAACCTGCAAGCCGTGCCGCCCACCGGCTCGATCAGCTACATCAACAACGCCACCGCCTCGATCCATCCGATCACCGCAAGGATCGAGATCCGCAAGGAAGGCAAGATCGGCCGGGTCTATTACCCCGCGCCCTACATGACGAATGACAATCTCGACTATTACCGCGACGCCTACCAGATCGGCCCCGAGGCGATCATCGACACCTATGCCGCAGCGACCGAACATGTGGACCAGGGCCTGTCGCTGACGCTGTTCTTTCCCTCCGATGCCACCACCCGCGACATCAACCGCGCCCAGATCTACGCCTGGCGCCGCGGTATCAAGACCATCTACTACATTCGCCTGCGCCAGATGGCCCTTGAGGGGACCGAGGTGCAGGGCTGTGTATCCTGTTCCCTGTGAGGCCCGCGATGACAGATCAGACCGCCCCCCGCCCCTCTGCGCGCGCCGTGCCGCCTGCGGTGAACTGGAATCGGCTGGAAGACGACAAGGATCTTGAGGTCTGGAACCGCCTGACCTCGAATTTCTGGCTCCCCGAGAAGGTGCCGCTGTCGAATGACATCCAGAGCTGGGCGCAACTTACCCAAGAGGAACAGACCCTCACGATTCGTGTCTTCACCGGGCTGACCCTGCTCGACACGATCCAGAACACCGTGGGTGCGCCGGTCCTGATGGGCGATGCGATCACCCCGCACGAAGAGGCCGTGATGAGCAATATCGCCTTCATGGAGGCGGTGCATGCGCGCAGCTATTCCTCGGTCTTTTCGACGCTGTGCAATTCTGCCGAAGTTGACGAGGCGTTTCGCTGGTCCTCGGAAAACCCGCATCTGCAAGCCAAGTCGCGTCTGGTCCTTGATGAATATGATGCCACCGCGACACCGCTCAGACGCAAGGTTGCGAGCGTGTTTCTCGAAAGCTTCCTGTTCTATTCGGGCTTCTACCTGCCGATGCACTGGTCGAGCCGGGCACGCCTGACCAACACGGCCGACCTGATCCGGCTGATTATCCGCGACGAGGCGATCCATGGCTATTACATCGGCTACAAGTTCCAGCGCGCGCAGGAGCGGTTGCGTGCACAAGAGCGCGCCGAGCTCAAGGATTTCGCCTTTGCGCTTCTGTTCGATCTCTACGACATCGAGGCCCGCTATACCGAACAGATCTACGATCCGCTGGGGCTGACGGAAGAGGTCAAGACCTTTCTGCATTACAATGCAAACAAGGCGCTTCAGAATCTCGGCTACGAGGCGCTCTTCCCCGATGACGCCGCCCGGGTGAACCCCGCGATCCTGGCCGCACTTTCGCCGGGATCGGACGAAAACCACGACTTCTTCTCGGGATCGGGATCAAGCTATGTCATCGGCAAGGCTGTCGCCACAGAAGATGAGGACTGGGAATTCTGAACCCTTTCGCAATGGCTCCGGGCGCTCCGCTCCGACAGCGCCGGGGCTTTCGCGCGGCCCTTTCCTGCGATAGAGCCGTAGGCGCAACCTGTCAGGAGTTCCGAGATGCACGATATCCGCGCGATCCGCGAAAATCCCGCCCAATTCGATGCCGCCCTCGCGCGCCGGGGGCTTGCGCCGATGTCGGAGGCTCTGCTCTCGCTTGACGCGGCCCGCCGGGGCGCTATCCACGCAGCCGAAACCGCGCAGGCCGAACAGAATGACGCCTCCAGGCAGGTCGGCGCGGCGAAGGCGAGGGGCGACGAGGCCGGGTTCGAACGCCTGCGCGCGCTGGTGGCCGAGAAGAAATCCCAAATCGCCGCGATGAAGGCCGAGGCAGACGCCAGAGACGCCGAACTGCACGAGATCCTCATGACGCTCCCGAACAGCCCGCTCGACGATGTGCCGGAAGGCGCTGACGAGGACGAGAATGTCGAACTGCATCGCCGGGGCACCCCGCGCGCGCTGTCTTTTCCGGCCAGGGAGCATTACGAACTGTCGGCTGTCGGCACCAACATGGATTTCGAAACGGCGGCGAAACTGTCGGGGTCGCGTTTCGTGGTGCTCAAGGGCGGCGTGGCGCGCGTGCATCGGGCGCTGGCGCAATTCATGCTCGACCTGCATGTCGATCGGCACGGGCTGGATGAAAACATCACCCCGGTTCTGGTGCGCGATCCGGCGATGCTGGGCACTGGCCAGCTTCCGAAATTCACCGAGGACAGCTATCAGACCACCAATGGCTGGTGGCTGATCCCGACTGCCGAAGTGACGCTCACCAATTACGCCAATGGCGAGGTCTGGGAGGCTGACACATTGCCCCGCCGGATGTGCACCCACACCAGTTGCTTTCGCTCCGAGGCGGGCTCGGCAGGCAAGGACACTTCGGGAATGCTGCGCCAGCACCAGTTCGAGAAAGTCGAGATGGTCACGATCTGCACGCCACAGACCGCCCTGGACGAACACGAACGCATGGTCAAATGCGCCGAGGCCGTTCTGGAGACGCTCGAACTGCCCTATCGCCGCATCGTGCTGTGCACCGGCGACATGGGGTTTGGTGCGCAGAAGACCTACGACCTTGAGGTCTGGCTGCCCGGTCAGAACACCTATCGCGAGATCTCGTCGGTCTCGATCTGTGGCCAGTTCCAGGCGCGCCGGATGAACGCACGCTACAAGCCCGCAGATGGCGGCAAGCCGGAATTCGTTGCCACGCTGAACGGCTCGGGCCTCGCCATCGGGCGCTGCCTGATCGCGGTGCTGGAAAACGGCCAACAGGAAGACGGCTCGGTCATTTTGCCCGCCGCGCTGCATCCCTGTCTGGGCGGCAAGACCCGGCTGGTCGATGGCGAACTGGTCTGAGCCGTAAAACACACGAGCCGCCGCGGCGTGGTGCCACATATGGCAAAAACGCCAATCTGCGCTAAACTCCGGGGCGTCTCGATGAGTCGCCTTGGGGGGCAGCACATGAAGATCACGAACTTTCAAAGCGATCCGCGCCTGCCAGCGCAACGCATCCTTGATATCGGAACCGAAGAGATTCCCGATCACATTCGCGCCCTGCGCCGCACCAAGGAACTGTCCAGACTGATGGTCGCACTGAACCGCAGCTTGCGATCCTCCGACCTGTCAGAGGCCAGGACCGCACGGGCCGCACTTGATCATCTCGGATTTCTCTGACGACAGGTTTCATTCTGGTCCGGATGTCATCTCCGGGCGTCATCCCGTGGCAGCCACAGGCACCTATGGCGGGGATATTCGGGACCAGATGCAAAGGGTTATTCGCCCTTCCGGGTGTCGCGCGCCTTTTTCGCACCATCCTTGCGGGCGGCGTGTTTCTTCGCATCCACATGCTTCCTCAGCCGTGACGGGATCGATTTTTTCCGGTCCTTGTAGGGGTTCGCCTTGCCCTGATCGCGCAGATACAGCCGGATCGGGGTGCCGGGCATATCAAAGCTCTCACGCAGCCCGTTGATCAGGTAGCGCTCATAGGCTTCGGGGATCTTGTCAACATGCGTGGTCTTGACGACAAAGCCCGGTGGCCGGATCCTGGTCTGCGTCATGTAGCGCAGCTTGATCCGCCGTCCGCCCGGAGCGGGGGGCGGGTGTGCCTGGGTCATCGCGGCCAGCCACTGGTTCAGCCTGGCCGTCGGCACGCGGCGGTTCCAGACCTCATGCGCCTTGCGGATCGCGTCATGCAGCCGGTCGAGCCCCTTGCCGGTCCTGGCCGATACGGTGACCAGCGGCGCGCCGCGCAGTTGCGGCAACAGACGCTCGAACGCTTCGCGCAACTGCTTCAGCGTCCCGGACTTGTCCTCTTCGAGATCCCATTTGTTCGCCGCGACGACCACGGCACGCCCCTCGGTCTGTGCGAAATCCGCAATCCGCAAATCCTGGGCTTCAAAGGGCATGTTCACGTCGAGCAAAACCACGACCACCTCGGCAAAACGCACCGCGCGCAGACCGTCCGCGACCGAGAGCTTCTCGACCTTGTCGGTGACGCGCGCCCTCTTGCGCAGCCCCGCCGTATCCCAGATCCGCATCGGAGTGCCCATGAACCCGGTCGTGACCGAGATCGCATCGCGGGTGATCCCGGCCTCCGGACCGGTCAGCAGCCGATCCTCGTTCAGGATCTTGTTGATCAGTGTGGACTTGCCCGCGTTCGGGCGCCCGATCACCGCCAGTTGCAGCGGTTTCGCCGCCGAGGGCGGCTGATAGGCGGGGATGTCGCTCTCTTCCAGCCCCTCGCCAATCACCACATCGGTTTCAGGCCTGTTTGCGGCGTGGCGTCTGGCAAACGCATCGGCCAACGGCACCAGCGTGGTGTAAAGATCATCAAGCCCCTCGCCATGTTCGGCCGAGATCCGCAGCGGCGCGCCCAGACCGAGGCTCCACGCCTCCAGCACACCGGCATCGCCTGCCTTGCCCTCGGCCTTGTTGGCGGCGAGGATCACATGGGCATTCTTCTTGCGCAGAATGTCGGCAAGGATCCCGTCCGTCGGGGTCACCCCGACCCGCGCGTCGATCAGGAACAGACAGATATCGGCCTCTTCCACCGCGCGCTCGGTCAGGCGGCGCATCCGGCCCTGAAGGCTGTCATCCCCGGCCAGTTCCAAGCCTGCGGTATCGATCACGATGAAGCGCAGATCACCCAGCCGCGCGTCGCCCTCGCGCAGATCGCGCGTGACGCCGGGTTGGTCATCGACCAGCGCCAGCCGCTTGCCGACGAGCCGGTTGAACAGCGTGGACTTTCCCACATTGGGGCGGCCGACGATGGCCAGGGTGAAGCTCATGATGCCCTCCCCGGGCGCGTGCGAGCGGCCCACTTGGGCCAGCCAACGCTCATTGAAACGCGTGAAGTTGCCCGTTGCCGCCCACGACATAAAGCGTGCGCCCGGCCACGACCGGATCGGTGGTTGCCCCCCCGGGAATCCCGGTCTGACCGATCATCGCCCCGTTCACCGGATTGAACACGCGCAGAACACCGTCGGAAGAGGCGACGAACAGCTTGCCCCCGGCCAGAACGGGGCCGTAGTTCACCGTGATATCGCGCTGCTTTCTGGTATTTTCCTTGACGTAATGGGGCAGGTTCTTTGCCCATATCTGTTGCCCGGTCTTCGCGTCGAGCCGAACGATCTGCCCGTTGTCCGAGGTCAGGAAAACCGCGTTGCCCGCGACTTGCACCGGGCTGGTCGCGCCTTCGGTCGCGCTCCACAGACGTTCACCCGTATCAATGTCGAAGGCAGCCAGCTTGCCTGCGGACGATCCTGCATAAACCGTAGTGCCGACCACCACCGGATCGCCCGTCAGATCGACAATGCTCGCATAGCCCACGCCCGAACGCGCGCCCGGCACCTTGGCCTGCCAGAGCTGATAACCGCTCTGGCGCAACACGCCCGACATGAAGCCCGAAGGGAACGGGAAAATTACGGTCCCGGCGGTCACGACCGGGGCCGAGACACCGGTCATCCCCGATTTCGACGGCGCTCCGGACAGCTGCCAGATCACCTTGCCATCGGTTGCGCGGATTGCCCAGGCCGAACTGTCACGCGCCACCACGTAAACCGTGCCATCGCGCACCGTTGGCGCTCCGCCAACACCGGCAGCAAAGGATTGCCGCCATTTGATCGCACCGGTCGCTGCGTCGATCGCCACGAGTTGCGCAAAATCCGACGTCACGAAAACGGTGCCATTGCCATAGGCCACGCCCCCACCCGAGGCATCCGCATCGCGATCGCCCGGCGGGGTGATGTCTGTTTGCCACAGCGTTGCACCAGCGGTCGAGGTTGCGGTGACATGCGACTGGCTGTCGAGGGTAAAGATCCGCCCGCCCGCAACAATCGGATCGGCGGTGATGCGGTAGCGGCGTGAATTTCCGTGACCGATATCGGCCGACCAGACGCGCGTCGTTCCCGCACCGATCGCGGCATTGAACAGGTTGTGCCCGGGGCCGCCTGCGCGCTGCGGCCAGCTTGCGTTCGAGACCGGCGCGGGCAGGTTGACCGGCCGCGATTCCTGCGTCGGTGCGGGCGTCGGCGGCAGCCCCTCATCTTCGCGCAGTGCCTCGCGCGGCGACAGACGATCCCCCGACAGGATCACTTCTTTCGTGCACGCGCCCAGTGCCACCATCGCGGCCAGCACACAGATGCCATTGATCAGCTTCACGGCCCACACTCTCCTGCCCTGCAAGGCGCGCGAGGTTCGGCCTCGCGCCCAGATCGTCACGTTCTTGCTACCGCGCCCTTACTACAGCGCCCTTACTGCCGCGCCGACATCAACCGGTCGGGCATGGGTGGCACTTCGCCTCCGAGCGCCACAATCAACTCTGTTGTGCGCTGTTGCAAGCCCGGCGTCAGACCGGCGGCCTGCAAAATCTGTTTGGCGATGTCGATGGCGCCCGGCTTGTCGCCCGCCGCCAGTTTCACATTGGCCTGCTGCTCCATCGCCAGAAGGCGATAGGGCGCGCCGGGCCTGGCCAGCGCGGCCAGTGTCGCATCGCGCGTGCCTGCATCCATCGCATCGCCTGCGATGATCACCGACTTCAGCTTTGCCAGATCGGTGATCGACGTGGGCTGTCCGGGTTCGGAGGCGGCCTCGTTGTAAAATGCCAGCGCCGCCTTGAAATCTCCGGTGCTCGCGGCCTGATCGCCCTGCATGATCCGCAACAGGGTCGCACGACCGGTGCCGTTCGCCGTGATCCCGGCCAGTTCCTTGCCGGTATCACGAGCCTGAACGGCGGCCATCAGCCGATCTCCGAACGCCCGCGCATTCTTTTGCGCGGTCCCGGTCTGCCAGGCGTTCCAGGCCGTTCCACCGACAACCGTCGCGATCACGACACCGCCGATCCAGCCCCATTTCCTGAACGCGGCCCAGAGCTTGTCCTGGCGCACCGCCTCGGTCACTTCGTCGATGAAACTGTCGGTCTCGCTCACGCGTGCCTCTCTATCGTCTTGACGGACCCTGCCCTTGGTGTCTCTCTTACACTGCCCCTGCCGCAGTGCCAAGCCCGCGCTCTTCCGATGATCACCGTCGCAATTCCGGCCATTTCGCGTCCTCTCATCGTTCAGCAAGACCTGATTTCGGGGTCAGGCTGGCCTATGGTTCTGCAAAACTCCCGGCACAGAAACGGCCCCGTGCGTCACGGCGCAGCCGGGATGGTGAAGACCTGTCCGGGATAGATCAGATCGGGATCCCGGATCTGATCGCGGTTGGCATTGAACACCCGCACGTAAAGAATGCCGTGCCCATAGACCTGTCGCGCGATTGCCCAGAGCGTGTTGCCCTTGACGATCTGCACCACCTTGACCGCATCGCCTGTGCCCCCCGTCCGTGCCACCTGTTCGGCAGCCTTCTGAGCGGGCATCGTCGCATCGGCTACCAAGATCTGGTCGGGCTGATCGAAACGAGCCTCGGCGCGGGCCACGATCCTGCCCTGCGGATCGGCCGCATCGATGCGCAAACGATGCGCGCCCCCCGTCAGTTCCGGCAGATCCAGGTGCCAGCGCCCATCTGTTTCGGTCCGGGTTCTGGCCACGAGCCGATTGTCCAGATAGGCCATCAATGTGTCGCGCTCGGGCGCCCCTCGCCCCTCGGCGCGCGCGGCCTCGCCGGCCCCGAAGCGGATCGTGTCGATCACCAGGCTGTCCGAGTCGGGCCTGTTCGAGTCGGGCCTGTTCGAGTCGGGCACCAGATCCCGTGCCCCCGAGGCATCGGCCACAACCGGCCCCGGCGCAGCCTCGGCCACGGTCGCAGCCCCGTCATCGCCGGGCTCGGCTTCGACGGTTGGACGCAGGATCAGGCTTTGGGCGCTTTCACGGGGCACCCCGTCCGCACCGGTCACTTTCAGGCTCAGCGCACGGGGCTGCGCAGCGGGCTCCACATCGAAAAGGGTCGCGAAATTGCCACTCGCATCGGCCTGCCCTTTCGCGACCTGCTGCCCGTTGAGCAGAACCTGCAACCTTGCCCCCGGTGCAACCTGGCCGGCCAGCATGACCGAACCATCGGCCGTCGCGCGCAGCGCATCGAACCGGACCGGGGCCTGCGCATCCTGCGCTGCCCTCTCATCCGTGTTGGGCTGCTGCCCGGATGCCGTGTCTGACGCTTGCCCTTCCCTGGCGGCCATCTCCGTCCCGATCGGCCCTGCAACCGCGACCGGGCCAGGGTCCGCCCCGGCCGCACCAGTCTCCGCGATCCGATCCGGTGTGGTCACATCTTTGAGCACCCCCGCGCCGGTGTTCGCGGCCCTCGCGGTTCCATTTGCGTTCGGGGTCACCACCGTCGGTGTCGGCGAGGCCGTTGCGATTGCCTTGGACGCCGTATTCCCGGCTGCGTTGGGGCCGGGGGGCGTGGTGTCAGGTGGCGTTGACGTGTCAGGGAGCGTTGACGTGTCAGGCCGGTCCACCGACCACAGTCCGAAAATGACGACCAGCAGCAAGAGGGCCGTCGCCGCACCTTTGATCGCACCGCCGCCCCCGGCAGCCTGCACACGCGTTTCCGAGGCTTTCCCCTGCGAAAGGTCAATATCCTCCACCATTCCCGTCCCTTTCTTGTTTGATCGCGCGGGTTTGCATCGCGCGACCTTGTGCAGACCTTAGCAACCCCGCTATCACCGCTCAAGAAACCCTTTTCACCGGAGACCGCCCATGTCGAACAAGCCCGCTGTCTGTGTCTATTGCGGCTCACGCCCCGGTGCCAGCCCCGCCTATTCCCGGGCGGCGCAGGCCACCGGCGCAATGCTGGCCGGGCGCGGCTGGCGGCTTGTCTACGGCGCGGGTGATGTCGGGCTGATGGGAGAGGTCGCGCGTTCGGCACAGGTGGCGGGTGGCGAGACCTTCGGTGTGATCCCCGAGCACCTGTTCCCGCGTGAAGTCGGCAAGCGCGATCTCACTTCTTTCATCGTCACCGAAACGATGCATGAGCGCAAGAAGGTGATGTTCATGAATTGTGATGCGGTGGTGGTCCTGCCGGGCGGTGCAGGCAGTCTTGACGAGTTTTTCGAGGTTCTGACCTGGCGCCAGATCGGCCTGCATGACAAGCCGATCTTCCTGCTCAATACCGAAGGTTACTGGGATCCGCTTCTGGCGCTGATCGAACGGATCGTGACCGAAGGCTTCGCAGCCCCCTCTCTCTCGGACCTGATGCTGAGCGTTTCCACCGTAGATCAGCTCGAAGGGGCACTGCACGCCGCTTTTGCCTGAGGCGGCGTCACGGCTGATCCGCCTCCTCCGGTTCCAGGGCGAGCGGCCCGTCTCCTGGAGCTTGTCGGCGGGCAATGCCCTGGAAATGGCCGTCCTCGTGCGTGGCGCGGTCTCGACGATCGCCCCGGCCTCGAGCGTATCATTCTTTCTGGCGCTTGACGAACGGCTTCACGCAGAGCGGCGCGATCCGGCGAACCTCGTGCCCCGGCTTCTTGCGAAACACCACAGACCCGTCGCCGCGCGTTGCGTGCAAATGGAAAACCCGCTTTGCAAGATCGAGCCCGACACAATCCCGACGGCACAATCCCGACAATGGGAACCTCAGACATCGATGCTCTCTCTTTCCGTGATGCCTTTAACAAACATCACCCTGGCACATCGCAGTGCCTCGGGAGGGCGCATCCAGGCCAGCAGCAGTGCCTGCGGCGGCCCAAGGCATGCTTTGCGCCTTGCGAGACAGCGAACAGGAACGGCGCGTGGCCGAGGGCTTTGCACAGGACTTTGCACTTGGGCAGGTCTCTTTGCCGCAGATTCGCAGGCGCCCGGGGCATGCCGGGGGAGCGGGTGTCGGCTCTGACGGGATCAACCGGCCAGTTCCCCGGCCAGCGCGCGCTGGATCAGCACAACCGTCTCTTCGACACCGTAAAGCGCGATGAACCCGCCGAAACGCGGCCCTTGCGATTGGCCCAGAAGCACTTCGTAAAGGGCCTTGAACCAGTCACGCAGATTGGTGAAGCGGTGGTTCCTGCCGATCGCGAAGACCACCGTTTGCAGGAACTCATCGCTGGTGAAATTCACTTCCGGCAGCGCTTCGTCCGACCCGGCTTCGGCGTTTTTCCTGGCGATCTGCGCCAGTGCTTCATCCCCGGATGTCAGGGCCTTGACCAGATCCTCCAATGCCGCACGCTCTTGCGCATCGGGCAGGCGATGAACCAGCCCGGGCTTGACGAAATCCTCGAAGTAGCGCAACGCAAACCCGGCCGCCTGATCGAGATCGGGATTGCCTTCGCGCGTTGTATCCGGTGCATAGCGGCGGATGAAGCCCCACAGACCATCCTTTTCGGTCGCACCGGCCACCGAGGCCAGGTTGAGCAGCATCGAGAACGGCACCACCATTTTTGATTCGGGCGGGGTGCCGCCATGGATATGCCAGACCGGATTGTTGATCTGTTGCTCGATCGGCTGACCGGGACAGGCGCGCAACTGCTGATGATACTCGTCCACCGCTTTCGGGATCACATCGAAATTCATCCGTTTGGCGGTCTTCGGTTTGAGAAACATGAAGTAGCTGAGGCTCTCGGTCGAGGCATAGGTCAGCCATTCGTCGATCGACAGACCGTTGCCCTTCGATTTCGAGATTTTCTCGCCATTTGCATCAAGAAACAACTCGTAGGTGAAATGTTCGGGCGCCCTGCCGCCCAGCACCCGGCAGATCCCGTCATAGATCGGCGTGTTGGTCGAATGGTCCTTGCCATACATCTCGAAATCGACGCCGAGCGCGGCCCAACGCATCCCGAAATCGGGTTTCCATTGCAGTTTCACGTTCCCGCCCGTAACCGGCAGCGTCCATTCGCGCCCGTCTTCGTCATCAAAGGTCACCGTGCCATCCCTGGCATCGACCTCTTTCATCGGCACATAGAGAACCCGCCCGGTTTCCGGGTGGATCGGCAGAAAGCACGAATAGGTTTGCCGACGCTCTTCGCGCAGGCTTTTGAGCATGATGGACATGATGTCATCATACATCTCGGCCGCGCGCAGCAGCATGTCGTCGAACCTGCCCGA
The DNA here is from genome assembly GCA_965277135.1 of Thioclava sp. Lineage (GTDB taxonomy): Bacteria > Pseudomonadota > Alphaproteobacteria > Rhodobacterales > Rhodobacteraceae > Thioclava. Next base: position 10,485 of record CBDIBW010000027.1, on the reverse strand, counting down.
CCTGTAATAATCGGTGGCGCTGGCGAATTCATACTCGAACCCGAACCTGTCGAGGAAACGGCGCAGCATCGCGTTGTTGTGCCCGCCGAAACTGTCGAACTGTGCGAACGGATCGGGAACCGAGGTCAGCGGCTTTTGCTCGTGTTCGCGCAGCATGTCCTGGTTGGGCACATTGGCCGGCACCTTGCGCATCCCGTCCATGTCGTCCGAAAAGCACAGCAATTTCGTGGGTATGTCCGAGATCACCTCGAAGGCGCGGCGGATCATCGTGGTCCGCACCACCTCGCCAAACGTGCCGATATGCGGTAGCCCCGACGGGCCATAACCGGTCTCGAACAGAACGAACCCCTTTTCCGGAGCCTTCCTTTCGTAACGCCTGAGCACCCGGCGCGCCTCTTCGAAAGGCCAGGCCCTGGATTTCATTGCAGCGTCACGCAAGCGCGTCATGGCATACCTCGTCCGCAGCGCCCTGCGCGCCAGCTCGCGCCTGACCTATTGAAGCGGCGCAGCACAGTCAATAATTAGCACCTGTAACAGTTGCAAGGAGCCGTCGCCGTGACCGATATTCTTTCCTCCCTGTCGCCTCAGGATGCGCTTGTTGCGGTGATGGTTGCCGTGTCGGCCGCCGATGAGAACGTGCTCACGTCCGAGCTTGTCGCGATCGAACGGATCGTGAACCATATGCCGATCTTCGGCAGCTACGACATTGATCGGATCGGAGTGGTCAGCCGCACGGTCTTTGCCCTGTTCGAGGAGGAAGAGGGGCTTGCGGCGCTGTTCGGACTTGTGCGCGACAGCCTGCCCGGACATCTGTTCGAAACCGCTTATGCTCTGGCTTGCGATGTCGCGGCCGCCGATGGCACCTTGCGCCAGACCGAGCTGCGCATGCTTGAGGAAATTCGCGGCGAACTGGCGCTTGATCGCCTGCACGCCGTGTCGATCGAGTGGGGCGCGCGGGTGCGGCACATGACCCTGTGATCCATATGCCTCAACGTCATGTGGTTTTCTGCCGGTTTTCTCCTGACGCCGAAACCAGTCTTCAATTCTCGGATGCGACCTGTTTTCTCGCTTCGGCCTGGCATTCGGCCATCCTGGCGCGGATCGTCGCCTCGTCGGCCTTGTCGCCCAGATCTGCGGCCAGCTTGCGGTAGACATCCTCGTGGCCGGCTTCCTCGAAATCGGCCGCTACGACCGCCTTGACGTAATCTGCCGCGTCCGGGCCGGTCTTGCCCAGCAGCGTCGCGGCCCATTCGCCCAGCAGACGGTTGGCCCTGGCCTCGGCCCTGAACTGCATTTCCGCATCATGCGCGAACCTGTTTTCATAAGCCGTTTCGCGATCGTCGAACGTGGTCATCGCTTTTCTACCTCCCGGTAACGTTTCCGTTACTTCGGGTATGCACCTTGGATGCGCGTCTCACAAGGGGCAAGCAAGGGTCAGGGCCGAATATCGTGATTGAAAACGTGGCGTCTGACACGCGCTTTACCTTGATCCGATGATCTGCTTTGCCTTGCGGCAAGGGCGGGCCTGGCCTATAGGGCAGGTACGCGATCCCCGCAGCCGGGCCGTTTCTTGGTCATACGAGGGTTGCGCCGTCCGAACTCGGAAAGACTGGAGACGCCATGGCACTGCGGCGCAAGAAGATCTACGAAGGCAAGGCGAAAGTCCTCTATGAAGGCCCCGAACCCGGGACTCTGGTCCAGTATTTCAAGGACGACGCGACCGCTTTCAATGCGCAAAAGACCGCGACGATCGAGGGCAAGGGTGTGCTCAACAACCGGTTGTCCGAATATTTCATGACCGGGCTGACCAATATCGGCGTGCCGAACCATTTCATCAAGCGGCTCAACATGCGCGAACAGCTCGTCCGCCAGGTCGAGATCGTGCCGCTGGAAGTGATCGTGCGCAACTTTGCCGCCGGCTCGATGTCCGAGCGCCTTGGTATTGAAGAGGGCGCGCAACTGCCGCGTCCGATCGTCGAATACAGCTACAAGAACGACGAGATCGGTGATCCGCTGGTCCCCGAGGAATATATCATCGCCTTTGGCTGGGCCAGCCAGCAGGATCTCGACGATATCATCGCGCTGGCCTTGCGGGTGAATGATTTCCTGACCGGCGTGTTCTATGGCGTCGGCATCAGGCTGATCGATTTCAAGATCGAGATCGGCCGGGTCTGGGACGGCGATTTCATGCGCCTGATCGTTGCCGACGAAATCAGCCCCGACAGTTGCAGGCTCTGGGATGTCAAGACCGGCCAGAAGCTCGACAAGGATGTGTTCCGCCGTGATCTGGGCAACCTGAACGATGCCTATACCGAAGTTGCCAGGCGGCTGGGCGTTCTGCCCACCAACACGGCCACGATCAAGCCGACGCTGATCAACTGAAGAGGAGGCACGCCGGATGAAGGCCCGTGTGCATGTGATGCTCAAGGACGGGGTGCTCGATCCGCAAGGTGAGGCCGTCCGCCACGCGCTCGGCGCGATGGGGTTTTGCGGCGTCGAAGGCGTTCGCCAGGGCAAGGTGATCGAACTGGATCTGGCGACCTCCGACATGGCGGCGGCCAGGGCCGAAGTGAAAGAGATGTGTGAGAAACTGCTCGCCAATACGGTGATCGAGACATACACGATTGAGTTCGTCTGAGCGCCGACGGCCGGGGCTTTGTTCTGCGGGATATTGGTGCCAGGATGAAACAGGAGCGCGGATATGAAGGCTGCCGTCATCACCTTTCCCGGATCGAATTGCGACCGTGATCTTGCCGTGGGCTTCGAAAAGGCCGGGGCGGAGGTCGTCCGGGTCTGGCACAAGGAAACCGATCTGCCCAAGGGGGTCGATATTGTCGGCATGCCGGGCGGGTTCTCCTACGGTGATTATCTGCGTTGCGGTGCAATCGCCGCGCGCTCGCCGATCGGGCAGGCGGTGGCCGATTTCGCCGGCAAGGGCGGGTATGTTCTGGGTCTGTGCAACGGGTTCCAGATTCTGACCGAGATGCAGCTTCTGCCCGGTGCTCTGATGCGCAATGCCACGCTCGGATATGTCTGCAAGCGGGTTGAGCTTGAGGTCGCGAGCGCCGACAGCGCCTTTACCGATGTCTATGGCGCGGGCGCGCGGGTCACGATCCCGATCGCGCATCGTGACGGCAATTACCAGATCGATCCGGAGGGGCTTGCGCGGCTGAACGGCGAAGAGCGTGTCGCGTTCCGCTATCTCGACAATCCCAATGGGTCGGTTGACGATATTGCCGGGGTGCTCTCCGGGAACCGCCGGGTTCTGGGGATGATGCCTCACCCCGAGCGCGCCATCGAGGCGGCGCAGGGTGGCTCCGACGGGGCGGCGCTTTTCCGCGCGTTGAGCCAGGGGCTTGCCCGCGTCTGAATGCGCCCGCTTGTTGCGGCATGGTGACTGGCCTAGAGTCGCGCCCATGTCGCAGACCGTTTCGACAGACATGACCCTGACCGCGGAACCGGTCACGCTGCGCGCGCGCCAGGCGATGCGCGGGCACTGGCTGTTGCGGATCGCGGTGGTGGCGGTCCTGGCTCTGGCGGTGATGGCGATATGGGTCACCAATGTCTGGCTGACCCGGCGCTTTACCGAGGCCACTCGCGTCGGCACCGAGTTGCGCCTGGCGCTCTATACCGGCAACGTGATTTCGGAATTGAAGCGCACCTCGGTCGTGCCGCTTTTGCTGGCGCGCGATCCGGGACTGATTGCCGCGCTCAAGACAGGGGATTATTCGACCGCCTCGGCACAGTTGATCACAGCGCGCGAAGAGGTGGCTGCGGCGTCGATCCGGCTGCTGGACATGCAGGGGCGCATTGTGGCCTCGACCGATCGGATGCAGCTCGGGATGAGCTGGCCCGACGCGCCGTTCTTTGTCGATCCCATCCGCTCGCGCGATACCGTTTTCTCGGTCAATGAGACCGGGACCGGCGCGACCGAGTTCGACTATTCGCGCGCGGTCATTGCGGACAACAAGCCGGTCGGCGTGATCCTGGTGGAAGCGGACCTGTCGAAGTTCGAACGCGCCTGGGCGGGGATCTCGGATGCCGTGGCGGTGCTCGACAGTTCGGGCAAGATCATCCTGACGACCGAGCCGCGCTGGCGCGGACTGACGATGAAGGAGGCGCTGGCGGCGCGCTCGGCCCCTTCGGCGATCGGACGCGCGTTCCAGGCCACGACGGATTGGGCCAACGCGTCGCCCGATGCCTATCTCAAGGGGCGGGCGGTGATGCGCACCGAAGCGCGTGTGCCCTTCCACGGCTGGAAGATGGTTGCCTTCACCAGTTATGTTTCCGTGCGCGAGCGCGTAAATGCGGTTCTGGCACTGGAAATCATGGGGTTCGCGATCCTGCTGGCGCTGGTCTTTTATGTCCTCTCCCGCCGGGCGCGGTTGCAATCGCGCGCACTTCGACAGGAATCGGCGGCGTTGCGGGCGCTGAATGCGCGGCTCTCGCGTGAGATTGCCGAGCGCGAGAAGGCGCAAAAGGATCTCGCCGTGGCCGAACAGACGCTGGCGCAATCGTCCAAACTTGCGGCCCTGGGCGAGATGTCGGCCGCGGTCAGTCACGAACTGAACCAGCCGCTGGCCGCGATGCGCACCTATCTGGCCGGCGCGCGCCTGTTGTTGCAACGTGCACGGGTTGAAGAGGCGCTGGCCTCGTTCCAGCGAATCGACGACCTGATCGGTCGGATGGGGGCGATCACCAGGCAACTCAAATCCTATGCGCGCAAAGGCGGACAGACCTTCGAGCCGGTAGATCTGCGCACCGCGCTCTCCGAGGCGCTTTCGATCATGGAGCCGCATCTGAGGACACGGAAACTCGAACTGACCCGCACCGTCCCGCGAGAGCCGGTGATGGTGATGGCCGACCGGATCCGTCTGGAACAGGTGATCATCAATCTCTTGCGCAATGCGCTTGATGCCACCAGATCGGTCGACAGGCCACAGGTGGAACTGCTTCTGACGGCGGGCAGGACGGCAGTGCTGAACGTGCGCGATAACGGCCCCGGGATCAGCGATCTCGACAAGCTGTTCGAACCGTTCTGGACGACAAAGACACCGGGGGAGGGAACCGGGCTTGGACTCGCGATTTCCTCTTCCATCGTAAGTGATCTGGGCGGTCGGTTGACGGCCCATAATTCCGACGGGGGCGGAGCAGTGTTCGAAATGCAGCTTCCGCTTGTGACGGACAAGAACAGGGCCGCGAAGGCCGCGGAGTGTGCAAATGGCAAGAATGATGAAAGTCGCCATCGTCGATGACGAAGAGGACATGCGCCAGTCGATCAGCCAGTGGCTGGCCATGTCGGGCTTTGATACCGAGACTTATGACTGCGCGGAAGATGCGCTCGGAAAGATCGGGCCGGATTGGCCGGGCGTGGTGATTTCGGACATCCGGATGCCGGGTATGGACGGGATGGACTTTCTCAGGCGTCTGATGGGGATGGACAGCGGGTTGCCGGTCATCATGATCACCGGCCATGGTGATGTGCCGGTGGCGGTCGAGGCGATGCGCCTGGGCGCGATGGACTTCATGGAAAAGCCATTCTCCCCGGATCGCATGACCGAACTGACGAGGCACGCGACACAGGCCCGGCGCACGACCCTGGACAATCGCGCGCTGCGGCGCGATCTGGCCAGGGGCGAGACGATGATCGGCAAGCTGATCGGCACGTCGGAACCGATGGAACGGCTGCGCGAGGATATTCTTGATCTGAGCCAGGCCGATGGTCATGTCCTGATCGACGGCGAAACCGGCACTGGCAAGACCCTGGTGGCCCATGCCCTGCATGCAACCGGACCGCGGGCGTGCAGGAAATTCACCATGGTCTCCTGTGCCGCCCTGACCGAAGAGGCGCTGTCCGGCAAGTTGTTCGGTCCGGTGGATGATACGGGCGGGCTGCCGCTGGTGGAAGAGGCGCGCGGCGGCACCTTGTGCCTTGAGGATGTGGAGACGCTCAGCCAGTCGCTGCAGGCGCGTCTGCTGCAATTCATCAATGATCAGGGCAGCCCGGCCGAGACCCGGATCATCGCCATCTGCAACACCCATGGCGAGGGCAGGACGGTCGAGGAGGCGCTGCGGCCCGATCTCTATCATCGTCTGGCCGCGCTCAAGATCACCTTGCCGCCACTGCGGACCCGTGGCGAAGATGTCCTGACGCTTTTCAACTGCATGGCCGAGCAGTTCGCCGATGAATATGGCTGCGATGTACCCGAGGTGAGCGCACAGGAGGTCGCGCAGCTTCTGCAGGCGCCCTGGTCGGGCAATGTACGCCAGCTGATCAACGTGGCCGAGCGCGCGGTGCTGCAATCGCGGCGCGGATCGGGGTCTATCGCCTCGCTCCTGATGACCAATGATGAGGAGACCGGGCCGATGGCAATCACCACCGAGGGCAAGCCGCTCAAGGAACATGTCGAGAGTTTCGAGAAGATGCTGATCGATAATACGATGCGTCGCCACAAGGGTTCGATATCATCCGTGATGGAAGAGTTGTGCCTGCCGCGCCGGACGCTCAACGAGAAGATGGCGAAATACGGGTTGCAGCGGGCCAGTTATCTTTGACAGACGTTTCAGACATTTTGTGTATCGGCCACGGACCCGGTTTTATTTGTGACCGCCCTCAATCCGGTATGGGCGGGAATCGATCTTCGAACATGAGAGCGAACTGATTGACCGCTGCCAGCCACCTCCCTGACCGTGCCGGCTGTTTTCCCGTGGACCTTGATGGCAAGGCAGATCCGTTTTTCAGCCGCGTGTCGTGACGCGAATGCTCTTCCGTTCCGATCGCTGTCCGGAGGCCCCTGTTCGGGTTCTCAATGGCGTTTGGAATGTAAATGACCCTGCGGATCTCCGGGCTGATCGGGCACTGCTGCTGGCCTGGATGCGCCCTCCCGAGGCACTGCGATGTGCCAGGGTGATGTTTGTTGCAGGCATCACGGAAAGAGAGAGCATCGATGTCTGAGGTTCCCATTGTCGGGATTGTGTCGTCGGGATTGTGTCGGGCTCGATCTTGCAAAGCGGGTTTTCCATTTGCACGCAACGCGCGGCGATCTGGCCACTGCCGTGATCGTCTTCCAGGGTGTCGCGTTTTTGCGGATCGGCGTGATGGCGGTGCCGCCACGTATGAGGATGGCGCAGTGGCCGCAGTGCGTGTCACAGGCTCTGCCAGACAACCGCGTGCCTGGGGCGGAGAGTGTCCGGTCTTCTGTGTATGAGTAAATTGGCCCATGCTTCCAATTTGAAGGAGCATGACGACAATGACGATTTCCAAGGAAGTGCTGGACGAACTGTTGAGCGGGGTTGACCGCCCCGAGGATTTGCTGGGCGACAAAGGCCTCATGAAGGAACTGAAGGTTCGTTTCATGGAGCGGATGCTGGGCGCGGAGCTGACCGAACACCTTGGCTATGAGCCGGGGGAGGACCCTGCCGAGCAAAGCAACCGCCGCAACGGCACGTCACGCAAGACGGTGAAGGGCAATGACGGTGCGCTGCTGATTGATGTTCCGCGCGACCGGGACGGCAGTTTTGAGCCTGAACGGATCAAGACAGGCCAGACCCGGATCGACGGGATGGACGACAAAATCATCGGTCTTTATGCTGCCGGACTATCGATCCGCGATATCCGGGCCCACCTTGAAGAGGTTTACGGCCTGAAGGTGTCCGCCGATCTTGTTAGCCGGGTCACCGACGCGGTCTTGGAAGAGGTCTCAGACTGGCAAAACCGCGCCCTGGAGCCGATGTACCCCATCGTTTTTCTCGATGCCCTACGCGTCAAAATCCGCGATGCGGAAAGCCGTCAGGTCAAAAACAAGGCGGTTTACGTGGCCCTGGGCGTCACCCCGGAAGGCAAGCGCGAGGTTCTGGGGCTCTGGATCGCCGCCAATGAGGGGGCTAAATTCTGGCTCTCGGTGATGAACAATCTGCGCAATCGTGGGGTTGAAGACATCCTGATTGCCGTTGTCGACGGCCTCAAGGGCTTCCCTGATGCGATCAATGCCGCCTTTCCAGATACCACCGTACAAACCTGTATCGTGCATCTGGTGCGCCACTCCCTGAACTTCTGTGGCTGGAAGGACCGCAAGACCGTCGCCAAAGACCTCAAGCGGATTTATCAGGCAACCAATGACACCGAGGCCGAGAAGGCACGCGCTGATTTTGAAGCCGAATGGGGGCAAAAATACCCGTCAATCGCCCCAAGCTGGCGGCGCGCCTGGCAGGAAGTCATCCCGTTTTTTGCTTTCCCGCCGGCGGTCCGCAAAATCATTTACACCACGAATGCGATTGAAAGCCTCAACCGCGGGATACGCAAAACAACAAAAACGAGGCGTAGTTTCCCAACAGACGATGCCGCAACCAAGTTGATTTACCTCGCCATCCGCAGCTTCGAGAGAACAGGCAGGGCCGTCCGGGAATGGGTTGCTGCCCGAAACCAATTCGCTAGCCTATACCCCGAGCGGTTCAGCAAATGACCCGCTAAACTCGCATGGGCTAAACCTCATACACAGAGTTTCGGATACTTCCCTGGGGCGCGTCACACACCGCTGCACGCTCCCTCAGACCGGCAACATCTCCGGTCGCTTTGCCCAGCCAAAAGGAAGGGCAAACGAGCCCGCAAAAGCCGTCCGATCACCGCACCGACCCCCGAAACGCCCGCCGAAACGCCCGCCGAAACACCTGCCGAACGCGCTATAGTGTAGGCACCTCGCTCGGTGGCCTGTTCCATGACCCAAGGGGGCAATATTCGGCTCAGTCCGGGGCGAGCATGTATCCCAGTCCGCGCACCGTCTGAAGATAGCGCGGCTCGCGCGGATCTGGTTCAATCTTGCGCCGCAGCCGGGTGATCTGCACATCCACCGCCCGGTCGCTGCCCGTGCCATCCTCGGGGGCCTGTCGGTCGCGATCCAACTCTTCGGTCAGCTCTGCGCGGCTGACCACCTGGCCTGCGCGTGTCGAAAGGATCCGCATCAATCGCATCTCTGTCGCGGTCAGACGCACCGGGTTCTGGCCCGACCAGAGTTCCCCACTGTCCCGGTCATAACGCAGTTGCCCGAGGCCGAGGAACTTCGGCCCCGTCTCAACCTTGTCAGGCACGCGCCGCAGGATCGCATTGAGCCGCAGCAACAGCTCCCTGGGATCGAAGGGCTTGGGCAGGTAGTCGTCGGCACCGACTTGCAGCCCTTCGATCCGCTCGCGCGTTTCGCTGCGCGCAGTCAGGAGCAGGATCGGCGTGGTGATCGTCTTGCGCAGATCCTGCGTAAGGCTCAGCCCGTCTTCACCAGGCATCATCACATCCATCACGATCAGGCTGAATTCGAGCCCCGCAAGCAATCGCCGGGCATGGGCCGCATCGCGCGCAGCCGTGACCAGAAACCCGTTCCGTTGCAAAAAACTCTTCAGAAGAGTGCGGATACGTTCATCGTCATCAATGATCAGCAGGTGCGGACCGGATTGGGCTGACATTAATCGTCTTTCATCATCTGGTAAAGGTTACGCAGTTCTTGCCCCATCATCGCCTCAAGAACCTGTCGAAATCCAGCAACTGCCTGCGGACCCGCCGCTCGGTAAGCGGCGCGCATCCGGACCCGCTGTGCCTCGGACAGGGCTCGCTCCAGCGCCTCTCCCCGCTGGGTCAGGTGCAACCGGCGCTCGCGCTTGTCGCGTCGCCCGACCCGGCTTTCGACCAGCCCGTTGTCAATCAGCGTGCGCAGCACCCGATTGAGCGATTGTTTTGTCACGCCCAGAACCGCCAGAAGTGTTGTCACGGTCAGACCCGGCTGGCGGTTGATGAAATGCAGTGCGCGATGATGGGCGCGGCCATAGCCATGTTCTTCCAGCAGTCGGTCGGGATCGGCATTGAACGCGCGATAGGCGAAAAACATCCCCTCGATACCTTTGCGCAACTGCGCATCTGTCAGAAAGAGGAGGGCTTCGCCCCCCAGGCTTCCATTATCGGCCATCCTTGTCCCTCGCTTTTTCGCGATTTTATGTCAGCTTAATTGACCATCCAAGACTCAACTGTTAGCGTGAGGAACATTTTGCGTAATATTGTGGTTAGGTCTTCCATATCTTGCATAACTTTTGAAAATTGGTGAATCAAAAATCGGTGGATCGGGGAGACGAAAATGGCCGGGACCTATGATGATCGTGACGGCTGGATCTGGATGGACGGGAACCTGGTGCCGTGGCGCGATGCAAACACGCATCTGCTGACCCCACGCGCTGCATTATGCGTCTTCGGTATTCGAGGGCGAACGCTGCTACAATGGCAAGATCTTCAAGGGAATTGAGCATTCGCGGCGACTGCGACGCTCTGCAAACCTTCTCGACATGGAAATCCCCTACACGGGTCGAGGAAATCGAAGCGGCGAAATACGAGATGCTCAAGGCCAATGGCTGGACCAACGCCTATGTGCGGGCGGTCGCCTGGCGCGGCGCGGGCGAGGACATGGGGGTTTCGGCACGCAGGAATCCGGTTCGTCTGGCCGTGGCCGG
>CBDIBW010000026.1:0-36931 GCA_965277135.1 Thioclava sp. | reverse complement strand
GAAAGGGCAGAACGGTGTCATCCCACGCAATCCGGGAAAGCTTGGACATGTGCCGGGCTCCTTGGGGACAGACGGCGGGGCAGGCAGCCCCATACAGCCCCTATATAGTCAGATCGTGCGGGACCCAAGGGGCGCTTCGATGATCCGCCCCGGACGGGCGCGGATGACGCATCGGGCGAGCCGGCGCCGGAATGAAAAAGATCGGGCGGCTGCCATCCGCATCGGTTCATCCCGCCCACCTGATCCCGGCATCGCAAAAGTATTGCCGAAGCCCCAAGGTGGTCAGAATCGGTGCGCAGAACCCGTAGCAGAACCCGTAGGCGCGGTCAAAATCCGGGATACGAGCCGAAGACATGGCTGAGCATCGCCATCCGATCACAACGCCTCGATGCGGATTGCGATCGGGGCACCGTTGACCAACGCGGGTCGCGGGCAGGGTGGCCAGCGCAATGTCGATCGCATCGCGCGTTGTCTTGTGTGTCACGATCAGCACCGGGGCCGACTGTCGGCATGGCCATATTGGCGCATCCGGCTGATCGACACGCCGTCTCGCCCAGAACCGTTGCCACTTGGCAAGCGCCCCCGGCTTGTCGGCCAGTTGAGGCGCAGGTAATAGGGCGCGGGGATCGAGGTGACGGCCGGCGATGCCGCGGCCAGGCTGGTTGCAGCTGACCGAAGGCCGGCAACCTCAGACCGCGCGCCACATCCATCACGTCGCCCATCACGGCGCTGGCGGTCGGACCTTCGCCCGCACCGGCACCGCGCAAGACGATCGGACCCACGCTGTCGCCTTCCAGCACGATCATGTTCGTCCCGCCCGAAAGCTGCCCCAGCGGCGAGGAAGCCGGCACAAGGCACGGTGTCATCCGCTGTTCCAATCCGCGCCCCGTCATCTGCGCGACGCCCAGCAGCTTGATCTTGTAGCCCATGTCCCCGGCGTGCCGGATGTCGTCGATCGAGACACGGCCGATCCCTTCCAGCCTGACCGCATCGAAGCTGATCCTGGTGCCGAAGGCGATCGATGCGAGGATCGCCAGCTTGTGGCCCGCATCGATGCCGCCCACGTCGAGATCCGGATCGGCCTCAAGATAGCCCAGTTGCCGCGCCTCTTCGAACACCGTGTCATAGGGCAGGCCGGTATCTTCCATCCGGGTCAGGATATAGTTGCAGGTGCCGTTCATCACGCCCATCACGCGGCGCATCCGGTTGCCCGCGAGCCCTTCGGTCAGGGCCTTGATCACCGGGATGCCGCCCGCCACGGCAGCCTCGAAGCGGATCGTGCGGCCAAGGGATTCGGCAAGCTCCGCCAGGGCCTGGCCGTGATGGGGCCAGCATCGCCTTGTTCGCGGTGACCACATCCTTGTCGGCGCGCAGCGCGGCCTCGGCCGCGTTCCTGGCCGCACCTTCATGGCCACCCATCAGTTCGACGAACAGGTCCACATCGTCGCGCGTGGCCAGGGCCACCGGATCGGCTTCCCACGCATATCCCGACAGGTCCACGTCGCGGTTTCTGGTCTTGTCGCGCGCACAGACGGCCGTGATCACGATCGGGCGCCCGGAACGTGCCCCGCAGCATCGCAGCATGACGCTGGACGATCCTGATCACACCGATGCCCACGGTGCCAAGCCCGCGATACCAACGCGAAGCGGCGAGCCGGTGTGCGGATCGGTGGACATGGAATACCTCGTGATGCCTGACTTTGCGCCCTGTTAGCCGGAAAGCCATGCACGCGCAACGCAGGGCGCGCGGCTCAGGAACCACTCGTCTGCGGATCGTTACCCGAGGGAAGGGCGCGAAGGTGATCGGCGCGGGCGCGCAGCACATACCCCCCCACTGTCAGGGGCGCCGTTGAAGGGGCCGGAACCGGTTCGGAAAGGATGCCCGCCTTGGGCACGAGATGCGGATAGGGTCCGGTCCGGGCGGAACAGGCGGTCACCAGGCACAGGCTGAAAAGGCAAAGAATCGGGCCATCCGGATCTCCTTCTTGCGCTCAGAATAGAGCGGCTTGGCAGTGGGTGCAAGTGTTACGGGTCACTTGGTTTGTCAATTTTTGAAGGACTTCGAAAGCGTGTTGTCACGCCTTTCGAAACGTTTTCAAAAGTCAATGAAACAAGGGCGAAAGCCGGATCCCGGGCCGTTCAAGACGCTGCCCGGATCTGACAGCATCAAAATCCGAACGTGGGTCATGTGCGCCGACCTTGTGAAAAGGCCGTCAGGCCGGGCGCGTTCTGCTGTAATCACGTGATGGCTCCGGCTCTGCCGAGGGTATCCTGATGCGTCACCGGCAGGACTGGCTGGCCGATGAACGCGATCTGAAACGGGCCTGCATGGCCGAGGGTGCAGGCCTCGACATCGAGCCGCCTTGTCCGGTGCGCGTCGCTCCATGTCGTCATGTCGAGCAGATCGGGCCGGGGATCGGCGTCAGCCCGGCACAGGGAAAAGCCGGATCGCCTTGAACCCGGTGGGGATCCGGGCCAGGGTCTCGTATCCATGGGCGTGGAGAAAACCATCAAGGCACCCGACCCATTGGACAGCGCACAACCAATCCCCAGCGTCAATCGCCGAGGTGAATGTCAGATCAAGTCGGAAGGTTCACAAGGATTAATGGGTCCAGGCCCTAACAGGCATCCAATGCCGCAAGAGTCGCCTCGGGTGCAAGCAGGATCGAGCCGTGACGGTTGGGATAGTTGCGTGCGGCAGTCAGGACCTCGTAATCCCCGAACGGCGCCGAGGGCACCGGTCCGCCTTTGAGCATCGCGGCCAAGGCGTCATGCAGCGCCTGCACCTGCGCCCGATCGCGACCAATCACCGAAGCCCCGAAGATCGCCGCAGACGCCTGACCGAGGGCGCAGGCATGAACGGACTGGCTGTAGCCGGTGATGCGACCGTCGGCGCAGGCAATCTGCACCTTGATGGTCGAACCGCACAGCGGAGCGCGTTTTCTGGCCGTCGCATCGGGTGCGGGCAGCGGATCGGTCATCGGCATGTCTGCCGCAAGGGCGAGAATACGCTGCGAGTAGAGCTTGATCAGATCGGCGTCGCTCAATGGCTTTTCCCTTCGGTCCGTTCAGCGTAGATAGGGGCTGTGACCAGAGAAGGAAAGAGTGGATGCCTTTCGACCCCGAGACCCTGGAATACGACGCCAGGGGGCTTGTCCCGGCAATTGCGCAGGATGCCGGGAGCGGTGAGGTGTTGATGATGGCGTGGATGAACGCGGCCAGTATCGCGCGTACGCTGGAAAGCGGGCAGGTGACCTACTGGTCCCGCTCGCGCCAGGCTTTCTGGACCAAGGGCGAAAGCTCTGGCCATGTTCAGACGCTGATCGAGATGCGGATCGATTGTGACCGAGATTGCCTGTTGCTGCTGGTCAAACAGAAGGGGCCGGCCTGTCACACCAATCGGCGGTCCTGTTTCTATACCGCACTTCGGGATGGAAACGGGGTTGAGATCCTCAAGCCGATGGAAGGGTGAAAGCGGTGCTTCGGCAAGGGTATTTCTGTCAGGAATGCACCATCAGAAATACACCATCAGGAATGCACCATCAGAAATACGGTGGCAGGCCGACCAGCCGACGGATGTCGTCCGGTGTGGCCCCGTCAGCGCGATATGTCGCGAGGGCGCGGGCATCGTCGCGCTTGGCCAGACGCCTGCCATTTCCACCACATATCAACTTGTGATGACAATAGGTTGGCGTTGGAAGCTCAAGCAATTTCTGAAGTATTGCATGAATTCGCGTCGCCTCGAACAGATCCGCGCCACGTGTCACATGTGTGATGCCCTGGCGCGCGTCATCGACCACGACTGACAGGTGGTAGGATGTGCCCATATCGCGCCGCGCCAGCACCACATCCCCCACCTTGTCGATCAGCTGTTGGCGGGTGATTGTCTGGGTGCCAGGTGCCAGGCAGGTTTCCTCGAAAGAACAATCCTGTGCGGCGCGCTGCATGTTCAGGCGGAGCACGGCATCCGGCAAGGTTTGCCCCGGTTTCGGAGCGCCTGTCTGTCGGCAGGTGCCGGGATAAATGATTCCATCCGGGCCGGACTGCGCGCCTTCTTGCGGGGCCGAGGCGGCAGCCTCGATATCGCGCCGGGTGCAGGCGCACGCGAACAAGACACCGGATTTCCAAAGCTTGCCAATTGCTTGCCGATATGAATTCAGGTTGTTGGATTGACGTTCGACAGGGCCATCCCAGTGCAGACCCAGCCAGTGCAGATCGTCACGGATCTGCCTTTCCCAATGTGGCCGTGCACGGCTGCGGTCGATATCCTCGATCCGGAGCAGAAACTGTCCTCCCGCCATGCGGGCCATGTCATGGGCCAGAAACGCGCTGTAGGCATGGCCAAGGTGAAGTGGCCCGGTGGGCGAAGGCGCGAACCGGGTAATCACCTAGCCTTGTCCTGCAAGCCATTTGGTAAACGTTTCTTTCGCTCGATCGGTATAGGCCTTGTAACGGTCCTTGCGGTTGCGGCGTCCACCCTTGGCCTTGATCGGCGGGAACAGCCCGAAATTGACATTCATCGGCTGGAAGGTCTTTGCCTCGGCACCGCCGGTGATATGGGTGATCAGCGCGCCCATTGCACTGTCCGGTCCCGGTGGGGGCAGGGTGCGCCCCTGCAACTCGGCCGCAGCCAGGCGCCCGGCCAGAAGCCCCATCGCAGCGCTTTCGACATAGCCCTCAACCCCCGTCACCTGACCGGCAAAGCGGAGATGGGGGTGTGATTTCAGACGCATCTGCACATCCAGCAAGGTTGGAGAATTGATGAACGTGTTGCGATGGATGCCACCCAGCCGCGCAAACCTGGCATTTTCCAATCCCGGAATCATCCGGAAAACATTGGCTTGCGCACCATGCTTCATCCTGGTCTGAAAACCGACGATATTGTAAAGTGTCCCCAGTGCATTATCGCGACGCAGTTGCACCACGGCATGGGCCTTGTCCGTCGGCTTGTGCGCATTGGTCAGGCCGATCGGTTTCATCGGCCCATGGCGCAAGGTTTCGCGTCCACGCTCGGCCATGACCTCGATCGGCAGGCAGCCATCGAAATATTTCGCGGGTTCACCCTCGTGAAACCCGGTCTGCTCTGCCGCCAGCAACGCGTCAATAAAGGCTTCATACTGCTCTTTCGTCATCGGGCAGTTGATATAGGCCGTGCGTTCTTCCCCGGTATCGCCCTTGTCGTAGCGCGACTGACGCCAGGCCACATCCATGTTGATCGTCTCGGCATGGACGATCGGCGCGATGGCATCGAAGAAAGCCAGCCGATCCTCACCCGTAGCCGCGCGGATTGCCTGGCCCAGCGCAGGCGAGGTCAGCGGACCGGTTGCGAAGATCCAGTGACCGGTTGATGCAATCTCCGTAACCTCTTCTTCGACAAAAGAAATGTTTTCATGCGTTCGTAGAGTGTCCGTTACGGTTTGTGCGAATGCCTCACGATCGACGGCGAGCGCGCCACCGGCCGGCAAGCGGTGGCGCCGCGCCATCTTCATGATCAGCCCGTTCGCAGCCCCCATTTCCCAATGGAGCTGGCCGACCGCATTGTGCTCATGATCGTCCGAGCGAAAGGAGTTCGAGCAGACCATTTCGGCGAAATTGCCACCCTTATGGGCAAAGGTGCCGACCTTTGGTCGCATTTCGTGCAGCACGACGCGAATACCCGCATTTGCGGCCTGCCAGGCGGCTTCGGATCCCGCCATGCCGCCACCGACGATGTGAAGCTCTTCTGTCATGCCTTGGCTGTTACAAGCGAAAAGGCGCGCTTGCAACAGCGCGCCTTCATCGGTTTCAAACGTATCGGGGTGTCAAATTGCCATTCTTTGCAAGTTATGCTGCGAAAACGTCGCGCCGGAGCCGAAATAGGCGCGGAATCCAAGCTCGATATAGACTCTGGAAATGGAAAACAGGGAAAAGGGAAAGGGATCGGCGTTGAAATGAATACTGCCCAACTCACCGTAGAGGCTGTACCCCGACGCCAGCTTGTAATTTGTCGTGAAGCCGATCCGATCAAAATTGAAATCCAAGTCTGAGTCTAAGAAATCTAGGTCTAAGAAATCTAGGTCTAAATTTTTTATTTTTTGTTTGTAATGATCAAACCGTCCGCCCACCGAAAGTTGTTCATTAAGCGCATAGGCCCATTGCAGCCCGATAGCCGCGTCTTTGTCGGCTGTGGCACGCCAAGCATAGACTTGGTATCTGAACTGGTTGAGGTTCTGGCCAAATTCGAGGCCGTGATAGTCGAGATTCATGCCTCTGCTGCGTTCACGCCCGACGAACCCGCCCAGTGAAGCGCCCGGCATCGGATGGTAGATTCCGTGCAGCGCGAATGCGCCATCATAAAAGTGAACGTGTCTGTTCAGGCGGAAATGGTTCAATGCCATGTCGCCTTGAATGCCGAATGTAGGAGAGAAATCAATGTCCAGCGAGCCATAGGTATTAAGTTTTGTTACGTCACTCATATTTTCGGTCAGGACCGAATACCCTATGCCAACTTCTGCGCCGCTGATTTCGGCGGCGTGGGAGGGGCATGCCAGCGAGAACGCCAATGTTGTCATTGTCGCAATTATAGTCAAGTGTTTCATCTGATTCGTTTTCTGTTTCCGGTTTATGCTGGATCATATAGTCTGAGGATTATGGCCAAATCATCATAAATTGATCATATTGATTAATATGCTTAAACTATATCGCTTTCTTCACCCTCGGCAATCCGCGCAACCGAAACGACTTCTTCGCCTTGGGCGGTGTTGAAGACCCGCACACCACCAGCCGAACGCGACCGGAACGAAATATCCTCGACCGGACACCGGATCGACTGGCCGGTCGAGGTCGCCAGCATGATCTGGTCGCCCATTTCGACCGGGAAGGACCATGAACGCCACGAGGTGCCCGCCACGCATCGCCTTGTCGATTGCGCTCACGCCCTGGCCACCACGCCCACGGGTCGGATAATCATGGGAAGACGAGATCTTGCCCGAACCCCTGGCCGTAATCGTCACGATCAGATCCTCGGAGGCGGACATTTCGGCATAGCGTTCGGGGCTGAGTTGCCCTTCGGTCACGACATCCTCGTCCTCGTCCGGCTCGACCTCATCCTCCGTCACGCCTGCCACCAGGCGGCGCTGCTTGAGATAGGCGCCACCAGGCGTTCCTCGGAACTGGCCTCGAAATGACGGATGACCGACATCGAGACGGCCTCGTCCCCGGGTTTCAGTTTGATTCCGCGCACACCCACCGAGTTGCGCGAGTTGAACACCCGGACTTCGGGCACGGGGAAGCGGATCGCGCGGCCCGAAACGGTGACCAGCATCACATCGTCCTCTTCGGAGCAGATGCGTGCATTGATCAGTCGCATTCCGGACGTCTCATCCTCGAACTTCATCGCGATCTTGCCGTTACGCATGACATTGGTGAAATCCGACAGGCGGTTGCGGCGCACCGTGCCCGCCGAGGTCGCAAAGACGATTTGCAGGTCGGCCCACTCTTCCTCGCTGCGATCGACCGGCATGATGGCCGCGATCGAGACCCCGCCGGGGATCGGCAGGATATTGACGATCGCCTTGCCTCTGGACTGGCGCGAACCTGATGGCAATTGCCAGCACTTCATCTTGTAGACCATGCCCTCGGTCGTGAAGAACAAAAGCGGCGTATGGGTGTTGGCGACGAACAGGGTCGTGACCGTGTCGTCGTCTTTGAGCGCGCCACCCGACAACCCCTTGCCGCCGCGCTTCTGGGCGCGGAAATCGGCCAGCGGGGTGCGCTTGATATAGCCGCCTTGGGTGACGGTGACGACCATGTCCTCGCGCTCGATCAGATCCTCGTCCTCCAGATCGCCGGCCCAGTTCACGATCTCGGTCCGGCGTGGCGTGGCGAATTGTTCCTTCACCTCGCGCAACTCGTCCGAAATGATCGCCATGATCCGCTCACGCGAGGCAAGGATCGCGAGATATTCGCGGATCTTGTCCGCCAGCCCCGCCAACTCGTCGGTGACGTCCCTGACCCCGATCCGGGGTCAGGCGTTGCAGGCGCAGATCAAGGATCGCGCGGGCCTGCGTGTCCGACAGGTTATAGGTGCCGTCATCGTTGACCGGATGCAGCGGATCGTCGATCAGTTTCAGGTATTCGACGATGTCATGGGCGGGCCAGCGGCGCGACATCAGATGTTCGCGCGCCTCGGCCGCATCGGTCGATCCGCGGATGGTCGCCACGACCTCGTCCACATTGGACACGGCCACGGCCAGCCCGCACAGGATATGGCTGCGCTCGCGCGCCTTGCGCAACTCGAACGCCGTGCGACGCGCCACCACGTCCTCGCGGAAGGTAATGAAATGGCTCAGGAACTGGCGCAGGGTCAGTTGCTCCGGACGACCATTGTTCAGCGCCAGCATGTTGCAGCCGAACGAGGTCTGCATCGGCGTGAAGCGATAGAGCTGGTTGAGCACCACATCGGGCGTCGCATCGCGTTTCAATTCGATCACCACGCGCACCCCGACCCGATCGGATTCATCGGCGATGCCGGAAATGCCCTCAAGCTTCTTCTCGCGCACCAGATCCGCGATCTTTTCGATCATCGCCGCCTTGTTCACCTGATAGGGGATCTCGTCGATGACGATCGCGTGGCGATCCTTGCGGATTTCCTCGACGCGGGTTCTGGAGCGGATGATGACAGAGCCGCGCCCCTCAAGATAGGCCTTGCGTGCCCCTCCCCGGCCCATGATCTGGCCACCGGTGGGGAAGTCGGGCGCCGGGACGATCTCCATGATCGCCTCGTCCGACATGTCGGGGGTCTCGATCAGCGCCAGAGTCGCGTCGCAGATTTCGCCAAGGTTATGCGGCGGAATGTTGGTTGCCATGCCGACGGCGATGCCGCCCGCGCCATTGACCAGCATGTTGGGGAAGCGTGCCGGGAGCACTGCCGGCTCCCGGTCCTTGCCGTCATAATTATCCTGGAAATCGACCGTATCCTTCTCGATATCGGCCAGCAGGGCGGCAGCGGGCCGGTCCATGCGCACTTCGGTATAGCGCATGGCCGCCGCGTTATCGCCATCCATCGAGCCGAAATTCCCCTGGCCATCCAGCAGTGGCAGCGACATCGAGAAAGACTGCGCCATCCGCACCAGCGCATCGTAGATCGCAGCGTCGCCATGCGGGTGATACTTCCCCATGACATCACCCACCGGACGGGCCGACTTGCGATAGGGCTTGTCATGCGTGTTGCCGGTCTCGTGCATCGCATAAAGAATGCGCCGGTGCACCGGTTTGAGCCCATCGCGCAGATCGGGGATCGCACGGCTTACGATCACGCTCATTGCGTAATCAAGATAAGCGGTCTTCATCTCATCGGCAATGGAGACGGTTGGGCTCATGTAGGAGGGCTGGCCCGGCCCCACGCTTTCGGTTTCCGGCTGTTCGGGAATGTCGGTCACGCGCGCCTCGATTGTTCTGGGTCTTGTTGCAGGATGCTATAAGGCCCGCAGGCGGCGGGCGCAATCGCCAGGCACCCAAAGCGTCATGTCAGTGACGCATTCAGAAGTCTCCGGCGGGGATATTTGCATCGGGACAAAGAGGTATCCTGTTTCCTTGTCCCCAATATCCCAAGGGACATGGTCCACGAGAAGGGCAGAGGGGCAGAGCTTCCGTTTCGGTCGGCCCGTTCAGGCGGTGCGGCCTGCCTTGAGATAGGCCCGGATCCAGATGCCCGCCAGAACCAGTGCGCCGACAGCGTTCAGGTTGGCCATGGTCATGCCGAACATGTCCCACTGGATCTGGTCGCAGAGCATGAGAGAGGCGGAATTGATCTGCTCCATCAGATCCGCCGCCGACATGCTGGTCGAGACCGGGTTCGAGGTGCAGCTTTCGGGGCCGGCGAAGATGTGTCGCTCAACCCCGGAGTGGTAAAATCCAAGGCCCGAGGTGATCAGGGCGGCCAGCGCGCCCGACAGTATCGTCCAGCGCGGCAGTTTGAACCCGACGATGGCGAACGCGATCAGCGCTGCGGCCAGATGCGGCCAGCGTTGCCAGATGCACAGCTCACACGGCGCATAGCCCATGGCCTGGAATATCAGCGCGCCAGCCAGAGCGAAGGCCGACCCGGCCCCGGCACAGGCCACCAGCATGCGTGGCGAAAGCGGTTCTTGTCGCATCTCTAAAGATACCTCAGCAGATAGAAGCCGCCGATCAGCAGAACGACGAACAGGGTAAAGAGCAGACCAAGCCTGCGGTCGATGAAGGCCCGGATCGGCGGGCCGAATTTCCACAGCAGTCCCGCCAGGATGAAGAAACGCAGGGCGCGCGCCACGATCGAGACCCCGAGAAACAGTGCCGGCGCCAGATGTGTGGCCCCCGAAAAGATCGTGATGACCTTGTAGGGGAATGGCGTGACGCCCGCAATCAGCACCGCCCAACCGCCCATCTGGTTGAACCGTGCGCCGAGATCGTCAAAGGCCCGGACCTTGCCGTAAAATTCCAGAATCGGCTGGCCGATCACCTCCATGAACCCGTAGCCGATCAGATAGCCCAGACAACCGCCCAGCACCGAAGAGACCGTCGCCACCAAAGCCACGTGCCAGGCCAGTTTCGGCCGCGCAAGGATGATCGGGATCATCAGCACATCGGGTGGGATCGGAAAGACCGAGCTTTCGACGAAAGCCACCAGCGCCAGTGCCCGGATCGCATGGGGATGGCCCGCCATTGACATGGTCCAGTCATGAATGCGTCGGATCATCGGCCCGCCCGGTTGATTCTCGTTTTCGTTTCGTGCCGTTCCCGGGCGCTCGGGTCAAGTGCGGTACAGGGCTGATCGGGGATGCGATCGCAAGGTCTGCACGAAACCGGGATCAGCGGGGATTCCGGCATGAAATGTCACTGGCGCGTCACAAAGTCCACCTAAGCGGGACAGGTGCGCAGCGAGAGAAGCAAGTCATGCCCGTTGACAGCCCGTTTTTTGCCCGTCGGAGCGCCTCCGCTCTCAAATATCGTTTTATCGTGTCGTTTCGTGATCCGGGCGCGGTTTTGGCGTTTGCTCTGCTCGCGGTCTTTCTGTATCTCATTGTGGCACCGCTGGTCTCGATCCTGACCGATCTGCTCGTCTCCCATACCGGAGACGAAATGCGCACGCATGTGCCGGATGGTGATTTCACTTTCTATTATCTCAGGCGCGTCTTCGCGTCGATGATCTCTGTGATCCTGTTCTGGCAACCCTTTACCAACACCTTGATCGTTGCCTGTTGCGCGACCGCAATCGCGATCACTCTGGGCTCGTTGCTGGGCTGGCTGGTGGCGCGCAGCGATCTGCCGGGGCGGCGCTGGTTTGCCACCGCGCTGATCGTGCCCTTCATGTTGCCCGCCTCGACCTTTGCGCTGGCCTGGCTGACCATGTTCAAGAACGGCACTGTAGGCGGCCAGCCGGGCTGGGCGCAGGCGATGGGCTTCACGCCGCCCAACTGGCTGTCCTACGGGATGTTGCCCTCGATCCTGATCCTGTCACTGCATTACATGCCCTTCGCGATCCTGCTGGTCGGCAATGCGCTGCGCCGGATGGATGTGCGGATGGAAGAGGCGGCGCGGATGCTCGGGGCTTCGCATCGCCGCGTTGCCCGCTCGATCGTGGTGCCGCTGATACGTCCGGCCCTGCTCTCGGCATGCCTGCTTGTCTTCGCCGATGCGGTGGGCGAATTCTCGGTGGTCTATATCCTTGGTCTGCCGGTCAGGTTCGAGACGCTTTCGATCTCGCTCTATCGCGCGATCAACTCGCAACAATCGGGCGTGGCGGCGGTGATCGCAGGCGTGATCATGCTGATCGGGGTGATCACGCTGTCGATCGACGCGCGCATGATGCGCGAGACACGGCGCTTCGCCACGATCGGCGGCAAGGGCATGGCCGAACGTATCCACCCGCTGGGCCGCTGGCGGCTGCCGGCCCTCGCGCTGGCCATGCTGGTGTTCATCGCCGGGGTGGCGATCCCGCTGGGGGTGCTTGCGCTGTCCACCGTGATGAAACTGCCCGGCCGTTTTGCTGCCGGGAATTTCACCCTCGCCTACTGGACCGGGCACGGATTGCACACGGTCGCAATGGAGAGCGGGATCCTGTTGAGCGGCGCGTTCTGGGCCGCGGCCTGGAACACCTTGCGCATCGTCGGCCTGTCCTCGATCGCGGCGGGGGGCTTGGGTCTGCTGGTCGGCTATGCGGTGCTGCGCAGTCCGCAACGCTGGGTCGGCACGGCTCTGCGGCAGGTGACCTTCATGCCCTATCTGGTGCCCGGTATCGCCTTCGCCGCCGCGTTCATGTCGCTTTTCGCGGTGCCGCACGGGCCGATCCCGGCATTATACGGCACGCCCTTGATCCTGCTTCTGGCAATGCTGGCCGATCACATGCCCTTTGCCTCACGCACCGGGATCGCGGCAATGAGTCAGCTTGGCCGCGAGGTCGAGGAGGCCGGTCGCATCGCCGGTGCCGGCTGGTTCACCCGGATGCGCGCCATCGTGCTGCCGATCCAGCGCGGGCCGCTGATCACCGCGATGCTGATGCCCTTCATCTCGGGGGTGAAGAATGTCTCGCTGGTCATCATCCTCGCGGTGCCCTCGACCGATCTGCTCACCACCTTCGCGCTGCGGCTGGTCGATTACAATTACCAACAGGCCGCCAATGCGGTCGTTCTTGTCGTGGCGCTGGTCGCCTGGGGGGGAACGATGGCGATCAACCGGATCACCAAAACGGGCCTCGCCCAGGGCCTTGGAGGCTAAACAATGCCGGATATCAGGCTGACAGATCTGATCAAGCGCTACGCTGCGGGGGCCGATCCGGCGGTGCGCGGGGTCTCGCTGACCATCGAGGACGGAGACTTCATGTGCATCCTCGGCCCTTCCGGCTGCGGCAAGACGACGATCCTGCGGATGATTGCCGGGCTTGAACCGATCTCGGACGGCGAGATCGCGATCGGTCCGCGCATCGTTGACAGCACCGCGACGGGCCGCTTCGTGCCGCCCGAGAAACGCGACCTGGGCCTGGTCTTCCAGTCCTACGCGCTCTGGCCGCACATGACGGTCGCGCGCAATATCGAGTTCGGGCTGCGGCTGCGCCGGCTCGACCGGGCCGCGCGGCGCACCGCCGTCGGCGAGGTGATGGCCAAGCTGCGCATCGAGGGGCTGGGCGATCGCTGGCCCGGGCAGTTATCGGGCGGACAACAGCAGCGGGTGGCTCTCGCACGTGCGCTGGTGGTCAATCCCAAGGTGCTGCTGCTCGACGAGCCGCTTTCGAATCTCGATGCCGCCTTGCGGCTGAAGATGCGCGAAGAACTGGCACGGCTGCATCGCGCGTTCGGCACCACCATCATCTTTGTTACCCATGACCAATGGGAGGCGATGACGCTTGCCACCCGGATCGCGGTGATGCGCGGCGGCAAGTTGCAACAAATCGGACGCCCCGACGCGATCTATCGCCACCCGGCCAACCGCTTCGTGGCCGAGTTCATCGGCAATCCGCCGATCAACATGGTCGGGACCGGCACACCGCTGGCCGCCGCGCTGGAGCGATCGGGGGCGTTGGGCGGGCAACGCGCGGCATTGGGCCGGGCGGCGGCGATCGGGCTGCGTCCCGAGGGTCTCACGCTGCACCGCGAGCCAGGCCCGGCGTCGGTGCCGCTCTCGCTGCGCTCGATCCTGCCCACGGGCGGCAGCTGGATTATCGAACTGGAGCATTGCGTCGCGGCCGAATCGAGCAGGCTTCGTGGCGTCACCCATGTGCCGCCTTGCTGGCAGGCCGGCGAGACCCTGCATCTGCAACCCCACCCCGAGGCGCTGCATCTGTTCGATGCGCACGGCACCCGGATCGCCCCGGACTCTGGCTCGCTTTCCACCGCCAGCGGCGCCGCGATCCCCCTCACCCCAACCACTGCCCTCAACTGAAAAAGGCTTACGCGATGAAACAGATCTCCCTTCTGGCGGCGCTGCTGCTGGGCACTGCCGGCCCGGCTCTGGCCGATGCTTTCAACGAGCAGGCGCTGCTGGCCCAGGCCAGAACCGAACCCCCGCTGGTGGTTTACGACTCGACCGGCAAGATCAAGGAACAGGTTGCCAATTTTGCCGGGAAATATGGCCTCAATGCCTCTGGCATCAAATCGAAGGTGACGCAGACGATCAAGATCGTCACCAACGAGGCGCGTGCCGGAAATGTCAGAACCGACGTGATCGCGATTTCCGATGCCCCGGCGGCGCAAGCCCGGCTTCTTGGTCCGGGCCATGTCGTGAGCTACTTCCCGTCGGATATGGCCGACAAGGTGCCCGCGGACATGCAGGATCCGTTGATCGAAAACATCTCGGCCAACGTGATCGCCTACAATACCGGCCTGAATGCCATCTGCCCGATCTCGAATATCTGGGCCTTGACCGATCCCGAATGGAAGGGTCGCATCGCGATGCAGGATCCGCTTGGAAAACCGGCTTATACCGACTGGTTCAACCAGCTTCAGGACCATTACGACGACAGGATGGCCGCCGCCTACCAGGACCATTTCGGCAAGTCGCTTGATATGTCAAAGGGCACCGCGACCGCGCAATGGGTGGCGGGGCTTGCCGCGAACCAGCCGCTGCTGACCCATTCCGACAGCGATGCCGCGCAGGCGATCGGCGCGCCCGACACGAAGGAAAATTTCGTCGGCGTGCTCTCGACCGGAAAGTTCCGCGAGAATGCGAACGGCATGAAGCTGGGCATCTGCCCCGGTATCGAGCCGTTCTCGGGCTTCATGGGTGCCAAGATGCTCTTCATCACGAAAGGTGCCCCGAGCCCTGCCGCCGCCAGGCTCTTCGTGCACTACATGCTGACCGGGGAAGGTGCCGCGCCGCAATCGGTCGATGGCAAGAAATCGTCGAACAGGGATGTGCCGTTGCCTGCGGACGAGCCCTCGGGGATCGCGGCCCATTTCGACCAGATGACGCCATATCACGCGAAGACCTCGACGAGCGACTGGGAACATCGCCAGGACTGGCAGGATCTCTGGGCGATCAATC
The DNA here is from genome assembly GCA_965277135.1 of Thioclava sp. GTDB lineage: Bacteria > Pseudomonadota > Alphaproteobacteria > Rhodobacterales > Rhodobacteraceae > Thioclava. The sequence continues at coordinate 21,934 of CBDIBW010000026.1, read as the reverse complement.
ACCGCGGCTGAACCGGGCCGCACATGTACGATGCGGCGGGCCTGATGCAGGTCCGCCCGTTTCGTTTCGATGGTGGATCCGGACAAATCCACCGCTCAAGAAGAAAGCGATCTCATGACGACTTCCGCCACCCCGAACCCCGATGCCAGTGCCGAGGATCTCTCGCTGCGCCGTCCGATCACCCTGATCGAAGAGGATCTGACGGGCACCGGCATCGCGCTCCATATCGGCAACAAGCATGCGGCCTCGGACCCTGAACTGCTGCGCGCCCACAACATCACAATGGTGCTCAACCTTGCCGTCAATCTCGACATCAATGTGGTGACCGAACCCGATCCACAGGCGCGAAATCTGCCCTGGGCGATGGGCTTCGTGCGCTATTACAAGCTGGGCCTCGTTGACGGACCGGGCAATCCGGTGCCGATGATGCTGGCAGGCTATTACCAGATGCGCGGGCTTCTGGAACAGAAATTTCCCGAAAAACCCAGCTATCCGCGGCGTGAACATGGCAATCTTCTGGTCAATTGCCGCGCCGGGCGCTCGCGTTCGGTCACGCTGGTCGCGCTCTATCTGCATCTGCATCAGCCTGGGCGCTTTCCCGAACTGGAAGACGCGATTGCATATCTGTGCCGGTTGCGTGGAATCCCCGACAGCCTGCGCTGGAAGACGCCGAAACCACGGGTGATCGAAAGCGCGCAATGGGCCGCGAAAATGGCACGGATGATCGAGCCGCACATGCCCGCAGATCCCGCCACATGAGATATTCTACAACCAGCCATGGCTCTCCTATCTTTATCATGTAGTCTGGGCCACTAACCATCGCTAAAAGGTGTTGTAGAGCAAGATACGTGCGCGTCGGCGGGAGATCATGACCGCCCTGCCGCTGCACTTTCATCCGGCCGCGACCGGACCCCGTTTGGTGTTTATACCGATCGGCGGTGTGCGGTTGTGGTTGTCAGGGTTCGCGCGCAGTCAGCCGGGGTCTGGCAATTCACGACCGCATGCGGGCGCTTGGGTGTTGGTGTCGTCGTCCTGGACGGCGATCACGCCACGCGCACGCGCCAGGTCATGGAACCCAGGTCATGGAACATGGTCCCGTTGAGTTGTTCGTCGCGCATCGCCCGCTCCATAAACAAAAAGACCCTCCGTTACCGGAGGGTTTTTTATTTTTAAGCGATTCCGTGGCATCGTGGTTGGGCGCGACGGTAAGCCTGTCAGTCAGGTTCGGCAGGCCCTCCACACCGACAGTAAATCCGAGGCGCTTCAAAAGGCGGCGCAGGTGGAGGTCGAGCTGCTTGCCGAATGGGAGGCATTGCGGCTGGTGATGCTGGCGCGGCCCGCGCCCATTTTGAGGCCGCCAAGAAACTCGCCCAAGCGCGCGGACTCAGTTACCGCCCCCTTTCCAACCTGCTGAACGGGCCGCTGGAAGATCTGCTTGAGCGGATCAAGGCCCTAGATATTGTAGTCATGAGATTTTGGCCCAAAGAGCGATACATCTGATTTGTACGGCTGCCAAGAAGGAGGAAGTATTTTTGGCATACCGCGTTGCAATACCACGCCAACGCTTTAAATGCAGGAACGCATTTTCAACGAGATGTCTTAACTGATAGAGATCTTTGTCATAGTCCCGTTGTTCTTTACGGCTCTTCCTTGGTGGGATAACACTTTTCATATCTTGGTCTTCTGCTTGCCTAACAATGGCGTTGCTGTCATATCCCCGGTCTGCCAGAAGATGTTCCGCATTCAGGCCTGTCATGAGTTTTCCCGCCTGAGTACAATCTGCTGTTGTGCCTTTTGTAACAATAACCCGGACCGGCATACCATGCGCATCCACGGCCAAATGGAGTTTTGTGTTGAGCCCCCTTTTGTGCGACTCATATCTTGATTCCCTCCACGGGCCCCTGCAGGCATGATCCCTGCGGCATGAGGATGAACCTTGCAATGAGAGGCATCGATTATAAGCCACGCGTAATCGGGATCATCAATCACTATTTCCAAGAGTTTCTCCCATATTCCTTTGTCTCGCCACCGGATGAAACGACGATGCGTATTACTCCAGCCGCCGTAATCAGGAGGAAGGTCTCTCCAGGGGGCTCCTGTACGCATAATCCAGAATACGGCATTGATAAACCGACGATTATCTTGAGCGATTCCACCCCAACTCCCCTTGCGCCCGGGAAGGTGTTGTGAGAGCAAGTCCCAGACCTGATCCGATATATCGTGACGCCTGTGAGATCCCATCCTTAACTCCTCTTAAAAATCTTGGGAGGAGAATAACACTTACCATATCTCGTGACTACACTATTTAAGAACCCCAAGAAACGGCACAAAGAGCCAATCCAGCGCCCCGAAGGTGAAGGCCAGTATCATCAGTAAGCCAAGCTGGAAAAAACCGAGTGCAGGGTCGGGCTTTACAAACGTGTCTGTAATACTGGACCTGTACCGGTTTTATGCCGCTCTGGTTTCTCGTTTAAGCGGCCTTTGCTTCGAAAGCCAGCGGGCTTTTCCACCCCAGAGCTGAGTGTCTACGGCGGGGATTGTAGAAGCCGTTGATGTACTCGAAGATCGCCATCTCTGCGGCGCGCCGGGTCCGCGCACAGCATCCGTTCCATCAGCTTGATCTTCAGCTCTTTCATAAACCCGGCGTCGCCAGGCAGGTCCTCAGCGCGCTCAACGCCCTTCAGAAGGTCATCCGGAAGGTCCTTGGAGAGTGGCATGCATGCTTCCTTTCGATGAAGCATGGACCGGATCATTCATACACAGAACACCTGACACTCTCGGGCTGGTTTGCGATGCCGCTTGCGTTCCGCTCAATAAATCCGGCTCCCCATCACGCGATGACGCAGCATCGGCCTCTGAACACGAGATTCGGAGGTTGGCCCATGCCGCGCACAATGACGACGACGCATCTCGAGCTGTTCCCGGACATCCAGTCCGTGCCCGTGACACAGACACCGCCTTGGCAAAGCCTTCCCGGCGACACGCAGCAAACTATGCGCCGCGCGATGGCAATGACCGGCTGCGTTTGGGCCTGAAGGGCAGCCTGAACGAATACGAGCTCGACCTGCTCAGGCAACACCGCCGTCTCGTCCCGAGACACCGCGCCGCGCGGCGCATGGCCCTATCAGCGACCAATTGCGGCCCATCCGGATAAACGGTCGCCTTCGCAGCGCCAGACCTTGCCACAAGCCGGAAAGCTTTGGCGGGAGAATGTTCAGAGATCCCCGCGCTCACGCGGCGATCACATCGGCAGGGGGGATTCGGGCAAGCCGAACGCCCCTGCATCCTTGGGCCGCGCTGATGGCGCGTCCGTATCGGGAACCGCCGGTTCCCCCACGCAAGCCCCATGAGCGGCTCTATTCCTAAAGAGCTTGTTGTTCCGCTCTTTATCACCACATCAAGTGCGTATGCAGTATTAACTTGAAGTCTACCCTCCTGTCGTATATGTATTCAGTGTCGTCCATGATCGGGTGAGCCTTTGAGCGATACGGCGACCTACCGGCTTGGCCGGTCCCCAGTGGGGCGCAAGAGGATCCCGACCGGAGCGAAGGCTCCCGAAGTAGATCCTGCGGGGCCTATTTTCGTTTCCAGAAATACGTCTTATCTGCGTTTGATCTGTGCCGGAGGCCCTACAGGTGGATGGATACCGCGCGCAACAGCATCAACGAGGCGTGGAAATTTCACAGGACTCGCCCGCCGTGTCATGTTGCGCTTTTCGTAGGCAGATCGAACGATGACTGCAACATCAGCATTTTTGCGCTGATTCTGTCCCAGCTGATGGTGTAGCTGGCGGTGGTCCTCGCGCTCAAAGGCGGGCCGAGCTGGTCAGTCGCGCTGCGCGGCAGGTAGGCTGACCATGATATCATCGCAGACCGGCACGAGCGTTTCCAGCGTCATGTAACGGCCACGCTGGACGGTCCATTCCTCGGTCTGCTCCATCAGGATCGCGCCCACCAACCTCCGGATCGAGGCCTCGTTGGGAAAGATCCCGACGACGTCCGTGCGTCGCTTGATCTCTCCGTTCAGACGCTCAATTGGATTCGTCGCGTGCAACTTCGCGCGGTGCTGGGCGGGGAAGGTCATGTAGGCCAGCACGTCCTCCTCCGCCGTGTCCATGAGCGTGGCCAATTTCGGCAGCCTGGGACGCATCTGGTCCGCCACCAGCCGCCACTGGGTCTTGGCCGCAGCGTGGTCCGGCTGGGCAAAGGCCGTGGCGATGAAGGCCGAGACCACCCTGCGGCTGTTCTTGCCGGCATGGGCCAGGGGCATGGGCCAGGGCATTGCGCTGGAAATGCACTCGGCAGCGCTGCCAGGTGGTCGACAGCACCCGCGCCGTGGCCGCCTTGATGCCCTCATGCGCGTCCGGGATCACCAGCTTCACGCCCGAGAGGCCACGGCGGACAAGATCGCGCAGAAACGCGGTCCAGAACGGCTCCGCCTCGGAAGCGCCGATCGCCATGCCCAACACTTCGCGGCGGCCATCGGTGTTCACGCCCACCGCGATCGTCACGGCGACAGACACGATCCGGCCACCCTGGCGGACCTTGAGATAGGTCGCGTCGATCCAGAGGTAGGGCCATTCGCCCTCGATCGGACGGGTGAGACAGGCATCGACCCGCTCGTCGATTTCTTCGCAAAGCCGGCTGACCTGGCTCTTGGAGATGCCGGTGCCGCCCATGGCCTGCACGAGGTCATCCATCGACCGTGTCGACACGCCATGGACATAGGCTTCCTGGATGACAGCCGTCAGCGCCTTCTCCACTGAGCGCCGCGGCTCGAGAAAGGACGGGAAGCAGGAGCCGGTGCGCAGGCGCGGGATGCGCAGCTCGACACTGCCGGCCCGCGTCTGCCAGTCGCGATCGCGGTAGCCGTTACGCTGCGCCAGTCGCTCGGGGGGCTTCTCGCCGCAGTCGGCGCCGGTCTTGGCGCCGACCTCCAGCTCCATGAGACGTTCGGCGGCGAAGCCGATCATCTCACGCAGCAGATCGGCATCTCCGATCTTCTCCACCAGCGCGCGGAGGTCCATCATAGGTTTGGTCATCGGGTCTATCCCTCGGTTCAGGTTGGTGGGCGCAACCCGACCCTACCGAGAAACCCGATGGCCACCGACACCTACACCATCAAACGGGACGTCACCTTTGGCCTGTGTTTCGGGCGCGGTGGCTTGTCCTTCAGTACGGGCGAAATACGGGGTATTTGGGCGTGGCGGGGCCTGGTGCAGGCTCTGGTGGCGAGCGGAGCAAACCCTGTTCAAACGGTTGTTTTAACGGGGTTTTGAACAAAGGTTTCATGGCTGTGCGCATTTTCCGAACATAGTAATGCGCTTCTAAGTGTTCCGTCCCCGACGATCACATAGCCCCTCGCCGGTCTGCGCTTTTCATGGCAAGGTGGATCCTGCGTGAGGTTCGGGATGGGGGGCAAGCATGTTGATCTCTCTTCACAAGCAGGCGACGACGCCCCCCAGGATCAGGGCCGCGATCCAGGCGAGCGACGAGCCGGCCTGGGTGATTGCGGAGCGCTATGGCATCTCCGAGCAGACGGTCTGGAAATGGCGCAAGCGGGACAGTGTCCATGACCGCAGCCATACCGCGCACAAGCGACAGACGATGCTGACGCCGGCTCAGGAGGCCGTTGCCGTGGCATTGCGGACGACGCTGCTTTTGCCGCTCGACGACCTGCTCGCCGTCCTGCTCGCCGTCGTCCGCGAGTTCCTGAACCCGAACGTCTCGCGCTCCGGGCTGGACCGATGCCTTCGGCGCCATGGCGTGTCGCGGCTGCAGGATTTGAAGCCGAAGGCGCCGAAGCCGGCGCACAAGCCCTTCAAGGCATACGAGCCCGGCTACCTGCATGTTGACGTGAAGTACCTGCCGCAAATGGCCGACGAGACCCGCCGCCGCTACCTCTTCGTGGCCATCGACCGGGCCACCCGCCGGGTTTTCGTGCGCATCTACCCGGCGAAGACCGCCGTCAACGCGCGAAGGTTCCTCCGCGACCTCGACCGGGCGGCGCCGATGAAGATCACTCGGGGTCTCACCGACAATGGCAAGGAGTTCACTGATCGGCTGTTCGGCCTGCGCAAGCGCGCTGCGACGGGGAACCACGCGTTCGACCGCCTCTGCGCCGAGCTCGGGATCGAGCATCGACTCGCGCCGCCGATCCGGCCGCAAACGAACGGAAGGGTCGAGCGCTTCAATGGCCGGATAGAAGACGTCCTGCAGAGCCACCGCTTCCGCTCTGGGGAGGATCTGGAACAGACGATCCTGCGCTATGTCCGGCTCTACAACGGCCAACTTCCACAGTCAGTGCTCAAGTCAGTGCTCAAGGGCCGAACGCCCCTCGACGCGCTGAAGGAGTGGCATCGCCACAAGCCCGAACTCTTCAAGAAGCGGCCATACAATCATTCGGGATGTGACATCTAAGTTATTCTTAGCGCTTCTATGTTGGTCTAATCCCTTTGAAAAAGGGTTTGGTAATCCCGCCGAAAGATAGAGGTGTTCAAAAGTAGAATTTTTCCGTCACTATGACCGAGGAGAATTCGGATGAAGAACGCAAAATTCAGCGTCTCTCAGATCATGGCGCTCCTGCGCCAAGCTGAGAAGGGCGTGCCCGTTTCAGAGCTTTGCCGCGAACATGGAATGAGCAGCGCCCGTTTTTACAAGTGGCGAGCCAGGTTCGGAGGGCTGGATGCCAGTATATGGATGCCCGTATGATGTCTGAGCTGAAGGCCATGGCGGAAGAGACCCGCCGCCTCAAGCGCCTGTATGCTGAGATGAGCATGCAGAACGATCTGCTGAAGGAGGCGCTTGGAAAAAAGCGTCAAGGCCGTCTCAACGCAAAGAGATGGCCTGAGACGCTGTTCAAAGACATCGGGTCAGCATCGGGTCAGCATCGGGTCAGCATCGGGTCAGCATCGCGTTGACCTGCCACACCTTCCAGATCAGCGAGACCTGTTACAGGTACGAGCGCAAGCTCAGTGATGAGAATGCGGAAATTGCAGATTGGCTTGTTCGTCTGACGGCCAATCGGCGGTCGTTGGGTTGCGGTCGTGGGGTTGCGGTCGTGGGGTTTTGGCCTGTGTTTTTTGTATCTGCGTACCGTGAAAGGCTTCAAATGGAACCACAAGCGGGTCTGTCGCATCTCTTGCGAGCTGGACCTGAACCTGCGGATCAAACCCGAAAAGCGCCTGAAACGGCCCAAGCCGGATGAGCTGGCTGTGCCGGAGGCGCCGAACCAGACCGGGTCAATGGACGTCATGGCAGATCAACGTGCAGATGGACGCAGCTTCCGCACGCTGAATGTGTTGGATGACTTCAATCGCGAGGGGCGGGGGATCGAGGTCGACGTCTCGCTCCCCGCCAGTTCTCGCTCCCCGCCAGGCGTGTCGTGCGCCGCCTGAACCAGATCATCGAATGGCGCGGAAAGCCCGCAATCATTCGGGTTGATAAGGGCCCCGAACATGTCAGGGGCTTGCTGATGCAAGGGGCGTCGAGGCGTGGCATCGCCATCGAATATATCCAGCCCGGAAAGCCCCGGCAAAACGCCTGCATCGAGCGCTACAATCGAACGGTGCGGCACGAAGGGCTCGATCAAAACATCTTTGAAACGATAGAGGAGGCTCAGGATCAAGCCACACAATGGCTCTGGACTGACAACAACGACAGGCCCAACAGGGCCATCAGCGGGATCACACCCGCCAGGAAACTGAAAACAGCCGCATGAATTCTACAGCTGAAACCCATTAAAAATGGGGGGATTACCACATCACCGCTAGGTCATCTTCCGCGATCGCTTGCCAGGTCTTTGTTCAGCTATGTTGATCTGAAGGAGCGCATTCCCGCGCGGCATCCGTTGCGCAATCCGGCAGGTGGTGCCAGCAGGTGGTGAACGACGCGCTGACCAGCCTGGACGCCGCGTTTGAGGCCCTTTACACTGATTTCGGTCGCCCCTCGATCGCCCCGGAGCGGCTGATCCGGGCCAGCCTGCTGCAAATTTTGTTCTCCATCCGATCCGGGCGGCAGTTGAGGGAACAGATGGATTACAATCTGCTGTTGAGCTGGTTTGTTGGCCTTGGCGTGGACGATCCGGTCCGGGGTGAGGTGCGCCCGGACATCAGCCCGGCGGGCTGATTTGAGCACCGAACGGGCGAAGCCCCGGGCCGAAGGCCGACCGCGTTCACCAGGAACCGGGACCGGCTGCTGACGACAGAGATGTCGCGCAAGGTGATGGCCGCGATCCTGGCGCACCCGGAGGTCAAGCCACTTCTGTCGGACGCACATTTCCCGGTCGACGGCACGCTGATCAAGGCCATCTTGAAGGCCCGGGCTTCGATGAAGAGCTTCCAGCCAAAGGCGCCGCCGGAGGAAGACGATCCGGGCGACCCGCCGACCGATGCCCCCCCCCGCAAGCCAGACCAGCCTCACCCTCCGGAGACCCCGCCGATGCAAAGCAAATCCCGCAATGCCGAAGTCGACTTCAAGGGGGAGAAACGATCCGACAAAACCGATCCGACAAAACCGATCCGACAAAACCCATGCGTCGGTCACCGATCCCGACGCCCTGCTTTACAAGAAATCCCCCGGCGCGGGCGCAATTCCGTGTTTCATCGGGCAGACTCTGATGGAGAACCGCAATGGTCTGATCGTCCAGGCGGACCTGACCCATGCGGACGGGTATGGTGACCGCAAGGCGGCACTCGACATGATCCACCGCCATTCACAGGGATCGACCCGGCAGCTGACACTTGGCGCGGATAAGACACTTGGCGCGGATAAAGGGTACGACAGTGCCGATTTCGTTGCCGACCTTCGGCAGGCCTGCGTGACACCACATGTCGCCCAAAAGGCCCGCCATTCCGCTATCGACGCTCGGACAACCCGGCATCCCGGCTACGCCGTCTCGCAGAAGCGGCGAAAGAAGATCGAAGACCCGTTTGGATGGGCCAAAACCGTCGGTGGCATGGCCCAAACAGTTCATCGCGGTCTCGAAAAGGGGCGCGCCAAGTTCACAATGACTAGGGCGGCCAGTAATCTGACCCGATTGCCAAGGTTATTGCCCGTATGACCCGGAACGCGGGTCAAGACCGCCCGCAAACGCGCCATGACAGGCCAGGAAACGCAGCCAAAACCGAAAACAAAATCCGCTGAACGCAGATGTCAACCGAAACCCACATCGGTTTTCAGCAGCCTGTTAAGGGCAAGGCGAAGGCTTTCACGCGCACCTATGGATTCCTCGCGGCCATCCTGCCCTACACGAATGCGGAATGGGAGAAGCTCTCGATATTTCTGAACTTCCTCACGCCGAAATTGCCGGCGCCCGAGGAGCAGGATCTCTCGAAGGGCATCCTCGAAGCCATCGACATGGACAGCTACCGGGTCGAGGCGCAGGCGACGATGGCGATTGCGCTTCCGGATGCCGACGCGGAGATCGGACCTGTGCCGTTGGGCGGAGTGGACCTGTACCGGGATTGTGCCGCTCCTTTGACCACGTATCGTGTTACAAAGGAGAATGGACATGGGCAAACAAGCGCGTGCGGAGTTCCGCGCCGAAGCAGAACGCGTCGATCGGCATGTTCGCGTGCAAGCCGTTCAAACACCCGCTCGAAAACACCTGCCCCGAAAATGCCTGGCTCGGACCAGCGTTTGTAACGATTGTAAAGCGTCCTGGCCGGGCCGTATTCGGCCGGCACATCCGACCAGCGATACCCGCGCTGCAGGCAAAAGATGATCCCCGACAACACCCGCCGATCATCCACACGCGGCACTCCGCGCGGCTTGTTGGGAAGCAACAGCTTGATTTTGCTGAACTGTTCCTCAGTGAGCCAGAAATTCGACGACATGAACCCTCCTGTGTTGTAAATCTTTTATCATCTTTTCATTTACAGGTCTACGCCCTAGAAGGAGCGCAAGGCCGTGGCCGCCGACCTGCGCCGGATCTACAGCGCCCCGAGCGCCGATCTGGCCGCCGCCGAGCTGGACGATTTCGAGCTGGAAGATTGCGATCTCGATGCCTTCGAGGAAAAGTCGGCCGGGTTCTTCACCTGCTTCGTCGCAACCCCGTTCCGGCGGCTGGACGGATCGGCTGGCGGCTCCGCACCAGCCCTCATGGCCCGGATGCGTGCTCCGTTCGGCCCCGAGCATCCGCTCCATCAGCCCGATCTTCCGTTCCTTCATCAGCCCGCTTGTACTCTTTCGGAAACGCATCCAGCAGTGCGTTCGAAAGCGTCATCGTCCTTGCTCCTCACAGGAAGCATGAACCCAATCAACCTACACAGAAGATCGGACACTCTCTCATGTTCGGAAAACCGGCAAAGCCTTGCCCACCGTTCAACCCCCTGCAAGACCCTTTCAAAACAACCGTTTGAACAGGGTCCACCCCGCTCCCCACCAGAGCTTGCACCAGGCATCGCCACGCGCAAAGACTTTGCCTCAAAAACAAAAATATCCGTTCAAATGACAGTTTCTGTCCACGCAGCAACATGCCAAAAGCTGCGTGGCGGCAATTCCGTCATCCGGATTGACCTTTACGCAACGATCGGTTAGGAACCATTACAAATCCCGCAATCCGGCGGGGCAATGGTGGGCGCCCGAACCCTAGCGCCCGGATGCGCCGTCAGACCGATCTGACCGGCACTGGACGCAAAACAGGATTCAACCAAGGCGACAATGACAAGGTTTTCCGATCTCGAACTTGACCCGAAAGTGCTCAACCCGTTGATGGAAGCCGGCTATGAAAAGCCGACACCCATCCAGGAAGGCGCCATCCCACCTGCCCTCGAAGGCAAGGACGTTCTGGGCATCGCCCAGACCGGCACCGGCAAGACAGCCTGTTTCACCCTGCCGATGCTGACCCGGTTGCGCCGCGGTCGTGCCCGTGCCCGGATGCCGCGCTCCCTGGTGCTGGCACCGACCCGCGAACTTGCGGCGCAGGTCGCGGAAAATTTCGACTTTTACGCGAAATACACCAAGCTGACCCGGGCCCTGCTCATCGGCGGTGTCTCGTTCGCCGAGCAGGACAAGCTGATCGACAAGGGCGTTGATGTGCTGATCGCAACGCCGGGTCGCCTGCTCGATCATTTCGAGCGCGGCAAGCTGATCCTGACCGATGTGAAGATCATGGTGGTGGACGAGGCCGACCGGATGCTTGATATGGGCTTCATCCCCGATATCGAGCGGATTTTCCAGCTCACGCCCTTTACCCGCCAGACCCTGTTCTTCTCGGCCACCATGGCGCCCGATATCGAGCGGATCACCAACACGTTCCTGCACGCTCCGGTGCGGGTCGAGGTGGCGCGTCAGGCAACGACCTCGGAAACCATCGCACAGCGTCTGGTGCAGATCACACCCGCGCGCCGCGACCAGACTGCCAAGGCCAAGCGCGAGCTGCTGCGCGCCCTGATCCGCGCCGAGGGTGAGACCTGCACCAACGCGATCGTCTTTTGCAACCGCAAGCTGGATGTCGATATCGTCGCGAAAAGCCTGGGGAAATACGGCTTCAACGCTGCTGCGATCCATGGCGACCTCGACCAGAGCCACCGGACACGCACGCTTGACAGCTTCCGCGACGGATCCTTGCAGATCCTCGTGGCCTCGGATGTGGCCGCACGCGGCCTTGATATTCCCGCAGTGAGCCACGTCTTCAACTACGACCTGCCAACACATGCCGAGGATTACGTGCACCGGATCGGTCGCACCGGTCGCGCGGGCCGCAAGGGCACCGCCTGCTCGATCGCCGTGCCCGCCGATGACAAGTATCTCGACCAGATCGAAGCGCTCGTCAAAATGGAGATTCCGCGCGCTGAACTGCCCGAAGGGTTCGAACTGTCCGACGGTGCCAGGCAGGCCCCGCGCAAGCGTGATGACGAAAAGGGCGGCCGGTCGCGTGGTGGTGGCCGCCGTGACCGCAAGTCTGCGCAGAGCGGGCCACAATCCGAACCTGTCGAGTCTCGGGACGAAGCCCTCGAAATCAAGAGCGAGGCGAGCGCGCCTGTGAAATCCGGTGGGGCCGTCAATCAGCGGTTGCGCCCAAGGCGTGGCGCGAGCTTTCGGCGTGATCGCGATGACGGACCCGAGGTGGTCGGGATGGGCGATCACGTTCCCGATTTCATGACCGTTTCCTTCCGCACCGGGAAGACGAATCACACCAGGAAGGCAGATGCCGGAACGGACGCCGGGATCGAAAAGGAAAGCTGATCCCGGGTGAACGTCCCCTTTTCAGGCTTCCATGAAATTCAGGGTCTGCCCGGCGGCACGCCGGGCCGAGGGCAAATCCCGGTATCAAGCGCCATCACAGCCCCTCCACCTTCGACGGATCAAAATCGGCACCGGGCACCAGATCCACGCCAGCTTTCGACATGCGCACCTCTACCCCGGCGTCAATGAGCGCCTGCTTCATCGCATCGACAGGGGCGAAATCCTTGCTCTCCATAGCAGCAGCTCGCAGATTGGCCATCTTCGCAGAAAGCCCGCCAAGCCCACGGATCTGATCACGACGCAGGATCACGCGACGCTCCATTTCATCCAGGGAAATCAGACCGAGGAAATCGAGACCAACCGCCATATCGGTAACCATATCAGACTGACCGGCGAACCTGTCGATCGCGACAAGGGCCGCATGGGTATTCAGATCATCCGCCAGAGCATCGAGAATGGCCTGATCAGGGCCGCGTTTTCGCGCCTGCCCGAAATCGCAATGGAGATCTGCCATTGCCACATAGTTCGCAAGTTTGCTCCTGGCACCTGCCGCCTTGGCCTCCGTCCAGTCCATGGTCCTGGAATAATGCGTCTGCAGGAAGACGAACCGGATTACCTCACCGGGTATCCCCCGATCCAGCAGATCGCGCACGGTAAAGAAATTGCCCAGGGACTTGGACATCTTCCTGCCCTCGACCTGCAACATCTCGTTATGGATCCAGTGGCGCGCGAAACTCCCTTCGGGATGGGCGCAGCGGCTTTGCGCGATCTCGTTCTCATGGTGGGGGAATTGCAGGTCGATCCCGCCACCATGAATGTCGAAACTCGTTCCCAGAAGTTCGCAGGACATGGCCGAACATTCGATATGCCAACCCGGTCGGCCGCGGCCCCAGGGGCTGTCCCAGCCCGGCAATTCATCATCCGAAGGCTTCCAGAGGACGAAATCCATCGGGTCTTCCTTGAACGGTGCCACCTCGACGCGCGCACCCGCGATCATGTCATCGACCGAGCGGCCCGACAGCGCCCCGTATTCCTTGCAGGAGCGCACCCGGAACAGCACATGGCCCTGCGCCGCATAGGCGTGACCTCGGGCGATCAGCGTCTCGATCATCGCGATCATCGCAGCGATGAAATCGGTTGCGCGCGGCTCCTTGGTGGGACGCATCGCACCAAGCGCATCCATATCCGCGTGATACCAGCCGATGGTTTCCTCGGTTCTCGCCCGGATCAGATCCTCAAGGCTGCCCTCTGCCCCTGCCGCCTTGCGCGCCCGTGCCGTCGCGTTGATCTTGTCATCCACATCGGTGAAATTGCGCACATAGGTGACGTGATCGGCCCCGAATTCCCTGCGCAGCAGACGATAGAGCACATCGAACACCACCACCGGCCGTGCATTGCCCAGATGCGCCCGGTCATAGACCGTCGGCCCGCACACGTAGAGGCGCACATTGTCTGGATCAATGGGGTGGAAATCCTCGACCTTGCGGGTCAGGGAATTGCGCAAACGGATCTGGGTCATGGTTCCTCGCAAGCGAACGGACAGCACCTGTCGGCGGGCTTGCAAGGTCATGTCGTCTCTGGAAAGAAAGACCGGCCCGCCTGACGATGTCAGCAGATAATGGATTTATGGATATTCCCCTTTGGTGCAAGCGGTTTTTGAATGGCTTGAGCGTTTGACCGGGTGCGGTCATGTATCAGTCTGCATGTGCGGCACTGACAGGGCTAAGGACCAGTATGACGATGCGCGGATCAGACGCAAACAACAAACCGGGATCTGTGGCTTCCGCATAAGCATGGCTTTCTCCGAGCCGGCTGAGGTCGATCCATCACAGCCGTTCCAGTATGGATTTCACCGCATCAACTGCGTCATCGGCCTTCGACGGATCGGCACCGCCGGCCTGCGCCATGTCGGGGCGACCACCGCCGCCCTTGCCACCAAGCGCCACAGCCGCCGCCCTGACCAGATCGACCGCACTCACCCGTTCGCTCAGGTCCCTGCTCACGCCAGCGGCCACGGCCGCCTTGCCACCGGTATCGGCAACCACAAGGATCACCCCTGGGCCGATTTGCGCCTTCATCTCATCCACGATGCCGGGCAGATCCTTGCCCGACACTCCGGAAACCACTTGAGAAACAAATTTCAACCCATTGATTTCGATTGCCTCCAGCCCACCTGAGGCACCACCACCCATCGCCAGTTCGCGGCGCAGTTGCGCAACCTCATTGGTCAGATGCCTGCGCTCGTCAAGGATCGCCTGAAGACGTGCCAGCAGATCCTGCTCCGACGTCTTTACCAGAGCCTCGACCTTGCCCAGCAACATGTCGCGGCGGCGCAGTTCGGCCATCGCGACATCGCCGGTCAGCGCCTCGATCCGGCGCACCCCGGCCGAGGATGCGCTTTCGCCGGTCAGAACGAAGGCCCCGATATCGCCTGTGCGCCTCACATGGGTGCCGCCGCAAAGTTCCAGCGAATAGACATTGCCGCTGGTGCCCTTGCCCGATCCGCCAAGCGTGCCCATCGACACGACCCGCACCTCGTCACCGTATTTTTCGCCAAACAGCGCCTGTGCGCCCAGATCACGCGCATTGTCGGGCGTCATGATCCGGGTCTCGACGGGCGTATTCTGCCGGATGAGCGCGTTCACCTCGCGCTCGACCCGTGCAATCTCCTCGACACTCAGTGCCTTGTTATGCGAGAAGTCGAAACGCAGCCGGTCATCGGCGTTGAGCGAGCCGCGCTGTGCGACGTGATCACCAAGCGCGCGGCGCAGTGCCTCATGCAGCAAGTGCGTCGCCGAATGGTTCGCACGGATCGCCGTGCGGCGCGCGGGATCGACGATCAGCCGGGCGCTTTGCCCCCTCGAAATCTCGCCCTCGATCATTTTCGCGAAATGGATGAAGACTCCCGCAACCTTTTTCGTATCGCGTACCTCGGCCCTGCCGGTCTCGGTCACGATCAGACCCGTATCACCGACCTGGCCACCACTTTCGGCGTAGAACGGCGTCTGGTTGACGACAATCTGCACCTCGCCCCTGGCCGAAGGCACGTCAGCGCCCTCAAGCACCAGAGCGGTGATCTGCCCCTCGGCGGTTTCCGTGTCATAGCCGAGGAATTCCGTCACGCCGCATTTTTCGGACAGGTCGAACCAGATCGCGGCATTGGCGGCCTCGCCCGAGCCCGACCAGTTCGCCCGTGCCCTGGCTTTCTGCGCCTCCATCGCGCTGTCGAACCCTTCGGTGTCAACCTCGCGCGCACGCTCGCGCAGCGCATCCTGCGTCAGATCCAGCGGAAAGCCGTAGGTGTCATAGAGCCTGAACGCGGTTTCGCCAGGCAGCCTCTCTCCCTCGGGCAGATCCACCAGCACCTCGTCGAGCAGCTTCAACCCGCGATCGAGCGTTGTCCTGAACCGGGTTTCCTCATTCAGAAATGTCTCCTCGATCAGCGTCTGCGCCCGCCCCAGTTCCGGATAAGCCGCCCCCATTTCGCGGATCAGAGCCGGGACCAGACGGTGCATGACCGGATCCTTCGCGCCCAGCAGGTGGGCGTGGCGCATCGCGCGACGCATGATGCGACGCAGCACGTAACCGCGCCCGTCGGCCGAGGGCATCACCCCGTCCGCAATCAGGAAAGAAGTCGAACGCAGGTGATCCGCAATCACCCGGTGATGCACATTGCCCGGACCATCCGGCGCGCCATCGGTGATGTTTGCCGAGGCCTCAATCAGGTTACGCATCAGGTCGGTATCGTAGTTGTCGTGCTTGCCCTGCAACAGCGCGCCGATCCGTTCCAGCCCCATCCCGGTATCGATCGACTGCATGTCGAGCACGCGCATGGACCCGTCTTCGAACTGCTCGTTCTGCATGAACACGAGGTTCCAGATCTCGATGAACCGGTCGCCGTCCTCCTCGGCCGAGCCGGGCGGGCCACCCGGTATCCTGTCGCCGTGATCGAAGAAGATCTCGGTGCATGGACCGCACGGGCCGGTTGGGCCCATCTGCCAGAAATTGTCGCTGGTCGGGATACGGATGATCCGCTCATCGGGCAGGCCGGCGACCTTCTTCCAGAGATCCGCCGCCTCGTCATCGGTATGATAGACGGTCACCAGAAGCCTGTCCTTGGGGATATCGAAATCCCTGGTCAGCAACTCCCAGGCGAAGGGGATCGCGCCCTCCTTGAAGTAATCCCCGAAGCTGAAATTCCCCATCATCTCGAAGAACGTATGGTGGCGCGCAGTGTAGCCCACATTGTCCAGATCGTTATGCTTGCCACCCGCGCGCACGCATTTCTGCGCGGTTGTTGCGCGCACATAGTCACGCCTTTCCACCCCGGTGAAGCAGTTCTTGAACTGAACCATGCCGGCATTGGCAAACATCAATGTCGGGTCGTTGCGCGGCACCAGGGAAGAGCTTTCGATGACGCGGTGGTCGTGGCGCTCGAAAAAGTCGAGGAAGGTGGAGCGAATATCGTTAAGGCTGGACATGTCTTTCTTGCCTGATCGGGCTGGTCGGACCCCGTTTAACGCCGCCCCGGCGCTCTGTCCAGCAATGCCAAAGGCCGAGGTATGAAGCCCCGATCCCCGGCGCACATGATAACGCGATCACTCATCAACGCGATCACTCATCATCGAAGACGTCATCATTCCCGGAGCCGCCGAAATCGAGCCCGTGGCTGGCGCGGATCCTGTCCTCGATCTCGTAGGCGATATCGGGGTGTTCCCGCATGAAAGTCTTGGCGTTTTCACGTCCCTGGCCGACGCGTTCATCCCCATAGGAATACCAGGCCCCCGATTTCTCGACGACGCCGGCCTTGACGCCAAGGTCGATCAACTCTCCCATTTTCGAGATCCCTTCGCCATACATGATGTCGAAGTTGACCAGTTTGAAGGGTGGCGCCACCTTGTTCTTGACCACTTTCACACGGGTCTGGTTGCCCACAATTTCATCGCGATCCTTGACGGCCCCGATCCGGCGAATATCAAGACGCACCGACGCATAGAATTTCAGCGCATTGCCGCCCGAGGTCGTTTCGGGCGAACCGTATTGCATACCGCCGATCTTCATCCGGATCTGGTTGATGAAGACCACCATGCAGTTCGAACGTCCGATCGAAGCGGTCAGCTTGCGCATCGCCTGACTCATCAGGCGCGCCTGCGCACCGACCGTGTGATCGCCCATGTCGCCCTCGATTTCGGATTTCGGGGTCAGCGCCGCGACCGAGTCGATCACGACCATGCTGACCGCCCCGGAACGCACCAGCGTATCGACGATTTCCAGTGCCTGCTCCCCGGTATCGGGTTGCGAGATCAACAGCTCGTCCAGATCGACACCCAGCTTGCGCGCATAGTGGGGGTCAAGCGCATGTTCGGCATCGACGAAGGCACACACCCCGCCCTTCTTCTGTTCTTCCGCGATCGTATGCAGCGTCAAGGTGGTCTTGCCCGAGCTTTCCGGACCATAGATCTCGACGATGCGTCCCTTGGGCAGACCGCCGATGCCAAGCGCGATATCCAGTCCCAGCGACCCGGTCGAGGTTGCCTCGATCTCGCGCGCGGGGCTGTCGCCGCCCAGTTTCATGATCGAGCCCTTGCCAAATTGCCGCTCGATCTGCGCCAGGGCCGAATCCAGCGCCTTCTGCTTGTCGGCCTTGTTCTTGTCGTTCATGTCGAAAAGCTTTGCTACTGCCATTGTTCCGCATCCTTATCCCATAGTGCAGGCGCGCGGGCAATGCGCCCCTGCCAGCCGGTGTTCTTACGATGTTCTTCTGCCAATATGAGCACGAAACAAGATCATTTCAAACGAATTCGTTGCAGATCCAGCTTCACACGGATTGGTAAATGAACGGTTTACCATTCTGGCCCGGGTCGTTATTCCTGCTGAAAAAGACCATCTTGCTGGAACCATGCTGATTTTTGCCAGGCAAAGACTCGTTTTCCTCGCAACCCCCAAGGCGGGTTCCTCCGCAGTCGAAGCGGCACTGGAACCGCTTGCCGAGGTGGCAATCAAGCGTCCGGCACCACTCAAGCACATGACGGCACGTGACTACGGCACCCATTTTGCCCCCTATCTGGAGGCAAAACTGGGTGGTCCTCTGACCACCGTGGCCTTGATGCGCGAACCGCTTGACTGGCTGCGCTCCTGGTATCGCTTCCAGCTTCAGGACGATATTGATGATCCAGGGCACCCGATGGCCGGGCGCAGCTTCGAACAATTCGCGCAGGACTTCATGGCGCCTCGGCCTCCGTCCTTTGCGAATCCCGGATCCCAGACGGATTTTCTTTGTGATGCCGCCGGGGCTCCGCTCGTCGATCACCTGTTCCGCTATGAAGAAATCGACAGTTTTGTCGAATTTCTGGAAGACAAGCTGGATTTCGAGATCATTCTTCCGCGTGTGAATGTGCCGCCGGCGGTCGATGTCGAACTATCAGCGCAAACCAGCGCCGCCTTGCAAGAAGCCATGGCTGCCGAACTGTCCCTTTATGCCACGCTGGTCTGACGGGTCAGTCAAGCTGGTCTTGCACCGTCACGATCAGCTCACTGAGCGAAAACGGCTTGGGCAGGAAGACGGAATTCGGCACGGGAGGCTTGCCATCACGAAACGAATCCTCGGCATAACCCGACATGAACACCACTTTTGTGCCGGGCCGGGCTTTGAGTGCCTCGTCAACCCAGGTGGGTCCATCCATTCCCGGCATGATGACGTCGGTGAGAAAGATGTCCACAGTGATCCCGGTGTCCGAAAGCCTCTCCAGCGCCTCTTCGGCACTTTCCGCTTCAAGCACTGTGTATCCACGCAATTTCAGTGCGCGAGAGGCAAAAGCGCGCACCGGCGCCTCATCCTCGACCAGCAGCACGGTCGCATTGCCACTCTCGGCCCGCTCCCCTGGCGCGATCATTTCCGGCTCGGGCCCCAATTCCGGTTGCACCGATCCGTCATGGGCAGGCAGGCAGATGGTGAAGCAGGTGCCCGACCCCGGAACCGTGTCGCAGAAGATATAGCCACCGGTCTGCTTGATGATACCATAGGCGGTTGACAATCCAAGCCCGGTTCCCTCACCGGTGCGTTTGGTGGTGAAGAACGGTTCGAAGATCTTGTCCAGCTTGTCGGACGCGATCCCCGTTCCTTCATCCGTGACCTTCACCACGACGTAGCTGCCCTTTGGCACGCAAACGCGGTCGCGCCGATTGTCCTTGTTCAAATGCAGATTCTCGGTCCTGATCCGGATCTCTCCCCCGCCCGGCATGGCATCGCGCGCATTCACGACGAGGTTCATGATCACCTGCTCCAACTGGCGCTTGTCGGCGCGGACCGGACTGAGTTCCACATCGTGGCTCAGGCTCAGGACCACCTTCTCTCCGACAAGACGGTTGAGCAAATGGGTCAGGTCCGACAAAATATCGCGCAGATCAAGGATCTGTGGCTTGAGCGTCTGTTTGCGCGAGAAAGCGAGCAACTGCCCGACCAGCGAAGCGGCCCGATTCGCATTCTGGCTGATCTGATCGAGATCCGCAAAATCGGGATCTCCCTTGTCATGACGCAGCATCAGCAGGTCGCTATGTCCGGAGATCGCAGTCAGCAAGTTGTTGAAATCGTGGGCCACCCCACCCGCAAGCTGCCCGATCGCCTGCATTTTCTGACTCTGGACAAACTGCGCCTCAAGTGTCTTGAGCTGCGTTGCATCCGAAAGAACCCCGATCAGGCCAGGCCGTCCGCCCTCGACGACGCGGGCCAGCGTCACCTGCAAGAACACCTCCCTGTCGCCCCGGCGCACCCGCAGCACTTCGGGGCGACGATCGGCGCGCCCGGCCAGCGCGTCATCAACCCAGTCACCGACAGGACGCCCCAGCCCCTCGAACAGGTCCGAAAGCGTGGTATCCGGGACGATCCTGCCCAGAAATTCGCGCGCGGCGAGATTCACCGCCTGAACCTGTCCGCGCCCGTCAAGCCGCATCAGCGCAACGGGCAGGGTATCGAAATTTACAGCCTCAGTGGTTTCGCGATCAACCGGGACCGGCAGAAGATAGATGTCCGATCGTCCTCCCGCGCCCTCCATCTCGGCCACGACGGCACGCAGCGGGCCATTGGCTGTGGCGATCTCGTGCACCTCGCCCGAACGGATCGGCAGGTCCGGGAAAATCCGGTCGATATTGCGCATCCGCTCGCCGACAAGGCGACGCATCGCCTCGTTCATGCACAAAATCGTGCCGCTGGAGGATGCCGTCAGCATCGGCAGACTGATCGTCTCGGCACCACATCCTGCAATGGCCCGCCCGGACATGTCTTCCATCCGCCACAGGAACACACCCTGTCCGATCCGATGCACCCCAAGGCGCACATGACCGCACCGCGAGACCAGATCTTCACGCGCCACCCCGACCGCGCGGGCCTTGTTGCGCAAGCGGCGCAGAGCCGATGCCGGCTCCGCGAACCGCTCCGACAGGGCTTGCGCGAGCGGCTGGCCGGCCCGCGTCCCGAAATGCGCGATCGCGGCGCGATTCTGAAATACGATCTTGTCCGCCTCATCCGTGAGGAAAGCGGGTGAGGCATCATGTGCGATGAACGTGGCGATCTGATCATTCAGCCGGTTCTGCCGGACCTGTTGCAGACGCGTCGCCCCCAGGATCGCCAACGCGACCACCAGCAGCGTACCCGCAACGGAAAACAGAACCAGCGTGACAATCCGGTCCGGCATCAGCAACCCGATCCCCCCGCACAGAAGCGCAGCAAGGACAAGATGGATCACGCCCGGCGCCAATACGGCCATGATGCGGCCCATTGGCCTGAGGGAGACGTCGCTGTCCGGCACGCGTGATTTCCTTTTCTGACTCAACATCCCCATCTGGCGAGAAGAGGCTTAAGACTCGATTATAGCCAGCCCAAATAATTATGATACTATCTGGTATGACTTGTTCCATTGCCTTCCGTCGTCGTGTTCTGTCCCTTCGCAAGACGGAAGGGCTCACCCTTGAAGAAACCGCGCAGCGATCTGGTGTCGGGCGCGCTTCTCTTTGCCGCTGGTAGCAAGCGCCTGGAGCCGGATCAGTCCGGATCAGTCCGGGCCGCGCAAACGCAAGATCAATCTGGCGGCCTTGGGGCAGGATGTGGCGCGCGATGTGCGTAACTCTCCCGACGCGTATCAGCACGCGCGTGCCGCGCGCTTTGGCGTTGCCCCGAATGCGCTCTGTCAGGTCCTGCGCAAATCGGGGGTGACATATCAAAAAAAAAAGCCCTCCGGCCCCCAAAGGCGGACGCAGGCGCTGCTGACGGTGACGCTGTTTTCAGCCAACATCGACAGCGATGTGTTCCATGCCTGGACCACGCACGACCTGATCCCCAGGCTTCCCGACGCAGCGGTCATCGTCATCGACACCGCCGCTTTCCACAAACGGGCCGACACAAAAGCGGCTATTGAGACGGCAGGGCACAGGCTCGAATACCTTCCCCCATACGCGCCGGATCTGAACCCGATCGCGCATGAATGGGCACAAGCCAGGGCCATCAGACGAAAGACCGGAAAACAAACCGGACAAATCTTTGAATCAGAATTATGTGGATAGGCTATAGCGAAAGCTTCAACGGGCGTTTCCGGGATGAATGCCTGAACCAGCACTGGTTCACGAGCATCACCGAGGCGCGCGAGATCATCGAAGGCCGCAGGATCGACGACAACACGGAGCGCCCGCACAGCAGCCTGAAAGACCAAACCCCGGAAGCGTTCGCGGCAGCGCGGCCCTTCCACAAAACGCAA
>CBDIBW010000025.1:0-32799 GCA_965277135.1 Thioclava sp. | reverse complement strand
GGCCCGCTGATTTGAGGGCTGCACGTTCATGCGCCAGGACGCGCTTCTCACCAGCTCGGCCGAGCGTGCGGTTTCGCTCGTCTCTCGCTGCAACATCGAACGTTCGCGCGATGTGCAACATCTGCTCCAGTTCCTGTGGCGGTGGCTGGTTCGACAGCGTGGGCGGTGGCCCGATCCAGATCGGCGCGGCGTCAGCCAGACCGGTCGGCGGTCGCGCAGCAGGACGGCGACCAAGCCAAGCCGGGTTCAGCGCCAGCCAGCGCGCCACGGCATCGACCAAGGTCATCTGGAAATTGAATGCAGGCTTGTAGCCGGGGATCCAGTCTTCCCCGAGCCCCTTGAGCACTGCGCTGATGTTCTGGTGCTTGAACTCGATCGATCCCTCGGACCTTTCGTTCAACAGGGGCAGAAGCGCCCGTCGATGCTCGGCCTTGTTATAGCGGTGCCCAGCGATGTCATCGGCCAGCATCGCAAAGTAATCTGCGACGATCAGATCGTTTTCTTCGTCTGTCCAGGGCCCATTCGACATGCCGCCAGGCTATGAGCGGAAAGTGTCTTTGTCATCTGAGACTTCTCTTGGGCGTTCGCACCAACACGCACAACCACGCCGCTTTCGGGTGTCTCTGTTCGCGTTGACAGAGGCTGAACCCACATCAACTGCGGCGCAACCCATTTTCGACAACCGTCTGAAAAGGCGCATAATTGTTGATTCGTCTCGGTTTGAGTGAAGGGCGGGTGGAAAGAGACGCGGGGCGTTCGGAGACCGATTTCGGCCGAAATGCCAGTCTCAGAAAGTCGGATGAATCAGCTAAACCCCTTTGAACCAAAAAGAAAAAAGGCCCCGCTAGGGGCCTCGTCTCGGGTTCGCAAATGGTTTGTGGCGGAGCAAACGGGACCGGGATCGAACCGTCTCTACCCACTAACTAATTGATTTCATTTATGTGTTCTGCTTGTTTGAATCCCGTTTGTTACGAACGCGCCGGGTGCCGGACTGTGGGGAGAAAAGATCCGCAAGACAGATATGAGCCATTCTTTTCGGTACGGGTTTCTGTCGGGGTTGAGAGAGCGGGTTTGATCGGTTAGGGATATATTGACGTTTTTGTGATCCGGGGTCTTGTCTGATGTCGTTCGCTTCAGGTTCCGGGGGGCAGAGGGCTTTGCCCGCGCGCTTTTTTGCCAGATCTCGCGCGGCTTCACGTTTCTGGCCTGTGTGGTGGTTGCGTTGCAACCGACGATGGTGGAGCTGGCGCATGCCCAGGACATCCTCATCGATCCGAATGGCAATGTCGGCTTTTCTCCCGGGATTCAGAAAAATTCACGCGCTCCTGTTATAGATATCGCCACACCCAATTCGGGTGGTGTATCGCATAACCAGTATGATCGCTTTGATGTCACATCAGGTGGCGTCGTTCTGAACAACTCTCAGGGTTCAGTGCAAACACAAGTTGGCGGAGCCATCGCCGGGAACCCGAACCTGGTTGGTGGTACCGCAGCTACAATTGTGAATGAGGTAACCTCCACGCGCCCCTCCGCCCTGACGGGCGCGATTGAAGTTGGCGGGGATCGCGCCGGGGTCATTGTTGCCAACCCCAATGGCATCAGCTGCAACGGGTGCACTTTCCTCAATGCCGGCACTGCAACGCTGACCACCGGTGTTCCGGTGATCGATGGCGGCAACGTTCGTCTGGATGTGAGCCGGGGTATGGTCACGATCGGTCGCCGGGGGCTTGCGGGTGCGACGAACGGGCTGTCCAGGCTCAACCTGATCGGCCGCACGGTCGTGATCGATGGCAAGGTCACGGCGATTGACGGGATCAACGTTGAGGGTGGCGCGCAAAGCCATGACCTGACCAGGCAGCGTCGTGTCGCCTCCCTGACCGGACCCGGAGACGCACCTGATCTTGTTGTGGATGGCCGTGAATATGGTGCGATGGAGGCGGGCCGCATCCAGATCATCGGCAATGAACGTGGTCTTGGTGTGCGCATGCTCGGTGCGATCAAGGCCACAGCCGGTGATGTGCGCATTGCAGGTGAGGGCGATACGACCGTTCGCTCGGTTGCGGCCCGGGGCCAGGTGCGCGTGCAGTCCAACGATGGTGATCTGACCCTGGAGCGGGACATTGTCTCGACCGGTTCGAATGTGATCGCGTCTGCCCGCCATGATGTGCACACAACGCAGCGCACCGGCCTTTACGGGTTTTCCGGTGTCCAGCTCACGGCGCGCGAAGGCACGCTGAGTTTTGGCGGTGATCTGCAATCGGGTGCGGATGTCGCTCTTTCTGGCGCGCGTCAGCTGACCTTCTCCGGTCATGGCTCGGCCGCGGGTGCGTTCAGACTGGCCGCGCGCCGCGCGATCACGGTGGAAGATGCCACGGTTGTGGCCGATGGCGTGGAGGCCGATGATGGCGTCGGCAGCTTCCGCCTGGGGGATGCGGCGATCTTCAGTGCAAAAGCTTTCCGGATCAGGACCGGCGAATTCCGGCTTGGCAGGAATGTTGTCGTTGCCGGTCTGGACGATGAGGCGACATCCCGCCTGGTGGTCGAGGCCAGCGGCGATTTCCGCAACAGCGCCGATCTGCGCCGCCATGATGCGGCCACGATCAACTATGCAGGCAACCTCTATAATGAGGTGGGCGGCCTCATCGAAGAGGCCGATCTGAAGATTGCCGCGCGCCGGGAGATCCATAATGCCGGCGTGCTCCACGGCACCGGCAGTATCGATCTTGATGTTGCGCAGCTCTTCAACACCGAAACCGGTGTGATCCTTTCGCGGTCGATCACGATCAATACAACGGACCTGCTGGAGAACAGGGGGACGATCACGTCCGGGGGCAATCTGACCCTGACCTCTGAGCGCCAGATCCGCAATGACGGTTATGTCCGGGCGGTTCGGGCCTGGCTGAGGGCCCCCGACGTGCAGAATGCCGGCCATGGCGCGCTGCGTGTTCGGGATTACGGCCAGATCACGGCCAGCCGCAGCTTTGCCAATGATGGCATTCTGGCCTCGCCTGGTTCGCTGGACGTCACCACCGGTCGCTTCGAGAACAAGGGCGCGGCCTCGGTTGACAGCGCGATCGAGGTGATTGCCGATACGATCCTCAACCAGGAGATCTTGAGTGCGGGGGAGCGCATCACGCTGCGCTCGACCGGCGAGATCAGGAACCTCGGGACATTGGCGAGCTACGGCCACGCCTGTCTTGATGCCGGATCACGGGTGGAAAACCAGGGACGCCTGCTGGTGGATGGCGTGGCGGACATTCGCAGCAACCGTTTTGACAACGAAGGGGATGACGCGATCCTGCGGGCCAGGACGGGTCGCATTCATTCGGCCAATATTCGCAACTCTGGTCAGGTTTATCTGATCGATGACTTCAAACGCCGGGATCTTAATTTCTTCGAGAACTACGGTGTCTTCGCTTCACAAGGGGCGATTGACCTCAAAGGCAAGGACAGCAAGGCCCGGGGGTGTTTCGCCTCGACGATATCGGGGGCGAGCAGCGTTAGCCGCAGCACGCGGGTCATATAGGATGGCGCGATCCCCTCGCGTTCGGCCAGTTCGGAGATCGACATGAACGTGCCCGAGTCCAGCATGCGGTTCCAGCGGAAGGCGCGGGCCAGCGCCTTGACCAGCGTGTTGTCGGTCCCGCGCGACGGGGCAGCGCCTTCCGGCATCTGCATCTGCTTGCGCCCGCCGCGCTTCACGATGCGGAACGGGACATGGATGGTGATGGTCTCGGGCGTGGCGGCGGGTTTCATGCCGCTGTTCCCATGTCACCGGTCAACATCTCGCGCGCCAGTGCTGCCAGCCCGTCGATGCGCAGGCGGATGTTCAGCCCGTCGGTGCCGATGTCCACGCGCTCGACCAGCAGGGCGACGATGCGGGCCTGCTCGGCGGGGAAGAGCGCGTCCCATAACGGGTCGAGCTGCTGAAACGCTGCGCGGGCGTCGGCTTCGGTGATGTCGTCAGCGTGGGTGCGTGCCGCCTTCCACATCCCCGCCACGAGCCCGGGCTGGCGGAACACGGCGCGCAGCTGGTCGATGACGGCGGCCTCGATCTCGCCCGCAGGCACCCGGCCGACCGGGCAGGATCCGGCGCCGTGCTTCAGTATGGTCTGGCTGACGTAATACCGGTAGAGCCGCTTGCCCTTGCGGGTGTGCGTCGGTGAAAACGCCGCCCCGTCCGGACCGAACAGCAATCCCTTGAGCAGCGCGGGCGTCTCGGCGCGTGTGCGGGCGGCCCGTTTGCGCGGGCTTTCCCGCAGGATGGCGTGGACTTTCTCCCAGATATCTTTGTCGATGATCGCGGCATGCTCGCCGGGGTAACTCGCGCTCTTGTGCACCGCTTCGCCGATATAGGCGCGGTTGCTCAGCATCCGGTACAGGAACTTCCTGTCGATCCGGTTGCCCTTCGGTGTCCGGAGGCCGCGCCTCGCCACCTCGCGGGCCAGCAGCGTGCAGGACCCGATTTCGATGAATCGGGTGAAGATCCAGCGCACATGCGCGGCGTTTTCGTCGTCGACAAGCAACTTTCGGCTCTCCACCCGGTAGCCGAAGGGCGCCACCCCGCCCATCCACAGGCCCTTCTTTCGGCTGGCTGCGACCTTGTCGCGGATGCGCTCGGCGGTGACCTCGCGCTCGAACTGGGCAAACGAGAGCAGGAGATTCAGTGTCAGCCGGCCCATCGAGGTGGTCGTGTTGAACGATTGCGTGACCGACACGAAGGTCACGCCGTGCCGATCGAACAGATCCACCAGCTTCGCGAAGTCGGCCAGCGCCCGGCTGAGGCGGTCGATCTTGTAGACCACGACCACATCGACCAGCCCGTCTTCTATGTCCTCCAGCAGCCGCCGCAGGCCGGGGCGTTCCAGTGTGCCGCCCGAGATGCCGCCATCGTCATAGGGGTCGCGAACCAGAACCCAGCCCTCGGAGCGCTGGCTGGCGATACAGGCTTCGCAGGCCTCGCGTTGCGCATGTAGGCTGTTGAATTCCTGCTCGAAGCCTTCCTCGGAGGATTTCCGGGTGTAAATCGCGCAACGGAGCTTGCGGACGATCTTCGATTTTTCGGGCGGTTTGGTCATGCGCGCCTCCGCCGGTTCTTCTCCCGGCCCGATGCTTGCGCATCGCGCGTACGGCGCTGCGGACGCTCCACCGGAGCCTCCGCTGGCCTCCGGCCACCGCGCCTTAACCCAAAGAACACCCGGCCGTTCCAGCGTGTGCCGGTGATCGCGCGCGCGATAGCCGAGAGCGACCTGAAGGGCCGCCCCTGCCACTCAAACCCGTCGGCGGTGACCGTGACGACCTGCTCGACCCCCTGCCATTCGCGCAGCAGCCGGGTGCCGGTGATGGGCCGGTCGCGGTCGGCGCGGATGCCGCGCTTCTTGCGGTCGCCGCCGTACAGTTCCTCACCCAGCCGTTCCAAGCGCCGGATGGTCTCGGGTTTCAGCCCGCCAAGGCTGAGTTCCTGGATGCGGTAGGCCAGCCGGCTCTCAAGGTAGCGACGATTGAACGGCGGCGGCTCGCTGTCAAACAGGTCGCGCCATTGCTGCTTCAAGTCTGGCGTCGTCGCAACCTTCAGCGCGGCCAGGCGCGCGGGGATCGGATCGTTCATCGTCATGTGGTCTCCGGTGCGTTGGAGCTGCATGACGGCATTCGTCAGCCAAATAGTGTAGTCCACTTTCTCCAGTATCGCCAGATACTTCCGCCCGATCACGCAGAGAGTATGTCGGCAGTGTCTCTCCCCGTTCTCGACGGTGAATTCCGCAGCTGACATTCGGAGCCCAGCCGGGCTCCATTCGGCCAAGCCATTGAATTCAATGGTTCCTTCCGGGCGATATTGCCATACGGGCGGGCTTGGCTCGGCATTTTGTCAGCGACAGGGCGGTTTTTTTGGGAAGCCAGGTTGCCAGGTTGCCACCTGTGATGCCACGAAACTAACGTGAATTCAAACGCTTGAGTGGATTCCCGGGGTGGATCCCGGGTGGGCTCCGGAAGCCACTTGCGGAGTCCGGTATCCACCCGTGATGTCCTGAAACCGGCGTGAAATCAAACGCCTGGCTGGCTTCCCTTGGTGGACACCAGGTGGATCCCGGAGTCCACCAAGGATCCACTTTCGGGATCCGGCCGGATCCAGCCCGTGAGCGCCACATATCCCGAAACCCTTGTGAATTCAAACGTTTGACCGACCGCGCGGGGTGGATGCCGGGTGGACTCCGAAAGCCACCTGGAAACCACCTGGAAGCCAACCGGGATCCACTTTCGGAAGCCGCGCTCAGAGCCCACCCCGGCGGAGGCCGGTCACCCCTTGACAGGAGGCGTGCCCATGACACTGCCCATGACGCTGCCCATGACACTGAGCTTTTCACCCGAGCGGATCGAGACCTGGCCGCTGGCCAAGCTCCAGCCCTACGCGAAGAACGCGAAGGTGCATGGCGCGGACCAAGTGGCGGCGCTGATCGCGGCGGCGTTGGGGGTGGACCCCCCTGAGATGCAAAAGGTTCTGGAGAAACATGCCCGTGCCCAGATCGAAGAGTTCGCAGAAATCCGGATCAATTTCTGACGGGGTTGTGCCGTTCGACGAAGCCAAGGCGTTGCTCATGGCCTGGACCCGCGGCCTCACACCCGGCCTGGACCTGAGCGTCTCGGAGTGGGCCAACCAGCATCGTCGCCTGAGCGCGTCTCCGCCGAGCCTGGGCGGCATCGCACCGGGTGGATGGTGGGCCGACGCAGGGCTGTGATCTGCCCTTGACTGACACGGGTCGCATGTCGCATGTCGCCGGATCCGTGCCCGGCGGACGGCACAGCATCACATAGTCCGGAACCGGTTGATCAAGTCCGACCATCCGGATCAGGATTTCGGCCAGCCCAACCGTCTGTCGCCCTGGCCTACCAGATCACTTCGGTGATGTGGGGCACCGGATGCACGCGCGATCCGGCAATCAGAACGCTCTGGACATACAGGTTGGCACGATACAACCAATGGTCGCAGAATCAGCGAAAAATATTACCTGGAAAAAACACCTATACAAACCTTGCGGGAATCGATACACGTTTTCGTGATACACATTTTCGTGAAGAAACCATGAGAGCGCCTGACCCATTGGAAAGTATACACCCCATTCTCGATTCCCAAAACTGTAGTGATCGTCAGATCAAGTCGGAAGTCGCAATGAGTCCGATCCGTGCCTGGCGGCAGCACACAGTGTCGCATGTGTTCCTTTTATGTATTTTTTGCCTTTATCCACAGACAGGACCGGCCGAGGAGGCAGAGGTTACTCGCTATCCAACAAGAACATTCACTACTAGGGGCACAGTCACGAAATCGATCAGCACGACCAAAGAGGGAGAATCGCTATACAACTACGAAACACTTACGTCTACGTCGCAGTTTGCGCGGACATCTATGGTGGAATTGACGCAGCCTGGCGATGCATTTTATAACTTTGGGACTGTTCAAGCTTCATGCACAAATGCTTGCAATGCAATATTGATAAGGAAGAAAAGGAAGATAAGGAAGAAAAGGAAGGTAGCAGGACAAGATGAAAAACAACCAATAAAGAAAGCCAGCATAGAGAATTACGGAACCATCTCCACAAGCGGCACGGATTCAGATGCGATCAAGTCATTCAGAGACGGGACAACTGTCTTCAATGGACCATTAGCATCGATTTTGACCACTGGTAATAGTGCGTTGGCGATTTATGTGCATGGGGATGATGCAGAAATCAAAAATAAAGGAACCATCTCCACAAAACATGCCGAAGCGATTCATGTAAACGGGTTGAATGCCCGGATCGTGAATTATGGGACAATCACCTCAGGCAAGGCGGCAATTGCGTATCGGCAACCAGAAGGCGCCAAAAAACCAGAAGGTGCCGAATATGCCTGGTCGATACAGAATGCGGGACAGATTGTTGCTGGAAGATATGAAACTGACACCGGATATACTCCTTTGCCGGAGACCGATGGTATTTTTGCCTCGGGCAATGGCGGGCTTGTTGAAAATACCGGCACCATCACCAAATATGGCGATGGCGGTCACGGCATTGATGTTGAAGGCGGCGACAACAGCATTCGCAATTCCGGTACCATCACGACATCGGGGCAAGGGAGTAGCGGCATACATGTGGGCAGGTGCGGCGAGGGTCCGGACAGCACGAATGTTGAAAATACCGGCACCATCACAACGTCGGGGCAAGGGAGTGACGGCATACATGTGGGCAGGTGCGACGAGGCCGTGATCACCAACCGGGGCGCGATCCAGGTTGCGAAAGGGGGCGTCGCCATCCGGGCCGGGGGGCATCGTGCCACCGTCAATATCGAGGATGGCAGTTCGACGAGCGGAAAGATCCACTTCAATCACCCGGAAGACTCCCGCCTGAATATAAACAAGTCACACGGGTCCTCCTCCTTTGACGTGTCCTATGGTCCTACCGCTTCCCAAAAAAATGGTGGTTCCTCTTCCCGGACCGCCTCTGGCCCCCCGTCCTCTGGCCCCCCGTCCTCTGGCCCCCCGTCCATGTCCTCCGCCCTTCCGGCGGCGTTTTCCAACGGCAGGGTTACAGCGATTGATCCGGCGGATTTGCGGCTGGATCGAACCTCGACGGCGATCGTGGCGCTCGCCGGAGTGGTTCGGGCGCGCATCGAGACCCGGCTGGACCGGGGCCGGTTTGCGATTGCCGCGCACGACAGGCAGGCGGGACATTCCGTCTGGATGGCGCCTTTCCGCCTCGGACTGCGTGGCGGTGATCTCGATCACGCCGGCCACGGCATGATCGTCGGTCGCGATCGCGCCCTTGCATCGGGCCGGGGCCGCGAGGGGCTCTTTGGCGGGTTCTATGTCGGTCGGAGGAATGGCTCTGATCGCGCCTCCGATGCGCGGCGTCTTGGCGGCGTCTTCGGGGGTCTGTATCGCGAAAATGCCGCCTCATTCGCCGACCTGAGCCTTGTTGGCGGCTATATGAACGCGCGCACGCGGCTCAGGCTTGCGGATCTGGGAGACGCCTGGGGGGACGGGCTCCTGATCGACAGCGACTATATCTATATCTCCCCATCGGTCAGGATCCACAATGATTTCGCGCTCGGTGGTGGCCTGCTGAGCCCAGGCATCCGGGCCTCCGCGTTCGGTCTTTGGCAGTTGGGCCGCGCGAAGATCGACAGGACGGGCGTGAGCCTGAAAGACCGGTCGCTGCAAAGGGTCGACATCGGTGGCCAGCTTCGCTACGCACGGTCGCTGGCCGTTGGTGGCGGGCATGTCATGACTGTCGATGCGGAAGTCGGCATCGATGGCATCCTGGCGCTGCGCGACAGCGAAAAGCTCGAAGGCAATGTGAAAAGCGACGCGTTCTCTGTCTACGACAATGCGATCGTGCGCAAACATCTGAAGGTGGGCATGTCCGTGGACTATGGTGGCGGTGCCGTCTTGTCCGGCGGGATGGACGTCGGTCACGACAGCAGCCACCATGTGTCGCAAACCGCATTTGTGCAGTTGAAAATGCTCTTTTGAAGCCGCTTCGGCATCGTGGCGCCGAAGGGGGGCCACAATGTCGGGCGCCTGCTGACCGACCAGTTCTTCGACACCCGCGACCGGATCGACGCGCTCACTAGGGCGTAAACCTATAATCTACGATGTGGTTAACGATTTGCAACACAGGAGGGTTTCATGTCGTCCAATTTCTGGCTCACTGAGGAACAGTTCAGCAAAATCAAGCCGTTGCTTCCCAACAAGCCACGTGGTGTGCCGCGTGTGGATGATCGGCGGGTGTTGTCGGGGATCCTCTTTTGCTTGCAGCGCGGCTATCGCTGGTCGGATGTGCCGACCGAATACGGCCCGGCCAAGACGCTTTACAATCGTTACAAACGCTGGTCGGAAGCGGGTGTTTTCGAGCGGGTGTTTGAACGGCTTGCGCGCGAACATGCCGATCTTTCGACGCTGATGATCGATGCCAGCCACCTCAGGACGCATCGGATCGCGGCCAACGGGGTCAAAAAAACACCGGTTCCGGCCGGGCCACGAGCGGGCCATCGGCAAGACCGGAGGCGGGCTGAACGCGAAGCTGCATCTGGTCTGCGATGGGGCCGGATGTCCGGTTCAACTGCACCTGACGGCCGGCAACCGTGCCGATATTACGCAAGCACGTCAATGCCTTGCGCCCTATGTGGCCAAAGACTGCACGGTCATTGCCGATCGCGGATATGACGCAAACCACCTGCGCGACGGGCTGCGCGCGCGGGGCGCAACCCCCTGCATCCCGCCGCGCAAGAACCGGAAAAGACAGATCGAATACGACACGGATCTCTACAAAACCCGCACCATCATCGAGCGCATGTTCAATCGTCTCAAGGATTGGCGCCAACTGTCCTTGCGCACCTTCCGATGCTTCGAAACAGTCCTCGCTGCCGCGCAAATCGCCGCAACCGTAATATGGTTCTTATGAGTCTAAGCTCTAAGATCTCAGGGGACAGGGGGAAACTCATCACCATGACCACTTCTGCAACAATGTCTCCAGGATCTCTCCGTTTTGTTGCCTCAGTTTTGTCATTTATTAATAGTATATAGCAGGTACTCTCGTCGCATCGTGCCGTGCATGAGTGGCATAAGGGGGTCGGAATGCGTCTTGTGTATCTGCTTTTCGCGCAAAGCCTGCGCGCCTTCATGGTTACGGCCGTCGTCGCAGGGGTGCTTCTGTTCAATGGGACGAGAACCGAGCGCATTGGCGACAAGTTGCAGATCGCGCTACCACTTCTGGCTTGGGGCTGTGCCGCAGCCAACGGACACGGCCCGGAATTCTTTACCCGTTACGCGGTGATGTTCACAGGGGCCCATGCGGTCAAGAGGCTCTCGGGCAATGTACAATGGAACATCCGACCCAGCGGGCGCAACGAGGGATTCCCTTCGGCCCATTCCTCGACCGCTGCTCTTGGCGCAACCAGCCTTGTGATGGATTGCGTGCGGCAAAACCCGATCGCACAGGGTGCGGTGCTGCTGGCGGCGGGCGCGACAGGTACCTCGCGGATAGAGGCCGGGGCGCATACGTTCTGGCAGGTTCTGTCCGGTTGGCTCTGGGGCATCTTGTGCATGACCATCGCGCGCTCACCAACCCCGTTTCGACAATGGATTGACGCACATCTGCGGCGGTTGCGAACCAAGTGGGCAACCGGTTTGGCAAGAGGATATAAAAGATGGATCAGAAAGGTGCGTCAGGGATGAGTTGCAAGACGATCATTGGAGTTCTGGTTGCCTTTACGCTTGGCACGCTGGCTTTTGCTGCGCCCGCCGCTGCCGAGACAGAGTTGAGCTTTTACACCGGGATCCAGGGTGCGCGGCACAGCCGGGTCAAGGGTAACGATCCCACCGGTATCGGTTCGTTCGATTTTCTGTCGAAATGGGAAGGCCGGTCGTTCGAGATGCCGCCCTATTACGGGTTCCGCGCCACTTGGTGGACACCGGGCAACAACAATCTGGGCTTCGGTCTGGATTTCTCGCATAACAAGGTCTACGCTTCAGGCGAGACCTTGGCCGAGAGCAAGTTCAAAACGCTGGAATTTACCGACGGTCTGAACACGATCACGGCGAATGTCTGGTATCGCTGGCCCGGGCATTTAGCCAACGATCGAGTGTCACCCTATGTAGGCGTGGGGGTCGGCCTTTCGATCCCGCATGTCGAGGTGGATACCGGCGGAGCGAAGACCTTCGAATATCAGATGACCGGTGTCGCGGTGCAGGCGGTTACGGGTGTGAAATACAGCTTCAATGACCACTGGGTCGTGTTTGGCGAATACAAGGGCATCTATTCGATGAACGAGGTCGATCTGAAAGGCGGCGGCACGCTGGACACTGATGTCATTACCAACGCCCTGAACATCGGGGTGTCGCTCAGCTTCTGAGGTTCGGGCGGCATTGTTGCAGAAGTCGTTGTAGGGGTGCACTGCCCCTTTCCATTGAGATCTTAGGCTAGGCGTTCAATCTCGGCTTGGCCGAGAGCATTGAAGCGGTTCATGAGGGCGATGCGGATGTGGATTTGCGCGCTCTGGCGGTCGGGGTCTCGCGATGCGATCTTCTCGCCCAAGGGTTTGGGGCCGCGCATCTTCGCCTTGATCCGGCTTCGGATGTGATCGCCAGACCACCGCTTCCAGATCGCCCGTCCAAGGTGGCGAGTGGCGCACAGACTGTCATTGCGGGTCAGCATGCGATCCAGCCAGGTGCCAAGACTTGTGCCAAGACTTGTGCCAGGCCTTGCCAGCGCATGGACATGCCGCTTGATGATGACGCTGTTGGCGCCGATCAGCAGCAGCCGTCGCAGCAATCTTTCCCCCCATCTTCGTCGTGGCGCCAATGGCAGGAGACGGGGTTGCGCCCGCCCGAAGCGGTGATGGCGGCGACCGAGGATTATTTCGAGGCCGAGGACGCGCTTGGTCGCTGGATCGAGGAACGGTACCAGACCGGCCCGTCACACTGGACTGGTTCGAGCGCGCTCTTTGCCAGCTGGAAGTCCTGGCCGAAGGGAGTGTCCTGAAGTTTGTGTAGCCGAGGTGCGCTGTCAGTTCCGCGCACAGCATCCGTTCCATCAGCTTGATCTTCAGCTCTTTCATAAACCCGGCGTCGCCAGGCAGGTCCTCAGCGCGCTCAACGCCCTTCAGAAGGTCATCCGGAAGGTCCTTGGAGAGTGGCAGGCATGCTTCCTTTCGATGAAGCATGGACCGGATCATTCATACACAGAACACCTGACACTCTCAAAGGGCAGGCTGAATTGCCCGTTTGCCGCAACCCGCGTCCCGATCGCCGATGGTCACAGACATCGTAGGGCCGACGGGCGCGTGCAGGCCATGCCCGGTGATCAGGAGGTCTGGCTGATCGGGGAACGCCGGGCGACCGGGGAGCGGAAATATGGGGAGCGCCGCGTTGGCGGGCTTCGGGATCGCCGCCCGGGGTCTGGGCTTCGGGGTCTGGGCTTCGGGGTCCGGGGTTTGGCTTTGCTATCATTGAGGCCGGTCTGGCTCGCGCACCGTCGCGCTGTTTTTTAATTCGACAAGGCGGGCCATGAACATCGCGCTGATGGCCCGCGCCGCGCGCCAGAACCGGCCGGGCGTTTTTGGGGCGCGGCGGCGCCACGTCTTGCACTGTCCCGGTCAGAATTGGTGATTCTCGCGCATCAGGTCGAGTGTCGTCTTGAGAACCTCATCAGACCGCGCCCCGGAACCCGGGGCGATACCCTCATGTTCCCTGGCGTCGAGGATCAGGGTTGCAAGGTATCTGTCGCTTTCAGGCCACGCCCGGCCCCATACTGATCGATAGGCGTCGCGCGCTTTCCTGATCTCGGCCGATTTGATGATCCGGCAGAATTGATTGATCTCCTTGATGATCCAGTGCCTGATCTCCTCAATCATGGGCTTGATCGGCTCGGACAAGTTCAGCCCATCGATTTCCAGGTCGCCCAAAGCGTCTTTGGCCAGCGCGTCGAATACCGTGTGGGTAATCTCAAGAACATACCATGGGAGGTATTCGATCGTATCCCGCCCTTGCGCGTGTATTTCGGTGATCACATGTTCCAGCACACTGACTGCCGCCGGATTGATTTCGGTGCTGGTGGCGCATTCGTAAAAAAATGAGACCAGGGCGCGATGTCGAGCGATGGTCTCGTTCATTTTGGTGGGCGGGGATGTCCTCCCGTCGCGTGTTCAGCTGTTGGTGATTTGTGTCATGGTTGGTCTCCCGTGGTTGCGGTGAGTCGGTCCTGTGGGATCAACGTTCGCTCCACCGGGGCGGTGCATCCAGCACAATCGCGGCAATGACAGGGCGTTGTTCGGGAACACCGGATCCTCTTGTGTTGGCGGATGACCTCATGGCATCGGCAGCCCAACCCATCAGCGTGATCGCGCACAATACGACCCGATCGCCCCGGGCATCGCAGCGCGGGCCATCCCGCGCGAGCCACGGGGCCAGATCAACTCATAGGCGAAAAATTTTTTGCCAAACCAAATGTCCCATCTTGCAAAACCAAGTGTCCCGCTACAACCGGGGACTGTTGAGGATATCCTGGCGCTGCCGGAAAAAGCCGAAGCGAAAGTTGACCAAAAGCGCGGCACATACAAAACCCGTCAGAAAAAAATAATCCAAACTGACCCAATACACGGCTTCGGGGCCTGATTGGTTCCTCACACATCCAGCTCTTCCACAAACTGCGCATTTTCGGTAATGTACTGAAAGCGCAGTTCAGGCTTCTTGCCCATCAGGCGTTCGACCAGATCGCCGGTCTCGCCCGCCACATCGTCGCGGATGGTGACCCGGATCAGCTTGCGGGTGGCAGCGTTCATCGTGGTCTCTTTCAGATCCTTGGCGTCCATCTCGCCCAGCCCCTTGAATCGTTGGACGTCGATCCTGCCCTTGCCGCCCAGCCCCCTGGCCAGCATCGCCTCCTTCCCGGCATCGTCCGAAACATAGACGCGTTCTGCCCCCTGGGTCAGACGATAGAGCGGCGGACAGGCGAGGTAGAGATGTCCCCGGTCGATCATCGGGCGCATCTGGGTGAAGAAGAACGTCATCAGAAGCGAGGCGATATGGGCCCCGTCCACATCGGCGTCGGTCATGATGATAACCTTGTCGTAACGCAGATCATCGACATTGAACCGCGTCCCGAGACCCACGCCAAGCGCCTGGGTCAGATCGTTGATCTCCTGGTTGGAACCCAGTTTCGCACTGGCCGCACCAAGCACATTGAGGATCTTGCCGCGCAGCGGCAGCAGCGCCTGATGCTGGCGATCGCGCGCCATCTTGGCCGAACCGCCCGCCGAGTCGCCCTCGACGATGAACAGTTCTGTCCCGTCGCGACGGGTGGCCGCGCAATCGACCAGCTTGCCGGGAAGGCGCAGCTTTTTCGTGGCGGTCTTGCGCCGGGTTTCCTTTTCCTGTCGGCGGCGGAGACGCTCTTCGGCACGCAGCACGAGAAAATCAAGGATCACACCTGCCGCTCTGGTGTCCGAGGCCAGCCAGTTGTCGAAATGGTCGCGCACCGCGCCCTCGACGAGACGCTGCGCCTCGACGGTGGCCAGACGGTCCTTGGTCTGACCGACAAATTCCGGCTCGCGAACAAAGCATGACACCAGCGCGCAACCGCCGGCGATCAGGTCATCGCGGGTGATCTGGCCGGCCTTCCTGTTGTTGACCCGTTCGCCATAGGCACGGATGCCCTTGAGGATCGCGGCCCAGAAGCCTGCTTCGTGCGTGCCGCCCTCGGGCGTGGGGACGGTGTTGCAATAGGACTGGATGAAGCCATCGCGCGAGGGCGTCCAGTTGATCGCCCATTCGACCGAGCCGGGGGTGTTGAACTTCTCGCGGAACCCGACCTTGCCCGAGAACGGACGCTCGGCATGGGTTGTGCAGCCTGCAAGCGATTCGGTCAGGAAATCGGTCAGACCGCCGGGAAAGTGGAAGACGGCCTCTGTCGGGGTTTCGCCATCGTCGATTTCGCTCTTCCAGCGGATCTCGACCCCGGAGAAGAGATAGGCCTTGGAGCGGACCATCTTCATCAGGCGGGCGGGTCTGAACCGGTGATGGCCGAAAATCTGCTCATCGGCATGGAAGGTCACGGTGGTGCCACGGCGGTTCGGGGCGGCACCGATTCGTTCGACAGGTCCTTGCGGGACACCCCGGCAGAACCGCTGTTCGTAAAGTTCGCGATTCCGGGCGACCTGCACGACCATCAGATCCGAGAGCGCATTGACGACCGAGGCCCCCACCCCGTGCAGACCACCCGAGGTTTCATAGGCATCGCCCGAGAACTTGCCGCCTGCGTGGAGCGTGCAGAGAATGACCTCCAGCGCCGAATTGCCGGGGAATTTCGGGTGCGGATCAATCGGGATGCCGCGCCCGTTATCGCGCACGACAACCGAGAAATCGGCCAGCAATTCCACCTCGATCCTGCTGGCATGGCCGGCGACCGCCTCGTCCATGGAATTGTCGAGAATTTCAGCCACCATGTGATGCAGCGCGCGCTCGTCGGTGCCGCCGATATACATGCCCGGGCGCTTGCGAACCGGCTCCAGCCCTTCGAGCACCTCGATCGAGGCGGCGTCGTAGCTGTCGGTCCCGGGCGTGAGAAGGTCGTCGGCCATGCTGCTCGCTTTCTTTTTGGTGTATTCTTTTTGGTGTTTATGGTCTGGCAGGATACAACATATGGTGCGAACGGGGCAAGCGAATGCCCGGCTCGTGTGATATGCACGATACGGGGGCTTGGTGGGACTGACGAACGGGTCGTCACTGCCAGGCAAAACCCATCCGCGATCGCGAAACACCGGAGCGCCTGACCGGACGGCTGGCAACCTTCGAGAATGATCCGGGCCAGCCGTGCTTGATCAAACGGTCAAGGGCGGCTAGTGATCCACGATGCCCACCTCCGTCCCGACACCCTGCCAGACGCCCCACCCGACGCACCGGTCGTCGATGCCGATCGCACGCCACCTGCGCGCGATCATGGTGCTTGGGCTGCCGCTGATCGGGTCCAACCTGGCGCAGATTCTGCTGAACGTGACCGATACGATCATGGTTGGCTGGTACGGGGTCGAGGCACTGGCGGCACTCGTCCTCGGTTCGTCCTGTTTTTCCTCGATCTTCATGCTGGGCAACGGGATTGCGCTGGCGGTGATGGGCCGGGTCGCGGTGAGCCTTGGCGCCAATGACGAAAGCCAGGCCCGGCGTGACACGCGCATGGGCATGTGGCTGTCGATCCTGTTCGCGGTGGCGATGCTGCCGCTGATGTGGTTTTCCTCTGCAATCCTTCAGGTGCTGGGACAAAAGCCCGAGATCGCGCAACTCGCGCAGGACTACCTGCGCATTCGGGGTTTCGGTCTCGGCCCGGCGCTGGTGATGATGGTCATCCAGTCCTACCTGTCGGCGCAGGAACGCACCCATATCCTGCTCTGGATCACATTGGCGGGCACTCTGATCAATACGGGCCTCAACTGGATCTTCATTTTCGGACATCTCGGCGCGCCTGAGCTGGGCGTGCGGGGTGCTGCCATCGCATCGCTGACGACAACCAGCCTGGCCATGTTCGCGCAGGCGCTCTATTCGGCGCACGCGCGCGGGCTTCGGCACCTGGATCTCTTCGCCCGGGTCTGGCGCCCCGACTGGGAAGCATTCCGGCTGGTTGCGAAGATGGGACTGCCGGTCGGGCTGACATCGGTCGCGGAAGGCTCGATGTTTCAGGCTTCGGCCCTGATGATGGGCTGGATCGGAACGGTGGAACTGGCAGCCCACGGGATTGCACAGCAGATCACCACGATCACCTTCATGGTCCATGTCGGATTGTCCAATGCCGCGACGGTGCGTGCGGGGCGCGCCCACGGGGTCGGCAATCCACGTCTGTTGCGCGACGGGGCGCTGGCGGTGACGGGGGTGTCCTTCGCTTTCGGGCTTCTGATGGTGGTGGTGTTGCTGATGGCGGGGCGCCCTCTGAGCGCGCTGTTTCTGGATGCCGACAATCCCGCAACGCCGCAAATCATCACCTTTTGCGCCCGTTTTCTGATGGTCGCGGCGCTGTATCAACTCTTTGACCCGATGCAGGTGATGGCGCTTGGATTGCTGCGCGGCGTGCAGGATACGCGGGTGCCGATGTGGATGGCGGTGCTGAGCTATTGGCTGCTCGGAATTCCGGCCAGTTATCTGCTGGCCTTCGTGCTGGGGCTTGGCGGTGTCGGCCTGTGGCTGGGGCTCGTGACCGGGCTGGCCTGCGCAGGCGGGCTGATGATGCGCCGGTTCTGGCGCGGGCCATGGCTGCAGGGGGCCTGATCGCGCAGGCAGAGAGGCGCGCTGCCGCCTCGGCCCATGCAGGGACCCATACAGGAACCCATGCAGCGGCCCATGGCGCGCCTCATCCGGGATGTTCACACGATATGTTCACACCGGGATGAAGGGGCGGCTCAACGCATCCCGAGCCCGGCGCGCATCAATGTCTTGCGCACGGGTCTGAGCGAGTAGAGGGCACCCAGGATCCCGGCGCGCAGGTCGCGCAACGGTCCGGGTTTGACCATCGAGGCCCGGTTGAGAAAGTCAACCCCTGTTTCGCGTATCTTAACCTC
Organism: Thioclava sp.; assembly: GCA_965277135.1. Lineage (GTDB taxonomy): Bacteria > Pseudomonadota > Alphaproteobacteria > Rhodobacterales > Rhodobacteraceae > Thioclava. The sequence goes on along the minus strand of CBDIBW010000025.1, from coordinate 14,727 downwards.
TGGCCAGCGGCGGCGGTTGTAGGCCGCCAGCATCGCCGGTTCGCCCAGATGTGCAGGGTTCCTTTCGCACAGGTCGAGCAGGCAGCGCAGATCGGCGAGGCTCATGTTCAGCCCCTGTGCGCCGATCGGCGGAATCACATGGGCCGCTTCCGCGATCAGTGCCACACGTTGCGCGCTGAACCTGGCCGCGATCCGGGTCATCATTGGCCAGACCGCGCGGCGGGTGACCAGTTTGAGCGGCCCCATCAGGCCGGTTGAGCGCTCCGTCATCGCGGCCTCGAACGCGGCGACGGGCAGGCTGGCAAGACGTTCGGCCTCGGCACCACGCTCCAGCCAGACAATCGCGGAGGAGGGGGTGCCATCGCGATCAGGCTGCGGAACCAGGGTGAACGGTCCGCCCGAGCGGTGAATCTCGGTCGTGACATTGCCATGCGGGATCGGATGGGTCGTGACAAAGGCCAACGCCTTTTGTCCATAGCGCATTGTCTTGACCGGAATGCCTGTCGCCTCGCGGATGAAGGAATCGCGGCCATCCGCCCCCACGACCAGTTTCGCCCGCACCCGCGTTCCGTCGGAGAGCGTCACCAAGGCACCCGTTTCGCGGGTCAGGAGGCCGCTCGTCGCGACGCCGGGACGGAAGTCCACCTGTGGGATCGTGGCCAGATGGGCGACCATCTCGCGCCGCAGCAGCCAGTTGGGAAAGTTCCAGCCGAAGGGTTCATCCGACAGTTCGGCGGCGTCGAAATCACGGGTCAGCCGGGCTTCGGATTTCTCGCCGCCAGCATCAATGATGCGCATGATCTGCAATGGCAAGGCGTAGGGGACGAGGCGCGTCCAGAGGCCCGCGGCCTCCAGCACCCTGCGCGAGGGGTGCAGGAAAGCGGTGGTGCGCATATCCGCGCCGGCAGCTGTCTCTTCGGTTACGGGGGCGGCGGGATCGACACAGATCGTGGTAAAACCCGCCATTCCGAAGGCAGCCGCAGCTGTCAACCCGGCCACACCGCCACCCGAGATCAGGATATCGGTTTCGATCGGGGCGGGATTACGGGTCATGGCAACGCTCCATCAGATTGTATGCCCACAATGCCCAAAGCCGTGCGGGCGCGCAAGGCGAAGCCGCATAATGGGTGAGTCAATCGGCTTTGTCTGTGAGGATCGAAAGCTTCGCGGCGCTGGAGCATGGCTCCAGATCACCGTGATGCGACGCCAGGCACGGCGTGATAGGGGCAACCCTGCAAATCGCTCCTCGCCATCGCCCGCGCCATCACCGGCACATACTGGAATGACTGTTGTTTCGGGTTGCAATCGCAAAATAGCACATAAGCGACAAAATCTGCATGAAACACCGCTGTGCGCTCTGGACCTGTACCGGTTTTATGCTGCTCCGGTTTCTCGTTTAAGCGGCCTTTGCTTTGAAGGCCAGCGGGCTTTTCCACCCCAGAGCTGAGTGTCTACGGCGGGGATTGTAGAAGCCGTTGATGTACTCGAAGATCGCCATCTCTGCGGTGCGCCGGGTCTCCCAGGTTCTTTGCCACAGCAGCTCGGCCTTGATCGTTTTGAAGAATGTCTCGACGACAGCGTTATCGTAACAGTTGCCCTTGCCGCTCATGGAGGCCTTGAAGCCGTGCTGAGAAGTCGTGCTGACGCAGAAGCTTCTGATCGTCGTGAGAGCAATACCGGCTGCCACGATCCGTGTGATGGATGCATCCCTTCGGCGGGTTCCGCGGAAGTATCCGAAGGAAGTATCCGAAACTCTGTGTATGAGGTTTAGCCCATGCGAGTTTAGCGGGTCATTTGCTGAACCGCTCGGGGTATAGGCTAGCGAATTGGTTTCGGGCAGCAACCCATTCCCGGACGGCCCTGCCTGTTCTCTCGAAGCTGCGGATGGCGAGGTAAATCAACTTGGTTGCGGCATCGTCTGTTGGGAAACTACGCCTCGTTTTTGTTGTTTTGCGTATCCCGCGGTTGAGGCTTTCAATCGCATTCGTGGTGTAAATGATTTTGCGGACCGCCGGCGGGAAAGCAAAAAACGGGATGACTTCCTGCCAGGCGCGCCGCCAGCTTGGGGCGATTGACGGGTATTTTTGCCCCCATTCGGCTTCAAAATCAGCGCGTGCCTTCTCGGCCTCGGTGTCATTGGTTGCCTGATAAATCCGCTTGAGGTCTTTGGCGACGGTCTTGCGGTCCTTCCAGCCACAGAAGTTCAGGGAGTGGCGCACCAGATGCACGATACAGGTTTGTACGGTGGTATCTGGAAAGGCGGCATTGATCGCATCAGGGAAGCCCTTGAGGCCGTCGACAACGGCAATCAGGATGTCTTCAACCCCACGATTGCGCAGATTGTTCATCACCGAGAGCCAGAATTTAGCCCCCTCATTGGCGGCGATCCAGAGCCCCAGAACCTCGCGCTTGCCTTCCGGGGTGACGCCCAGGGCCACGTAAACCGCCTTGTTTTTGACCTGACGGCTTTCCGCATCGCGGATTTTGACGCGTAGGGCATCGAGAAAAACGATGGGGTACATCGGCTCCAGGGCGCGGTTTTGCCAGTCTGAGACCTCTTCCAAGACCGCGTCGGTGACCCGGCTAACAAGATCGGCGGACACCTTCAGGCCGTAAACCTCTTCAAGGTGGGCCCGGATATCGCGGATCGATAGTCCGGCAGCATAAAGACCGATGATTTTGTCGTCCATCCCGTCGATCCGGGTCTGGCCTGTCTTGATCCGTTCAGGCTCAAAACTGCCGTCCCGGTCGCGCGGAACATCAATCAGCAGCGCACCGTCATTGCCCTTCACCGTCTTGCGTGACGTGCCGTTGCGGCGGTTGCTTTGCTCGGCAGGGTCCTCCCCCGGCTCATAGCCAAGGTGTTCGGTCAGCTCCGCGCCCAGCATCCGCTCCATGAAACGAACCTTCAGTTCCTTCATGAGGCCTTTGTCGCCCAGCAAATCCTCGGGGCGGTCAACCCCGCTCAACAGTTCGTCCAGCACTTCCTTGGAAATCGTCATTGTCGTCATGCTCCTTCAAATTGGAAGCATGGGCCAATTTACTCATACACAGAACACCGGACACTCTCCCAGAGCCCGCTTCATGCGGCTGCTGACCGCCCAAGCTCTCGCAGCTCTTCCGCCATGCGCGCGCGTCCATAGCTGCCGAGAGACAACGCGAACGGCCCGGCGAACTGCTCGCGGATATGGGCCAGGACGACCATGGCCGCCCGCTGCGTCTTGCTCACCCGGCGCGTACGCCAGGCGCGGTATCCACGGGCACTGACATCCATGATCCGGCACAGGCGTTTGATCGGCAGAAGACCTTCGTTCTTTGCAATGAAAGCGAACCTCGCTTGCTTCGCTCCGCAAAGAACCGGGTCGCTTTTTTGAACACCTCCCTCTCCTCCCGGAGCTGTCGGTTCTCACGCCGAAGCTCGGCAAGCTCCCGCTCCACATCCGTCTGCGCCGCTGGCTTCTCAGGATTGCGCCGATCCTGCTGGATCCAACTGTTCAGTGTCGAAAACCCAACACCAAAATCCTTGGCCACCTGCTTACGCGGCAGCCCACTCGTGAGTGCTGCACGCACTGCTTCGGCGCGGAACTCCGCACGCGCTTGTTTGCCCATGTCCATTCGCCTTTGTAACACGATACGTGGTCAAAGGAGCGGAACAATCCCGGTACAGGTCCAATCTACACGCGCAAGTCCTCCCCAGGACGGGCTGGCCCAAGACGGGCTGGAACAGGAATTCAACGAAAAACAGGTTGCAAGCTGCCACACGCCACTATAAACGCCCACCTATCAAAGCGACCACCAATGCGGAGAGATGCCGGAGCGGTCGAACGGGGCGGTCTCGAAAACCGTTGTGGGTGTAAGCCCACCCAGGGTTCGAATCCCTGTCTCTCCGCCATAATCCCTGTTGCGAACACGGACAGGCGCCCATCGTGGGCCTGAAATAGTCGTGTTTTCAAAGGGCTTTGCCTCCCCCATGCGAACCTCTGAGACTGCGCGCCGGACCCGTTCCGGGCTCTGAACGGCGCTTCGTCTCTGTTCGAGCGAACCTCGCCGAAATCGGTTCGGTCGGATTTTCCCTCGTCTTTCCAATGACCTGACTTTCAACACCGCCAAAACTTCGGGCCGTGTGTCAATCGCCTTCGAGGGGAACAGAGCCGCAACACGCAAGAGGCGCAGCCGGTGGGTGCGCTGGCCGAGTAGCGCGTAGCGGTAGCGGTGATTTGCCGGGTTCAAGCTGGAAAGCTCTGATGACAAAAGGACTTCCCGTCCGTAGCCTGGCGCAATGTCGAACGGGCCCTGGACGGACGAAGAGAACGATCTGATCGTCGCGGATTACTTCGCGATGCTGGTCGATGATCTCGCGGGGACACCCCTGAACAAGGCGGCGTCATATCGACAGCTTGCAGACCGGATTGATCGGTCCGCAAAGGCAATCGAATACAAGCACCAGAACATCAGTGCCGTGCTCAAGGCGCTGGGTGAGACCTGGCTGACTGGCCTCGCAAACGCCAATCCGATTGGCTCGGACGGCGTGGGGGATGGTTTTGATGACCGATTGGACGGAAACAGAGCTGTCGGCGCTGCGCCGGGCCTATGCGAGCGGCACGACCCGAGTCAGCTATGATGGCAAATCCGTGGACTACGGGTCGGCTGAAGATCTGCTAGCGCGTATTCGTACCATTGAGCGCGCTATCGCGGGGACGACACGGCCACTGCCGATCGCCGGGCTCGCGGGCTTCTCGCGCGGGGATCGCTGATGTCAGCCAACTGGTTTGACCATGCGATTGCCTCGGTGGCACCGCGCGCTGCAGCCCGCCGCGTTCTTGCCAGGCAGGCGTTTGAAACCCTGACGCGCGGCTATGACGGCGCGGCCAAAGGGCGGCGGACCGAAGGCTGGCGCGCACCGGGCACTTCGGCCGACACCGAGGTTGGCGTGGCCGGGGCGCTCTTGCGCGACCGAATGCGCGATCTGGTGCGCAATAACCCGCATGCGGCGAAGGCCGTGGCGGTGCTGGTGAACAATATCGTCGGCGCGGGCATCATGCCGCGCGCCGCCAGCGGCAATGACAAGCTGGACCGGAAGGTCGACGCGCTTTTCGCGCAATGGTCGGACAAGGCCCATGCCGACGGCCAGCTCGACTTCTATGGTCTGCAAACCCTGATTTGCCGCGAGATGGTCGAGGCAGGCGAGGTTCTGGTCCGTCGAAGGCTGCGCCGTGCAAGCGACGGTCTGCCCGTCCCGCTGCAAGTGCAGGTGCTTGAGGCCGACTTCCTCGACGCCACCAAGTCAGGCGCGCTCGGCGCAGGACGCCTCGTCCAGGGGATCGAGTTCGACGCGGTCGGCAAGCGCCGGGCCTACTGGCTCCACGCCGAGCATCCGGGCGACGCTTACGGCGCACTGCAGAATAGGCTGCAGAGCCGCCCGGTTCCTGCGAGCGAGATCGCCCATGTGTATGAGAAGCAGCGCACGCAGGCGCGTGGCGTTCCCTGGGGCGCGCCGGTGATCCGCAGCTTGCGCGATCTGGACGACTATGAGGTGGCGGAACTGGTCCGCAAAAAGACCGAGGCCTGCGTCACCGCCATCGTCTTCGGCGATGACGAGGCGCAGCAGGGCATCGCGCCCTCTGTGGTCGACGCCGATGGTATATCGAGACCCGCAACGGCTTCGACGTCGACGGCGTCGAGATCAAATGCCGCCTCGACTTCGGCGCCAAGGCCATCGACTGGCGCGGACTCTACAAGAACCCGGGCGCGTAACCCGCACACCATTCTGAACCCTGACACGCGGGCGGTCCAATCGGGCCGCCCTTCGTCTTTCCACGAGGATCACCCCAATGAAAAACTACGTCCAGCCCGGCAACACAATCACCCTGACCGCGCCCTATGCCGTGACCTCCGGCGACGGCCTGCTCGTGGGCTCGATCTTCGGCGTGGCGGCAGGCGATGCTGCGAACAGCGCCACCGTCGAGGCCGCGCTCACCGGCGTCTTCGACCTCACCAAGATCGGCTCGCAGGCCTGGACCGTCGGCGCAAAGGTCTATTGGGACGACACGAACAAGCGCTGCACCACGGTCGCCACCGACAACACCCTCATCGGCGTGGCCGTCGAGGCCGTGGCCAGCGGCGCGGGCGACACCATCGGTCGGGTGCGCCTGAACGCGACGTTCTGATGAGCGCCTTCGCCGCCGCCGTGGGCGCACTGTTCGCCGATCCGAACATCGGCCGTGATGCGGTCTATATCGCCGACGGCGGCGCGCCCGTGCTGGTGCGTGCCGTCGCCCGGCGTGCGGACGCGGTAACCGACTTCGGCGATGCGCGGCTCTGGTCGCAGACCACGCGCGTCGACCTGCGCGTCGCCGAGGTGGCGAACCCGCGCCCGGGCGACCGCTTGGAAATGGATGGCGAGGCCTTCCTCATCCAGGGCGAGCCTGTCCGCGACCGAGAGCGGCTCGTCTGGACCCTGGAATTGCACCCGAAATGAAGCTGGAATGTCGCTTTGATGACTTGCCCAGGATCATGCAGGCTGAGGCCAAAGCCGGTGAGAAAGCCGCCACAGCGGCGACGCGCGAGGCCGGGAGCGGGCTCAAGACCGCTTGGCGCGGAGCGCTTATGATTCGTGCTTCGATGCAACAACAATTCTTCATCGAAATTCCCTTGTCCATCTTGCCGGGAGAGAGTTGCTTCTCCAGATTCTTAATCCTGTGGACAATTGTCACAGTATAACCATAAGAATTTGAAATTAAATAAAAATTAGTCATTCTAGCCACAACGTTTTATTGATTGACAAATGTTTATATAAAGTTGAATATTGTCAAATGGGGTTTGAGTTCGAAGACTTGATCTCAGATAGGGGTGGAGCGTAGTGCTTCTTAGCAGGTCGCTGAAAAACGTTTCTGTTTTTGTCAGACAGCGGTTCGCTACGAATTCTGGCTTCGGTTTGGACAGAGTATTGCTACGTGATTTCGATTAAGGGGAGAAAAGGGAGGAATCCATGACACTGGACAAAAACAGAAGTGCCGCCGGACGGTTCTCTTTGCCGAGGCGCACGCTTCTGCAGGGAGGCGCGGCACTCGGCTTGGCGGGCGTTGCTTCGGCACCATTCGTCAATCGCCTTCGTGCTGCCGAGAGCCATCCGCTTTCAGGCAAGCATATCAATATGAACATTCTTGGTCTGGCAGGATGGCTGCCCTCTTCGCTCGGTCAGAAGATGTCGCCGATGTTCTCGGATTACACGAAGGACAGGTACGGCTACACCGCCAGCTTCGGCTTCGCGGAAGCGCCCTTTGCCGACCTCTTCCAGAAAACCGCCACCTCACTGGCCACGCGCAGCCAAGAATACAACATCATCATTTCGGACAGTCAATGGCTCGGCGCACTGGCGAATCCCGGCTGGATCCTGAAGCTTGATGACATTATCGTCAGGAACAAGGGGCTTCAACTCGAATGGTATTCCCAGACCGTTGTCGACACCTACATGACCTATCCCGACGGTTCGAAGAATCGCTGGGGCCTGCCGCAGGAAGGTGATGTCCTTGTTCTCTATGTGCGCAAGGACATGCTTGAGGATCCCAGGGAACAGCAGGCCTTCCAGCAGAAATACAACATGAAACTGCCACAGACCTTCGAGGATTTCGAGGATCTGAACATGGAAGACTTCACCAAGATGGTCGAGTTCTTCACCCGGCCTGACGAGAATCTTTGGGGTGTCGCGACTCAATACAGTCGCGTTTACGACGACTGCACATGCTACCTCTATCCGTTCATGTGGAGCCAGGGCGGTGAGATCTGGGACCAGAAGACGGGCCAGATCGAGGGCGTTCTGAATTCAAAGATCAACGCCGAGGCCATGGAGCAGTACAAGGATCTGCTGAAATACGAGCCACCGGGTGCGCTGAACTACGGCATCGCCGAAGTCGTCGACATCTTTACGCAGGGCAAGGTTTTCGCGGCGCTGCAATGGGCGGCGGTCGGCCTGTCGATGATCACCGACGAGAACAAGGACAAGGTGATGGTCGTGCCACCACCGAAGTTCGGCAAGGGTTCCGATGCCAGGCGCATCTACACGATGGGCGGACAGCCTTGGGTGATCAACGCCTTCAACGACACTACGAAGATGCGCGTCGCCGTCGATTTCATGAACTGGTGGTATCTGCCGGAGACGATGCTGGAGTTTGCCAAGCGCGGCGGCAACCCGACCGACAAGGCGACGCTGACGAACCCGGATTTCGACAATATCCATCCGTGGAACAGGGCCTACAAATACATGCTGGAATCCGGTCGCGCCCGTGACTTCTGGCACAGCCCCAGCTACTCGGAGATGCTGTCCGTCCAGCAAGAGGGCTTCACCTCCTACATGACCGGCGCGACCAAGGATCCGATGCAGGCGCTGAACTACATCGCTTGCCACCAGCAGCAAATCCTCTATGACGCCGGAGCCGCGAAGACAAGGCCCTCACAGGCCTGCTCGTCGGTTTCCCTGTAGCAGATGCACTTACGCCCGCCCGCGGTGCCGACCAGCGTGCGGGCGTGATCTAACTCCGAGATCCCGGTTCCGCCATGCCCAAAGTCGCTCCTTTCCGTTTTCTTGACGACAGGCGCTTCCTGACTGTTGCCCTGCTGATACCGGTGCTGACCTTCTTCCTCGTGTTCAACACGATTCCGCTGCTCTGGCTGCTCGGTCTGTCATTTCACAAGTTTTCACTTATCAGTGGCATGCCGCCATCCTCTATCGGCTTTCGTAATTTCGTCGACATCTTCTACAACAAGAACGGCATCTGGCTGGATATAAACAGAACGTTCGTCTTTGTCGGCGTCGGCGTAACCGTCCAGACCGTGCTGGGCGTCCTGCTCGGTTCCCTGTTCTGGGGATCGAAGAGCATGCCTGGCCGTCGGCTGGCGCTGACGCTGCTCTTTACGCCGATGGTGCTGACACCGATCGCGACGGGAACCTTTTTCCGCTTCATCTATGATCCGACCTTCGGCGTCCTCAACGCCATGCTCCATGGCATGTTCGCAAGCGGGCCGATCGATTTTCTCGGCAATCCGAATATCGCCTACTGGGCCGTGCTCGCCGTCGATTGCTGGATGTGGACGCCCTTCATGACGCTGATGACGCTGGCCGCACTCGGGTCCGTGCCGCAGGCCGAACTCGAAGCCGCCGAAATCGACCGGCTGCCGTGGCGCAAGCGCTTGTCGCTGGTCATCTGGCACCACGGCAAGTTCATTCTGATGCTCGGTGTGCTGCTGCGGACGATCGATTCCTTCAAGACGCTCGATCTCATCATTGCGATGACGAAGGGCGGTCCCGGACAGACAACACGCCTCGTCGCCGTCGAACTCAACAAGCAGAGCTTTGACAGCTTCAACATGGGCTGGTCGTCGGCCTATTCGGTGCTGCTGCTGCTGATCTCCATCGCGATGACATCAATCTTTATCTATATCCTCAATCGCCGCAGGAGGGGAATGTGATGAAACGCTCGCTGCGCACCTGGCTCTATTACACCGCCCTGTGGATTGTTTCCCTGATCTTCTTTTCACCGGTAGCATGGATTATCCTGTCCTCCTTCAAGTCGCATGACGAGATCCTGGCGACGCCGCCCAGGCTGTTCTTCACGCCGACACTGGAGAACTACGTCAATCTCTTTACTCAGACCCGGTCGTTCTGGCTCCAACTGGCGAATTCGATCTTCATGTCGATCGCTGCCGTGATGATCGCGGTCCTGATCTCGTTTCTGGCCGCCTTTTGCTTTTCACGATTCCGGCCGAAGGCCACCGACTTCCTGATGTTCCTTCTGCTGTCGATTCGCATGCTGCCGGGTCCGGCCGTCATCCTGCCGGTGTTTCTCATGTATGTGGCCTTCGGCTGGAAGGACAACCACATTGCGTTGATGCTGTTCTATGCGATGTTCTCGATCCCGTTTTCGGTCTGGATCCTCAAGGGTTTTCTCGACGGGGTCTCGGAGCGTTTCGACGAGACCGGCCGGGTCTATGGCGGGTCCTGGTTCCACATCATCTTCAAGGTGGTCCTGCCGCAGGTGAAGCCGGGTCTGATCGCGGCATTCATCTTCAACCTGATCTTCGTCTGGAACGAATATCTGTTCAATTTCATCATCGGCGGAGTGTCGACGCAGAACATTCCATATGCGCTTGCCGTGGGGACATATTCCGACGGCGGTCTCAACTGGACCTTCATCGCAGCCCTGACGTCGATCTATATCGTACCGCCTGTTCTCTTCATTTTCCTGTTCCAGAAGTATCTGCTCGTCGGCATGACATTCGGGACCGTCAGGGGAGAGGTCTAGCCATGAAGCCGACATTCGCCGAACGCGCCGAACTGACGCTGATCCTGGCCATGCTGGTCGGCATCTTGCTCGTTGCACAGCCCTGGTCATTTGATGTCTTCCGGATCGGGCTGTGCCTGCTGATGACGGCGACCTTTCTGCAGATTGCCGTCGGCAACGTGCCAAAGACTCTCGGCTTCGCGGCCACTGCAATCCGGGTCGTCATAATTGTGGCCGTAATCGTAGCCCTGTTCGCGCTTGGAGTATTCCTTGTGCCCTATCTTGCTCGGTTGGGACGTTAAATGCCGGCAGTCGAACTTCAATCCGTGACCAAGACGTTCGGCGGCAAGACCGCGCTGGACAATGTTTCGCTGACAATCGAGGCCGACGACTTTACGGTTCTGTGTGGACCGCCGCGAAGCGGCAAGTCAACGCTTTTCAGGCTGCTCGTCGGTCTGGAACGTCCCGACAGCGGGAAGATCCTGGCCGATGGCGTGGACATCACGACGCTGCCGCCGGGCTCGCGCAATTTCGGCTATGTACCGCAGAACTTCGCGCTGTATCCGCACATGTCGGTCTTCGAGAACATTGCCTATCCGCTCCGCCTTGCGCGCGTTCCCTCCAGTGAAGTGACGAGCCGCGTCGATCGTGCCACAGGCATGCTTTCGATCGGTCATCTCGTAAAGAAGACGCCGGACCAGCTTTCCGGTGGTGAGAAGCAGCGCGTCGCCGTCGCGCGCGGCCTGTTGACGAACGCCTCCGTCTTCGTGCTCGACGACCCGCTCGTCGGCCTCGACTACAAGCTTCGCGAACGTCTCATGGACGATCTCAAGCTGCTCGGCGAGGAACTGGACGCCACCTTCATCTATGCCACGGCGGACTCGCTTGAGGCGCTGACCATGGCGCAAAGCCTCGTTGTGATGGATGCCGGGCGCATCGTCGAGAAGGCCGACGTTCTGGATATCTATCACGAGCCGCATTTCGCCCGAACCGTCGAGATCATCGGTTTTCCGAAGGCCAATATCTGGCGTGGCGAAGCCCGCAGCGGCCACATCACGACCGGTGCGTTCCGTTTTGCCGCGCCGGCCGACACGCCCGACGGGGCCGTCATCCTGGGTATTCGTCCTGAGGATGTGCTCGTCAACCGGCCCGCCGAACTGGTTGCCGATTGCACCGTCAGCATCCTCGAACATCTCGGATCGGAAATCGTCCTCTATCTCGACCGCGGCGACGGCAATCTCGTCACTGCCGCCTTCGCCGCGTCGGGCGACGCGCCGCCCGAGATTGGTACGACCGTCAGCCTCGGCATTCATCCCGAACATATCATGGTGTTCGACATGCCGAACGGCGAGCGGATCGGACGCGGCAGAGCGGGAAAGGAGATTGCGGCCAATGGTTGAGGTGGTTATCGACAAGGTCACCAAGACGTTCGGCAGCTTCACGGCAATCGACGATATGGAAACGACCTTTCGGGACGGCGCGGTAACTTGCCTGCTCGGTCCTTCCGGTTGTGGCAAGACGACCCTGATGCGTATGGTTGTCGGTTTCGAGACACCGACCGTCGGCCGCATTCTGTTTGGAGGACGAAACGTGACGGAACTGCCGCCGCGCAAGCGCAGCGTTGGTATGGTCTTCCAGTATCCCGTCATGTATCCTACGTTGTCGGTGCGGGAGAACATCGCCCTACCGCTGGAGCAGGATCGCAGCATTGATGCTGCGCAACGTCTGCGGCGCATTGACGAGGTGCTCGATGTTCTGGACATGCGCGACTGCCGTGACGCGTTCATCGGAGAACTGGATGCCGGCAGTCGGCAGAAGGTGGCTGTCGGACGTGCCGTTGCCCGGCGTTCCGATATCGTTCTCTTCGACGAACCGACGACCAATGTGGAGGTTCAGGCAAAGCTGGCGCTGATACGGGCCTTCAAGCTGGTGACACAGCGTTTGAAGCAGACCATCATTTATGTGACGCACGACCAGACCGAGGCAATGACGCTTGCCGATCACGTGGCACTCATGCGCGATGGTCGCATCGTCCAGTACGATACCCCGCAGCATCTCTATGCCGTGCCGGAGACGGAATTCGTCGGCTGGTTTCTGGGCAATCCCGGAATGAATTTCGTTCCGGCCACGCGGGCGGCGGGGGGTGTGACGACGCCGCTTGCCGAGGGTGTGCTCAAATTTGGAGAAATTCCCGGTCGCAGCCCGGACGAACTGAAGGTCGGGATCCGCCCCGATCATGTCAGGGTCTTTCGCGATGCCCGCCCCGGTGCCGTCGCCGGCCAGGTCAGGGATCTCAATGTGGGAATCGCCGGTCGCTACATCGTCCGGATCGCGCTGGAAGGATTCGAGATCAAGGCCAAGACCGACAATCTTGCAGGTATCAATCGCGGTGACACCGTGTATGTGGTGGCCGATGTCGGCTGGACCAGCCTGTTCGGGGGCGGCCGTCGCATTGGATCGGTGGCCGCGGTCTGACGCGGGTGCGCGGAGCCGTTTGAGAGAGGAGAACAGTCCAATGGCGCATGATGTTTCGGTGACTGGACTTTACATACTGAATATTCTCGGCTGCCCGGTGAGCACCATCTCCGAGGACGGCAAGGTCGCATTCATTGATGAATTCCGGCTGACGGTCACGGGGGCGACCGAATGTATGCGCCGCTGGCCGGTCAGGACGTCGTGAGTTGGCACATGATCCGTTTCGGGGTGTCGCCGTCCGGGGCCTACGGTCAAGGTCAAGGTCAAGGGAGATTGCAATGACGACCAAGAAGATCATCAACAATGGTGACGATGCGGTCGACGAGATGATCAATGGCATCGTGGCGGCGCACGGCACGCTGGTGCGCCGGCTCGAGGACAGCCCGCGATCCATCATTGCACGCAACGGTCCCCGTCAGGGGCAAGGTGGGGGCTTGTCATCGGTGGGGGGGCCGGTCACGAGCCGACATTCCTCGGCTTTGTTGGCAAGGGGCTTGCCGATGCAGCGGCCGTCGGTAACGTGTTTGCATCGCCGCCACCCGACCCGATCATCGCCTGCACCAAGGCGGTCGATGGCGGGGCGGGGATGCTCTACATGTACGGAAACTATGCGGGCGACGTCATGAATTTCGACATGGCGGCCGAGATGGTGGCCATGGACGGCATCAATGTGCGCACCGTGCTGTCAACCGACGACAACGCTTCGGCGCCGCGCTCCGAGCGCGAGAAGCGCCGCGGCGTAGCCGGTAATGTTTTCATCTTCAAGGCCGCGGGCGCAGCCTGCGACATGATGCTGCCGATCGATGAGTGCGAGCGGATCGCCAGGAAGGCGAACGACGCCACCTTCACTATCGGCGTCGCTCTCTCGCCATGCTCGCTGCCGCAGACCCGCCGGTGGAACTTCGAGATGGGACCCGACGACATGGAGATCGGCATGGGCATCCATGGCGAGCCGGGCATAACCCGCGAACCACTGCAATCGGCCGACCGGATTGCCGACCGGATCATGGCTTCGATCTTCGAGGAAATGGCGCCCGGCAATGGCGACAGGGTCGTCGTTCTCGTCAATTCGCTGGGTGCCACACCCCTGATGGAACTCTATATCCTCAATCACCGTGTCCATCAACGTCTGGAAGCGGTCGGTGTCGTGGTCCACAGAACCTGGGTCGGCCCTTATTGCACATCGCTGGAAATGTCCGGTGCTTCGATCACGGTCATGAAGCTCGACGACGAATTGCAGCGGATGATTGATCATCCGTGCGAATGCGCCATGTTCAAATCCTGAGGAGATCGAGATGTCCTACGACGCGAGCCATCTGGTCCGGATGTTCCTGTCGATTGCCGATCGGCTTGATGAAGAGAAAAATCATCTCTGCCGACTCGATGGCGAGATCGGGAGACGCCGATCACGGTATCGCCATGTCGCAAGGTTTCGGGGCCGTGCGCAAAGCCGTCAGCGAGATCAATATCGGTGGTGCCTTGCCGAGCGATGTCTTCAACACGGCAGCGAAGGCGTTTCTCAATGCCGTGGGCGCGTCCTCGGGCCCGCTCTATGCAACCGCCTTCATGCGTGCCGGAGCATCGGTGAAGGGAAAGGCCGAACTGAGTGACGACGATGTTTCCGACTCTCCAGGCGATGGCCCGCGGCATTGAGGAGCGCGGCAAGGCGGTGGTTGGCGAAAAGACGATGCTTGACGCATGGGCTCCGGCGGCAAATGCACTTGCCGATGCCCGCGCCGCGAACGAGACCCTCTCGAAGGCGCTGCAGGACGCCAGCCGCGCTGCGGTGGCCGGTGCCGAATCGACCCGTGGCATGATTGCGGCAAAAGGCCGCTCGTCTCGCCTCGGCGAGCGAGCCGTCGGCCATATCGATCCCGGTGCCGTCTCGGCGGCGATCATTATCGAGGTGATTGCTGCCAGTCTTGGCCATGAAGCCTCGGCATGATTGGCATGGCCGCGCCGGATACGCGCATTC
>CBDIBW010000024.1:0-8529 GCA_965277135.1 Thioclava sp. | reverse complement strand
GCATCCATCACACGGATCGTGGCAGCCGGTATTGCTCTCACGACGATCAGAAGCTTCTGCGTCAGCACGACTTCTCAGCACGGCTTCAAGGCCTCCATGAGCGGCAAGGGCAACTGTTACCCGCTACAGCCCCTCCTTTTTGTAACTGACCTTGCAGCAACGGGCGTAAATCTGGGGCCGCGTCTGTTTCCCAAACCATACCACCAACGACGACAACAGCATCAGGATTCAATTGAATAAGGTCTTCAAGGCCAAGCGGAACATCACAAATCAGCCCGCCTTGGGATGTCAACTTGCCAGGATTGGTCGCAAAGAAGCTGATATTCAGGCCGTAAAAAGGACCACCAGTTCCGGCAATGAAGGCATATTCCCAGTCTGCGAAGCCGGGTGAACGCCTACCTCGCCCGCGACAAGCGCTTTTGCGAGAATGGGCCAAGCAGAGCGACATCGACGACAATCCCTAAGAATTAGGTGTAGCTACCGCCTTCGGCACCAATCACAGGGCGGGCGCGTTCGCTAACGTACTATCCTGCCCCTTACCGGAGTCGACCCCGACACCGCCAGGGCCGCCGATGCCGCCACCCATCCGAAGCCCGATCCCGATCTGCTCGAACGGCTGGCCTGTGTTGCCTCGACGATCTTCCGCGATACGAATGTCACGCTCCCGCCCGCGAGCCTGACCGCCGAAGCCACCATCATGTTCAACGACCTGGTCACCCGTGTCTCTGACGTCTCCGATCCCGACGAAATCGCGCTCGCCATGCCCCTGGTCAAATACAATCTGAGCAAACGCCTGCACGAAGCCACGGCCAATCCCGGCGCGGGGAAGCACGGGGCCTGATCGAGGTGACGTCTTCCCCCCGAGGGGAAGGGTGGCGCATGACCGTCACCCGGAACCCATCGGCAAGGCCGCCGCCTCCAGGCGCGCCGCCCCGATGCACGAACCGCAACCGTCGAATGCCGGGAAATCACCGCCAAACGCAAGAACCGGCAAGATCATTTATAATGAAAACAAACGCTTGAGACGCATCTGTTTCCGCAAGCGGAAAGAAACGGAAAGAAACGGAAACAATGCAAAATAATTTGTTCCTGACACCCATCGAACCACATTATCCCGCATTTCAGCCAAGCCATTGATAAACATAAACTAAAAATTTTCCGCCATCTGCCCGAACGCAAAATAATTTGTGCCCCGCAATGCAATTTATTGCCGACCACCCAATGCTCTCACGACCCCGGCACTTTTTCGAGACAAGTCCACGGCAGCGGACCTGCTGAACGACCGCGTCATCCCGTTCTTTGCACAGCACAAGATCGACCTGCTGCGCATCCTGACCGATCGCGGCACAGAAATATTGTGGCAAGGTCGAAAACCACGCCTGCCAGCTTTATCTGGCGGTCGAGGATGTGGATCATTCGAGGACCAAGGCGAACAGCCCGCAGACCAACGGCATCTGCGAACGCTTCCACCGCACCATCAAGGACGCGTTCTACGACATCGCGTTCCGAAAGAGGCTGTATCGCCCGGTCGGGGAATGGCAGACTGATCTGGACGCATGGCTGGACAAATACAACGAACAGCGCCCGCAGTCAGGAAGGTATTGCTACGGCAAAACACCTATGCAAACCTTCCGCCAAACGCTACACATCGCTGTCGAGAAGACAATTAAAACGCACAACAAATCGGACAGTGACCAATCCATTCTCAGAATCGCTGGCTGAGCTGTACCTCAGATCAAGTCTGAAAGTTTTACACATAAGGCGTCCTTCCATTCCGGTGAAAACATCACACCATCAAACCATGGGATCAAACACCGTTCGCACGCAATGTGAGTTTGGAACCCCGAATAGTCGCGGGTAATTCGAGCGAAAAGTCGCGATGTGTGTGACCCGAGCCACGGATAAGTGCCATTCGTTACAAATAAGGTTATGTGGAGGAATCAGTGGACCGTTTCTGGTGCGCACAGGTCAACCGTAAAAAGCGGTTCAAAGCCGTAAAAGTTTCGTTGACGGCCAGGTTCTGCTACGTCAGGCTGTATCGGCGGCCAACCTACCAGATGTAGCGGGGCGGCAGGTTAGGGAACAGAGCACGACCGGTCGCCCCAATCAGCGCGATCCAAAGCTCGCGAGCATGTCGTGGGCTATGTTTCGTGGACTATGTTTCCTGTTGCCGCGTCAGGCGCCATCACGGGCCAGAGTCGGAACGGGGACAGTGTATATGAAGATCGAGCGCAAGTTCACCACGGAAGAAACCGGTGCTTATGGCGCGATTGCCTTCACGACCACGACCTCCGAAATCCGAAACCCCGATGGCAGGGTGATGTTTCACAACGACTCGGTCGAGGTGCCCGAAGGCTGGTCGCAGGTTGCCTCGGATGTGCTCGCGCAGAAATATTTTCGCAAGACCGGTGTTCCCGCCGTGCTCAGGCCCGTGCGCGAAAAGGGCGTCCCGGCGTTTCTGTGGCGCTCGGTTCCCGATACCGATGTGCTTGATCAACTGCCCCAAGAGGCCCGTTTTACCGGCGAGACCTCGGCCAGGCAGGTTTTCGACCGTCTGGCGGGCACCTGGACCTATTGGGGCTGGAAGGGCGGCTATTTCTCGACCGAGGCCGATGCGCGCGCCTATTACGACGAGATGCGCTTCATGCTGGCCGAGCAGATGGGCGCGCCGAATTCTCCGCAATGGTTCAACACCGGCCTGCACTGGGCCTATGGCATCGACGGCCCCGGCCAGGGTCACTTCCATGTCGATGACAAGTCGGGCAAGCTGACGAAATCGCAATCGGCCTATGAGCGTCCGCAGCCCCATGCCTGCTTCATCCAGTCGGTCTCGGATGATCTGGTGAACAAGGGCGGGATCATGGATCTGTGGGTCCGCGAGGCGCGCCTGTTCAAATACGGCTCGGGCACCGGCACCAACTTCTCGAGCCTGCGCGCAGCGAACGAGGCGCTTTCGGGCGGTGGCAAATCCTCGGGCCTGATGAGCTTTCTCAAGATCGGGGATCGCGCGGCGGGTGCGATCAAGTCGGGCGGCACGACGCGCCGCGCGGCCAAGATGGTGATTTGCGACATGGATCATCCCGATATCGAGGACTTCATCAACTGGAAGGTCATCGAGGAGCAGAAGGTCGCCTCGTTGGTGGCGGGCTCCAGGCTGCATGAGCGCGAGTTGAACAGAATCCTCGACGCAATCCGCGCCTTTGACGGCTCGGGCGAGGGTGCCGTCGATCCGGCCAACAACCCGGCGCTGAAAGAGGGCGATAAAATCCGCCAGACGGGTGATGATTTCTGAACCCTGCATCAACCGCGTGCTGCATTATGCGCGTCAGGGCTGGTCGAGAATCGAATTCCCGACCTACGATACCGATTGGGATGGCAAGGCCTATGCCTCGGTCTCGGGGCAGAACTCGAACAACTCGGTACGGGTGACCAATGCGTTTCTCAAGGCTGTCAGGGACAATACCGGCTGGGATCTGGTGCGCCGCACCGATGGCAAGGTCTCCAGGACCGTCAAGGCGCGCGATCTGTGGGATCAGATGGGGCATGCCGCCTGGGCCTGCGCCGATCCGGGGATACAGTTCCACGACACGATCAACGCGTGGCATACCTGCCCGGAGGATGGCCCGATCCGCGGCTCCAACCCGTGTTCGGAATACATGTTCCTTGATGACACGGCCTGCAACCTGGCCTCGTTGAACCTTCTGGCCTTTTTCCAAGACGGCAGGTTTGACGCGGAAAGCTATATCCACGCGGCCCGCCTCTGGACTGTGACCCTGGAAATCTCGGTGCTGATGGCGCAGTTTCCGAGCAAGGCGATCGCGCGGCGGTCACATGATTTCCGCACGCTGGGCCTGGGCTATGCGAATATCGGCGGTTTGCTGATGAATATGGGGCTGGGCTATGACAGCGGCGGTGGTCGGGCGATGTGCGGTGCATTGACCGCGCTGCTGACCGGCGTGTCCTATGCGACCTCGGCCGAAATGGCGGGCGAGCTGGGTGCATTTCCGGGCTATGCGAGGAATGCCCGGCACATGCTGCGCGTCATCCGCAACCACCGCCACGCCGCCTATGGCAAGGCCGATGGCTACGAGGCGCTGGAGGTGAAGCCGGTGCCGCTCGATCACGCGGGCTGCCCCGACGAGACGCTGGTCGAACTGGCCATGAAGGCATGGGACGAGGCGCTGGCCCTGGGTGAACAGCACGGCTATCGCAATGCACAGGTCTCGGTGATCGCGCCGACCGGAACGATCGGTCTGGTGATGGATTGCGACACGACGGGGATCGAGCCGGATTTCGCGCTGGTTAAGTTCAAGAAACTCGCCGGTGGTGGTTATTTCAAGATCATCAACCGCTCGGTTCCGCGTGCGCTTGAGGCACTGGGCTATGACACGGCGCGGATCGAGGAAATCATCGCCTATGCCGTGGGGCATGCCAGCCTTGGCAATTGCCCCGACATCAACACCACTGCGCTGATCGGCCACGGGTTCGGCCCGTGCGAGATCGAGAAGATCGAAGCCGCCCTTCCGAGTGCCTTCGATATCCGTTTCGTCTTCAACCAATGGACGTTGGGCGAGGCGTTCTGCACGCAGACGCTGGGCATCCCGACCGAGAAGCTGAACGACCCGACCTTCGACATGCTGCGTCATCTTGGCTTCACCAGCAAGCAGATCGATGCCGCCAACGACCATGTCTGCGGGACGATGACGCTCGAAGGTGCGCCGCATCTTAAGCAAGAACATCTGAGTGTGTTCGATTGTGCCACCCCCTGCGGCAAGACGGGCAAGCGCCATCTCCCGGTTGACAGCCATATCCACATGATGGCTGCCGCGCAGAGCTTTGTCTCGGGTGCGATCTCGAAGACGATAAACATGGCCAACCATGCCTCGATCCGGGATGTGAAAGCGGCCTATGAGCTGAGCTGGTCGCTCGGCCTCAAGGCCAACGCGCTCTATCGCGACGGCTCGAAACTGTCGCAGCCGCTGGCCACAGCCCTGATCGGGGATGACAAGAAGGCCGGGGAAGTCCTTGCCACCGGATCGCCCCGGGAAAAGACCGTCGTTCTGGCCAGAAAGATCGTCGAGAAGGGGCTGGTCAGGGATATTGTCCGCTCCCACCGCGAGAGACTGCCCTCGCGCCGCAAGGGCTATACCCAGAAGGCGGTTGTGGGCGGTCACAAGGTCTATCTGCGCACCGGTGAATATGACGATGGCTCGCTTGGCGAGATCTTCCTCGACATGCACAAGGAAGGGGCCGGCTTCCGCGCGATGATGAACAACTTTGCCATCGCCGTGTCGGTGGGGCTGCAATACGGCGTGCCGCTGGAAGAATTCGTTGACGCCTTCACCTTCACCAGGTTCGAACCGGCGGGCATGGTGCAGGGCAATGACAGCATCAAGAACGCGACGTCGATCCTTGATTACGTGTTCCGCGAACTGGCCGTCTCCTATCTTGATCGCACCGATCTGGCGCATGTGAAGCCACAAGGCGCAAGCTTCGATGATCCGGGCGGCGGCTTGAACGAGGGGCAGCACGGTGACAAGGTGGAACCGGTTCCCGACAGCGCATCCGGGAGTTTCGAACTGTTGCGCCAGATTTCGTCCTCCGGCTACCTGCGCAAGCGTGTGCCGCAGGAACTGATGGCGCTGGAAACGGCCGGGACCGGCATGGTCCGGCAGGAGATGCCCGCGCAACCGGCGCAGGCCCGTGCGGCGGGACCGACCGCCGTCATCCCGGGCCCGGCCCGGATGGATGCGCGCACCAAAGCCAGAATGCAGGGCTACGAGGGCGAGGCCTGCAGCGAATGTGGCAACTACACACTGGTGCGCAACGGCACCTGCATGAAGTGCAACACCTGCGGCACCACCTCGGGCTGCTCCTGATCTTGCGCGAACCGACACGGAAATAACCGGTTGCGAAACGGGACCGGACAGAAGGCAGACCGGAATGGAACTGATCGTCGGCAACAGGAAAGTCATCCCCCGTGTGTTGCGGCGCGTGCCGGGCGGGGTGGAGGCCGAGCTTGCGGGCGAGGCGCTGACCTCGCTCCTGGATGCGACTTTCGGCGGGGGCTCGATCGAGATTCTGGGTGGCGAACTGGACCATCACGCGCTTGACGTGACCGATATCAGGATGGCGGGACGCTCTACCACTGTCACCCTGATGGCCATTCACGAACTGGCGCTGCATTGACGAAACCCGGGACACACGCCAGACACCGAGCCGGTCAAGCGTTGCGGCGTCTCGGAACAGCCCCGTGTGAGTCCCCTGTGGGCGTGGTGCAAGCGGAACGACATCCATGAGTCAAGCGGCCATCGGCTGCAAACGACGCTCATAACGGCACAGAAGGCCGTCGCTGTGGCGCCGCAAACGACGTGCTGTGCCGCTCACTTGCTCGCAGTGGTCCCGGCCGCGCGGCACAGGTATCCTTCATCCTGGCGGAAATGCCTCTGCCAGAGGCATCTGTCGCCTCCCGCCACAAGGGTCAGGTGCTGAACAGGAAATGGAGCACGTCTCCGTCCTTGATCTCGTAGCTCTTGCCCTCCACCCGGAACCTGCCCGCTTCCCTGGCCCCGGCCTCGCCACCGCAGGCCACGTAATCCCCAAATCCCACGGTTTCGGCACGGATGAACCCACGCTCGAAATCGCCATGGATCACCCCGGCCGCCGCCGGTGCCAGGGTGCCCTTGCGGATTGTCCAGGCGCGCGCCTCTTTGGGACCGACGGTGAAGTAGGTTTGCAGCCCCAGCAATGTGTAGCCTGCGCGGATCAACCGGTCGAGACCGGCCTCTTGCAACCCCATCTCGCCCAGGAACATCCCCGCCGCCTCGGCATCGAGTTGCGAAATCTCTTCCTCGATCCTGGCCGAGATCACCACCATGCCCGCGCCCTGCGCCGCAGCCATTCCGGCCACTGCGTCGGATTTCGAATTGCCGTTGGCGGCGTTCCCTTCCTCGACATTGCAGACATACAGAACGGGTTTCGCCGTCAGAAGCTGCAACATGTCCCACGCCTTGCGGTCATCCGCACTCACACTGACCGTCCGCGCCGGGTGCCCCGCCTCCAGCGCCTCTTTCGCGACCGTCATCAGCCGCGCATCTTCCCGGGCCTGCCTGTCACCCGCATTGATCTTGCGCGACAGGTTTGCCAGGCGCTTTTCAAGGCTCTCCAGATCGGCGATCATCAGCTCTGTCTCGATCGTCCCGGCATCGGCCACCGGATCCACGCGGCCCTCGACATGGGTCACATCATGGGTCACATCGCCATCCTCGAAGCAGCGCAGCACATGGGCGATCGCATCGACCTCACGGATATTGGCAAGGAACCGGTTGCCCAGACCTTCCCCCTTCGAGGCGCCCTTCACCAGACCGGCGATATCGACAAAGGTCATCCGCGCCGGAATGATCTGCCTGGACCTGGCAATCTGCGCGAGTTGATCCAGCCGTGTATCCGGCACCGCCACTTCGCCGACATTCGGCTCGATCGTGCAGAAGGGGAAATTTGCGGCCTGCGCGGCCGCGGTTCTGGTCAGCGCGTTGAACAGGGTCGATTTGCCCACATTCGGCAGACCCACGATGCCCATCCTGAAACCCATGTCGCCCTCCTGATCGCGGCTCGCCGCTTCTTATTGACTGGACGCGTCCGGCGCAAGCGCGGGGGATGGTCTGGCATATGGAAACCGTGACAGGGTGCTGGAAACTGATGCAACCGCAATGTGCCCCATTGATTTTCCCGCCACCATGACGCAAATCCGTCTGGACGGACCGGAGAGACAGCATGACTCGTATTGATGCCAAATTTGCCGCCCTGAAATCCGAGGGGAAAAAAGGGTTTGTGGCCTATATCATGGCGGGCGATCCGGATTACGATACGACGCTCGATATCATGAAGGGGTTGCCCGGTGCAGGCGTTGATGTGATCGAACTGGGCGTGCCCTTCACCGATCCGATGGCTGATGGGCCTACGATCCAGCGTGCCGGGCAGCGGGCGCTTGATGGTGGCATGACGCTGCAAGGGGTGCTCGATATTGCAACCGAGTTCCGCAAAAGCGACGACACGACGCCGATCGTGCTCATGGGCTATTACAACCCGATCCACAATCGCGGGGTGGAGGCGTTCCTAACCGATGCCAGGGCGGCCGGGATCGATGGTTTGATCGTGGTTGACCTGCCCCCCGAGGAGGACGGCGAACTGTGCCTGCCCGCGCAGGCCGCCGGGATCAGCTTCATTCGCCTTGCAACCCCCACCACCGATGAGGCCCGCCTGCCCACGGTTCTGCGCAACAGTTCCGGGTTCGTCTATTACGTGTCGGTTACCGGGATCACCGGCACGCAAGCCGCCCGGACTGCCGAGGTCGCCCCGGAGGTCGCCCGGATCAGGTCACATACCGACCTGCCTGTGATCGTCGGCTTTGGCATCACCACACCCGAGGCCGCCCGATCCATCGCAAGCGTGGCCGATGGCTGCGTCGTTGGCTCGGCCATCGTCGGGGAAATCGCCTCGGGCAAGCCCGCCTCCGAGGTTCTCTCCTTT
>CBDIBW010000023.1:0-52020 GCA_965277135.1 Thioclava sp. | reverse complement strand
TGGGGCGGGCAGGCGATCACGGCCATGGAGGGCGCGACCTTCTGTTCCGGCATTGGCGCGCCCGAGATCGCCGCGCCCTGGAAAGCCGTCCCCGTCGTGCGCTGGATCATGGAGCGTATCAGGGCAAGCGCAGGGGAGAAACGGGAAGCTGAATCCGTAAAGGATAGTGCCTGATGGGGAAACACACGCCTATTTTTGCCTCCGCCAAAACCGCAGCTGCGCTCTTTGAGATGACGCAAGGCGAGTTTCTGGCGCTGGTAAAAGAGGGTGTCCTACCCAAGCCGCAAAAGATCGGCCCCTATGAGCGTTGGGAAACAGACGAATTGAAGGCTGTTGCCAAAGGCACAAAAACCGACGGGTATGAGGAAATTCAATGGTGAGGAAGAAATTCACTGCCACAAAAACCGTCAAGGGCCACACCTACCAATATTTTCGCAAGGATGGCAAATATGTGCGCCTGCCAGATGATCCAGACAGCGAAGACTATGATAAAGCCTATTGGCGGCTGATGCGTGGTGGTGATCTGGCTGAGCGCAAGACATCATGGAACAACCTGATCCTGCTTTACAAGAAAAGCCCGTACTGGAACGAGTTGCAAGCTGCAACTCAAAAAAGTTATGATCGTTATCTGGAATACATGCGAGAGCGCGCAGGAAAACAGGACACTCAGAAATTCCAGCGGAAACACGCAATTATCATTCAGCAGGCAAACTCGGATCGACCTCGCACAGCCAACTACATATTGCAGGTTCTCTCGGTGCTGCTGGAATTTGCCATTGACCTCGGCTGGCGCAGAGACAACCCGGCCAAGGGCATTCGAAAATTGAAAGGCGGCGAAGGCCACACCCCCTGGCCGGAATGGGCCATAACTGCGTTCAGAACACATGCAACACCAGAGGCCCGACTGCTGTTTGAACTCGCCCTGGGCACGGGCCAACGTGCAGGCGACCTGATCAAGATGAAATGGTCTGATTTTGACGGTCAGGGCATTTACGTATCCCAGAGCAAAACAGAAGCGAAGATATGGGTTCCCTGCACGGATGAGTTGCTTGCCATTCTGCAGGCCACCGAACGGCAGGGGATATTCATCATGACGAGCCAGACCGGCCAGCCACTGACCTACAGCGGCGCGTCACAGAGAATGACCCGGATTTCCAAAAAAGCAGGAACAAGGGCCTATTCACTGCACGGCCTGCGCTACAGTGCTGCCTCGAAACTGGCCGAACTCGGGGCCACGGATGCGCAGATTGCAGCCATCACAGGCCACAAGGCGCGCAGCATGGTCGCCAAATATTCCAGCGGCGCAAACCAGAAACGACTCGCGGATGAGGTAGTTCGGCTGCGCGAGAACAGAACACAGACAGAACGGGAAAGTGGGAAACCGCGTGGGAAACCGAAGTAACCCTTCTACGTCACAACTGACCTAAGTCATTGATTTCAGTGGTGAGCCGTGCAGGATTCGAACCTGCGACTCACTGATTAAAAGTCAGTTGCTCTACCAACTGAGCTAACGGCCCGCCACAGAGCGCGTCTCTACAAATCCCCGCCAGGGCGGTCAAGGGCAAAAAGCTGAAAAAATCAAGTGGCTGGAAAAAACCTCTGGCCGGGCGTATATCGCGCGTCATGAACATTGCGCCTGAACGAACTCCTCTACCCTTCATGAAAATGCATGGTCTGGGTAACGATTTTGTTGTGATCGATGCCTGTAGCGGCGGCGATCCGGTCACGCCTGCCTTGGTGCGGGCGCTCGGGGATCGCCATCGTGGGGTGGGGTTTGATCAGCTCGCAGTGATCAAATCCGCGCAAGGCGCTGATTTCAAGCTTGATTTCTGGAACCCGGACGGATCCCATACAGGGGCATGCGGGAATGCGACCCGCTGTGTCAGCGACTACATGATGCGACAGCTTGGCACCGACTCGGTGATGTTGCTGACCGAACGGGGCGAACTTTGTGCGGTTCGACGACAAGATGGGCTGGTTTCGGTCAATATGGGTGCGCCGGTTCTGGAGCCCGAACAGATCCCGGTTTTGCAGGGCACCGACCCGTCACATCTGCCACTCGACGGCGATCCGGTCGCGGTCGGGATGGGCAATCCGCATTGCATCTTCTTCGTGAACGACGCCGAAGCGGCAGAGGTCGGTCGGCGCGGCCCGCTGATCGAGCATGATCCGCTGTTTCCCGAGCGCACCAATGTCGAGTTTGCCAGTGTGATCGGCCCCGACCACCTGCGGGTGCGTGTCTGGGAGCGCGGCACGGGAATCACGCTGGCCTGTGGTTCCGGGACCTGCGCGACGGCCGTGGCGGCGCATCTGCGCGGGCTCACGGGCAAACAGGTGCTGGTCGATGTGGATGGCGGCCAACTTGAGATCGACTGGCGCGCAGACGGGGTCTGGATGACCGGCCCGACCGCGCATGTTTTCGACGCGACGCTCAGCCCCGAGTTCCTGGCGTCGCCATGAAAGCACCGGTCTTTTCCACCCTGGGTTGCCGCCTCAATGCCTACGAGACCGAGGCGATGAAGGAACTCGCCGGGCAGGCCGGGCTGTCGGGTGCCATCGTGGTGAACACCTGCGCCGTGACCGCCGAGGCCGTTCGCAAGGCCAGGCAGGAGATACGCCGTCTGGCACGGGAAAACCCGGACGCCCCGGTCATCGTGACGGGCTGCGCCGCACAGACCGAACCCGAGACTTTCGCGGACATGGCCGAGGTGACCAGGGTCATCGGCAATCACGAAAAGATGCTGGCCGGAACATGGTCGCAACTGGCATCGAAAGGCCCTGATTTCATCGGTCAGACCGAAAAGGTGATGGTCGATGACATCATGTCGGTCCAGGAGACCGCCGGCCACCTGATCGACGGATTCGGTCGCCACCGTGCCTATGTGCAGGTGCAAAACGGTTGCGATCACCGTTGCACCTTCTGCATCATTCCCTTCGGGCGGGGCAATTCACGTTCGGTTCCCGCCGGGGTCGTGGTCGAGCAGATCAAGAGACTGGTGGATCGCGGCTTCAACGAGGTGGTGCTGACCGGCGTCGATCTGACGTCATGGGGCGCCGATCTGCCGGGTGAGATGTGCCTGGGCGATCTGGTGATGCGAATCCTGAAACTGGTGCCGGATCTGGCGCGCCTGCGGATCAGTTCGATCGACAGTATCGAGGCCGATGAGGCTCTGATGCTGGCCATCGCGACGGAACCGCGCCTGATGCCGCACCTGCATCTGAGCCTTCAGGCAGGTGACGACATGATCCTGAAACGGATGAAGCGGCGCCACCTGCGTGACGATGCGATTGCCTTTTGTGAACAGGCGCGCAAGCTGCGTCCGGGCATCGTGTTCGGGGCCGACATCATCGCCGGTTTTCCCACCGAAACCGAGGCGATGTTCGAAAACTCGCTGAATCTGGTCGATGAGTGCGGCCTGACCTTCCTGCATGTCTTCCCCTACTCGGCCCGCAAGGGCACGCCTGCGGCGCGAATGCCCGCAGTGAAAGGCCCGCTGATCAGGGACCGCGCGGCGCGACTTCGGGCCAAGGGCGATGCAGCGCTGATCGCACATCTTGATGCGCAGGTCGGGCGCGAACATGTCGTCTTGACCGAAGGACCGCGCGTGGCCCGCACCGAAGGGTTCGCCGAGGTCGCGTTCGATGCGGATCAGCCCGAGGGCACTTTGATGCGGGTGCGCATCTCGGGCCATGACGGGGCGCGGCTGTCGGCCCTTTGAGGGGACGCGGCCCCCGTCGTGGCTCTGCCATGGCGCCCCCGGGATATTTCGAGCCGTTGAAGGCGAGAGGGTTTTCACTTTTCCGCCCACGCGTTAGCTTGTGCCCCATGTTGCGCATCAACGACCAGATCGGCATCGAGGATTGGGAAATCACCGAAAGCTTCACCCGCGCTCAAGGGCCGGGCGGGCAGAATGTGAACAAGGTCGCGACAGCCGTCGAATTGCGGTTCGAGGCGGAGCGGTCGCCCAATCTGACGCCGCCGGTCAAGATACGGCTGCGCCGGATCGCGGGGCGCAAATGGACGACGGACGGGGCGCTTGTCTTGCAGGTGCAGGACACGCGCAGCCAGGCGCGCAACCGGGAGATCGCGCGTGAACGTCTGGCCGGGATGATTCTCAAAGCTTTGGAGAACAGGAAAAAACGGATCCCGACCAGGCCCACCAAGGGCAGTCAGCGCCGGAGGATCAAGGCCAATACAATCCGCGCAGAGATCAAGGCATTGCGCGGGAAGGTGACGGATGCAGACTGATCGGATCGCAACGCAGGCGGTCAGGCGCAACACGCACACGCGCTTGCCCCTTTGCCCCGTAACCTCGGGCCACGCGTTCGATCCCGGTTTGACAAGGGCGTTCGTGGGCCATGACCTCAACAGGGAAACGGGAAGGCACTCCTCAGGTGTCCGGTCTGCAACAATGCCGGTCAGAATCTTGATTGCGTCGCTTCGCCATATTCGTCATCAATCACCCCATGTCTGATGCGATTGTCCATGCAGCTGCGGGGGCAACCCTGCTGGGCGGCGGTGCGGTGCGTGCCGCTGATGTTCATCACGCCCTGACAATCGCGCCTGTGCTGGTGGCGGCCGATGGCGGCGGCGACGCGGCCCTGGCGCTCGGCCTTGTTCCCGAGGCGGTGATCGGGGATCTCGACAGCCTCAGCCCGGCCGCGCGCAAACGTCTGGGCGCGCGCGTTCACCACATTCCCGAACAGGAGAGCACCGATTTCGGAAAATGCCTGCGGCTGGTGCGTGCACCATACCTGCTGGCGCTCGGCTTCACCGGGCTGCGCCTTGACCATACGCTGGCGGCGCTGACCGACCTGATCCGGGCACCAAACCCGGTGGTGATTCTGGCCGAAGAAGAGGTGATCTGCCGCCTGCCGCCCCGGATCGCGCTGGACCTGACGTCAGGCACGCGGGTGTCGCTTTTTCCCTTCGGCGCAATGCGAGGCCGATCAACCGGATTGCGCTGGCCGATTGACGGGCTGGAGTTCGCACCGGGGCAACGCGCAGGCACATCGAATGAAGCCATGGGCCGCGTGGAGATCGAGACCGAGGGAGCAGGACTTCTGCTGCTGCCCCGCACCGAACTTGGGCATCTTCTGGTCGGGTTGGGTTTGAGCGATGCGGTTTGAGAGGGTTCTGCCCCTCCGGCCTTTGGGGTGGGGTCATGAAATGATCTTCATCATGGTGCGCACATTGTTGTGTCCCGGGCGAGGGGAGTGGACCATATCATCCTCCATCATTGCCAAACGTTTCCGTTTTTTGCCGGCGCGTGGTGCGGATAGTGGGCCGGGGCGGATCCTGGGGCGGATCCTGGGTTGTCTCATCGCGTCTTGAAAATTCAACCGTGACAAATACCAGATCGGTGTTCCCGGTATTGGTGAGTTCGTGAACAAAGCCGTTATCAGGCCCAAGATCACCGAAATGCTTCGTGTCGCCGACACGATAGGTGATGTCGGCGATATGACCGTCTCCGAAACGTGACCGGGCCGTGCCGTCGGTCAGCACCGTCCAGAAATACGGCCGGTCGTGGCGGTGAGCCGGCAGCGTCTCGCCAGGCGCCAGGCGCAAATGCCAGATACGCATCGTCCCGGTTTCCAGTACGAGATCGGTGCCGATCCGGTCATTCGCGCGGGCTTGTGCGATCTCCGGCTCTGTCAGGGGCACACTCATGCCACGGCCCCGTAAGGTGAGTAGTTCGCCCTGAACAACTTTTATCCGGCTGATTTTGCTTGAGAATGATGTGATATTGCTGGGTGCTGCCTGCAAGGTTTTGTATTATCCCGGCAGGAACCCTGCAATTTCGAGCCGTGATATGAAGCCGAGAAAGCCGCTCCCGGAACAAGACGATCTCCTGCGCGCCCGCCTGGTCGAGATGATCGACATGCGCCACGAGCTGGTGAAACTTGCCCCCCTGATCGACTGGGAGGTCTTTGAGCGGGAATGGGCCGGGTTCTTTCCGTCCCACACCGGTCGCCCGGCGACGTTGACGCGCCTGGTTGCCGGACTCCTTTACCTGCAACATGCCTATGCACTTTCGGACGAGGCGGTCGTGGCACGATGGGCCGAGAACCCGTATTGGCAGCACTTCTGCGGCGAGACGTTCTTTCAGCACCGTCTGCCGCTTGATCCCTCATCCCTGACCCGGTGGCGCAAGCGGATCGGCGAGGAGGGTGTTGAATGGATGCTGACCCAGACGATCGAGGCCGGGAAACGCGCCGGGGTGGTGAAGCGCAGCGATCTCAAGCAGGTCACGGTCGATACCACGGTGATGGAAAAGAACATCGCCCACCCGACGGATGCCCGGCTGTATGAGGCGGCGCGGCGCAAGCTGGTCGGGCTGGCTCGCGAAGCCGGGATCGTCCTGCGCCAGAACTACAACCGTCTTGGGCCTCGGCTGGCCGGTCAGGTTGGGCGCTACGCCCATGCCCGCCAGTTCAAGCGGATGCGCAAGGCGTTGCGCCGGCTCAAGGGCTACACCGGCCGCGTGCTGCGCGACATCGAGAGGCAACTGGGTAAGGTTCCGGAGGGGGCGCTGAGAGAGCGCCTGGTGGGGATGATCGCGCTGGTGAACCGGCTGTTGGCGCAGAAGCCGAAGGACAAGAAGAAACTCTACAGCCTGCATGAACCGGCGGTGGACTGCATCTCCAAGGGCAAGGCGCACAAGAGGTACGAGTTCGGAACCAAGGTCAGCGTGGCCACGACCAACCGGGGCGGCTTCGTCGTCGGGATGCGGGCGCTGCCGGGTAACCCTTACGACGGCCACACGCTGCACGAGGCGCTGGAACAGGTCGAGATCCTGACCGACCTGAGGCCAGAGTTGGCCTTTGTCGACCGCGGATACCGCGGGCATGGCGTGCAGAATGTGAAGGTTTTCATCAGTGGCGCAAAGCGAGGTGTCACCAGGACGATCGCCAAACTCCTGCGACGGCGCAGCGCCATTGAACCAATGATCGGGCACATGAAGAACGACGGTCGACTGACGCGAAGCACCCTGAAAGGAACCGACGGCGACGCTCTGTTCGCCGTGCTCTGCGGCTGCGGTCACAACATTCGCATGATCCTGAGACACCTGAGGGAGATCTTGTGCCGGTTGATCCGGGCTCTCACCTCGCTCCGACAGACCACCACCGCTGAAACGGCCTTCGTCGGGCCGTCTCAGATCGCCAACGTGCCAATCTGAAACCCTTGTTCAGGACGGACTGAGTAGGAGGTGTAGCCGTGTGCGTCACCACCAAAGAGCAAGGCACCATCGAAACCGGTCAGCGGCAGTCTGTCGGAGAAACGCTGCGGCAGGTCCGGGTTGGCGATGAACGGGCGGCCGAAGGCGACGGCATCGGCGAAGCCATCGGCAAGGATCGCCTCGGCCCTGTCCTGGTCATAGCCGCCCGCGACAATCACCGATCCGGTATAGGCGGCCCGCAGGTCGCGGCGGAACCGGGTGGGCGTTTCCGGCGCATCGTCCCAGTCGGCTTCGGCCAGGTGGATATAGGCAAGCCCGATCCGATCAAGCTCGCGGGCGAGCGTCAGGATGGTGTCGGGCGCCTCGGGGTCGTCCATGCCCCGCTGGGTGATGAAGGGCGAGAAGCGAATGCCGGTGCGGTCGGCTCCGATGACCGCACTCACCGCCTCGGCCACCTCGACCGCAAAGCGGATGCGGTTTTCGACGCTGCCGCCATACGGGTCGGTGCGCTGGTTGGAGGTCGAACGCAGAAATTCGTCGATCAGATAGCCATTGGCGGCGTGGATCTCGACCCCGTCAAAGCCGGCTGCCCTGGCATTTTTTGCGGCCTTGCGATAATCGTCGATGACTCTCGCGATGTCCTGTGTCGCCAGGGCACGCGGCGTCGGACAATCGACCATTCCACCCTCTCCGGTCTCGGCATCGGCAATCCAGACCTGGGCATCGGGTGCGATCGCGGAGGGCGCGACCGGCTTGCCGTCGGGATGAAAGCTCTCATGACTCATCCGTCCGACATGCCACAGTTGCAGCACAATGCGCCCGCCTGCGGCATGCACCGCGTCCGTGACCCGCTTCCAGCCTGCGACCTGTTCGTCGGAATGGATGCCGGGCGTGAACGAATAGCCCTTGCCTTCGGGCGAGATTTGCGTGGCTTCGGTGATGATCATGCCGGCCGAAGCGCGTTGCGCATAATATTCTGCCATCATGGCATTGGGCGCATCGCCCGGTTGTGTGGAACGACAGCGCGTCATCGGCGCCATGACAATGCGATGGGGCAGATCCAGAGCGCCGATGGTGGCGGGGTCGAACAGGGTTGAAGGCATAATGGAGATTCCTTTCGTGCAGCTGTGACAGGCTTGTTCAGGTGTGGCAGACAGCCGGAGCGGGTCTGCGCTCCTGGCTGATGATGAAGAGCAGGCCGATGACCGGAATGATCGCCGCCGCAAACGGGATGGCAGCCGCTCCGAAATGGCTGTCAACCACCGCGCCACCGATCAGACCGCCAAGCGCGTTGGCGATGTTGAAGGCCGAAATGTTCGCGGTCGCGGCCAGTTCCGGCGCGGCGCCGCCATGTTTCATGACCCGCATCTGCATCGGCGGCACATTGGCGAAGGACACGATGCCGAAGATGAAGGCTGCGACCACGAAAGGCCATTTGAACGGCGCCACGAAACCGACGACGATCAGCGCGACGATCATGGCGGCGGGCCAGCCGATCAGGGCGCGGCGAAGATTGGCATCGGCCGATTTGCCGCCAAAACTGTTGCCGATGACAAGCCCGAGACCGACGATGACCAGAAGCCAGGTCAGCGACGAGCGCTCGAATCCGGCAACCTGTTCCGCGACGGGGGCGATATAGCCATAGAAGGTCATGAAGCCGACCCAGCCCAGAACGGTGATCAGGAGACTTGCCAGCAGGTTCCGGTCGCGGAAGGCCCCGATCTGGGCGCGCAGGCTCTGCGGCACATCGGCGCCCTGGCGCGGGATGACCAGCATGATCGCGATCGCCGTCAGCACGCCCAGCCCGGCCACGACCATGAACGGTGCCTGCCAGCCATAAAGATTGCCGATCCAGGCCCCACCCGGAACGCCCAGCACATTTGCCAATGTCAGCCCGGCAAACATCTGACCGACCGCCTGGCCTTCCATCTCTTTGGCGACCAGCCGCGTCGCGACCACGGCGCCGATGCCGTAGAACGGCCCCTGGGTCAGACCGGCGAGCACGCGGCTCAACAGCAGGACATGATAATTGTCGGTCAGGGTGGTGATCAGATTGGCCACAACGAACAGCGCCATCAATCCGATCAGCACCTTGCGCTTGCCAAAGCGCGCCAGCCACAGCGTCAGGATCGGGCCGCCGATGACGATGGCAAGCGCATAGGCGGTAATCAGGTTGCCTGCCTGTCCCTCGCTGATCGCAAGCCCGTCGGCAACTTGGGTCAGGATACCGGCGATGACGAATTCCGCCGTGCCGATGGCGAAGGCTGCCAATGTCAGGATCCAGACCTGCAACGGCATCCTGGATTTGAGTGTCATGAATCCGTCTCCTCAGTTGATCAGTGCCCCGCCATCGATGTCGATGACGGCACCGGTGACAGATGGGTTGTCGATGGCGAAGAGATATCCGGCGGCGACATCTGCGGCTTCCGCCACGCGACCGGCGGGCAGGCTTTCCGCCGCGCCCGAGAACATCGCCTCGCGGGCCGCGTCATCCATCCCCGCATAGGCTTCGGTTCTTGTCAGACCGGGGCTGACGATATTGACGCGGATCGGCGCAAGCTCTTTTGCGAGCATCCTGGCGGTTGCTTCGAGCGCCGCATTCATCGCGGCCTTGACGAAGGTTCCGGGTATGACAAGCCTTGCGAGAACGCCGGAGGTCAGCGTCAGCGTTCCACTCGGCCGGATGTGCCTGGCCACCGCGCGGGCGACATTCACCGAGCCCCAGAACTTGACATCGAAGGCGGCTCTGGCGGCTTCCAGATCGACCTGTGTCACACCACCGCCGGGCGCCGATGAACCTGCCGTGACCACGACATGATCGACCGCGCCCAGTCGGTCGAAATAGGCCGCGACCGAACGTTCGTCCGAGATGTCGAAGCCCGAGCGGCGGCTGGCGACTTCGACCGTTCCGGGCCGCTTGCCAAGCGCCTGGCCTACGGCCTTTCCGATACCCGATGCGCCGCCGATGATGACGGATACGCTGTTTGTCTCAACCCGCCTTATTCGTCCAATTCTTCTGGGAAAGTTGCGTGCGCCTGAAAGCGCTGTAGATTCAGTCTTCTAGACAAGGATCAACGGCAGCATCGGACGCACGCATGGGTGAAACGCTATCGCTGGTGGCGCCCCGGTTCAATCGCTCTCTTCGGATCGAGAGCCGGGCAGAGCGGCTGACCGGAGATCCCGGGGCAATCCTTCTGCGCGAGGTGCTCGAAAACAGCGGCATCGTGGGCTGGATGACCGATCGTCTGAGCGATCCGCGGCGGCCGCAGGATGTCACGCATGATCTGGCCTCGCTCCTGCGCACCACGATCCTGCTGGCCGCCCAGGGATGGCGCGATCATGACGATGCCGATGCGCTGCGGCACGACCCGGCCTTCCGACTGGCGGTGAGTTCGGCAGCCGGGATGACGCCGCTCGGCGGTCCGGGGCTGGCGTCCCAACCCACGCTCTCGCGCTTCACGGCGATGATGGCGGCGCCGGACAATCTGAAGGTCCTGCGCGAAGCGGTCCTGGAATTGGCCGGCCGGGGCGTTCAGGCACAGAATGCCGGCAAGCGCTTGCCGAAGGTGACGCTGGACGTGGACAGCCTGCCGATCGAGGTTCATGGTCACCAGCCGAAGGCGGAGTGGAATGGCCATTACAATGCGCGCATCTATCATCCGCTCATCACCTCGATCGCCGAGACCGGCGACATGCTGGATGCACGGCTGAGAGCGGGCAATGTCGGTACCGCGGAGGGCGCGCTTGACGTGATCCTCGACGTGGTCGACCGGGCGCAGGCCAGCCTCTGCGAGGTCGCCATGCTGCGCATCGATGCGGGCTTCCCCTCGGCCACCTTGCTGGCGGGGCTGGAGGCGCGCGGCATCGACTATGTCTCGCGGCTGCGCGCCAACCCGGCGCTGGACCGCGAGGCCGCGCCTCACATGACGCGCCCGCCCGGGCGGCGTCCGATCAAGCCGCGGATGTGGCTGCACGAACTGCGCTACCAGGCCGAGACCTGGGACAAGGAGCGCCGCGTGATCCTGGTGGTCAAGGAGCGCGAGGACGACCTTCTGCTCGACCGCTTCTTCCTCGTCACCTCGCTGACGCTGGCAGAGATGAGCCGGGAGGACATCCTCGAGCATTACCGCGCAAGGGGCACCGCCGAGGGCCATATGGGCGAGCTGAAAGACGTGCTCGCCCCGGCGCTGTCCTCGACGAACCGGCCGAAATCTCACTGGCGGGGGCGGGGCACGCAAACCGCGACGCCCGGCGTCGATGCCTTCGCGTGCAATGAGGTTCGGCTCCTGATCTCTCTTCTCGCCTATGAGCTGATGCACATCGCCCGCCGCGCCATGGCGGCTGCCACCGGCACCGGCTGGAGCCTGCGCCGCCTGCGCGAACGCGTGCTGCGCGCCGGCGCCCGGCTGATCCTGTCCGGCCGCCGTATCACGCTCGCATTGTCTGCCGCCGCCGCACCGTTCTGGGCAGTCCTCTGGCCAAGGCTCGCCGCCCTGCACTGGTCCGGTCCCTGAACCGGACCGGCTCCAGCCCGACATGACCGCCCGCCGGATCCTCCGGCGAACGAGCCCGCATGGACGGCGATTGCAAAAAATACCCGCCCCGGAGGCGCATCGCCATCGAAACACAAGCCAGAGGCGATCATCCTCCCGCCCAGCTAGGCGCCGGGCCTTCAGGACGTACTCGAACCGCCCGAAAGCAGCACCTTGGCGCCAAGGTCAGCCGGCCGGTGAATATTGCGGGCTCAAAGCTCATGATGTTGTCTCCAGGAAAGAGGTGGGTTGGGGCACCGGTTCGTTGAACACCGCTTCCAGCAGCGGGCCCCCCGGTGTGTGAAAAAAGATGCGTCGCTCCTGCAATTCTGCGATGTCCATCAGGGAATAGGCAATCCCGAGCCGGTCCAGCCGCGCCCGGAATGCGCTGTAGGATCCCTCGGGCCGGATACCGACATGGTCGATCGCCTCCGACGGCTCACCGCCCGCAGTCCACCGTGCCTCGATGAGATGGATGACCGGACGGGCATCCGCATCATAGAGCCAATGCCCGGGGATGCGCCGAATGAGGACCGGGCGCTTGCCTTCGGTGACGTCAAGGACCTTCTCAAGGAAGGCTTTTGTCGTCACGAGGTCTCGTGTGCGGATGGTGAGATGGTCGAACTGCATGGCGTGATGGCCTTTCGCGTTTACAGATAGCGGCTCGACACAAGGAAGATAATTCGGTGGGTGCCGTGATCCATTATCGATAACATCGAACAATGGATCACGGTCGCGCGCTGACCTCGATGGCTGCTTGCGCGACCCGGCCTTGCGGGAGTTGCTTCGCGTTCCTGTTCAATTTCCGCCCAGGACGCCCAGTGATTTCATAAGCGTCAGATTGTCTTCAAGGTGCCAGTTGGTCGCGATGTGACCGTCTTCGATATGGTAGATATCGACGGCCTTGAAGGAGATGGGTCTGCCATCGCCCTTGATGTCGCCAAACGTGCCGGTGAAATTTCCCTGAAACTGCAGTTCGCTGATCACATAGCCGTCGAGAATATAGGCGTTGGGGATCGTGACCGTCAGATTCGGCACCGCCTTGCGGAAATTCCCGGAGGCCATAATGGGGCCTTCTGGCCCTTGGGGGCGTCCCTCCGGCAGATTGAGATCAACAAAGTCGGGCGAGAGCGCCTGCCTGGCATAGGCGGGATCGCCCGTGTTCCAGAAGGCGTAGTAGGTTCTCGCCGGTTTCAGCAGGGCTTCCACATCCCGGACCTGCGCCGCAGGAGCCGTGTGAAGCTTCTCCGGGCGCGGAAGATTGTCGGTATTGGCTGCTCCGGCCGACAATGCGGTGCCGATGGTCAGGGCGAGTGCGGCAGCATTGGTCCTGATTGTTTTTGTCATGGTTTTGTCTTCCCGATTCTTGCGTTTTCCTTTGACCCGACATCTTGTCGGCCGGTGATGTTCCGCATGGGCCGCAGGTTGCAGGTTCGCGGCACGGCCAATTGCGATGGGGGGAACCTAAGATGATGGTGCACATCGGATAATTGAGTGGATACCGAAAACATCATCCGATATGATCGGATAATGGACCGGCTGGATACCCTTGCCTTCTTCATTCGGATCGTCGAGAGACGCGGCGTCGCCGCGGCCGGCCGCGATTTCGGCCTGTCCGCCGCAACGGCTTCGGATCGTCTGGCCAGTCTTGAAGCCCATTATGGCGCCACGCTTCTCAACCGCACGACGCGCTCCATCAGCCTGACCGACGCGGGCCGGCTCGTGCTGACACGTGCGCGAAGCCTGGTCGCCGAAGTCGACGATCTGGAGGCGCAGATCAAACTGGGGATCGACCAGCTTTCCGGAACCATCCGGCTGAGCGCACCCGTCGATCTTGGCGAGCGTCTGATCGTGCCGGTCATCGACGAATTCATGGAATGCCATCCGCAGATCACGGTCAATCTGCTTCTGACCGACGGATATGTCGATATCGTTGGTCAGGGTCTCGATCTGGCAGTCCGCCTCGGGGCGCTCAAGGACAGCAGCCTGATCGCCAGAAGACTTGGACCAAATCGCCGCGTCATCTGCGCGGCCCCCTCCTATCTGGACGCGTACGGCGCGCCGAAACATCCTGACGAGCTTGTCAACCACAATTGCCTGATCATGGAGTTTGGCAAGGTTATCGACCGGGAATGGTCCTTCATGATCGATGGTCGGTTGTGCAACATCAGCGTGTCCGGCAACCGTGCCGCCAATTCCGGCTCACAGGTCCGGCGCTGGTGCCTTGCGGGCCGTGGTATTGCCCTCAAATCGATCTGGGACGTGCGCGAGAACTTGCAAAGCGGTGCCCTTGTCGAATTGCTGGGGGATTACGCACCGCCATCGGAGTCTGCCTTGCAGGTTCTCTTTCCCCGCACCGCCTATCCCATCCGACGTATCCGGGCCTTTATAGCGTTTCTCGGCGAACGGATATGATCAAGCGTGTCTTGGCTGGAAATGTGTTCCAGGGGAACCGCTGACGGAAGCGATCAGGCGTCGGGTCCCGGGTGCGACACCGATCCCGCTTCCGCCCCTCGCCGCGCTCGTTGTTACGGGACACATGGTTTGTCAATTTCCTGTGGAAAACGGAATTTGGATCACTTGGTTTTGTCAATTTTTTCAGGGCTTCGAAAGGGTCTCGGCGGTCTTTCAAAAGGGTTTCAAAGGCCAATAAAACAACGGCGACGGCCGGATCCGGGCCGTTCAAGACGCTGCCCGAGTCTGACGGGATCAAAATCCGGACGTGGGGCATTCGCGCCGACCTTGCGAAACGGCTGTCAGGCTGGACGTATCCTGCTGTAATTGCGCGACAATTGCGGCTTTTCCGGGGTGTCTGAGGAACGCAAGGGTGGATATGTTTTTGCGGATTGAAGAGGCGTTGTTGCCCATATCGGTGATGCGGCTTCACCCTTGCGAATCCTGTCTGTTGGCTGATGCGCATGCCGTTGCCATCTCCCACCCGCTCTCGTACGACCAACCGGTCGGCCTGTAACGCATCGCCATGACGCCGGGGGGCGCGCTCGGTCCGGTTTGATCCCGGTAGGCCCGTGCCGGATTGTTCGACGCTCTGCCGGCGGCAGGCCCGCTTCGAGCCGCCAGGGGGACAGCCCTCTGCTGCCGGAGTGACGGCGAAGAGGAGGGCGAAGAGATCGCCACCGTCACGGCGGATGGCGCCCATGACACGCGCCCATGACACGCGCCCATGACACGCGCCTGTGACACGCGCCTGTGAACGCGGCGATCATCGAACGCGGCGCTGATGCGGTGATACCCGTCCGCCGCAACGGGCGTGCCTGCAAAGAAGGCCGCCCGGCGGCGATCGCCAGGAACGAAATCCAGACCCGCATTGCCATCATGAACCGCGTCAACACACTCGCCGCCGCCGAGATCGAGGCCGTCGCCTGAAACCAACCGGGACAGGGCAACTCTTGCTTATGCCGAATGCGCGCAACAACGCCCCCATCCTGCAAGCGACGCCGCTGGTTGCAGGCGCGGTGTTGACCTGCGGTCAGCGGGCCTCACACCTTGCTGCACACGCGCCGCCAGGACCTATTTCTGACCGGGGCGCAGCATCTCGAAGGTCTCGCTGACGACGGCATAATCGCCGCGATACCCCAGCCGCACGAGACGATCTTCGGGCTGATAGCGCCCGCTTTTGAGTGCGCTGTCATGGATATGAATACCGGTCACCTCGCCATGGAGGAGGAAGTTCGCCTCACCCAGAAGCCGGGTGACCTGCACCAGTCGGCATTCCAGACTGGCAGGTGCGTCGGCCACGCGCGGGCAGTCGATCGTTTCGCATTCGGCCTTTGCGATCCCGCATTCGGCGAATTCGTCCACCCCGGCGGCAAAGCCCGCACAGCTCGCATTCATCTGCTCCTTCAATGCGAACGTCACCAGGTTGATGCAAAAGCTTCCCGTCTCGCGGATCTGGGCCAGACTGTCCTTTGTGTCGCCACGATCGGGTTTCGTCCCGAGCGAAGCAAACACCACCTGCGGCGGGACATAGGCGACGCCATTGAAAAACGAGTAAGGTGAAAGGTTGTCGCCCGTCTCGCCGCGTGTCGAGACCCAGGCGATCGGGCGGGGCGCGACAATGGCGCTGAACGGGTTATGTGGCAGACCGTGGCCGTCCTGCGGGCGGTAGAACATGTATCCTCCTGTTTGATCCTCAATCTAGCGCGTGCTACCGCGTCGTCCAGAGGATCATGGGCCGCACGATGTATCATCTCGAAGAGGAAACGGATGAAGACTGGTGGGACGTCGAGGCGCTTTATGACCTCTGTTTCGCACCCGGTCGCACGGCGCTGCCCTCCTATCGCCTGCGCGATGGTGTCGGCAAGCTGCGTGAACTGTGCCTGGTCCTGCGCCAGGACGGTCTCCTGACCGCCGTGATCCGCTATTGGCCGGTCAGGGTCGGTGGCCATCGCACTCTGCTTCTTGGTCCGATCGCCGTGCACCCGACATGCCAGGGCGAAGGTCTGGGCGGACTGCTGATCCATGAAAGCCTGGCCAGGGCGCATCGCCTGGGCTGGGAGCGTGTGCTTCTGGTTGGCGACGCGCCCTATTACGCGCGCTTCGGCTTTGAAAAACGCGACGGCGTCGAGATGCCACCCCCCACCAATCCCGAGCGTATCCTCGGCCTCGAACTTGTGCCGGGCGCCTGGGAGGGGGTGAAAGGCGTGGTCGAAAGGGCCCGCTGACGGGTCAGCCCGCCGGGGCCTTTCACAGATGTGCGAGGTAACTGGTCACCGCAGGGCGCACCGAACGGGCACCCTCATTGCGGCTGCGCTCGATGATGGCACGCAGTGCGTTCAGATCGGCGCGGCGGATCAGGTATTTGACCGGACCGATCGACGCGGGGCGCATCGAGAGCGTGCGGATGCCGAGTGCTGCAAATGTCAATGCCTCGATCGGGCGACCGGCATCCTCGCCACAAAAGCTCAGTGGTGTGTCATGGGCCGCGCAGCGTGCGATGATCCGCTCCAGGAAGGTGAGGAAGGCGACATCAAGCGTGTCGTAGCGACGGCGCACGCGTTCATTCTCGCGGTCGGCGGCAAAGAAGAACTGCTTGAGGTCGTTGCCCCCGATCGAGATGAAATCACAATCCGCATAGAAGCTGTCGGGGGCGAAGCCGAGCGAGGGGATCTCAAGCATCGCGCCGATGTCCAGTGTTTCGGGAACCGGACGACCTGTCCGGGCCTCGCGGTCACGGACCCTCAGGAGTGCATCGCGCGCCGCATGGAACTCCTCGGGGGAGGCGATGAAGGGGAACATGATCGACATGTTGCGCCCGTTTCCCGCCCGCAGCAGCGCCTGAAGCTGCATCCGCAGCATGCCCGGCTTGTCGAGACCCATCCGCAGCGCCCGCCATCCCATCGCCGGGTTGGGTTCGTCTTGCGGCTTCATGTAGGGCACGATCTTGTCCGAGCCGATGTCGAGCGTGCGGAACTGCACGCGTTTGCCATCCGCAGCCTTGAGGACACGGGCATAGAGCGCGGCCAGCTCGCTGCGGCGCGGCACCCTGGTGCGGGTGAGAAACTGCAATTCGGTGCGGAACAGGCCCACCCCGTCGGCCCCCGAGCTTTTGAGGGACGGCAGGTCCACCATCAGGCCCGAATTCATCATCAGCTTGACCGTGTTGCCCGATACGTCCGTCGCGGGCAGGTCGCGCAGACCGGCATAGCGTTTCTGTGCCTCGGCCTGCATCGCGACCTTGTCGCGGAACGCATGGGCAACACTGTCCTCGGGGCGCAGATGGGCGATGCCCCGATCGCCATCGACCAGGATCTGATCTCCATTGAGCGCCTCGGCGGTGATCCGTTCGGCATGGATCACCAGCGGGATCGACAGCGCGCGGGCGACGATCGCGGCATGGCTGCCGACCGACCCCTCTTCCAGAACCACACCCCTGAGCTTACGGTCGTAATCAAGCAACTCTCCCGGCCCGATGTTGCGCGCGACCAGCACCGGGTTCTCGGGCAGGTCGGCACCGGTGTCACGGCCCTGGCCCGTCAGGATCCGCAGCAGACGATTCGACAGGTCGTCAAGATCGTTGAGCCGCTCGCGCATATACGGATCGGGCGATTGCATCAGCCGCGTGCGCGCCGAACTTTGCTCCTTCTCGACGGCGGCCTCGGCCGACAGGCCCGCCGCGATGTCTTCGCTCATCCGCCGTTTCCAGCCTTTCGAGGCGGCGAGCATCCTGAAGGTCTCCAGGACCTGGCGCTGCTCCTTCTCGATGGCCAGGGCCCGGGCAAGCATCCCGTCGATCTGGCGGCGCAGGGTGGTCACGGCCTCGTCAAGGCGGGCCTGCTCCGTGGCCGGGTCTTCGCCCACGGGATTGGTGACCACCACACGCGGCTCATGCAGCCAGACGCGCCCTTCGGCGGCGCCTTCCTGACCGGTCGCGCCGCGGAACATGACCGGGAACCGATGGGTGGCGCCGATCTCGGAATTCTCGCCGCCGGTGAAGACACCAAGCTCGGTCATCTCTGCGAGCACCATCGCCACGACTTCAAGCCCGTAAACCTCGTCCTCGGTGAAGGAGCGTCGCTCTTTCGACTGCACGACAAGCACGCCGAGCTTCTCGCCCACACGCTGGATCGGCACACCGAGGAAGCTTGAATAGATCTCCTCGCCGGTCTCGGGCATATAGCGAAAGCCGGGAACGGAAGGCGCATCGCCCGAGTTGATCGGCTGGCCCGCACGGGCCACGCGCCCCACCAGCCCCTCGCCCAGGCGCAACCGGGTGTTGTGCACGGCAGCCGGGTTCAGGCCCTCGGTCGCGCAAAGCTCAAGGGTTCGCGGGTCGCGGAACAGGTAGATGGAACACACATGGGTGCGCATCGAATCGGCAATCAGGCTGGTGATGTGATCAAGCCGGTCCTGACCATCCCCGTCCGTGGCCAGTGTATCGCGCAGCCGCCGAAGCAATGTGCGTGAGTCACTTTCGCTGTATTCCACCATTGCGTGAGCCGTGCCTCCGAGTCTGAACGGCCCGTTGAACTGTTTCAGGCCTTGTCGAGTTCGAAGGCATCATGCAGGGCCTGCACCGCAAGTTCCAGATATTTGCGATCAACCAGCACCGAAATCTTGATTTCCGAGGTCGCAATGACCTTGATGTTCACGTTTTCGGCGGCCAGAGCATCAAACATCTTCGCCGCGACGCCCGCATGGGAGCGCATCCCGATCCCCACGACCGAGATCTTGGCGACCTCGGTGTCGATGATCAGCTCGTCATATTTGATCAGATCGGCAGCACTGGCATCTTCCAGCGCCTTGCGGGCGCGGGCGACCTGGTTGACCGGGCAGGAAAAGGTCATGTCGGTCACGCCACCGGCATGGGTGGAGCCGGTGGCGCAATCGCAATCCTTTTCCGAGATGTTCTGAACGATCATGTCCACGTTGATCCCTGCATCGGCAAGCGGGCCGAAGATGGCGCTGGCGATGCCGGGGCGGTCCTCGATCGTGAAAAGCGTGATCTTGGCCTCGTCACGCGAATAGGCGACGCCGGAGACGACTTTCGATTCCATGATTTCATCCTCATCGCAAACGAGGGTTCCAGAGTGTTCGTCGGTCTCCTCGAAGGAAGAGAGCACGCGCAGGCGCACATTGTGGCGCATTGCCAGTTCGACCGAACGGGTCTGTAGCACTTTCGCCCCCAGCGAGGCCAGTTCCAGCATCTCCTCGAAGGCGATCCTGTCGAGCTTGCGCGCCCTGGAACTGATGCGCGGATCGGTTGTGTAGATGCCATCGACATCGGTATGGATGTCACAACGCTCGGCCTCGAAGGCGGCGGCAAAGGCCACGGCGGTGGTGTCCGACCCACCCCGACCCAGCGTTGTGATCCGGCCTTCGGCGGACAGGCCCTGGAAGCCCGCAATGACCGCGACCCTGAACCCTTCGGAAAATTTCTGATCCAGATTGTCGCGCGGAATGGACATGAAGCGCGCCGCGCCATGTGCCGAGGTCGTGTTGATCGGCACTTGCCAGCCTTGCCAGCTGCGCGCCGAAACCCCCATTTCCTGCAACCGCAACGCCATCAGGCCGGCGGTCACGTTCTCGCCCGACGACACCACGGCATCATATTCGCGCGCATCATAGAGCGGCGAGGTGGTCTCGACCCAGTTCACCAGTTCATTGGTCTTGCCCGACATCGCCGAGACGATGACGATCACGTCATAACCCCGTTCGACTTCGCGCTTCACCTTCGCGGCAGCACTCGCGATCCGGTCGAGATCGGCAACGGAGGTGCCGCCGAATTTCATCGCCAGAACTGGCATGGAAACCCCCTTGGGCATAATCCGCCCCCTGCTAGCCCAAGGCGTTGACCCACGCAAGGGATTTGGCGCGTCGATTGCGACAGGTGGCCCGGGGGGAAGGGGGCTCTACCCCCGTCTGCTGGCACAGGTTCATCATGACGCCTGCCCAACGGCACCCGACCGCGGGGGCGAGCCACGGCCGTGTGCCTGTCCAGCCGGATCAGCCGTGATCCGCGCCGCCGCCTCGGGGCTTCATTGCAGAACTGCCGGTTCAGTGCGTGCGGGAACGGGCAGGATCGGGCTTGCGCATGTCGAGCCTCTTGACCGACCGGAGCCGTCACGGAACCCCATCCGGCACCAGGGTCGGCAACAACGCCCCCCGGAGAAGATCGGGCACCCGGCCTCTGCGGTGCGCGCGAAGCGGCTATGCCTCGATCCCGGACCGAATCATCCCGTGCGACCCGTTGCGGGTCAGTTCGACCTCTACCCTGCGCCTTGCGGCTACACAGAGGATGGCCTGCGCGACCTCATCCGCACCGCAGGCGATGGCGGCCGCGTCCAGAGATACCCAGACCTTCATGCCAGCATCTTCTGCCTGGCCTCTGTCAGGCGTCCGACGATCCGGTCGTCGATCTGCACTGCAGACGCATGCTGTCGAACATGGCTGATCTTTCCCTTCGCGGAGGATTGTCTGGATCGAATCCAGGCACATGCCTACAGGTCGATCAATTCTCATAGACCGCCAATTGACAGATATTGCCCGTCAATATCGCCTGTATCCCGCTCCCGTCACATGCCCGAACACGACACCGTGAGCCGGGGTGACATCTGCAATCCCTGCCTTATGATCGACCGCAAACGATTCAGACAGGATGGATAGATGCCCCCTCAGGTTCTTCGTGACACTCGCGCCCTTCGCAGCACCCGGCCCCAAACCCGGCCCCAAACCCGGCCTCGACCCTGGCCCCGCCGTTTCGTGTTCGGGGCAATGCTGAGTGCTGCCGGAGCGACCGGCCTGCCCGCGCTGGCCGACAACGCCGCGACAGCGAATGCCACCAAAACCGATGGCACACCGCCCGCGGCCATCACCCGGACCCTCGACAGGCTGACGAATGGCCAGATCAAGATACTGCGGACCTTTGATGCACCGGCCGGATTGGTCGGCGTCGCGGTCAGTCAGGGCAAGGGCCAGAACGGGATCTTCTACATGACCCCCGACGGCAGCTATATCCTGCAAGGCGAGATCGTGAAATCGGACGGCACCAACGTGACCCGGGCCGATGCGGACAAATATCTTCCCAAGCCCCCGGGCGCGGCCGAGAATTTCGCCACCCTCGACAAGACGCACGATTTTCTCTGGGGCAAGGAAAGCGCTCGCAAACAGCTCTGGATCCTCTTCGATCCGAACTGCATCTACTGCCACAAGGCCTACGAGGCGCTGAAGCCCGAGGTCGAGAAAGGCACGGTCAAGGTGCATATCATCATGGCAGGCTTTCTGAAGGCCAGCTCGCTTGGCAAGGCGGCGGCGATCCTGTCGGCCAGGGATCCGGCGGCGGCGCTGGCAACGGACGAATCCGGGTTCGACGCCAAGGCCGAGGAAGGCGGCATCAAGGGCGACGAGAG
Source organism: Thioclava sp. (assembly GCA_965277135.1). Classification (GTDB taxonomy): domain Bacteria; phylum Pseudomonadota; class Alphaproteobacteria; order Rhodobacterales; family Rhodobacteraceae; genus Thioclava. The sequence goes on along the minus strand of CBDIBW010000023.1, from coordinate 30,441 downwards.
CGATGCCGATGCCGTGGCGCTGGTCAAGCAGAACAACGACTGGATGCGGCAACAGGGCATCGGCGGCACGCCCTACCAACTGTTCATTGACACCAATGGCAAGGTGCAGGCCGTCAGTGGCTACATGCCCGATATCGACAAGCTGATGTCGGCGATCGGCACCGCCGACAAGCCCGGAGGGTGAGGCAGCAACCTCATGCAGCAGAGGCATGAAGCAGATGGGCCTGCATTGTTACCCCCCAGACGCTCGGTCCAACTCGGCGGCACGACATTGCGACCGGGTTCTGGCGGGCAATGAAGATCCGGCCGTCGAGACAGGTGGCGCGCGGCAGAGCCGTGGGGCTGCCCCCGATCGGATCCGCCCCGTGCGGCATTGCAAGCTCAGACGAGATCACGCTTCTCGACATAATACCCGTAGAGCGTGGTCAGGACCGACAACTCAAGCATCGCCAGAAACCAGCCTGTTGCAATATCCCAAAGGAACATGAAAATGGTTTGCGGGCCATGAGGTTGCGGAACCACAAGGTCCGGAACCGCGCACAGCCGGCCAATGAAAGACAAAAACAGCGTCAGCATCATCAAGGTGCCATAGGCACCTCTGGTCGCGTTCCAGGTTTTTCCGATCGTCTCGCCTGCTATGGCGGCACCTGGGAGTGATGCACTCAAACGCAACCATAGCGGTAGAATCAGAATGACAGCAATCGCAAAGATGCCAAGGCCAAGGATGCCAAGGCCAAACGCGGTATTGGTGCTGATTGCCCTGGAAATTACCACGAAAATGCCGATCGGGAGGATCCAGACAAGGCCGATCAGAATTGCGCGACCGAGATAGATCAGGATCGGGCCGCGATGCAATCGCGGCCACCAGCGCGGCTGCTCTGCAAGCAGGATATAGCGGTGCCAGTTGACAGCAATGGAGATTGCAAACAGCAGGAGAAACACGAAACCGATGATGATCATCAAGACCGCCCCCGGGGAGGTCAACGTAAAGGCCGTGTCGTACTGCGTTGCATTCAGGAAACCTGCTCCGAAGATAAATGCAAGAAATATCAACATCCCGCTCAGGAACGGCACCAGGGACACCTTGATCGCCGCACCGAAATTGCCGAAGAGCTGCCGCCAGGCATGTCTGAAAATCTTCCAGGACGTCACCGAAGATACCCACCCACTGTTGAAATCCGGGGCGTTCAACCAGACGTGAGCGTGGCTGTCAACGCCCGCGCCTTGCCCTGGGCGACAAAAATCGGTAATCGCGGTTGAAAATACGCTTCGGGAGTTGTTTTCATGTCCGTGCCCAAGAAAGTCGTGCTCGCCTATTCGGGCGGCCTTGATACCTCGATCATCCTGAAATGGCTTCAGACCGAATATGGTTGCGAAGTCATTACCTACACGGCCGATCTCGGTCAGGGAGAAGAGCTGGAACCCGCGCGCCGAAAGGCCGAGATGCTCGGGATCAAGCCCGGGAACATCAACATCCTCGACGCGCGCGAAGAGTTTGTCCGCGATTTCGTGTTCCCGATGTTCCGTGCCAATGCGGTCTATGAGGGGCTCTATCTGCTGGGCACCTCGATCGCGCGGCCGCTGATTTCCAGACATCTCGTCGAGATCGCGCATCAAAACGGCGCCGACGCGATCGCCCATGGCGCAACCGGCAAGGGCAATGACCAGGTGCGGTTCGAACTCTCGGCCTATGCGCTCGATCCCGAGATCAGGGTGATCGCACCGTGGCGGGAGTGGAATCTCACGTCGCGCACCAGGCTGCTGGAATTTGCCGAGGCACATCAGATCCCGATCGCCAGGGACAGGCGCGGCGCGGCACCCTTCTCGGTCGATCCGAACCTGCTGCATACCTCTTCCGAAGGGAAAGTTCTTGAAAATCCGGGCGATATGGCACCCGATCACGTCTATCAGCGCACCAATGACCCGGTGACCCAGGCCCCGGACGCGCCCGAATATATCGAGATCGGGTTCGAGACGGGCGATGCTGTGTCGATCAATGGCGAGGCAATGTCGCCCGCAACGATCCTCACCAGGCTGAACGAATATGGCAAGAGGCACGGCATCGGCCGCCTCGACTTCGTGGAAAACCGGTTCGTCGGGATGAAGTCGCGCGGTGTTTACGAAACGCCCGGCGGTACCATCCTGCTTGAGGCGCACCGTGGCATCGAGCAGATCACGCTCGATGGTGGTTCGGGGCACCTCAAGGACTCGATCATGCCGCGCTATGCGGAACTGATCTATAACGGCTTCTGGTTCTCGCCCGAGCGCGAGGCCCTGCAGGCGCTGATCGACAAGACCCAGGAATATGTGACCGGCACCGTCAGGGTCATGCTGTTCAAGGGGGCGGCGCGCACCGTGGCGCGTTGGTCGGATCACTCGCTTTATTCCGAGGCGCACGTCACTTTCGAAGAGGATGCCGGTGCCTACGATCAGAAGGACGCGGCGGGCTTCATCCAGCTCAACGCGCTGCGTCTGAAACTGATCGCGATGCGCAACAGGCGGGTCAGGACATGAGCCAATCACAGCCCAGGGCCGCCATCGTCACCGTCTCCGACCGTGCCAGCCGTGGCGAATACGAGGACAAGGGTGGTCCGGGCTGCGAGGACTACCTGCGCGGCGTGGTCACCACGCCGCTTGCGATCGAGCGCCACATCATCGCGGATGGTCGCGCCCCGGTCGCCGAAAAGCTCCGCGAACTGGTCGCCGCCGAGGCTGACCTGATCCTCGTGACCGGCGGCACCGGCCCTGCCCCCCGCGACGAGACCCCCGAAGGCTGTTTTGATGTGATCGAAAAGGAACTGGCAGGCTTTGGCGAAGAAATGCGCCGCGCGAGCCTGCTGGACGTGCCAACCGCCATCCTGTCGCGTCAGTCGGCCGGGATTGCCGGGAAATCCCTGATCATCATGGTGCCGGGCAAACCCTCGGCCATCGCGACCTGCCTTGACGCGGTTTTTCCCGCCGTGCCCTTTTGCCTCGACCTGATCGAAGCCGCCCGTATCGAAACGGATCCGGCCCGAATTCAGGCCTTCCGCCCATAAAGACCTGCCAATTTATAAAAAGTGAACGACTCCCGGCTTTCGCCGGTAGCACCACGTCTGGAGTGTCACTCCAGATCCGGAAGCATGATGGCGTCGGTGACATTGCCCGATGTTATGGAAAAGTCCCCCCGCGCCCGGAACCGCCTGCCCCGGAATCGGTGACCGGATCAAATCGGAATCCCCGACCGGATCACCCCGGAATGCGCACAACGGCCCCAAAAGGCTCCTTGATGACCCTTCGAGACCGCTTCCAGACCGGAACAGAAGCCCGAAAGGAGACCCGGGGCCAAGGCGCGGGCGTGTCCCCAGACTGTCCCCAGACGCCGACCCGATCGCCTCAGTCCTGCCCTCTGTCCGGGACCATTCCGCATCCCAAGACGGCCAGGACGGTGGCGTGACCACCACCCTCAAGGCGGGCTACGGGCTGTAGGACAAGAGCAAGAATCCCGCCAAAAACAGCGCTCCCAAACAGACCGGCCCACATGTTTCTATCCTGGACCGATAGCTGCTCCGCGCGCGCAGTGGAAGCCAGAACACCCCCTTCACATGGCCGGGTGCGCGGCGCGGGCTTCGGGGTCAGATCAACCCATAGATGAAAATTTTTTGCAAAACCAAAAACCAAGTGTCCCGCTACACCCCAACCCGCACCAGCAGGTCACGAAAGGATCAAGCGCGAGCAAGACGACGGCACAAGAGAGTGGCACCGGAACCCGTGAGGATCGTGAGGATTCCGGCACCATGGCCTACGCCAGGCAAGACGATACCATCAAGACGATATCATTACGCTTTATTCGCAGAACCCACTCAATGTCACGGACCACGGCGACTTGGTCGACAGGGAGCGGTGGGCCGCGCCCTGATCCCGGCATCGGCCGAATTCGACAGCTATCTCGGCGTGCTGCAACCTGCCAAGCGATGCCGCCTCTGACCTGCTCAAGCCGTTCTGCGCCGATATTGTGATCTACCGTCTGGCACTTTAGAGACCGCTTGACACGTCGATCATGTTGCCGTCTTCCAGCGTCACATAGGCTTTCTTCACATCCGGGCGTTTGCCCGCGATACCACGGAAACGCTTGCGCTTGCCCTTTGTGATGGTGGTGTTGACGGCCTTCACCTTGACGCCGAAGAGGGTCTCGACGGCTTCCTTGATTGCCGGCTTCGAAGCGGTTTTTGCCACTTCGAACACCACCGCACCATTTTCCGAGGCCATGGTGGCCTTCTCGGTGATGACCGGCTTGATGATCACATCGTAATGTTCGGGTTTCGCGCTCATTTCAGACGAGCCTCCAGAGCTTCGACAGCCGCTTTCGTAAGAACAAGGGTCTCACGCTTGAGGATGTCATAGACATTGGCCCCCATCGACGGCAGCACATCGATACCTTCGATGTTTCTGGCAGCCCTGGCGAAGTTGGCATTCACCTCGGCCCCGTCGATGACCAGGACTTTTTTCCAGCCCAGTTCCCTGGCAGCTTTCGCCAGCAATCTGGTCTTGCCTTCCGCCATGTCGGCGCTGTCCAGAACGACCAGATTTCCGGTGGCGACTTTCGACGACAGCGCGTGTTTCAGACCGAGTGCCCGGAACTTCCTGGGCAGGTCATGGGCGTGGCTGCGCGGGGTCGGCCCCTTGTAAACACCGCCCTTGCGAAAGACCGGAGCCTTGCGGGAGCCGTGGCGTGCACCACCGGTGCCCTTCTGGCGATAGATCTTCTTGGTCGAATAGCTGACCTCCGACCGGGTCAGAACCGAGTGGGTGCCGGCCTGAGCCTTCGCTCGCTGCCAGCGCACGACACGATGCAGGATGTCGGCACGCGGTTCAAGACCAAAGATGTCGTCGGCCAGCTCGATCGAACCGGCCTTGCCGGCGTCGAGTTTGATAATGTCGAGTTTCATCATTTGTCTCCTTCGGGCGCGTCACCCGCTTCGTCAGCCTTGTCGGCAGCGGCCGCTTCCTTCGCGGCTTTCATTGCTGCATCAGCCGTCGATTTCAGCGCAGCCGGATAGATCACGTTCTCGGGGATCGGCTTTTTCACGGCATCTTTCACCGTGACCCAACCGCCCCTGGCACCCGGAACCGATCCCTTGACCATGATCAGGCCACGATCGGCGTCGGTCCTGACCACTTGCAGGTTCTGGGTCGTGACCCGGACGGCACCAAGGTGACCGGCCATCTTCTTGCCCTTGAACACGCGGCCCGGATCCTGGCACTGACCGGTCGAACCGTGCGAGCGGTGGCTGATCGATACGCCATGCGTGGCACGCAGACCGCCGAAGTTGTGACGCTTCATCGCACCGGCGAACCCCTTGCCGATCGAGGTGCCCGCGATATCCACGAACTGACCTTCGAAATAATGGTTCGCGGTGATTTCCTCGCCCACGTCGATCAGGTTCTGTTCGGCCACGCGGAATTCCGCGATCTTGCGCTTGGGCGCCACGTTCGCCTTGGCGAAATGCCCCCGCATCGCAGCCGTGGTGCGCTTGGCTTTTGCCTCGCCCGCGCCGAGCTGAACAGCCGTATAGCCGTCGGTCCCGGCGGTGCGCCGAGCCACCACCTGCAACTTGTCGAGTTGGAGAACGGTCACGGGAACCTGCTTGCCGTCCTCAAGGAAGAGCCGGGTCATGCCCAGCTTCTTGGCGATAATACCAGTCCGCAGCATGTTGCCCTCCCTACACCTTGATCTCGACATCGACACCGGCAGCCAGGTCGAGCTTCATCAGCGCGTCCACGGTCTGGGGGGTCGGGTCGATGATGTCGAGAAGACGCTTGTGCGTACGGATTTCCCACTGGTCGCGCGACTTCTTGTCGATGTGTGGACCCCGCAGAACCGTGAATTTCTCGATCTTGTTGGGCAGCGGAATGGGCCCGCGGACCTGGGCACCCGTGCGTTTGGCGGTGTTGACGATTTCCTGGGTGCTGGAATCCAGCACACGGTAATCAAACGCCTTGAGCCGAATGCGGATATTCTGGCCGTTCATTGTCATGCCTTTCGCATGGCGTGAAGGTCGAGAGGCAGACAGCACCGGATGTGGTGCCTGCATCGAACCTGCGATCCTGGCAGATCAGGGGCGTCCCCTAGGGACACAACCCGGGTCTGTCAAGCCCGAATGGAGCACCTTTCGGCGCACCATTCAGATTTGCGTTCATCACCCTTCTCCGGGATCGTTCTCCGGGGCCAAAAACCGGCCCCGGAACGGAAGTCCGGATCATGCGATGATTTTTGCGACGACGCCTGCGCCGACGGTGCGGCCGCCTTCGCGGATGGCGAAGCGCAGGCCGTCTTCCATCGCGATCGGCGCGATCAGTTCGACCTCGAACTTCAGGTTGTCGCCCGGCATCACCATCTCGGTGCCCTCCGGCAGCGTCACCGTCCCGGTCACGTCCGTGGTGCGGAAGTAGAACTGCGGGCGGTAGTTCGCAAAGAACGGCGTGTGGCGGCCACCCTCCTCCTTGGTGAGGATATAGGCTTCGGCCTCGAACCGGGTATGCGGCTTCACCGAACCCGGCTTGCACAGAACCTGACCACGTTCAACACCGTCACGGTCGATGCCGCGCAGCAGCGCGCCGATATTGTCGCCCGCCTCACCGCGATCGAGCAGCTTGCGGAACATCTCGACGCCGGTGCAGGTGGTCTTGCGGGTGTCGCGGATGCCGACGATTTCCAGCTCGTCGCCAACATTGATCACGCCACGCTCGACACGGCCGGTCACGACCGTCCCGCGCCCCGAGATCGAGAACACATCCTCGATCGGCATCAGGAACGGCTGATCGACGGCACGCTCCGGCGTCGGGATATAGGCATCGACCTCTTTCATCAGCTCGCGGATCGAGCTCTCGCCAATGTCGGGGTCGCGCCCTTCCATGGCGGCCAGCGCCGAGCCCTTGACGATCGGAATGTCGTCGCCGGGGAAGTCGTAGGAGGACAGAAGCTCGCGCACCTCCATTTCCACCAGTTCGAGCAGCTCCTCGTCATCGACCTGATCGACCTTGTTCATGTAGACGACCATCGCCGGGATGCCGACCTGGCGGCCCAGCAGGATATGCTCGCGCGTTTGCGGCATCGGGCCGTCCGCCGCGTTCACCACCAGGATCGCGCCATCCATCTGCGCCGCGCCGGTGATCATGTTCTTGACGTAATCCGCGTGGCCGGGACAATCGACATGCGCGTAGTGGCGCGATTCGGTCTCGTATTCCACATGCGCCGTCGAGATCGTGATCCCGCGCGCCTTCTCTTCGGGCGCACCGTCGATCTGGTCATACGCCTTGAAGTCCCCAAAATATTTCGTGATCGCAGCCGTCAGCGTCGTCTTGCCGTGGTCAACGTGACCAATCGTGCCAATGTTAACATGCGGTTTGTTGCGTTCAAACTTTTCCTTCGCCATGATGGCCTCCTGTCATGTCCTGACGTGAGAGAGGCGCCGGGTGACCCGGCGCGCCGCCCTTACGCGTATTTCTTCTGAATTTCGTCCGAGATGTTCTGCGGCACGGCTTCGTAATGGTCGAACAACATCGTGAACACCGCGCGGCCCGACGACATCGAGCGCAAGGTGTTGATGTAGCCGAACATGTTCGCGAGCGGCACGAACGCGTTGACGACGATCGCATTGCCGCGGGTCTCCTGGCCTTGCACCTGACCCCGGCGCGAGGTCAGATCACCAATGATGCCGCCGGTATATTCCTCGGGGGTCACCACCTCAACCTTCATCATCGGTTCGAGCAGCTTCGCGCCAGCCTTGCGCAGACCTTCCCGCATTGCCGCACGGGTTGCGATTTCGAAGGCCAGAACCGAGGAGTCGACATCGTGGAACGCACCGTCGATCAGCGCGACCTTGAAGTCGATCACCGGAAAGCCTGCCAGCGGACCGGAGTCCATGACCGACTTGATACCCTTTTCGACGCCCGGGACATATTCCTTCGGAACCGCCCCCCCGACGATTCTCGACTCGAACGCGTAACCTTCGCCCGGTTCGGTCGGCTGGATGTCGAGCTTGATGCGCGCGAACTGGCCGGTACCACCGGTCTGTTTCTTGTGCGTGTAGTCGATCTCGGCCGGCTGGCTGATGGTTTCGCGATAGGCCACCTGCGGCGCACCGATATTCGCCTCGACCTTGAACTCGCGCTTCATGCGGTCAACCAGGATGTCAAGGTGAAGCTCGCCCATGCCCTTCATGATGGTCTGGCCCGATTCCAGATCGGTTTCGACACGGAACGAGGGGTCTTCGGCTGCCAGACGCTGAAGGGCGAGGCCCATCTTTTCCTGGTCGGCTTTCGACCTCGGCTCCACGGCGATCTCGATCACCGGGTCGGGGAAGGTCATCGTTTCGAGCACAACCTGCCTGTTCGCGTCGCACAAGGTGTCACCGGTGGTGGTCTCTTTCAGACCCGCCAGCGCAATGATGTCGCCCGCGAACGCTTCCTCGATCTCGGTGCGGTTGTTCGAGTGCATCATCATCATGCGGCCGATGCGCTCGCGCTTGCCTTTGGTCGAGTTCATGATCGAATCGCCCTTCTTCACCGTGCCGGAATAGATCCGGGTGAAGGTCAGCGAGCCCACGAAGGGGTCGTTCATGATCTTGAACGCCAGAGCCGAGAGCGGTTCTTCGTCCGAAGCGTGACGTGCGATGTTGCGCTCTTCGGTTTCGTCAGCGGGCGAGAAGCCCATATAGGCGGGAACGTCGAGCGGCGAGGGCAGGAAATCGACAACGGCGTTCAGCAGTGGCTGCACGCCCTTGTTCTTGAACGCCGAGCCGCCCAGAACCGGAACGAAGGACAGTGACAGCGTGCCCTTGCGGATCAGTTTGCGCAGGGTCGCAACGTCGGGCTCTTCCCCTTCGAGATAGGCCATCATGGCGTCGTCATCCTGCTCGACAGCATTCTCGATCAGGTTGGCACGCCATTCATCGGCGGTCGCCTTGAGATCGTCGCGGATCGGCTGGCGCACCCAGGCAGCGCCCAGATCCTCGCCTTTCCAGACCCATTCCTCCATGGTCACGAGATCGACGATACCTTCAAGCGCATCCTCGGCACCGATCGGGAAGTTGACCGGAACCGGGGTTGCACCGGTGCGGTCCTTAACCATCTCGACGCAGTTGAAGAAATCCGCACCGATCTTGTCCATCTTGTTGACGAAGACAAGCCGCGGAACCTTGTAACGGTCAGCCTGACGCCACACGGTCTCGGTCTGAGGCTCGACACCGGCATTGCCGTCGAGCAGGGCAACGGCACCGTCCAGAACCGCCAGCGACCGTTCCACCTCGATGGTGAAGTCCACGTGGCCGGGGGTGTCGATGATGTTCATGCGAAACTTGGTATCATCGGTCCCTTCGGCGGTCGGATCTGCCTGCCATTGCCAGAAGGTGGTCGTTGCCGCCGAGGTGATGGTGATGCCGCGCTCGGCCTCTTGCTCCATCCAGTCCATGGTGGCCGCACCATCATGGACCTCGCCGATCTTGTGGGACTTGCCGGTGTAATAGAGGATGCGCTCCGTTGTCGTGGTCTTGCCCGCATCGATATGGGCCATGATCCCGAAGTTGCGGTAACGCTCGAGTGGATAATCGCGAGCCATGATGGCGTCCTTCCGTTCTTACCAGCGGTAGTGGCTGAATGCCTTGTTGGCGTCGGCCATCTTGTGGGTATCCTCGCGCTTCTTGACGGCCGTGCCGCGCGCGTTCACCGCGTCCAGAAGCTCACCGGCAAGGCGTTCTTCCATGGTGTTCTCGTTGCGTTTCTTCGCAGCCACGATCAGCCAGCGGATGGCCAGAGCCTCGCGCCGGGCCGGACGGACCTCGACGGGAACCTGGTAGGTGGCACCGCCCACACGACGCGAACGCACTTCGACCGAAGGCTTCACGTTGTCGAGGGCTTCGTGAAACACCTCGACCGGCTCGCGCCGGAGCTTGCCTTCGACGCGGGTCAGCGCGTTGTAGACGATTTTTTCGGCAACCGATTTCTTGCCGTCGATCATCAGGTTGTTCATGAACTTGGTCAGCACGCGATCGCCATATTTGGCGTCGGGCAGAACTTCACGCTTTTCAGCGGCGTGACGACGGGACATATCCTGATCTCCTTACTTCGGACGCTTCGCGCCGTATTTCGAACGCCGCTGACGACGGTCCTTGACGCCCTGGGTATCAAGCACACCGCGCAGGATGTGATACCGGACACCCGGAAGGTCTTTCACCCGACCGCCACGGATGAGCACGACCGAGTGTTCCTGCAGATTGTGCTTTTCGCCCGGAATGTAGGAGATGACCTCGAAACCATTCGTCAGGCGCACCTTGGCGACCTTGCGCATGGCAGAGTTCGGTTTCTTCGGCGTCGTGGTATAGACGCGGGTGCAGACGCCACGCTTTTGCGGGCACTGCTGGAGGTGCTGCGATTTGCTGCGCTGCACCTTGGGCTGCCGCGGTTTGCGGATCAGCTGCTGAATCGTCGGCATTCGGTTCCCCGTTCGCTTCGGTTGTCAATACTCGCCTCCGAACCCGGAGACGCCACTTCTCGACACGTTTGCGCGCCCATTCGCGAAAACGCAAAACCACATTCATCCGCTGCCACTGACAGGGGAGAATGCGTTGAGTTCCAGAGGATCGGGGCGCATGGACCCGGATCGTGGCCACCAGAAATCGGCTACCCTCGGGACTTGCGTGCCCGGCAGGCAGGCGCGGCTATAGGGGGAGTCGGACAACTTGTCAACTGCTGCGCGAATTTGGGTATTGGGTGAGTTTGCATTATTTTTTCTGACGGGTTTTGTATGTGCCGCGCTTTTGGTCAACGTTCGCTTCGGCTGTTTCCGGCAGTACCGGGATATCCTCAACAGTCCCCGGTGACGCCACCCGGTTGGCAGCCATATCAGGCGTCAGGCGCAGTGTCTCATGGCTGCGGCATTAGTTGTCGTGCATGGAATGCAGCGCCACCGCGCATGCGTGGTTCTCGGCGTTCTTGCGGAATGCGTTGGTCAGGCGGGTGAGGCAAGCGCCCCGTACCAGCAGCGAGGATCATCTGTCATGACCTTTGACGTGATGATGATGCTCGGGGTCTGTCCCTTCATGCTCAACGCCGCCGCCTCTGGCAGGCTGCGGCACACGGCGTCGTGGCGATGGGCGTGCCAGGATCGCATCGGGGATCGCATCCCCCCATGTCCGAGGGATCAGTGGTTTCGTTGCTCCGCTTCCCGATCGCATTCCGGGCACAGGTCAGGCCGCTCCCGCGAATCGCCATGTAGCGCGCTCAGGTGCCGCGCTGCCGTGGGGTGAGTATGTGGGGTGAATAATAGTCTCGCTTTCGAGATCTTTCCATTCGGAAATCCGGCGCAAGGTAGCCCTGAACACCTTTTTAACCAGACAATATTCGATATTTCACAGGGCGGCGCGGAGCCTTTCGGTCACGCACACGCAAGCTTGTGCCAGGCCTTCATTCGGCTGCGAAACCAGGTGCGCTGGCGCTTGGCATATTGACGGGAGGCGGCCTGTGCCTGGCGCCTGGCGCTCTCCGGATCGGTCTTCCCACGCAGGTGATCAACCAGTTCCGGCGCTCCGATTGCCCTGGCCCAGAGTGCCCCGGCATCCCAGATCGGCAATATTGCGCGCACCTCGTCGAGCGCGCCGTGCGCCAGCATCAACTCGAAGCGCCGGTCGATCCGCCCGGCCAGCCGATCGCGGTCGCAGTGCAGCACCAGAGGCGTCGTTTGCTCAAGTGGCAACAGTGGCGGCGGGGTATCGTTCCGCCAGGCGGCAAGTCCGCGACCGGTGGTCTGCATGACCTCCCAGGCGCGCTGCACCCGCATCGGGTTGAGCGGGTCGATGCGGATGGCGGTTTCGGCGTCCAGTTCGGCCAGCAATGCCTTGTGTCCGTCGCGCAGACGCCGCGCATCGGCCTCTGCCCGGATCTCGGGCGGGGTTGGCGGGATCTCTGCAAGCCCCTCGGTCAGGGCCGTGAAATAAAGCCCCGTGCCGCCGACGATGATCGGGCGCGGCCCTCCGTTGCGATGAGCGCACAGAATGCCCTTGATCTCGCGCAGCCAGTGGCCGACGGAATAGCTCTGCCCCGGGTCGCGATGCCCATAGAGCAGATGGGGGGCCTTCGCCGCGTCCTCGGAAGACGGACGCGCGCTCAGCACGCGCCAGCATGACCAGACCTGCAGCGCATCGGCATTGACCACGACCCCGCCACCCCGTTGCGCAATGTGCAAGGCGAGCGCCGATTTGCCGCTCGCGGTCGGGCCGGCGATCAGAACGGGGCGACGATCAGGAAGGGGCGGCAGTTCGAACGACATGGCTGTGGCGGGGCTGTGGCGGGAAAATCGGTTGATCAAGGGCCGGGAAACGGTTGCGAGAGGTTGAATCCATCTCCCATTTGCGACATTTTGCGTCGCGATGACAACCACCACATTGGAGACCGGGATGAGCACGGATGCGACGCCGCAGGTGAAATACAAACGTGTCCTGCTGAAAATCTCGGGCGAGTCGCTGATGGGTGATCAGGGTTATGGCCTGCACCCGCCCACCGTTGCCCGCATCGCGCACGAAGTGAAATCTGTGCATGATCTCGGCGTCGAGATCTGCATGGTGATCGGGGGCGGGAACATCTTTCGCGGGCTGGCCGGTTCGGCCCAGGGGATGGAGCGCACGACCGCCGATTACATGGGGATGCTGGCGACGGTGATGAATGCGCTGGGGATGCAGGCACAACTTGAGGCGCTGGGGATCCATACCCGTGTGATCAGCGCAATCCCGATGGATCAGGTCTGCGAACCCTATATCCGCCGTCGTGCCGTGCGCCATCTGGAAAAAACGCGGATCTGCATCTTTGCCGCAGGCACCGGCAATCCCTATTTCACCACCGATACCGCCGCGACCCTGCGCGCCAACGAGATGGCCTGCGAGGCGATCTTCATGGGCAAGAACGGGGTGGACGGAGTCTATGACAAGGATCCCAGGACCAATCCGGATGCCAGGCGCTATGACACGGTCACCTATGACGAGGTGCTGCGAAGGAACCTCAAGGTGATGGATGCGGCCGCGATTGCGCTGGCGCGTGACAACAACAAGCCGATCATTGTCTTTCCGCTGGATGAGCCGGGCGGCTTCCATGGTATCCTGAACGGACAGGGTGCCTGCACGACCGTGCAGGGCTGACCCGCGCGCCATCGGGATGCGCCCCGCAGGCCCGCCACGCAAACGCATCTTCATGCAAACGCTATCTTTCCCGCACCGCTTGCGCTAAACTGGGCGACGAGGCCCCAACCAAGACGGAAATACCAGACCAATGTCCGACGAAATCGAGATCGACACCGATGACCTTGAGCGCCGCATGGCAGGCGCGATGGCCGCCCTCAAGCATGAATTCGGCACGCTGCGCACCGGGCGTGCCTCGGCCTCGATGGTCGAGCCGGTGATGGTCGATGCCTACGGGTCACTCGTTCCGATCAACCAGGTCGGCACGATCAATGTGCCCGAGCCACGCATGGTCACGATCAACGTCTGGGACAAGGGCATGATCGGCAAGGTCGAAAAGGCAATTCGCGAATCCGGTCTGGGGATCAACCCGCAGACCAACGGGCCGATCATCATGCTGCCGATCCCCGAACTGAACGAGGAGCGCCGCAAGGAACTGACCAGGGTTGCCGCCCAATATGCCGAAAGCGCCCGTATCGCGATCCGCAATGTGCGCCGTGACGGGATGGATCGGATCAGGAAAGCCAAGGGCAATGGGATGTCGGAAGACGACGTGAAATTCTGGGAATCCGAGATCGAGGATATCACCAGAAAGCATGTCGCAGCGGTGGACAGGGCGCTTGAGGTCAAACAAGCCGAAATCATGCAGGTCTGATCCGGCCCGAAACCAGCAAAGAGGCCAGGAACGCGAATGGCACTGCGCAGCAAAGATTCGCCTGACGCCCTCCCGCAGGGGGCGACCGGTTTCGGCGTGCGTCATGTCGCAATCATCATGGATGGCAATGGACGCTGGGCCAAAAAGCGGGGCTGGCCGCGTCTGGCCGGCCATCGCAAGGGAGCCGAACAGATCAAGAAGATCGTCCGCGCCGCGCCCGATCTGGGCGTGCGCTACATGACGATCTATGCCTTCTCGACCGAGAACTGGAAACGCTCTGTGATCGAGGTTCTCGGGCTGATGAAGATGTTCCGCTACATGATCCGGCGCGAGGCGGATGCGCTTGCGACCGAGGGGGTGGAATTGCGTTTCATCGGAGATCGGTCGCGGCTTGAGCCGCAACTGCTTGAAACGATGAACTGGATCGAGACCCGCACCAGGGGCAATTCCCGCCTGACGCTGGCGGTGGCGATCAATTATGGCGGCCGTGACGAACTGGCCCGTGCGGCGGCAAGGATGGCGCGCGATTTTGCCGAAGGCAGGATCGGGGACTCGGATCTGGGGGCCGAGGCCCTGGCGGCGCGGCTCGATACGACGGGCATGCCCGATCCGGATCTGGTCATTCGCACCAGTGGCGAAACCCGGATTTCGAATTTCCTGTCCTGGCAGGCAGCCTATTCCGAATATGAGTTTACCAAGACGCTCTGGCCGGATTTCACCGTGGAAGAACTGAGCGAGATCCTGTCGCGTTTCGGCACCCGCGAGCGCCGTTTTGGCGGGATACGAACGTGACAGGTAATGGTAAATGGAGCGATCTCGCGCCGCGTGCGGTCTCCGGCGTGGCGATGATCTCTGTCGGGCTGGCGGCGATCCTGTGGGGTGGCAAGGTTTTCCTGGCGCTTTCGGCCCTCATCTCGGGGCTGATGGTGTGGGAATTGATGGCAATGTTGCTGCATCGGCGCGACGGGGCTCCGGTCGGGCTTGGTATTGTCGCGGCCGCCTCGCTGGTCGCAGTGTTCCGGATGCCTTCGTCTTTCGCCCTGCTGCTGATCGTGCCGATCCTCGGGGCTGCAATGGTGCGGGGCAGCCGATGGATCGCGGCCTGCTATTCCTTTGCGATCCTGCTGTCGGGCTACGGTCTGGTGGTGCTGCGCGAGGGCGCGGGACTTGCATTCATCTTCTGGATCGTCGCGGTGGTCGTGATGTCGGACATTGCGGGCTATTTTGTCGGGCGGACGCTGGGCGGAGCAAAATTCTGGCCGCGCGTCAGTCCGAAGAAAACCTGGTCGGGCACGGTGGCGGGATGGATTTGTGCCGCTCTGGTGGGGGCCGCGATCATGGCGACGGGGCACGGCGGATGGTCGTTGCTCTGGCTCTCGCCGCTTCTGGCCTTTGCCGGTCAGATCGGAGATATCGTCGAAAGTGCACTCAAGCGGCGGCAGGATGTGAAGGACAGCTCGTCCCTGATCCCCGGTCACGGAGGGGTTCTCGACCGCTTCGACGCCCTGACCGGTGCCGTTGTCTGCGTGGTCCTGATCACGCAACTCATGGGTGTGCCGCTGACGGAAGGCTGAGACATGCGCAGGATTTCGGTATTCGGTGCCACCGGTTCGATCGGGGAAAGCACCTTTGATCTGTTGATGCGGCAGGGCGGGCCGGGCACATATGATGTGGTGGCGCTGAGCGGCGGGCGCAATGTGGCGCGGCTGGCAGAGCAGGCGGTGGCGCTGAGGGCTGATCTGGCGGTGAGCGCCTGTCCCGACTGTCAGGCGGATTTGCGCGCGGCGCTGGAGGGCACCGGTATCGAGGTGGCTGCGGGGCCTGAGGCGCTAGGCGAGGCGGCGACGCGCCCCGCAGACTGGGTGATGTCGGCGATTGTCGGGGTGGCCGGGCTGGTGCCCGGTTTCGCCGCCCTGGCGCAGGGTGCCACGCTGGCGCTGGCCAACAAGGAATCGCTGGTCACGGCCGGTCCGCTTCTTCTGGCGCAAGCCGATCGCCATGGTGCCACGATCCTGCCGGTTGACAGCGAGCATTCCGCCATTTTCCAGGGGCTTGTCGGGGAAACGGCAAACGAGGTCGAGCGCGTGATCCTCACCGCTTCGGGCGGGGCGTTCCGGGACTGGCCGCTGGAGAAACTGCGCGAGGCAACGGTCGAACAGGCATCATGCCACCCCAACTGGGCCATGGGGCAGCGGATCACGATCGACAGTGCCTCGATGTTCAACAAGGCGTTGGAAGCCATCGAGGCAAAGGAGTTTTTCGGGTTTCGGCCCGAACAGATCGAGGTGCTGATCCATCCGCAATCCATCGTGCATGCGCTGGTCGGTTTTGCGGACGGGGGGGTGATGGCGCATATGAGCGCGCCGGACATGCGCCACGCGATCGGCTACGCGCTCAACTGGCCCGAGCGGCGCGCTCTGCCGGTCGAGCGGCTGGATCTGGCCAGGATCGGCCAGCTTGATTTTCGGACCCCGGACGAGACCCGCTTTCCCGCGCTGCGTCTGGCGCGCGAGGTGATGGCGATCGGCGGGTTGGCGGGAGCCGCGTTCAACGCCGCGAAAGAGGCCGCGCTGGATCTGTTTCTTGCGCGCCGCATCGGGTTTCTCGACATGGCCGCGCTGATCGAGCGGGTGCTCGCGCAGATGTCAGGCCGTCAGGGCCTTGGACATTCCGCGATCAGTCTTGATAACGTGCTGGGAACGGATGCCGAGGCACGCCGCCTCGCCTTCGAGCTATGCGATCAAGGAAGGATCTGAATTTTGGACCTGCTGCCCCAATTCGGCAATTTTCTCTATACGATCATCGCCTTTGTCGTTGCCTTGTCGATCATCGTGACGGTGCATGAATACGGCCATTACATCATTGGCCGGATCTCGGGCATCAAGGCGGAGGTGTTCAGCCTCGGTTTCGGCCCCGGGCTGATCAGCCGCGTTGACCGGCATGGCACGCGCTGGCAGATCGCGGCGATTCCGCTCGGCGGCTATGTGAAGTTTCTTGGGGATGCGAACGCCGCCTCGGCGGGGGCGGATGAAGCGGAAATGTCGCATCTGACGCCAGAGGAGCGGCGCCAAACCATGCACGGTGCGCCACTTTGGGCGCGGGCGGCTACGGTTGCGGCTGGGCCGATCTTCAATTTCATCCTGTCGATCCTGGTCATTGCCGGGATTTTGATGTGGTCGGGGCAGGTCACCCCGACGCCGGTGATCGACAAGGTCGTGGCGCTGCCACAGGGGCCGGGCGATCTGCTCAAGGGGGATCGGATCATCGCCGTCGAGGGGCATCAGACGCCCGATTACGGCGCTCTCGACAAGGTGATCCAGGACATGCCGCCCGGTCCCGAGGTCAGCTATGACGTGATGCGCGACGGGCAGGCGCGCGAGGTGAAGGGGCCACAGATCTTTCCCGCGCGCTTTTCCGGGGTTGCGCCGGGCTCTGCCGCCCATGATGCCGGCCTGAAGCCGGGTGACGTCATCACCCGGATCGACGGTGTGCCGTCCTGGCGGTTCAGCGACCTTCAGGACGCGGTGAGGGCCAGGAAAGACCAGCCGCTGCACCTCAAGATCTGGCGTCCGGCCGGAAACGGCACTTACGGCAACCGGTTCGAGGTCACGCTCACGCCGCGGCGCACCGATCTGCCCGATGGCAATGGCGGGTTCGAAACGCGCTATCTGATCGGGGCGACGGGCAGCTACATGTTCGATCCGCAAACACGACCGGTCGGGCCCCTCATGGCGCTGCAAGGCGGTGCCACCCGGACCTGGGGGATCATCACCCAGTCGCTGGCGGGCATGAAGGCGATGGTGGCACGGCAGATCTCGAGCTGCAACCTCTCGGGGGCGATCCGCATCGCGGAAACCTCCGCAGCGGCGGCGAAATCGGGTCCGCTTGATTTCATCTGGTTCATCGCGGTGCTTTCGACGGCGGTCGGGTTCATCAACCTGTTCCCGATTCCGGTGCTCGATGGTGGTCACCTGATGTTCCACCTCTACGAGGCGATCACCGGAAAGCCGCCTTCGGACGCGTTGATGAACATATTCATGACGCTCGGCATCGTCCTGGTTGCGGCGATGATGCTGTTTGGCCTCTGGAATGACATCACCTGCTGACCTGGGTGCGGCCCTCGGGCAAGGTGGTGGCACCCGGATTTTGCCATATGCAGCCCTCATTTCGCGACATGATGAAGCCCGGCTTTGACAAGTCAGGCCCGCTCCGATACTCACCTTGAGCGAAGGGAAAGCGAACTTCCGGCGGGAGAGGTTGATGACGAACTGGTTGCAACGGACACTCGGGGCTGTGACGATACGCGTTCTGCTTCGCTCATTCGCGGTTCTTGCTCTGGCAACAACGACCTGTGTCGCGATTCCCGCAGTGGTCCAGGCGCAGAGCTATCGCTTCGAATCGGTCCGGGTCGAAGGCAATGAGCGGATCGAGCCGGCGACGATCCTGAGCTATGCGGGAATCGCGCGCGACCAGTCGGTCAGCGATGCCGATCTTGATGCCGCCTACCAGCGTTTGCAGGGATCAGGACTGTTCGAGAAGGTCGCGCTCACGCCGCGTGGCGGGGTGCTGGTGATCCGCGTTCAGGAATACCCGATCATCAATGTGATCAACTTCGAGGGCAACAGGGTCATCAAGGACGAGGCCCTGTCGAAGATCATCCAGTCGAAGGCCAATCGCGTCTATACCCCGGCCGAGGTCGAGGCCGATGCACAGCGCCTGTCGGAGGCATATGCACAAAGTGGCCGGATGGCTGTGCGCGTCACGCCGAAGATCATTCGCCGTCCGGATAATCGCGTCGATGTTGCTTTCGAGATCCAGGAAGGCAAGGTCACCTCGGTTGAACGGATCACCTTCACCGGGAACCGTTCCTATTCCGACCGCCGCCTGCGTCAGGTGCTGTCAACCAAACAGGCCGGTATCTTCCGCGCCTTCATCAAGGCCGACACGTTCCTGGCCGGGCGCGTGCCGCAGGATCGCGCGAAGCTGATCGACTTCTACAAGGTGCGCGGTTTCATGGATGTGCAGGTCACGGGCGTTTCCTCGCAGATGACCCGTGCGCGGGATGCCTTCTACATGACCTTCAACATCGTCGAGGGGCAGAAGTTCCATTTCGACAAGGTCACGACCGTCTCGCAGATCCCCGAACTGGATGCGACCGAATTCAACAGGCTGACCAGGATCCGTTCGGGGCAGACCTATTCGCCACGTGCGATCAAGCTGGCCGTGACCCGGATGGAACAGCTCGCGATCAAGAAAGGTGTGCAATTCGTGCGCGTCGATCCCAGGATCACCCAGGATCAGCGCACCCGGTCGGCCAACGTCACGTTCGACCTTGTGCGCGCCCCGCGCGTCTTCGTTGAGCGGATCGATATCGAGGGCAACACCGTGACGCTCGATCGGGTGATCCGAAGTGAATTCGACACCGCCGAAGGCGACCCCTACAATCCGCGTGCGATCGCCAACGCAGCCGGCCGCATCCGCGCAACCGGTCTGTTCAAGAGTGTGGATGTATCGACGAAACAGGGATCAGGTCCGGATCAGATCGTGATCGACATCAATGTCGAGGAACAGCCTACCGGTACACTCGGCTTCGGTTTGTCCTACTCCAGGACCGATAGTGTCGCCCTGAACGCCTCGTTGCAGGAAAACAACCTCCTCGGGCGCGGTCAGTATCTGGGGCTGTCGATCGGCACCAGCTCGGACAACAACACATCAAGCATCCGTTTTGTCGAGCCGCGCTTTCTCGGGCGTGATGTGAAGTTCGGCTTTGGCGCGGCCTACATCACGACCAATGATGCGACGAACCAGTCTTTCGATACCAGGCGGCTGTCGGTCGCCCCGTCCTTCGAATTTCCCATGTCGGAACGCGGGCGTCTGGAACTGCGCTATACGGTCGGTCAGAACGAGATCAAGAATGTTAACAAAGACTCGTCGAAGCTGATAAAAGACGAAGAGAATCTGGGGGCGCAAACCTATTCGGGTCCGGGCTATACCTATAGCTATGATACCTCGCGCGAACAGATCGACCCGCGCTACAGCATGCGGTTTACCTTCTCCCAGGACTTCTGGGGTGTGGGCGGCGATGTCGAGGGCTCGCTCACCTCGGCCAGGCTTTCGGGCGAACGCAAGATCTGGAACGAAGAGGTTACACTTTATGCCTCGCTTGAAGGCGGGGTGGTGCAAACCACGGGCGGCTCGACAATGCTGCAACGCTACAGCGGCAAACAGATTCGTGGCTTCGAAAGCTATGGCCTGGGTCCGCGCGATCTGGGTTCGAAAAACAAGGATGCCCTGGGCGGCAACAGCTACTGGATCGGCAAGGTCGAGGCGCGCTTCCCGATCGGTCTTCCCGAGGAATATGGTATCACCGGCGGCCTGTTCTGGGATGTCGGTTCGGTCTGGGGGCTCGACAAAACGACCTATACCGACAAAGATGACAAGGAACACAAGGTCAATGACTCGATGCGTGTTCGCTCGGCGGTCGGCTTTTCGATCTTCTGGGATTCAGCGATCGGTCCGCTGCGGCTGAACTTCTCGAAAGCGATCAGGAAAGAAAGCTACGACAAGACCCAGAATTTCGATATTACACTGTCAACGCGTTTCTGAGCGTGTGATGTGGCGGCATGCGGCGATCACTCTGGCGGCGATCACTCTGGTGGTGGCTCTGACCGGGCCATTCGCGGTCATGGCCGCGCCCCGGCAGGTGCAGGGCGCGCAAAGCATCGCGACTTCGCAGCAGCGCATCGTCGTGCCCAGCCCGATTTTGACGCTTGACTGGGAGCGGCTTTACCAGAACTCTCTTTGGGGCAAGCGCGTCGATGGCGAGATCCGGGCGGTCTCGGCGGATCTGCGTGCCGAAAACGATCGCATTACCAACCAGCTCGAGGCCGAAGAGCGCGCCCTGACCAAACGCCGTCCCAAAATGACACCGGCCGATTTCCAGGTCGCGGCTGATGCGTTCGACAAGCGGGCGAGCGCGATCCGGGCCGCGCAAAATGCCAAGGCCGAGGCAATTCAGCACCGGTTGACCGAGGAACGACAGGCTTTCGTCAAGGCCGTGATGCCGTTGCTCGACGATGAGATCAAGGCGCGTGGCGCGGTCGTGGTTCTGGACAGTCGTATGATCATTCGTGGTCTGGCGCAGGCCGATATGACCACCGAGCTGGATGCGCGGGTCAACAAGGAGATCGGCGACGGGGCCGGGCGCGTTCCGCCTGCCGCTCCTCAAGGTGCCGTCTCTGCCGGAGATACCGGTATCAGCGCCCCCCCCGCGCCCGGGGCATCCGGCACGCGGCCGCCGCCCGCATGGTCGGGAAGCGGCAAGGTCTATGTCGATGACAGTGCCAACATGAAGGCCGGGACCGGCCACGATCCTGCCCGGATCTGGGGCATGCCCCCGCAACCGCAGATACCGCCGAAGCGGCTCCAGCGTGACACCGATACCGGTCAATAGGGCGCGGCACTGCTTGCCAATGTTGCGTTCCGTTGCTAGCAACAGTCCAGACCGTGCGGGGTGTTGACCCTGCCAGACGTGAGTTCCAAGGAGTCCCGATGACCGAACCCGCAGCCTATGTTTCGGCCGATCTGGCGTTGATCAAGCGGATCATTCCGCACCGTTACCCGTTCCTGCTGATCGACAGGGTGATCGACATCGTCCCGAACGGGCGCGCGACCGGGATCAAGAACGTCACCTGTAACGAACCGCATTTCCAGGGTCATTTCCCGAACGAACCGATCATGCCGGGCGTGACCATCGTCGAGGCGATGGCGCAGACCTCGGCCGTGGTGGTCGGGATCTCGACCAACACGATCGACAAGGAGCTTGGCACCTATTTCATGGCGATCGACAAGTGCAAGTTCCGCCGCAAGGTGGTGCCGGGAGACGTGCTCAGGATGTATGTCAAGGTGCTGCGCGGCGGCGGACGGGTCTGGAAGTTCGAGGGCCGCGCCGAGGTCGATGGAGAACTGGCCGCACAGGCCGAGTTCACCGCCATGATGGATCTCAAGGGCTGAGCCTGATGTCCATTGATGCCAGCGCCAGGATCCACCCCTCATCCGTGATCGAAGAGGGGGCGGTGATCGGCCCCGAGGTCGAGATCGGCCCGTTTTGCATGGTCGGCCCCGAGGTGGTTCTTGCCGCGCGGGTAAAGCTGCGCTCGCATGTGGTCGTCACTGGCTGGACCGAGATCGGTGAAGAGACCGAGGTCTTTCCCTTTGCCTCGCTCGGCCAGATCCCGCAGGATCTGAAGTTCAGCGGCGAAAAGACCCGCCTGATCATCGGCGCGCGCAACCGCATCCGCGAATATGTGACGATGAACACCGGCACCAGGGGCGGCGGCGGCATCACCCGTGTGGGCAATGACGGGTTGTTCATGTCATCATGCCATATCGGCCATGACTGCCAGATCGGGGACCGGGTGATCCTGGTCAACGCGGCTGCAATGGGGGGCCATTGCCAGTTGGATGACGATGTGATCGTCGGTGGGCTGTCTGGCGTGCATCAATGGGTGCGGATCGGGCGCGGCGCGATGATCGGTGCGCTTTCGATGGTCACGGCAGATGTGCTGCCACATGGTCTCGTCGCGGGGCCGCGCGCGCGGCTTGAAGGGGTGAACCTTGTCGGACTGAAACGCCGTGGTGAGCCACGCGCCGAGATTTCCGCCTTGCGCGCGGCCTATCAGGCGCTCTGCGAAGGCCATTTTCGCGACAGGGCACGGCATATGGCCGAAACCGGCACCGACAGCGCCCTGACGCAGGAGGTGCTTGATTTCATCCTCGGCCCGTCCGACCGCAGCTTCCTGACGCCCCATAAACGAGTGACCATGAATGAGTGACACCGCCGACATTGCCCTGATCGCCGGAACCGGCACGCTGCCCGCGTTGCTGATGCACGCGCGGCCGGATCTGCTGATTTGCGAACTGGAAGGTTTCGCTTGCGAGATTGCCGGCGCCGATCCGTTGAAATTCCGGCTTGAGCGTCTGGTGCCCTTCATGGAGGAACTGACCCGGCGCGGGATCGAAAAGGTCTGTTTTGCCGGGGCGATACAGCGTCCGCAGATCGAGCCGGATTTTTTCGATCCGCGCACGGCAATGCTGGTGGCGCGCCTGATGGGGGTGATGCAGTCGGGCGATGATGCGCTGTTGCGCGCGGTGATCGAACTGTTCGAGGAATGGGAGTTCGAGGTGATCGGAGCCCATGCCATCGCGCCCGCCCTGATTCCCGATGCAGGTGTGATCTGCGGTGAGCCCTCCGATCAGGACCGGCGCGATGTCATCCGTGCCGCTGAGGTTGTCGCGGCGCTCGGGGCACAGGATATAGGACAGGGCGCGGTCGTGGGGCATGGGCTTTGCCTGGCGCTCGAAACCCTGCCGGGCACCGATGCGATGCTGCGTTTTGTCGCCGCCGCCAAGGCTGCGCGCCCGGATATGGGCGGCTTGCGTGGTGTGTTCTACAAGGCACCAAAGCCCGGTCAGGACCGGCGCATCGACCTGCCCGCCATCGGGGTGCACACGGTTGTCCATGCGGCCCGGGCCGGGTTGGCCGGGATCGCTTTCGAGGCGGGGGGCGTCATGCTTCTGGGGCCCGAGGCCGTGGCCGATGCCGCGCGTGAGGCCGGCATCTTTCTCTGGGCCTGCGCGCGATGAAGCTGTTCGTGATCGCCGGGGAGCCTTCGGGCGACAGCCTGGGGGGCGCACTGATGGCTGGCCTCGCCCGGCTTTGCCCGGGGATCGAGTGGCACGGGATCGGCGGCTCCGGGATGGAGGCGCAGGGCCTGGGCAGCCGTTTCCCGATGCAGGAGCTTTCGGTGATGGGCTTGATGGAGATATTGCCGAAATATCGCCATCTCAAGCGTCGCATCGCCCAGACCGCGCAGGCGGTGGTCGATCTGAAACCCGATGCGCTGATCACCATCGACAGCCCCGATTTCTGTCTGCGCGTGGCACGGGCCGCCAGGGCACGCAACCCCGATCTGAAGGTGATCCATTATGTTGCCCCCTCGGTCTGGGCGTGGCGTCCCGGCCGTGCGAGGAAGATGGCGCAGGTGGTCGATCACGTTCTGGCGCTGCTGCCGTTCGAGCCCGCCCATATGCAAGCCGCGGGGATGAGTTGTGACTTCGTTGGCCACCCGGTTGTGGCCGAGCCGCGCGCGACGCAGGCCGAGGGGGATGCCTTTCGCAAGGCCCACATGATCGCCCCCGATCAGCCGCTCGCGCTGTGCCTGCCCGGTTCGCGTGGTGGGGAGGTGCGCCGGCTTGGCCCGTGTTTCGATGAGGCATTGATGCAGTTGCGCGACCGCGAGCCGGGGGTGCGCGTCGTTCTGCCCACGGTGCGCGGCCTCGCGCCGATGATTCGCGAGATGACCGCCCGCTGGCCCGTCGCTCCGATCGTGGCCGAGCGGACCGAAGACAAGCGCGCGGCCTTCGCTGCCGCCGATCTGGCGCTGGCGGCCTCGGGCACTGTCAGCCTCGAACTGGCGGCCAGCCGGGTGCCGATGGTCATTGCCTATGATGCCAGCTTCGTGACCTGGCATGTCATCTGGAACATGCTGCGCATTGACACCGTGACGCTGGTCAATCTGGTCTCCGGGACGCGTGCGATCCCCGAATTCCTCGGGCCCGCATGCCGCCCGGGTCCGATTGCGTGCGAATTGCTGACGCTTCTGGAAAACGATGCGCAGCGGGCAGAGCAGCTTGCGGCGATGGAATTGACGATGCAGCGTCTTGGAGAGGGCGGCGACCCTCCGGGGCTGCGTGCCGCGCGTTCGGTCCTGGAGTTTCTTGACCGCGCGGCGTGAGGAGACAGACAGACGCAAAGCCGGGTGGTTGCCGCAGTGATGGTGGCGGCGTTGCCGGGCATGAACACATCGATTCGGAACGCTGTCCGATTTGGCCGGGGGCAGGGCACGGTTTCGTGCGCAAAAGGCCGGGGCAGGCCGAGGGAAGAGGGAGCCCGCCCCGACGGCTCAACGGGAAAGAACGAAGGGAGCCGTGTATTTGTCAACATTGTCGGGCGCGATCAGCATGCAGTCGAAGAGTTGCTTTTCCTGCTCCACGCCGGTTCTGCCGGTGCGGATGAAGCGGTCGGCCTGCCTGATCGCTTCGGCCGAGAAGGTCGCGACGGGTTGCAGCACGGTATATTGCAACGTGCCTGCCCTGATCGCATCCACGGCATCGGGCGAGCCGTCGAAGCCGCCGACCCTGACCTTGTCGAGCAGATCGGCCTGCCTGAGTGCCGCGATCGCGCCAAGGGCCATTTCGTCATTGCCCGAGATCACACCGATGATATCCGGATGCGCCTGAAGCATGGACTGCATCTTGTTGTAGCCTTGGGTGCGGTCCCAGTTGGCCACTTCCCGCGCGACCTTGTGCAGATCCGGATACTGGCTGAGCACCGTCTCATAGCCGTTCGAACGGGTCTGGGCATTGTTGTCGGGGGGTGCGCCGAAAAGCTCGACATAATTGCCGCTGTCGCCGGCGAGTTGCACAAATTTCTGCGCCCCGAGTGCGGCACCTTGCGCGTTGTTCGACACAAGTTGCGCCTTGGCCAGCCCTTCCCGGTTGATCTCGGCATTGATGAGGAAGACCGGAATATTGGCCGCGACGGCCTTTTTCACCGCGCCGACCGAGCCGTCGGCATTGGCCGGGTCAAGGATGATCGCCTTCGATCTGTTGGTGATGGCGGTGTCGATCAGTCGGCTTTCGGTATTGGTGTCGCCCTTGTGCGCGCTGACGGTCGCGGAATAGCCAAGCTTTTCGGCTGCTTCCCTGGCGACCTTGCCTTCGGTGAACCAATAGGGGTTGGCCGGATCGTTCACGATGATGCAGATGAGGCCCTTGTGTAACACCTTGTCCGCCGCGAAGGTGCCGCCGGCGGCGGACAACAGCGGCAGTGCAGCCGTGGTGCCGATCATCAGTCGTCTTGTCTTGTCAACCATTCTCTCTCTCCCTTGTTGCGGACCCTGTGCGTGATGTTCCCGGCGGGGACGGTCCGCGCGCCCCCGGCATGCGATTATCCTTTGCGCGCGCGTCCGCCATATTGCAGCGCGTTCATCAGCACGGCGAGCACGATGACCGCGCCGGTGAAAACCGTCTGCCAGTAGGAGGACACACCGATGATGACGAGCCCGTCCGACAGGAAGCCGATCACGAAGGCGCCGAGCATGGTGCCGCGCATGGTGCCGCGCCCGCCGGTCAGGGCAGCGCCCCCGATCACCACCGCAGCGATCGCGGTCAGTTCGTAGCTGGTGCCGGCAGTGGGGCCTGCGGAGGTGAGTTGCGAACTGAGCACGAGTCCCGCCACCGCCGACAGAAGGCCCGAGATCGTGTAGACGCAGATCTGCACCCTCTTGACCGGCACGCCCGAGAGTTCCGCCGCGCGTTCGTTTCCGCCCGCGGCATAAATCCAGCGCCCGAAGGCGGAACGGCCCAGCATCAGCCCGCCGATCAGCGCAAAGGCCGCAAGCACGATGACGCTGATCGGGATGTTGAAGATCCGGTTGAAACCCAGCCAGTCGAACCCGGTGTTGCCCAGCTCGGCCTTGCCGGCGAGGTTGTTGTAGGTCAGCCCGTTGGTGATCAGAAGGGCCGCCCCGCGGGCGACATACATGATGCCCAGCGTCGCCACGAAGGCAGGGACACGGAAGATCGCGATCAGGATCCCGTTCACGGCTCCCGCTGCGGCGCCGAAGACGCAGGTGACAACCACCACGGCCCAGAGCGGCAGATAGAGGATGACGCCCGGATCCCTGAACGTCACCCCCTGCATCAGAAAGCCCGCGATCACCCCCGAAAGCCCGAGGATCGAACCCACCGAGAGGTCGATGCCACCGGTCAGGATGACGAGAACCATCCCGATCGCCAGAAGACCGTAGATTGCCACATGGGAGGACATGATGAGCAGGTTGCCAACCGTCAGGTAATTCGGCGACAGGACGGAAAAGACCGCGATGATCGCAATCAGCGCGAAGAAGGCCCGACCCCGCAGCAGCCCGCGCCCGACACAGCGAGCGCCGCAAGACGCGCGTCCCGATGGGGGCGTCCGGGTTTGGCTTTCGTCAGACATTGCTGTTCTCCGTTGGGGTGACGACGTTCAGGCGAGGATGGCTTCGCCGGAAGCGGCCATGATGTTTTCCTTGCTGACGGTGGCGTCGAACGCCGCCGAGATGCGGCCGCGGCGCATGACGATGATGCGGTGCGCAATCGAGAGGCATTCGCCGAGTTCCGAGGTGGTGTAGAGCACCGCGAGCTCCTCGCGGGCGCGTTCGGCAAGGATGCGGAAGATCTCGGCCTTGGCGCCGATGTCGATGCCGCGGCTGGGTTCGTCAAGCAGGATGACATGCGGGTTGGTGGCCAGAATCTTGCCGATCACCACCTTTTGCTGATTGCCGCCCGAGAGCGAACCGATCGCCGCATCCGGCCCGTCGGTCCTGACGGTGACGGAGCGGATCGTTTCCCCGATCAGCGCTTTTTCCAGTCGGCTCGAAGTGAAGAGGCCGCGCGTGAAGGTCATGATCGAGGCGAGCGAGAGATTCTGCCCGACCGACATCGTCTGGACCAGACCATCGCGCTGCCGGTCTTCGGGCACCAGCGCAAGACCAAGCGCGATGCGATCGCCTATGCCCAGATGCGAAACCTCCCTGCCTTCCAGCGCGATCTTGCCGGATCTCGCGTGCAGACGGCCCGCGATGGTCTCCAGAAGTTCCGTGCGTCCGGCACCCATGAGGCCGTAGATACAGACAATTTCCCCCGCACGCACATCAAGCGACAGGTTGTCAACCAGGTTGTAATCGGCACCAGAGGGATCGGCGACGGTGAGGTTGCGCACCGAAAGCGCAACCTCGCCGAACCGGTACCCTGTGGGCGGCGCGCCCAGATCGTAATTCTCGCCCACCATGTTGCGCACGATCCATTCAAGATCAATCTCCGCGCGGGGGGCATGGGCGGTCATGGCACCGTCGCGCAGCACCACGGCGTGATCGGTGATCCGCAATGCCTCTTCAAGGTGATGCGAAACATATACGATGGCGACGCCCCGCGCCGTGAGATCGCGGATCACCCTGAACAGCACCTCCACTTCCGAGGCGGAGAGGGCGGAGGTCGGTTCGTCCATGATCAGGATGCGGCTGTCGATGGAGAGCGCACGGGCGATCTCGACGATCTGCTGCTGCCCGAGGCGCAGATCCTCGACCAGGGTGCGCGGGTCGATATCTTCCTCCAGAGCCTGCATCAGGGCGCTGGTCTGATGCTCTTGCTGTGCATGGTCCACGCCGGTGGCACCGATGATTTCGCGGCCCATGAAGATGTTGTCGCGCACGCTCATGTTCGGCGCGAGGCTGAGCTCCTGATGGATGATCGAGATGCCGCGATCGCGCGCCTCGACCGAGCAGGAAAAGCTTGCCGGCTTCCCATCAAGCAGGATCTGACCCGAACTGGGCTGGATCACCCCCGAGAGGATCTTCATCAGCGTGGACTTTCCCGCGCCGTTCTCGCCGAAAAGCGTGGTGACCTGACCGCGACGGATCTCGAAATTCACGCCCTTGAGTGCCTCGATCCTGCCATAGCTCTTGGTTACATGGCGCGCTGTCATCACCGCTTCGCCAGGGCTTTCTTCTGTCACCGCCGCCTGCGTCATTTCACACGCATCCTGACCGGGGTAATCAGCCAGTTCCTCGGGTTGATCAGGCGGAAAGCCCCGGTCAGATCGACGGTCCTGTCGGCCAGCTTGCCGGTGTCGATCGGGGCAAGAACCGCCGTCTTCATCGCGCGATTGATGCCCGAAGCGGCGTTTTGATACGCGATCTGGTTGGTGAACTGACCGAAACGGATGTCGCCGGGCGCATCGCGCAGGACCGTGCCATTGATCGCACCGGTCTGGATGCGGACCTTGATCCCGGCGGGCAGGTTCGGAACCGTCACATCATGGATACCGGATTTGCCCGCGCCGATCGTGCCCGTCAGATGCACGGGAATGACCGCGCCGATGGAGCCCCCGATGCCGTATTTGGTGCCGTATTTTTCGGCTGCCGCAGCCTTGTCGGAGATCACCTCGGGTCCAAGCACCGTGGCCTCGACCGCATGCGCCTGCACCCATTTCCGTATCCTGGGGAACGTCTTGTTACCGTAGCTGTCTGGCGAGAAGGCCTGTTCGCGCGCATCGAGTTCGGAGCCGATCCTGACCACCCTGGTATCCAGCGCGATTGCGCCGATCACGATGACGGCGCAAATCCCGGCGATCAACACCGCTCTGCGCGGTCTTGGTCGGACCCTGATGGCGGAAGTGGCGGGGGTGGTCTGGCTGTTCATCTTGCGCATTTTGCAGTCCTGAACCTTGATTATCCCGGCTTTCCCACTCTTGACAGTATTCATGTTATATGAAATATATTATTATACAAGTAAAAAATTTCATCAACAGATGTAAACATCCTGTCATGAAGATCACACGATTCATCCCTGCAAGGAGAACTGGCCACCATGCCGCAAGGTGATCTGATTATCGGGATTGATGCCGGAACCTCGGTGATCAAGGCCGTGGCTTTCGATCTGTCGGGGCGCCAGATCGGTGTCTCTTCCGTGCGGAACCGCTACCGCTCTGAGCCAGGCGGGATTGCCACGCAGTCGCTGACCGAGACCTGGGGTCATTGCGCGGCAGCCTTGCGCGGGCTTGGTGCACGCATCGACAACCTGGCCGCACGGACCGCAGCTCTGTCGGTCACCGGGCAGGGCGACGGGACCTGGCTTGTCGGTGCCGACAATGTGCCGGTGGGCGATGCCTGGCTCTGGCTTGATGCGCGCGCCGCGCCGACAGTCGAGCGGCTGGCAGCCCGCCCCGAAAACCGTGCGCGTTTCGAGGCGACGGGCACCGGGCTCAACACCTGCCAGCAGGGCGCGCAGATGGCGCACATGACGCAGGTTGAGCCGGAACGCCTCGACCGCGCCGAAGTTGCGCTGCATTGCAAGGACTGGCTGTATCTCAACCTCACCGGCATGCGCGCGACCGATCCGTCGGAGGCGAGCTTCACCTTCGGCAATTTCCGCACCCGCGCCTATGACGATGCGGTCATCGACGCCCTCGGCCTGACGGCGCATCGTGATCTGCTGCCCGAAATCATCGACGGCACCCGGATCCAGCATCCCCTGACCACCGCGGCGGCGGCGGCCTGCGGACTTGCGGCCGGAACGCCGGTGAGCCTGGGCCATGTCGATATGGTGATGACCGCGCTTGGCGCGGGCGTCTATGGCGGCCGGGACGGGGCAGGGGATACGGCCTGTTCGATCCTGGGTTCCACCGGCGTGCATTTGTGCGCAAAGCCTGTCGAGGCGGTGCATCTGAACGCCGAGGGCACGGGCTATGTCATCGTGCTGCCGGTGCCGGGCATGGTGACGCAGGTGCAGACCAATATGGCCGCCGCGCTGAACATCGACTGGATCCTGAAGATCGCGCGCGATGTGGTCGCGGCAACGGGTGGGGCGGCAACGGATGGGGCGGCGACGCAGGATGATCTGGTGGGGCTGATCGACCACTGGCTGCACCACACCACGCCCGCGACACTGCTCTATCATCCCTATATTTCGGATGCGGGC
>CBDIBW010000022.1:0-22316 GCA_965277135.1 Thioclava sp. | reverse complement strand
ATGGGAAAGCCGCCGGTCTATGACCGCGCCTCGCTGCATCTGAGTGAAGCCGGGAAGGACGCGATGCGCGCCGAGGGCAGGACAGGCTACTGGCGCTTCAGGCTCGATCCGGAGCGGATCGGGTGGAAAGACGGCATCCTTGGCGATCTGTCGATTGATGCGGCGGCGGTCTCCGATCCGGTGCTG
Organism: Thioclava sp.; assembly: GCA_965277135.1. Lineage (GTDB taxonomy): Bacteria > Pseudomonadota > Alphaproteobacteria > Rhodobacterales > Rhodobacteraceae > Thioclava. Next base: position 22,130 of record CBDIBW010000022.1, on the reverse strand, counting down.
ATCAAGGCCTCTGGCCAGGTTCTTTATACCTTTGCCTCGCCGGTGGACGATTCCGACATGGGCATCACCCATGTCGTGCGCGGCGGCGATCACGTCACCAATACCGCAACCCAGATCCAGATCATCAAGGCGATCGGTGGCAAGGTTCCGGCCTTTGCGCACCACTCGCTGCTGACCGGCCCGCATGGCGAAGAGCTGTCGAAGCGTCTTGGTGCGCTCTCGATCCGCGATCTGCGCACCGAAGGGATTGCTCCCGAGGCGCTGTTGTCGATGCTGGCGCGTCTGGGGTCCAGCCAGCCGATCGACCTGAGAATGTCAATCGACGAACTGGCAGACGGGTTCGACCTGTCGCATTTTGGCTCGGCCCCGACGAAATTCGATCCGGCCGACCTGATCCCGCTGACCCGGACCCGCAACCGGCACCTGCCCTTCCCGGAGGTTGCCGATCGGATCGCGGCGCTTGGCATTCCCGCGAAACAGGCCGAACAGTTCTGGGCCGTGGCGTCCCGGAATATCGACACGCTCGACGATCTGGCAGGCTGGGGCCGATCTGTGCCTGAACGGTGCCGACCCGATGATTGCCGAGGAAGATGCCAGTTTCATCTTTGAAGCCATGACCATGCTGCCCGATGCGCCCTACACCGAGAGCACGTGGCAAGACTGGACCAGTGCAGTGAAGGCCGCGACGGGTCGCAAGGGCAAGGATCTGTTCATGCCGCTGCGCAAGGCGGTGACCGGGATGGATCATGGCCCCGAGATGGGCGCGTTGATGCCGCTTTTGCACAAAGTGCGTGCAAGGGCCTGACCTGGCCCCGACCCTGGCCCGGACCCGGCCCCCGGACCCGCCTCCTGTCCAGAACCGTCACAAGGGTGCCCTCGCGGCGCCCTTTTCAGGTCCTGACGCCCGGAAGGACGTACAGATGGAAACGGGTCTTTCCGGCGATATTGTTAAAATACGAACAATCCAGATCATCTGGCCTGTCCCGGATTATGAACACTTTAAGGAATCATGCGCATAGATGTCGGGTGTCGAATATTCACATCAGGTTCTCATCGTGAAAGGCACGCAATGCTGCGTATGTTTCGTAAATCCACTGACCTGTCACCGGAAGACGATATCGAGCCGAACACCACGTCCATGGTGCAGATCGATACCAAGGCACTCGACTATATCTCCAACCCGGTCATGGTTGCGAATGCCGCCCTGGAGGTTGTCTATGCCAACCAATCGTCGATCGACATGCTGCGCACGGTCGAGGCGGAGATGCGCAAACAGGTTCCGGATTTTCGCGCCGAAGACATCGTTGGCAAGTCGATCGACAAATTCCACACGAACCCCGCACACCAGAGGACCATTCTGCGCGACCTGACGCGCCCCTATGATGGCGCGATCCAACTCGGAAAGCATTTCCTGCGGTTCCGCGCCTCCCCCAAGCTGGGCCCGGATCGGGAACTCAGCGCAATCTATGTCGAATGGTTCGACGAGACCGAGTTGAAGCAATCACGCGACCAGGTCGAGGAACTGATGACACGCGTACATGATATGGCTCGGGCGCATGAAGATGGTTATATAAATGAATTCATTGATATAAAAGTGCTTGAGGGGCGCTATGCCGAGGTTGCGACGAAGATCAATACGATGGTTCAGGGCCATATCGCCACAAAGAAAAAGATCGTCGCCTGTGCCGAAGCCTTTTCGCACGGGGATTTCGATCACGAGCTGGAACGGTTTTCCGGCGATCGCGGGTTCCTCAACGATGCGATGGACAGTATCCGGGCCAGTTTCCACCATGTAGTGGGCGAAATCGACTCGATGACCAATGACATCACCAACGGGCGTCTGTCGCGCCGGATCAATGTCGATGGGTTCGAGGGTGACTTCCGCCGGATCGCGGTCAGTTTCGACGGTACCTTCTCCTATCTGCGCGAAACCATCTCGGACATCATGATGCAGATTTCGCAGATGAACGATGCGATCCGGATGATCTCGGAAAGCACCAACCAGATGGCCGAACGCACCACCCGCGAAGCCGCCACACTCGAGGAGATGGCCGCTTCGACCTCGACCGTCTCAAGCGCGACGAGGACCAACAAGGTGGCGATCGGCCAACTGTCGATCTCCGCCGATCATGCCAGCCAGTCGGGCGCGACCGGCATCAACACCGCCTCGGACATGCTCAAGGCGATCGAGATGACGCTGAATACCTCGGAGCGGATCGCCTCGGTGGTGACCGAGATCCAGGATATCGCGACCAAGACGAACCTGCTGGCCCTGAATGCCTCGGTCGAGGCCGCGCGGGCCGGAGAGCACGGCAAGGGCTTTGCCGTCGTGGCCCAGGAGGTGCGCAATCTCGCCACCCAATCCGCCAAGGCGGCGCAGAAGACCACCGAGTTGGTGGGCGAGACCCGCGGCGGGATCGGGGCATCCTCCGAGGGGGCCAGGAACACATTCGGCGCCTTTACCACGATCTCGGATGCGGTTCGGGAAATTTCGTCGCAGATCAAGAAGGTGGAAGGCGCAACGATCGAACAGGTGGGCAATCTGGAGGTTCTGGATGCGGGAATGAAGGACATGGCGCAAAACAGCACCAGCGCCGCCTCGATGGCAGATTCGATTGCCGCCGCAACCGATCAGCTTCATGCTGCCACACAATCGGTCTATGACCGGCTTGCTGCGTTCGAGGTCTCCGACCACGCTTGAAGACCAGATCAGTCCAGTGCCTGACCGACTGCCGGGTATCGCAAAACGCCAGATGGTGCCCGGTTGGCCGCGTGCGGCACTTCGTCGCCGCAGCAACCTGCGCGCCCGGCTCAGCGCCACAGAACCTGGCACGACGAGGACCGACAAGAGGACCGACAACAGGTGAGCACGGATCAGGTAGCACGACCGTGCACCCCTCAACTCGGGTCACGCCAGCGATTGACCATCGGATAGCGCCGATCCAGCCAGAATGCCTTGGGTGACAGGCGGGGTCCTGGTGCGGACTGGTAGCGTTTCCATTCCGAGATAAAAAGCAGGTGCTCGACCCGCTTCACGACCGCCCGGTCAAACCCTTCGGCCACAAGATTGCCAACCGAGGCATCATTTTCCACAAGCCCGGTCAGGATTGCGTCAAGTATCTCGTAGGGCGGCAGGGAATCCTCGTCCTTCTGATCGGGACGCAACTCGGCCGATGGCGGCTTGTCGATGATCATGTGCGGGATGATCTCTCCGACCGGGGCTTTCATCCAGGGTCGGTGATTGGTATTGCGCCAGCGGCAGATCTCGAAAACGCGCGTCTTGTACAGATCCTTTATCGGGTTGTAGCCGCCATTCATATCACCATAGATCGTGCAATATCCCACCGCCATCTCGGATTTGTTGCCCGTACTCAGCAGCATGGCGCCGAACTTGTTCGACAGAGCCATCAGGAAAGTCCCGCGCAGGCGCGACTGGATATTCTCTTCGGTCACGTCGGGCCTGGTGCCCGCCATCAGATGCGCAAGCGCACAGCCCACCGCATCGCGCGCTGCGTCGATGCGCACCGTATCGAGCCGCAGCCCCTGCCGCATGGCCAGATCCGCCGCATCATCGATCGAGCCTTGCGAGGTATATTCCGAGGGCAGCATCACGCAATGCACAGCCCCGGGGCCGAGCGCATCCGCCGCAATCGTCGCCACAAGTGCGGAATCAATCCCTCCTGACAGCCCCAGCAGCACCCTGGAAAACCCTGATTTCGCAAGATAATCACGCAGGCCCATCACCATCGCACGGTAATCCTGCTCCCGGTCCGAAGGTTGCGGATCGTCGCGTCCGGACAGGGCGCGCCAGCCCTCGGGACAGTGTTCGAAATCGACATGATCCACAATCTCGTCGAAGGGAGCGAATTGCGCGGCCAGCTCGCCATGCGGGTTCAGCACGAAACTCGCGCCATCAAAGACCTGATCGTCCTGCCCGCCGACCGCATTCAGATAGACCAGCGGCAGCCCGGTATCGACCACGCGCGACACCATATGGTTCATCCGCGTTTCCAGCTTGCCCCGGAAATAAGGTGAGCCATTGGGCACGATCAGGATCTCGGCCCCGGTTTCGGCCAAGGTCTCGGCCACATCCGGATGCCAGGCATCCTCGCAGATCGGGGTGCCGATACGCACGCCGTTGATCATGCAGGGGCCGGAGATCGGGCCACTGTCATAGATCCTGCATTCGTCGAACACATCCTCATTCGGCAGTTCATGCTTGAGCATCCGCGCCACCAGTCGCCCATCCTGCCAGACCCAATAGGCATTGTAATGACCGGTCTCGTCCCGGTAAGGCCCGCCGATCCCAAGCGCCGGACCATCGGTGATCCGCGCCCCCAGAGCTTCCATCCGCGCCACCGCATCGACAACGAAAGCAGGCTTCATCACCAGATCCTGGGTCTGATAGCCGGTCAGAAACATCTCGGGCATCATCACCATGTCGGCACCCGCCGCGCGGCCCTGCTCCCACGCTTCGAGTGCCTTGGCTGCGTTGGCTTCCAACGCGCCGACGGTCGGATTGAGCTGGGCAAGGGTCAGTCTGAAACGGTCGGCCATCGGGGCTCCTTCGGTCGTCTGTTCGTTCCCCGTTTAGCAGAAAGCGCGCCCCACAGGGAAGGGCACGCACAATGATACGGGCGCAGGAACCGGGGCCTGCCAGCAACATGCGGGCCGGGACAAGGGGTGAGCACCGTCGCGACGCTTGTCTCGACGCGGCGTGCCGCTTAATCTGTGACAAGCGGCGGACGAGGCCCGACTCTGCGCGACAGGGCGGATCAACACCAAAAAGCCAACACCAAAAGGCAGCATCAAGAGGCAGGCATGGCAGGTGTGCAGTTTCGGACCATCATTGCAGCCGCAATCTGTGCAGGACTCCTGCCGCGGATCGCGGGGGCGGAGCAGGTCGTGACCAAGCAATATGATGATGGTGGCCTCTATGAGGGCACCTTCACCGACGGCAAGCAGAACGGCCATGGCACCTATCGCCTGCCCTCGGGCTATGAATACAAGGGCCAGTGGGTGATGGGAGAAATCAAGGGCAAGGGGCGCGCGCGCTTTCCCGACGGCTCGGTCTATGAAGGAGAATTTGCCCACGGCAAGCCCGAAGGACAGGGCAAGATCACCTTCACAAACGGTGGCACATATGATGGCGAGTGGGTGAACGGCATCCGGCAGGGCACCGGCACGATCACCTATCCCGACGGCTCGGTCTATCAGGGCCAGATGGTAAATGGCAAACGCCACGGGACCGGCAAGGCCACCTACGCCAATGGCGACATCTATCAGGGCGAATGGAACAGGGGTCGAATCGCGGGAATGGGCAAAATGGCTTATCCTGACGGCTCAATCTACCAGGGTCATTTTGCCGACGGTCTGCCCGATGGCAATGGCACGATCACCTATCCAGACGGGGCACGCTATTCGGGCGGCTGGAAGGCGGGGGTCATCGATGGCACCGGCACGGCGCACTATGCCAACGGGCTGGTCTATGAGGGACAGTTCCGCAACGCCCGCAACGACGGTCATGGCAAGATGACCTATCCCGACGGCTATACATACGAAGGGGACTGGGTTGACGGGCAGCGGCAGGGCAATGGCATTGCGCACTACGCCAACGGCTCGGTCTACGAGGGGCAGTTCAAGGCCGGGCAGCGCGACGGCCAGGGCAAGCTGACCATGCCCGACGGGTTCGTCTATGTCGGCAACTGGCACAACGGCGCGATCGACGGGAATGGCAAGGCCAGCTATGCGAATGGCGACAGGTACGAGGGCCATTTCGTCAATGGCCGACGCGAGGGCACCGGCACGATGACCTATGCTTCCGGCAAGGTTCAAAGTGGCACATGGAAGGAGAACAGCCTGTCATTGCAAGATCCATCGCAGCCCGCAGCCCCAACACCGAAGGTCGAGGGGGTTGGCGTGAATTGACCAGGCCCGCACCCGCAAGCCGCGCCCGTGTCCGCGCCCGTGCCCCCTGCCGGAAACTCCGGCGAAGATATTTGAACCAGAATGAAAGGGCACGCGGACCTCGGACCTGATCACTGGCGCCGCGCTTGCGCAGCCTGCGAAGGCGACCTTGTAAAGGCGACGGACGAAGGTCTTTCCAAACCGAACCAGGCCGTCACACCAGGAAGCCACCATCGCTGTCATCGCCCGCTTCCAGCAGCAGCCGATCCATGTCGGGCACGGTCACGTGGCGTTTGCCTTCCAGTTCGATCACGCCATCCCGCTTGAGCGCCGAGATCTGGCGACTCACGGTTTCCAGCGTCAGCCCCAGGTAATCGGCCATTGCCTCGCGCGTGAGCGGCAAATCGAAGCTCATCCGCCCTTCGGAGGCGTGCATGCGGATCGACGCGTCGCGCCGTACCACGATGGTCAGCAGCGAGGCGATCTTCTCACGCGCACTCTTGCGCCCCAGAAGCAGCATCCATTCGCGTGCCGCGTCCAGTTCGTCCAGGGTCATCTGCAACAGGCGCTGCGCGATATGCGGTGTGCGCTGCATCATCTCCTCGAACGGCTTCTTGCGAAAGCAGCACATCACGATGTCGGTGGTTGCAATCACGTTATATGCCGCGTTCGAGCGTCCCGGCCGTCCGACGAAATCCGACGGCAGAAGAAGCCCCACCATCTGCGTGCGCCCGTCTTCCAGTGTCTGCGTCAACGTGGCGATCCCGGACACGACCGAAGCCACGAAATCCATCTGGTGACCCGACCAGATCACCGTCTGGCCGGCCTCGAACCTGCGATAGTATTTGATGCTCTCAAGCTCTTCGAGTTCCTCCGTTTCGCACCGGGCACAAACGGCCCGATGATGAATCGGACAATCTCCGCAGGCAGGAGAGACGGGATATACGTCGTCATGATATACGTCGTCATGGGCCATGGCGTCGAATTTCTTGATTTGGGTCAAATTCCGTAGCGCGTCGCGGCGCCAAGGATACGCGCATGGAACAGGAATCGCAACTTTCCAGGCTCGGACTTTTCGACACCAGGGTTCCCCGTTACACGAGTTACCCGACGGCCCCGAATTTTGCAGGCGATGTCGGAGCGGACGATTTCGCACGCTGGATCGAAGAGATCCCGGCGGGTCGTGCGATCTCGCTCTACATACATGTGCCTTTCTGTCGGCGCCTGTGCCGGTTCTGCGCCTGCCGACCCCGCAAGACCGGCTCAGACTGTTCGAGGTGGCCCGCAGGCTGTTGGTGGCCGATGGCCATGACGAGATCGGGATCGACCATTTTGCCCTGCCGACCGATGGGCTGTCGATCGCGCTCAAGGGCCGCCCGCTGACCCGCATGATGAAGAGGCGCGCAATCGCGTCAATGCGCCGGGTGTGGTGCCCGAACCTGACGCGCGGTGCCCGCAGTCTCGACAAATTCGATCAGGCGCGGCAGGCAGACGTCCTGCAGATCGTAGTGCGAGACAATATGCTGCCGGGCCGCCACGCGCATCCGCGTGAAGCTGCCCGGATCGGCCAGCGCCTCCGTGAGAGCACGCGACCAGCCGGAAATATCGAAGAAATCGACCAAACGTCCCCGTTGTCCGTCGGTGATCATCTCACGCACGGGTCCGGTGTCGGAGGCAACAATCGCACAGCCCGCCGCCATTGCCTCCATCAATGACCAGCCAAGGACGAACGGATAGGTCAGATAGGCATGTACGGCCGAAACCTGGAGAATCTTCACATATTGCGCGTAAGGAACGCGCCCGAGAAAATGCACCCGGTCCAGATCCAGCCGGTCGCGCACCTCATCAAGAAATTTCTGCTTCCAGCTGACCGCATCCCCTGGGCTGCCGCCATAGCTCTGGCCTTCATTTCCCACGATCAGCACATGGGCCCCGGGGCGTGCCGCCAGAACTTCGGGCAAGGCGCGCATGAAACTGTGATACCCGCGATACGGTTCGAGAGACCGGTTGACGAAGGTGATCACCTCATCGCCCGCGCGAAACCGCAAGCGCGTTCCCGGCAGTTCGAATATCGCCTCAGGATCGGGAGCCACGCGCGTGGTATCCACACCATCATGGCAGACGGTGATCTTGTCACGCAACTCGACCGGAAAGGTCGCGGCCTGAAACGCGGTTGGCGAAAGCCCTGCATCCGCCTGCACCATGGCCTGGATCAGATGGGCCGAGCGCGCTGTGGTGGAAATTTGCGATTCCAGCCCGGGCCGCGCGAACTCCGGGTCGAAATCGGTATCCAGTCCGCGTGTTTGATACATCAGTTCAGCATAAACCAGCAGCTTCGCCTCGGGCCAGACCTCCCGCAGGAAGAGCGTTTCCCCCCATCCGGAATGACCGAAGATGACATCGGGCACATATCCGTGCCTGTCACGCAACTGCCGCGCCGCCAGCGCCGCCCGCGCTCCGCGCTCGGCCACCTCCGCATATATCCGGGTCAGGCGTGAACTCTGTGTCACCTTGTCCGGTTTGCGGTATTTCACCACCCGCACCGGCGATGGGCGCTCATTCGTTTCGGCGGTAAGTGCCAGAACATCGTGCCCCCTCTCGACCAGCGCAGGCGCAAGATGGGGAAACTGCCCGGGGAAATTCTGGTGAACGAAAAGAACCTTCATATTCATACCTGTTCATGGCAACGCCGGGTCCGTCAAGAGCGGCGCCAGATCCCGGTGACGTTTCCGGCGCGAGGAGAAGTGCCACCGATGGCGGATTCATGTCCGGTTTGGGACATTTGCGGACACAATCTCAGATAATTTGTCTCCCAGCCTCATTTATGTCCGCCCCCCACTGACCACAATGCCCGGTGGTCCGGTCAGTTGAGATAGGGCATCGGATCAATGCTCACGATTCCCTTGCGGACCTCGAAATGCAGATAGCCCGGCTCGCCCGGAGCGATCCTGGCAATGGTCTGTCCACGGCTGACACTGGCCCCTTTCTTCACCGTGATGCCGGTCACGTTGTAATAGACCGTCACCAGATTGTTGGTATGTTTGATGGCGAGGAAGGACACATCGTCAGTATCCTTGGAGATCAGCAGCACCGTACCCGAAGCGGCCGCCTTGACCGGGCTGCCAACGCTGGCAGAGATGTCGATCCCGTCATTCTTGCCCTTCTTGAACTGGCGGATGATCGCCCCGGAGACCGGCATGCCCATCCTGGATGTGTTCGACGCCGTGGTACGTTCGTTGCTCATGTCCGGAACGCTTGACGTGTCGACCGGGGCCGAGGCCTTGGGCGGCACCTTCGCGGGCAGGGGCCTGGCGGCCGATGGCGGCTCGGGCGTGGGCGAGCGGGTGCCGGGCGCGGTGGTCGTGGTTGTCGTTTCGGTTTGGCCGGGTCGCCTGGCGGACGCGACCGGGATCAGCAGGATCTGGCCCTCACGCACGCTCATGTCATTGGGCAGGCCGTTCCATTCGGCCAGCGACCTGACCGGCACGTTGTAATAGCGCGCGATGGAATAGGCGGTTTCGCCGCGCTGGACCTTGTGACGGATCGGTTCGGGGCCGACGGCAGGGGGCGCGTGACTGGTCGTGGCCGACGGGCTCGATGGGCTGGTGCGCTTGTTTGCCTGCGCGTTGTCGATTGCGCGGGAGGCCAGCGAGGTGATGTCGATTGTCCCGGAGGTCAGAGCGCCGGGATTGGTCGCGGTCGCATCGGGCTGCCCCCCCGTACCCGCATCGACCCCGCCCGGAATGGCCAGAACTTCGCCCGCATTCAGCGAGGTGCCGGGTGCAATCGCATTGTAGCGTGCAAGCTGACCCGGATCGACGCCGATCCGTCTTGCGATGGTGGTCGGCGTATCGCCGTGACTGGCGATGACGACCTGATAATTCGGATAGGTGATGATGCCGCGGCTGTCAGGGGCAGGGCGGGCCTGCACGGCCTCGCGCGCGGCGGCTGTGGTGGAAAAGCCGCCATTGCCGAAACGGCGGAAATCCAGGTCGAAACCACCATTGGAATCGCAGGCGGCCAGCGCCAGAAGCGCGGTGCCACCCACCAGGGCCAGTCGCGATCGGGAAGCCGGGTCTGTCATCTGCTTGTCCTCACTCACTGCCTGTGGGGCTGTTCTCGGGGGCTGTTCCCATGCGCCCGGCTGCCTCTGTCGTCCCTCAATCGCTTGCCATCCCTTCGATCAGGGGGACAAAACGCACCGGGCGCAATTCCTCGTAATCGAAGCCCGATTCGTGCCGGTTCACCCGGATCAGGCGTTGCACCGTATCTGACTGGCCTACGGGCAGCACCATGGTACCGCCGATCTTGAGCTGGGCCAAGAGCGGACCGGGCGGGTCTTCTGCAGCCGCGGTCACGATGATTCGATCAAACGGTGCCTGATCGGGCAAGCCGCGCGATCCATCGCCGGAAATTGCCACGATATTGGGGATCGAAAGTGCCGCGAACACGGTTTCGGCCTCGCGCACCAGCCGCCGGTGCCGATCAATCGTATAGACGCGGCGCGCCAGTTCCGACAGCACGGCCGCCTGGTAGCCGGATCCCGTGCCGATCTCGAGCACGGTATCGCGTGGCCCGACCGAAAGCGCCTGCGTCATCAGCCCCACCACCGAGGGCTGGCTGATCGTCTGGCCGCAGGCGATGGGCAGGGGCATGTCTTCATAGGCCCGCCTGGCGAACAATCCGCGCACGAACCGGCCACGGTCGATGGTTTCCATCGCCTTGAGGGTGCGCGCCTCGGTCACGCCCTTCGAGCGCAGCGCGAAGAGAAAACGCATCTTGCGTTCGGCAAGATCCTCTGGCGCGCCCCCGGTCATCCCAGTCGCGCCTCCAGATCGGTCAGAACGTCATGCGCCGTCAGATCGGCGCGCATCGGCGTGATCGAGATATAGCCATCGAGATTCACCGCCGCATCCGTGCCCGGCGCTGTCGGCGTTTGTTGTGGCGTCCCCTTGATCCACAGGAATCTTCGCCCCGAAGGGGCACGATGCGGCTCGGTAGAGAAATGGGAATCCTTGCGGAAGCCCTGGGCTGCAACCTTGTGTCCCTTCACATCACTGGCCATCACCGGAGGAAAGTTCACGTTGTAGAAGACGCGGTAATCGCCATCGTCCCAGATGCCGTTCTCCCACAGCATCCGCACAAGCGCGGCGCCATGCCTGCGTGACGCTTCGAACATGTCGGGGGCATCGAACAGCCCGGGTCCGAGGAATTGTGACAGGGCGATTGCCGACACACCTTGCAAGGCGGCCTCCATCGCGCCGCCCAGCGTACCGGAATAGAGCGCGTTGTCAGCCGAGTTGTTGCCCCGGTTCACACCGGAGAGCACCAGATCGGGGCGCCGCCCCTCCAGCACGTCATAGAGGCCCGCAAGCACGCAATCGGCCGGGCTGCCCTCTGCCGCGAAACGCCGCTCCCCCAGTCGTGAAATCATCATCGGACGGGTGTAGGAAATGCAATGCCCGACACCGGATTGCTCGAAGGCGGGGGCGACGGTCCAGACCTCGCCATCGGGGCCTGCAATCTCATTGGCGATCCCGGTCAGAACCTGTAGCCCGGGCGCATCGATCCCGTCGTCATTGGTGATGAGAATGCGCATGAATCCCCCGTTGCCGCGCTGTTTCGCCCCTTGCTTATCGCGGGGGCCGAGGCGGGTAAAGCGGGCAGGCTTGTGCAAGGGGAAATTGTCGCGAAACTGTCGCGCAAATGGCTGTTTGCGGCGCATCAGAGCGTGCCGAGGATGGCGCGCGCCACCTTGGCGCGATCGGCCAGTCCGGACCGGTCCTCCCCCGGGAAGAACCGTGCACGCAGGGCGGTGGCCATCGGCTCGGGCCTTGCGATCACGACGCGCGGGCCGATCCTGGCGTTCTCGGCCTGCCAACTGCGCACGATTGCCATCTGGGCTGCCTTGGTTGCACCGTAGATGCCGAAGAATTTCCGACCCGCCCGGTTCATCGTCGAAGAACAGGGCCGGTGTGACGTGTGCCGATTCCGGGCGCCGTTTCCGGGCGGCAAGTCCGGCCTGCCGGACGGGACCTTTCACACCTGGAAAGCCGGGGAAGGTCGGGTTCGGCGCGATGACGGTGGTGGCTTGGCGTGGTGGCTTGCCGGGACAGATCGCAATATGATCCGATCGATCACAGCGCGCGTCGGGCACAGGCACTGCACGGACCGGGTGCGCGCGTTGGCCAACGCGTGTCATGATAACAGCCCGGGAGGGTCCGCCATCCGATGCGACTAGACAGCCGCCAGCCATATCAGAGCCACGCAAGCCCCCTCAAGACCAAGGGCAAATTGAGGCGATTGAAACATTACACCACAATTTAACACGTCTCCGTGATGTTGATTTCATTGTCCTTGCCAGCGCGACGCTGAGAGAACAGTTATGCGGAAAATACAATTGGAGACAAGAGACATGGCGTCTTTGAAAAAGATCCTTCTGGTCGATGATGACGATGATCTGCGCGAGGCGCTGGCAGAGCAATTGCTCGCCACCGATGATTTTGATGTGCACGAGGCCGTGAACGGTCACGATGCGGTCGGCAGGACCAAGGCCGCCCTTTACGATATTGTCGTTCTGGACGTTGGGTTGCCCGATACCGATGGGCGCGAATTGTGCAAGAAGCTGCGCAAGCAGGGTGTGAAATGTCCGATCGTGATTCTGACCGGCCATGACACCGATGCGGACAAGATCCTCGGCCTCGATTCGGGTGCAAATGACTACGTGTGCAAGCCGTTCAGGTTCCCGGTTCTGCTGGCCCGGTTGCGCGCGCAACTGCGCACCCACGAACAGTCCGAAGACGCGGTCTTTCAGCTTGGCCCATATACGTTCAAGCCGGCGATGAAGATGCTGGTAAAGGGCAAGGACAAGAAGATTCAACTGACCGAGAAAGAGACCAGCATCCTCAAGTTCCTCTATCGTTCCATGGATGGTGTGGTTCCGCGCGATATGCTGTTGTCCGAGGTCTGGGGCTACAATGCCAAGGCGACCACGCATACGCTGGAAACCCATATCTACCGCCTGCGCCGGAAGATCGAGCCCGATCCCTCGAATGCGCGGCTGCTGGTGACCGAGTCGGGTGGGTATCGCCTGCTCGGTTAACGCGTGATCCTGTCCCGCGTCTGTCCCGATCCGGGAGCATCCGCGTCAAGCTTGCAGGCGCGGATGACGAGATGGGCAATCCTGGCCGAACTGATGGAAAGCGTGGCATCCCTCCATTGCGCCCCTCATTCTCACCCTTGATAGAGCATCAGGCAAGCGGCAGACGTCACTCGGTATCGGTCAGTGCCGGAGCAGACAGGGCGCGCGGCTGGCCGTCAACCGGTGCCGGGGCGTCAAGCTGCCCGCTCTCCGATACCGCGCCGAGCGCCTCGAATTTTCGTGCCGAGGGCAGAACGCGGCTTTCGAGCGACCCGACCGCCTTGTTGTAGCTCTCGACCGAGCGGGCCAAGGCGCGGCCCACCGCGTCGATATGCCCGCCGAAGGTTTTCAGCCGATCATAAAGCTCGCGCGCCGATTTCTGAACCTCAACCGCGTTGCGGGCCATCTTTTCCTGCTGCCAGCCATAGGCGATCGCCTTGACCAGTGCCATCAACGTGGTTGGGCTGGCGATCAGCACCTTGTTCTGGAAGGCATATTCGATCAGGCCGGGATCTGCTTCGGCAGCGGCCGCGACAAAGGTCTCGCCGGGGATGAACATCACGACGACATCGGGCGCCCCGTCGAACTGGCGCTGATAGGATTTCGACGCGAGTTGCTTGACATGCGTCTTCACCTGCTGCGCGTGACGCTGGATCGCGAGGATCTGTTGTTCGGGGGTCTCGGCCTCCAGCGCGTCGAGATAGCCCTCAAGCGGCGTCTTGGCATCGACCACGATGCTGCGCCCGCCCGGAATGTGCACGATTGCGTCAGGGCGGCGGGTGCCTTCGTCGGTCTGCACCTGTGGTTCGAGGTGAAAATCGACATTCTCGCTCATGCCGGCCATCTCGAAGACCTGCTGAAGCTGCATCTCGCCCCAGCGGCCACGGGTCTTGGGCGCGCGCAACGCCTGAACCAGCTTGCGGGTTTCCTGGCCCAGCGTGGCCTGGCCCTGCACCAGTTCCTTCACCTGCATGTTGATCGCGCCATGGGCCTCATTGCGGGCCTTCTCGATCGACTGGATCTGATCGTTGAAATCCGTCAGCCGTTGATCGAGCGGTTTCACCAGGGCCTCGATCGCGCTGCGGCGGCGTTCCAATTCTTCGCGGGCACTGTCCTGATGGGTCTTGAAACGCTCCGAAACAAGGTTGAGGAAGGTTTCGGAATTCTGCTGCAACACACCCGAAGCGACCGAGGAGAACCGATCCTCGATCTCTTTCTTCATCCCGCGCAATTCGTCCAGACGGGCGGCATGTTCGCGATGCTCGGTGTCGCGTTGGGCGCGGGTGCTGGCCAATTCCGATTGCAATTCGTCCACCCGCCCGGCCACGGCCTCTGCCGCGGCCAGCGTGGCTTGTGTTTCACGCAGCTTGCGGCGCGCGGACAGCCAGAGTCCGAGCAGGACCAGCGCCAGAACCGCCACCACCGCCAGCGCCTGCACCAGCGGATCGTCTGGATCCAGCGTGAGGTTTCCGATCCGGATCATGTGCGCCCGAACAACCGTTCGATGTCGTTCAGTTTCAATTCCACATAGGTGGGGCGGCCATGGTTGCATTGGCCGGAATGGGGTGTGGCCTCCATCTGCCGCAACAGGGCGTTCATCTCGTCGGCACACATCCGGCGCCCCGAGCGGATCGAACCGTGGCAGGCCATGCGCGACAGGACCGCCTCGATCCTGACCTGCACAAGCTGGCTGTCGCCCAGATCCGACAATTCATCAAGCACATCGCGCAAGAGCGCCCCGGCATTGATCTCACCCAGGCAAGCGGGGGTTTCGCGCACCGCGATGGCGGCACCGCCGAACGGCTCGATCCCCAGCCCGAGCTTGCCCAGCATGTCCGCATGATCAAGCAGGAGCGCCGCATCGCCCGAGGACAATTCCACGATCTCGGGGATCAGCAGCGCCTGCGCGGGCACGCCATTTTCGGCCATCTGATGTTTGAGCCTTTCATAGACCAGGCGCTCATGGGCGGCGTGCTGATCGACGATCACGATGCCGGATTCGGTCTGGGCGATGATGTAAGTCTCATGCAGTTGCGCACGGGCGGCACCCAGCGGGTTGCGCTCCAGCGGAGCACCCTCGACCGAAACAATGTCTTCGGCACGGCCCGAGGGCGTGCCGTGATCGAAGACCGGCCTGTCTTCCTCGAAGGCCGGGGTCGGGCACGCGTGGGGCGGGGCGGGTTCCATCGGTGCCTGCGCGGTGTAAGAGGAGCGCATCGCACCAAGGCTCGGGCGATCCATCTGATAGACACGGGGGGGCTGCTGGTTCGGTAGCTGGTTCGGGGCGGGCTCGGGCCGCATCGCCCCCAGCGTGGCCTCGGCCACCGTGCTTGACGCGCGATGCCCGGCTTGTGCCAGCGCGTGGCGCAGCCCCGTCACGATCAGCCCGCGCACGATGCCCGCCTCGCGAAAGCGCACCTCGGCCTTGGCGGGATGGACGTTCACGTCCACACGCTCGGGCGCGCAGGTGATGAAGAGACACGCGGCCGGGTGTCGATCGCGCGACAGGAAATCCATATAGGCCGCGCGCAGCGCGCCGGTCAGCAGCTTGTCCCGCACCGGGCGGCCATTGACGAACAGGAACTGCTCCACCGCCGCCCCGCGCGAATAGGTGGGCAGGGCTGCATAACCGGTCAGCGTGATCCCCTCGCGCTCGGCCTCTATGCGCATGGAATTGTCCGTGAAAGCCCGCCCGATCACCCGGCCCAGCCGGGCCGAAAGCGCATCGAACAACTCTCCCTGCTCGGCAGCGGCGCGGAAAATCTCGCGCGGCCTGTCGTTCGAGACATCGGTCAGGCTGAAACTGACATAGGGTTCGGCCATTGCCAGCCGTTTGACCACATCGCCAATCGCCTGCGCCTCGGCCCGGTCGGTGCGCATGAACTTCAACCGGGCGGGAATGGCGAAGAACAGATCGCGAAGCTCCACAACGGTTCCCGTGCCCAGCGCGGCAGGTTTCACCGGGGTGATCGTGCCTCCGGTCACGCTGATCCGCGCCGCATCTTCCCCTGCTGCGCGCGAAGTGATCGTCAGCCGCCCGACCGCACCCAGCGACGGCAGGGCCTCGCCGCGAAAGCCGAACGTGTGGATGTTGAGCAGATCCGAGCCGTCGATCTTGGAGGTGGCATGGCGCGAAAGCGCCAGCGGCAGATCCTGCGCGGTCATCCCGCAGCCGTCATCGGTGATCCGGATCAGCGTCTTGCCGCCATCGGCACAGGCGATCTCGACGCGGTGCGCGCCCGCATCCAGCGCGTTTTCAACCAGTTCCTTGACCGCCGATGCAGGGCGTTCGACCACTTCGCCAGCGGCAATGCGGTTCGCGGCGGCCTCATCGAGTTGCCGAATGACGGGGCGCTCGGAGGGGCGCATATTGGGGGGGTGCTGGTCCATTACACCAGCTATAGCACAAACCGCGATTCAACCCAACAGATTCTCGTCGGTTATCCCCCGATCAGCTATCCCCCGATCAGCTATCCTCCGTGTCAGCTGCTCCCCGAGAGGATCAGTCCAGTCCGACAGGCTGCCCGACCACGACAAAGCGCAGCCCGTTCGCCTTGATGATCCGCCTGGCGACGCGTTCGATGTCTGCCCTGGTCACGGCGTTCACCTTGTCATTGCGGCTGGCGATGTAATCGATCGGCAGATCCGAGAGCTGCATCCCCGTCAGGATCCCGGCGATCCAGCCATTGCCGTCGAAGCTCAGCGGATAGGCACCGGTCAGATAGGTCTTGGCGTCTTGCAGTTCCCTGTCGGTAACCGCGCCGGTCGCGGCCTTGCGCCATTGATCCTGAACCACCCTGATCGCCTTGGCGACCTTGGAATTGGCCGAAGCAAAACCGCCTTCCCAGGTCTGTGCCAGATCCTTTTCGACCAGGTAGGAGGCCACGCCATAGGTCAGCCCGCGCTTTTCGCGCACCTCGTCCATCAGCCGCGACGACAAACCGCCCGCGCCGATGATCTGATTGAACACCAATGCCGGGAAGAAATCCGGATCGGTCATCGCGATCCCTGGCTGGCCAAAGATCACGACCGATTGCGGCGTGTCGAAGGGCACGGTCGTGATGCCGCCGGTCAGTTCCGGTTTGATCTCGGGGGGCATTGGCGCGCCGGTTTCGGGCAGCTCGCCCAGCAGATGATCAAGCATCGGTCCGAGCTGGTCGGGCGTGATATCGCCCACGACAGACACCACCATCCGGTCCCTGGCCATCACCCGGGCCTTGGCGTCGAACAGATCTTCCCGCGTGAGGGCCGTCACGCTGTCTTCGGTGCCAGCGAGCGGACTGCCATAGGGATGATCGCCATAAGCCATATGGAGGAAAGTCTTGGTGGCAATGGCGTACGGGTCTGTCTCATACGAGGCGATAATCGAGAGCACCTGCGCCCGCACCCGGTCGATCGCGGACTGGTCGAAATGAGGAGCTGTCAGGGCCGCGCGCAGCAAGTCCACCGCCTTGTCGCGATTTTCGCTCAGCATCCGGGCCGAGAACTCAAGCGAATCGTGGTACAGATCCAGACCGAACTGGGCGGCCAGCGATTCCTGCGCGGCGGCAAATTCCTGGCTGTCCATGTCGCCCGCGCCCTCTTCGAGCGTGGTTGCCATCAGGTTTATCGCGCCCCGCTTGCCCGCCGCATCAAGGCTCGCGCCGCCCTTGAACGCAATGTCAAGCGAGATGAAGGGGATGTCGTGGGCCTCGACCAGCCAGGCCCTGATGCCGCCCGGTGACGTGATCTGTTGAATGTCGATGGCGCGTGCGGGCAGGGCGATCGTCAGCGCCGCCAGCGTCAGCGCGATCAGCCGCATGGGGGCGAGGGCGACAGGGGCGATGGGGGAGCGGATCAAAAGGGCGCGGATCATTGGGTCACCTTTTGTGTGCTGGCGGGAAGGACGGGTGCGCCATCGGCAGCGGCGGGCGCAGTATCGGGCTGCCGGGCAAAGCCGGTCACCGCGTTTGTGGCCTGGAGCAGATCTTTGGCAGCCACCATAACGTCATCCTCGCTCACCGCCATCAGCGTGTCGGGCCAATCCTGCACATCCTGCACCGAAAAGCCCGATACCAGCGCCTCTCCATAGAGATGTGCAAGGCCGCTGGTGTCGTCGCGGGAATAGATCTCGGCGGCTTTCAGCCGGGGCATGATTCGCCTGAACTGCTCGGGGTCGATGCCGTCTTCGAGGAATTGCTGCAACACGGCGTCCAGCGCCTTTTCGGCCTCGGCCAGACTCACATCCCCGGCAGGCACGACCGAGATGCTGAAGGTTGTCGGGTCGATCGACATCCCGTCATAATCGGCCGAGGCCTGGATCGCGGTACCATCGCCGTAGACCAGCTTGCGGCCCAGCACCGAGGTTGCCTGATTGCCGCCGAGGATTGCGGCAAGGATGGTCAGAGCCGCGGCCCGTTTCTGATCGCCGGGATTGCGCTCGGGGGCGAGGTAGGACCGCACGAGATAGGGTTGCGCGATCCGGTCATCGCTCAACACGACCTTACGCGCGGCGTATTGCGGCGGCTCCTGCGCGCGGGCGCGCGGCGGCAGGTTCCCGGTCGGTTTCAGGGGGCCGTAATATTTCTCGGCCAGTGCCTTTACCTCGTCCGGGTTCACATCGCCCGCGACCACGAGGATCGCATTATCGGGCGCGTAATAGCGATGATACCAGGCCAGCGCATCGGTACGGGTCAGCCCCTCCATCTCCTTGCGCCAGCCGATCACCGGGGTTCCATAGGGCGAATTGAGAAATTGCGCGGCGCGCATCTGTTCTTCGAACCGGGCATCCTGGTTGGAATCGATGCGCTCCGAGCGTTCTTCGAGGATGACCTGCAATTCGGTCATGGCGTCATCGGGCGAGATCCGCAGGTTGCGCATCCGGTCAGCCTCCATGCCCATCACGAGGGGAAGACGATCCGCTGCGATCCGCTGGAAATAGACCGTGTAGTCGTAACTGGTGAACGCGTTGTCCGAGCCCCCATTGGCGGCGACAATTTTCGACAATTCACCGGGGGCCAGCTTGTCCGTGCCCTTGAACATCAGGTGTTCAAGATAATGGGCAATGCCGGATTTGCCGCGCAACTCATCGGCCGATCCGACCTTGTACCAGAGCATCTGAACCACGACAGGGGCCCGGTGATCCTCGATCACCACAGCTTCAAGGCCGTTATCCAGTTCAAATGTTGAAATATTTCCTGCAAAAGCCGGACGCAGGCCTGCCAGGATCAGAAAAACAACCATCAAGATGCGCAACTCGCAACTCCTCTACCAATCCCGCTTCGTCCCGGGATATAGACATTCCTGACCATGCTGCATAGCAAAAATGACAGGGGCGTGAAGACCCGCTGGAGGTCTGACATACAAAGCCGGACGCAGGCCTGCCAGGATCAGAAAAACAACCATCAAGATGCGCAACTCGCAACTCCTCTACCAATCCCGCTTCGTCCCGGGATATAGACATTCCTGACCATGCTGCATAGCAAAAATGACAGGGGCGTGAAGACCCGCTGGAGGTCTGACATACATTGCATTGCGGGAATCAACTCATTTTGCACTAGGGAGATGGCGGGGGAGATGGCTGGAAATTTTAAGTTCAATTTTATCAATATCTTGTCGAAAATACAAGGGGCGGTGTCGCCGTTCAGGACGGTGACGTAGAACGCGGCGAACCTTGGCGCCCTGGCGGTCGAAGTTGTGCGCCAGGACAGCGCGCACAATGGAGATGCCCAATTCATCGCAGATGAGAAATAGCTGAGAGTTGGTGATGGCCCCTGAGGGGCGGCATATCATGGCGGGGCTCACGCGCCGTCCATTCTCGCAGAGAAAGGGATATGCCACATGACGAAAGATACCATCACCGCCTTGCCTGATCCAAACGGATTTTCGGCTGATCCACTGACCAATCTGATCCGCTCCGGCGCGCGGCAATTGATTGAACAGGCGCTTGCGGCGGAGCTGAGCAGCGTCACCGAGACCAGCTTCACCGAGACCAGCGACCGGCAATTCCCGGTCTTGCCCGGCGAGGACGCATATTGCGGCGCAACCCCGACCGAGCGATCCCCCGTCTTTGGCAGGCAGGTCTCATCGATGGCCAGAAAGGCCGCTTCGCCGCCAGCCAGCCTGTCAGATTCCGCCAGCAAGGCCTCCTCAACAAGGCCTCCTCCAGGGGCGCGCTGTCCCGGACCCCGTCGGCAATGAAGGGATGCAACCGGTCGTCGCTGACCGCCACGTCCCGCGCCGCCATCGGCTGCACGCTCTTGCGATCGCCCGGACCGATCAGCCCCGCACCACAGGCCGGACACATCCGCCCCCGTGTCTTGCTCCCCCGTGTCTTGCTCCCCCGCGTCCTGTGCCTGAGCGCCGCAACAAACGGCGACAGCCAAGTCTCCGGATCGCCGCGCCACTCTTCCATAAGATCCCGGCCCCCAAGCTGGCTACCTGTGAATCATCCAAAACGGAGACCGTGAAGCCGGAGTTTATCAGATCAGCAAAAAAATCTGCCAAAGTAGTGCTAGGTGTTTGATCCTACGGTTTGGCCGAGTGTGTATCTGGGCAAAGAGGAACGCTACTGGCCATTGCCAACCGAGGAAGGTGCGGCAGAACTCAACCGGGTGTTTGCAGAAGGCGTTGCGGCTCTGTCTACCGAGGTATCAGATCCTCGCGCACGCGGTATGGCCTGCTTCCTGTTCGGTGCGTTGCAGCAATTCTATTTTGATGGAAACAAGCGCACGGCGCGTTTCATGATGAATGGCATTCTCATGTCGCATGGCGTTGATGCCATTTCCGTGCCAGCAGCCCGACTACAGGACTTCAATGAAAAGATGGTGCGGTTTTACACCGACAAGGATACAACATAGATGATGCACTTCCTGATCGAATGCCAGCCGAAGAACGCGCCGAAGCCTCGACCAGCGCCCAGTTCCGGGCCCGTCGATTTGATTGGGTCAATGATGGGTGTGAAGCGCCGCGATGGATCCGGTTCAAAAGATAGAAGACACCTTTTCTGGCAGGCTCGTTTTCTGGCAGGCTCAAGGCTGTCCGTGAAGGGGCAGGTGGACGATCTCGGGCAGCCGATTGGCACCATCCAGCTTTCGCCATTTTCCTTGCGCCGAGATCATCAGTTTGAACACCATGGCGAGGCCGGTTTTGCGGCTGAGGCAGCCCCTGGTTTTGCCAGTTCGGTGGTGGACGGTGGCGAACACACTTTCTATGGGTGTTCGTGGTGCGGATGTGCTTCCAATGTTCGGCGGGGAAATCATGGAACGTAAGCAGCACGTCCCGGTCTTTGGTCAGTTTCGCGACGGCTTTCTCGTCTTTCACGCCGTAAGTTTCGACGAAGACATCGACGGCGGCCTTTGCTTCGGCCTTTGTCTCGGCCTGCCATATGTCATGCAGGTGGCCCCTGGCTTTGGCCTGCACGGATTTGGGCATCGCATTGAGGACATTGCCGGTTTTGTGCAACCAGCAGCGCTGTTTGGCCGTCGATCCAAATACATCGCGCAGGGCGCCCCGGAACCCAGGCGCCCCGGAACCCAGGCGCGCCGTCGCCGATGGCCAGATCAGGGGCGTGCGAAAGGCCCCGCCGCGTTCGGCCCAAGGAGCGCGGCCAGCGCGTCCTGAAAATCGCCCGTGGAAAGGCCTTTGAGATACAGCCAGGGCAGCAATTCCGCGACGGATCTGGCCTTGCGCAGACAGGGCGGCAAGATCGACGACGTGATCGGCGCCAGCCCGGCACAGGGAAAAGCCGGATCGCCTTGAACCCGGTGGGGATCCGGGCCAGGGTCTCGCGTGTGAGATGTCTTGCAACAGGCATTTGGTGGCCTTTTGAGATCGTGATCGGGACATGCGCCCCCTCAAGCGCGCGCACCCCGCCCGCAACGGGGCCCGCGCCACGTAATGGTCTTTCGAGCCCGGGCCAGTTCGCGCCAGCACCGTCATCTCGAAGGCGGGACGATTGACCGGGGCGGTAGATACCGGGGCGATAGATACCGGGGCGGGGCCTCCGGCGACATGACCGGGCTGTCCAATGTCGCTGCGGCCGGGTCGATGCCGGGACCGCGCGCGCGGCCGCCTAGAACGATCGCGTGGCACGATCGCGATG
>CBDIBW010000021.1:0-44445 GCA_965277135.1 Thioclava sp. | reverse complement strand
GGCGCACGATCGGCGGATCCAGCGTTTCGTGATCCCGCCCTTCACTGCGGCGCGTGAGGTGAAGGCGATGCTTCAGGACACATCGGTAAAGGTCGGAGCGCAGAACATGCACTGGGCCGATGCGGGCGCCTGGACCGGCGAGATCTCGGCCCCGATGCTGGTCGATTGCGGCCTGGATATGGTGGTGCTTGGCCATTCCGAGCGCCGCGCCCATTTTGGTGAAACCGACGAGACGGTCGGGCTGAAGACCGAGGCCGCCCTGCGCCATGCTCTGATCCCGCTGATCTGCATTGGTGAAACGCTTGAGGCACGCAAGGCAGGGCGGGCGCGGGATGTGCTCGCCACTCAGGTGCGCGGCGCGCTTGGCAGGCTTGCCGCCGATCAAAAGGCCGCGCCGGTGTTGCTGGCCTATGAACCCGTCTGGGCAATCGGCGACAAGGGGATCCCGGCCACCCCGGATTACGCGGATGCGCGACAGGCGGAAATCATCGCGGTTGCCGAAGACCTGCTCGGACGCCGCATTCCCTGCCTTTACGGCGGCTCGGTCGATCCGGGCAATTGCGAAGACTTCATCACCTGTCCGCATGTGGACGGGCTTTTTATCGGGCGCGCGGCCTGGAATGTCGATGGCTATCTCGACATCCTGAACAAATGCGCCCTCACCCTTTGACACAAGGATAAGACCATGAAACTTGCCATCGGCGGTGACAGCGCGGGGGAAGGTCTGGCAAAGGTGCTGGCCGATCATCTGCAGGACCGACACGCGGTAACGGAACTGTCGCGCAAGGATGGTGCGCCGGATCCGTTCTACGCCAATCTTGCGGAACGCATCGCGACCGAAGTGATCAAGGGCACTTATGACCGGGCGATCCTCATCTGTGGCACCGGGATCGGCGTGGCGATCTCGGCCAACAAGGTGCCGGGGATCCGGGCCGCGCAAACCCATGACACCTATTCCGCACAACGCGCGGCGCTGTCGAACAATGCCCAGATCATCACCATGGGTGCCCGTGTCGTCGGCCCGGAACTGGCCAAGTCCATTGCCGAGGCCTTCCTTGCCGTGGCGATGGATTTCGACGAGGCGGGCCGGTCTGCCGGGAATGTGCAGGCGATCAACGATCTCGACCGCAAATACAGCGCGGGTTGACGGGCAGGCGCCCCTGCCACCCCCCGCATGTCGCTGACGAAGCATGACCATGCTGATCTTGCCCAACGATGCCGCCCCCGCGTCCGAGCCGCTTGCCGATTGCATCTTGCGCGCGCACCCAGGAGCGCCTGGCGACATCATTCTCGCACTGGCCGGGGGGGTGCCCGCGCTGGCACGGCGACTGGCCGCAGGCAAGATGCCCGGCGATCCCGCGATGCCGGTCGGGCGCAATGAAAGCGGCGACGCGCAAAAGGCGCTCGGACCTTGGAGCGCATGATCACATGATCGCTGTCTTGCGCGATGCCGGCGTGCGGGCAGGTGCTGTCCGAAGAGGCGGAGGAGGTGATCAGGCTTGATCCCGGCGGTGCCTTTGATGTCGCGATCGACCCGATCGACGGCTCGGGCAGCATCCGGGATTGGCGCGCCGCTGGGCCTTCTGTTCGCGATCCCTGCCCGCTTCGGATCGTGGATTTCTGCGCGCGGGGCGGGCCGCGGTGGCGGCGGGATATGCCGCCTTCGTCCATTCCACGGATTTCGGCTTCAGCTTCGGCGATGGTGTCACGATCGCGACCCATGACCCGCATGCCGACCTCTTTCGTATCGTGCAGGAAGACCAGCGCATCGCGCCCGTGACCTGCTCCGTCGCCTATAACGCCTCGAACGAGCGATACTGGCCGGAGGGATTGCAACGCTATGTCCGCGATCTGCGGGCCGGTGCGGAAGGGCCGCGCGGCAAGGATTTCAACATGCGCTGGCTTGCTGCCGCAGTGGGAGAGCTGCACCGGATCCTGTTGCAGGGCGGTGCCTTTCTCTATCCCGCCGATCGCCGGACGGGATATGAGCATGGGCCGCCTGCGCTTGATCTACGAGGCTATCCCCATCGCCTTTCTGATCGAGGCAGCGGGTGGACAGGCCACGGATGGTACCGGTCCGATCCTCGACCGGGTGCCCAAGGCCCATCACGAACATACCCCCCTGATCTTCGGCGCGGCGGAGGAAGTCGCGGCAATCACACGCGCCCTTTCATCCTCCATCAAGGGTTAGATCCATGGCCGGGGTCACGCTTGGCCAGTTGCTCGATCACACGGCCGGGACTGACCATGCCCGGTGACGAAGCGCTCTGGCTGATCGGCGAGCGCCGCGCGACCGGAGAACAGAAATACCAGGGTCTGAACCCATTGACCCTGCATGCTCAGCGCCGAAAAATACGTGACCCTGATCCCGCCAGATTGACAAATCATGTGATCCGTAACAACCGGCTCCGGGGATTCCTGAAAGTTCCTTATATGTTCACATTTTCCTGTTGGAGACTCATCCAGCCTCGCCTATCTAGGGCAGGGGATGCCAGGGGGCGCAAATGGTCGAACAGAAGTTCATCGAGGTGCGCGGTGCGCGCGAACACAATCTCAAGGGGCGTGGATCTGGATATCCCGCGCGACCGGTTCGTGGTGATCACCGGCCTGTCGGGGTCGGGCAAATCCTCGCTGGCCTTCGACACGATCTATGCCGAGGGGCAGCGGCGCTATGTCGAGAGCCTCTCGGCCTATGCGCGCCAGTTCCTCGACATGATGGGCAAACCGGATGTGGATCATATCAGCGGCCTGTCGCCCGCGATCTCGATCGAGCAGAAGACGACCTCGAAAAACCCGCGCTCGACCGTCGGCACGGTGACCGAGATCTACGACTATCTGCGCCTGCTGTTCGCGCGCGCCGGCACGCCCTACAGCCCCGCCACCGGCCTGCCGATCGAGGCGCAGCAGGTTCAGGACATGGTCGATGGCGTGATGCGGATGGAACAGGGAACGCGTGGGCTATCTTCTGGCTCCCATCGTGCGCGATCGCAAGGGGGAGTATCGGAAGGAATTCGCCGCGTTGCAAAAGCAGGGCTTCCAGCGGGTCAAGGTGAACGGCGCGTTTTACGAACTGCAAGAGCCGCCGACGCTCGACAGGAAATTCCGCCACACCATCGATGTGGTGGTGGATCGTGTCGTGGTGCGCGAGGGGATGGAAACGCGGCTGGCCGACAGTTTTCGCACGGCGCTTGATCTGGCAGACGGTATCGCGATTTTCGAAACGGCCCCGCGCGAGGGCGAGCCGGAGCGGATCACCTTTTCCGAGAATTTCGCCTGCCCGGTGTCGGGCTTCACCATTCCGGAGATCGAGCCACGCCTGTTTTCCTTCAATGCACCTTTCGGGGCCTGCCCGAGCTGCGATGGTCTGGGCGTTGAACTGTTTTTCGACGAACTGCTCATCGTGCCCGATGTGACGCTGGGCGTCAGTGCGGGCGCGCTGGCCCCCTGGGCACGGTCGAAATCGCCCTATTACAGGCAAACCATCGAAGCCCTGTCGAAACATTACGGATTCGATCGCCGCAAACCGTGGAAGGCACTGCCGCAGAAGGTGCAAGACGTGTTCCTGCGCGGCTCGGGCGATGAGGAGATCAGGTTCCGCTTCGACGAGGGCGGGCGCGTCTATGAGGTCAGCCGCACCTTCGAGGGGATCATCCCCAACATGGAGCGCCGTTACCGCGAGAACCGACAGTGCCTGGTCGCGCGAAGAGATGGAGCGTTATCAGAACAACCGCCCGTGCCATGCCTGTGCAGGCTACCGGCTGCGTCCCGAAGCGCTGGCGGTCAGGATCGCCGGGCTGCATATCGGTCAGGTCGTCGAGATGTCGATCCGCGAGGCGCATGAGTGGATGATGACGGTTCCCAATGGCCTCACCCGGCAGAAGAACGAAATCGCGGCGGCGATCCTGAAGGAGATCCGCGAGCGTCTGGGGGTTTCTGGTCAATGTCGGCCTCGACTACCTGACGATGAGTCGCGCGGCTGGGACGCTCTCGGGCGGGGAGAGCCAGCGCATCCGGCTGGCAAGCCAGATCGGCTCGGGCCTGACCGGGGTGCTTTATGTGCTGGACGAGCCGTCGATCGGGCTGCATCAGCGGGATAATGACCGCCTTCTCATGACGCTGAAAAACCTGCGCGATCAAGGCAATACGGTCATCGTGGTCGAACATGACGAGGATGCGATCCGTCATGCAGACCATGTTTTCGATATCGGCCCCGGCGCGGGCGTGCATGGGGGCCGGGTCGTTTCACACGGCACGCCGGACGAAATTTCCGCCGATCCGGTCAGTCTGACCGGGCAATATCTGTCCGGCGCGCGCGAGATCGCCGTGCCGGGCGGACGGCGCAAGGGCAACGGCAAGAAGCTGACCGTGGTCAGGGCTTGCGGCAACAACCTCAAGGAGGTGACGGTCGATTTTCCGCTGGGCAAGTTCATCTGCGTCACCGGCGTGTCGGGGGGTGGCAAGTCCACGCTGACCATCGAGACGCTGTTCAAGACCGCGTCCATGCGGCTCAACGGGGCCCGCCAGACGCCGGCACCTTGCGATACGATCAGGGGGCTTGAGCATCTGGACAAGGTGATCGACATCGACCAGCGGCCCATCGGGCGCACGCCGCGGTCGAACCCGGCGACCTATACCGGCGCCTTCACCCCGATCCGCGAATGGTTTGCCGGCCTGCCAGAGGCGAAGGCGCGTGGCTACAAGCCCGGGCGGTTCTCGTTCAACGTCAAGGGTGGTCGCTGCGAGGCCTGCCAGGGTGATGGTGTCATCAAGATCGAGATGCACTTCCTGCCCGACGTCTATGTCGAATGCGAGACCTGCAAGGGCAAGCGCTATAACCGGGAGACGCTGGAAATCCTCTACAAGGGCAAGTCGATTGCCGATGTGCTGGACATGACGGTCGAGGATGCGCAGGAATTCTTCAGGGCGGTTCCGGCGATCCGCGAGAAGATGGATGCGCTGATGGAGGTCGGGCTTGGCTATATCAAGGTCGGTCAGCAGGCGACAACGCTGTCGGGCGGCGAGGCGCAGCGCGTCAAGCTGTCAAAGGAATTGTCCAAACGCGCGACAGGTCGAACCCTGTATATTCTGGACGAACCGACGACCGGCCTGCATTTCGAAGATGTTCGCAAACTGCTGGAAGTGCTGCATAGTCTGGTGGAGCAGGGCAACACCGTCGTGGTGATCGAACACAATCTCGATGTGATCAAGACGGCGGACTGGATCATCGATATCGGGCCCGAAGGGGGCGATGGCGGCGGTGAGATCGTCGCGACCGGCACGCCCGAGGATGTGGCGCGCGAACCGCGCAGCCATACCGGGCGTTACCTGGCGCCAATGCTGGGGAGCAAGGTGGCGGCGGAATGATGGTGGTGCGCCCCAGATGGCGGTGTCGGCTGTTTGCGCGGGCAATGGACAGGCATTGCCTGTGCAGCGACGCAATGCTCCCGATTCGGGGCAATGGGGCTTTCCGGGCGGGGATTCCCCGGCGGTCATGTCGCGCGGGCTGAGCCTCCGGCACAAGCTGCGATCTTCCTCGGCAGCATGTCAAGGCCGGACGTCCATACGATCCGGCACGGTTCTGGGTGTCGTATGATCCGAGAAACTGACGAGCTCCGTTTCTGAGGCAATCATCACCAAATCAACACAAAAATGTAATAAAAAAGTTACACTGCGCTTTCAAGTTCGCCCAAAACCACTGTGGAGCGTTCATGAAACTCGAATTCCGAAATGTCAGCAAGGTCTTCGGTACCAAGGCCGCTGTCGATGATGTGCAACTGTCGATCGAAGGGGCGGGGTTCATCGGTGTCATCGGGCGTTCGGGGGCGGGAAAATCCACGCTGTTGCGGATGATCAACCGTTTGGGTGACGCATCCTCGGGCGAGATCCTGTTCAACGGCACCGATATCCTGACGCTGCGGGGCAACGGCAAACGCGACTGGCAGGCAAATTGCGCCATGGTCTTCCAGCAGTTCAACCTGGTGCCCCGGATGGATGCGGCCTCGAACGTGCTGCACGGGTTGCTGGGCCGACGCTCGACGCTCTCCACGATATTCAGCTTGTGGTCCACACAGGATATCCGCCGCGCATTGGCCATCCTCGATCGTCTGGGAATCGCCGAACAGGCCACCAAGCGCGCCGAGGCGCTCTCGGGCGGGCAACAGCAGCGCGTGGCGATCGCGCGGGCGCTGATGCAGGATCCGCAGATCATCCTGGCCGATGAACCCATTGCCTCACTTGATCCGATGAACGCACAGGTGGTGATGGATGCGCTCAAGCGGATTCAGGTCGAGGACGGGCGGATGGTGATCGCCAACCTGCACACGCTCGACACGGCCCGTCGCTATTGTGATCGGGTGATCGGAATGCGTGACGGGCGTGTCGTGTTCGACGGCACGCCCGAACAGCTCACCACCGGTGTCGCGCGCGACATCTACGGTGCCGATGCCAGTTTTTCCGAAGCTGCGACATCGACTGCGGTCGAGACGCTTGGCGGTGACCACGAATACGCAGATGCGATGCTGAGCGACTGCGTAAAAACCAGCCCCGGTTCCGCACAGGTCCGGGGTTTTTCATGACAGAGGGAACGACCATGAAACAGATGCTTGCCGTCCTGGCCGCCACCACCGCTCTTGCCGGTGCCGTGTCCGCCGAAGAGATCAAGAGCTTCAATATCGGCATTCTGGGGGGCGAAAATGCCCAGGACCGGATCACCAACAACCAGTGCCTGGTGGATTACATGCAGGAAGCGCTGGGTGTGCCGGTCAAGCTGTTCACCCCGGCCGACTATGACGGTGTTATTCAGGGCCTGCTGGGCGGCACGATCGACTTCGCCCACCTTGGCGCCTCGGGCTATGCCAAGATCGCACTTGAAGATCCGGATGCCGTGATCCCCTTCGCGACCAACGCGAACCCTGACGGTTCGACCGGCTATTACTCGATCGGGTTCGCCCGGAAGGACAGCGGGATCGAGTCACTGGCCGACATGAAGGGCAAGAGTTTCGGCTTCGGCGATCCGAACTCCACTTCGGGCTACCTGATCCCGTCGGTCGAGATCCCCAAACAGATCGGCCATTCGATGAAGTCAGGCGAGTATTTTGGCGATGTGAAATTTACCGGCGGCCACGAACAGACGGTCGTCGCGGTCTATAACGGCGATATCGACGCCGGTGTGACCTGGGCTGACGGTCAGGGCAGCTGGGAAGACGGATTCAACAACGGCGCGCTGCGCAAGGCCGTCGATGCGGGGCTGATCGACATGAACGATCTGCGGGAAATCTGGCGTTCCAAGCTGATCCCGCACGGGCCTGTGGTTGTCCGTGCCAGCCTGCCCGAGGACATCAGGCAAAAGGCCGAGCAGGTCGTTCTGACGCTCAAGGACAGGGATCGGGATTGCCTTTACAGCTTCGCGGGCGGAGAATCGGCCGGTGTCGTCAGGATTGATCCATCCATGTATGACACGATCATCCAGGTGCGTAAGGCCAAGATCGAAAAGGGGTCCTGAACCCTGATGTTCATGCGGGTCGGGGGTGAGGGCATCCCCGGCCCGTTTTCTTTTCCGATATTGAAGGGCAACAGCCTCATGTCGCAGACCGACCCGCTCCTTGGCGAAAATTACCTGGCCATGAACCGCCGCAAGCGGGTTTATGGCGGCGTGATCCTGATCGTTTTCATCGCGATGATGGCCTCGGGGTTCAATCTTGCCGATGCGCGCAATGCCGGGGGCTTTTTCGAGGGGCTCCACCGGATCTTCGATTTTCCGAACGATATCCTGTCGGAAGCCGCGCGCAAATGGCGCAACCTGCCCGGCCGGTTCGTCGCCGCGATCCCGGCGCTGATCGACACGCTCAATGTGGCGGCGGTCTCGACCGTGGTGGGCGGGATCGGCGCAATGGTGCTTGCGGTGCTGTCAACGCATGGGCTGGCAGCTTGGCCACGGCTGATCCCGGTGGTGCGCCGTGTGATGGACGTGATGCGCACGCTGCCCGAGATCGTCGTGGCGCTGGTGCTGATCTTCCTGCTGGGCGGCGGCCCGGTTGCCGGGATGGCCGCGATCACGCTGCACACGCTTGGCGCACTTGGAAAACTGTTCTCGGAAGTGGCGGAGAATGTGGATCTCAAACCCGTTGAGGGGCTGCGCTCGACCGGTGCAAGCTGGGTTCAGCAGATCTGGTTTGCGGTGCTGCCGCAGGTCGCGCCGGACTGGTCCTCCTATGCGTTGCTGCGCTTCGAGGTGAATATCCGCTACTCCGCGATCCTCGGTTTCGTCGGCGCGGGCGGCATCGGCTATGACCTGAAAACCGCGTTGCAATGGGGGCAGGGGCGCTATGACTCGGTGGTCGCGATCTTTGCCTTGCTGTTCCTGACCATCGTCGTGGTCGACATGATTTCCGACCGGGCCCGCGCGCGGCTGGTGCGCGGCGGCAACCTTGCGGGGGGCCGGGTATGAGCCTGACCAGCACCGATCCGATCCTGTCGCCGGACGACGCGCTTGTCCGCAGCTTTACCCGCCGAAAATGGCGTGCGATCCTCGTGCCCGTCGCATTGCTGATCTATTTCGTATATGTCTTCTTTGCCTTCGATATTGGTGGATTGATCGCCAATATGCGGCCTGAACATACGCAGATCCTGTTGCGCGACTTCCGATCCTACAAGACCGGGGTGACGCGCGACAACCGTGCCGACAGAATGCAGGTTGCGATCGAGGGCGAGCGCCGCGGCACCTATCCGCCCGAAAAGATCCCTGGCTGGGTGCATGCGGACGGGCAGATCACCCGGATCGATCTGCCCGGCGGGACACAGGTGACCTATCTGCCTCAGACCAGGGCACGTTTGCAAATCCCCGATTACGGCGACATAATGGTGCAACTTGACGGGCGCCGGGTGGATCTGCAACTGCCTCGGGGCAAGGCGCTGCCCGACTGGATTTCAGCCTCGCGCACGCGGGTTTCGATCAACGGATTTGGGGCGGGCAGTGGAGCCTGGCGCTTTTCCATGACGCGCAATCAGACCCAGACCTTCCGCTATTTTGCGGGATGGGAGATGTTCTTCTTCACCATTGACAGCCCGTTCTTTGGCAAGAGTTTCCCCCAGCTTGTCTGGCTGGCTTTCTCGGGTGATCGTCTGGTGCCGGGCATGTCGAATATCCACGCGATGGTGCATGATGTCTGGACCAACGGGATGTGGCACCACAAAATGGTCGCAGGTGCGATGTTCGAAACCGTCCTGATGGCGTTTCTGGGCACGATGGGCGCGGGTCTGATCGCGTTGCCGATGGCATTCCTGGCCGCGCGCAACTTCTCTGCATTGGCATCGATCCGATTGGGGTTGCGCAGGGTCTTCGACTTCCTGCGCGGTGTGGACGGGCTGATCTGGACGGTGATCCTGAGCCGCGCTTTCGGGCCGGGACCGCTGACCGGAACGCTGGCGATCCTGCTCACCGATACCGGGACCTTCGGCAAGATGTTCTCGGAATCGGTGGAAAATATCGATGGAAGACAGGTCGAGGGGGTCGGATCGACCGGGGCGAACGGGTTGCAGCGGGCGCGTTTCGGGGTGATTCCGCAACTCGCACCGGTGATCTCGTCGCAACTGCTTTACCAACTCGAACACAACACCCGTGGCGCAACGGTGATCGGGGCGATCGTCGGGGGCGGGATCGGATTGTTGCTGACGCAGGCGATCATCACCCAGAAAGACTGGGAAGAGGTCTGCTATTACGTGATCCTGATCGTGCTGATGGTGATGGCGATGGACAGTATCTCGGGCTGGATCCGTCGTCGCTTCATCAAGGGCTGATCCGGACGCGACTGCCGGTTGCCGCAAACGCCACCGGATGGCGTCAGCCCTCTTCGGGGGTGATCGTCAGGGTGATGCGGTCGCCGGAAAACCAGGTGATGCCGAACTCGACGGGGCGTCCGTCAGGGTCGATATTGATGGCCTCGGTGCGCAACAGCGGTGCCCCCTCGGGCAGGCGCATCAACCTCGCCCGCGTGCCGCCGGCCAATATGGCGGTGATCCTGGTCGAGGCGCGGGTGTAATCGCGCACCCCTTGCCCGGCCAGTGCCGCCGTGATCCCGTCCGAGCGTTCCAGGGCCTCCGGCAGCCCCGGAAAGGGTGCGCCTGGAAAGATCGAGCGGAACTGTGCCAGCGGCAATCCATCGCCCATGGACAGGCCCTCGAAAACGTGAACGCTGGCCCCGGCGGGCAGATCCAGTGCCTCGGCCTCGTCGGCGCGCGCGATCCGGGTTTCCAGCCGCAGGATCTCGCGCGAGGGAACACGGCCCGAGGCGGCGATGTTTTGATGAAACCGGACCCGCCGTCCGATCGGATATTCGGCGGGCGGGCTGGACGTCACGAACACACCCGCGCCGCGCCGCGCCACCACGATCCCGGATCCGGCCATGTGAGCCAGGGCGCGGCGCACGGTATGCCGGTTGACGCCGAACCGGCTGGAAAGCTGCGCCTCGGTCGGCAGTTTCGCGGCGGGCGGGTAAAGCCCGTCGGAAATCTCGCGGCACAGGGTCGTGGCGATCTGGCGCCAGATCGGGGAGCGGTCTGTCATGAAAGTTTCATTTGCCTTTCGGGTTGGTCTGTCTGTATTTGTCTAGTTGTATATTAACATAGACAAGTTGGCAAGATGTCCACTCTCACTTCAGACCAGATCGCCCGGCGCGACCGGATGGGGCTCTTGGCGCGGTCGCGGCCGGATCGGCTTGCGGCATTGTTCATCAGACTGCCCGCGCATGAGTTGCTGCGCGCACCCGAATGTGGCGCGGTGATGGTGCGGGGGCGGGCCGGTGCCACCGGAGCACCGTTCAACCTGGGCGAAATGACTGTCACGCGTTGTTCGCTGCGGCTGGGCGACGGGACGGTCGGGCACGCGTATGTGCAGGGGCGCGACAAGGATCACGCCCTGCGTGCTGCGGCGCTTGATGCGCTGGGTGAGCAGGGTGATTCCATCGTGGCTCCGATCCTTGAGACCTTGCGCGCCGAAGAGGCAGACCGCCGCAACGCGCGCGCCGAACGTGCCGC
Organism: Thioclava sp.; assembly: GCA_965277135.1. Lineage (GTDB taxonomy): Bacteria > Pseudomonadota > Alphaproteobacteria > Rhodobacterales > Rhodobacteraceae > Thioclava. Next base: position 33,414 of record CBDIBW010000021.1, on the reverse strand, counting down.
CGCCACGAAGGTCGCGTTTTTCACCATGGTTCGGGGAGAGGATTGATGGCCGATCTGTCAGGAGGGTTCACGCAGGCCCCGCAACAGGCCGCGGTCGCATTCCGCGCCTGCCTCGAAGCATTGGCCCGGCCGGGACAATGGCAACAGATCGCCGGGGCGCACCCCCCGCCACCAGTCTCGCCCGCAGCAGGGGCGGTCTTGCTGACACTGGTTGATCCGGCCGTTCGGCTGCACCTCGCGGCCTCGCATGACAGGCCCGATGTGCGGTCCTGGATCGCGTTTCATTGCGGTGCGCCGTTTGTCGGGGCCAATGAGGCCGATTTTGCGCTGGGCAACTGGCCCGCCTTGCAGCCCGTGACACGGTTCGCGACCGGCACGCCGGATTATCCTGACCGGTCCGTAACCCTGATCGTCGATCAACCGCCGGGGGCATCCAATGCCCGCCTGAGCGGCCCCGGGATCAAGACCGAGGCGCAGGCCTGTCTGCCCGGGATCGACGCCTTTGTCGCCAATCGCGCCTGCTTTCCGCTGGGCTTCGATTGCCTGTTCACCGATGCCGGGCAGGTCATGGGCCTGCCGCGTTCGACCCGTGTGGAGGTGCTGTAGATGTATGTTGCGACCAAGGGCGGAGAGCAGGCCATCGAGGCCGCCCATGCCTGGCTGGCCGAGGAGCGCCGGGGAGACCCTTCGATCCCCGAATTGAGCCTTGCGCAGATCCGCGAACAGATGACGCTGGCGGTGAACCGGGTGATGGCAGAGGGGTCGCTTTACGATCCGGATCTGGCGGCGCTGGCGATCAAGCAGGCGCGTGGCGACCTGATTGAGGCGATCTTCCTGATCCGGGCCTATCGCACGACCTTGCCGCGTTTCGGTGTGAGCCTGCCCGTCGAGACCGATGCAATGGCGATCACCCGGCGCATTTCGGCCACATTCAAGGATGTGCCGGGCGGGCAGGTTCTGGGTCCGACCTTCGATTACACGCACCGTCTGCTCGATTTCAAACTCGCGGCCGAAGGGGAGGCGCCGACAGCATTGCGCAAACCCGCCCGGCAGGGCGCGACCCCGCATGTGATCGCGTTGCTCGACCGCGATGGCTTGATGGAGCCTCTGGCGCAGGGGGAGGCGGATCCGCCCGACCTGACGCGCACGCCGCTGGAGATGCCCGCCGACCGGGCGTTGCGCTTGCAGGCGTTGGCGCGCGGCGACGAGGGGTTCGTTTTGTCGATGGCCTATTCCACGCAGCGCGGTTACGGCCGGACACATGCCTTCGTGGGCGAGTTGCGTATCGGCAGCTGCGCGGTCGAGATGGAGATCCCCGAACTGGGATTCGCGGTCGAGATCGGCGAGATCGAGTTGAGCGAATGCGAGACGGTCAACCAGTTCACCGGCTCAAGAACCGAGCCTGCGCAATTCACCCGCGGCTATGGTCTGTCCTTTGGCCAGAACGAACGCAAGGCGATCGCGATGAGCCTGGTGGACCGGGCCTTGCGTTGGGAGGAGTTGGGCGAGGACAACACAGGTGCCCCGGCGCAGGACAGCGAATTCGTCCTTTGTCATTGCGACAACATTCAGGCGTCGGGATTTCTCGAACATATCAAGCTGCCCCATTATGTCGATTTCCAGTCCGAACTGGAACTGATCCGGCGTCTGCGCAGGGCCGCGATGTCGCCCGCAGCCACTCAGGGAGATCTGCAATGACCGATCGGGCCTATAATTTCGCCTATCTCGACGAGGCAACCAAGAAGATGATCCGCCGGGCGATCCTCAAGGGGATCGCGATTCCGGGCTATCAGGTGCCCTTTTCCAGCCGCGAGATGCCGATGCCCTATGGCTGGGGCACGGGCGGGGTGCAGGTGACCGCGGCCTGTCTGGTGCCCGACGACAGGCTCAAGGTGATCGATCAGGGCGCGGATGACACGACCAATGCGGTTTCCATACGCAAGTTCTTCGAACGGACGGCGGGGGTCGAGACCACCACCCGCACCACGCGGGCAAGTGTCATCCAGACCCGCCACCGCATCCCGGAAGAGCCCCTGACCAGGGGGCAGATCCTCGTCTATCAGGTGCCGATCCCCGAACCGTTGCGCTTTCTCGAACCGCGCGAAAGCGAGACGCGCAAGATGCATGCGCTTGAGGAATACGGGCTGATGCATGTGAAGCTTTATGAGGACATCGCGCGCCATGGCGAGATCTCGACCGCCTATGCCTACCCGGTCAAGGTCGAGGGGCGCTATGTGATGGATCCGTCCCCGATCCCGAAATTCGACAACCCCAGGCTTGGCGATTGCGCCGCGATCCAGCTGTTCGGTGCCGGACGCGAACAGCGGATCTATGCGCTGCCGCCCTTCACCCGGGTGGTCAGCCTCGATTTCGAGGATCACCCCTTCGTCGCCTCGAAAGCCGATCATGCCTGCGCGTTGTGCGGCTGCGCAACCAGCTATCTCGACGAGGTGATCGTGGATGACACCGGCGGGCGAATGTTCGTCTGCTCGGATACGGATTTCTGCGACAACTACCGCGCGACAGGCCGTCGCGGGCACCTGGCGCCGGAGGGTCGGGCATGAGGGATTTTCCGCAGACACCGCTGTTGCAGGTCGATGGTCTGACAAGGTGTTATGGTGCGCGCATCGGCTGTGCGGATGTCAGCTTCGATCTGTGGCCGGGCGAGGTGCTGGGCGTCGTGGGCGAAAGCGGGTCGGGCAAATCGACCCTGCTGAGCTGTCTCGCCGGGCATCTTGCCCCTGATTCGGGGCATGTCCGGTATGGCGGGCGTGACATGCTGGCGATGGGCGAACCCGAGCGCCGCACGCTGGCGCGCACCGACTGGGCCTTTGTCCATCAGAACCCGCGCGACGGGCTGCGCATGGGCGTCAGCGCGGGTGGCAATGTCGGTGAGCGGCTGATGGCACTGGGTGTGCGCAATTACAAGGCGATTCGCCACGATGCCGCAGACTGGCTGGGCAAGGTAGAGATCGATGTCCGCCGGATCGACGACCGGCCGCGGCAGTTTTCCGGCGGGATGCAGCAGCGGTTGCAGATCGCTCGCAACCTGGTGACGGGGCCCAGGCTCGTGTTCATGGACGAACCGACCGGGGGCCTTGATGTGAGTGTTCAGGCGCGGCTGCTGGATCTGTTGCGGGGACTGGTGCGTGACATGGGGCTGTCGGTGATTCTCGTGACGCATGATCTTGCCGTGGCACGCCTGCTGGCCGACCGGCTGATGGTGATGCAGGGTGGACGGGTGATCGAGCATGGTCTGACCGATCAGGTTCTTGACGATCCGCAAGCACCCTATACGCAGATTCTTGTCGCTTCCGTGTTGCAGGTGTGAGCCGATGATCGAGATCGAAAACTTGTGCAAATCCTTTACCCTGCACAATCAGGGCGGAGCCACGATCCCGGTGATGGAGGGGGCGAATCTGCGGGTCGCTCCGGGCGAATGCGTGGCGCTGACCGGCGCTTCGGGGGCGGGCAAATCGACCCTGATGCGGATGATCTGGGGAAATTACCTTGCTGTCTCGGGGACGATCCGGGTGGGCGGTCTGGATGTGTGCCGCGCCGCGCCGCGCCAGATCATTGCGCTGCGGCGCGAGGTGCTGGGCCATGTCAGCCAGTTCCTGCGCGTCGTGCCGCGCGTGCCGACCCTGCGCGTGGTGGCCGAGCCGTTGCTGGCGCTCGGCGTGTCCGCCGATCAGGCCGAGGCGCGCGCGGCCGGGCTTCTGGCGCGGCTCAACATTCCCGAACGCCTCTGGGCGCTGTCGCCAACGACCTTTTCGGGCGGCGAACAGCAACGGGTGAACATCGCGCGCGGCTTTGCCCATCCGTACCCGGTGCTGCTGCTTGATGAGCCGACGGCCTCTCTCGATGTGGCCAATCGCGCGGTGGTGCTTGATCTGATCGAGGCTGCCAGGGCGCGCGGCGCAGCAATTGTCGGGATCTTCCATGACGAGGCGGCACGCAACCGGGTTTGCGATCGCGAGGTCGATGTCGGGGCCTTCACGCCGGCACGAAAGGGCGTCGCATGAAAGGGCGGCTGATTGCGGTGGTCGGCCCGTCAGGGGCGGGCAAGGACACGCTGATACGCGGTGCCCTGCTGCGCGATCCGTCGCTTTGTTGGGCCCGCCGCGCGATCACCCGGCCTGCTTCGGGCACCGAGCCGTTCGAAAGCCTGAGCGAAGCGGAGTTCGACGCGGGCCTGAGCGCAAATCGCTTCGCATTGCATTGGCATGCGCACGGGCTGCGCTACGCTGTGGCACATTCGCAATTGCAGGCGATGGAAGCGGGCGTGACGGTCCTGCTCAACGGATCGCGCGCGGCCCTGCCAGAGGTCTGGGCGCGGTTTCCCGCGCTGCGGGTGATCGAGGTGACGGCGCCGCCGGATGTGTTGCGGACCCGGCTGGCGGCGCGGGGACGCGAGAGCGCCGAACAGATCGCCGCGCGGGTCGCGCGCGATCCGGCCCCGCTGCCCGAGGGGTTGCCGGTGGCCCAGGTTCTCAATGACGGGCCGGTCGAGACCGGTGTGAGCCGGTTTCTGGCCGCGCTTCAGCCGGTCAGGGTGTAGCGATGCAGGATGTGAAAGCGGCCGTCCTGCGCCTCGCCGAACAGGCAAAGCTGATCGAGGATGTAGGGGGAGGGCAGAAGAGCGGCGAAATGGGACCGGGCCACGGCGCGCACCTGTTCCCGCTCGGGGCCGGGCAGCGATCCGCTCAGCGTCATGTGCATATGGAACTGTTCCAGCACGTAAGGGTAGCCGAATTGCACAAGCAGGGCGCGCTGCCGTTCGCTCAGGGTGTCGGGCGCGCGCCTGGCCATCTCTTCGGCCCCCATTGGCGCGCGGAACATGTCGAGCCGTTCGACCACCGTGGCGGCCATGGCCTGCAACGGATCTGTCGCGCCTGTCGGGCGCAGCGCGACGAAACGGCCCAACTCCGCCGCCGCCATACCGTCGAGCGTGACCGGCGCAAGCTGGCCGGCAAGCGCGCCCATCGCCTCGGCCAGGTCATCACCGTTTCGTCCCTCGCGCAGACGGAAGGGTGCCTTGATCGTGGCGTGAAACCCGTATTTGCGCGGTGTCGCGGTGATCTCGGCCAAGGGCCGGGGCAGGGGGTGGGGCAGGGCGCCCGGATCGGGATGCGGGCAGGTTTGCCCGGTCTCGGCATCCCAGCCCAGCCAGGCCGAACCCGCCTGCATCAGCGCACCGTTCGGGGCGTGATAGATCGCGTATCTCTTGAAATGATCCATGACCACCTTGTCCCAACTCTTTGTCACCGCAGTATGACACTGTGCGGACATCAGGGCAAAAGCAATCCCGGAGACCGAAATGAGTGACCTGACCCTTGCGAATGCCATGCTGGTTTTGCCCCGTGAAGTGATCCGTGGCGCGCTGGTGATCAAGGACGGAAAGATTGCGGCGATCGAGCAGGGGGCCGCAGTGCCTGCCGGGGCGATCGACTGCGACGGCGATCTGCTGATGCCGGGACTGATCGAGTTGCATACCGACAATCTCGAACGCCATATCGAGCCGCGCCCCAAGGTGAACTGGCCCCACGCGGCGGCGATCCTCGCTCATGATGCGGAACTCGCGTCTGTCGGGATTACCACGGTGTTCGATGCGCTGCGGGTGGGCTCGATCGGAGTGTCGGGGTCGAACCGGACCAACTACCACGAATATGCGCGCGCACTGGCCTCAGAGATCCTCGGGATGCGCGCTGCGGGTGCGTTGCGGATCAGCCATTATCTGCATCTGCGCGCCGAGGCATGCTCCGAGACACTGCTCGACGAGTTGACGAAATTCGGCCCCGAGGACCGGGTCGGCATCGTCAGCCTGATGGATCACACGCCGGGCGAGCGGCAATTCCGCGATCTCTCCAAGCTGCGCGATTATGTCTGCGGCAAGCATGGCCTGTCGGATGCGGAATTTGACGACCATGTGGCCAGCCAGATCGCGCTGAAGGAGCGGCTGGGCGCGCACCATGTGGCGGCGGCCATCGCCTCGGCCGCGCGTTACGGGGCGGTGCTGGCAAGCCATGACGACACCACCGCCGATCAGGTCGCACAATCGGCCGGGCAGGGCGTGCAGTTTGCGGAATTCCCGACCACGCTGGAGGCCGCGCAAGCCTGCCGCAAACACGCGATCGCGGTGATGATGGGGGCACCGAACCTGATCCGCGGCGGGTCTCATTCGGGCAATGTCGCGGCGCATGAACTGGCCGGGGCGGAGCTGCTCGATATCGTCTCTTCCGACTATGTGCCCTCGGCGCTGCTCACTTCGGCGCTGCTTCTGGGTGATCTGTGGGATGACATGGCCCGCGCGATCACGACGGTCACGGCAGCGCCGGCGGCGGCGGTCGGGCTGGAGGATCGCGGCAGTCTTGTGCCCGGCAAGCGGGCCGACCTGATCCGGGTGCGCCGGATCGGCGGTGCGGGGGCGGTGCGCGGCACATGGGTCAAGGGGGTTCGGGTCGGCTGAGGTCAAGTGATCCCTACCAAGTGTCTCCCCCTGATGCCGATTTCTCCGGGATGTTTCGTGCTCTGTCAACAAACCGACATATCGGGCTGCTAGCTTGAACAGGCAAAACAGATTTGGAACTACCGATCAGGAGATAGCCGATGATCCGCCGTCAGGCCCTTCTTGCTCTTGCCTGTGCCGCATCCGTGCTGACCGCCGGAACTGCATGGGCGCACAACATCTCGGGGAAACTCGTTCTTTACACCTCGCAGCCCAATGCCGACGCGCAAAAGACCGTGGATGCGTTCGAAGCGGCCTGTCCCGGCGTCGAGGTGGAGTGGGTGCGTGACGGCACCACCAGGATCATGGCCAAGCTGCGGGCCGAGTTCGCCGCTGGCCGGCCGCAGCCCGACGTGCTGCTGATTTCCGATATGGTCACCATGGCGGGGCTCAAGCAGGAAGGTCGCCTGATGGCCGACCCCGATGTTGATGTCTCTGCCTATGACAGGGGGCTTTATGATCCCGACAAGACCTATTTCTCGACCAAGCTGATCACCACCGGCATCGTCTACAACAGTTCGGCCGGAATGGTGCCGGCATCCTACAAGGACCTGCTCAGGCCCGAGGCGCAGAACACTATCGCCATGCCCTCGCCGATGACCTCGGGTGCGGCGACGATCATGATGGACGCGATCACCGCTGATCCGGCCCTGGGTTGGGATTTCTACGCGGAACTGGCCAGACAGGGCGCGAACCCGCAAGGTGGCAATGGTGGCGTCTACAAGGCGGTTGCAGGCGGGGACAAGCTTTATGGTTTCGTCGTCGATTACCTGCCGATCCGCGCGATGCAGGATGGCGCGCCGGTGAAATTCATCTTCCCCGAAGAGGGTGTTTCGGCGGTGACCGAGCCGGTCGCGATCCTCAAGACCACGAAGAACGTGCCTGCCGCCAAGGCGTTCGTGTCCTTCCTGCTGTCGCGGACGGGCCAGCAACTTGCCTCCGACATGGGCTATCTTCCCGCCGACCCGGAGATCACACCGCCCGCAGGCTTCCCGCCGCGCTCGGACATCCGGCTGCTGCCTTTCGATCCGGCCAGGGCGCTGGCCGAAGACAAGCAGAACAAGGATAAATTTCTCGAAATCTTCGGCGGCTGACACCGGATGGTTCGCACAATGCGGCGCGGCGAGGGGGTGGCCTTGGCCGCGCTTGTTCTCGTCGGGCTGACGCTGTTCGCCTGTCCTCTGGTCTTGCTGCTGAGGATGGCGTTGCTTGATCAGGGGGGTCCTGGCCCGGCTCCGCTCATCGAGGCACTGCGCAGCAATTCCGTCCTGCGCGCGCTGTTGCACAGCCTCGATTCGTCGCTCTCGTCTGCCGTGCTCGCGCTGGTGCTGGGTACGGCGATGGCACTGGTGGTCGGGCTGTCCGATCTGCGTGCCAAGGGGCCGTTCGTCTTTTTCCTGCTGCTGCCGATGATGATCCCGCCGCATGTCACGGCAATCGCTTGGATCCAGGCGCTGGGACCGTCGAGCCCGGTGCTGCAATGGCTGCATCTCGCCCCGCCTGCGGGAACCGGGAACCCGTTCCATTCGCGCGGCGGTGTCATTGCGCTGCTGGCCTTGCAACAGGCTCCGCTCGTCTTTCTTGTTGTGCTGGTGGCACTGCGGACCTTGCCGCGCGAGATGTCAGAGGCCGCCCGGATCGCCGGGGCCCGGCCATGGCGGCTGCTGCGCCGGGTTGTGCTGCCGCTCCTGGCACCGGCGCTGGTGGCGGCGTGCGTGCTGGCCTTCGTGTCGGCGCTGGGGAATTTCGGGATCCCGGCCTTGCTTGGCATTCCCGCGCGTTACATCACGCTGCCGGTGCTGATCTGGCGCAGGCTGGCCGGCTTCGGGCCTTCGGTGCTGGGCGATGTGGCGGTGCTCGCGGTGATTCTGGCGGTGCTCGCGGTGGTGGTGCTCGCGCTGCAGATGGCGCTGCAACGCCGGATGCGCAGCCAGTTGATCGGCCCGCCGCAACCACCCTTGCAGATCGCGCTGGGGCGGTTTCGTCCGTGGGTCACGGCGGGGCTCGTCATCTGGGTCGGCGTGACGGTCGCCCTGCCGATGACCGCGCTGGTGGCAACGGCGCTGGTGCCGACCTATGGTGTGCCGCTGACGCTCACGACGTTGACCTGGGATAATTTCGCCGAGGTGCTTGTGCGCCAGCAGGTAACGCTGCGCGCGTTTGCCAATTCGACCCTGACGGCAGGTGCGGCCGCGCTGGTTCTGGCGGGGATGGCGGTGGTGCTCTCCTATTTTCTGACGCTGAGGGGGCGGCAACTGGTGCGGCTGATGGCCGACAGCATGGCGACACTGGGTGAGATCACCTACGCAATCCCCGGTCTCGTCATCTCGATCGCCTTCATCCTGGCCTTCCTGCGGCCGCTGCCGGTGATCCATCTGTCGCTCTACAACACGCTGGCGATCATCTTCCTGGCCTATCTGTGCGCCTTCTTCTCGATCGCGCTGAAACCGGTCGCAGCGGCCTGTGCCCAGATCGACCCTGGTCTTGACGACGCGGCGCGGGTTTCGGGGGCCGGTTTCGGCCTCAGGATGTGCCGGGTGTTCGGGCCGCTGGTGGCTCCGGCCGCGGCCTCGGGGGCGATCCTGGTGTTCCTGACCGCCTATAACGAGGTGACGGTTTCGTCGTTGCTGTGGTCAACGGGAACCGAAACGATCGGGACGAGCATCTTCAACTACGAGGATGGTGGCTACACGGTTCTGGCCTCTGCCATGGCATCGGTCACGGTTCTGGTCACGGTGGTGCTGATGGCGGTTCTCGATATTGCGGGGCGGCGTTTGCCGCCCGGGGTCGTGCCCTGGCGGATCTGAGGCGGCGGATCTGAGGCGGCGAATCCGACGCGTTGTCAGGGCAAAAGCCAGGCCCTGTTCAACGCGAGCCTGAGCCTCTCCCCGGTTCGGATCGGTCGATCCGAGGTGACCGGCAGCGGTTCGCTCAGGTTTGCGACCTCGGCCAGACCCTCCCATTGGCCGCCACGATAGAAGGTCGCGGCCAGGCGGGCGGGGATGCCCCTGCCAAGTGTCACATCAAGTGTCACATCCCCGGGGCGGATGACCGCGCGGCGCGAACCGGGTGGGCTGACGGCGGGGAGCGTGAAAGGACCGATCCGTGTGGTATCTTCGCTGATCTGCGCGTCCACCACGGCGGCCCGGCCGATGAATCGGGCCACCTCTTCGCAGATGGGACGGTCGTGCAGATCCTGCGGCGCGGCCACCTGGAGAAAGCGACCCCGCCCCATCACGGCGACACGTGTTGCAAGCGCCATTGCCTCGCGCTGATCATGGGTGATGTAGATCGTGGTCACACCCGTGCGGGCATGAAACTGCGCCAGTTCCTCTTCCATCCGGGTACGCAGATGCGGGTCGAGATTGGCAAGCGGTTCGTCCATCAGCACGGTTTTTGCGCCCCCCGCAAGGCAGCGCGCCAGCGCCACGCGCTGGCGCTGGCCACCCGAAAGATCGGCCGGGCGACGTTCCGCATGGCTTGCAAGATCCACCGTCTCCAGATGTCGTCGCGCGGTGGCGCGCGCTGCGCGTCGCGATGCCCCCTGAGCCTCGGCGGGAAAGGCAATGTTGTCGAGCACCGACATATGCGGCCAGAGCGCATAGGACTGAAAGACGACGCCCACCGCGCGATCCTCGGGCGCAACATGCAGACCGGGGCCGGAAACCGGCCTGCCCCCGAGGGTGATATGCCCGTCATCGAGCGTCTCAAGCCCGGCCAACAGGCGCAGCAACGTGGATTTGCCGCATCCCGAGGGACCGAGGACGACAAAGAACTCGCCCTGGTCGATCCGGGCGTCCACGCCATTGATCGCGGGGATGCCGCCAAAGCTCTTTCTTGCCCCTTGAATCGTGACCGACATGGCGCCTCTCCCGCGGTGTTCCGCATCCGGCCATAAGGCGAGTGCGCATAGCCTGCAACATGCGTCTTGGTCGCCGCGACATGGATTTTCATCCTGAGTGTCACCCGCGCCTCATAGGGATCGTCGCCGCATGCGCGGGTCCATTGAGTCGCTTGCGGTCTGCATGCTTCACGCTCTACATCTGACTACAACATGGTGAGCAATCTCGATCTCGGGTAGTGTGCCCATCGGCCTGCTCTGCTCCCCACCCTTGGATCGCCGGCCGCTGGATTTTTCCGGGCCTGTCCCAACGGCGGGCTGGCTATACCGTCGGGACAATGCACTGAGATCGCAACGTTGTATCCGATCGCGCCATGGGGGCTGTCCGCGTTGTCGTGTCGTGGCCAGGCCACCAGCTTTTCGCGCGCGTGGGCAAGATTCATGACATTCATGACCCCGTGCGTCTGTTGCACGCTTCGATGAAGCCGTCATCCGTCGGCCTCTGGAGTTTTCCGTCCAGGCCGGGAGACGTCCAATGTGACGTGGTTCGCATGGGCCAAGAGACCCGGATCGCAGGAGATGAACGCTTTGCCGTAACACCTTCGGAATGCTTCCGGTTTAGAGTCTCTGATTGCCAGCGCAGCACGCAAATGGCGCAGCATGTGATCATATCCGTGTCTCAGGTCCTTGCAGTGGTTTTGCACGAACCACACCGCCGGGGAGACCGACCATGACCGATACCAGTATTGCCCAGGCCGAGCCTGTTTTGGTTGCGCTTGATATTGCAAAAGCCCGCCATGAGGTCTTGATCGCTGTTCCGGGTAAAAAGCGGGGTAAAAAGCGGCGACGGCGTCCAGCTGTTCTGACCCGGCTCGATGACTTCAACCGATTGCTTGCTAGGCTCTATGCCCTGCACGCGCCGGAGGTGGACGGCATCTCGAAAGGCAAGGCGCGGGTGCGCTATGAATTCGGCACCAGGGTCAGCATCGCCACCACCATCGGCGGGGGCGTCCGGGGGCTTCGTCGTTGGCATGCGGTCCCTGCCGGGGCCCCCCTGTAACGGGCATACGCTGGCTGAAGCGCTGGAGCAGGTCGAGACACTGACCGGGCAGAAGCCCGCCCTGGCCGTGCTCGACCGCGGCTACCGCGGGCATGACGTGGAGAAGACGAAGGTGCTGATCAGCGGCACCCGGAAAGGCGTGACACCCGCGCTGGCGAAACGGCTCCGCCGCCGCAGCGCCATCGAGCCCGGGATCGGCCACATGAAATCCGACGGGCGCCTCGCGCGCTGCACGCTGAAGGGCACCACCGGGGGCGCGATCTTCGCCGTCCTGTGCGGCTGCGGGCACAACATCCGCAAGATCCTCGCCCACCTCCGAGCCCTGATCACCGCGATTTTGGCCACCGTCCTGGCCGCGCTCAGCGCCGGAAACCAGCGGCCTCACATCGACTTCGCCACCTGAGCCCGTTGTTCAGAGCGGACCAATGAAAGCCGCGCCGCCCGATCGAGCCGCGTCACCCAAATGCCGCAATAGCTCGATCAGCCGCACTTCATGGCCCAGCTTGCCGATCTCGTGCGCCCAGAAATGCGTGCCGCAACTTCTTTCGTAGAACTGTCCGACCAGCACCGTCAGCACCGTGGACCTGAAACACATTCTTCGCCAGATCGAGCCCGACTGTGATAATCTCAGACATAACCACTCTCCTTTGTAAATCTATGCAAACCCACCTTGGCACAGAGATGCCGTCGGGGGCCGGTCACGTCATCAGTCCCAACCCATGCACAAGAAGAAGCGGGGGCCCCGCCCCTTCATAAACGTCAAAGGACAGCCGCATCGGGCCACCATGAGGTGACCCAGACATCGCGTTACTTGCCGAGCAAGCGGTCGGAGATGATCCGCAACTGGATTTCCGAAGTGCCTTCAAAAATCTTCGTCAATCGCGCGTCCCGCCAATACCGCTCAACCGGGTAGAGCGTGGTGTACCCGGCGCCACCCATGACCTGCATCATGTCAGAACACACACGTTCCGACATTTCAGCGGCGTAGTATTTAATCATTGAGGTCTCAAGATCCGCACGCTCGCCGGAATCGACCTTGTCGCAGGCGTGATAGAGCAGTTGGCGGCAAGCCTCGATCTCTGTCGCGGCGCGGGCCAGTTTGAAACGGATGTCCTGAAACTGGGAGATGGGCTTGCCGAATTGGATCCGCTCCTTGGCGTATTCGGACGCACAGTTGTATGCCCCTTGCGCACACCCGATCGAGCGCGCCGCCGTATGCGCACGGGCCAGTTCGAGGCCATGGGTGACCCATTTGAAAGCATTGCCCTTCTCTCCCACAAGGTGCGTGCCGGGGACGTAAGTGCCATCAAAGCTCAGTTCAAACGTGTTCCAGCCAAAGTACCCGATCTTGGGGATCGGTTGGCCTGAGCAGCCCTCAGGCAGTTCACCGCGGGGTTTTTCCACAAGGAAGACAGAGATGTTTTTGTAGGCTTCCTTCGGGTTTTCTGATTTCGGCTCGGTGCGGGCAAAGACCATGATCGCATCCGCGTCATCGGCAAAGGTGCACCAGTATTTCGAGCCATAAAGGCGATAGCCGTCGCCGTCAGGTTCTGCACGGCAGGCGATATTGGACAGGTCCGATCCGGTGTTCGGCTCGGACAGGGACATGGCCGACATATATTTGCCGTTCAGAACATTCTCCATGTTCTTGTCTTTCCAGTCCTGCGGCATGCCTTCGAACAGTTGATACTTTGCGCGGGCGATCAGGGATCCAACCGACATCCAGCCCCGGGACAGTTCTTCAGCCACGATACAGTATTCGATCGCACCAAGGCCCGAGCCGCCCAATTCTTCGGGCGTCAGGATACCAAACAAACCCAGATCGCTCATCTGATCAATCAGATCAGTCGGGATCTTGCCCTTTTGGGGGTCCAGTTCATTCGCAATGGGCAAAACCACGTCATCCGTGAACTTCGCCACCATTTCTTTGAGCATCAACCGCTCTTCGGTCATGTAACCCATTACTCAGCCGCCTCACGCGCGATGCCGTAAAAGTCTGCTTGGTCGAGGATCTGTTGCAGGAGTGGGATGGCAGCTTCATCCAAAAGCGCCCCATCAGGGGTCTTGATCGCGCCTTTGCCTTCGGCTTTGGCGACCTTAAACTGTTCAAGCAAGTTCGTGGCCATCGAAATCTCTTCGCCGGAGGGCCCAAATTCCTCCATCGCGATAGGGATCTGGCTGGGGTGAATGGCCCATTTGCCGACACCGCCAAGGGTTTTGACCATCTTGCATTCGCGGCGATAGCCGTCTTGATCCGGGATCAACCCCCAAGGGCCGTCGACATAATCAGCCCCCGCAGTTCGCGCCGCAACAACGATTGTCCCGCGTACATGGTGCCACAGGTCCCCTGGATAGTTGCGCGGTTTGCCAAAGGCATCGCGGATATCCACACCTTGCGCGCGGGTATAGTCGCCGACGCCAAAGATCAGGCATTCGACACGGTCAGAGGCGGTGGCGATGTCGGTGCAATAGGCCGCGCCTTCCACCTCTTCGATCAGCATTTCGATGCCAATAGGCGGGCCTTTGCGGCCGATCTTCCATTCGAGCTGTTCCAGCAGGTTTTCCACGAAATGCACATCGCGCGGTGCTTTGACCTTCGGCACGAGCACTGTATCGACGTTGTGCCCACAGCCCTCAATCACCTCGATCAGATCCTGATAGGCCCATTCGCAATCGAGGCCGTTCATGCGGAAGCAGCGGACGGTGGTCCCCCAGTCCAGCTCATTGAACGCTTTGATGACGTTCTGGCGGGCCTGCGGCTTGTTGTCCGGGGCGACCGCATCTTCCAGATCAAGAAACACATGATCCACGCCGGATGCCGCGGCTTTTTCAATCTTGCGCCAGCTATCTGCTGGTACGGCCAATTGGCAGCGCCGCCGCCGTTTGGGTTGTTGGGTCATGATGTATCCTCCGTACACCAGTCGATCTGACTCGTTGGCGCCATACTGCGATCTGGTCGGTGGTTTTGCCAAGCGAGGCAACGCCAGTCATCAGAAATGTGATATAGAATATCGCAAATGAGAATTCCCTGGTCGCCTTGCCCCCCTTGCGGCAGTCTTTCCCTGAAAGCGCGGAGGGAGGATGGCGCGACAATGGGGACAATGGGAGAGAGCAATCTCGACACATGGCTGGCGTTTCACCATGCCCCGACATCGGACGGGTTGCACGCGCTGCTACATGATAACGCAGTGTTTCACTCACCCGTTGTCCACACGCCTCAGGAAGGTCGGACGCTCACCCACGCCTATCTTAGCGCAGCAGCGGCGGTGCTGTTCCCTGCCGAATTTCGGTATCTCCGCCAGTTCGACTGCGGCGACAGCGCGGTGTTGGAGTTTCAATGCTCCCTAGACGGAACAGTGGTGAACGGCGTGGACATGATCGCATGGGATGATGCCGGGCTGATCACCGACTTCAAGGTCATGGTCCGCCCGGCCAAAGCCATTCCGGCTGTGCAAGACAAGATGGCAGCGTGGCTTGCGACACGACCTAAAGCTGGTGATGAATAAGCGAACAAGGACGAAGTAGAATGCGCAAACCAAGCGAGTTGAAAGCAATTGTCACCGGCGGGGCCTCTGGCCTGGGCGAAGGCACAGCGCGCGAGATTATTGCCCAAGGCGGTCAAGTGGCCCTGTTGGACATGAATGCAGAGGCCGGTCAGGCGCTTGCGGCTGAACTGGGTGAGAATGCGATCTTTTGTCAGACGGATGTGACGGATGAAGCGCAGGTCGCTGCGGCACTTCAGGCTGCGACGGATGCCTTCGGCGGGGTCAATGCGCTTGTGAACTGTGCGGGGATCGTCATCGGTCAAAAGATCACCTCGCGCGGCGAACCGCATCCGCTGGATAAGTAGTCCGTCCTGAACAAGGGTTTCAGATTGGCACGTTGGCGATCTGAGACGGCCCGACGAAGGCCGTTTCAGCGGTGGTGGTCTGTCGGAGCGAGGTGAGAGCCCGGATCAACCGGCACAAGATCTCCCTCAGGTGTCTCAGGATCATGCGAATGTTGTGACCGCAGCCGCAGAGCACGGCGAACAGAGCGTCGCCGTCGGTTCCTTTCAGGGTGCTTCGCGTCAGTCGACCGTCGTTCTTCATGTGCCCGATCATTGGTTCAATGGCGCTGCGCCGTCGCAGGAGTTTGGCGATCGTCCTGGTGACACCTCGCTTTGCGCCACTGATGAAAACCTTCACATTCTGCACGCCATGCCCGCGGTATCCGCGGTCGACAAAGGCCAACTCTGGCCTCAGGTCGGTCAGGATCTCGACCTGTTCCAGCGCCTCGTGCAGCGTGTGGCCGTCGTAAGGGTTACCCGGCAGCGCCCGCATCCCGACCACGAAGCCGCCCCGGTTGGTCGTGGCCACGCTGACCTTGGTTCCGAACTCGTACCTCTTGTGCGCCTTGCCCTTGGAGATGCAGTCCACCGCCGGTTCATGCAGGCTGTAGAGTTTCTTCTTGTCCTTCGGCTTCTGCGCCAACAGCCGGTTCACCAGCGCGATCATCCCCACCAGGCGCTCTCTCAGCGCCCCCTCCGGAACCTTACCCAGTTGCCTCTCGATGTCGCGCAGCACGCGGCCGGTGTAGCCCTTGAGCCGGCGCAACGCCTTGCGCATCCGCTTGAACTGGCGGGCATGGGCGTAGCGCCCAACCTGACCGGCCAGCCGAGGCCCAAGACGGTTGTAGTTCTGGCGCAGGACGATCCCGGCTTCGCGAGCCAGCCCGACCAGCTTGCGCCGCGCCGCCTCATACAGCCGGGCATCCGTCGGGTGGGCGATGTTCTTTTCCATCACCGTGGTATCGACCGTGACCTGCTTGAGATCGCTGCGCTTCACCACCCCGGCGCGTTTCCCGGCCTCGATCGTCTGGGTCAGCATCCATTCAACACCCTCCTCGCCGATCCGCTTGCGCCACCGGGTCAGGGATGAGGGATCAAGCGGCAGACGGTGCTGAAAGAACGTCTCGCCGCAGAAGTGCTGCCAATACGGGTTCTCGGCCCATCGTGCCACGACCGCCTCGTCCGAAAGTGCATAGGCATGTTGCAGGTAAAGGAGTCCGGCAACCAGGCGCGTCAACGTCGCCGGGCGACCGGTGTGGGACGGAAAGAACCCGGCCCATTCCCGCTCAAAGACCTCCCAGTCGATCAGGGGGGCAAGTTTCACCAGCTCGTGGCGCATGTCGATCATCTCGACCAGGCGGGCGCGCAGGAGATCGTCTTGTTCCGGGAGCGGCTTTCTCGGCTTCATATCACGGCTCGAAATTGCAGGGTTCCTGCCGGGATAATACAAAACCTTGCAGGCAGCACCCAGCAATATCACATCATTCTCAAGCAAAATCAGCCGGATAAAAGTTGTTCAGGGCGAACGATGTAACTCGCAAAGAAGTCACAAAACTGCAAAATACGCATCCTTGGCTCTTGCTCTTGGCCTTGGTTCGCTGACCTTGATACCCCTGCAAGCAGCAGCTAAAGAAGCGGTTACCCATCTTAATGTGTATGGATTAGTTGGGCAGACTTGTATGATTGATGTTAGCGGTGCACTGAGCTTTGGTGTTCTTGCCAACCAGACAACTCCGATTTCTTCTAATACATCTCCTACAGTTAGTATCGAGTGCGATTCCTCAGTTAAGAAGGTATCAGTCCAAGCCGGAAAAGGTGGCAATAGTTCAGGTTCGGGAGCTTCCGTCGAACGTAAACTGAAAGGGACTGCTGAGGGAGCTAAAGCTACGGACGTGGTGCCCTATATTTTAACTAAAACGCTCAAAGCCGGCACCCCCACAGCTCTGACCAACGTGAAGTTCGATGTCACAGTTACGGATGGAAAGGCGTCATTTCCGATCAACGGTAAAATCGCTGCAAATGGTGTTCCCAAAAACCTGGCGCCCGGGCCTTACAAGGACACTGTTAATCTGACCATTACATATTAATGGTAGTTGAGTAGGGGCAAAGAGATGATCAAATATTTGCGTTCATGGTATGCTGTCGGTGTGTTCATCTCTGTCCTGTCGCTTGGGGTGGTGCAGGGATCCGCGCCAGCTTGTGCTGGCATAAGCGTTTTCCCTGTCCACCTTACCGTTCATGCCCCGGACACCAGGACGGAACTGACCTTGAAGGTCTCCGGCGGCGGCCCGGTAAACCTGCAAGTCAGGGTGATGCGCTGGCACAAGGGCACCGACCCTGGCCAGATGGAGCCAACCCGCGATGTGGTGGCAAGCCCGCCCTTCGCCACCTTGCGGACCGGTGAGGAACTGACCGCACGGATTGTCAGGATCGCCAAACGGCCGGTGCAGCGCGAGGAATGTTATCGCGTCCTTGTTGACCAACTGCCGCAGCAGACGGGCGCGGGCGGGTCTGTCGGCCTGCTGATCCGCCAATCCCTGCCACTATGCTTCGAGCCGTGATATTCGAGCCGTGATAAATGACGCCCCGAATGACGCTTTACGGCACTGGTTACGTGTCCTGCTTCCTGGAATTGGCAGCCTCGTCTTCTGCGTTCCCCTGTTCTGCGTTCCCCTGTTCGGGCAACCCGCCGGGCAACCCGCCGTCGGGCAACGCGGCTCCGGGCCTGCCTGTTCGATGGTGGATCTCTACTTGGCCGTCTCGATCAACGGGCGGGCGTCCGACAAGATCGGGCATTTCAGCTACTGCCCCGCGCGCGACGCGCTTTCCGCGACCCGCGCGGTGCTTGACGATATCGGTCTGCGCCTGCCCGCAGGGACCGCTGCAGGGGCCGCTATGGGGGGGCAGCGAGGGATGATCTTGCTTGACCGGCTGCCCGGGCTTTCCTATCGCTACGACAGCGCCGGACAGACGGTCGATCTGTCCGCTCCCGACGCGCTTTTGAAGCCCGAGATCATCTCGGCCTTTCACGCGGACTCTGCCGCAGCCGGCCGCGCCGGAGAGCAGCCCGGACAGGAGCTGGGGAGCGGTGCTGAACTATTCACTGCAAGCGTCAGCGCACCTGGGGTCCGGCACCACCGGCAGCCGGTTCGATGGTGCCTCGGCCTCTCTCGACGGCTGGATCTATTCGCCCCTCGGGACACTCGGCTCGACCGGGTTCTCCCAGTTCGACAGCAACCTTTCCCACGCAAAGGTTCTGCGTCTCGAAAGCTCTTTCCGGCACGATTTCCGCACCAGGATGCTGACGGCCACGCTTGGCGATTTCCAGACCTCGACCTTTCAATGGGGGCGGTCGATTCGCATGGGCGGGTTCCAGATCAGGCGCAACTTCGCGCTGCGCGACGATCTGATTCCGCAACAGTTGTTCGCCTTCTCCGGCGCGGCGGCCGTGCCGTCCACGGTCGATGTATTCATTGACAACAGCCGTGCTTTCTCCACCAGGGTTGAACCGGGTCCGTTCCGGATCGAGGATATCCCGACCGCGGCGGGCAGGGGCGCTGCTGTCATCCACGTCCGCCAACCCGACGGGCGCGAGGTGACGCGCCGGGTCTCCTTCTTCACCGCGCGCAACCTGGTGAAGCGGGGGGTGCTCAATTTTTCCCTCGGTGCGGGTTATCCACGCGAGGCCTATGGAATCGAAAGCAACCGTTATTCGGGGCGGCCCGCCTATTCGACGAGCCTGCGCTACGGGCTGACCGACCGGCTCACCCTTGCCGCCCATGCCGAGGGCAACGACAACCTCCTGATGGGGACTTTCGGTTTCACCACGACCCCCTTCGACCTCGCCGAAACAACCTTCGTTCTCGGCGCCAGTCGCCATGTCGGAGAGACGGGCAAATTCGAGACGGGGCGATTCACCTATGGCTCCTTGCGCACGCGCATCGGGCCAGCGGAGTTGAACCTGAGCCTGCTGAAATCGGAGAAGGGCTTTGTCGATCTCGCCTATGTCAGCGGGACCAACTACCTGGGCAAGGCAAAAGTGCAGGAGGGCTCCGGATCGCTTCTTGACTTCCCGCGCCAGCAAGGCGTTCTGGGCGTCACCTTTCCTGACACTCCAATTCTGCGCAATGTCGGATTCAGTGTCGTGGACTCGCACCGGACAAATCGCAAGGATTTCCTGATCGCCGCTTCCTGGAGTCGGCAAACTGGGCTGGCAGGACAGTTCGCTCGACTTTTATGCAACCCGGGATATTCATCGCGGAGAGACCCGCCTCGCACTGAATCTGGCCTTTGCCTGGGGCGGGCATCACTATGCCCATGTGGGCCTGGATTCGGGCTCTGCCACCGGTGCTGGAATCGGTGCCGGAATCTACGTCAGTCGCCCGATATCGCAGCGGGTCGGCGATTACGGCTACAGTCTGCAAGCCAGACCCGGACGCGCCGGCAAGCCACAGGTGTTCGCGCAGGCGCAGTACCGCGCCCGGTTCGGCAAGATCGGCGCCGCCGTCCTCGCGGATCGGGAATTTCACCTACCTGCGCTCGCGTGTTGACGGATCGCTGGTGTTCGCCGGGGGGCAGCTGGCTGCGGGCAACACGATCCGTGACAGTTTCGCGCTGGTCGATGTCGGCGTGCCCGGCGTGCCGGTCTCTTTTCAGAACGCGTCGTGACGACAACCGGCCGCTCCGGCAAGGCGCTGGTAACGGGGCTTTCCTCCTACGCGCGCAACCGCATCTCGATCAATCCCCTGGATCTGCCGCGCGGCGCGGTCTATGGCGCGACAGCCGTCGATGTGGTCCCTGCGCGCGGGGCGGGGGGCTGGCGCGGCTGAAGGCCGATACGCGCCCATCGTTGCTGCTTGTGTTGACCGATGCGAAGGGGCATTTTCTGCCGTTGGGCACGCCGGTCTATCTCAATGGCGGTCGCGTTCCCGTTTTCGTAGCCTATGATGGTCAGGTCTGGCTGCAGGATATAGCCCCGAGAACAACCTGCGCGTCGTGCTTCCCTCGGGCGATTGCCGATTGTCCTTTTCCTCCGGAAGGCAAATGGGGCAGATTTGCAACCTCGACAGATGGAGTGTCACAAATGAGCCGATTGAGCCTGTTGTCATGTCTTCTTCTTTCACTTTCGGGCGAGGCTGCGGTGGCCTCGGGGCTGTCCTGTTCCGCCACCATGACCGATCTTGATTTCGGGACAATCAGCATCCGGGCCGGTGCGAAAAACCAGACCTCCGGAAAGCTTGAAGTCCAATGCAACGGTGCTGCCACCTCTTCCGTCCCCTCCTCCGTCGTCGGCATCTGCGTCACGTTCGGGCCGGGCAGCGGCGGGGCAGCGGCGGGAACAGTGCTGCGTTACATGAAGAACAGCGGCGGGGCGCAGCTTCCTTATACGCTGAGTCAGAGCAGCGACGATACCGCCGTGAATCAGATCTTCCTGTCCGTCAGCCTGCTTGCCTCCGGTCCCTCAAGCGGCGTCTTGAGCGGCGTCGCCCTCAACCGATATATACGGCCGGATCGCTACCCGGAACGTCTTGATCAATCCGGGAAACTACCGGTCCAGTTTCGGCGGCCCGACGGCCGCGACGTTCCAATATGGCGTAACCGAATGCGGCCTTGCTGGCCAGACCGGCACGGTGCCGGACTTTGGTGTCTACGCAAATGTGACGCCAAGCTGCGAGGTCGATCCCGCCAGCCTCGACTTCGGCTCACTCCCGCGCCATGTGACGAGCCCGGTCGACGCGACCACCAGTCTGCACGTCCGTTGCACGAAAGATACCTCCTTTTCCATCAGTCTTGGCTACGGCCGATCTTCGGGCGTCACCGATCCGGAACATCGCAAGATGCAAGGCTCTCTGGGCAAGATCGACTACGGCCTTTACCAGGACCCGAGCCGAACCGTTCCCTGGGGAAACCGGCCGGGGAGCAGAAATCCCTCTACCGGGACCGGGGACACCCAGACCTTTAAGGTTTACGGTCGCGTGCATCCGGGCCAGAACCTCCCGGCCGGCACATATTTCCGACACGGTGGTGGTGACTGTCAATTATTGAGGGGCAGCGGGTTGGCATGTTCAGGATATCGACGGCCGCGACATCAACGCCATTGATGCCGTCATCCAACGCCAGGACAGATCTTCGCGTCTGTCTGATCGTCTGCCGCATCACCATCGCCCAAGGCATTCCACGGGCATTCACGCTTTCAGGGCCAACGCGGTGGCCACCAGGCATTGAGATGACATGAGCGCGCTGGTCTCTTGCCCTCGACAGTAGATTGCACAGGTTTCAAAATGAAAACGCCGCCCCCGGTTTTCCGGATGCGGCGCACCTTGTCCTGATCGGAAAAGATCAACTGCCAGCGACGGTCCTGGCGACCTCGGCGGCGAAATCCTCTTCCTTTTTCTCGATGCCTTCGCCGACTTCCATCCGGACAAAGCCGGTGACCTCGACGCCAGCATCTTTCGCGGCCTGACCGACGGTGAGGTCGGGATTGATCACGAATTGCTGGTTGAGCAATGTGACCTCGGCAACGAATTTCTTCATCCGGCCCCTGATCATGTTCTCGATGATGTTCTCAGGCTTGCCGGATTCACGCGCGATGTCGATCTGGACCTGTTTTTCCTTCTCGACTACGGCCGGGTCGAGGTCGTCCCCGGACAGTGCCGCCGGGTTGGTCGCGGCGATATGCATCGCGATCTGTTTGCCGATGCCCGTGTCGGTGCCTTTCAGCGCGACGAGAACACCGATCTTGCCCATGCCTTCGCCTGCGGCGTTATGCACGTAGTGAACCAGCCTGTCGCCTTCGAGCAGGTGCATCCGGCGCAGGGTCATGTTCTCCCCGATACGCGCGATTGCGTCGGTCAGGACATCCTCGACCTTCTTGCCGTTCAACTCGGTCGCCTTGACGACCTCGATGTCTTTACCGGTTTGCAGCGCGACATTGGCGATGTCGCCCACGAGCTTCTGGAAATCGGCGTTCTTGGCAACGAAGTCGGTTTCCGAGTTCACCTCGATGGCAACACCCTTGCCGTCGGTCACGGCGACGGCCACCAGACCCTCGGCCGCAACGCGGCCCGATTTCCTGGCGGCTTTCGCCAGGCCCTTGGTGCGCAGCCAGTCAACGGCAGCTTCGATATCGCCGTCGGTCTCGGTCAGCGCCTTCTTGGCATCCATCATGCCTGCGCCGGTCGATTCGCGCAGCTCTTTCACCATCGCAGCGGTAATGACCATGGTCAGATCTCCTTCGTGAAATCGTTGAGGGCGGGGTAACCCTGCCTCATGTCATCTTGATGACGGGGCCGATCAGGCCCTGGCTTCCTCGGTGGCGATCCCGGCTTCGGCCAGTGCCTCTTCCACCGGGGTCTCGGCCAGAGCACCCACATCGACGCCAGCCGCGCCCATCTGGGCGGACATGCCATCCAGGGCTGCGCGCGAGACCAGATCGCAATAGAGCGTGATCGCACGAGCCGCGTCATCATTGCCCGGAATGATGTAATCCACGCCCTTGGGCGAGCAGTTGGTATCGACCACGGCCACCACCGGGATGCCCAGCTTCCCGGCTTCCGCGATGGCAAGGTCTTCCTTGTTCACGTCGATCACGAAGAGCAGGTCCGGCAGACCGCCCATTTCGCGGATACCGCCCAGCGAGGCCTGCAGCTTGGCCTGGTCTCGCTCCAGGCCCAGACGCTCTTTCTTGGTCAGGCCCTCCGCACCCTGCTCAAGCTTTTCGTCGGTCTCGCGCAGACGGTTGATCGATTGCGACACGGTCTTCCAGTTGGTCAGCGTGCCACCCAGCCAACGGTGGTTCATGTAGTATTGCGCGCAACGTTCGGCCGCTTCGGCAACTGGTCTGGCGGCCTGACGCTTGGTGCCGACGAACAGGACGCGGCCACCTTTGGCCACGGTATCGCGCACGACTTGCAGAGCGGCGTCGAGCATCGGAACGGTCTGGGTCAGATCGAGAATGTGAATGCCGTTGCGTTCGCCATAGATGAACGCGCCCATACGGGGTTCCAGCGTTGCGTCTGGTGGCCATAGTGAACGCCAGCTTCAAGCAACTGACGCATGGTGAAATCGGGAAGCGCCATGTCCGTTTCCTTTCCGGTTTGTGCCTGAGCGGAGGGTCTGAGAGCCTGTGCCCCAACCGGTGGACCTTTGGGAATGTCTCTCCCATCGGCCCGCCTCCGCCTGTGAAGTGCGCCCTGTATAGGCGCGACATGCCAGGGTGACAAGCCCAATTTCCCTTTCTTGATCTTCTGCAAGGGGTCGGGGATGGCATTGTGCCTTTGCGGTGTCTTGTTGAGGATCGTTGTAAGCGGCGCGCCAGCTCTGAAACGAATTGCACGTCTGCCCGGGGCCTTTTGATGAAGCCCCATTGGCTGCGTTTGCAAGGATAGTGCACGGGCATGAACATGATGACTGGGCTGGAGGTTTCGCTCTCGATGAGAGGGCTGTGCGTTCCGGTTCTGGATGCGCGAGGACCGATCGTGAGGGACGCGACATCGGCAAGCGATCCGAAAACCTTGCCGACAACCCGAGTCTTCTCAATCACGGAGACCAACCATGGCCCGGTTTCAGCTTTCCGACGCCTTGGCCGCCATCCTGTCCAACGCCTGCGCAGGCGACGACGGGGCGGTCTTTCCCGTCACCGCCAGCCTCAAGGGCGCCGGTAACGTCTGCAAGAGCCTCCTGAAACGGGGGCTGATCGAGGAAATCGCAGCCAGCGATCGGCGCAGGGTGAGCAATCGCCCGCCGCGCGGAGCTTTCATCCCGCGCAGCGGGGCAGGCGATTGCGCTGGTCAGGGCCCGCGCGTCGTCCGCCGGGGTCTGGTCGTCCCAGGCCGCGTGTGGGCGCTTGGGTGTTTTTGTCGGTGTTTTCGTCGGCGACCCTGAGCGGTGATCACGATCCGCCACGATCCGCGCGTGGGCCAGGTTGCGGAGGGGGCCAGGTTGCGGAACATGGTCTCGTTGCGCCGCTCGTCTCGCATCCGTGCGTTGAAACGCTCCACAAAGCCGTTTCGCATCGGCTTTCCCGGCGCGATGCAATGCCATTCGATCCGGTGCGTGGCCACGAAGGTCAAGATTGCGTTACGGTTCGCTGCCATAGCACGTCGGGAACATGTGCTGCCGACAGGTTATGGCCGCGCGCGCAGCCTCCATATCGCGCAGCGGGTGGCCATACCCGGGTCTCAGGTCTCCAACAGTGGTTTTGCTGAACCACACCGCTGAGGAGACCGGCTATGACCGTTCCCCATTCTATCGCCTCGACCGCCCTGGTCGCCATCGACATGTCCAAGCACCGCCACGAGGTGCTGATTGGGCCACCGGGCAAGAAGAGTCGTCGCCGCATGACGATCATGAACATGTTGAAAGACTTCCAACGCTTATCTGCGGCGCTCGTCAGCTACGACCTGCCGGTTCGGATCGGGTTCGAGGCGACCGGCAACTCTCACAGGCCGCTGGCGCATCATCCTGGACAGGCCGGGTTCGCCTTGAAGCTTATTTCCTCCGTCGGTCTCGTTCGGACACGCGAGGCCCTGCACAACAGTTGGGACAGGAATGACCCGAAGGACGCCCAGGTCATCTTGCACATGCTGGAGATCGGCGCCGTGCAGTTCTTCCATGCCCCACGGGTCGTCGGGACCGCCGACATCCAGGAACTGTCGAAGACGCACGAGATCGTCTCGCGTTCGAAGGCCCAGCTCTGGCACCGCATCCTGACACATTACCTGCCGCTCTACTTCCCGGAGGCCGAACGGTTTCATCGAAGCTCCCGGACCGACTGGTTCCTGGCGTTCCTCGAGAAGTACCCGACACCAACGATGATCACGACCATGAGCCGTGAATGCCTTCATCGCTGATGCCTGGAAGGTGGTTGGCAAGAAGGTCTCCAAAGAACGCTTGCTTTCAGACATTTACGCCAGATGCGCGTGCCAGCTGCGCGGCTCGCCCATACCGCCGTTTGCCGAACGTTTCCAGGATTTCCGAAGATGGCAGGGGTTTTCCCGCTGGACCGGGGCAAGGCGGCGCTTTACACGTCAGGACATGAGCCGCGATACACCCGAAACAGACCCTTCCACCACGAGCGAGCCGTTGGCCCGCGCGATTGGCGAGCGCTACCTGACCTATGCGCTCTCGACGATCATGCACCGGGCGCTGCCCGATGCGCGCGATGGGCTCAAGCCGGTGCATCGGCGCATCCTCTATGCGATGCGCGAACTGAGACTGTCACCGACCGGGAGCTTTCGCAAATCCGCCAAGATCGCGGGCGATGTGATGGGCAACTATCACCCGCATGGTGACGCCGCGATCTATGACGCGATGGCGCGGCTGGCGCAGGATTTCGCGATGCGCTATCCGCTGGTTGACGGGCAGGGCAACTTCGGCAACATTGACGGCGACAACCCGGCAGCCAGCCGATATACCGAGGCGCGGCTGGCCTTCCCGTCGGAGGCGCTGCTTGACGGGCTGGCAGAGGATGCGGTCGATTTCCGTGCCAACTATGACGGCACCCTGACCGAGCCCGAAGTTCTCCCCGCGGCCTTCCCGAACCTTCTGGCCAATGGTGCCAGCGGGATCGCGGTGGGCATGGCGACGAACATTCCGCCGCACAATCTCGATGAGCTGGTGCAGGCGAGCCTGGCGATGATCACGGTGCCCGATATCGCGGATGATGCGCTGGTCGATCTGGTGCCGGGTCCCGATTTTCCGACCGGCGGCGTGATTGTCGAACCTGCCGACAGCATTCGCCAGGCCTATCGCTCCGGGCGCGGGGCCTTTCGTCTGCGCGCGCGCTGGAAGAAAGAGGATCTGGGCCGCGGGCAGTGGCAGATCGTCGTCACCGAAATCCCCTACCAGGTGCAGAAATCCAGGCTGATCGAACGCCTGGCCGAGGTGATCAAGACCCGCAAGGTGCCTGCGCTTGCCGATGTGCGCGACGAGAGCGCCGAGGACATCCGCATCGTGCTGGACCCCAGGACCCGCACGGTCGCGCCCGAGATGCTGATGGGGATGCTGTTCAGACATTCGGATCTGGAGGTCCGCTTCAGCCTGAACATGAACGTGCTGATCGATGGCAAGGTGCCCCGGGTCTGTTCGCTCAAGCAGGTGCTGCGTGCCTTCCTCGATCACCGGCGCGAGGGGCTCGTGCGGCGCTCGCGGCACCGGATGGACAAGATCGATGCGCGCCTGGAGGTGCTCTCGGGCCATATCATCGCCTTCCTCAATCTCGACCGGGTGATCGGGATCATCCGCCATGCGGACGATCCGAAGGCGATGCTTCTGGCCGAGGATTGGGGGGACGGGCTGTTCCTGAGCGAGACCCAGGTCGAGGCGATCCTGAACATGCGCCTGCGCAGCTTGCGCAAGCTCGAAGAGATGGCGTTGCGCCGCGAGCGCGATGCGCTGCAAGCCGAGCGCGCCGGGCTGGTCGAGTTGCTGGCCTCCGACAGGCTGCAATGGAGGACCATCGGCACCGAGTTGAAGGATATCGCCAGGAAGTTCGGCAAGGGTGCACCGGGTGGTGCGCGGCGCACCGGTTTTGCCGAGGCCGGCGAGGTCGAGGATGTGCCGATCGAGGCGATGATCGAGCGCGAGCCGATCACCGTGATCCTGTCCCGGATGGGCTGGATCCGCGCGATGAAGGGGCACAACCCGCTTGAGGCCGAGATCAAGTTCAAGGATGGCGACGGCCCGATGTTTGCCATACATGCCGAGACAACCGACCGGATCGTCGCAATCGGCTCGAACGGGCGCGCCTATACGGTGCTCGGGGCCAACCTGCCCGGCGGGCGTGGCATGGGCGAGCCGCTGCGCCTGATGGTGGATCTGGCCAACGAGACCGAAGTCACGCATCTGCTGGTGCCGAAGGCGGGCGAGAAATATCTGCTGGCCTCCAGCGATGGGGACGGTTTCGTCTGCCCCGGGGAAGAGATGGTGGCGCAGACCCGTTCGGGCAAGCAGGTGCTCAACATGAAGGGCGCGGCGAAAACCGCCGTCTGCCGCCTTGTCACCGGAGATGCCGTGGCCTGCGTCGGTCAGAACCGCAAGCTGCTGGTCTTCCCGCTTGACGAATTGCCCGAGATGGCGCGCGGCAAGGGCGTGCGGTTGCAGAAATACAAGGATGGTGGCCTGTCGGACGCGATCACCTTCCCGCTTGCCGATGGTCTGAGCTGGAAAGATCCCGCCGGGCGCACCCGTACCGAGGCCGATCTGGGCGAGTGGCAGGGCAGGCGCGCCTCGGCCGGGCGCATGGCCCCGCGCGGTTTCCCGCGCGACAATATCTTCACCTGAGTATCGCCCAATCCCTCTTTTCCCCGGGATCCAGAGAGCGCAGCCAGAGGGGCACGCAGCCAAAGGGACACGCGGTCAGAGGGGCTGGACGGTCAGCCAGATCCCCCCTTTCGGGCGCGTTGTCAGGATCATTTCGGGCACCGGTTCCCGACCCGCGACGGCGCAGAAACGGAAGCGCGCAAGCAGGGTTGCAAGGATGATCTGCGCCTCTTGCAAGGCGAAACCGGCACCGATGCAGATCCGGGGGCCTGCGCCGAAGGGCAGGAAGGCGAAGCGGTCATGGTCGGGCGCGGCGAAGCGGTCGGGGCGAAAGGCATCGGGGTTGTTCCAGAGAGCGTGATGCCGGTGCAGGGCGTAGATCGGCAGCATCACGGTATCGCCCGCGCGGATTTCGCGGCCCAGAAGCCGGTCGGGTGTAGCGGGACACTTGGTTTTGCAAAATGGGACACTTGGTTTTGCAAAAAGTTTTTCGCCTATGGGTTGATATGACCCCGTGGCTCGCGCAGGGCACCTGGCCTCTGCGACGCGTGCGCAGCGGTCATCGATCGAGGATCGAGACATAGGGACCGGTCTGTTTGGGGGTTTTCTTTTTGGCGGGTTTTTTGGTCTTGTCTTCCAGCCCGTAGCTGGCCTCAAGGGTGGTGGTTGCGCCGCCGTCCTTGTCTTCTTCGGAACCCGAATAGTCCCGGACATGGGTCACTGTCGAGGCGATCGGGTCGCCGTCGGCGTCGGGGGAGACGCCGATCACCTTGATCGGGGCCCCGACGGTTCCCCGGCGCGGGCCTTGGGCGCGCCCACCATGTCGAGGCTCAATTCGCCCTCTCCGGCCCGCAACTCCTTTACCTTCGCCTCGGCCGCCTTGCGCGCCTCTGCCTCGGTCTGAAAGACCTCTCGAAGGGTCATCGAAGGGCCTTTTGGGGCCGCTTGAAGGGTGAGCTTGTGCACCCTGGCACTGTCCTGATCCTGCCAGCGCGCGATCACCCTGGAATAGCGCGAGCGGGGTTTGATCCGGACATTATAGGCATTCTTTGCGATCAGCAGGTTCGGGGTCACGAAGATCGTCGGCAGGGCGAGGGGGGCCGGGGGCTTGCCGGAGACGGTCTTGCCCGAATGGCGGGCGGTGACCAGCAGGCGACCATCCTTGGGGGCGATGACCGCCCCGATCCTGCGCCCGAGTCGGGTCAGGACATGCGGATCGCTTTCCTCGGTCTGGGCGGCATAGGCGATGTGATGGCTGGCCAGGGTCTTTGACATCGCGGGCCGGAGATTGTGCTCGTGGGCAATGGTGGTGGCGATCGCACCGAGGGAGGTATTTTCCGGACACGGGTCTTGGGGCGCGGGTTTTGGGCTGTTTGAGGGTTTCGGCATGATCGGCGGCCTTGGCGGTGAGCGTGAGGGTGCGTTCATGGCCGTTGCGTTCGACTTCTTCGAACACATAGGTGCCGATGTAGATCGGCTTGCCCCATTCGCGATAGCCCGGCCGGAGTTCGTATGTCGCGCCCTCGCGGGGGCGGGCGATCCGGGGGGGCGATCCGGGGGGCGCGTCATCAAGGGTGAGGGTCATCTCGTCACTCTCGAACCCGGCGGCGTCGGTGACCTTGATGCGCATCACCCGCGCGGGCGGGACCGGCGCGCCATCGGCGCAGATCTCGAAGATCGGGGTCAGCGCGCCGGGCGTGAGCGGGGTGGGGGTGAGCGGGGTGTCAGTCATAGAGCTTCACGGTCCGGATGGCGGGGACGTCCTCGAGGTCGGGCAGGATGAGAATGAGACCTTCGGGCAGGACCATGGGGTATCTGGCGAGGCCGCGATTGGCCTGCCAGATCGCCTCGCTGGTGCCGGGGCGGTCGCCGTAATGGCGGTGCGCGATGGCATCCACCATGTCGCCTTCGATCGTTCGGCAGGTCGTTGGCATCGCTGCTGGCGCGCTCCTCTTAGAACACCTGCACGCCGGACAGGCTGAAGCCGTCGGGAGCGCGGGTGAGTGTGATCCGGGTGGTGATTTTCTGAAAACTGCCGTTGGGCAGGACATGGGTTGTCTCGGCCGTTAGTTCCCCGATCAGATAAAAGCCGTAAAAATGCCCCGATCGGGCGATCAGCGGCAGGCGTTTGCCGCGGCGCAGTCCCGGGCGCGCAGGCCCTTGATCCGGGCGGGACCACCGGGCGAGAGCACCTCCTTGCAGATCGTGGCGTCGAGCGTGACCCGTGCGGTCGCCGGGGCCGAGGATCTGCTTTGTCGGCATGGTCCGGGCGCGCCCCATCGGGGCGATGCGGGCGGTTTCGTGATCCTCGAGACGTTCCAGCGCCTGGGTGTCGAGGCGGATGCGAAAGGGGCCAAGGGCGAAGAGCATGGGCGATCACTCCATATTGGCCGCGTCATCGAGACTGCGGCGCACCGCGCGCTCGGTCGCAGCCCCCAAAACGTCTCGGGCCTCGCGCCCGGCCTGTGCGGCGATGGCGCGATTGTCGTGGCGCTGCGCGCGCTCGATGCGGATCGGGGTGGTGACGGAGACGTTGATCGCGGGGTGACTTTCGAAGGTGCTTTGCACGCTGACATTGGGCTGGGTGGCAATGTAGGGGGCTGGCCGTGGCGGGGTCATGCCGGGGGGATGTGGCGATGTGTCGGGAGCCTGCGCGCGCGCCTTGCCGTCCCGGATTGCCCGGGTGATCGGCCCGGACCCGGCGGCCGCCATATCGCCCACCAGCTGGTTCATCTGCATGTTCAGGATGTCCAGCTGATCTTGCAACGGGCGGCGCGCCGCGTCGCCCGTGGGTCCGTCCTTGATCCGGGCGATCCGGGTCTCCAGCCTGTCGATTTCACCTTGCAGGCTTTTCTGGCGGGCAGACAGACCGGCCAGATCGGGCGCTTTGTGATGGTGAGGGTCCGCAGCGGTGGGCGGCGGCCTGCCATGAACCTTTTCAAACAACCATTCATAACCGCCCATGAGGTGCCCCAGCCCCGGTATCGCGCGGAGCGTGCCATCCATCTGCTCACGGTTCCGGCGGGTCCAGGCGTTCCACTTTTCCGGGTCTTGCAGTGCCATTTTCGTGGCCCGCTCATAGGCCGGAGCCAGGGCGGCAATCATGGATGTCGTCCAGATGGCACTCCAGCGTAGCTTGGACAGGTTGGCACGCATGAGTTGCGATTGACGTGCTACGTGACCCGACAGACCGGTGATTTCGGTGGATGCGGCGGCACGAAACCCTTTGAACCGCGCCAGAGCCGGGGCAAAGTCGGGCAGCAGTCTGGCGGTCCATTTCAGCGGGGCGATGGCCCAGCGAAGCGGGGTGCGCATCAGGCGCGCCAGGCCGCGCGCGCCCCGATAGAGGCGGGAAAACGCCCAGCCTGCCCCGCGCGTGGCGCGGGCCATCAGCGCGATGTTCTTGCCCGCCTTGTCGAATTTGAAGACCAGCGCGGCGGTGCGCGAGCCAGACCGCCCTGGATGAGTGCAAAACCAAACCCCAGAACCCGGGTGGCGATCCCGAAGCCCAGCAGCGCGGCACTGCCCTTGATGATCGCTTCGGTCAGTGCGGGATGGGCCGAGGTCCAGGCATGGATCGCCTCGACGCCGGAGCGCATATCGACCACCAGACCGGTGAGGATCGGCAGGAGCGCCCCGGATCCGCCCATCAGGGCATAGACCGAATTCCTGAGCTGGACCAGCTGTTCATTGAAGCCCTTCATCACCCGTTCCAGGTCGGCATCGACAACGCCATCGGCCCCGAGCGCCTCGGCCTTGATGCGCTGATAATCCTTCAGGTTGGGGATCAGGGCGCGCAGGAAATCGAGCACCTGCTTGTCCATGAACAGCTGCCCCATCTTGAAGGGATTGCCGTCGGTCAGCTTCTGGATCACCAGCAGCATATGTTCGAGCGGATCTTCCCCGCGTTTGGCGGCGATCTGCAACTCCTTCTCGACATCGACGCCGAACTTGCGGAATTTTCTGACCGTATCGGGCGCGGTGATCTTGCCCAGAAAGTTGGTCAGGTTGGTGGCCCCCTGATCCTCGGAGCCTGCCGCCTTCATCGCGATCTGCAGCGCGGCGGCGAGCGAGGCCACGGCATCGACCCCGTCCATCCTGAGCGCTTTCGCCCCGGCGGTGATTTCGGGGAACTTGCGCGCCATGGCCGCAAGCTCGAACGAGCCTTCCTTGCCCGACTTCGCCATGATGTCGAACGCCTTGCGCAACTGATCGGGTGTGACGGCGAGGTTGTCCATCACCGCATAGCCCGACCTTGCCATCTCGTCGAATTGCGATTTTGTGGCCTTGGCGGCGCGGCCGGTGGCGGGCAGCGCGGCCAGCGCGTCATCAAGGTCCATGCCCTTGCCGACATAGCTGGCCAGCCCTTCGAGCAGATCGACATTGGACTGCCCGGTCACGTCGCGCAGCGCGTCGAGCTCGCCCTTGAGCTGCTCGAGACGTTCGCGGCCGACCTCGGCCAGATTGCCGAAATCGATCAGCTTTTCTTCGAAATTTCCCGCCCGGAGGACCGGTGCGCCCACGGCCACCGTCATCGCCGCCGCCCCGAGCAGCCGCCCGCGCGCGCGGCCGATGCGCGCGCTTGATCGCGCAAAGGCGGCCTCGAGTTCGGTGGTCGAAAACCTTTGACCCAGACCCTTGCCGAGTGTGGTGCGCACCTCTTTCGCGCCGGTTGCGAGGGTGCGCATCGAGCGGCGCACCCGGTCGGCCGGGCCGGACCAGCCGTCCATCAGCTTTACCAGCATCGAGAACGCCAGATCACGGCCGATCATCGCTCATCCCCATCTGTCGGTAGATCCGCGCCACCTCCCCATGCCAGGCGAGCAGCTCGTCCCAGAACATGTTCAGGAGCGTGTCTTCGTCCCATTTGAAGGCGTAGGCGACGTCGGCCACGAGGCTTCTCCAGGGTGCGATGGCGCGTCCTGCCCGGCGGCGCTCTGCATCCGTTGCGCGACCATCGCTTCCATCTGCGCGCGTGCCGTGTCCAGTTCGGCCCGCAGGCGTTGCGGCAAAAAATCGATCACGGTCTCGGCCAGCCTGGCGAAATCGTCCTGATCGAGCGCGTCGAGCACAGATTGCGGCTGATCGGTGAAGGGGGCGATGAGCTGCTCGAACAGGAAGCCCTGCGCGTCCATCGCCTGCTGCAGCTCTTTCACCTCGCACGCTTTCAGGCGGCGCACGGTGATGGTGTTCAGCTCCGCGCCATCGACCCGCAGCGGCCAGTCGAGTGCCACGGTGCGAAACCGTGCCTTGCCGGCATCGACAAATTCGATCTTCGGGCCAGTGGTGGTGGTGGTCCCGGTCGTGGCGGGCGCATTCCCGGTCGTTGCCGTCGCAGCCTTGCTCATCGTCTTCCCTTTCCTCAGAAGCCCAGACCACTGCGCAGACCGGCCCAGTGATCGGTGCCATCGACGATCCCGATGAAGTTCTTCAGGTCGATATGGTGGAGCACCTTGCCGTCGATCACATGCTTGTAGAACAGGATCGAGCCGATCTTGTAGTCGGTCATCGCCACCGATTGCGCCTGCCAGTTGCCCTGCTCGAGATTGAGCCGACCGGTGAGGCTCATCACCTCATCGTGCTGCGTGCCGTCGATTTCCGAAATACCGACGCCACGAAAGGTGATCATCTTGTGCACGCCCGGCGCCAGCCCGACATGTTTCATCATCTCGCGCTGGCGCGTGTTGAGCTTGATCGAGGCTTCGAGCTTTTGCAGGCCGAGCGCCACGTCATACTCGACG
The DNA here is from genome assembly GCA_965277135.1 of Thioclava sp. Lineage (GTDB taxonomy): Bacteria > Pseudomonadota > Alphaproteobacteria > Rhodobacterales > Rhodobacteraceae > Thioclava. The sequence continues at coordinate 174 of CBDIBW010000021.1, read as the reverse complement.
AGCAGCCCGCCCGCCTTGATCGTCTCCACCTGATCGCGGACATTGGGCGGGGTGATCTCCTCGACCTCAAGATGGGTGGAATAGCCTTCGACGAAGGCGTTGAACTTGCGCAGGATCCGGGTCATGTCTGTCTCCCTGTCATCTCGCCATCAGGCCAGCCGCCCGACCTCGGCT